>CAVPUZ010000001.1:0-27988 GCA_963709055.1 uncultured Acidobacteriaceae bacterium
TCGTCGATCCGGCGGAAGCGTGCTTGAAAGCCTGCCGGCGTCTTGCGCCACCAGGTTCTTTCGTGACCAAGTCCTCCTTGCGAAGCCGGTTCAAGGCTGGGATGCTGGCACCCGGTGAAATCCCAAGCCGCTGAAGGAGATCGTACTGGGACATATCTCTCCGATCTTCCATCAGGGCCAGGAGAAAAAAACACTCCCGTTTATCGGCGACATTAGCCCACTCAGGGTTGCCGAACTCGCTGCTACTTGGCATGCAGCCTCTTGCTCCGACGGAAACTCGTCCCAGGGGGAGTTAGTGTGGGCTAAAACGAATAACAGGGCTTTTGATATGGGACCTTAATATCGGCATTCGTCACTATGTCAAGTGAGTCGCATCACAGAATTGAGCTTGCCGAGTAACCTAGGCTAAAACGAAATTCTGTCGGAAAAGCCGTTGTGCGCGGTCATCGCGCCTAGTTCCGCGCGGAGGATCCCGTGGCGGCGAGGACAAGTCGATGCGGCTTTATTTCAGGGTACCCGTTCCCATAGTTCTGGCTTTAGTTGTGGTCCTCTGTCTTCCATGCATCGCAGCCAAGAAATCCGAATACGCGATCTCCTCTTATGGGAAGTACGTCCAGATTGAGGGCGCGACTTCGGTGGGCGCGGAAGCCTGCGCCGCCTGCCACGCCGACATCGCGAAAGACTTCCGGCACGCCTTTCATGCCCAACAAGGCGTCGAATGCGAGCAATGCCACGGTCCCGGCAGCTTGCACGTGCAGGGTGGCGGTGATGTTTCCAAGATCATCTCTTTCCGTCAGCGCTCGGCTACCGACGCAAACGGCGTGTGTCTGAGTTGTCATGCGCGAGATGAAAGAATTCGCAACTGGATGACAGGTCCGCACGCTTCCAACCAGGTTCGCTGCATTGACTGCCATCAGACCCACAATTACGGTGCAAAAGCTGGCTCTCCAGGTGCAGCTTTTGTGGATGTGATGACTCCCGGCCGCGTAGGCAATGTGGAGAATCTGGTCCCCGAAACCAAAGCCATGATGCAACCCCGCTGGCAGGCGAACGATGCTTGCCTGAAGTGTCACCAGACCGAGAGCGCGCAGCTCAGCATGCCCTATCATCACCCGTTGCGCGAAGGCAAGATGAGTTGTGTGGATTGCCACGATCCGCACGGTGGGCCGGCGGGCAACAATCTGCGGACGGCGAACATGGAGTCAGCTATTCTGGGTGTGCTGCCGCGCGCGGTATCGCGGGCCGTTTGCCTACCAGCATCCTCCGGTGACGGAAAACTGCATGATTTGTCACACCGCCCATGGCTCACCCAACACGAATCTGTTACAGATAAGTGAGCCGGCGTTGTGCTTGCAGTGCCATGCCGGCCACCACAACGGCGCCAGTCTGCCTTTCTCAGCAGTTCGCTGCACCAACTGTCACGGTTCGATTCACGGCACCGATCCAACCAACCCCAGCGGTGCAGCATTTTCATCGACAAAGGGCCTTCCGAAGTCGACCTGCTCAGGTGGTTGCCGCCGGGGGCGGGGGCTGGTGAGGTCTGGTTTGCCTTCTCATTCGGTTTCCATGAATCCCGGCCTCGATGCTGCAGTCAGCGGTTCACCTCGCACGTGCCGACCTATGGAGGTGCGCGCGGCCAGTGGGGCGCTGGGAATGCTGTTCTTGGATCTCTGGCCCCACTCTCGGTAGATACGTGGGTGGGAACATGTGGAGTGGCAGCAGCGATCCAGCCAGCGCGGGAACCAGCTCCCGGCAATTCGTACTATTCCCTCATTCCAGGCGAGTATCGCTTCGTCGACCTAAGCGGGTTTGGCGGCCGGGTGGGTGAATACGACACGCTGCAACAATCGGCGGGGCCGATGTCGCCACTCGTACGTTTCGGAGCCGAATCACTTGACCATCGTGTCTCGTGGAAATGTGCTCAACAGTCAGGATTATCAGGCGGCCTCGCAACTCACGGCGGGTAATTGGGCCCGAGTTGGCTTCGACCTGCGTAGTTTCGTGCAGCAGCAGGACCATACTCCTTTCTATGCCTTTCCATTGTTGGACGTCTCCAGCGGCTGCGGCGGTCCCTGCGATACCACGACCGATCTCATCCCCTCCCACGTTCCGTTCTACGTGGTGAGGCGACTCGGCAAGGTCCAAGCGCAAGTCAAGCTGCCCAAGCTGCCGGTCCACTTGTTTGTAAAGGGCGACTGGCAAGCGAGGTCGGGCACAACCCAACTCGCCTATCTCGATGAGAACTCTTACGTTCCCGGGTTGGGCGCTGGCGGCCAATTCTGCGGTGCGCAGTGCCACTACCAGTCGCAGTTTCAGCAGGCGAACTACACGACTCGGAATATTGCCGGAGGAGCGGACTTCGACATCGGCTCCGTTCGTCTCACTTACCAGCACAAGTTCTCGAGCTTCAATGACAGGCTCACCTTTCCTACCGGAACGTTTACGGGCGGCTTTGACGCCGAGCTTCGTCCTGCGAAGGCTTCGCATTTGGGTTTGCCGGTTCTCAATGTGCCCCGACTTCGTTTAATCCTCCTCCGTCCGGCCCGCGCCGGGTGCTACTCCCGCCTCGCCCACGGGCACTGGATACGCTATCGACATCCCTTCGCCAAACAGTAGTCGTCGGACAGCGTGAGCTTCAACTGGACGGCTTCCCCGCAGCTGATTTTGAATGGCAACGTCAACTACACGCGCTTGCGCGACCTCTATACCAACTATCCTCAGAACAACGTTGACACGGACGAGACCCTGAGCTGGCGCCCGCTTGACCGGCTGCGAGTCGCCGCCGACTATCACCAGCAAAATCTAATCAACAATTTCACGCCTTTCTACACCCTGTACGGCAATGCGTCGTATCACAACCACTGGGAAGGCTTAAAGCTGGAGTATGAGTTGCCACGGAATTTCGATGTGGAAACCTACTACAAGCGCAGCGGGATCACCGATCCGATGCTGCTTTGTGGAACGATACCAGGTATAACATCTACGGGTCGCAGATTTACTCTGTTGACAACACCGATTTGCTAAAGGTGGTGCCGTCGTCGTCTAGCAATACTGCCGGGCTGGCCATGCGCTATCACGACGCCCATCTGTGGAGCGCGCGGGCGGGGTACGAATGGACAGGTACGCATGACCCCGGCTACCTGATCGTGCCGCGGAGCGATAACCGCGTCTTCGCCAATGTGATCCTTACGCCCCAGTCATGGCTGACGTTTGCCAACGACACCAACATCATTGTGCAGAATGCCTTTCCCGCCGTTCCACTTCCCGACAGCCCCCCGAACCTCGTGTCCCCTTCTCCGTCGCCGGGTGCGACAGCCTCGTTTGGTTTGAACATCGCCGGCCTGCCCCCCACCTTTCAGCGGAGCAACCGCTTCTACATTGACACGGCCAGTGCTACGCTCAGGCCTTGCCCGGTTGGAACCTGGGACTCGGGTACTCCTACCAGCAGAACAGTATGAAGACGTACATGGCGTTCCAAAACGATAGCGCCACCGGCTACATACTCGACGAGCCGCTTGTCCCGTACAAACAAATCACGCAGGCCTACTGGGGTGATTCAACTTACACCTTAAGGCAGCGTGCGGGGATTAATTTCCGCATAACCTATAACTCGGCGCGCAGCGGCTTCCGGCCCGACCTGAATCCGAACGACGCGGCACAACTTGGAAACCAGTACTTGATGAGCAGCGGTGCCTTCAATTCGAGTTTGTTTGCCGCAGCTCTGGGCAACACGAACTTGATTTCCACCCAGATTTCGGAGGTCATCGTTCCGCAATGGATTGGGCAATCGAAGGCTTACTACATCTTCCCGCGTAACTTCGAGGGAGGGTTGCTGATCTATTACGGCAGCTATCGCGACCAGTGGAATCCGAACTTGAATGGCGACCTGCGGACGTTCAGCATCTATGTTGGCCGCTCGTGGTGATTGCGAACGTATCCACTGACGACTTCTTTCGTTAAGCACCCGCGTTCGCAAGTTCCAGCAGAACACTGCCTGAGATGGTGCTACGCAATCGAAACAAAACGGGCGCCGCGCACTTCTTGTCTTCACTCAACCGTTATGGCAACATGCAGCATTCCATTGGCTGACACGGCGCCACCGATCGGCAACGGCTATAGAATGATGGCGAAGATCCAAGCCTTCGGGGTGATTAGTCTTTGTATACATAGCAGGTTATCATCTTGGGAAGAGCGCGGTAATGCTCCAGTTTTCCTGCATCCCAATCGTGCGCACTGTTTGCGGGAGGGTCCATGAGGTTGCTGTTGGTTGAAGATGGCTTGGCGATTCAGCAATTTCTCCAACGAGCGTTAGTCGAGGCTGGATATCAAATCGATACAGCCACCAATGCCAAAACCGGAGAGTTGCGCCGAACCTCGGCTTCGCAGAACGAGCCCCTGCGTTTGCAAGCTGCCGACTTGCAACTGGACTTGGTGCGGCGGGAAGCATGGCGCCGGCAGAAGTTGCTGCAATTAACATCCCAGGAGTTTTCCCTCCTGGAGTATCTTTGCCGGAATCAGGGACGCCGCTTGCGCGGTAAGGTGGACCACGACGCGTCCAGACCGTTGATTCAGACAATCAGCGGCGTTGGATACATCCTCAGGCATGTCTAAGAATCTGCGCAATACCGCAGCCTGGCGCATATCAATTTGGACCACTCTGGCCTTTACCCTTGGGACAGCATTGGCATTCCTTATTGTTTACTTTCTGGTGGACAAAGGTACCCAGGAACGCGATGACACTTGGCTTAGCGGCGAAGTTCAGGTTCTTGCGCAGGTTTCTGATGCAGGGGGACGGCAGAAAAACTTGCCAAGCCCGTCCCAGGTCATCTCTCACGACACCGTTATCCGACGAAAATGAACAAACTGCCATCTTCCAGACACGGGTAGTTCATTTTCTAGTGGGTACACTTGAACACAGATCAATTGTCCCAATCCGTACCGTTAACAAAACCCTCAATCAGTGGTCGCTATTTCTTCTTCTGTCGGTTCGGCAAGTGGGCTGCCGAAAAAGCGCTTGGAAGTACTCTTTTCGGAAACGGGTTTCTCTGGTGGGCGGTTCCGAAATCGGACAGTCGCGGGCGCGACTTGAACGGGCTTAAGGAGCCGTTTGAGCATGGTCCACGCTTCCGAGCGGAATCTTGAGACAAATTGCAGCAGGTCTCTAAATCTGAGGTTGTACAGGTAGTACCAGACATAGGTCAGCGATTGCAGCAATTCCAGTTGGCGGTGCGACAGCCCCTTCACTGACAACGTGTTTCCGAAGTACTTGTCGTAAACGCGCCAATCTTCCGTCAGGAGCTGGTAGCCATACTTACCCGCGTGCGCCATCTGCCAGATCTCGGTACCGGGGTACGGCACCATCACGCCGACTGCGATGGAGTCAGCACGGGATTTTGCGGCAAGGTGTACGGTCTTCAGAGCGGTTCGCCACGTCTCCCCGGGATGCCCGAGAATAAAAAAGGCCCCCGCCTTGAGGCCTGCCTCTTGGGCAGTCGCGATCGCATGGATCGCCATCTCAGGGGTGATTCCTTTTGTAACGCGCTTCAGAATTGCTTTATCGCCAGACTCCACGCCGAAGCTTAGTCCGTAGCATCCGGATTCCTTCATTCTTCGGTAAAGGTCCAAATCGGCAAGGTTGGCCCTGGAGTTGCCACCCCATCCCCAAATGTATCCTTTGCGTTTGTTTCTGGCGGTGGCCTTCTCCAGAAATTCATCTGCCCAATGCTTATTCAGGCCAAAGGTCTCATCCCGAAACCAGATTTCGCGTTGCCCGACTCGTTTCTCCAGCGCATCGAATTCCGCTAAAACGTTGTCAACGCTGCGCATCCGCACTTTTCTTCCAAGCACTCTTTGGCAGAATATGCAGCCGAACGGGCATCCCCGGCTCGACATGACTCCCCACCTAGCCCTAGGAAAAAGTTCCCAGGCGGGGAAAGGCAGCTCGTCAAGATTTTGCAGCCATGGACGCTTGTCGGTGCAGAGGACTCGGCCGCCAACCCGAAAGGCAATGCCGAGGATGTTCTCCAGTTCCGACGGAACTGCGCCGCTCGCCTTGGCCTCGGCCAGTTCGGTGATGGTGATCTCGCCTTCGCCGGCGACCGCGATATCGACGGGCGGAAACTCTTCGAGTGTCTGTTCCGGGAGGGCAGTTGGGTGCGGCCCCCCGATTACTGTCCAAGTGTCGGGACAGACGCCCTTCACGATTGCGCACGCCTCCGCGGCAACGTGGACCTCATGCGTCATCGCGGTAACGCCAAAAATCTCGGGCTCGAACTCGCGCAAATGCTGACGCAATACATCGTCCGTTACGATATCGTTTTTGGCGTCGAGAACACGAACTATGTGTCCCCTTTGGAGAAGGCAGGCGGCCAGATAGCCTAATCCAAGATGCCCAGGGCCACGGCCACGCCGACGGGGCCGGCGGTGGCTTTTGGAAGCAGGGTGCAAGAGCGTGATTCTCATCGCGCGTTTCCGCAATCTGCCCGCCGGGTGAAGGACTCGGCGCATATTCTGTGCGGCAACGTGCCTGACAGCCCCGGCGGGCTTAAGTTGGAAACCTCACCGCAGCCTGCAGCAATCACTTCGAAAAACATACCCCTCGGTTGTAGGACCGTCTGCACAACCACTACCATGGACATAATCCTATCGGGCCACCGTACACGCCTTGCGTGATGTTGATCACAGCGGGGGTTACCATCGTGCCCTGGACGGTTACTCACCCAAGACATATCGAGGCACGGTTCGGCATCAACCTGGAAGATAAGTTCTATGACTCCGCAGGAAGTCACGATGTTAGAGCTTAATGAAAGGTCGTCATCAGCGAGTTTCCCTATTTTCGCGATGAGGTCATTCCCGGCCCGCGTGCGTTTCGTAGGCGAGACGGCGTTCTTCTCTTGCCAGCCTTTTGCGGTGGTATGATATTTCAACATTTCAAAGCTTGACAAGGTGAACAATTCGAGGCAGAATCGCCGGTCAAACCCGATTACGGTTCTTCCCCATGGAGCCAACACAGCTCAACCGGGTAAGTGTGGCGGATCAGGTGGCCGCTCTCCTTCGCCAGCGGATTCTCGAGGGGGAGTTCCGCCCCGGCACCCAGCTTCAGGAATTGCCCCTGGCTTCTTCTCTGGGTGTTTCCCGCAACACCATGCGGGAGGCAATCCGGATCCTGTCGATCGAGGGTCTGTTGCGGCGCAGCCTTCATCGTGGCGCGGCGGTCTCTCAACTTTCATTGCATGATGTGCAGGAGATCTACCAGTTGCGCCGCATGCTGGAATTGCCCGCTGTGCTTGCGGCGCGCCACGCGGACCCGGCCTTATTGCACGAATTCCGAAGCGCCGTGGAGCGTTACGAATTAGCCGTGCGCAACCGGAACTGGTCTCGCGCCGTGAATCACGACCTGCATTTTCACAGCCTGCTGGTCCGCTTCCACCGGAACCAGCGGCTTGATTTGTTTTACAAAAACATACTTGGTGAACTGCGTGTCGGGATGGTGCTAGTGGACCGCAGTCATGACAATCCCGGCGCTCTGATTCCTGTCCACCGGAAAATCTGTCAACTGCTCACTGCCGGGAAGCTTAAGCAATGCGCTGCTGTATTGGAGCAGCATCTCGAGGACTCCGAATCCAGATTGATACGGATCATGCACGCACACGCGGCGCGAGTGGAACCTCAATAAGGGAAAGACGAATCACCATGTATCCGCGATCATTTCACTATCACCGGGCGGGGTCATTAAAAGAGGCGATCGCCATTCTCGGCCAACTCGGGGAGAACGCTAAGTTTCTGGCTGGCGGGCAGAGTCTGATTCCGTTGCTCAAGCTTCGCTTCGCCAACCCGGAGCACCTGGTGGACCTGAACTTTATCCCAGGCACCTCTTTTATTAAAGAGGAGGCGGGAGCGCTTCGTTTCGGAGCAATGACTCGCCATGCCGAAATCGAGCACTCCGCGCTCGCGAGAAAGATTCCGGTCCTCCACGACTGCGCGGCCGGAATTGCCGACGTTCAAGTGCGAAACCGGGGCACGATAGGCGGATCGCTCGCGGAAGCCGATCCAAGCGGCGATTGGGCCAGCGCCCTGATCACGCTCGACACCACCGTTCACTGCCTCGGACGGAACGGCGCGCGCACCATCCACCTGAGCGACTTCATCAAAGACGCCTACACAACCGCGCTGGCCCACGACGAACTTGTGACCGAAGTTGAAGTGAAGATTCCGCCTAAGGGCAGCGGCGGGGCCTATCTTGCATTCAAGCGCTCCGCTCCGGTGTACCCTAGCGCCAGTGTGGCCGTACAGCTCGCCACGGCGGGCGATGTCTGCCAGGATGCCGCGATTGCTCTTGGCTGCGTGGGTCTGACGGCGATTCGCGCCACAGAGGCGGAGAAAGCGCTGCGCGGACAAATCCTCAACGACAAGACGATCGCCACCGCCGCCGAAGCGGCACGTGCTGCGGCTGACCCTCAGCCTGATATGCGCGGATCGGCTGAATACAAGCGCCAACTGGTGGTAGCTCTGGTGAAGCGCGCCATCCACATTGCAGTGCGTCGCGCTGCCGGAGAACAAGTGGAAGGGGTCCATCTGTATGCCTGAAACTGCAACCGGCGAGAAAATCACTGTCGATATCAGTATCAAGGTAAACGGCAAGTCATATCCGCGGCAGGTCGAGCCCCGCATGTTGCTGGTCGAGTTCCTGCGCGAGACCTGCGATCTTACCGGCACGCACGTCGGCTGCGACACGAGTTACTGCGGCGCTTGCACGGTGCTGATGAATGGACTGGCGGTAAAGTCGTGCACGATGTTTGCCGTGCAGGCGGACGGATCTGAGATCACCACCGTCGAAGGCCTCGAAAAAGACGGCAAGCTCGATCCTGTTCAGAAAGCTTTCGGAGAGTCGTACGGCCTCCAGTGCGGCTACTGCACGCCCGGCCTGATGCTTTCCACGCATCAACTGCTCGCCGGCAATCCCGATCCAAGTGAAAAGGAAATTCGCAAAGCGATCGCCGGCAACACGTGCCGCTGTACCGGATATATGAACATCTTCAAGGCCATTAAGCTCGCGGGCCGGAATATGAAAGAGGTCTGATATGGCCATCAAGTTTTCTGGCGAATTCGAAGTCAAAAAAAAGCCCGAGGAGGTTTACGATTTCCTCACCGACCCCAATCGATTCGCGCCGCTGCTGCCGGAGTTTCAAAGCCTCTCCGTGCAGGACGCCACGCATTTCGCCGTCAAGGTGAACGTGGGTATTTCCTACATCAAGGGCAGCGCGGACGTGAAGATGGAACTGGCGGAGGCCGATCATCCGCGCCGCGCGCAGTATAAAGGACAGGGAGCGGTCGCGGGAGGAAATGTCACCATGGTCGCGGGATTCGACCTGGCGCCGGTCGCCGACGCAGCTGCGATCGAAACTGTGCTCGCGACCAAAGTGAACTGGCAGGGTGAAGCGCAAATCTTTGGCCGCCTGGCATCCGTGGCCGGCGGCATGCTCGAACCGCTGGCCAAGAAGCAGATTCAGAAATTGATCGATGGATTACAGGCGGCTTTGACGTAGTTGCGTGGGACACGCGGCAAAAACGTGGAGGCACTCATAGCGTGACTGAAGAAAATAAGAACGGAGGACGTTGGGTAGGCGCCTCGCTTCCCCGAAAAGAGGAAGACCGGTTGCTGCGCGGCCGCGGCAAATTTACCGATGACATCAAGTTGCGCGAGATGACCTATCTTCGTTTCGTGCGCTCCCCGTATGCGCACGCTCGGATCGTCAGCGTCGATACTTCGGCTGCGGAAGCATTGCCCGGCGTCGTGTGCACCATAACCGGCAAAGAGATCGCTGCCCAGACTCAGCCTTTCATCGAGATCGCGCCCGACCATGCCCAGAAGATCCGCGACTTTCCCATGGCCGTCGACAAAGCCCGTTACCAGGGGGAACCAGTCGCCGCCGTGGTCGCCGAATCCGCCAGCCTCGCCGATGATGCCGCCGAGCTTGTCCAGATCGAATACGAACCGCTGGAACCTGTGATCGATGCCGAGGAGGCATTGCTGGACAAAAGCATCCTTCACGAAGAAGCGGGCACGAACCGGATATGGTCCGGCACATGGGAGTTCGGCGAGGTCGACAAAGCCTTTAAGGAAGCGGCCTATGTGATCGACATCGACCGCATGCACTTCCATCGTTTCTCCTCGACGCCGCTTGAGAATAACGTTGTCATCGGACAGTGGGAACCGAAAGAAGATCGTATCCATTACTGGTGCAATAATTCGTTCCCCTCGTTTGCTATCCAGTTTCTGGCTGCCCATTTAGGCGTCCATTTTGATCGCATCCGGTTGCAGACGGCCGATATTGGCGGCAGCTTCGGCATCAAGATCACCAGCTATCCGCAGATGTCGGTGTGTGCGCTGGCTTCGAAGAAAGCCGGCGGACGCCCGGTGAAATGGGTGGAAACCCGCTCCGAGCACATGGTTTCGAGCGCGCATGGAAACGAGCGCACCTTCCGCGACACGCGAGTCGCTCTCGACAAGGACGGAGTGATCACCGCGATTGCCTCGCGGCATATTGACGACTGCGGCGCCTATCCCCGCTACGAGCCTCTGGGCTGCGTGATTTATTCCCAGGTGTTCTGCGGCACGTATCGCTTCAAGAATGCCCGTATCGAGTTTACCCAGACCGTCACCAACAAGTGTCCGGTCGGCCCGAATCGCGGTTACTCGCGCATGCAGCACCTGTGGTTTCTGGAACGCATCGTGGACATCTGCGCCCACGAAATCGGAATTCCTGCGGACGAAATGCGCTTGCGCAATTACATTCGGCCGGAAGAGTTTCCCTACACCACGCCTAACGGATGCGTGTACGACTCCGGCAACTATCCCAAGATGCTTGAAGTCGCCAAGCAACTCGTTGGATGGGACGACTTGAAGAAAAAACAAGCGGAGGCGCGGCAACAGGGACGCTGGATCGGCATTGGCATCGGCACCACGCTTGATTCCGGCACTAACAACTTCGGACAGGCCCAGATCGTGAATCCGAATGCTCCATTCTCCGGCAATTCGCAAGGTGCGAACTGCAAGCTCGATGTCTATGGTGAGGTGGTGGTCGCGGTCGGATCGTGCCCGCAAGGCCAGGGGCATGAGACGGTCTCGGCGCAAGTCGTCGCCGACGTGCTCAATATTTCGCCCGACCTGATCACCGTCCGCACCGGCTTCGATACCGAGCGCAACGTACATACCGGATTTTCTGGAACCTACGCCAGCCAATTTGCGGTGTCAGGATTGTCGGCGGTGCACGGCGCAGCGCAGAAGCTCAAGACCGAGATGAAACGACTGGCTTCATTTGTGCTTGAAACGACAGAAGACGATCTCGAATTCGGAGTCGGTGCAGCAGGGGCCGGAAGTCAAGGCCAAGCGGACGGGGAAGTCGATCAACTACTGGGGCCTGGCGAACATCGTTAACGTCAATAGCGCCGTGCTTTCCCCGGAATTGCAAGACGTCACGCTCAATTGCCGCTACGTCTGGCGCGCCCCTTTTAAGGTGCCGGATAAAGAAAAAAAGTATGGAAGCCTTACCCTGACCTACTCTTCGCAGTTGCACATTGCGGTGATCGAGATAGATCGTGACACTTTCGTCCCCAGGATTCTCGACTATGTTGCGATAGACGATTGCGGTGTTGCTATCAATCCGCCAATCGTGGAAGGTCAGGTCTACGGCGCGACTGCTCACGGCATTGGCGCGGCGCTGATGGAAACATGCGTTTACGATGCGGTCGGGAACATGCTGACCAGCACCTTCAGCGACTACACACCGATCACCGCCGTGAATATTCCGCACATTAAATATGGATACACTTCGACTCCTTCGCCCCACACCTACAGCGGAGCAAAGGGAATGGGCGAAGGCGGCGCAGCTCCTATTCACACGATTTCGGCAGCGCTGCAGGATGCGCTCTTCGCGCAGGGAATTTTCATTAACGATTCGTTTAACAACGGCGACAGCATTTTCCGTTCATTGCAGCATCATGACGGCGGACAACTTTCCGAGCTAGTGAAGATGGAGAAGCGTTGAAGATGCAACTTGGACCTATGGATACTAAGGGCAGGGGCGGGGATACCGGCCGCTTCCAGGACTTCTAAGGAACGATGAAGAAAGTCTGCATCATCGGTTGTGGCGCAATCGGCAGCCTCTATGCCGCCCACCTGGCGCGGGTCGCCGAGGTGTGGGCTTTCGTTCGCCGCGAAGACCATGCGCGTGCGCTGAATCGCGACGGCCTGCGAGTTACAGGGGCGCACGAATTTTCTGTCGTACTCAAAGCCACTACAAAACCTTCGGACCTTCCCGATTTTGATTTCGGTATTGTGGCGACCAAGGCGACCCAGGTTGCGGAGTCATTTCGGCCTGTGGGTTGCCGCTTCGACAAGGGGGTGGTCCTCTCCGCTCAGAACGGACTGGGCAGCGAGGAGATCATCGCAAGCCATACCCGGGGCTATGTAATTCGCGGCACGACCTTCATGAGCGGCACGCGACACAGTGACAATCACGTGCAGTACGAATTGGATACGCCAACATGGATGGGCCCGTTCGAGCCTACAAATACGCCCTACGCGGCCGTAAGAGAGGCGGCCAGCCTGCTTGTTGCGGGAGGCCTAAGAGCGCAGGCGCTCGAAGATGCCAAGCCCGCCCAATGGTCAAAGCTGATCTTCAATGCTTCGGTGAACGGTGTTTCCGCGCTGACGGGGCTGCCGCACTCGCCACACTTCGCTGCCGAACTCGAATATTCCGACCTCGGTCATCTTCTTCACGCTTTGATCGAAGAGGGAAAGCGGGTGGCTGCTGCGGCTGGGATCGAGCTTCACGAAGATCCGTGGGAGATGAACAAGATCGGTGCGATGACAAATCATCCGCCTTCCATGTTGTACGACGTGCGTCATCAGTTGACGACCGAAGCGGATTTTCTTTCCGGCGCAATTGCGCGCGAGGCAGAGCGCTCTGGAGCCGAAGCGCCGCTGCATACTGCTGTGTATCGATTGATTAAAGGAAAAGAGGCAGGCTGGAGTTTCCGGGACGAAAATAAACCGGTGTCGGCGGTGCATACCTAGGAAACAACGTTGTGGTTTTTCGGGGCACATGAAGGCTGGCAGAAGGCTTCATCCGTCGCCGCCAAACGAGTCCGCTTTATGGCTTGGCCAATTGATTCGACAAAACTCGACCGCGTACATGCCCTGATGAGAGATCAGGGTCTATCCGCCCTCGTCTGCCGCGCCCCTGACAATGTTCTCTATCTCACCAACTACTGGTGCATGAAGGGCTATGACGCGGTGATCTTTCCGCGCGACGGCGAGCCCACGCTGATTGCGCTTGAGCCGCAGCAGGCGGACGCCGAGCGCAACTCATGGACCAAAGACATTCTTTATTTCAAGGGCTACGATGAGCGCGATCCGCGCCCACCGCAGTTCCGCGCCTGGGACCGTGCATATGAAGTCCTGAAGCAACGCGGCCTGACCGACAAAGTTGCCGTCGAACTCAATATGGGCACGCAGTCCGCGGACCGCATGGTGGGCGAGCCGACGACTTTTATGCAGTCCTATTTCGAATCCTTCAAGAAGTTTTGCGGTGAAGTGGTCGACGCGACACCGCTGCTGAACGAAGCTCGGTCGATCAAGACGGATCAAGAAATCGAGCGCATGCGTTTAGCCAATGAACTCGCGGCCCTGGCGATGGATTACACACGAGAGCACATGCGCGCCGGCATGAAAGAGAGTGAAGTCGGCGCCATGTACGAGGGCTTCGTACACGGAACGGGCGTGGGCTACAACAGTAAAGTCGAGATGGCCCGCGCATTCACGCTCGTATGGTCGGGAAAAGGAATCGCCACCTTCACCGCCACCGGCGATCGCCCGATTCAGAAAGACGAACCGACGCTGTTTGAAATTTGGGTCTGTGCCGACGGTTATTGGACCGACCTCACCAAGAATGCCTGTCCGGGTGAATTGAAGCCTGAGTATCACAAACTGCTCGATCTTTTGCTGAAGGTTTTCAATGGCGCGGTTTCGTTCGCGCGCGCCGGCGCCAGCTTTCCCGAACTCGACAAGTTCATTCGCGCGCGTATCGCCGAAGGTGGATACCCCGGACAGCCCTCCCACCCAATCTGCCACGGAGTCGGCGCTCGCGCCCACGAATGGCCTTACGCGCATCAAGCCGGCACCGGCACAATAAAAAAGGGAATGGTGCTGGCGATCGAGCCCGGCATTTACTGGTCCGGCGGCGGTGGGTTGCGGCTGGAAGATAATTTTCTAATCACGGAAGCCGGCAACGAAAAACTATGTACTGATCCGGACGACTTTCGCCTGGCAAAACATCGCTGAAAACTGAGAACTGAGAATGGGAAACGGATAAGCAAAGTGTCGAGCGCAACTACCAATCCGAAGTGCAGCATCGGTCCGAAAGTCGTCGAGCGGATTCTGGCTGAAGTTCGCGAAGATGAAATTATTTCCATGTCCAGCGACGTGATCAATATCCCCAGCCCGACCGGTGAAGAGTTGCAGATCGCGCAGTACATGCAATCCGCGCTCCAGAAGATCGGCCTCGAAGTCACCTGGCAGGAGGTCGAGGAAGCGCGCGCCAATGTGGTGGGGCGTTGGAAAGGCACGGGCGGTGGCAAGAACCTGATGTTCAACGGCCATATGGACACATCCAATACCGGCCGCGAGGAATTCCTTACCGGTCTCGGTTACAAGCCGCAGGCCGTCGTCAAAGATGGTTTCATTTACGGACTCGGTATCTACAACATGAAAGGCGCGCTGGTTTGTTACACCAATGCCGTGAAAGCGCTGCAGCGCGCCGGCGTGCGGTTGAAAGGAGACGTCATCATCGCCGCCGTCGCCGGCGAAATCGAGAAAACACAATGGGGTGAATTCAAGGGCAAAGAGTACCGCGGCTATGGATGCGGCACACATTACCTGGTAAATCACGGCGTGCTGCCCGACATGTGTATTCTCGGCGAGCCAACGGACATGCATGTCGTGCTCGAGCATTTCGGGTCCATGTGGGTACGCATCTCGTGTACGGGAATCTACGTGCACACCGCATTTTGCGAGGGCCGCGAGGAAATGAATTCCATCCGCCGCATGCTTGAACTCATGCCGCCCATCCTGCAGTGGATTGGAGAATGGGAGAAGAAGGCTGCTCACGGCGGCAAGAAGGCCATCGTCAATCTAGGCGGCATCCGCGGCGGCCACGCATGGCGCGCCAGCCGCACTCCCGAAAAAACCGATCTTTTCCTCGACGTGCGCGTCCCGCCCACCATTCCGATGGCCGAAGCGCGCCGGGACATTCAGCGCCTTTTTTTCGAACTTGAAAAAGCGCATGCCGATTGGGATTTGGAATTCGAAACTTACGTGTCGGTTCCGGGTGCGCGCATCAGCAAAGAACACGCGATGATCGGGGCCATCGACCGCAATCACCAGCGCGTCACCGGCAAAACACCGGAGAGGGAGGTCGTAACCTGGTGCTCCGATGCCAGCGTGCTCAGCCGTTACGGAGTCGAAACCGTGAACTACGGCCCCTCCAGCGGCCCGCGCGACAAAGAGGGAGAAAAAGTTCGTATTCAGACATTGGTTGACATCACAAAGATTTATGCGCTCACCGCCGCCGAGTTGTGCGGAGTAAACGGGTAGCTATGGATCGTACAAGGGCACCGCTATAGCGATACCCGCTTAAAGGGTGGATATCAGGGGTCATTTTGCCAAGTCAGAAAGAAATCGATCGCCGGTACAAAAACATCCGTTCCCGCATGCAAGCCGCCGAACTGGACGCTCTTATCGTTTGCGGCAACCAATA
Source organism: uncultured Acidobacteriaceae bacterium (assembly GCA_963709055.1). Taxonomy (GTDB): domain Bacteria; phylum Acidobacteriota; class Terriglobia; order Terriglobales; family Acidobacteriaceae; genus Acidiflorens. The sequence continues at coordinate 15,819 of CAVPUZ010000001.1, forward strand.
CGCGGGATTCGAGGGCGCGGTCTTGTACACCTCCGGATTCGAAATCGTTCATCGTTACGTTTACGTCGTCATTCCGCTTGAAGGTGAGCCGACGCTCGTCTTTCCCCGCGAAGCGCGTTGGATCGGAGACAAAAAGAAGCCTTGGGTGAAGGACCAGGTCTGGCCAGATATTCCCGGACATTGGCTGCGCGATCGTGCGGTCGAGCGCAAATGGAAGCGGGTTGGCACCTTTGGGATGAATTTCGTCATGGCGGTGCGCGATTACCGCGAACTTGCGCCAGGTCCGTTCGAACTCGTGCCCTTTGATCAGGAATTCGACATGGCGCGCGCTGTGAAGAGCGAAGAAGAGCTCGTGGAAGTGCGCGATGCAATGGATATCGTGGTCGACGGATTTTGGGCGCTGGTTGCCGGTTACAAGCCGGGCAAAACCGAAGCTGAAATCATGGCGCCTGCCGTCGAACGTTTCTTCGCGCGAGGCGCCGGCCCACGCATGATGAACATAGTGTTATCGGGCGAACACGGAGAGGCGAATGCCTACTTCAAAGTTCCCGGCCACCGCAAGGTGGCGGGCGACGATCTTCTTCTTTATTCGCTCGAAGTGACCGGGGCCGGCGGCTACTGGGTTGAATTCTCCCGCGCGCTGATTCAGGGAAAACCGAGCGCGACCACGCAGAAGATGGCCGATGCCTATCCACACGCGATGGAATCGGCCCGCAAATTAATGCGTCACGGCGAACTGGCTTCCACGGTTCACCGTACCGTTGCCGAGACTTTCGCGAAGCACGGATTCTCGCTAGGACATCTTTCCGGACACAGTATTGGGACCACCATGCTCGAGTATCCAGCCATCGGGGAAAAGACCGATGTGCCGCTGGAAGAGAACATGATCTTTTCCCTGCATCCGCAGGTCGTGGATCAGGAGGGCAAGGTGTGCCTGTATACGCAGGACACATATCGCGTCGGCAAGACTGAAGGCGAATGCCTGGCGGATGTGCCGTGGAAATTCTTTAAGGGTAGGGAGACGCGCGAGAACGTGAAAGATCTGGTGTAGAGTGGGCGGGCCCTGCTCGCTGCACCCAGAGACGGGGCAAGCCGCCTCTCTACTGGAAATTCGTACCTGACGTGGAGAGTGACTGTGTTGAGAGTTTGCATCATCGGTTGCGGGGCGGTGGGCAGCCTGTTTGCGGCGCATCTCGCCCAAAAAGGCGAGGCCGAGGTCTGGGCCTACGACGTCTCGAAAGACCACGTCGAAGCCATGCGCAATCACGGTCTCCGTATTTCCGGAGCGGCCGATTTCACCGCCAAGCTAAATGCCACGAGCGATCCTGACGAACTTCCGCGCTGCGATTATGGCATCGTCGCCACTAAGGCCGTCCACACGAGTAGCGCGATCGCGGCGGTTGCCCGTGCCTTTGACGAAAACAGCGCCGTCTGCTCCGTGCAGAACGGAGTCGGTAACGAGGAGATCATCGCCGAGCACGTCAGATACGTGATCCGCGGCACGACCTTCCCCGCCGGGCACCTCATTGCTCCGGGCCACGTGGGCTTCGATATCAAGGGGGACACGTGGATGGGCCCCTTCGAGCCGACGAATACTCCGATGTCCAAGGTCGAAGAACTGGCGGGGCTGATTACGCGTTCAGGCATGAATGTGATCGCGTTGCAAGATGCCCGCGGCGCGCAGTGGACGAAGTTGATTTTCAATGCTTCCACGAATCCGGTTGGAGCGCTGACGCTGCTGCATCACGGCGCCGCTACGAGATTTCCAGCGACTGCACAATTATTCGACGATTTGATTGCGGAGGGTGAGGCGGTTGCGAAGGCACTGGGCATCGAGTTGCACGGCGATCCGCGAGCATTGGTGCAAAAAGGAGCGAGCGCTCCCGGAAAACATCGTGCGTCGATGCTGCAGGATGTGCTCGCAAAACGCCAAACCGAAGTCGATTTCATGAACGGCGCGATCGTGAAATGGGGCGAGCAGACCGGCATTTCGACGCCGCTAAACAAAGCCGTATGGGAGCTGATCAAAGGCCTGGAGCACGCCTGGAGCGATCCAGACTAACGACCGACCAAGAAGAGGTTTCAGGAGTCAGGCCTCAGGTGTCAGGAAGATCCCCGTCGGCAATTTCTGAATTTTGATAGGACACCAATAGAGTTCAGGTTTTGGTGTTTCTGAGACCTGACTCCTGAGACCCGAGACCTAAAAGTATGACCATTCCATTCAACATCGGAGTCCTGCAACTCAGCATGGAGCCTGCCCACGAAACCTTGGCCATGGCCAAGGCTTGCGAGGATGCGGGCTTCGACACCTTCTGGATCGCGGAAGCCTACCCCTGGTGGCGGAAACATTCCTTCGAGGCCCGTTCTTCCACCGCCGATCCTGGCAGTCATTGCCAGCCAGACCAGGCGCATTCAACTGGGATGGGGAATCATTTCGCCATACACCCGGCATCCCGTCCAGATCGCGATGGAAGCGCGCGTCATGCAGGATCTGGCCGGCGACCGCTTCCTTCTGGGATTGGGTGCGTCCAAGATATTTATGAAAGAAATCGGCGAGGGCGAAGGCGAAAAAGTTGGGCCGGCGACTGTGATGAGGGAAAGCATTGAGATCACGCGCGGCGTTCTCAAAGGCGAAGCGTTTGAATATCGCGGCAAGGTTTTCGCTGCCAGCGTTCCGGCACTGAAGTCGGATGCGCACAGATCGCGCAAAATTCCGCCCGTCTATGTCGCCGGCACCGGTCCGGCGATGCAGAGGCTCGGCGGGTCGCTGGGCGATGGTTTGCTTACGGCTTCGATTACCACGCCCGCATTCGTGCGCTATTCGAAAAAGAACATGGAAGAAGGCGCAGCGAAAGCGGGCAAAGATGCTTCCAGGCTTATTCTTGGCTGCGTGATCGTGGGCAGCATCGGGCGCGATTCGAAGAAAGGAAAAGAAGGTGCGCGTGAGCAGGCCGCCATGTATCTGGCCAACAAGGTGCAGAACATCAAAGGCTCGGCCGACGTGTTGCTCGAATCTGCCGGCATCACTTTCGCAGAGCTGCAGCCGGTTGCGGACGCCATGGAAAAAGGTGGCCGCAAGGCAGCCGCGCAAGCCGTCAGCGATGAATTGCTCCGCAAGGTCTGTCCCATCGCGGGCACGCCTGAGGAGTGCATTCAAAAGATCGAAGAATACCGGGCGGCGGGTTGTACTCACATCATGCTGGAAATCTGGGGCGACGATCGCACTGGCCAAGCGAAATTGTTTGGCGACGCGGTATTGCCGCAGTTGAGAAATAGATAGGTGAGTTGTGGGCGTTCTCTGCGTGACGGGCCACGTCTGTTCCATCAACAACGAACTGAAGTTGCTTTTACTATTGGGGGAATGCCAATGAAGCTTGTGACCTTCGAAAACGCCGCACGGCAAACTCGTATCGGAGCGCTGCTTGGGGACGGCCGGATTACTGATCTGCGAATTGTTGATTTGCATCTGGCGTGCGCGCTCTACCTGCGAGATGTCGAAAGCGAAGCCATTTTCTACCGCATGGCCGATGCTCTTGTCCCGCCCGACATGCGGGCGCTATTTCGCGGCGGAGACACCAGCCTTGAGGCCGCGCGCAAGGGTCTTGAGTACGTCGCCCACCAGAGCGAAGACGGCACCGACGTCGCCGGTCCTCGCGGAGAAAGGGTGATCTATTCGCTGGCCGACATACAACTTAAGGCGCCCATCGTTCCGAAAAAGTTTTTTCATACGGCCGGCAACTTTCGCGAGCATCACGAAGAGGCGACGAAAGCCGGCTTTTCGCATCCGGTCATGCCATGGATCGTTTTCTTTCAAAATACCGACGCGATCATCGGGCCGGACGAGCCCGTGATCTATCCCGAACACTTGACTCAGGAATTGGATTACGAACTGGAGCTGGCGGTGGTCCTGAAGAAGGCGGGCAAGCACTTCACGCCGGAAGACGCGTCCAGTTACATCGGCGGCTATGTGATTTTCAACGACATTACCGCGCGCGACATTCAGCGGCGGGAAATGAAATCGGGCGTCTTCAGCTTCTGCAAAGGCATCGACACTTTTTGCCCATTGGGGCCATGGATAGTGACCGCTGACGAAATCCCCGACCCGCATAACCTGGCGATGGAGCTGAGGGTAAACGGCGAGTCGCGACAGCGCTCGCATTCCAGCAAAATGTCGGTCAAGATTCCGGAAATTCTCTCGCACTACTCGCCGATGGGCTACAGCGCGGGCGATGTAGTTTCGACCGGAACGGTTTCCGGCGTCGCCGCGTTTTCGGGAGACCCGAAAGCCTGGTACCTGAAGCCGGGCGACGTTATGGAATGCGAGATTGAAAAGATCGGGGTGCTGCGGAATCCGGTGGTCTCGTGGGAAAAAGCCTATGGCCAGAAGCCAGCGGCTCTCGCGACGCAGGAAACGACAAAGTAAGACCTTTTGGACGGAGGGATTATGACCACCAATTCGAAAATCTGGGTCAGCGAACTCAACCAACGGCCGGAGGTGCGGGCCTCGTTTCCGAAAACACCGATCAAGTTTTACGATACGACGCTGCGCGACGGTGAGCAGACGGTTGGGGTCGTACTCTCGCCGCAGCAGAAGCTGGAGATTGCATACAAACTGGACGAGCTGGGTGTGAGCCGGATCGAAGCCGGATTCCCGCGCGTTTCGGCTGAGGATGCCGAAGCGATTCAGCTCATGCAGAAGGCTGGCATCAAGGCGGAACTCTGGGGATTCTCGCGCGCGATCAAAGCTGACATCGACGAACTCGTGCGGCTGAACCTTCAATATACGGTGATAGAAGCGCCCACCAGCGCGATCAAGCTGAAAGCGTACGGAATTTCGCGGGAAGACGTGCTGCGCCGCATTCGCGATGCGGTCTCCGCCGCGCGCGAAGCCGGTATCACGGTAGCGTTCTTCGCCGTCGATGGAACGCGCACCGACTTGGAATTTCTGAGAACTGTTTACCTGTCGGCACTCGATGCTGGAGCGAAGGAACTTGTCGTCGTTGACACGATCGGTGCATGCGGACCAGAGGCGGCGGAATATCTGACACGGCAAGTGTGCCAGTGGGCGGGCAAAGCTATGCCTGTGCATTTCCACGGGCACAACGATTTCGGCATGGCGACGGCCTGCGCGGTCGCAGCCGTCCGCGGGGGAGCGACCTGGATTCAAGGCACGATCAACGGCATGGGCGAACGTGCCGGCAATGCCGACATCGCCGAGATTGCCCTGGCGCTGCGCTGCTTATACGACGTGCCCGTCGTTCTGAATCTTGAAAAGGTGCGTGAGGTCTCCGAGGTAGTGCAGCGGGCTGCGGGCTACACACTTGAGGCGTGGAAGCCGCTGGTCGGGCAAAACCTGTTCATGCGCGAAAGCGGCGCAGTGGCCAGCCAGTTTCATCTTCCGGAGGCAATCGAGCCCTACGCGGCGGAAATTGTCCAAGCGGAGCGCGGGATCGTTCTGGGCAAGAAAAGCGGCCTTGACAGCATCGACCTGAAATGCAAGGAACTCGGCATTACGATGACCGCTGAGCAGCGCGGCCCGGTGCTGGCCGCGATCAAGCAGGCGGCGGTCAAACAAGCTGCAGCCGGCGGAGGCGGTCTGGTAAGCGACGACCAGTTCCGGCGGATTCTCGCGGACTTGCGCATTGCGGAAATAGCGGTCTGAAATCAGCCCGCGAACCACTCCATGGGGCTTAGAACAGATCACACGGGTACGTGAGTATGTTGCGTGTGCAACATGTTTATGTTGTAATAACAACATAGGAGGAAGGACCCATGAGAGAAATTCTGGAAGCGCTCTTCCACAGGCGAGCAGTTAAGGCTTTTGAGCCGGTCGAGATCCCACAGGTACTGCGTGAACAAATCCTCGATGCGGCGCGCCATGCTCCCTCCAGTTTCAATTCGCAACCATACCGGTTCTTTTGGGTGGAATCGTCGCCGAGAAAGGCAACCGCGGCGAAACTCTGCCTTGGACAGATGCCTGCGGCAACGGCGTCGGCGCTGGTGGTTGCAGTGGCCGACATCGGCTCGCTGACAGCGACCTCGCAAGCCCAGTTGGAGTGGATGCGCAGGAGCGGCTTCAGCCACGCCAAAATTCGAGACTACGAGCGGACGGCGAAGATCGGCCGGATCCTGTTCATGCCAGGACCGTTCGGCATTTTCGGCGCGCTCAAGTGGGCGATTTTTCGATTGGTGAATTTGTGGAAGACGATCGGGATGCCACCAGTATTTCGACAGGACTTGTTAAAGTGGGCAATGAAGAGTACATCGTTGGCCTGTGAGAATCTGATGATTGCCGCCGAAGCACTGGGACTCAACACGTGCCCCATGGAAGGATTCGATGGCCGCAGACTCTCCCGATTTCTCGGGCTGTCAACCCGGTATCATGAAATTGTGATGGTGATTGCGATCGGGAAGAAATCGCCTGCTTATGCGGAACCGCCTCAGTGGCGGCGACCTCTCGATGCCACGGTAACCGTCCTATGAGCATCGTTCCAAAGAAGGATATTCCGCAAGACATCCTCAGGGACTCAGTACTCGCCCATGTTGCTGCCGCCTATTTTTCCGTCGGGAAGAGACTGGAACGAAAAACCCGGTGCTCTGCGACTCGTGGCTTCATCCTATCCACGCTTCGGGGCGGTGCCGCGCTCAATCAGAACCAAATCGCCACACTTCTCGGTTTCGACCGGACTGTCGTGCACCGAGCCATCAAGTCAATGGTTCACGAGGGACTTGTGTCGGAGAGAAAAGCAAAATCGGGCCGAGCAATTCACGTTACGCTGACGCCAAAAGGCTACAAATACAGGAAACGCCTGATCAATACGAGAATCGCCGCTGACGATAAACTCCGAAAAGAACTGACTCCGGAAGAACGCACAACACTTCTTCGACTCTTGAAGCTGATTGCCGAATTGGAGTTCTAAGACTGCGCTGCCGTCCGTTCTGGATGGGGTTGTAGCGACGCACGCTATCCAGACACGGGCTTCGAGACCATTACCTTCCGACTGAACCACCATACTGGCGCGGCGTAGGAGGCCGCCAATAAGGCGCATCTGAAGGCATCGAAACCTTCCAAGGCAAGAGCAATGCTTCGCCTGGTCGCGCAGTTTTCCGAGCCTATCCTCGAAAAGTTGACAACTTCCGTAGGCAACGAGCGGCACATCGTTTTGGGTGTGAGCGCTCATCTCATTGCCTGCTGTCGGCAATGAACAAGCTCGCCGCCTGATAGTAGGCCGTGTACGCGTAGGATTGCAGGTCGTCAGTGACAAAGACCTCTCGCATGGAAAGAAGACCGGTGCGATCGGCCGGCGCGAACTCCTTGAACAGCGTCCGGCGTCCGCTTAAAAGCTCGACACGCTCCAGACGGCACGGAATCTCGGAGCGGCGATAGACGAGCACCGAGCGCCCGTCCGCGCTCCACTGCGCAATGACGTCCGTCTCGGTAAGCCCAGACACAGGCCGCGGTTCTCCGCCCGCGATCGGGTAAAGGGAGTAGTTTCCGTCTGGTCCCCGCGCTAGAACGAGTTCGCCGTCCGGGGAAAGCCATCCGTCCCTGGTACCTTCCGGAGTCACTGGCCGCGGAGTGCCCCCACCCTTCTCACGGATATCGGCCTTCTGTACGTAGAAACGCGTACCCCGTCCGGGTTCGTTGCCGTTGATGAGCACGCTCTTGCCGTCGCGGAACCACTGCGCGGTCACGTAGTTTTCGATCTCGCCACGGTTGAGTTGCTGCGTTTCGCCGGCACCCGTCGGATAGATCACGAGCTGCGGCGGATGGGATTGGACCACGGCGAGTGCCCACTTCCCGTCGTCGGACAGATCCGCGGCCCATCCATCGCCCAGGCGCACCACGGGCGAGCCGTCGGTCTTTCGCAGGCAAACGGCATAGTTGGCGCCCAGACCGGTCTCAGTGAACAAAAGCGTGTGCCCGTCCTGCGAGAGAGCGCGTACATGCGATGTGTTGAGCCATGAGACGTCTCGATCCTCGTTTTGTTTTTCGCTCTTCGCCGCGACGTTGCTGGGACTGTGGACCATGGCGGCATAGCGGTAGTCCAAGCGGGTCGCAAGCCAACGTCCGTCGCGAGCGACATCCTGGATCGTAAGTCCGCCCGGTGCCTGATAAGCGATACGCCTCCTGCCGGACAGCGTCACTCCATAGATATTGAAACTGCCGCCGCTGATGGCCGCGGAAAATAGTACCTCATTGCCCTTTGGCGACCACGCGAGTCCTCGTTCACTCCAGTAGCCCTCGGAAAGCACTACGTTGTTTCCTGCAAGATCGACGACGTTGACCGAGCCCCGGTCATCCCACTTGCGGGGATGCTCGAAGTATGCGATCCGATCGCCCCGGGGCGAGACTCGGATATCGCTCAAGAAGCCGCTAACCTGGCGGAGCACTTTACCGATCGGGTACTCGAGACGATCCTTGCCTCCGACCTCGCGGATGATGGCGAGCTGCGATCCGTCCGGCGACCAATCCGCTTCCCGCACCCCCTCCTGTATCTCTCGCGGCGCGCCGCCGTCGAGCGGCATGCGCGCCAGGGTGCCGGTAAAGAGCCGATACCAGACGTACTTTGCACCAATCAGAACGGCGAGTTCCCCTTTGGACGAAACCGCGAGCAGCTGCATGCCAGCCGGCCCGAGCGGTTTCGGCTCGGGATAGTCGGGGCTCACCATAAAAATCTGGGGAGTATTTCCCCAGGTCGCCGCACTGTAGACCACCGTCTCTTTGTCCGCGAATGCGGCCTGGAAAACGGCCTCCCGCCGGAAGTTGATCTGGCGAAAAACAAGCGCCTCGGGAGCATGACCAGCGAGCCGGGCGTAAAGGAGCACGGCCAGCACAACCGCGGCGACCACCGACGAAATTCCAGCGATCCACGCGAGCCGGGCGCTCCGAGAGTGAATGGCCCGCGACGCGACCGTCTCAATCGGCTTACTGATGTGTGAGCCGCCATCCGCAATCCACCGCAACTCCTTGGAGAGATCGCCCGCCGTTTGCCAGCGTGCGTCCGGGTCCCTTCGCCAGACAAACTCGAATCGTTCGTTCCAGCGCAGGCGGCGTTAAGGGTTGCACTGTGGTGATCGGTTCCGGATCTTTCACCAGCACGGCCGAGGCGACGCTGAAATCGCTTTGGCCCGGAAAAGCCCTTTTGCCGGTTACCATTTCTTACAACACGGCTCCCAGCGAAAAGATGTCGCTTCGCGTATCGACCTCTTTCCCTTCCACCTGCTCGGGCGACATGTAGGGAACGGTGCCGACAATCGTGCCCTCCATTGTTACTGGATTGGATTGCGCGGCCGCTTTTGTAAGTGTTGCTCCCCCTGTGAGCGGTGCAGCAGCTTTCGCGAGACCGAAATCGAGCAACTTCGCGCCAGATTTCGTGAGCATGATGTTGCCCGGCTTGAGGTCCCGATGTGTGACCCCGTTGCGGTGCGCCTTGTCGAGCGCACTGGCCAGTTGCATCCCGTACTCCAGAACCTCCGCTATGGGCAGGGGTCCTTTTTCTGAGAAACATCACGCCCGAGGTATTGCTCCACAATGTGCAGTGCCAGATCGATTCCCGACGTCAAACCGCCAGATGTATAGATGACGTCGTCACTCTGTACATAGCGGTGGCCCTTGACGAGCGTGGCTTTAGGGAACGCTTTCTCAAACTGGTCGTAGTAATCATGGTAAGTGGTTGCCCGTTTACCGTCGAGCAAACCTGCTTTCCCGAGTTGAAATGCGCCGGTACACACGGACATTACGATGTCCGATTCCTTGTCCCTCTGCCGGAGCCAATCGAGCAACGCTGGAGTACCTCGCTGTGCGGGAATCACCACGATGCGAGCTGCAGGCGCATCGGCGAAAGAGTAGTCGGGAGTAATCATCAGACCTCCCGAAGCGCGAATCGGCGCTTTGGATGGACCAACCGTGAATAAGCGGAAATGATCTTCGCCATCTGGACCTCCCGCGTCCTGAAACACTTCCCATGGGCCACTGAAATCGATGACCGCGGCGCCATCCCCAAGCACAAACGCCACCGGAATGGGTTTGCCATCCGCCGCCGCAAACTTGCTGGCCGCTGGCGCCTGCGCTCCGAAGGCAGCGCTGACGCTTGGGTTCGGGAACGCAAGCACAACAAATATGATCGCTAAAGACAAGAACCGGCAATTCACGAGTAAGAAACGCGCCCTCATATTCGCCTCCGATGTGGGCCAAAAACATCCTTCCTCATGGCCCTGGACTCTGGCCCGTCGCCCGAGAGCGCACCATAACATATCCGCTTGCGACTGGCTGGCTCATGGGATGTCCACGCTGCAATTGAGGATGAGACGTTCCTGGATGGCGGTTTGCGGGAACAGTACAGTCTTAATGGGAATTGCCGGAGAGGTGGCGAATGCCAATGTGCCGCTGGGCGCGCCAGGTTGCGACCCAACTACGATTGTCCCCGACAGCCAGACTCTCGCGGGAGTTTGCGGTCCGGGTGGCTTTGCAAGCGCTCCCAGTCTCGGACCGAATCAGTACCGCGATTTCGGCCCGCGCATAGGTTTTGCCTGGGACGTCTTCGGCAACGGCAAGACGTCGCTGCGCGGCGGCTTTGGCATCTCCTACGAGGGAACGCTCTACAATCCGCTTTCAAACTCTCGTTGGAACCTCCCCTACTATTCATTCAACGCCGTCGGACCAATCGAGGGCATCCCGGGGACGATCGTCTACGGTCCATCAACATGCAGTTCCAGTGGCTGCGTTCCCTCGGGCGCTGCGCCGGGCTACAGTACCAGCACCCCAGGCACCGGCCAGAACCCGGGGCAAGGCGTGGGCTCACAGGCTGTCGGCAACATTACAGGGTGGTTTGCCGGCAATATCGATGCCGCACTCCTGACCGGAATCGTCCCGCCACAGGGCATTAAGGATCCCTACGTCTACAACTTCTTCTTCGGAGTCCAGCGCGAGATCGCACCCAGGACCGTTGTGGAGGCGAACTATGTTGGAACGGCCGGGCATCGGCTCTTCCGCTCCCAGTCACTCAACCGAACGATTGGCGGGATACTCCCCTCAGGAGTAAGCGTGACGAACAATGCGGCGGACGGCTGCCCTTCCGGCCTTGCCTTGACAGGAGGGCACGGTTGCCCCGTAACTCCCATCACCGAAAACGCCAACCTGACCTGGACAAATGGGACTCCGGTTCCGGGTGCGGTCCCATTGAATGCTGCCATATACGGGCACCCGGGCCAGCAGACGACCGAATACAACTCCCGATATGACTCCCTGCAGCTGACCTTGAACCGCCGTCTTAGTCGGGGATTGCAGGTTTTGGCGGCTTACACATGGTCGCGCTATTTCGACCAGACCTCGAGCCTCGAAAGCAACGCCTTCAACTTCCCGGGCGTCAACCCGTTCTGCGCAGCCTGTATGTGGGCGCCCTCCTCAAACGATGCACCGCAGCGTTTCGTTGCAAGTTACACTTACACCCTTCCCATCTACCAGTTCACTCATAAATGGAAACGGCTGACGGATGACTGGAATCTGTCGGGCATCTACACGCTCCAGCACGGGACTCCGATTGCCGTGTTCAACTTCTTCTCGACCTCGCTCACTTGCGACAACAATGTCGGGTACTACGCCTGTCCGGACCGCGCCAACCGCACCAGCGCTCCGCTCGGCATCCGGGACCCCAGGAATCACAATCCCGGAATTTCAGGTGGTACGATCACTGGGACCAATCCGCAGAACCTTTATTTCAACCCAGCCGCTTTCACGCTTCCGGCTCCTGGTACTCTCGGCACCGCAAGCCGCAACCCGCTCTATGGTCCGGGACTCAACTACGGAGACTTGGCGTTGGAGAAGAGAGTCCACATCGACGAGTCGCGTTATCTCGAGCTTCAACTCAAAACCTAAATACTTTTAACCACACGAACTTTGCCAACCCTTCCAATCCGAGTCTTCCCCTTGCCGTCTCTAACGAAGATGCCTCCGGAATTTTGGGAAACTTCGGGCAGATCTTCACTACCAGGACGATCTCAACCAACGGCGAAGGCCGGGCGGTACAGATTGGCGTGAAGTTCTACTTCTAAAGCTAGCTGGCTAAGCCCTACGAGACGTCCCGCGCGAAGCGGGGCGTCTCGAGGTCTTCAAACACTGCAGCCGGTTCCAACCCCTTCGGGGGGGCGACACCGCCAAATCGGCATCT
>CAVPUZ010000002.1:0-61036 GCA_963709055.1 uncultured Acidobacteriaceae bacterium
TCCTCCGTTCTTATTTTCTTCCGTCACGCTATGAGTGCCTCCACGTTTTTGCCGCGTGTCCCACGCAACTACGTCAAAGCCGCCTGTAATCCGTCGATCAATTTCTGAATCTGCTTCTGGGCTAGCGGGTCCAGCATGCCGCCGGCCACGGATGCCAGGCGGCCAAAGATTTGCGCTTCACCCTGCCAGTTCACTTTGGTCGCGAGCACAGTTTCGATCGCAGCTGCGTCGGCGACCGGCGCGAGGTCGAATCCCGCGACCATGGTGACATTTCCTCCCGCGACCGCTCCCTGTCCTTTATACTGCGCGCGGCGCGGATGATCGGCCTCCGCCAGTTCCATCTTCACGTCCGCGCTGCCCTTGATGTAGGAAATACCCACGTTCACCTTGACGGCGAAATGCGTGGCGTCCTGCACGGAGAGGCTTTGAAACTCCGGCAGCAGCGGCGCGAATCGATTGGGGTCGGTGAGGAGATCGTAAACCTCCTCGGGCTTTTTCTTGACTTCGAATTCGCCAGAAAACTTGATGGCCATATCAGACCTCTTTCATATTCCGGCCCGCGAGCTTAATGGCCTTGAAGATGTTCATATATCCGGTACAGCGGCACGCGTTGCCGGCGATCGCTTTGCGAATTTCCTTTTCACTCGGATCGGGATTGCCGGCGAGCAGTTGATGCGTGGAAAGCATCAGGCCGGGTGTGCAGTAGCCGCACTGGAGGCCGAACGACTCTCCGAAAGCTTTCTGAACAGGATCGAGCTTGCCGTCTTTTTCGAGACCTTCGACGGTGGTGATCTCAATCCGTCCGCCTGAACGGCAAACATCGTGCACGACTTTACCGCCAGTCCATTCATCAGCACCGTGCAAGCACCGCAGTAACTCGTATCGCAACCGACGTGCGTGCCGGTAAGATCGCAGGTCTCGCGCAGGAATTCGACCAGCAACATGCGGGGCTCGACCTGCCGCGCATATGACTTGCCGTTTACCTTGATATTGATATCGACAGTGATTTTCTCGACGGTTGCAGTTTCAGGCATACAGATGGGCCCCTTCCACTTGTTCTCCGGCAGCGCGACGTGCGGCAATCTGGATGGCACGCTTCAGCAGAGCTACCACCAGTTGGCGCTTGTATTCAGCCGATCCGCGCATATCAGGCTGAGGGTCAGCCGCAGCACGTGCCGCTTCGGCGGCGGTGGCGATCGTCTTGTCGTTGAGGATTTGTCCGCGCAGCGCTTTCTCCGCCTCTCTGGCGCGAATCGCCGTCAGACCCACGCAGCCAAGAGCAATCGCGGCATTCTGGCAGACATCTCCCTCCATGGCGAGTTGTACGGCCACACTGGCGCTAGGATACACGGGAGCGGTTCGCTTGAACGCAACATAGGCCCCGCCGCTACCCTTAGGCGGAATCTTCACTTCAACTTCGGTCACAAGTTCGTCGTGGGCCAGAGCGGTTGTGTAGGCGTCCTTGATGAACTCGCTCAGGTGGATGGTGCGCGTGCCGTTCCGTCCGAGGCAGTGAACGGTGGTGTCGAGCGTGATCAGGGCACTGGCCCAATCGCCGCTTGGATCGGCTTCCGCGAGCGATCCGCCGATCGTGCCCCGGTTTCGCACTTGAACGTCGGCAATTCCGGCGGCGCAGTCGTGGAGGACCGGGATCTTTCTCGCGAGCGCGGAGTGCTCGATTTCGGCGTGGCGAGTCATTGCTCCGAAACGAAGCGCTCCCGCCTCCTCTTTAATAAAGGAGGTGCCTGGGATAAAGTTCAGGTCAACCAGGTGCTCCGGGTTGGCGAAGCGAAGCTTGAGCAACGGAATCAGGCTCTGCCCGCCGGCCAGAAACTTTGCGTTCTCGCCGAGTTGGCCGAGAACGGTGATCGCCTCTTTTAATGACCCCGCCCGGTGATAGTGAAATGATCGCGGATACATTGTGATTCGTCTTTCCCTTATTGAGGTTCCACTCGCGCCGCGTGTGCGTGCATGATCCGTATCAATCTAGATTCGGAGCCCTCGAGATGCTGCTCCAAGACAGCAGACATTGCTTAAGCTTCCCGGCAGTGAGCAGTCGACAGATTTCCGGTGGACAGGAATCAGACGCCGGGATTGTCATGACTGGGTCCACTAGCACGATCCGACACGCAGTTCACCAAGCATGTTTGTAAAACAAATCAAGCCGCTGGTCCCGGTGGAAGCGGACCAGCAGGCCGTGAAAATGCAGGTCGTGATTCACGGCGCGAGACCAGTTCCGGTTGCGGACGGCGAATTCGTAACGCTCGACGGCGCTTCGGATTCGTGCAAATAAGGCCGGTTCCGCGTGGCGCGCCGCAAGCACAGCGGCAATTCCAGCATGCGGCGCAACTGGAGACATCCTGAGATCATGCAAATCAAAGTTGAGAGACCGCCGCGCCACGATGAAGGCCGCGCCGCAGCAGACCCTTGATCGACAGGACCCGGATCGCCTCCCGCATGGTGTTGCGGGAAACACCCATAGAAGAAGCCAGGGGCAATTCTAAGCCGTATGCCGGTGCGGAACTCCTCAGGGTCCGCCGGCGAAGAAGAGCGGCCACCGATCCGCCACACTTACCCGGTTGAGCTGTGTTGGCTCCATGGGGAAGAACCGTAATCGGTTTTGACCGGCGATTCTGCCTCGAATTGTTCAACTTGTTAAGCTTTGAAACGTTGAAACATCATACCACCGCAAAAGGCTGGCAAGAGAAGAACGCCGCTCGCCTACGAAACGCACGCGGGCCGGGAATGACCTCATCGCGCAAAAGGGAAACTCGCTGATTGACGGCCTTTCATTAAGCTCTAACATCGTGACTTCTTGCGGTGTCATAAACTTATCTCCCAGGTTGATGCCGAACCGTGCCTCGATATGTCTTGGGTGCGTAACCGTCCAGGGCACGATGGTAACCCCCGCTGTGATCTACATCACGCAGAGCGTGCAGGTGCGCCCGTAGGATCAGGTACATGGGAGTGCGTGTGAGGACCGTCCTACGTCCTGGGCGTATGTTCTTCGGACTGATTCGTGTTGGTTGCGGAAAGGTTTCCAACTTAAGCTTGCCATGTCTGTCTGATAGGTTGCCGCACAGAATATGCGCCGAGTCCTTCACCCGGCGGGCAGATTGCGGAAATGCGCAATGAGAATCACGCTCTTGCACCCTGCTTCCAAAAGCCACCGCCGGCCCCGTCGGCGTGGCCGTGGCCCTGGGCATCTTGGATTAGGCTATCTGGCCGCCTGCCTTCTCCAGAGAGGACACGTCGTTCGTGTTCTCGACGCCAAGAACGATGTTGTGACAGACGAGATTTTGCGTCAGCACTTGCGTGAGTTCGAGCCCGAGATTTTTGGCGTTACCGCGATGACGCATGAGATTCACGCTGCCGCGGAGGCGTGCGCAATCGCAAAGCACGTCTGTCCCGACATCTGGACGGTAATCGGGGGGCCGCACCCTACCGCCCTCCCGGAACGGACACTCGAAGAGTTTCCATCCGTCGATATCACGGTCGCCGGCGAGGGCGAGATCACCATCACGGAACTGGCCGATGCCAAGACGAGCGGCGCGGTTCCGTCGGAACTGGAGAACATCCTCGGCATTGCCTTTCGGGTTGGCGACCGAGTCCTCTGTACCGACAAGCGTCCATGGCTGGAAAATCTTGACGAGCTGCCTTTCCCCGCCTGGGAACTTTTTCCCAGGGCTAGGTGGGGAGTCATGTCGAGCCGGGGATGCCCGTTCGGCTGCATATTCTGCCAAAGAGTCCTCGGAAGAAAAGTGCGTTTGCGCAGCGTTGACAACGTTTTGGCTGAATTCGATGCGCTTGAGAAACGAGTCGGGCAACACGAAATCTGGTTTCGGGATGAGACCTTTGGCCTGAATAAGCATTGGGCGGATGAATTTCTGGAAAAGGCCACCGCCAGAAACAAACGCAAAGGATACATTTGGGGATGGGGTGGCAACTCCCGCGCCAACCTTGCCGATTTGGACCTTTACCGGAGAATGAAGGAATCCGGATGCTACGGGCTAAGTTTTGGCGTGGAGTCGGGCGATGAAGCAATTCTGAAACGCGTTACAAAAGGAATTACCCCTGAGATGGCGATCCATGCGATCGCGACTGCCCAAGAGGCAGGCCTCAAGGCGGGGGCCTTTTTTATTCTGGGGCATCCCGGCGAGACCTGGCGAACCGCTCTGAAGACCGTACACCTTGCCGCAAAGTCCCGCGCTGACTCCATCGCAGTTGGCGTGATGGTGCCGTACCCGGGCACCGAGATCTGGCACATGGCGCAAGCGGGTAAATATGGCTACAAGCTCCTGACGGAAGATTGGCGCGTTTACGATAAGTACTTCGGAAACACGTTGTCAGTAAAAGGCCTGTCGCACCGTCAACTGGAATTGCTGCAATCGCTGACCTATGTCTGGTACTACCTGTACAACCTCAGATTTAGAGACCTGCTGAAATTTGTCTCAAGATTCCGCTCGGAAGCATGGACCATGCTCAAACGGCTCCTTAAGCCCGTTCAAGTCGCGCCCGCGACTGTCCAATTTCGGAACCGCCCACCAGAGAAACCCGTCTCCGAAAAGAGTACTTCCAAGCGCTTTTTCGGCAGCCCACTTGCCGAACCGACAGAAGAAGAAATAGCGACCACTGATTGAGGGTTTTGTTAACGGTACGGATTGGGACAATTGATCTGTGTTCAAGTGTACCCACTAGAAAATGAACTACCCGTGTCTGGAAGATGGCAGTTTGTTCATTTTCGTCGGATAACGGTGTCGTGAGAGATGACCTGGGACGGGCTTGGCAAGTTTTTCTGCCATCCCCCTTGCATCAGAAACCTGCGCAAGAACCTGAACTTCGCCGCTAAGCCAAGTGTCATCGCGTTCCTGGGTACCTTTGTCCACCAGAAAGTAAACAATAAGGAATGCCAATGCTGTCCCAAGGGCAAAGGCCAGAGTGGTCCAAATTGATATGCGCCAGGCTGCGGTATTGCGCAGATTCTTAGACATGCCTGAGGATGTATCCAACGCCGCTGATTGTCTGAATCAACGGTCTGGACGCGTCGTGGTCCACCTTACCGCGCAAGCGGCGTCCCTGATTCCGGCAAAGATACTCCAGGAGGGAAAACTCCTGGGATGTTAATTGCAGCAACTTCTGCCGGCGCCATGCTTCCCGCCGCACCAAGTCCAGTTGCAAGTCGGCAGCTTGCAAACGCAGGGGCTCGTTCTGCGAAGCCGAGGTTCGGCGCAACTCTCCGGTTTTGGCATTGGTGGCTGTATCGATTTGATATCCAGCCTCGACTAACGCTCGTTGGAGAAATTGCTGAATCGCCAAGCCATCTTCAACCAACAGCAACCTCATGGACCCTCCCGCAAACAGTGCGCACGATTGGGATGCAGGAAAACTGGAGCATTACCGCGCTCTTCCCAAGATGATAACCTGCTATGTATACAAAGACTAATCACCCCGAAGGCTTGGATCTTCGCCATCATTCTATAGCCGTTGCCGATCGGTGGCGCCGTGTCAGCCAATGGAATGCTGCATGTTGCCATAACGGTTGAGTGAAGACAAGAAGTGCGCGGCGCCCGTTTTGTTTCGATTGCGTAGCACCATCTCAGGCAGTGTTCTGCTGGAACTTGCGAACGCGGGTGCTTAACGAAAGAAGTCGTCAGTGGATACGTTCGCAATCACCACGAGCGGCCAACATAGACGCTGAACGTCCGCAGATCGCCATTCAAGTTCGGATTCCACTGGTCGCGATAGCTGCCGTAATAGATCAGCAACCTTCCCTCGAAGTTACGCGGGAAGATGTAGTAAGCCTTCGATTGCCCAATCCATTGCGGAACGATGACCTCCGAAATCTGGGTGGAAATCAAGTTCGTGTTGCCCAGAGCTGCGGCAAACAAACTCGAATTGAAGGCGCCGCTGCTCATCAAGTACTGGTTTCCAAGTTGTGCCGCGTCGTTCGGATTCAGGTCGGGCCGGAAGCCGCTGCGCGCCGAGTTATAGGTTATGCGGAAATTAATCCCCGCACGCTGCCTTAAGGTGTAAGTTGAATCACCCCAGTAGGCCTGCGTGATTTGTTTGTACGGGACAAGCGGCTCGTCGAGTATGTAGCCGGTGGCGCTATCGTTTTGGAACGCCATGTACGTCTTCATACTGTTCTGCTGGTAGGAGTACCCGAGTCCCAGGTTCCAACCGGGCAGAGGCCTGAGCGTAGCACTGGCCGTGTCAATGTAGAAGCGGTTGCTCCGCTGAAAGGTGGGGGGCAGGCCGGCGATGTTCAAACCAAACGAGGCTGTCGCACCCGGCGACGGAGAAGGGGACACGAGGTTCGGGGGGCTGTCGGGAAGTGGAACGGCGGGAAAGGCATTCTGCACAATGATGTTGGTGTCGTTGTGGGAAATGTCAGCCATGACTGGGGCGTAAGGATCACTGATTGGCGAAGACGCGGTTATCGCTCCGCGGCACGATCAGGTAGCCGGGGTCATGCGTACCTGTCCATTCGTACCCCGCCCGCGCGCTCCACAGATGGGCGTCGTGATAGCGCATGGCCAGCCCGGCAGTATTGCTAGACGACGACGGCACCACCTTCAGCCCAAATCGGTGTTGTCAACAGAGTAAATCTGCGCGACCCGTAGATGTTATACCTGGTATCGTTCCCACAAAGCAGGCATCGGATCGGGTGATCCCGCTGCGCTTGTAGTAGGTTTCCACATCGAAATTCCGTGGCAACTCATACTCCAGCTTATAAGCCTTCCCAGTGGTTGTGATACGACACATTGCCGTACAGGGTGTAGAAAGGCGTGAAATTGTTGATTAGATTTTGCTGGTGATAGTCGGCGGCGACCCGCAGCCGGTCAAGCGGGCGCCAGCTCAGGGTCTCGTCCGTGTCAACGTTGTTCTGAGGATAGTTGGTATAAGAGGTCGCGCAAGCGCGTGTAGTTGACGTTGCCATTCAAAATCAGCTGCGGGAAGCCGTCCAGTTGAAGCTCACGCTGTCCGACGAGTACTGGTTTGGCGAAGGGATGTCGATAGCGTATCCAGTGCCCGTGGGCGAGGCGGGAGTAGCACCCGGCGCGGGGCCGGACGGAGGAGGATTAAACGAGTCGGGGCACATTGAGAACCGGCAAACCCAAATGCGAAGCCTTCGCAGGACGAGGGTCGGCGTCAAAGCCGCCCGAAACGTTCCGGTAGGAAAGGTGAGCCGGTCATTGAAGCTCGAGAACTTGTGCTGTAAGTGAGACGAACGGAGCCGATGTCGAAGTCCGCTCCTCCGGCAATATTCCGAGTCGTGTAGTTCGCCTGCTGAAACTGCGACTGGTAGTGGCACTGCGCACCGCAGAATTGGCCGCCAGCGCCCAACCCGGGAACGTAAGAGTTCTCATCGAGATAGGCGAGTTGGGTTGTGCCCGACCTCGCTTGCCAGTCGCCCTTTACAAACAAGTGGACCGGCAGCTTGGGCAGCTTGACTTGCGCTTGGACCTTGCCGAGTCGCCTCACCACGTAGAACGGAACGTGGGAGGGGATGAGATCGGTCGTGGTATCGCAGGGACCGCCGCAGCCGCTGGAGACGTCCAACAATGGAAAGGCATAGAAAGGAGTATGGTCCTGCTGCTGCACGAAACTACGCAGGTCGAAGCCAACTCGGGCCCAATTACCCGCCGTGAGTTGCGAGGCAGCCTGATAATCCTGACTGTTGAGCACATTTCCACGAGACACGATGGTCAAGTGATTCGGCTCCGAAACGTACGAGGTGGCGACATCGGCCCCCGCCGATTGTTGCAGCGTGTCGTATTCACCCACCCGGCCGCCAAACCCGCTTAGGTCGACGAAGCGATACTCGCCTGGAATGATGGAGTAGGCGGCATCGACCTTCCCTGGTTCTGTTTCGCCGGGTATTCGCTGTCCGCAGACATGGCTCCGCCTGACAACGGAGCCATAGCCCGCGACAACATGCCCAAACCTCCGCCTGCGGCCGCAATCGGATAGTTCGGCGCGTGCGACGGCAGAAGCGCCGACCGCGTAGTGGCAGAACGGGAAGGGGCGATGGTGGCGGAATGCGAAGATCGGAGAGTTGCCCCCTGTGCGGCTGCACGCAACTGCGGGTCCGTGGGTCCCTTGTCCAAGAACCTGCTTCCGCCGCTCGGAGTGGCCGTGTCTGTCCCGTGAATTGAGCCGTGACAGTTGGTGCAGCGGTCCGAGATTGGCAGACCAGCTCCGTTGTGGTGCCCGGCATGGCATTGCAGACACAATGCCGGCTCGCTCACGGTCAAAAGGTTCGTGTTCGGTGAGCCGTGGGCGGTGTGGCAAGTCATGCAGTTTTCCGTGACCGGCGGATGCTGATAGGCAAACGGGCCACGATACTGTGCGTGGCAGCTCAGGCAGAGTTGGTTGGTGTTGGCGGTACGCAGATTGTTGCCGCCAGGGCCGCCGTGGGGGTCGTGACAATCGGCGCAACTCATTTTTCCTTCGCGCAGCGGATGGTGGTAGGGCAAGCTCATCTGGGCACGTTCAGTCTGGTGACACTTCAGGCAAGCATCGTTCGCCTGCCAGCGGGGTTGCATCATGGCTTTGGTTTCGGGGACCAGATTCTCCACATTGCCTACGCGGCCGGGAGTCATCACATCCACAAAAGCTGCACCTGGAGAGCCAGCTTTTGCACCGTAATTGTGGGTCTGATGGCAGTCAATGCAGCGAACCTGGTTGGAAGCGTGCGGACCTGTCATCCAGTTGCGAATTCTTTCATCTCGCGCATGACAACTCAGACACACGCCGTTTGCGTCGGTAGCCGAGCGCTGACGGAAAGAGATGATCTTGGAAACATCACCGCCACCCTGCACGTGCAAGCTGCCGGGACCGTGGCATTGCTCGCATTCGACGCCTTGTTGGGCATGAAAGGCGTGCCGGAAGTCTTTCGCGATGTCGGCGTGGCAGGCGGCGCAGGCTTCCGCGCCCACCGAAGTCGCGCCCTCAATCTGGACGTACTTCCCATAAGAGGAGATCGCGTATTCGGATTTCTTGGCTGCGATGCATGGAAGACAGAGGACCACAACTAAAGCCAGAACTATGGGAACGGGTACCCTGAAATAAAGCCGCATCGACTTGTCCTCGCCGCCACGGGATCCTCCGCGCGGAACTAGGCGCGATGACCGCGCACAACGGCTTTTCCGACAGAATTTCGTTTTAGCCTAGGTTACTCGGCAAGCTCAATTCTGTGATGCGACTCACTTGACATAGTGACGAATGCCGATATTGACGTCCCATATCAAAAGCCCTGTTATTCGTTTTAGCCCACACTAACTCCCCCTGGGACGAGTTTCCGTCGGAGCAAGAGGCTGCATGCCAAGTAGCAGCGAGTTCGGCAACCCTGAGTGGGCTAATGTCGCCGATAAACGGGAGTGTTTTTTTCTCCTGGCCCTGATGGAAGATCGGAGAGATATGTCCCAGTACGATCTCCTTCAGCGGCTTGGGATTTCACCGGGTGCCAGCATCCCAGCCTTGAACCGGCTTCGCAAGGAGGACTTGGTCACGAAAGAACCTGGTGGCGCAAGACGCCGGCAGGCTTTCAAGCACGCTTCCGCCGGATCGACGAAGGAAACGAATGAAAAGCCGGGCCCGGAAAATCGCTGCGTTGAAGTTCGCGGATGCTTGTGAAAGGGGTGATCCATTGCCTCGCAAGACTCCGACGCTTCTTGCGGCCTCGAACCGTTTTCTGGAATGGGTCGAAGAGGCCCGGCTTTCGGACAAAACAAAAACCTATTACCGGGACGGCTGGCGATTGTTGAAGACCACATCAATCCTCGGCTTGCGCCTTGACTCCATCAACAATGATGTCGCCGAGCGTTTGAGCTTTTCAGGCTCGGCGCCAAACAAAACTGCGCTTTGCGAACTTTGCGTCGCCTTCTCCATAAAGCGGAGGACTGGAGGTTGATTGGCAGGGCGCCAAGGATCAAACTCGTGCCGGAAAAAGAATGTTCGCTGTGCGGTCACACAATAACCGGTAAGTGATTGAAAAGATGGTGAGCGCGGTAGGAATCGAACCTACAACCTACTGATTAAGAGTCAGTTGCTCTGCCAATTGAGCTACGCGCCCGCTGCGGAATAACTTTTATCCAAGATTTTTGATTATACCATCGGCCCTGAGAAGCACGTCACGAGCGAGGATTGCGGGAGTCGACTGAATTTCGATTCAGATTCAGCCCCACTGTAACCAAGCACGGTAAAGGCTGTGCGCCAAGCGCATGAACGCTAACTCATGCTGCTGCGTTCGCGCGGAGCTTCACTCTATCCGCGGGAGACTTGCCTCAAGCCGCACAGCAGAGTCTGACTCAATGCGGCACAGGTCGAAGAATGCTGAATCGACATTTCTGGGTCGGAAAAACTATGCGGAAGCTGCTTCCCTGTCTTCCTTGGCGACGGCGGACTGCGCGCTTGAACTAGGTTTGCGCGGCGGCATCAACTCGATTGTTGCGAGGGCTCGTCTTTCGATTCTTCCGATCACCGGCCGATCGGATGCGCCGGTCGCGGAAACGGAGACGAAGCGGTTCTCATTCAAAAGGCGATCGATTAGCCGACGCTCGTTGCCTCGAAGAACCTGTTGAGGGAGCGAACAGAAATTCCGGAACGTCCACATCAACATCGCGCGTTGAACAAAATTCGGTTGCAAGTATCGAGGCCCAATCGGCGTGTCGAGCTCCAGAATGCCGTGGGCGAGTTTCTCAATCCACATCAGCGGCCTGCCTGGCAAAAAGGTGTCGAATTTCCTGCCTGCTCTGAAAGCGGGCCATTATTGCACCAACTTTGGGGCATGGGAAGAGCTTTTGTGTTTTTAGGCAAATTTATTTTTCGATCGTGATTCAACTTGAGAAAGCCCGACTCCCCCTTCGCCCTGGCTTGAGTGGCGTTCGACCCCACCCACGATTAAGCGATTTCGGGCAGAAGCTCGATACGGTCGAGAGTGGCGGCGATACCTACACCTTTACCTTCCGACTTTTCGACGCGGACGACCGATGCCTGGCAGAGCGTCCATCCACCCGGGCCTAGACCGATACCGCCGGGCAGCATGATCACCAACTCCAACTTCGCACCCGGTTCCAGGGCCGACTCGGAATAGAGAAAGACGCCCGAAGAGCTAAGGTCGCGAGTCAGCCCCGAATACTCAGGACCGCCGCTACTTTGGGGACGGACTTTTACCGGTACGCGAACTCGTGTACGTTCCTGGCGGCGTCGTTCGGAAGTAGGCATGGGCTTATCTCGCACGTGGTTCGAAACTATACGAGGGGGTACCCCCCCCCCTAAATGCGATCTATTAGAATCATAGACTTAGGTAAAAATTCCTCGCAAAGTATTGAGGCGCATGGCTTTAAAGTCAAAGTATTGATTCCGTTTGTTTTAGCTCTGAACAAACACGCCGAACCTCGTTCAAACGCGTGGCTACCTGATCTTTCCGGGATCTCTTGATAGTGACAACGGCGGAGGTCAAGGTCAAGGAAAAAGTCGGCTCGCCCGCCGCAAAGGAAGCTGCGTGGAGCCGACTTTTCGTTCACGTTGTTTTGTCTCTCGAATTTCCCGCGTTCCTGCCTTTTCTGCGTTGGGTAAATGTTGCCTTCCCGGGCTAGAAGATGAGCTTCAGGGCGAACTGGGTTCCGCGAGGGCCACCGCCGCCGAGGAACGGGTTGCCGATGCCGACGTCGCCGGTGGCCGTCAACCCAAGGTTGCCCATTCCTTGGCCGTTTAGAGCAATGCCGTTGCCGGCCGGATCGGTGATGAAGTTCGGCAGGTTCGGATTGGCAAAATTGGGGTGGTTTAATATGTTGAAGAACTCGGCCCGGAATTGCAGAACAACGTGCTCGGTCAAATTGGTGTTCTTAAAGGCCGAGAAATTTAGTTCCTTGAAAGCTGGCCCCCGCAGAGCGTCGCGGCCAAGATTACCGAAATGGCGAGTACCGGCAACGCAGTTCGTGTCAGCAGTCCCATGGCCGTCAAATGTACACGGCACCGCGAAATTGGCGAGGTTTAGGAAACTCCCAGGAGCCTTGCCGTACTGCACAGGCCCCACAACGTCCGGGCGATCAAACCCTTCCCCTGCTCCTGAATAGTCACCCTCGAAGTTGTAGTTGAGCTGGAAGGGCTGACCGTCCTGCAGATTCAGCACACCGTCGAAGCCCCATCCATTTCTAAGCATGGACATGCCGCCGTTAAACTTGGGAAGCTCGTAGGCAAAATTCCAGGTAAAGCGGCGGCGGATGTCAAAGTTCGAGTTTCCGCGATTGAGAGAGGGACGAGTGCTGTCCTGGGGCTGAGCTGCGTTGGGGATGAAGTCTTCGCTGTCGCTGGCGTCATCAATCGAATGCGACCAGACGAAGTTCACGGCGGAGGTCAGGCCGTGCAGGTTGTTCACACGAAGGCTGCTCTGCAGAGCATGATAGCTGGAGTTTGCGGCTGACTGCTCCATGTTGAGATAGAAAAACGTGGGGTAGTTTCTAGGCACGCCGTAATCGCTGGTGCCAGAAGCCAGATCGGCAGTGGTAATCTGCGCCTGGCTGGGCTGATTTATGTCCAAGAAGCGGAACAGCTTCGTGCCTCGCGCTCCGACGTAGCCTATCTCTGCGACCGCCTTCCCAATTTGTTGTTGTATGTTGAGGTTGAAATTTTGGGTGTAGGGAGTACGAATGTGCTTGTCGGTTCCGAAGAAATCTCCCAAGCCGCCAGGTGAACCCGAAAATACGTTGGTGGTCGGACTAAGCGGGTCGACATTGTCGGCGGATGCCGCGCTGATGGCTCCAGCCCCTTTGTAGGTGTAGGCGGGTCCGGGACAGAAAGCACAGTTATATGGGACATGGCCAAGGAAGATGTCCTGCGCAAACGCGTCATAGAAGAGGCCCCATCCGCCGCGAACCACTGTGTGGCCATTGCCGCCTATGTCGTAAGCAAATCCGAAACGAGGAGCGAAATTGTTTAAGTCCTTGTCGTAGAGTTGGCCAACAGGATTCACATCTCCTGCTCCACCCAAAGCCGTCGGATCAAACTGGTAGAAACCAGCGGCGCCGGTCGCACCCACCACGCCGAAGTAGTCCCAGCGGATGCCATAGTTCAAGGTCAGGCGAGGATTCACGCGAAAACTATCCTGGAAGTAGAAAGCATGGCTGTTTTCGAAGGAGTGGCGAAGCGTGTCGCCTTGCGCGATCTTGCCGCCGCCATCGGGAACGCCGCTCAGGAAAGCACCCAGGCCACCGAAAGACAATTTGCCCCGGAAAGTATTGTCCTGAATGAGCCGGATTGTGGTGCGGCGGAACTCGTAGCCGACTTTAAAATCGTGGCGGCCCGATTTCCAGCCGTAGTTATCGATGAAATGCCAATTCGCATCGACGCGCGAGCGCGGAACCGAGTTGGTCGCACCGATCACAGAGAAGTTGCCTACATTTATTTTGGGTAAGCCGTAATCGAAAGCCGAAGTCACGCCGGTGTCGAGGCCGATGGACTGAGGATTAAAGCTGTGGTCCTGAGGGAAGAAGCCTTCCGCGAAACGATTCCATCCCAGGCGAGCTTCGTTCAATGCGCTACCCATCACCTTGACGTAAGAAATCGAGACCAGTTGTACGCGGGTGGGAGTGGTGGTGTTGAAGCCGGGCAATAAGCCTCCAGCTAATTGAGCAAAGGGGAAGCTCTGATCGCTATCGCCGAAGTAGTACCGGCCAGTCAGGAGGTTGTTCTGGTTGAAGTTGTGATCCACCTTGGCAATCATGCTGTCGACACGGTTGTTGAAGAGAGTGGACAGCGCGAGGTTTGGACCATTCGGACAGCCTGAATCAAAACCAGGCCAGTTGGGATCCGCGGCGGTCGGACGCGTGCCGAGATTTGGAGCCGGCCACGGATTGCGAGCAAGCAAACTCTGAATTACCGAATTGGTGGCGCCGCCATCAAAGGCAATCCGGTTTGGCTCGGGTACGCAGCTCGTTCCCGACTGCGCACCAGACTCGCGCTGGCCTTCATAGTTGACGAAGAAGAAAGTGCGATCTTTAACAATCGGGCCGCCCAGCGATCCGCCGAACTGGTTGTTGTGGAACGGATCCTGTCTGCCCACGTTGTTGAAAAAGTTGCGTGCGCCGCCCACCGAACTGGTGCGGTTGTATTCCAGGAGAGAACCGTGCAGTTTGTTGGTCCCGCTCTTGGTGACGATATTGACCACGGCGCCGCTGTTGCGGCCGTATTCCGACTCGATAGTTTGAGAGAACGCGCAGTTCGGCCACAGCGTCGAGCGGGAGAATCGTTGCCGGGTCGCCGAATACGCCGGCTTCGTTGATGGCGGGATCGTTGCGGAAGCCGTCGTTCATGTCGGTGCCGTCGAGCAGGAAATTGTTGGCGCGTCCACGGGAGCCGTTCATGGAGAACGTTCCGAATGAACCCGGGGAGTCAGAAATCTGGTCGGGCGAACCGGAAACGCCGGGATTTAGATAGATGAGCTTGGTGTAGTCCCGGCCATTGACGGGAAGATTCTCGATAGCCTGGGTCGTGAGCGTGCCGCCAAGTTCGGAGGAGGTGGTTTCGATCTGGGGCACATCGCCGGAGACTTCGATCTGCTCGGAGACTCTTCCAGCTTTGAACTGAACGTCGACACGGCGCTCGGTAGCGACGTTGACGGCGACGGCGCTGGTGATGGCGGTCTGGAAGCCGGACTGCGAGATGGTGACCGTATAAGTTCCAATGGGCAACTCGGGCAGCGCGTAACTGCCGTCGGCGCTGGTCGCGGTGGTGCGCTCCAGGCCAGTGGCTTCATTGCGGGCTTTGACCGCCGCTCCGGCTACCACGGCGCCGGAGGGATCGGTTACGGTTCCGAGAATGGTGCCACGAAAAGTCTGACCGAAGACAAGGGCGGACGTTAAGAAAACGCAGACCACCAGAACACAGACCACCAGGAAGCGTCGCTTCATTATTAGTTCTCCTTCCGTCGCGTCGTGGAAAAACACTTTTCCAAGGCGAGGGGCCAACGGATCATTTTTTTAGATTCGGGCATTATAGACGACTGCGGCCAGAAGGTAAGTGACATTCGGATCGAGAATTTCAATGCGCGGGATCGGGAATAGTGGATTGATTTGCCGGAACGGAGTCTTAACGACGAAGTCTTACAGAGATCTTAGAAGTTGAAGGCCAGACCGCCGCGAACAGAGCGGGCCGACTGCACCAGATAGACGGTGTGGCCATCCGAACCCATGACGGGAACGTAACCTTCAGCGAGAAGGTTGCGGAGATCGACGAGGAGTTCCAGATGTCCGGCAAGGAAACTGGATGGGATCGGCTGGCGGATGCAGAGATTCAAGTAAGGGTCGGCTTGTCCCGCTGAAGTATTGAACAGGTCGACGGGAGTTAGCGTACGACCAGCCGTGTAGCGGTAAGAGGCGACCAGGTGCGTCCGGGTCTTGGGAACGGTTCCCCTGAATTTTGCGGCGACGGCCTGCCGGCGCTCGGCGCGGATAAAAGCGCGGGCATCCTGCAATTCGATATCGGGGCGGGAGAGATCGAGCGCACTTCCGTAGGCGTAGTCAAGGGTCGCAGTCAGGTCGGAGAGGAGTTTGCGCTCGAAGACGACGCGCAGGCCGCTCGTCGAGAAATTGTCGCCCTGAACGCTGAACGTGCCGGAGTAAATGTCGGGCAGGATGTCGCCGGATTCGGCAGTTGTGTCACCGACGCCGGTCAGTACCGGATCGGCGACGCTATCGGAATAGAAGGCGACCTGCATGCTGTTCCTGCCGGCGCGGTGAGAAACCGAAACTTCCTGATGGTGGGCCTTCTCGACCGCCGGAGCAAAATCGACCATGCTCATGCGCGGGCCGGTGGCACTCGGGTCGGAAGAAGCGGCATCGAACTGATCGCCAGTCGAACCCTCGGAACGCCCCTCCAACCGCGAATCCGGGACGGAACTGGCATACTGGTATTCCACGACCGTGTTCGGCGAGATGTGAAGATCGGCGGACCCGAAGGGTTTGAAGGCGTTGACGCGGCCCATGAATTGGATGGCTTGCAACTCGCTGCCGAGTCGCACTTCCAGCAGGTCGCCGAGCACAACGCGATCGGAACTGGTGACCGAGAGCGCCTGCAAAGGCGCGCCGGGCATGGCATTGAGGCCCGGCGAATTCAGGCGGAGTGCGGTGATCGAGACCGAAGGTTCAGTGAACTGGTTGTAGTGACTCGTGTAGGTGGTTCTCAGGAAGGCCGCGGGAATACCACTGCCGTCGGATCCATAACCTACATTGCCGTTCAGGCGCAGGGTGCCGGTCGACAACAGTGACCGTTCGACCGAGAAAGCGGCACTCATATCGGACGGGCTGCCGAAACCCGCGCCGGGCGAACCAGCCAGAAGAGTGACGTTCCCTTTCAAGTCCTCGCCGTTTTCGACGACTGCAGTCGTGCCATCGGGCAGAACGCGGAGGATGGGCCGATTGGAAACCGAACGCAGTGTCCATTTCCAGTCGTCCTGGTCGGCCTGGTTGGGCAGATTGACAAGCTGGATGGCTTCGAAAAGGCTGGTCAGGGTGATATTAACCATGAGCTTCGCGCCGGCGTGGAGGCCGATTTTCTCGCGCAGCGAAGGCAGGAACGAGGGAGCACTGACCTTGAGATTGTAGGTTCCGGGCAGGAGCTTGGCGATGGAGTAAAAACCGTGATCGTCGGTGAAGACTTTCTGGGCAGCCGAGCCCAGGACCTCAACCGCGGCTCCCATTTGGGGCGCGCCGCTGGCGTCGCGAACGTATCCCGAGATCGTACCCGCCGAGATTTTCCCAGGCTCGGACCATGCCGGAAGAGCCAGGGCCATGAGCATCACGAGAAACCCGAGCTTTCGGAACATTCACCACCTCTAGGGATGGGCTTCGGCGCCCATCGTTCCATAAATCACAACCCATGAATCACAACAGCTTACTCTACGGCGAAGGTCGCCGTCGGATCTACTGTCTGCTTCGAAAGTTTGTCGTTCACCTTGATCTCAATCTTGTACATTCCGGGCTGCAGATTGGCGGCGGACAGCGTCTTCTGCAGCGTCACCTGATCGCCAATATTGCCCATCGTGTCGGTCGATTCGACGGTATGAATGATCTCCTTGTTGTGGGCATCGGTAACGTTGTATTCGACCGTGGCGGAAGGTTTGTGCGTTTTATCGTCCACGGTGAGGTTATAAACCTGCATCCAGAAGTTCAGTTTCTGGTTCCTCTTGAAAGAGACGGGTTTGCCATCGGAAGAGCCGACGCGCGGACGCACCTTCATGGTGCCGATCACGAAGTTGCCGGTACCCACGTTCTTCGCCGCCACCGGTTCCATCTGGTCGGCGATGATGAGGGATGAGTTGCTCAGGTGGTCTTCGCTGAAGTCGGGAATCACGACGGCATGGCTCCAACTGCCGGCGCGATCTCCGTTGACATCCTTCACGACCACATCAAGACGGTATCGATTCTGGCTGATGCGCAGCGGAACAGCCTTCCAGTAGATCGAGGCATTCTCGGCCGTTTTGGGCAACAGCTCGATGGGAACATCGACCTGAACCGGATCCTCGAACGTCTGCACGACCTTGCCGGTCAGGGTGGTGATGCGGCCGAAGATATTCACGGTGCCGCGCTCGATGCCATCCTTATTCTGGAAGGTGATGTCGCGGTTCTTGACCTGGATCGTAATCGGCACCAGCACGGTATCGCTGGTAACCTTCACGAAGTCGACGCGGACATCGAACGGCATCAGGTTGACGCTGATCTTATGACTGACGATTTCTTCCAGGTCCTTGAACTTGACCGCCGGCGCCGCTTGCAGCTTGGCAAACTGTTCCAGGCGCTCGAATTCGTTGGCTTGCAAATCGTTGCTCATCGGCCCTTGGCCCAGCTGTTCGACTCCGCCATTCGTGAAGCGGCGGCCTTGCTCGCCATTCCCATGGACTCATAGAGCGTAAGACCGGCATTGGGAGTGTACTTCAAGGCATCCTTTTCTGAGCGGTCCATGGTCATGTGATAGTCGCCGCACATGCAAGTGTCGACGAACTCGATCATGACCTCCTGGCCAATGCCCTCGATATAGCGGTAACGCCACGTTTCGAACGGGAAGGTCGAGGTTTCGCCACCCCCTTCTTCAATGGGGCGCTCGTAGGAGCCGCCGGAGGGGTGCGCGTCGATCTCGTCGGGCGGCCCGAACACGATGTACATGTGGCCGCGATCCGACTTCCAGCCAGGGATGCCGGCGGCGAAGTGCTCGTTGGCGTAGGCAATACGCCGGTAGTGCTCTTCCTTAAACTCGTTCTCTTCGGTATCCGGCGTGGGGTCGCGGCGCTGCCAGAAGGCCTCGATAAACTGGTCGCGCTCCTCGTCGTTGGAGAGTTGCATGAACGCCTTCCGCTCCTCGTCCGTGATGATCCAGGCCACATCTTCCGCCAGCCATTTCTTGTAGGTCTTGCTCAACTCGATCTTGAGCGCTCTGGCGTTGGCTTTTCTCTGCTTCTCCGGGATGTTGCGTTTCAGGGGATCGACCTGGCTTGGCGTCGCAGAGGCTGGCTGGGAAACCGCGGATTTGGCGTCCGACTCATCCTTCTTATTTTGGTCTTTATTCTGGTCCGGCTTATTCTGATCCTGACCCCGGGCGGGGGAAACAGCCATAAAACCAAAGGCAAGAACGCCTGCCAATATGCCAACCCAGCAGTGGCGCCGAGAACTTGAGACGAACATAGAAGGGCCTACCTCGTGAGAACTACGATTGGCTCCAATTCTATGTTGATTGGATACCAACTGGCAAGGAAAAGAGGCCCGGGAGAGGAGATTTTTCTGCGCCCACGGGCGATTGCAAATCCCTTAAGAATCCGCGTCTTGCAACCGGGCAGGATATAATTATCGGGTCATCGTGATCCGGTTAGTCTGGTCATCTGAGAGCGACAACGCTGCCGGTTCCAGCGGAATCGCAAAGCGGGGAACTTTGTCCGCCGTCTTGACGTAAACAATAATGGGGGATTTGTGTCGATTGCGCATCGGGTGACTTGGCCATCGAGCGACTTTCGGATGGCCGCTCGAGCCGATCGCCTAATCGCAATTGATCGCCTGATTTTCTATCTCGAATGAAGACCTGGAAGAAAATACTCATCGGAGTGGGCGCCGTCCTGGCGCTCGGGATTATTGTTGGCGTGACGGTCTACCAGAGCCGGAAGAATCTGGTTACGGTGCAGACGGGAAAGGCGCAAAGGGAAAATCTGAGTTCGGTGGTCAGCGCGTCTGGCGAGATCAAGCCCAAAACTTACGTAAACATTGGCGCCAATGCTTTTGGCAAGATCGTCAAGCTGCACGTCAAAGAAGGCGACCATGTGAAGAAGGGACAGTTGCTCGCGCAGTTGGAAAACGTGCAGTCGTCGGCCGACGTGAACGCGACGCGAGCCTCGCTGCAAGGCGCGGAGACCGATTTCATCGCGGCCGAGGCCGGTCTGCGGACATCGCAGGCAGATTTGAACCGGGCAAAGTCAGACGCCGATCATGCGCAACTTGACTGGCAGCGCGCTCAAGGTCTGTATAAAGACGCACTCATCGCCAAGCAGGATTACGACACCAAGAAAGCGGCGTGGGAATCCGCCGATGCGGGCTTGGCGCAGGCCCAGGCACGGGTAGCCCAAGCCGTAGCGCAAAAGGATTCAGCAGACAAACATATTGCGCAAAATCGGGCGAACCTGACGCGGGTCGCTGACGTACTACAGAAGACGATCTACGAAGCGCCCTTTGATGGCGTGATTACGAATCTTCCGGTGCGGGAAGGGGAAACGGTCGTGGTCGGGATTCAGAATTCGCCGGGCAGCACGCTGATGACGCTCGCGGACATGTCGGTGATCACGGCCGAGGTCAAGGTTGATGAGACCGACATCGTCAACGTGCACATGGGCCAGCCCGCCGAGGTGACGATCGACGCCATTCCACGCAAAACTTTTCATGGGTTGGTGAGCGAGATCGGCGACAACGCGATCGTGCGCTCGACCGGCGTCTCGACCTCGCAAACGACTTCGACCAGTGAGGAGGCCAAGGATTTCAAGGTGGTCGTGACCCTGACCGATCCGCCGCCAGACCTGCGGCCGGGCCTCTCGACGACCGCCAAGATCACGACGGCGACGAAGAATGGTGTGGTGAGCATTCCGATTCAGGCGTTGACGGTGCGCACTCAGGCGGAACTGATGCCGAAGGATTCGGCCAGGGCAGTGCAGGCAGCGGCGCCCGTGGACGGTGCGAAGGCAAAGGAAGAGATTCAGGGCGTCTTCGTGATCCGGCATAAGAAGGCGGAATTTGTCCCGGTGGATACCGGCATCAGCGGCACGACCGATATCGAAGTCACCAAGGGTATACAGCCGGGTGACGAGGTGATTACCGGGAGCTACAAGGTTTTGCGTACCCTGAAGCCGGGAACAAGCGTCAAAATAGATAACTCGGAACCAAAGAAGGAAGAAGAAAGTTAGTAGAGACGGGGCTTGCCCCGTCTCAGCCCGCGGCAGGAGACGCGGCAAGCCGCGTCTCTACGACTGACGTCTACCAATGTCAGGTTGGAACGTCAAAGTAAAGAGCGGCCAGAGGAGTGTGCGTGCCCGAGCCGGAGAAGGAGAAAGAGATGGCGACTGCGGAAATAATTTCGATGGACCGGCCGACGGGCTTGGCTGCGCCCGACTCTTGCATGATCGCGACCGAGGACCTCTGGAAGACCTATGACATGGGCTCGGAACAGCAGGTGCACGCGCTGCGCGGAATTAATCTTCGCATCCGGCGCAACGAGTACGTCGCCATCATGGGTCCATCGGGCTCCGGCAAATCGACGCTCATGAATTTGATTGGCTGCCTGGACTCGCCCTCGAAGGGTCAGTACTGGTTGAACCAGCAACTGGTCAGCGAACTGGACGACGACGAACTGGCGCGCATTCGCAACAAGGAAATCGGGTTCGTGTTCCAGACTTTCAATCTGCTGGCGCGCGCCACTTCGTTGCACAACGTCGAACTGCCGCTGATTTATGCCGGAGTGCCATCGGCGGAGCGGATCGAGCGCGCGAAAGCTTCACTGGCGGCGGTCGGGATGGGGGACCGCATGAACCACAAGCCCAACGAACTGTCGGGCGGACAGCGCCAGCGCGTGGCCGTGGCGCGAGCGCTGGTCAATAATCCGGCGATCATCCTGGCCGATGAGCCCACCGGCAACCTCGACTCGCAGACGGGAAATGAAATCATGGCGCTGTTCGACCGTTTGCACGCGGAAGGAAACACTATCGTGCTCGTCACCCATGAGCACGACATCGCCGAATACGCCCACCGGATTATTTACATCAAGGACGGAGTGGTCGAGCGGGACGAAGTGAAAGAAGGGCGCTAAAGAGTTACCTGCTCTGCGGCCCTTCGGTTCTCGGGATTCGTCCGTTGGCTGCTCGCCTTCGTCGTTTGCTTTCCTTCGCAGATCAAAACCAAAACCAAGATCGACGACCGCGGGCGAGCGCTCAGCGCCACCTTTGCTCGGTCATTTACTTACTTCACCTGCACAAGCGCTTGCGCCTCTCTCTCAGCCTCGGCCAGATTTGGGGAAAGACGTGCCACTCGTTCGCGTGATCGCGCGAGCTTCGTCGTTGTGTCCTTCCTGTTGCAACGCTTGTGCCAGCAGCAAATACCCGACATCGGTAGGCTCGACTGCCATCGCGCGAGAATATTGGCGGACCGCTTCCGGCAGGTCGCCATTCTTTTGCGCAATCAGGCCGAGGCCGATCATGGCCATGGCATGTTTGGGATCCAACTGCAGCGCCGCCTCGTAACACTGCTTCGCCCTCGCGGAATCGCCAATCTGGCGATAGGCAGATCCAAGATTGCCATAGGCGGTGGCGCGAAGGCTCGTGTCGGCCGCGTAGCGCGCCACCATCTGGTAGCGTTCGATGGCGTCTTGCAGGTTGCCTCGATTCGCCTCCAACGTGGCGAGGTTCAGGTTGGCGGGCAAATCGTCGGGACGGATGGCAAGCGCGGCGCGGAACTGGACAGCGGCATCGTCGCTGCGGCCTTGGCGGGCCAGAAAATCGCCCAGTGAATCGTGCGCGACATAATTGTTCTCGGTCAGCGCGAGCGTGCGCTGCCAGAACGACTGAGTATCGTGCCAGTAGTGAACCTGGCGGGATGTCAGGAATCCAAGGATGAGCAAACACGCCAGAGCGGGAATAGAAAGGCATGCCGCGCGAATCCTTTCTCAGGCACGAAACGCGCAAAGATGGATAGCCTCGGCCGGTTTCGGCCCAGTCGGCCACTAGCCACGTACACATCACAAACAATCCGATGAATGGAATGTACGCGTAGCGGTCAGCCATTGCCTGAGCGCCCACTTGCACCAAGCCAAGCATTGGGACGAGGGATCCAAGGAACCAGAGCCATCCAACGATGAGATAGCGGCGCTCGCGAGCGCGAAGCGTAGCGGCAGTGATGACGATCAATAGCAGCGCGGCCGCGCCCACTTGCCAGGCAGGATAAAGCCTCGTGGGATGCGGATACAGCGCGACCAGATTCGATGGCCAGAATGCCTTCCCCAGATAGCGTACGTAAGCAATAACGGCTGTCTCAATCCGCAGTAGTGGGCTGTACTTGGCCAGAGTCTGGATGGCGCCTCCGGCGCGCTGGGCTTTCATCGTGACGACCGCGCTGGCAGCGGAAAGCAGCATAAGAGGGAGTTTTTCCAAAACCAGCCATCCGATGGAAAATCTCGGCGGAATGCAAGTTGAGTCCGGCGCGGGCTTGGCTTCCGAAAAGCTGAAGCGGCCGAGCGGCCAGTAGTCCAACAGCAAAAGCAGAAATGGAAATGTAATCACCTGCGGCTTGCTGAGGAGCGCGAGCACGAACAGGAAGACAATCGGCGCGTAACGGTGCAAAGCGGGTCGGCGCGTGTACCAGACATAGGCATGCAGAGCGAGCAGAAAAAACAACAGGCTCAACACATTTTTTCGCTCGGCTGCCCAGGCCACCGACTCGACGTTCACCGGATGAAGCGCAAAAAGAGCGGCAACGAAAAGGCTGCGCCACGTGAATCCAGTGGCCGCCTGGAGCAACAGGAAAAGAAGTACGGCGTTGGCCGCGTGCAGCAGGACGCTGACTCCATGATGGGCCGCGGGGTTGAGGCCGAAGAACTGGCAATCGAGCGCATGGGAAAGCCATGTCAGCGGATGATAGTTGGCGGCGTCATAGGTTGTGAATGCCCACTTCACCGTTGGCCAACTGAGGCCTGCACGGACGTGCGGGTTGTTGGTGATGTAAGTGTCGTCGTCGTAGTTGAGGAATCCGTTCCGCGTTATAGGCCTATAAAAGGCGAGGATGACACAGACGAGCAGGAGAGAAAGAAGCAGCGTGTGTTTCTCAGGCGATCGCAAGAAGTCGGAGGAAGACGCAGGTTTTCGCGCTTCCAGGCTTTTCGCTAGCGCGACCGGAGAAGACGAACTCATGGTTAAGAAACTCACGGTTAAGACTATTTTGGATCAGGACCGGAAGATTCGCGAGGCGGAACTATGCGAAGAGGATGTCATTAGTCATCAGATGTGCGAAGTCCGGCGGCCGATTAACAGAAAAATCAGCCGGGCGAGCCGCCCGTCTCCACACGGTAGCCCGTCTCCAGGCTCTTTGGTTCATTCGGCGGCTACTGCCGGGAAGCGGCGGGGACAATCTTCTCAAGATCGGGAGCCGGAGTAGTACCGGCGGAACGGGCCACGAAGAAATTGTGGTCGTAGAGGTTGCGATACATGCGCCCGGCAATTTCGGCGGCCTTGGGGCCAAAGGTTGGGCGTCCACCTTGCAGGAAGACGACGGTCACGATGCGGCCGGCATCGGTGTTCGCGTAGGAGGCGAACCATCCAAAGCGGGTACCAGCGCGGGAACAGGTTCCGGTCTTGCCGAGGATCGATTCCTCGCTGAAGTTGAGGCGCAGACTACGCGCGGTGCCATACCGCACCGCTCCGGCCATACCGTCGGAGAGTTCGGGAATGGCGGAAGAAATGTCGAGATGGCGTTTGATGATCGGCTGGAAATCGGCGACTGCCTCGGGGTTGGTGGGATGCTGCAGGTAGTAGAGCGTGCCGCCATTCGAAATCGCGGCGACCAGCGCTCCCAACTGCAGAGGTGTCATCGAAATGCCCTCGCCAAACGAGCACATCTTGCCGACGCCGCCCAGCTTGGCGGAGATTTCTTCTTCCGGGTAAGCGCCGAGATGCTCGCCAGGAATGCGGTAGCCCGCCAGTTCGCCGAGCCCGAACTGCTGAGCATAGAAGTGGATCTTTTCAAATCCCAACTTGCGCCCGAGCGCTTCAAAGTACGCGTTGTTCGAGTGCGCGAGCGCCTCGGTAAGATTCATGCGCGTGCGGCCGGCGATGGGAACTTCCGTCTCTTTGTCGATCACGCCCTCACTCACCGCAGCCAGAGCGACCGACAGCTTAATCGTAGAGCAGGGCTGCGCGCCGCTTGAAAGCGCGAGCTTCTGATTGACCATGGCGAGGACGCGCCCGCTGGTGGGCTCGATGGCGACCACGGTTCCGTTCATGTTGCCGAGCGCGTCGATGGCAGCCTCGCGCACAATTGGATCTTCGCCGGCGGTGACGTCCCCTTCAGTAATATCGGATGCGTACGAACTGGTGTAGAAGCGCTCATAATAACGATGGCGGTGCGCGACCGATTTCGAGAGCGGGGCGCGGCTATGCGCGAGCCTGCGCATGTGTCTACGGGCGTGCTGGCTTTCGGTGACACGGCGTGACTTGGAGTGCGAGTTCAGCGAGTGCGACGAGAGGGCGTGCGGACTTACGCTGGCCGCGATGCCGCTCGCGTCCAGTACGATTGCCAATGCGATAAGAAGTGCCAGACGAAGCGGCCAAACCAACTTCACTTTCACGAAACCCATCCCCGGTCATTACCCAGACAAAGCTGCGTAAACCTGACGTTATTATGAAGCAAGATGATCGCCAAAACATGGCACGAAAGGCCCATAAAGCGACTGCCCCGATACTAGGGGATTTGCACGCTGGGAGGCAACCGGAAAGTGCAATTCGGCGAGGCAGGGCATCGAATCGATAACCCCATGCGTACAAAGAATTTAATGTTGATCCTGGAAAGGGCACGGTCGTTGGTAACTATCGCGCCTGTTACTCGGGCGGCTGTACAAATCCAGATTCGGCCGGTTCCGGCTTTGCCCGTGTGCTGGCGCCCGTGTGGTGGCGTGGTGGCGGGGCTCCGCCCCGCGATACCTTGGCCGGTGCTGCGGTAGAATTCATCACGCAGTCATTCTCCCAAATACTCTACCGAGGTTTTCCTTGCGTATATCGCTTGCCATCTTCTCTTGTTCACTTTGTTTCTCATTTGCGATGAGTCTGATCGCTCCGCACGTCGCCCGCGCTGCCGGGCAGAAAAGCGCTGGTCAAGATCTCGAAGCTCGCCGCGCCGAACTCAATCGTCTGCTTGCCGGCGAATGGGAATACACGCTGCGCACCGAGCCCGAACTCGCCACCGAGGTGGGAGACAACCGCTATAACGATCGCCTAAGCGACCTCTCAGACAAGGCGATTGCCGCCAATCTTGAGCACGCGCGGCAGGCGCTGGCGCGTTTCGAGGCGATCGACGTCGCGGGCTTTCCCGAACAGGAAAAGCTGAACAAGGCGCTCATGGTCCGCAGCCTCCGTGAAGATGTGGAAGATGCGCGCTTCAAAGACTGGGAGATGCCGGCCACCCAATTTGGCGGAATTCATCTGGAGTATGCTTCCCTGCCCTTCGACTCTCCGTTTCGCAATGTGAAGGATTATGACGACTACATCGCGCGGTTGCACCAGATTCCGCGGGTGCTGAACGAGGCGACCGGACACATGCGCGATGGATTGCGCGATCATCTGATGCCTCCAAAGTATCTCCTGGAAAAAGTTTCCAGCCAGGCGCAGGAGATTGCCGACGATTCTCTGGAGAAGAGTCCCTTTACCGATCCGCTGAAGAAATTTCCGGAGGCGATTTCCGAAAACGACCGAAAGCGCCTGCGGGCGCAGATTGAGAAAGCCGTAAAGGACGAGGTCGCTCCCGCCTATTCGAAGTTCGCGAAGTTTGTGCGCGAGGACTACGCTCCGCATGGACGGCTCGATCCGGGCGAGTGGGCTTTACCCGATGGCGAGGCACGCTATCGCTTCGCGGTCCGTCATCAGACTACGACCGATCTTTCGGCGGATCAGATTCACCAGCTGGGCGTTAAGAGCGTGGCCGAGATCGAGGCCCAGATGCTGAAGCTGGCACAGGCGCAGGGCTTCCATGATCTGAAATCGTTCAACGAGCACATCCGGCAGGATCCCGCGCTGCATGCGAAGTCGGGCCAGCAACTGCTCGATTTGTACACACATTATCGCGACCAGATGTATGGCAAGCTGCCGCAACTTTTCGGACGGCTTCCCAAGAACAAGCTGGCGGTCGTATCGATGGAGGCCTTTCGCGCTGCTTCGGCTCCGCCTGCCGATTACTCGCTGGGAGCGGGCGACGGCTCGCGGCCGGGACGGATCAACGTGAATGAGTATGCTCCCGAGAAGCGCCTGCTGCTGAACGTGGAGGCGATTGCCTACCACGAGGGCGTTCCGGGACATCATCTGCAGTTTTCGATTGCGCAGGAATTGACAGATCTGCCTCCATTTCGCAAATACGACCTCGACGTAAATGCCTACACCGAGGGCTGGGCGTTTTACTCGGAGCGGCTGGGAAAAGAAGTCGGGTTTTATCAGGATCCTTATAGCGAGTATGGACGCCTGCAGAATGAAATGTGGCGCGCGGTGCGTTGGGTAGTCGATACCGGCGTGCACTCGCAGCACTGGACGCGCCAGCAGATGGTCGACTACTTCCACGAGCACACCGCGATGGACGACGAGAACATCAATACCGAAGTCGATCGTTACATTGCGTGGCCGGCGCAGGCGCTCTCCTACAAGATGGGACAGATGAAGATTCTGGAATTGCGGGAGCGGGCGCAGAAGGAACTCGGGCCGAAGTTTGACCTGCGCGCGTTTCACGATGCGGTGCTCGATTCCGGTCCGCTGCCACTCGATGTTCTGGAGGAAAAGATCACGGAGTGGATTGCGGAAAGGCGGTAAAAAACGCTGTCATCCTGAGCGACGCGCCCCACACACATCGCGCCCTCTGCGATGTGTGTTTGTTGCTTGACACGATTTCTTGCCGTATCTATAGTTCTCGTCGCTTCATGAACTGGAGGAGGAATATGCGTCAAATCGCTTTAACGGCACTTGGTTTCGCTCTGCTTTTATCTGGAGTCCAGTTGTTCTCCCAGATGAATGCTACCGTCGAAAAGGCTCTGGAAAGTAAGGAAAAAGCCGGCTGGCAGGCGTGGAAAGATCACAACGCTAAGCCAGTGGAAGCATGGACTCCGGACGACGCCATCAGCGTCGCCGACGGAGGGATATTCAAGGGCAAGGAACAGGTTCTGAAAAGCATGACGGACGCGAGGTGTGTGGTCAATAGCTTCTCGCTGTCCGATTTCTCCTATATGTGGCTGGACAAAGACACCGTCGTCGTGACCTACACGGGCAAGCAGGACGCAACTTGCGACGGAAAAAAGCAGGCGGGAAAAGTCCTCGCGACCTCGATCTGGCAGAAGAAGGGCGGCAAATGGTTGTCGCCATTCCACCAGGAAACCGAAACTGGAAGCATGTAACTGCTGCCGACGAAAATTCCCCACCCAAGTTCAGTCGGCTTGGGTGCCCGAGACATGAGGGTGCCCCACACATCGCGCACTTTGCGATGTGTGGGTTTCGTCACAACCCGATCGTATCCAGGATCACCATAACGCTCCCACTCTGGCAATTATTCTGACCGGGTGACCAATCGTCTGCATCGCTACTATGGCACGCACCATCTGCACTTCATCACCGGCAGTTGCTACCCTCGTCAACCGGAGTTGGGTTCGGCTTGGCGGCGCGACTTATTTGTGAAAATTCTGGAAGAGGCCCGCCGCAAGTATCGTTTCGTCGTCCACGGATATGTGGTCATGCCCGAGCACTTTCACTTGCTGATCACCGAGCCCGAGGTGGGAGACCCGTCGGTGGTGATGAAGGTGATCAAGGAGCGTTTCTCGCGGCGCGTAAACCGCAGGCGTAGGCAGGCTGCGGCGGAACAGAGCGTACTGTGGGAGCGGGCGCGGGAGCCGGTTTGGCAGAAGCGCTTCTACGATTTCAACGTGTGGAGCGCGCGTAAACACGTTGCGAAGCTGCGCTATATGCACCGAAATGGCCGGTGAAGCGGGGATTGGTGGAGCGGCCCGAACAGTGGAAGTGGAGCAGTTTTCGAGCGTACTTATACGGAGAGACGGGACCGGTTCGGGTGAAGTTTCAAGAGTGGGCGCTGGAAATCAAGCGCCGTCCGGTCGAAAGTTTTGGCGCAGTCGAGAGCCCAGTCATTCGCAAAGTGCGCGAATGACTGGGGCACCCGCATTGTCTCGGGCACCCGGCACCCTCAGTTCGTTATGGGAAAAGAAAAAAACAGTGCGTTGAAAAGTGTGGGCCACCCGCCGATTCCTGCGCTTCCCACCATGCACAAGAAAGGCCACACCGCAAAGGCGTGGCCTTCAAGAAAATGCGAATCCAGGCCTACGGCCCAAGATGCTTTGTCAGATAACCCCAGTGGAAGAGGTACTCGTGAAATGTGTGATAGTTGTTGACGTACCGCTCCCAGCCATATTTCGTATTGGAAGGAGTCGTTTTCGTAAGGAGAATCGACTGTTCTCCACTGTAACAGTTACATATCGCATCTTCGTAGGTATCAGCAAACATGACGACTGGGCCACTAAGGTAGCCTGCAGTGCCATTGGTCGTGACGCCGATCATAGCGCCGTCGTTACCGGGGCAAAGTTGAAAGACATCAATGCCGGACGCGAGGCTCGTTCCATACGAGAAGTTTATATAGTTACAGTACTGAGATCCGGTGTGATCCTTGAGACCGAGGGTGACTAGTCCCTCTCCAAACGCAGCGCTGCATCCGAGCACCAAAAGAGTGATTACCAACAAACTTATTGAACGCTTCATCGCTAATTTCTCCTTTCCCCGAAGGGGAGTTTTCTGGCCGGTTGTAATGATTGGTGTGCCGGCAAACTGCTCTCCGACCTATTGCATTACGTTGCGATCGCGGGTCAGATTTTGGAATATGGCCTTCGGCGACGTTGTCTTGCTCGACTTGCCCTCGGGCCCAGTGGGTGCCGGGGTGTCTGTCAGATATCCCCAGTCGAGAAGGTAGACATAAAAAGCGTCATAGGTGTTATAGAGACCCTCCCAGCCGAAGTGCGGGGCATGGATGTTATACGCCTGCGTTTTCGTCACCAGCAGTGCCTGATTTCCGCTGAAACAATCGCACTGGGCATCGATCGAGGCGTCCCCAAACACGTAGACCGCGCCTGTAACCGGCAGGTTGCTAGTCGGAAAACTGGCCTGGACGCCAATCATCACTCCATCCAAGTAGCCACAGTCCGAGTTGTTGTCATTGCCAGAGGCAAGGAACCCGTGTAACTGGAATTCCTCGTAGTCGCAATACTGAAAGCTCATGTCGCTGGACAAGAACCACAGTTTCGTGACGGGTACCCCAAATGCGGAGCTGCCGCCGAGCAGAACAAGAGCAATTACCACCAAACCTGTGAAACGCTTCATTGCTGGTTCTCCTTTCCCCGGTCGGGGGATTCCTGGTGAGCTGACTTTCTAATCTGAAGTGAGAGATGTTGCGGGGCCCGCTTGAACAACTCGATATTGTCTTTATCGCCGATCAGGAGCACGACGGGAGGCGAACTTGTTTCGACCCTACGCCGCCAGTTAAGGGAAAGACTTACCTGGCTTACGCCAAAAGTTTGTACGCGACCTTCAAATGCCGCGCCTGTAGCGGTGAATCATGCAACTTCGCGATTGACTTGTCAATAGAAAATTGTGGTGGTGTCATTAGCACATGACGATCGGTTCGAGGACGAGTATCCATGGGAAAATTAGGCTGTAAGGCGGGTGGCCCACACTTTTCAACGCAGTGTTTTTTTCTTTTCCCATAACGAACTGAGGGTGCACCATCCTTGCGTTTTTTGCAAGGGTGGGCCGCGATGCTGCTGGTAGCCGCGTGCCCAGGGTAAGTGAGGATGGCGGGTGGGCCACCACTTCTTCACCCTTCATTCCGACAGCCTAAACACAACTGTCCGGAGGTGCTAACAAGCGATCTCGCTTGTTAGTGCAAACACCTATTACATCGCCCTCCTTTCATCACATTCCCCCAGTAACCGCCATCACAGACCTGCACCAAAATCGGTGCCATGATTCCTCGGCACTAGATCATCGAGAACTGCGCCCGTCTCCAGAGACGGATGCATCGCTTGTTTAACCAGGTCCTTGCTCTTTGACAAGTGTGAGAAATCTAAGGCAAGCGGTGAAAGCAGGCTGACGGGAAAATCTCCCCTAAGTCTAATATTTTGAATACTTTACCAATAACATTTTTATTATCATCAACTTAACTGTTTTTGGGTAGGGGGGGTACCCCCACGATTTTCCCGATTCTTACTTCAGGCAAGCCCAATCATCTGTCTTTAATTCATGGTGTTAGGAGCAATCGTTGCGGCTTTATCGTCCCGTTATTCAATGACCATTTCGGGCTCGCGGGCTCGGGAGTCTGCGGGCTTGGCGGGCGGCTTCTCGATCACTTTCTCGGACAGCTTTGGCGCGGCTGCCCGCAACCCTTCTTCGGAAAGGTCGGCCAGACAAAGCCGCAGATTCCCCGGGTTGGTTGCATAGGCGAGTCCGGTCTCGAGATCGATCACTCCCTCCCGAACCAGCTTCTCAATGCTGCCATCGAAGTCCTGCATGCCTTCGGTTTCGCCGCTTTTCATGGCATCAAGCAGCGTCTTACCTTCGTTCTCGCCCTTCTCCACATACTCGCGTGTGCGAAGAGTCGACGTGAGGATCTCGATGATGGCGACGCGGCCACCTTGTTTCTGGGGAACGAGACGCTGCGAAACAATGTAGCGGAAGCTTTTCGCCAGCCGCGTGCGGATGATCTGCTGTTCCGCCAGCGGAAACGCGCCAACAACGCGCTCGACCGTCTTGGAAGCGTCAATCGTGTGCAGCGTAGAGAGGACGAGGTGTCCGGTCTCGGCCGCTTCCATCGCGATCTCGATGGTATCTTTGTCGCGCATTTCGCCGACCAGAATCACTTTCGGAGCCTGGCGCAAAGCCGCACGCAGAGCCGCTGTAAAACTGGGAGTGTCGCTGTGCAGCTCGCGCTGATGAATGATCGACTTTTTGTGGCGATGCACAAATTCGACCGGATCTTCGATGGTGATGATGTGATAGGCCTGCGTTTCATTGATCCGGTCGAGAATCGCCGCCATCGTGGAGGATTTTCCCGAGCCGGTTGGGCCGGTCACCAGCACGATGCCATTCTTCAGATTCGCGATTTCGCCTAATTGCGGCGGCAATTTGAGCTCCGCGAAAGTGGGAGCGGTCTTGGGAATCACCCGCATCACAATCGCGTGGCTTCCGCGCTGGACGAAGATGTTGACGCGGAAGCGGCACTGCCCAGGCAAGCTGTAGGAAAGATCGCAGGAGCCTTGCTGCTGCAGCGCAGCCGCCGCCTGTTTATTCCCGCTCATGAGTTCTTCCGCGATGCGCCATGTGTCATCCGGACCCAGCGCTTGCAATCCCTGGATCTTCACTGGCACCAACTGGCCGCTCACCTCCACCAGAGGCAGACTTCCCGGAGAAAAGATCAGGTCACTCACGCGCGGGGCGACCTGTAGCATCGCCAATAATAAT
Organism: uncultured Acidobacteriaceae bacterium; assembly: GCA_963709055.1. Lineage (GTDB taxonomy): Bacteria > Acidobacteriota > Terriglobia > Terriglobales > Acidobacteriaceae > Acidiflorens. Next base: position 31,778 of record CAVPUZ010000002.1, read on the forward strand.
GTCGGCGTGGGGATATTCAGCTTCGGGGCAGCGGTAGCGTTAGCGAGAGCGGGCGTAGGTTGGCTAGCCAAAGGATACTCCGGTTCTGTAGCAGCTTACCCTCCGACCTATCCCGCCTCAAGTAACCAAAGATCACGCACGAGGAAAATTCTTATGCTCTCTGCTGCAGCGGTACATCTCGCGTGGACGAGTTCCAATCACAACGCGGGCGGATCAGCCCAGGTCGGATCGCATCGTAAACTAAATCTGTGAGGCTCTCATCGAAGCTGGCACCGGCACATAGCAAATCCTTCGTCTGGTTTCAGTTGATCGCCGTCTACGTTTTGCTGGAGGGCGCGCTCTGGTCGACTCGCATCGCGGCGCGCAACCTCTGGGCGCTGGCCATCGTGATCGCCGTCTTTGCCTTTATGGTGGTTGATCGGCCATCCCTTCGCCGGATGGGCCTGGCCCAACCGGCGGGCTCGGGAGTTGGCATCATGCTGGCCGTCAGCTTTGCGGCTGCGCTTTGCCTGATCTTAATGGCGCACCTTGCCGGGGGTGAGATTCCGACCAATGCGATGTGGTTAAACTTCAAGCAGCCGGCGGGCTACTTTCTCTGGGCGCTCGTCCAGGAGTTCCTCCTGCAATCGTTTTTCTTCACGCGTTCCGAGGATCTGTTCGGGGGCGCGACGGCGGTCTGGGTGTCGGCAACGCTATTTGCGTCAGCTCACCTCCCCAACCCAATTCTCACGACCTTCACGTTCATCGGAGCCTTATTTTTCTGCGAGATGTTTCGCCGTTATCGCAGTATCTATCCGATCGCCGTGGTGCACGCCGCATTGGGACTGACCGTTGCCGTCACCATGCCTGACAGCCTGCTGCACCATATGAGAGTGGGCATGGGGTATTTGCGATATTAGCGGCTGCTGTTATAGGGAGATTCTGTGAATGTTGGCTTCAGCCGTAAATTTCTTTCGCTGCGACGACCGTGTTGGCGTGAATGGTGACGGTGTCTTCCAGTTTGTGGGCGTAGCCTCCGGCGTAAGTGACCATGACCGGAATGCCCTCGGCCTTGGCGAGCCGGAACACCAGCGCATCTCTTTCCTTTAATCCCTCGATCGTCAGCGACAATCCTCCGAGCTGATCTTCGCGATAAGGATCGGCTCCCGCGACATAACAAATGAGTTCGGGATGGGGGAACATGTCCAATCCCAAACTGATGGCGTTGCCAAGGCAGGCCAGATATTCGCCGTCCTCGATTCCGTCGGGCAGGTTCATGTCGAGCGACGAAGGAGGCTTGAACGCGGGGTAATTGTTCTCCTGATGCAGGGAGATCGTGAACACGTCGGTAGACGGCTTGCGCGTTCGAGCCATATTCGCGGGATTTGCTGCACCGGCGAGAGCCGGTGGCATCCGGTTGCCGGGAGTCGGTCTGGGAGCAAAGATGACAGCGGTTCCGTTGCCCTGATGCACGTCGCAATCGATGGTCATGGCGGTGCGGATTTTTTCGTCGGCCTGCATGCGGCGAATTGCAACCGCGATGTCGTTGATCATGCAAAAGCCTTCTCCGTGGTCGGGGAAGGCGTGGTGAAATCCGCCGCCGATGCTGATGGCAATGCCGTCGTTGAGCGCATAGTCGGCGGCCAGCATGGAACCGCCCGCCGCCAGCCAGTAAGCGCGCACCAGTTCCGGCGAGTATGGCACCTCCATCTCAAGTTCTTCGCGCGTGCTGAGCGTTCCGGTCTTGAGTTTGTGGACGTACTGGGGAGTATGGACCAGCAAAATATCTTCATCGGTTGCGGCGCGCGGAGAAACAAAATCGGAAGCGTCTGCCACCTTGGTAGCCAGCAGGCGGTCGTGGACGCGCTTGTACTTTTCGCCAGGAAATACGTGGGACCCTATGGGCAGGAAGTAATCGTCGCTGTAAATAAGTTTGAAAGGAAGCATGCAGTGCTCAGCGGTCGCGGGACGAAAACTCCATATCATACGCGGCTTTGGAAGATTTGGCAGGGATTGCCGTCACCGGTTTTCGGGCGCGCATCGAACTGCTAAACTGGGCCAGTTGCCTCCGAAAAAGAAATCTCTATTGAAAACTTCCGCTGAGCCGGCTGGGCAAGCGCCTGCGGGCCGCCCGAAGCCGGAGCTTGTGCCCGAGTCCGGCAAAGGCCGTATCTTTCTCATCGATACGATGTCGTTCATTTTTCGGGCCTATCACGCGATGGCGCGGCAGCGGCCGATGTCCACCAAGACGGGCCTTCCCACCGCGGCGATTTATGTGTTCGTCAACATGCTGCGCAAGCTGCGCGACGACTTTTCGCCGGAATATCTGGCGGCGGTATTCGACGTCGGAGCGCCCACCATCCGCAATCAGCAAGCCGAGGCGATTACCACCATCCGCAAGTTCGACATCAAGACGCAGACCTTCAAGGAATCGCAGTATGACGGCTACAAGGCGAACCGCAGCGAGATGCCGCCCGATCTGGTGCAGCAGGTTCCGTATATTCGCCGTGCGCTGGAAGGGTATCGCATTCCGATCCTTCAGTTGGAGGGCTACGAGGCTGATGACGTGATCGGAACACTGGCGCGAAAAGCGGCGGAGGAATCGCATCCCGTCTACGTGGTGTCGAGCGACAAGGACATGCTGCAACTGGTGAACGGCGATGTGTGCGTGCTGAACCCGCCAAAAGACAATCTGATTTGCGATGCGGCGAAGGTGGAAGAGTTGCTCGGCGTGCCGCCTTCGAAGGTGGTGGATGTGATGGCGTTGCGCGGCGATTCCGTCGATAACATTCCGGGAGCGCCTGGGATCGGCGACAAGGGTTCGGTCGAGATCATCCGCCGTTTTGGCAGCGTGGAGCAGGCGCTTGAGCGCGCAGCCGAGGTAGAGAAGAAAACCTATCGCGAGTCGCTGCAGAATAACCGCGACAATATCCTGCTGAGCAAGCAACTGGTGACGATCGACACCAATGTTGCCGTCGACCTGGACGTTGCTGCGATGAAGGTCGGCGAACCCGACGTGGACGCGTTGCGCGCGCTCTTCGCCGAACTTGAATTCAGCTCATTGTTGAAGGAACTGCTTCCGGTGGTGGAAGTGAAAGAGGGCAATTACAGGGAGATCCGGTCGAAGGCTGAATTCGAGGATTATCTGTGGGGCTTGGCGGCAGATGCGCCGCTCGCCATAGCGATTCCGATTGAACAAGCTGAGGAGGTGAGAAGAGGAAGAAGAAGACGACGAGCCTGAATCGGCGCAGGGCGAGTTTCTTGCGTCTGCAGCCAGTGCCGGTCGAAGAGAAGCAGACCGCGGCATGGCGCAAACAAATAGCGGTTTCGAAGGCGCCGGGAGAGGGCGCGCTGCTCTGGCTTGAGGACAAAGCACTCGCTGATCGCGTTAAGACCCTGCTTGAAGATCCGTCAGCGCCCAAGATCGTGCACGACTACAAGGCGGCTCTACATCATTTTTCGGAACTGGGGATTGCGCCGGCGGGAGTGACGCACGACCCGATGCTGTATTCGTATCTGCTGGATCCAACATACTCGTCGCATTCGCTGCCGGAAGTTGCGCTGCGCAGACTCAATTTGAAGTTGAGCGGCAACCTCGCCGAAGCGGCCGACGTGGCGGGACGGCTGGCCAGCGCGTTGCGCGCGGAGGTTGAGAATCAGGGACTGGCCTCGGTCTACGAAACAATCGACGCGCCGCTCGTGCCGGTGTTGGCGCGAATGGAAGATGCGGGCGTGAAGATCGATCCCGCGGTTCTGGGGAGATGTCGGTCAAGTTGCAGCGGGAGGCGGACGCCAAGGCGCGCGACATCTATGAGCGCTGCAGCATGGAGTTCAACATCAACTCCCCGAAGCAACTGGGCGACGTGCTCTTCAACAAGCTGGGCCTGCCGGTGCCGGTGAAATATGGGAAGGGCAAGAAAATATCGACGGCGGTCGATGTGCTGGAAGGCCTTGCGGAGGAACATGAAGTTCCGCGGCTGGTGCTGGAGTACCGGCAATTGACCAAGTTGAAGTCGACCTACGTCGATGCGTTGCCAGCGTTGATTCGCGCCGGGAGCGGGCGCGTGCACACCACGTTCGGGCAGACGGGAACGGCGACGGGAAGGCTGTCGTCCACCAATCCGAATCTGCAGAATATTCCGATTCGCACCGAACTCGGCCGGGAGATTCGTGCGGCATTCATTGCCGAGCCAGGAAATGTGCTGCTGGCGGCGGATTATTCGCAGATCGAACTGCGGCTGCTCGCACATTTTTCGAAAGACAAGCTGCTGGTGGAAGCGTTCCGGCGTGGCGACGACATTCACACGCTGACGGCGTCGCAGGTATTCGGCGTGCCTCCGCTTGATGGTGACGCCGGACCACCGGCGGCAGGCGAAGGTGGTGAATTTCGGAATTGTGTATGGGCTCTCTCCGTTCGGATTATCGCAGCAACTCGGCATTGAGCCGGGCGAGGCGAGGAAGTTTATCGACGCCTACTTCGAAAAATACGCGGGAGTGCGGGCGTTCATCGATCAGACTCTCGCACAGGTGCGGCGCGATCAGAAGGTGAAGACGCTGTTCGGGCGCGTTCGGCCCATTCCCGATATCAACAGCAAGAATACGAACCTGCGGGGCTTTGCGGAGCGCACGGCGGTGAATACTCCGTTGCAGGGAACGGCGGCCGATCTGATCAAACTGGCGATGATCCGCATTGACGAGGAGATCAGGAAGCGCAAGCTGAAGTCGCGGATGACGCTGCAGGTTCACGACGAACTGGTTTTCGAAGTGCCCGAGGGTGAAGTGGAAACCATGAAGGCGATGGTTCGCGAGCACATGGAAGCCGCGCATGAACTGGCAGTCCCGCTGCGCGTGGAACTGGGAGTGGGACCGAACTGGCGCGATTTGGACTAAAGCATCTCGGGATAAAGGACGATCTGGTTTGGCGCAACCTTATCCGCCAAGACAGTCTGGCAAGACCAAACCGGAGTGACTCTCACGAATAAAAATAGTAAAGGCACCTGAGGAAAACTGATTACGCCGTTTGGTTATACTCTATAAACCATCATGCACAGCGCCGCGTTCGTCGTTGATTCCAGCCGCACGACAAAAGACGTTTCTCTTGCGGAGGCGATCGGATGAGTGCAGCTACCTCAATGGCGCTGGAAAAGGCGCCCCGCCGCGGTTCCCCGAGGTATCCCGTCAATGTGGCATTCGACGTGATCGCGTTGCGCTCGGGGGTTCCCGAAAACTTGCCCGGACGCTGCACCGATCTGAGCGAAGGCGGTGTGGGCGGAATGGTGGCCGGCGAATTGGCCTCAGGACAGCAGGTAGCGGTCGAGTTGCGCCTTCCGAATGTTGGCGTGCCCGTGCGGGCGCGCGCACTGGTTCGTTATCATGGGCGGCTTCGTTGCGGGTTTGAGTTTGTGGGATTGTCGGTCGAGCAGCAGGAGTTGATCCGGTACTGGGCTTACCGGCTCGCGCCCCGGCCGGAGTTGGTGAGAGGAACCAGAAGATGCCGATCCTGCAGAGGCAAAGACGAAGCTGGAGCTTATTGCTCCCGCCGCGGTTCCGCGTTCTGGGCCGCGCATTCGGGTTCAGCGCTGGCGATTGAATGTGCTGCTGGCTGCGTTGCTGCTGCTGGCGGGCGTGGGATGGTGGCAATGGCAGCGGTCGTGGAAAGAATTGGAAATTGGAGCAAGGACGACCGGGGAATCTCCCTTGCGAGTTTCTGCCGAGACCATGGATATGCGGGCGGTATCCAAGGTGCAGCCGGTGTATCCCGAAGAGGCGCGCCTGGAGGGCAAGCAAGGGCTGGCCGTGTTGGATGCCGTGATTGCGCCGGATGGCACCGTCAAGCGATTGCAGCCTGTTTCTGGAGACGAGCTGCTGGTGAAATCGGCAGAGGCAGCGGTGCGGTCGTGGAAGTTTGAGCCATACCAATCTTCGGGCCGGCCGGTTGCGGTGGAAACGACGATCTCGGTCGAGTTCAGGTTGAACTGAATTCGAATCGGCTGGCGCGGAGTTTGATGAGCTATTCGAATTTTTCAGCCTGCTCGAACGTGGCGCCCCGCTGGTCTTTTGCAGAGACAATCGGTTCGCCATCAAGCTGCCAGTCGATGCCCAGCGCGGGATCATTCCAGGCAACTGTGCGCTCGTGCTCGGGCGCGTAAAAATCGGTCGCTTTATAGAGCACGTGGGCATTGGCTGAGGCAACTCGAAAACCATGCGCGAATCCGCGTGGAATCCATAAAATAAGTTTGTTTTCGCCGGAGAGTGTGAAGGCCTCCCACTTTCCGAACGTGGAAGACGACCGGCGAAGATCGAGCGCGACATCGAGAATCTCACCGCTGATGACACGCACCAGCTTTCCCTGCGGCTGCTGAATCTGGTAATGCAATCCGCGCACCACATTTTTCTCGGAGTAGGAGTGATTGTCCTGCACGAATGCGTCCGCCGATGCCGAGATTGGCGAAAGTGCGCTGGTTGTAACTCTCCAGAAAGAAGCCGCGGTCGTCGCCGAACACTTCGGGTTCGAGCAACAGAATTCCGGGCAGGCTGGTGAAGATTTTTTTCATTGATTCGAATACAGACTCGATCTCGATGATTCCGTCAGAACACGCGATCTTTCAGCAATTGCATAAGGTAGGCGCCGTACCCATTGTTGCGCATCGGTTGCGCCAGCGCTTCCAGTTGCCCGGCCGTGATGTATCCCGAGCGAAAGGCGATCTCCTCGGGGCATGCGACCATCAGGCCCTGCCGCTTCTCCAGCGTTTGAATAAATAAAGACGCCTCCATTAAAGCTTCGTGCGTCCCAGTATCGAGCCACGCCATGCCGCGTCCCATCACGCAGACGTTGAGCTGATTGCGTTCGAGATAGGCGCGGTTGACGTCGGTGATTTCCAGTTCGCCACGCGCGGAAGGCCGCAGGCTCGCGGCAATATCGACAACCTGCCGGTCATAAAAATAAAGTCCGGTAACCGCATAGCGGGATTTCGGATGCTTCGGCTTTTCGGCGATGCTGAGCGCTTTGCCCTGGGCATCGAACTCCACGACGCCGTAGCGTTCGGGATCCTGCACCGGATACGCAAAAACGCGAGCGCCCTCCCGCTGGCTGGCCGCTGCCCGCAACTCTTTGACGAGATCGTGCCCGTAGAAAATGTTGTCGCCGAGTACGAGCGCGCAACTGCTCGAGCCGATGAATTCGCGGCCGATCAGAAACGCCTGGGCAATTCCTTCTGGTTTCGGCTGCATCGCATACTGAAAGTGGACGCCGAAGCGCGAGCCATCGCCGAGCAGTTGCTGGAAGCGCGGCAGATCGTCGGGCGTCGAAATCAGCAGAATTTCGCGGATGCCCGCCAGCATGAGCGTCGAGAGCGGGTAGTAGACCATCGGCTTGTCATACACCGGCAGCAGGCTCTTGGCGACCGCATGAGTGACGGGATAGAGGCGCGTTCCCGATCCTCCGGCGAGGATAATGCCCTTGTAAGTCGGCTTGGCTGACTTGTTCATTTTCAGTTTCGGCTCAGCGCTCGGTGGCGTAGTGCTTGGCCATCCATTGACGATAGCTGCCGCTGGTCACATCGCGCACCCAGCCTTCATGTTCAAGATACCAGCGAATAGTTTTTTCCAGGCCGCTGTCGAACGTCTCCTGCGGATGCCAGTCAAGTTCGCGCTCGATCTTGCGCGTGTCCATTGCATAGCGGCGATCGTGGCCAGGGCGATCGTTGACGAACGTGATGAGTTGCCGGTGCGGAACAGCAGGATCGTCCGGCCGCAATTGGTCAAGCAGTTTGCAGATTGCGTTCACGATCTCGATATTTGTTTTCTCGCTTCGACCTCCGATGTTATAGGTTTCACCCACGCGGCCGCGAGCGAGCACGGCGCGAATTGCGCGGCAGTGATCCTCGACGTACAGCCAGTCACGCACATTCTCGCCGTCTCCGTAAACAGGCAGCGGTTTGCCCTGGCAAGCATTCAAAATCATGAGTGGAATCAGCTTTTCGGGAAACTGAAGCGGCCCGTAGTTGTTCGAGCAGTTGGTGGTGAGAACGGGCAGGCCGTAGGTATGGTAATAGGCGCGGACGAGATGATCGGAAGCCGCCTTGGACGCCGAGTACGGGCTATTCGGCGCATAGGGAGTGGTTTCGCTAAAAGCCGGATCGTCGGGAGCGAGCGAACCGTAGACTTCGTCGGTTGAAACGTGAAGAAAACGGAACAAGGCACGCTCCGATTCCGGGAGCGCCGACCAGTAAGCGCGCGCCTCTTCGAGCAAGCTGAATGTTCCGTTGACATTGGTGCGGACAAAATCATCCGGTCCATGGATAGAGCGGTCGACGTGACTCTCGGCGGCAAAATGAACAATCGCGCGAGGTTTTTCGCGCGCCATAAGTGTGCGCAGCGCTTCGCGGTCGACGATATCGCCGCGCTCGAAACGGTAGCGGGCGTGGCCCTCAACCGGCTGCAGGTTCTCGAGATTGCCCGCGTACGTCAGCTTGTCGAAATTAAGGACGCGCGCCCGCTCGGAGGCAATCCACTGCAGGATGAAGTTCGAGCCAATGAAGCCGGCGCCGCCGGTGACGAGGATAAGATCTTCCATGCCGGAATTGCCGCGTCGGCCTTCGGTCTAGAATCGGTCTGGAAGCGGCGCTTCGATTCTAATCAAAGCGCCTGACAAAGTCGTGCGCGATCTCAATCCATGCCGTTGGCCGGGACGGGAGCGGAGCGGATGTCAATTCCATCGTCGTTTCCAGCCTGGCGCGCGCGTTCCACGACAGGCCAGCCCAGCACCTGGAAATAAGCCGTCTCGATTGAGCGTGCAATCTCAGCCCACTGATATTGACCCTGAATACGTTCGCGTTCTCGACTTCCCGCCTGGCGGCGCAGTTCAGGATTGTGGACGAGCACATCGAGCATGCGTTTGAGATCCGCTGACTCACTCCGCCGGAACGTGAAACCGGCGCCGTCCACCAGTTCGCGATTCTCGGGGATATCGCTGGTCAGCACGCAGACGCCGGCCGCCATGGCATCGAGAAGCGCCAAGGACATTCCCTCCAGTTCAGAAGGAAGGACGAACACGGCGGCGTTGGAAAGCAGGTCTTCGAGGTTATTTCCAGAGACCCAGGGAAGAAAACGTATGCGCTCCGATTCGTGGCGGCGCAAGGTTTCGACGTAGTAACTGGAGTGGCTTGATCCTCCAGCGAGCACCAGTTTCATGTCGGTGTGAACCTTCTCGAAGGCGTCGATGAGAAGGTGGCAATTTTTCTCGGGCGAAAACCTACCCAGGAAAAGGACGTAATTGTCGGGTAGAAGATCCCACTCTTTCAATTGACTTGGGATACGGCGCGGAGCGACGGTGGCTCCGTTGGGAATGTAGATCGTCTCGCGGCCGTGTTGGTCGCGGTAATGCTGCCGCAGCGTTTGCGAAACCACCATGGTGGCATTGGGCAGGGTTACCGCGGCAGCTTCTCCCCAGCGCAAAACACGCGCAGCGATTGGACCCCATTTGCCGCGCTGCCAGTCGAGTCCCTGAACGGTTACGACCGTCTTCTTGCCGACCAGCCGAGGCAGAAATGAAAACAGCGCGGGACCGAGGCAGTGATAGTGCACGATGTCGCAGTCCGAGGCCATGGCGTGAAGTGTGCCTAAGAAACTGTGGACCACCGTTTCGAGATGCTTGGAACGGATGGTGGGCAACCGGCATACACGCATGCCATTGTGAGTGCTCATGGGCGGAGTGAAGTAGGTGCGGCAATAGACGGTGACTTCGTGCCCGAGGCGGGCCAACTGATGCCCGACCTGCTCGTAATACGATTCGATGCCGCTGTACTTGGAAACCAGGCCCCGTCCTCCGATGAACGCGACTCGCACGCCCTGGCGCGGGCGCGGGATCTCTGCCACATTCGGAAAGGACAGAACTTTTCTGGGAACGCTCAGCCGGGAGTAAATGTCGAACAGTTTTTCCAGGTGTTGTTCCGGATCATGTTTTGCCTTCACACGGGCCCGGCCGGCGGCGCCCATTCTTGCGATCACATCGGGATGATCAAACAGAAATCCGATGGAACGAGCAAGCTGATCGCGGTCGCCCGGTGGGTAAAGCAATCCGGTGACGCCTGGTTCGACCAGTTCACGACGCGAACCCAGGTCGGAGGCGACCACCGGCCGTCCATACGCATAGGATTCGAGAATTGATTTTCCCAAGGTTTCATAGGCGTGGGATGGAAACAGGGAAAAGCTGCAGTTGACGATGAGCTTTTTCAGTTTCTCGCCGTGGACCATGCCCGCAAAAAAAACGCGGTTCAGGTTCAATTCACCGGCTAGGGCCTCAAGCCGTGGACGCTCCGGACCGTCGCCCGCGATGATCACGGGAACATGGGGCAATCGGACCAGGGCGTGCAACAGTTCGTCAACTCCTTTTTCTGAGGAGAGACGGCCGAAGTAGAGTAGGTAGCCCTCATCGTTCTCATTGCCGAGCTGTTCATCGTCTGGCAGCGCCTGGAAATGGGGCAGGACTTCGATGCGCCCGGCTGGCAGTCCACTCGCGACAAACTTACCGCGAACAAATTCGCTGGGAGCGAGGAAGAGATCGACGCATCGCTCGTAAGTGCGCAACCATTTGTGTAGGTACGCTTCGGCGGCAAGAACAACCGCGCTCGTTCGAGGACCCGAATAGCAGCCTTCGGTGACGACGTGGTGGAAGGCGCCCCCTCGGCATGCGTCGCAGGTCCTGCCGTGTGAGACGAGATTGTAGTTTGGGCAAAGGAGTTTGAAGTCATTCAGGTGATAGAGCACGGGAATCGCCCGGCGCTTGAGTTCCCAAAGGATTGACGGCGACAAGTGATGATAGATTCCGCGGATGTGGGCCAGATCCGGTGAGAAATCGGCGATGCAATCGCCCATGGCGCGACGGGCCGATGGCGAATAAAGAGCGTGCGCCGCCATTTTCGCCTTCCGCAGCAAACTGGCGTTCGGGTCCTTGAAGTTGATGTACGGGATGCGATAACTGCGGCCCGTGAATGCGGAAGACGAGCCATGCTCCATGCTGAAAAGCGCAGTTTCGTGGCCGCGCTCATCCACGCGGTGAATGAGATCGAATAAGTAAGACTCGGTGCCGCTAAACCGATAGTTGTACTTGTTGCAATACAGAATGCGCATGTTTTCCGCCTGGCTCTAACTGGGGGATACGGGAAAGAAACTGTTCGGCGAACGCAAGCAGATTGCGCTGGCGGTTATAGGAATCCGCGACCTTGGCCGCCGCCGCCCGCCGGATTCCCGCCAGGAAAGCTTGATTGGCGTAAATCCAGTTGACGGCGTTGATAAAGCTTGGCAGGGAACCTCGTTGATAGAGAAACCCGGTCTGCTGGTGCTCGACCAGTTCGGGAATCCCTGTGATGTCGGGAGCAAGCACCAGCCTTTCTTGCGACATGGCCTCCATCAGCACGACGGGGATTCCCTCGCTTTTGCTGGTGATCACTACCAAATCCGCATAGCGGTAATATGCGGCCAGATCCGCATGGGGGACGTGACCGGCCATATGAACGTATCCCTGCAGCCCCAGTTTTCTGACATGGCGTTCGAGAGCGGTCCGCTCGGGCCCCTCCCCGACGATCCAGCACAGGAAATCGAGACCCTGTTCGCGGAGCGCCGCGCAGGCTCGGATGAGAAAGCCATAATCCTTGACGCGGTGCAACCGCCCGACGGCGAGCAGACAGAACGGGCGATGGTCAACCTCATTTGTCGACGAATCAGTGGGCCGCGGAAGCACGCGATCGACGCCGAGACGCTGCACGATGATCTTCTCCGCCGCTATGGAGGGATAGTTGCGGAGAATGTAGCTCCGATTGAAATCGGAGATAGTTGCGCAGAAACGGCAAGCCCGCAACTTGGTGGCCAGTAGATCGGCGCGGTGCAGAAGATCGGAGCCATGCAAGGTGAAGCTGAAGCCAATCCCAAGCAGACGGGCAGCGACCAGCGCCATCCACGACGCGAAGTATCCGTGGTGAGCATGAATGTGCCGCACGTTTAACGGCGCGAGTTCTTCAGCCAGCGCCGAGCCCATCAGAGTGTGGCCCACCGCGCGAACGCGGAGACTGGGCGATGCGCCCGGATCGAGCAGCAGCGGGCGCAACAGGTGCCACAGCTTGCGGCGGTCCGAGGCCAGCCGGCCCGCAGCCCGCATCAGTGCATCGTCAGAGAGCGGCTGGAAAAATCGCGCCTCCTTCCAATAAGCGCGCTCGACCAGACTCAGGCCATTTGGCGCCACCCGTTTTCCACTGCAGCAAACTACCTTGACGCCGCGGCGGCGAAGCTCGGCGATCTCGTCAATGACGTAAGGCTCGACTGGCGAAGGGAATTCATTGGCAATATAAGCGACGGTGGTCATGCGGCCGACTCCTCGGAGGCGCAGAGCATTCCCGCGGCTGTGAACAGCAGTCCGATCACGAACTGGTATGCCATGTCGACGAAGAACGCGTTGAACAGGTAGACGCCGAGGAAAACGGGCCAAGCTCGGCGCAGCGCAGCAATGGAACCAGACTCCCCGGGCGGCCCGCGGCGGGAGAGACGGAAGAGATTGAAAAAAAGAATGCCGTAAAGGGCCAGTCCGGGCACACCGAACTCAACCAGCAGAGCGAGGTAGGTATTGTGCACGTAGAAAATGCGAAGGTGATAGCCTTCCATTCGACGGCCCAGTTCGGCATACATCCCTCCGGCGGGCCAGCCGGTGAAGGGTCGCTCTAGAAACATTGACCAGCCGGCGTTATAAACGGCCATGCGCGCCTCCACTGGGCCGCGCTCCTCGGTGCGATTCCACAGCGCGTTCTTGAGGGAATGGTCGCTGAATCCAATTGCCAGTCCCCCCAGCAGACCAGCCACTACGAGCACGATGCAGAGCGCCTGCAAACGCCGCTTGATGAACCAGAATCCGAGAACCAGGGTGGAGAGTGCGAAAGAGATCCAGACCGCACGCGTCATGGTGGCCAGCACAGCGATCGGCAGCGCAAACCAGAGAAGCCAGACAAACCTGTTCTTCGGTGAGAGTACGAACGCAAGAATCCCCAGAAGGTTCAACGAAACCCCATTCGCTACTGCTTGAAGAAACGGGCCGCGCGCGCGGTCCGGATGAAAGCCCAGACTCTCGTCAAGAATGAAGCGAGGGAAGATGAGCGAGCGGGCGTCGACCAGGAAGGCAATCGCGATGAATATGAGATAAGCGAGCGCAAGAATGACGAAAATCTCGAAATGCCGCCGTTGCGACACGCCCCGGAAGACGAGCACTGCGATGTGAAATAACGCAAACGGAACGATGAACTTGCTGGCGATGATGCTCCAGACCTGCGGATCAAAGGGCTCGCGAAGCACCCGCAACACGGCCAGAACCACCAAGCCGAGCATGGGTAGACTGAGCCCGGCAAAGAATGGAATCTTCTCGCGCAGCGCCATGGTACGCAGAGCCACGAAGAAGACGAGGATGCCGAAAGCGATGCGATCCGCGTAAAAGGAGAAAAGATCCGGCGGCCGAAACAGAAACACCGTCATCGCCGCAACGTAAAGGACGGAAGGATATGCCAGCGCGAGGTGCAGAGGACGAAGCAGCAAACCAAGTGCGTGCCAAAGGGGATTGTCGTCACTATCCCAGGTGAGGGCGGGGCTGCTCATAAGCGAGTCATGCCCCTTCCGGCGCGAACAGAACGCGAGCCGTGCTGAAGAGAATCCGCAGATCGAGGCGCAAACTCCAGTTCTCGATGTAGGTAAGATCGAGGTGCATGTTGAGATCGAACGAAGCGGAATGACGCGCCGTAATCTGCCAGAGACCTGTGATGCCGGGCTTCACGTCGAGGCGCCGGTAATGGTGAAGTTCGTAATGGTTGACTTCGTCCACCGGATGAGGGCGCGGGCCGACCAGACTCATCTCCCCGCGCAACACATTCCACAACTGCGGTAGTTCGTCGAGGCTGTACCGGCGAATGAAGCGTCCGACCCGGGTAATTCTGGGATCGGCGACGATCTTGAAGATCGGACCTTCTCTTTGGTTTTGGGTGCGCAGATCATCTTTGAGATGGTCGGCATTGGTGACCATCGAGCGAAATTTGTAGCAACGGAAACGGCGCCCCTTCGCGCCCGTCCGCTCCGCCGAGTAGATCACCGGCCCAGCTGAATCCAGGCGGATGAGTAGTGCCACGATTGCCATGACCGGACCAGCCAATGCGAGCCCAAACGCGGCGCCGGCAACATCGAGCAAACGCTTCATCAATAGGGCGGCGGTGGGCACGAGCTCGCGATGAAGCGTGACCACGGGAATTTCTCCGATGTAATCGACGTCGGCGTCGGGCCAAGGTCCCGGCGGCAGTTCGGGAACGGCGCGAATGTCGAGGTGGTTACGAAACGCGGCTTCCGCTGCTATGCGCGTCTGTACGCGCTCACCCGGAATAGCAAGGATCACCTCATCGACGAACTCGGCGCGCGCGAGCCAATCCAGGTCTGCGATTCGTCCCAGCACGGCCGGAGAGAGTGGCAGATCGTCATCCACGAACCCCTGGACGATCGTTCGGTGGAGATGGATCGCTGCGCAGCACTCGGGCGATGGCACGGGCGACAGGGCCCGCCGCCAACAATGAGGATTTTGCGGCACTCTGCGTGTTGCCTCCGTCTGGCCCAGACATACCGGAGCAATTGCCGATACAGCAGAAGTGCCGTCAACCCGGACACGAAAATCGCCGGGATCGCCCGCAGATGGGTTCCATCCCGCGCCCCCACGAAAAGCAGCGTGATTGCGAACAGAACGGATCTCGCCAGGCCGGAGACCATTCCTGCCGGAAATGGATCGGAGTGTGGCCGGTAGATCCCTTCGCTGAATCCGAAGAGCGTTACCAGAACGGCAAAAATCGGCAGGTCGATTCGTGGCAAGCTCCAAGCCGGAAGGAGAAGTGTCTGCAAACTGCAGACAGCGGCGAGAACGATCAAATCGGCCACTACCAATCGATAGAGCCCGAATCGTTCGGCGATTGGATTTGGCAGAAGGAGTTGCGTTAGTCGCCCAGCCTGGACGCGTGGCGCCGGCTTTTCGCTGGCTGGGGCGACACCGGCCGCCGATTCCGGGGTCTTTTGTTTGCGCCGCGACAATGGGATTGCCGAAACCCCGGGAATCATGCGGGCATACTGCGAAGGGGAATCACCGGTTCGGGATCCCCATAAATCGTTCGTGCCCAATTCGCCCATAAAATTCACAAGCTCCGATAGAGACCCGCGGGTATAGGAAAACGACGATCCGCGAGGATTGTGCCGAGCAGCGGGACGCCTACCTGCGCCAGCCGTTCGACGATCTGAGCCGCGACCAGGCGGCGCGTCTTATTAGCGGCGAGAACCAGAACAAGGCCGTCACAGCTGTGGCCAATTCTCGCGGTGATCCAGCAAACCGGCGCGCAGCACACGATGGAAAAATCGAAATCGGCCATCAGTTCGCGCAGCCGTTCCAGGTTTTGGTCGGTCACCGGCTGAAAACCGGCCTCCGGCCACCAGCTTTGCCGCGGAACCAGCCCGACACGAGGTGAAACGGGCCAGGTGACTTTGGCAGGCGAGGGCACCGGGATTTTCAATTGTTCGTGCAGTGGAAATGCGTCGAAACCGGCATCAATCAGGCCGACGCTGTACTTGCCCTGGGCAGCGAGGGCCCGGGCAACATCGAGGCATAACGGCGCCATTTGCATCGATTCTTCGGCGGGTGCGAATCCAACGTTGCGCACCAGTCCCGCTTCATGCTGCAAGAAAAGTTGCTGGACCAGAGCGTGAATCTGTTCGTCGCGGATCGAAAGGAGGGAAGGTGGCGCTTCCGTGCATATCTCCGGGCAAATCGGGATTGGGCCCTCATCCACGTCAAAGGGCATTTTCTTAAGAAGCTCGCCGAGCGTGCTCATTGGACCACCACCCTCGGTCCACGGGAGCCAGAAGTATAAGGACGCAGAACCTCAGGTTCCGCCGCGGGCAGCCAAGCCAGCACCGGCACTTCCAGCAACTGGTGCGCCTCATGGGGCGTTCGGAACGTCGAATCGAAATACTCCGCTGCAAAGATGGTGCCGACACTGAACGCAATGGACAGCCCGAACGCCAGCAAAAAGTAAAGCAACACGGAGTGGTCCGGCAAAGCCGGAACCGTGGGAGGATCTACGATCGTTACATTGAGTATTCGTTGTTGGTCGAGAGCGTCGCCGATGCGCGCCTCCTCGCGCTTATGCAGGTAGAGCAAGTAGGAATCTTCATCCGCTTTGGCCGTGCGTATCAGATCCTGCTGATCGATTGAGCTGGCCTGCATCTTCTGTGCAGTCGCGCGCAGCGTGGAGACCTGCGCCAGAGCATCGGCCTGCCGCGCCCGCAGTCCATCCAACTGCACCTGGGCCTTCTCCAATTCCATCCGAGCCCATTCGTAGTTGGGATCTTTATCGCTGGTCTCGTCGCGCACCGGGGTAAGCGCTTCTCCGGCAATGGATGTTTTTGCCTGCTCGATTTCCTCGTCCACCTCCTGCACCAAACGGTAGGAAGGCTCAAAGCGAGTAAGAAGTTCGGTGCGCTTGAGTTGCAGGTCCAGCAGGTGCGTCTTCAATTTTTCAAGGACGAGCGGATTGTCGGCCCATCGTTTGAGCGTGACCGAACGCAAGGGAAATGACTTCAATTGTTCGCCCAGCGATTTGATCGTGTGCTCGGTCTCCACCCGCTCCTGGTCGATTTGGCGGTAGGCCGCGTCCGCTTCTCCGAGTTTTTGCAATGCAATATCGCGTTCCATGGCCGCCGAAATCACGCCCCGTGTGCGAGTGAAATTCACAAGCTCCGCTTCCGAGTGATGCAGCCGTTTTTCGCTATCCGCGGTTTGTTCGTCGAAAAACTGAATCTCTCCGGATGGCCGCTGAAGATTCGTGTGCTTATTCATGTACGCGGTCGAGAGGGCCGACAGAATGCGCGCCGCCCGCTCCGGATTCGTGTCCTTGTAGCTCACCTGGATAAGGTTCGATTTCTTGAGAGCCTCAACGTCCAGCCGGCGGCCGAGCTTGCGAGCCGCGTGCTCAACCTCCGACGGCCTTTGGGAGTCGGGCGTGCCCGCAGGAACCAGTGCCGCCATGATCACCACCTGCTTCAAAAGATCCTGGTCGCGCAACAACTCGACTTCGGAATTCAGTTCCTCCTCGGTGATTTCGGGCCGGGTAAAGTCCATCACACTATTGGCCTGCGCTGAGGCAACGGGATCAAATCGCCCGCGGCGGATCAGAACTTTGAAGTGGGATTCATATCGTGCGGAGAACAACACAATCGCCATCGTCGCCAGCAATACAAAAGCGAAGGAAGCAAGCATGAGCCGGGGGCGCCGAAAAAACGTAGCGGCCAAGTCGCGCGGGGTCGGGGAGTGCGCGAGAGAACAGTTTCTCGTCAGGCTGGAGGGCATGGCTCAATTGCAAGCGATCACGAGGGGCGTGGCCAGGATCAGATGCGGGCATGCAATCGGTGAAAGCTGCGGCTCCTTATCTCCTAATATTGCGCAGGGCTCATATACCAACTCATGGAGTTGGCCGGAACAAATTTGCGGATCTTTGAAATTCGGCTTTGCGGCACAAAAATAAAATCGCCGGGACGCAGGTGCATGTCTTCCCGGAGGTCGCGGGAATCCAGCATTTTCTTGAGGTCAAGCACATGGGTTTCGGCAATGTCGGCGGAAACTCGCCGAAACAGCACCACCTGCGAATGCCGCGCCTGCTGCGTGAAACCGCCGGCGATGGCTACCGCCTCGTTCACCGTCACGTCTCCGCGGAGTTCATATTTCCCGGGCTTGGCCACTTCACCCGAGGCAAGAAAGTAGGGCTTGTCGAAGTCCTTCAGAGTGAGCGTGATTTCAGGTTGATGGAGAACACTTCCGTAGGCATTGGAAACGACCTGCTGAAACTGCGGGCAGCGTAAGTCCCTCGGCGTAGATCGTGCCCGCTCCCCGTAAGGCAATGAAGCCGTCGGGCTGCACGGTCAGGCTTTGGTTGAAGTCGGGAGAGAAAGTGAAATTCACGTCGACAACGTCCGATTTCGTGAGCCGGTAAAGCGGGTGGCGTTCCCCTCCGAGTGCAGGATCTCCCATGCCACCCGCTTTGCCGGGTTGTGTAATCGCGCCGCCCACGGAGGTGCTCGTGCCGCTCCGGTCTGGGCTCTGCGAGCTCTCCGCCGCCGCGAGCTTGCCGGATAGCGGAGCAGAGGACCCAGTTGCCGGAACAGCCGACGAAGCAGCCTCCTGGGCGGACGTGACCACGGCTAGTTGCAAGCTGAGCAGGCCCGCAACCATCAGAACGGCGTGTTTTGCGAGTACATTCATCTCCGTGCCTCACCGTTGCTCAGAACGGCGAACTATCAGCTCGGGCGATTGAGCTGTTTGCACGAAAGTAGCTTTGCGCCTGAAGGACAACAAGACTTGGAAAGTGCCGTCTACTGCGGTACAGGGCACGCTATAACCATCGAAAGAGTGATGAAACCGAGTATCGCCCGGTTTGGCGTGGATTTCCCGAAGCAAGCGAAAGCTGGCCCGGCAAACGCCGCCGCAATGCAAGTGTCTGAGAGTGGGTCTACGAAGGGAGTCAGGGGCGCGGGATTCATCACGAATTTCGTGTGACCGTGCCTACATCCGGTCCCTAGCCTTTCGGGCATTATGATCGCCGTGAAATCGAAACGCTCTGCCAAACCATCCACCATAACTCCGCAGTCCAAAACGAAGGTCGTGCAAGTGCTGATCGCCGACTCCGGACCTCTTCAATCCCAGCTCCTGACGCGAGCGCTGCGAAGCCGCCGGGAATTTCAGGTTTCCGCGGTTCCGCTGCAGATCACGGCCCTGCACGCCTTCCTGCAAACGAACCACTCTGACGTGGCCCTGATCGCCGGAAACCAGTTGCCGGATTGGGGCCTGCTGCGATGGATGCGCATTACATATCCCAAAATCCCGACCGTTTTGCTGGCGGAAAGTGACGACCGCGAGCTGGTCGTGAATGCCGTTACGCGCAGGTGCGAAGGGCATCTTTCTATTTACGCAGGATCCTTTCCGCCTGCTCTGCAAGTGCATAGACCAGGTCTCCCGCGGAGAAGTGTGGATCAGCAACCAGCAAATACACTACATATTGGACGCGTTAACCGACGTGCCCACGCTGCGCGTGGTCAATGCGAATGGAAGGATGCTGCTGACGCCGCGCGAGGAACAGGTGGTCGCGCTGGTGGCCGACGGCTTGAGCAACCGCGAAGTTGCGGGCGAATTGGGGTTAAGCGAGCACACGATCAAGAAATACCTGTTGCGCATCTTCGATAAAGTCGGGATCTCCAGCCGCGTGGAACTGGTTCTCTATGCGATGTCCCATGGCGAGAAAAGCCAATCGGAGTGGATGCCAAGCAGCGCTTGAAGATGGGCGTCGAGCATACAATGGCTGCATGCCGAGAGCGTACGGGGATTGCGCGGTGACGACAACCGGTTCCCATCCACGGTCGCGCGCCGATGGACCGTGATCGCCGCCGGTCTGCTCATTCTGGCGCTCGCGCTCGTCGTCATCTACACCGGCCCGGCAGCTTTTCTCAGCCCCATCGCCCTGGTGGTAGTGGCCGCGATCGGGCTCGCCGCCCTGTTGTTTCAGATCCGGTTTCGCCAGGATTTGCCGGAGATTCGTTCCCCCCTGGGGCTTAATATTCTGGGCTTGCTGTTC
Organism: uncultured Acidobacteriaceae bacterium; assembly: GCA_963709055.1. Classification (GTDB taxonomy): domain Bacteria; phylum Acidobacteriota; class Terriglobia; order Terriglobales; family Acidobacteriaceae; genus Acidiflorens. The sequence goes on from CAVPUZ010000002.1 coordinate 51,436, forward strand.
GCAACCGGGTCATTGCTGGCGGATTATCTCCACATGACGCGCTCCGTGCTCGAACTGGTCGCATTCAGCGCGGTCGTCTGCTTTGGCATCAGCGGATCGCTCATTCTGCATGCGTTGCGCCGGCATGCCCGCTCGGTCCAACTGCCAAAGACTGAGCAGATGAAGACCGAGTAACGAGCTCCGAAATGCAGGACGTTCCCGGCTAGCCGTTTCTGAGCTGACCCCTCTTCAATCCGCCCACCCCGGCTACAATGCCCTATGCGCGCCACCCTATTCGGAGCCTCGGGATTGCTCGGCCAGGAATTGGTGCGGGCAGTAAAGATGCACGGCGCGCAACTCACCGCGCTTTCTTCCAAAGATGCCGACCTGCGCGACCGCTCTCGCGTCGAGCAAGTCATTCGAGATTCCCGCCCCGATTGGATCATTCTCTCCGCAGCCTTCACCGACGTTGACGGATGCGAGGCTGACCGCGACCTGGCCTGGGCCGTAAATTGCGAAGGCGCCATCCACGTAGCGCAGGCGGCACTTAAAGCGGGATCGCGACTGATGTTCCTCAGCACGGATTACGTCTTCGACGGCGCTAAGGGATCGCCTTACGAAACCAGCGACCCGCGTAACCCCATCAACGTGTATGGCAAGAGCAAAGCCCGCGCCGAGGAACGGCTGCTGGAGATCGTTCCCGACGTATGCATCGTGCGCACGTCATGGCTCTTCGGCCATGGAGGCAAATGCTTTCCCGCAACCATTCTCAAACTTGCGTCCGCCCACCCCGAGATTTCGGTAGTAAACGATCAGCGTGGTTCGCCGACTTATACGCGCGATCTAGCACGAGCGCTCGTGGAACTTTGCGAAAAAGAAGCGAGCGGCATAGTGCATGCCACAAACTCCGGCGACTGCACCTGGTACGAATTCGCCAAGGAAATCGTGCGCATTTCCGGACTGCCGGCCGCAAGTAAAACCAGTAACAACCGCCGAATTTTTCCGTGCGGCCCGCAGACCACCTTACTCAGTGCTTTCTGCGGCCAGCCTGTCGGCGCATGGCATTCAAATGCCCGGTTGGCAGGATGCGCTCGCCCGTTTTATGGCGAATGCATCGTAGAGACGCGGCTTGCCGCGTCTCCCACACCGCCGCGCCTTCAACTTGCCGCGTCTCGTCCTGCTATCCCAAATTCCTGTCATGTTGAGCGAGGATTGAGCTTCGCAAAGAGAAGCGAAACCGCAGTCGAAACACCCCTGCCTCGCAAACGTTCGCGGTGCATTCCCGCACAATTCGTGCCTCTAAACCCACACTCTGGGTTTATCCTTACTAGCGCTTGGGGGCACGTCCGTGAAAATGCGATTTCAGTGGCGGGTAGTTCGGCTTCTTCCTGTTCTCGTTGGATTCTTCGGCGCACTTGCACTTCTCGGTCTGACGGGTTCCGCACAGCAGTTCGATCCATCCACATATCAGGATCTTCACTGGCGCATGATCGGCCCCTTTCGCGGAGGCCGCACGGTTGCCATCTCCGGCATTCCCGGCCATCAGAATGTCTTCTACATGGCGCCCAATAATGGAGGCGTCTGGAAGTCGACCGACTTCGGACGCACCTGGCAGCCGATCTTTGATAGTCAAGCAAACGACAGCGAATCCTCCGGCTCAATCGGCGCGCTGGCGGTCGCCCCGTCCAATCCCGACATTATTTATGTAGGCAGCGGCGAAGGCCTGCGCCGTCCCGATCTCTCCGTCGGCGACGGCATGTACAAATCAACCGATGCCGGAAAGACCTGGCAGCATCTCGGCCTTCGCGATGCCCAGCAGATCGCATCCATCATCGTCGACCCCAAAGACCCCAACCGCGTCTTCGTCGCTGCGATGGGACATCCCTACGGACCCAACGCCGAGCGCGGAGTCTTCCGCTCGCTCGACGGCGGCCAGACCTGGCAGAAGGTCTTATATAAGGATGAAAACGTCGGCGCGGCCGACCTCGCCTTCGATCCTCGCAACTCGCAAATCATCTTCGCCGACATGTGGGCGTCGCGCCGTCCTCCGTGGACCACCGGCGGCGCCTACAACGGCTCGGGCAGCGGACTCTACAAGTCCAGCGACGGCGGCAACAACTGGCGGCAAATCACCAAAGGCTTGCCCAGCGTTGCCGATGGCCTGGGCCGCGTCGGCATCACCTACGCCCCGAGCGATCCCGATCGCATGTACGCCTGGGTAGTCGCGGCGAAGGGCACCGGCATTTACCGCTCCGAGGATTCCGGCGAAAGCTGGATACTGGTCAACTCCGAACATCGCGTCGACGGCCGCGGCGACGATTTCAACTGCGTGCGCGTCGACCCGCGCAACAAAGATGTCATCTACGTCGCCAACACCAGCACCTACAAGTCAACCGACGCGGGCAAGAATTTCACCGCCATCAAAGGCGCGCCCGGCGGCGACGACTACCACACCATCTGGATCAATCCCGAAAATCCCGACATCATCGCGCTCGCCCTCGATCAGGGCGCAACCATCAGCGTCAACGGCGGCAAAACCTGGAGTTCCTGGTATAACCAGCCGACCGCGCAGTTCTATCACGTCATCACCGACAATCAGTTTCCTTATTGGGTCTACGGCGCTCAGCAGGAAAGCGGTTCGGTCGGCACCGCCAGCCGCAGCGACTTTGGCGAGATCACCTTCCGCGACTGGACCACGCTCGGCGTCGAAGAATACGGCTACGTCGCGCCCGATCCGCTGCATCCCAACCTGATTTACGGCGGCAAGGCCACCGTCTTCGACCGCACCACCGGCCAGACGCGCGACATTTCTCCCGTAGTTCTGCGCACTGGGAAGTTCCGTTTCAACCGCACCGCACCGCTGATTTTTTCTCCCGTCGATCCGCACGCGCTCTACCTGGGTTCGAATGTTCTGTTCGTCACCCGCGACGGAGGTAACAGCTGGCAGATCATCAGCCCCGACCTCACCCGCGAAGACCCGGGCGTTCCCGCCAGCCTCGGACAACAGTTCGTCAACGACGATCCCGCCAAGGGCAAGCATCGCGGAGTGATCTATTCCATCGCGCCCTCGCCGAAAGATGGCAACCTGATTTGGATCGGCACCGACGACGGCCTGATTCAAGTCACACGCGATGGCGGCAAGGCCTGGGAAAACGTGACGCCGCCCGACCTCACGCCCTGGAGCAAACTCGCACAGATGGATGCGTCACATTTCGATACCGCGACCGTCTATGCTGCCGTCAATCGCCTCCGCGTCGACGACCTGCATCCTTATATCTACCGCACGCACGACGGCGGCAAGACATGGCAGAAGATCGTCACCGGCCTGCCCGACAACGAGCCGATCAACACCGTCCGCGAAGATCCCGAGCGCAAGGGCCTGCTCTTCGCCGGAACCGAGCGCACCATCTACGTTTCATTCGACGACGGCGACCACTGGCAATCGCTCAAGCTGAATCTGCCGCCCACGTCGATTCGCGACCTGGTCGTGCACAACGACGACGTGGTAGTAGGCACACACGGCCGGTCATTTTGGATCTTGGATGACATCACGCCGCTGCGCCAACTCGACGAAAAAATCGTCGCGGGCCCGTACCTGTTTAGGCCGGAATTAACCTATCGCGTGCGCCGCGACAACAATCCCGACACGCCGCTTCCTCCCGAAGAGCCCGCCGGCCAGAACCCTCCCGATGGCGCAATGATCGACTATTGGCTGAAATCAATGCCGCAAATTCCCCGATGGCCTACAGTCGCATTTCTTGAGATCGTCGACTCAGCCGGAAAACTAGTGCGCCGTTTCTCCAGCGCCGACAAGCCCGAGCCGGTGAATCCCAAAGACTACAACGTCCCGATGTATTGGGTGCGTCCGGCGCGGACCTCTGTCCACGGCCGCGGGCATGCATCGCTTCGTCTGGGACATGACTTATCCCGCTGCCCGACGGTGCTCAGCCGCGACTTTCCCATCTCCGCCATTTATCACGACACGCCACTCTATCCTGCAGGGGCAACAGTACTGCCGGGCAAATACACGGTACGGCTGCGGTCCAATCGAGCCTAGAGGGGAGACTCGGCGCCACAAAACCATGGCGGGCAACCGCAGCCGCTCGAAATCCGCATGGACCCGCGCGTGAAAACCTCGCCCGAGGATCTGCGCCGCCACTTCGAACTCGACCGCAAAATCGCCGAGTGCCCTGCACCGCGACTACGAAGCCCTGCAGCAAGTGCGCAGCCTGCGAGCGCAGTTGAAGCCGCACAAAGAGGGCACGTCTGCCAACAGCGCCGCCAGTAACTCGGCGCAAGCGGCAATGGCAATAGCAAAGATGGCGAGCGACCTAGACTCCAAACCGCAGCGATCGAAGGCGGCGAAGGAGGCTACGGCGCGCGTTACCTGAGCACGCCCGAAGGCCGCAGCCTGTCTCGTCTGAACGCAGGCTTCGGAGACATCATCAGCGCTCTCGATACCGCCGACGACGCGCCCACCACGCAGCAAACCGCCATGTTCGCCGACCTGGAAAAAGCGCTCGACGAACAGTTGTCCGCCTGGAATCAAATCAAAATGAAAGACGTTCCAGCCCTGAACGAGCAATTAAAGAAAGCAGGCATGCCCCAGATCGATCTGCAAAAACCGGCCCCAGCCGACGCGGGAGAGACGAGTTCGCAGGACGAAGATTAGAACGACGAAAATTAGAACAACGAGGATTAGAACTAAGAAATAGCCATATCCGGTGTCATCTTGAGCGAAGCAAGGACCTCACAAAGTGAGGTCCTTGCGTAGTCGAAAGACCCCTGCGTCCTAACTTCTCGCGTAGCGACAGCCGCCCTCGGCTGTCCAAGAAAGCTGATGCGCCGAGGCGGGGCGCCCTCGGAACAGCCGGCGCTACGCTCTGCTACCTGGGTGATCGCGGTAACGGAACTAATCGCTATCCGGTGGATCAACCTCAGCCGCCGCCGTCTTGGTGAAGAAGCTGCCCTGCAGCGGCGCAGGAATCGTCTTGTACGCCGTTGGCGCGTGATGGAAGTTGAAAAAGTCGTGGAGATCGTTTGCCGCTCGCGCATCGGCAAATCCGAGGCTCCCGAGGCCGAAGATGCCCTCAATCGCCTTCACGACGCTGCCAAAATCATATTTCAGATTGCTGACATACCCAACCTTCGGCGAGTAGGCCGAGACCACCACCAACGGCACACGAAAGCCCAGCTGGTAGTCGTTTTGGTTCGCGCCCGTCTGGAAGACTGGCTGCACGTGATCGTACCAACCTCCCCAATCGTCCCACGTGATGAAGATTGCAGTGTCCTTCCAATAGCCAGTGCCATCGTCGCAACTTGCGTTGTTTCCAATGGCATTGACAATGGCAGCCACCCACGACGGCCCTTGCCCGCTATTGATCGGATGGTCCGAATACTGGCCGGCGGGAGTTATCCAGCTTACCTGCGAGAGCGAGCAGTTAGCGATGTCGGTCAAGACATCGGGAGGTGTAGTGTCAACGTAGCCATTCGACGCGCCTTTGGTCCAGTCTGGCCCCGTGCATATGCCCGACTGAGGTATGCAGATATTCGAGAGCGAGTTCGGCGCTACCCACAGACTGCTTTGCCCTTCGGAATAATAAGTCCACGTAATTTTAGGACTGGGCTGGCTGAACAGGTAGTCCATGGCGTTGCGCGTAAAGCATTCTACGGTTTCATCGCCAGGGGTTTCTGTGCCAAAAGGTGGCGCGCCATCGCCGTTCGGCCGGATCAGTTGTACTGAATTTCCCGAACCGCAACCGTAAGTGGTGCCTGAATTCTCAGAGACGAATACACCTGCTGCGTCGTCCGCTGCCGTGGGCGCCGAGGTAGCGCCAAAAATATACTGGTGCGCCGGATAACTTGGCCCCTGGTTGGTCTGGTACATCCGGTTGGCCCATCCATAAGTCGTTGCCATTGTGACGTAGGGATCGAGCAGGCCGCCTCTGCTCCCGTTGCTGTTCGTCACCGGAGTGTTGTACACGTACATGAACTGGGAATAGTTGTCGGCCGGCACCACGCAGCCGAAAATGTTGGCCCCACACACGGCGGGAACATTGGCCGCTGGCTTGCCGCTGATCCCCTGATTCTTGAACTCGAAATTCCATCCGCTGATGGTTCCATCGAGTTTCGGCCCGCCGTGGCTGTGGTCCAGATCAAAATTCGTGGCCAGTCCGACCGGCGTTAACGGTACCGTCTGCCCGTCGGCATTCACATAGGTCGACACAATGTCATACTTTCCCTCAGTGCCGGACGCGTTGCATCCGGGCACGCCGCCGTTGGCGGTGCACAATCCCTGAAACAGATTGTCGGGCGATCGGTTCTCCTGAAAGATCACGATGACATGCTTAAATGGAGTTCTCCCATACTGGGCGTGGGCGGCAGTAGCCACGAGCGTCGCGGCTAGTAGTAACAAAACCCTGGGGCCGGATTCCATAACGATCTCCTTTTCGAGGAATCAACTACTGGACGAGGTGAACCACCCTGGGCGGGATACACCTGCGGTTTCCGATTTGTCATAACCCGGGCGGCGCCGAAAAGACTCGCCGCATCGGGCCAAAAATTTGCGTGCCGCAGACCCTCTACTGCGGAACGTGTGGCCGCGGACATTCCTGTCCGCGAGCCCACCGCGGCCCAAGGCGCAAGACTCTATAATATTGCGAGCAAGAAAGGATGAGCCAGCATGTCCCGGCAAACCCTGATCCTGGCGTTCATGTTTGCCACATCTGCGGCCTCCCAGGCGACCGCGGCAACCTGCGAAAGCCTGGCCTCCCTGACGTTGCCACACACCGCCGTTACGGCCGACCAGTCAATATCCGCGGGCACTTACACAGCACCAAACGGCGAAGTGTTTACAAATATGCCCGCCTTCTGCCGGGTAGCGGCTACCCTGACGCCGACCGGCGATTCAGACATCGGAATCGAGGTATGGATGCCGTCCTCCACCTGGAACGGCAAATTCGAGGGCGTCGGAAACGGCGGCTTTGCGGGATCGATCCCGTACAGTGCAATAGCACCAGGCGTCTCGCTCGGCTACGCCACCGTTGGTACTGACACTGGCCACGTCGGGTCCTCTGCCGATGACGCATCCTTTGCCCTGGGACACCCTGAAAAGATCATCGATTTTGGCTATCGCTCCATCCATCTCATGACCACTGTCGGCAGGCAGATTGCTTCCGCGTTCTACGGAGAAGCTTCGAAGCGCGCGTACTTCACCGGTTGCTCCACCGGAGGACGACAGGCGCTGATGGAGGCGCAGCGCTTCCCGGAAGATTACGACGGCATCGTGGCCGGTGATCCGGTGGCCTTCTATACCCACCATCACGTGGGCGCCAACCTGTGGGTGGTATGGCAGATGTTCGCGAACCCTGCTCGCACCGTTTTCACCACGCGGGACACCCTGCTTGGCAATGCCGTGAATGCGGCCTGCGACGCCCTCGATGGGGTGGTGGATGGCGTCCTGAATAATCCGCGCCGCTGCCGCTTCGATCCCGCGGCGCAGCTATGCTCAGGCTCCCAGACGCCTCCCAATTGCCTGACAGCAAAACAGGTCGAAGGGGTTCGACATTTGTGGAATGGCCCCGATCAGATGGTGCAGCAGCCCGGCTACTATCCGCCTTTTGAGCGAGGCGGCGAAGCCGATGGCTGGCCTTCATCGATCTCTCCCCAACCGCCGCCCGCGCCGCAAACCGACTCGCACGCCCAGATCGGTCTGCCTTTTTTCGAGAACTTCGTCTTCGACAATCCGAACTGGAATTTCCAAACCTTCGACTGGATCTCCGGCCCCGCCTACGTGGACAACAAAGTAGTGGTCCCCGGTCAGACCCTGGCGTCGGTTCTGAACTCGGTCGATCCCGACCTGGAGCGGTTTCGCGGGCGCGGCGGCAAGCTGATCCAGTACCACGGATTCAGCGATCCCGAGGTGCCGCCCCTGACCAGCATCAATTATTTCGAGAGCGTCGCGAATTTTACGGGCGGCTCACTCGGGCAAACCCGGCAGCAGACCCAGGATTTTTACCGGCTCTTCATGGTCCCGGGCATGAACCACTGCAAAGGAGGCCCCGGCGCAAATGTATTCGACATGCTAACCCCGCTCGTCCAATGGGTGGAGCAGGACACCGCTCCCAACGAAATTCTCGCCACGCACTACCTCAACAACATGCCGGATCAAGGTGTCGCGTTCACGCGTCCGTTATGTTCCTATCCCCGCGAAGCCGTGTACAAGGGCGCCGGCAACCCCAACGATGCCGCCAACTTTGACTGCAAGTGATGTCTGTCGGACGGCCACGCGTCCCGCGCCGGGTGGCCCACTCATCGCGTTTCTTGCGATGACTGGGTGCCATCGCCTGCTCCCGGGTTGGTTGCGGAAACACTCACGAAAAATTGCGCCACCGTGGAAGAGCGGCCCTTCAGGGTGTGCGTGAGAACTCGAATTTCCAACTTGCGGTGGAATAATCTCTGCGATTATCAGCCGCGAAGCGGCGTAAGAATGCAGCCCGCGGCGCGAGCCGTGGGTGCAGGTGGGAAACGATCAAGCCCCGGAGGGGCGCAAGACGAGTTCTCACGCACACACTTCAGGGCCGCCTAACTCGCTTTGAATCACCATGGGCTTTACAGTTCGCTGAAAACTCGAATTGCAAAAAAAAAGGGAAGGGCACGACGTTTAGTCGTGCCATTAAGTCGTCCAAAATGAATCTGCGCTTTAGCGCCGGGGAGACTTGCTTACGGCCGCAGATCGACTTTTTCAGCAAACTGTTTAGCCCCGGTGGTCGCTTGAACGTGCCCACCACATACCCAAATTCGCGCGCTCAACGCCGGCTCTTGAGTTCGTTTTGAGCAATCCTCGCCGTGACGATTTTTTTGAGAAGCGTGGCGGGCATCGGTTTGTCGACGGGGAAATGAAGCGTTCCCTTGGATACTCTGAAATCTTTCAGCTCCCTCTCAAAGGCGTCCAACACGCTCGCGCCCATTGGAAACAAACTGCAATGCTCCTTAAAAGCGGCGAATGCCACTAGCGATCCTTTGTACTTGAAGGTCGGAATTCCGTAGCTGATAGTCTCAGTGGCCTCAGGAGGCACCGCCGAGCGAATCACAGCGCGCACCTTATTCAAGGTCGTGCGGGCAGGTTCAGGGACCCTCGCCAGGTATTCGTCGATCGTCTTTGGTACGGCCTTTGAAACCGCCTTTGTCTTCTTCATGCGCGCAATTTTAATAGTTTCTCCTCAACTTCGAACGTCGTGAGTATTCATCACAATCCCACGGTACGCGCCATCACAGACTTTCCGCGCACAACCTGCGAGAATAAAATTCTGATTGGGGCAGTTCAGAGGTGTGTCCGCCGACCAGGACCCGCACTTGAGCTGCCCCAAAACCATTTTCAGCGCTCTTTGACAACCTAACTCCTTATTTTTGAATATTTTGCGAGTAAGTTGTTTAGAATTAATACTTTAACCAAAAAATGGTAGGCGGGGGGTACATAAATCTAGCCAGAAGGTGAAAAAAAGAAGGCAAGGTGGACCCGAAAGCTAGGGTCTAACTGAGAACTGAGAACCGAGAACTGAGAACCGAGAGCTAAGAGCCAAGAGCTGAGAGCCGAGAGCTCGCTCTTACAGTTCGTACTTCT
>CAVPUZ010000003.1:0-15507 GCA_963709055.1 uncultured Acidobacteriaceae bacterium
TTGGTTCGCTCATGAGAAGCTCCACTTCTTTTCCAGTCGCTCCGAAAAGAAAAGCAATCCCACGACGATCATCAGCATGCAGAACGAAATCGCCGCGCCCAGCGGCCAGTTGTAAGCGGCGCCGAAGAGGCTGACAACGATGTTCGAGATCATGATGCCGCTCGGTCCGCCGAGCAGCAGCGGCGCGAGAAAGTCTCCCAGGCTGAGGACGAAGGCAAAGGTTGCGCCGGCGAGCACGCCCGGAATCGACAGCGGAAAGATCACGCGCCAGAAGGTCTGCGCGGGCGACGCGCCAAGATCGTGCGAGGCTTCCACCAGATTGCGCGGGATGTGTTCGAGCGCCGCGTAGATCGGCAGGAACGTGAATGGCGTGTAGATGTGCGTCAGCGTGAGCACGACCGCGAACGGGCTGTAGAGCAGGAAGTCCAGTGGATGCCTTGTGAGGTGCACATATTGCAACAGCGTATTCAGAACGCCGTCGGTGCCGAGAATCGTCTTCCAGGCATAAGCGCGCACCAGATAGCTCACCCAGAGCGGGATGATCACAAGCTGGTAGAACAAATCTTTTCTGCGCGCCAGCATAGAAGGACAGGAAATAAGCCAACGGATATCCCAGCAGCATCGAGAAGAGCGTGACGCGCGCGGCAATCCACATCGAGCGCAGCAGCGTCTCCCAGTACACCGGCTTGGTGCAGCAGTTCGCGGTAGTTGTCGAAGGTCCAGGAATGAACGATCGCTTGCGACTGCTGATACCGACCAGAAGCTGTAACAGAGCATCAGCAGGTAGGGCACAAGAAGAAAGACCGCAACCCACAACCAGCGGCGGGACAGTAACGACAATGCGGTAGGCACGGGAGAACATCAGTCGCGTTCCTCGGACCTGCGGACGCGAACGGCATCGGCGGGGTTGAATTCTAGTTCCACCTGCCCATCGACGAAGGGGTGCGATGAGATGCGCGGGGGTGAGGATCTGGCCGTCGGCGCACTCGACGCGCCAGCAACTCATTCGCGCCATGAAAAACCTGGTCGCGGGTTCGGGCAGCAAAGCGCACCGCGTCGCGACGATCCCGTGGCGATACGAATCGACTCCGGGCGCAGCGAGAACAAGGGGGCCCATCCGGCGAAGACGTAGGCCAGGTGAGCGTTCCGCTCGTCGCTGCGCCATTACTCACCGCGGCTTTGAGGAAATTGGTGTGCCCGATAATTGTGCGGTGTTGACGGTCGCGGGGCGAGTGTAGATTCGCGGGACTCGCGATCTGTTCGAGTCTCCTGAACGCAGCAAGGCGATGCGATCGGACATCACCATCGCTTCTTCCTGGTCATGCGTGACGAAAATAAATGTGATGCCGACCTCGCGTTGCAAGGCCTTGAGTTCGACCTGGATCTGGCGGCGAAGATTGGCGTCGAGCGCGGAGAGCGGTTCATCAAGAAGTAACAGGCGCGGACGATTGACCAATGCGCGGGCGAGTGCGATGCGCTGTTGCTGTCCGCCGCTGATCTTCGATGGCTTGGATTTCGCAAACGCTGACATCTCCACTTTCGCGAGCGCTTCGCTACGCGCGACGGTACTTCGGCGGCTGGCCGCTTGGCGATTCGAAGTCCGAAGGCGACGTTATCTTCGACGGTCATGTGAGGAAACAGGGCGTAGTTCTGAAAGACGGTGTTCACGCGGCGGCGGAAAGCTGGCTGGGTATCGAGACGTTCGCCGGACATCCAGACTTCTCCAGAAGTGGCCTGCTCGAAGCCGGCGAGAATACGAAGGAGAGTGGTTTTGCCGGAGCCGCTTTCGCCGAGGATGGTGAGAAATTCCCCTTCCGCAATTTCGAGCGTGATGTCGCGCAGGACGATGTTCTTGCCGAAATGCTTGGCGACGGAGCGGAGGGAGAGCAGCGCCGCTGTGCCGGTGTGGCTTAGTCGGAACGGGTTCAATAGATGTCGCCATTGCTGTCGATCGTAGCGCGGCGTTATTGCCGGCTGTCTGGCGGGCGTCCCGCCGCCCTTGGGCCGCCAGGACGGCGGCGCTACTCTACTGCGCAGCTTTCACTTCGTTCCAGATCTCGTTGTACTTGGCGCGGCGCGGAACATTTTGCCAGAAATAAAGTCGCTTCTGGTAATTGTCGACGTCGTCGAGGTGCAGGTTCTTCACTTCTTCTGGCGTCATGAACTGCGCGGCGTGCGGATTCGCCGGCGTATAACCCGTCACATCGGTGACTTTCTTCTGCGTCTGCGCCTGGATCATAAACTCTAGAAATCTATAGGCGAGGTCTTTATTCTCGCTGCCCGCAGTAATCATCAGGTGATCGATCCAGCCCGTTGTGTTTTCTTTCGGAATCGTCTCGCCGACCGGGAAATTGCTCTTGCGCAATTGGTTGGTCATCAGCGGCCAGCCCATGGCGATCACGACCTCATGATTCTGAAACAGGTTTGTCAGTTCGCCGCCCGTGGACCACATTTTGCGAATGTTCGGCTTCAGCTCGATCAGCTTTTTCTCTACCGCGTTCAATTCATCGTCGCTCAGGTTATAGAGATGTCCCGAATCAGGCTTGTCATAGCCCAGAACCTGCGCCGCCATGTAAACGGTCGAGAGATCGTCCCAGACAGAAATCTTTCCTTTCAGCTTCGGGTCCCACATCACGTTCCAGCTATCGGGTGTCTGCGGGAACGCGGTGGTGTCATAGATCATGGGATCCGGTCCCCACATAAACGGCACGCCGTAAACGTCGCCTTTTACGCGCACCAGCGGCAGTGAGGTCAATTGTGGTGAAAGCTGGCCATAGGTGGGCAGTTTGCCCAGATCCAGAGGAGCAGCCAGACCTGAGGTCGCAATGATTGTGGCCACATCGCTTGAAGGAGAGATGATGTCGTAGGTGCCGGCGCTGCCGCCGCGCAGCTTGGCGACCAGTTCGTCGCTTGATCCCATGTACGATGCCGAGACCTTGCAATGGTTCTGTTCCTCGAAGGTCTTGACGTACGAAGGATCGGCGTAGCCTTCCCACACGAGCAGGTTCAATGTGGGCGTTTTCCGAGCGCACGATCCGCAGAAGAGAATCAGGAGAGCGGCGAATAAAAGGATCACGGATTTACGCGTCGTCATTTATTTATTTCTCTCTCTCCCGATCTCTCCAGCAGAGTGCGCCCCCAATCCGGCGACCTTGGCTCTGCCGTGCGTTTTTCACTCAGAACGTCGGTGGCGTGTTCACCCACAAGAGCCAGGTTTCACTTAATCCGGGGTTCTTCCAGCGATGCGGCGTGGCGCTTTCGAAATAGAAGCTGTCACCGCGTTTCAAATGGTACTCCTCGTCGGCGAGGGCAATCTTGAGTTCTCCGCGCAGAACGAACAGGAATTCCTCGCCCTCGTGCGCATACGATTCGCCGCTCCCGGCCCGAGGTTTGATGCGGAACAGGTGCGGCTCCATGACGGTGTTGCCACCGGCGAGCAACTCCATGCGCACGCCGGGGCCGGCCTCAAGCACTTTGCGTTGGGAGGGGCGCACCAATCGGGAATTCGATTTGGCGGGATCGAAAAAATCAAGGATGTTGATGTGGTAGTAGCGTGCTAGCCTGCGGAGTGTTCCAACCGACGCGCTCATTTGCGAGCGCTCAAGCGCGCTGAGGAATCCGACTGAGATTCCGGCCGCCGAGGCGACTTGCGCCAAACTGAGCCCGCGCTTGCTGCGCAACTGACGAAGGCGCGAACCGAGGGTGCTCGTGCCGTGACTGGCAGGAGCCTTGATCGCGCCTTCGCGCTTGAGCATCTCGACGATTGCGGGTGTGTTCATACCGCGCACTTTGCGGAGATAGCGCGCCTTTTTCAGCAGGCGCACGTCGTCGTTGGTGTAGAGACGATAGCGGCCCTGGCTGCGCTGCGGGCGTGTGAGGCCGAGGCTCTCCCATCCACGGATGGCCGAGGGAGAAACGCCGACAAGACGGGCCACGTCGCCGATTTTCAGATAAACTTGTCCGTCGCTCGACATGACTTCCATTCAAATACCTGCTGGCGCGCTGCGGGAGTTGCACTTTTCCGCTTGGTCTTTTTCGCTTGACAGAGGGCAGGGGAATCTCTAACCTTGCGCGATTATAGCAAGGTTCGTAGTTCGTACAAGGTCGAAAATCAAGTTCGAAAATCGGATCTGCAAGCGCCGGATCTGGAGGACCTGTTCATGCTGTCGCCGAAAACTTCCCGGTTAAGCCGTGGGCTCGCTCTCGCGAGCCTTTGCCTGGCAGTTGTGAGCCTTTGCCTGGTCTGTTCTCCGTTCGTGGTTGCCCAAGGTACCGGGGGACGCATTCTCGGCCGCGTTGCCGACCCCAGCGGCGCAGTGATTGCGGATGTCAAGGTGACCGCTACGAATGAGGCGACCGGAGTCAGCCGCCAGACTGCGACCAATGCCAGCGGGGACTATGGCTTTCCAGATAGTTCCGATCGGCACCTACACCTTGTCCTTGATTTAGCGGGATTCAAGACGAACGTTCGCAAAGGCATTACCGTTGAATTGAACCAGGTCGTGACCTTCAACTCCACGCTGCAGGTTGGCGAGACAAAAGAAGTAGTGGAAGTGACCTCGGAAGCTCCGCTCGTAGATACGACCAGCACGCAGTTGGGCGCTGTCGTCAACAACAAGTCGGTGAACGAACTGCCGTTGAACACCCGCGATACCTATCAGTTCCTGCAGTTACAGCCGGGCGTGCAGTCGCAGTTGGGATCAAGCGGCGGCACTTTTTACGGCAGCGACGACCCCGGTTCGGTTTCCGTCAATGGTGGACGCGGGCGCTGCCAACAACTTCAGCGTAAATGGTGGCGATGCCAACGACACCTTTGTTAACGGAGCCGCGGTGCAACCTACGCCAGACGCAATCGATGAGTTCCGAATTATCACCAATACGTTCGATGCTGAGTACGGGCGCAATTCTGGCGCGGTGGTGAACGTTGTCACCAAGTCAGGGACTAACCAGTTTCACGGCGACGTTTATGAGTACTTCCGCAACAAGGTCCTCAATGCTCAGGGATTTCTCAACACAACCAAGCCTCAGTTCAATCAGAACCAGTTTGGCGGCACGTTGGGAGGTCCGCTCAAAAAAGACCGGACGTTCTTCTTCGGGTCTTACGAAGGCCGGCGTATTCGGGAGGGCCTGGCCAGCCCCCTGGTACAGTTGCCAACGCCGACGGAAATCGGAACCCCAACCCTACCAGGAGACTTCAGTGCGGGCGGTGCGAACACGGCCTTCGGGGGTGGAATCGATACTACTGGCCTGCCTGCCGGAACCTATCCTTTCCTGGCGCAAGCGCTGGACGGGAGGCCTGGCTGTGACGCCGCGTTAAACCTGTTAGGGGTCACAACGCCGATCGCGAATCTTCCCTCACAGCCAAACCCGAATGTCCCAGGCAATACATACATACCCTGGACCGAGGTTTTTCCAACAGTAGCTATTCCCCAGCCGTGCATGGATCCGGTGGCATTAAACCTGTTGCAATACTTGCCGTCTTCAAACCTTCCAGGCAGCCAGTACCAGGGCGTGCCGACCCAATCAATCGACGCGGACCAGTTTACCGTGCGTGTCGATCACAAAATCAACGATCGCCAGAACCTCAGCGTTTACTATTATTTTAACGACGAGCGAGATCTGAATCCCTTCTATAACTTCCAGGCTGCAGGTGCGAACGTTCCAGGCTATGGGACATTTGTAAAGCAGCGCTTTCAACAATGGAACCCTAGCCATACCTGGACGATCAGCAACTCCCTCGTGAATGAGTTTCGGGTCACTTATCTGCGCGAAGGTGAGTTGACGTTCCAGCATCCGCAGAATACGGGCGGAGTCAACAGTTTCTGCACAGGATCAGCGAGCACATACTGTTTCAATGGCGTCTCTGATTCGAGTAGCGGAGCAAACTCGATCCAGGGTCAACTCGGGACGAATCCTCTCTACGGCATTACGACGGGTCTGCCGTCGAACCGCACGGGTCTACCATTCGTAGACGTTGCCGGCGGTTTCAACATCGGTAATGGCTGGGAGGGCGAACTGCCCCAAGTTGGGAACTCCTTCCAATTCACCGATAACCTGAGCTGGGTCAAAGGCAATCACACAATAAAGTTTGGTGCTGACATCCAGCGTAACCGGTTCGATCAAACGCTGTATTACAACGTCAGTGGCAACTTTACCTTCGACAGTTCCGGCACTAATGCCGTTAGTTCGCTCGACAATTATCCTGGCTATTTCCTGGGCCTCGTGGACACCTACTCTCAGGGTTCCGCGCAGCGGGAGAACATTCGAAATACCGGCCTCTATCTCTTCGCTCAGGACAGCTGGAAGATCAAAAGCAACCTTACATTGAACTACGGACTTCGCTGGGAACTCGACACTCCGCTGGCCGATGCGCTGGGCCATGTGCAGACCTTCCGCCCGGGCGAGAACAGCACGATCTATCCCTGCACCAATACCCCGCTCGCGTACTGCCCAACGGGTCTGGTCGTTCCTGGCGATCCAGGCGTGCCTGCCGGACTAACTTCAACTTACTACAAGGCCTTTGCACCACGCATCGGCCTTGCCTATAGTCCTAACTTTACGGACGGCTTTCTCGGCAAGATATTTGGTAGCAATGGCAAAACCAGCATTCGGACGGGCTGGGGATTATTCTATAACCCGATGGAGCAGCTTGTGCTCGAACAGTTCGGCGCCGAGCCTCCCTTTGGAAGCAGCCCCAGTTTCTACAATACGTTTTTCAATACTCCCTTTATCGGGCAGGACGGCAGTGTCGCACCGAACGGTTTCAACGGCATCATTAATCCTCCCAGGGGCAAAGACCCGGGCTGGGCGAATTTCTCTCCGATCCTGATGTATGGTGACTTCCAGCCTCACCTGCGGACACAGTACACGGCCCAGTACAACTTCAGCATCCAACGCGAACTGGCCAAGGACTTGCTTTGGCAAATCAATTACGTAGGGTCGCAAGGCCACCGGCTGCTGGCTTCGCACGATATCAACCCCGGCAATCCGCAAACCTGCCTCGATCTGGCGAATTTGGGCCAAGGATGTGGTCCAACCGGGGAAGACAATACCTACCAGTTTACGTTGCTTCCGGGACAAAGCCTCACCCTGCCGAACGGTCAGGTGATATCTGGTGCGGGCGGAGGAACTCCGATCTTTTTAGCGGGAACGCGACCTTATTCGGCTCCCAACTGCGTGACCAATGGTGCGAACGCGGGGTTGAACTGTCCTACCGGGGGCAATCCAATCTTCACCAACATCTTTGCCGAGGATACGATTGCTACTTCTGCTTACAATTCGCTGCAGACCATGCTCGAAAAGAGGTTTTCACACGGGTTGCAGTTTCAGGCGGCCTACACCTTTAGCAAGTCGCTCGACTGGGCGTCCTCCTTCGAGGAAACGCTCAATCCCTTTGATTACAGGAAGAGCCGTGGGCTTTCGTTATTCAATTCAAAGCAACGCTTCGTCATCAACTACGTATGGAATATTCCGGTGCCGAAGTACCAGGGCGTCAAGGGCAAGGTTCTCGACAACTGGCAACTCTCCGGTATTACCCAGCTCCAGAGCGGCTTCCCAATCAGGTTGCAAACTCAGGACGACACCGAACTGATTGGCAGCCTGTTCTTCTTTGGAACGGCTGCACCGCAGCTTTCCGGCCCGCTGCAGATCCAGGATCCGAAGCTTCCGGTCGTACTGCCGAATGGGCAAATTGTTCACAACTATCTGAATCCCAATCAGTTTTCCGACCCGCCGCTGGGCACTTTCTCCACCACCCCTCGATCGATTTGCTGCGGCCCCGGCGAAAACCAGTGGGATATCACCCTGATGAAGAAGCTTGCGCTCACGGAAGGTCACTACTTCGAGTTCCGGACCGACATCTTTAACCTGTTCAACCGGACGGAGTTCGTGAACCCCGATGGGAATTTCTCGGACTCGACCTTCGGCCAGATCCAGGAGGTTCTGCCTCCGCGGCTGGTACAATTT
Organism: uncultured Acidobacteriaceae bacterium; assembly: GCA_963709055.1. Classification (GTDB taxonomy): domain Bacteria; phylum Acidobacteriota; class Terriglobia; order Terriglobales; family Acidobacteriaceae; genus Acidiflorens. Next base: position 7,966 of record CAVPUZ010000003.1, read on the forward strand.
GCTTTGAAGTTTTATTTCTAGTTTTGCCTTGAAACCGGGCGGCCTCAAACCGCCCGGCCCAATCTAATGGCCTATCTGGCCTGAGCATTCTTGGAGATCACGATGTATCCCGCACTGCAAAAAGAGCTCGACTCGTTCGAGCGGCGTACTCCGAAGTCCGCCGAAGCGCATAAGAAAAACCTGAAACGCCTGCCTCTCGGCGTCGCCAGCAATTACCGCGCCTATGACCCATATCCAATCTTCGTGTCGGAAGGTTTCGGCGGCAGGTTCCGCGACCTCGATGGCAACGAATATATCGACCACAATCTATGTTTTGGCGCGGTCATGGCCGGACATTCCCATCCCGCCGTTGTTAAAGCCGTTGAAGGACGCCTGCGCAAGGGCGCTGCCTACGGCATGCCGCACAACATGGAGTGGGAACTGGCGGAAGAGATCTGCACCCGGTTTCCGATCGAGATGTGCCGCTTCGGCAATAGCGGCACCGAAGCCACCATGCACAGCGTTCGTCTGGCGCGCGCCGCCACCGCACGCGACAAAATCATCAAGTTCGAGGGCGGTTATCACGGCCTGCACGATGCTGCGCTCGTCAGCGTGAAGCCGCATCCGCCCGCCGACGACTTCGGCGACATTAAGAATCCGAAGCCGGTCTCCGGCGGCAAGGGCGTGCCCCAGGCGAGCATCGACAATGTGAAGATCGCGACCTTCAACGATCTTGAGACAGTGGAGCGGCGCTTCCGCGAAAATCCCAACGAGATTGCGGCCATCATTCTCGAGCCCATCATGATGAATGTTGGCCTCTGCATGCCGCAAAAGGGTTTTCTCGAGGGCCTGCGCTCGCTTTGCGACAAGACATGGCGCGCTGCTGATCTTCGATGAGGTCAAGACCGGCGCGAAGCTGTGCTGGGGCGGCGCTTCCGAATATTTCGGCGTCATGCCTGACATCATCTGCCTGGCGAAATCGATTGGCGGTGGATTTCCGCTGGCCGCTTTCGGCGCGCATAAGCGGGTGATGCAACTTATCTCCGATCATAAGGTGTTTCACGGCGGCACTTACAACACCAATCCGATTTCGATGGCGGCGGGCTTGGCGATCTTCCGCGAAGTACTGACGCGCGCGAACTATGCGCACACCGACAAACTCAGCCAGAAACTGACCGATGGCTACCGGAAGATTGTTGCCAAGGCCGGACTGCAGGCCTACATCGCAAGCGCGGGCGTTAATGGCGCGCTGATGCTATATCCGGCGGAGATCAAGAACTATCGCGATTGGCTGGCCATCGATGTCGACCTCTGGCGCCATTACTGGTTCGGCATGGTGAACCGCGGTGTCATGCCGCAACCTTACTGGTGGGACGAGCAGTGGACGATCTCCGTGCAACACACGGAGGCCGATATCGACCAGCATCTTGCCGTCTTCGCCGATATTGCCGATGCGCTGGCAGCCGCGCAACACGAGCGCATGGGAGCGGTCGCAACCCATTAGCACTGCGGGGCGGGCACTCCTGTCCGCTCCGCCACAAATTACGTGGGGACAGCCGCCCCCGGCTGTCCAGCCGGGCAGGAACCCGGCAGCCATTGTCGAATAGGAGAGATATTGTCCGCCCACGACGAAAATCAGCCGCACCTCAAGCGCGTCCTCGGACGCTTTGACCTGGTGTTGCTGTTTGTCGTCGCAGTATTCAACCTGAACGTCGTCCCGAGCATCGCGGCGAATGGCGGCGTAACCGTCTGGCTTTGGATCATCTCGCTTCTCCTTTTTTTCTGGCCGCAGGGAATCGCGGTGATCGAACTCGCTCATCGCTATCCGGGAGAAGGCGGCGTCTACTTGTGGGCGAAGGAGGTCTTCGGCGACTTCCACGGCTTCCTGTCCGGCTGGTGCTACTGGACGAACAACATGCTCTACGTGCCGACGGTGATGCTCTACTTTGTCGGCGTGTCGGTGTTCGCGATGGGCCCGGGACACGCAGCCCTTGCCGATAACAAGACGTTTGCCATGCTGGCGTCCGTGGCGCTGCTGGCGCTGTTGACGGTTTTGAATATTGTGGGCCTCGGGGTGGGGAAGTGGCTGAACAATGCTGGCGCCATCGGCACCTTTGTGGCGGCGGCTGTGCTGATTGGCCTGGGAATCACCACCGCCGTGCATTTTGGCACGAGCGTCACGCCGGCCGACTTTCGCATTCCAGCGGACCCGCGGTTTGTGCTGAATTCGTTCGGCGTGATTTGCTTTGGCTTGGTGGGGCTGGAACTGGCTTCCGTGATGGGCGACGAGATCCGGGAGCCGCAGAGAACCTTGCCTCCCGCGGTAGCCTTGGGAGGCGTTATTTCCGGGGTCCTCTACATCGGGGCGACCCTCACGTTGCTGATCGCGGTCGGGAAGAACGACATTAACGTGCTGCAGGGAATCGTGCAGGCGGTCAGTCACCTTGCGGGCCGGGTGGGAGTGGGATGGATCATTGCGCCGTTCGCCGTGATGCTCAGCTTATCGATTGCGGGCATTGGCTCGGCGTGGATGGGCGGATCGGCGCGCATCCCATTTGTCGCCGGACTCGACTCCTATATGCCTTCCTGGCTGGGGAAGGTTCATCCTGAAGTATGCGACTCCGCACGCCGCTCTGATCGTGCAGGCTGTTGTTTCGCTGATATTGATCGTCGTTAATTTCTACGCTTCGGGCGGCGTTCAGGAGGCGTTTCAGACCATGCTGTCGCTGGCCGTTGTCTTGCAGCTGGTTCCATTTTTGTATGTTTTTGCCGCCTTGCTGAAGTTCGCGTTCCGCGGGAATCCGGACGACGCCCGTTATGCCCGAGGGACACTGGTTTTTGCGGGACTGTGCGGTTTTGTGACCACGTGCCTGGGAATCGTGCTCGCGTTTTTTCCCGCGAAGCAGATCACGTCCCTATGGAAGTACGAAGCGAAGATGTTTGGCTTCACCTTGTTCTTCCTCGCACTGGCGGCATTCTTTTTCTTTGTTTATGGGCGGCTGAAGCCGTCCGCACAGGTTCACGTGGAAACCGTTCTACCGTGAACGTGGCTTGAGCGAATTGGAAGGTTAGCTCCGGGCAAAGCCCGGCCAGATATCGCAGGAGGTTCTTATGCCCACCGAAGTACAGCCCGAAGTCAAGACCTACCAGATGTTCGTCAACGGCGAATGGGTCGCGAGTAAGTCGAGTAAGATCTTTCCGGTCTACGATCCATCCACCGAAGAAATAATTGCGCAGGTTCCTGACGCCGGCTCCAACGACGTGGATCGTGCCGTCGCTGCCGCCAAGGCCGCATTCGAGGAAGGTCCGTGGTCAAACTCGACGGCTCAGGAGCGAGGCCGCGTGCTGTTTCGCCTCGCGGAGAAGGTTCGTCAGAACGTGGCGATGCTTGCCGAACTGGAATGCCGCAACACCGGCAAGCCAATCGTGGAAGCCGAGTTCGATATCAATGACGTCGCCACTTGCTTTGAATATTACGGCGGCCTCGCGACCAAAGTTGTCGGCTATGTGAATCCCGTTCCCGACAATGCCATGAGTCTCTCGCTCAAAGAGCCGGTCGGCGTCGCGGGTCAGATCATTCCGTGGAATTATCCCCTGCTGATGGCTGCATGGAAACTGGCGCCCGCGCTCGCCGCGGGTTGCACATGTATTTTGAAGCCCGCTGAGCAAACGCCGCTTACCGCCCTCGAACTCGCTAAGTGGTTCGACGAAGTCGGCCTGCCGAAGGGTGTCGTCAATGTGATCACGGGATTCGGCGAGACTTGCGGGTCGCCGCTCGTCAAGCATCCGGACGTGAATAAGATTGCATTCACCGGCTCGGCCGCAGTCGGCAAGATCATCGTGAAAGAAGCGGCCGACACGGTGAAGCGCGTCACGCTCGAACTTGGAGGCAAGTCGCCCAACATCTTCTTCGCCGACGCGGATTTCGAAGCGGCCATCGATGGAGCGCTTTTTGGCGTCTTCATCAATCAGGGAGAGGTCTGCTCGGCGGGCAGCCGCATCCTTGTGCAGAAATCGATCTACAAAAAGTTCGTCGAGGCCATGGCCGAAAAGGCAAAGAAGATCAAGATCGGACCGCCGCTCGAACGCGAAACGAAGATGGGCGCGCTCGTATCAAAAGAACAATACGACCGCGTGCTTTCCTATCTCGATATCGGGAAAAAAGAAGCGAAGGTCGCGTCGGGTGGCGGCCGCGCAGAGAGATTTGCCAAAGGCTACTACGTGCAGCCGACCATCTTCTACGACGTGGATAACAATGCCCGCATCGCGCGCGAGGAGATTTTTGGGCCGGTCGCCGCCGTGATTCCGTTTGACGACGAGAAAGATGCGCTGAAGATCGCCAACGATTCTCCCTATGGACTCGCCGCTGCGGTCTGGACGCGCGATATTTTCAAGGCCATGCGCACCGTGAAGTCCCTGCGCGCCGGCATTGTCTGGGTCAATCACATGCAGCCAACCTATGTTGAAGCACCATGGGGAGGCTACAAGCAATCCGGCTTTGGCCGGGAACTAGGTCCCTGGGGCATCGAAGAATATCTGGAGACCAAACAGGTCTACATCAATCTGAACGAAGCGCCAATAGGCTGGTACTAGAGAACCGGTTGCCGGTTGCCGGATGTCAGTTGCCAGAAGAGGCAACCTGGGCACGTTCAAACTTGATCTTATGCTAAGATGCTAAGAGCTAAGAGCTAAGAGCTGAGAACTAAGAACTGAGAATTATCATGTCCACAATTCAATTGCGTACTCCCATTCCCGGACCGCGTTCGAAGGAACTGATGAAGCGGCGCAACGCGGCGGTCGTGCAAGCCGCCTACCACGCCACGCCGATCTTCGTTGCGAAGGCGGAAGGTGCCGTCGTCGAAGACGTGGACGGCAACCGCCTGATCGACTTCGCCGGTGGCATTGGCTGCCTCAACACCGGGCACCGCGCTCCCGCCGTCGTTGATGCCGTGCGCCGTCAACTTGACCAGTTCCTGCATACCAGCTTCAACGTGCTGCCTTATGAAAGCTACATCGCAGTTTGCGAGAAGCTGAATGCGATCGTGCCGGGGAAGGGTCCGAAGAAAACTTTGCTTGTGACCACCGGCGCCGAAGCGACGGAAAACGCGGTCAAGATCGCGCGCGCGTACACTCGGCGACCCGCGATCATTGCCTTCGAAGACGCATTTCACGGGCGTACTTACATGGCGATGGCCATGACGAGCAAGACGCATCCCTACAAGGCTGGCTTCGAGCCTTTCCCCGCCGAGGTCTACCGCATTCCGTACGCGTATTGCTATCGCTGCTCGTATTCGTTGCAGTATCCATCGTGCGAAGTGTTTTGCGCGAAGCATATCGAAGACACATTCAAGCGCGTGGTTGCTGCCGAGACGGTCGCTGCCGTGATCGTCGAGCCTATACTTGGCGAGGGCGGATTCGTCACGCCTCCGCCAGAGTTTTTCCCCACGCTCACGGAGATTTGCCGCAAGCACGGCATTCTGGTGATTGCCGATGAAGTGCAAACCGGCTTTGCGCGCACGGGCGCAATGTTTGCCTGCGAACGTCTGGGGCTCGATCCGGACCTGGTAACGATGGCGAAGTCGCTGACCGGTGGCTTGCCCATGGCAGCGGTCACGGGACGCGCCGACATCATGGATGTGTCCGCTCCGGCCAGTTGGGCGGTACGTTTGGCGGCAATCCGGCGGCTTGCGCAGCGGCGCTGGCTGTTCTCGAGACCATCGACAAAGAGAATCTTTGTGCGCGCGCCAACGTGCTGGGCGAGCGCTTCCGCAAGCGGGCAGCGAAATGGCAAGCGCAGTGGGAATTGGTTGGCGAGGTTCGCGGGCTGGGAGCGATGCAGGCGCTCGAACTGGTGCGCTCGAAGCGCACTCGCCAACCGGCGGACGAAGAGACGAAACAAGTATCGCAATATTGTTACGAGCATGGGTTGGTGATACTCACCGCGGGCTCGTACAGCAACGTGATCCGGCTGCTGATGCCGCTGGTCGTCACCGACGCGCAGATGGATGAAGCCATGGACGTGCTCGAAGGGGCCTTGGCGCACGTTGCTCAGAAGAAACCGCCGCTGACGGCGCAGACAGTTTAGATTAATTGGAATGAACATCCTCACCACAGGGACACAGAGACACAGAGAAACCGGAGGCTGACACAAGGAATCATCAGAAGGGTTTTGGGATTTTCTCTGTGTCTCTGTGACTCCGTGGTGAAAAGCTTTTGGAAAGAAGTGAGGAATGGATGACCACTGCGACGGCGACACCTACGATGACTGGCCAGGAGATTGTTGACCTAACCAAAAAGCACACTCTGTTTGAGTGGTCGGCGCAGTCGAAGGTCGATCCTATTCCTGTTGCGCGCGCCAAGGGCATTTATTTCTGGACGCCGGAAGGGAAGCGCTTCATCGACTTCAACAGCCAACTCATGTCGGTCAACATCGGACACGGCGATGAGCGCGTGATCCAGGCGATTGCCGAGCAGGCGCAAGCTCTGGCCTATGCGAATCCGTTCATGGCGACTGAAGTCCGCGCGCGGCTTGGCCAAAAGCTTGCCCAGATTACGCCCGGCGACATCGACACATTCTTCTTCACCAATGGCGGCGCGGACGCCAACGAAAACGCCATCAAGCTCGCCCGCTTCTTCACGGGACGTCACAAGATCATCGCGCGCTATCGTTCGTATCATGGCGCGACTGCGGGCGCGATCTGGCTGACCGGCGATCCTCGGCGCTGGGCGGTGGAACCGGGAATGCCTGGAGTGGTGCACGTTCTCGATCCTTATCATGGCATCGAGCGCGGATGGGAATCGGCGGAATCTTCGCTGGCGATGATCGAAGAGACCATTCAACTCGAAGGTCCGCACACGATTGCGGCTTTTATTCTGGAGCCGGTTACCGGCACCAACGGCATTCTTGTTCCTCCCGATGGATATCTGGAAGGCGTGCGCAAACTCTGCGACAAGTACGGCATCCTGATGATTGCCGACGAGGTGATGTCGGGCTTTGGACGCACTGGCGAATGGTTTGCTGTCGACCACTGGAAGGTTGTTCCCGATCTTATGTGCATGGCGAAGGGACTTACCTCGAGTTATATTCCGCTGGGAGCGGTTGGAATGCGCCATCACATTGCGCAGCATTTCCAGGACAAAGTCTTCTATGGCGGACTGACTTACAACTCGCATCCCATGGGATGCGCGACCGCGCTGGCGACGATTCGCGTTTATGAAGAAGATCACCTGATCGAAAACGCGCGCCAGATGGGCGCTGTCATGAAGAGTCTCGGTGCGGAATTGCAGAAAAAACATCGCTCGGTGGGCGCGGTGCGCTCGATTGGATTATTCGGCATTGTTGAACTGGTCCGCAGCCAGAAGACGCGCCAGCCGATGGCTCCATTCAACGGGACGTCCGACGAGATGGCCGCGCTCGGCAAATTCTTCCGCGAAAACGGACTCTACACTCTCGTGCGCTGGAACACGTTCTTCACGAATCCTCCGCTCTGCATCAACGAGCAGCAGATGCGCGAGGCGTTCGCGATCATCGATAAGGGGCTCGAGATTACCGATAAGGCTGTG
>CAVPUZ010000004.1:0-93144 GCA_963709055.1 uncultured Acidobacteriaceae bacterium
GACAATTTGCTTTGCTTTTCCTCTTGCTTGGTGCCGGCTTGGTAGTAACCAGCGTAGCTCGCGGGCAGGCTTATAGCAGCTATGTCACCGGCACGCAGATCCACGCGATGGCTAACCATTGGGGTAACTCCCAAAGCCATTTACTGATTGACACGGTTACGATCACGGTTCCGATCGCGGTGTCGCGCGCCTCCTGGAGCGCGGCCAATGCGTATACCAGGAATCTGTCGATGATTAACATCTACGACGCCGGACTTCACTGTCTCACGAGCCCCGGCCCCGAACTAGGCGGCTGCGAGCCGGGAATGCTCTACACACACACCGGCCCGCTGCTTTCGTCGCAAACCAATCCCCAAGCCAACAGGCAAGTGTCCGTTCCTCTGCTGGCCGACCAAAACACAGTGTGCCGGTCCTACCCCTGCAACCTGCCGGTAGGCACCTACAGCCTGACAACGGCCTCGTCGGAGTCAGGCGCAAATACCATGAGCCTTTGGGCAGACGGATCTTTTCTCGCCAAGGGCGGCGCCGAATTCCACATCGGCAATTCCTTCGTAATCGCCGCTTCCCCCGACAATCTGATGATCGCCGGTTACGCGCGTGAAGAACCTCAGATGACCTCCTCGGCCGGAAACACACAGGTTGCAGTCCCGGTCACGATGCTGGACGAGCAGCCGGTTTCCGATGGCGAGACTGGATTTGCGCCGGGTATGAGAATTCTGATGGCGGGTATGACAAGCGGCACTGGCGGGCCAAGCGATCCGTGCAATGGATATCACCTGCTCGATTCCGTCTCCTCTACCGCGATCACCTATACGATTGCCGGGACTTATCAATGCACGCTCGAGGGTAAAACGGACGGCTCCGAGACCTGCAACGGGCTCCCAGCCGCCAAAGGCGCCCCAGGCTATGCGTGCGTCAGCGCCGGTTTACCGCCCAGGTTCGGTAAACTGATCGCCAATCAGCAAAATCCAGACGGCGCGTTCAACGGCTACTACTGCTTCGTGGGTGGGGCTGCCTGGGGGTGTCAACGCGACAGCTTCGTGGGTCCGGCCGGTCCCCAATCCGGCGCTCACTCGGTCGGCATCATGATCTACTAGTGGACTGCACTCTGACTTCTAGTCGAAGTGCAGTAATGACAAGAATCCTGCGTGCCGCTTATTGTTTACCAATCATTGCAGCACTTGGTCGCATTGACTTGACCTCGCATCCTGCCTAACATAGCCCGACGTTGGATCTCGCCACCGAGATTAGAAGGAGCCTGTCCAATGCTGGAGATTCGGACCAAGAATGTGGACCCCGACATCGTGGTTTTGGAACTCACTGGCAGGATCACGATGGGACGGGACTCCAAGCAACTGGAATGGTCAACTGACAACCTGATACGCGAGAATAAGAAGAAAATTGTCTTCGACCTGAGCGGCGTCACGCATATTGACAGCACGGGCATCGGGATTATCGTGATGTCGGCGGGGCATATTCAGCAAGCCGGGGGAAAGCTGCGGGTATGCGCACAGGGGCATGTTGAGGGAGTTCTGAAGGTGACGAATGTGGATAAGGTGATCGCGCTTTATCCGACGATCGCGGCGGCCACGGGCGACTTCTAGCCGGGCGACTCTCATGATCGGTGCACCGCGCGTTCGAGAGCCCCAATCCTAATGAGACGCCACGCCACGGTCCCGAGGTTGGGCATCCGTCAATACATCAGTGTCACACGACGCATATAAAAAGGGCGACACCCAACCAGGGTGTCGCCGCTCACTGCATCGATGATCCGGAAGCGTTTTACTCCCCGCTGAGGCCTTTTACTGTCCACCACCCGATCCGGCCGCATCCTGCTTCGCTTGTGCCTCGGCCTGGTCGGCTTGTGCCTGTTGATCCGCCAGATCTTTCGACGCGTTCTGGTCGGGTGATGGTGCCGGCAGATTTGAGGACACGGTGCCTGCGTCCGGAGCCTTCGGCATCCCGTTCGTTCCCTGTTTTGCCGCCAGCGCCTTCAAGCCATTGTTCAGTTGCTCCTCGAAGTGATTGTGCATCTCCTGTAAGTCGTCAACCGACACCAACACCGGCTTGCCCTCGCCGCACTCTCCCTTCTTGCTGGCCGAAACACTGGCGGTAACCTGCTGGTTGGAATCAGGAGTATCCGTGAGGCGCGTGATCACGTCCCCGCCGGTGAGGTTGCACTCCTGGCCATCGCTCACAACTGTGATCGCGTTGTCCACGACAAACGTGCGCCGTGCCGGGTCGAGCGCCGGCGGCGCCTGGTTATCGTTGGCGGGCGCCGCAGTGGCTCCTGAATCCGATCCGAGACCCTGCGAGGGCGCCTGTTGTTCCTGCTCTTGGAGTTGAGCTTTCACTTCCTCGGCGATCGCTTCCTTCACCTCTGGACTCAGCGTCACCTGGCCGGAATTCGCTGCCTGACCGCCGTTGTCTCCATAGTTAGCCGGGCCCTGATCGTAACCGCCGTCACCAGCCGCGGTGTTGGACTGCGCCGCGTAGGCTGCTTGCAACTGGGACGAGATCAGATAATCGGTGAGCCAGAACGCCGGCCCTGCATACGCCGGATAGGGTGTCCACCATCCGCTGTAGAAGCCCCACCACGGCGACCCTGCCCATCCCCAACCGCCGAACCCAACTCCCCAGTACACGGGCGCACCCCAGGGGTGCCATCCCCATCCGTAAAAGCCTGGGTGGAACCAGACGCCGGGATAGTAGCCGTAGTAGTGATGGCCTCCCCAGAAGTAGCCACGATAGATGCCAGTGCGATACACGCCGTGGTCATAGAAGGTCCGCGAATAATAGGCATGGCCACCACGATTCATGTAGGCATGCTGTACGTATCCGCCTCCGCCGCGGTTCACGATGCGCACGTTGTTGTGTTCGCTGATCACCGTGCGGCCGCCCCGCAGATTATTGTGAATCTGCATTCCGTTGCGGTTGATCGAGCGGATCGACCCGTTCGATCGAATGCTTGCCGAGCCGCCGCCCCTCAGAGATACTGTGCGGCCCGGAGCGTGGGCGCTCATGCCGCGATTGCCCGCAGCATTGCCGCCACGATTTCCCATGGCGCCGCGATTGCCGCCACGATTGCCCACGCCTCCGCGATTGCCGCCAGCGTTCGCGCCACGATTGCCCGTATTTCCTGGCCGTCCCGCATTACCTCCCGCGCGGTTGCCCGTGTTTCCCTGAGAACGGTTGCCCACGGTGCGCCCCTGATTGGTGCGTCCCTGATTGGTGCGTCCCTGATTGGATTCGCGGCTGGGCGCTCCATGACTGGCGCCAGCGGCGTGATTGGGATTGCCGGCGTGGCCGCCCTCGGCAGCATGACTTGGCGCGCCGTGGCTTTGTGCCCCATGGCTTGGAGCGTTATGGCTCTGGCTTGGGCGGCTGCCATGTTCGGCCGGTCTGGATTCCGACTTGTGCTCTTGCGCTGCAAACAGCGGAATCGACATCAACAACAATGCTGTGACGAAAATCGACTGCCCCAAGATGTTGCGGCTACGGATAAGTAAACTCATCACGGCCTCCCGATTTTTTCTTAAAATGACCTGCGATTTGATGACAGAAACGTTTCCGCCCAACCAGATCTAACCCTGCATCGTGGGCATAGTTGTGGATTATATTCGGTTTATTTGAGCAGAACCATGAGCGCGAAGCACACTGCCACGCAAGTCACGCGGGCCAGGTCTTTTGTCTTTGATGTTGAGAGCTGGTGGTTGAGAGCTGGTGGTTGAGAGCTGCTGGTTGAGAGCCCAGTCGAGAACTAGACTTCGATGGAGTTCTGGCAGAGGCGGGCCGCGCTATTGGCGAGATCATTTGCCTCGGTGTTGTCCTCGCGGGGAATGCGCCGGATGGCAAACTGAAGGGTACGAGACAGCTTGCGGCAGATCCAGTGCAACGAATACAGCCGCGGACTGCGGCAGGCATATTCTCCGCTCATTTGCCGCACGACCACGTCGGAATCCGAGTAAACGCACAGCGACTCCGCTTTTCTAGCGAGCGCGCATTGCAGCGCTTCGAGCAGCGCCACGTACTCGGCCACATTGTTATCTTGCCAGCCGATCCACTTCGCGATGCGCGTGCGGCCGCCCGCGGCGTCTTCCACGATGACCCCGATGCCCGAAGGCCCCGGACTGCCATGCGAACTGCCATCGACGTAAGCGATCAGTTGCGACATCTCACTTCCGGCTGGCTGCACCCATTCACTGACTGCAATGTTCAAAGACTGCACCATTCACTGAGCACCATGCACTGGCTGCATCAGTCGCTTTCATTGCGGCGCTTTGATTGCACCATGCGTCAAGATTTGCACCGCGTCAAGACCTCTTTATGTACCCTTGGTAAAAAGATTTCCACAGGCCGGCAAATCGTGCCGAACAAGAATCCGAGTGCATCTATTCAAAAGCGCTTGCCGGACGGGCATCTAAAGCATTTCCCCTTTTTGCATCATCTCCGAATTGCACAAACACGGGCGTTGACAACTTTTTAAAATCCGTTAATCTTAGTGGCGTCGACGGCTGAAAGGGTTGGCTTCAATAAATCGTAGCCAGTCCGAAGTAGGCTGAGTGATTCGAAAGGCGGGGCGACCCGCTAAACGACCAGACCCGAAAAAACCGACGAATCTGCGAGGAGACGCCGGGGTTTGGTACTGCGAAAGCAGCGATCACATCAAGGACCGCGACGGTGCACGCATCCAAGTAGTTGACTCTCTCGCAGGAGTTGGCGGCTGGAGCGTAACCAATGTCGCGGTCTTTTCTATTTCTCCCGACCCGCTGTGTCTAAAACCTTCAGACCTTCCGCTACATACAAACGATCTGGCTTAGAAGGCTATCCTTAATGCGAACTGAATCTCGCGCGGTGTTCCCGTCCCAACCGGACTCGCCGGCGTAGTCGTGTTTACCGTACTTGTGACGCTACCGAAGCCGTTAACTAAGACGGTTGCATTCGGCAATCCATACTGGGGGTGGTTGAAAATGTTGAAGAATTCGGCGCGAAACTGAAGCCCTACCCGCTCGGTCAACGTCATCTTTTTCCCAACCCCCATGTCAATCTGCCATATCCCGGGCCCACGGAGAACATCCCGCGGCGCGTCCCCCCATGTATCGTTCGCCGGAGCCACGAAAGCGGCTGGGTTGATCCATTGGGCAATGCTTGAGCCTCCCGGTGGCGTGAGCGGAACACCGGGCACGAGATCGGGACGCTGATCGGTAGTGTTGCCGTCGGGCGTTGCGGACGACGAGCGGTTGACCAGAACGTTGACCGGGAATCCAGTGCGGGCTACGAGCGTGGAAGTCACTTGCCAGCTCCCGACAATGCCGTTCACGATTCCCGGCTGGTTCAAGTAGGGCTTGCCAGGCCCGAACGGAAGCTGGTACACGGCGTTGGCGTTGAAGACGTGGCGAGCATCCCAGATACCGCTGGCGCGTTCACACGCCGGACAGGCGGCATTTTGGGGTACCAATGAGTCGCCGTCGCCGCTGCCGTCGGAGCCATCGTCGATTTCATGCGACCACATGTAATTGCCCGAGAACAGGAAGCCGCGCGAGAAAGAACGCTTCACGGAGACAGACAGTCCCTCATAGCTACTTTTGTCCTTGTTGCCGCGCCAACTCACCTGCCCAAATCCGGCGTAAGGGCGGGTTTCGGTGAGCGGGTTGACAACGTTCACTTCGGAAAGCGTGAGCAGGTGGGTACCTTCGCTTCCCACGTAAGAAATGGTCCCTACAAAATCGGCGGGAAGGGCGCGCTGCACTGACAATCCCCATTGCGTGACGTACGTATCCTTCCGCCGGCGATCGTCGTCACGCGGTGAAATGATCCCCGTAGTATCGGCCAGAAATGGAGCAATTGGATAGCTAAGGCTAGGGATCGTCTTATTCGACAAAGAGTAGGCATAGACCTCGTTGCTTATGGGAAGATTCTGATCGTCCAGTTGGCCGTCCTCGTGGTAGATTCCAAACCCGGCCCGAATCACGGTCTGCGCGCTCGTTCCGGGCGACCAAGCGAAGGCTATCCGTGGATCGATGCCGCCATAATTAGGCCGGCCGAAGCTGGCTCCCACTCCGCAAAAGCCTTGCGGTCCGCAGGTGGCAAAGTCGAAAGGATTGGCGCGTCCCAGCACTTCATGAAAAAGATTGAAAAAGCTGTAGCGTGCACCCAAATTCAGGGTGAAGTTCGGCATCCACTTAAACTCATCCTGAATGTAGCCGAAGAATTGGGTTTTGCGCAGCCCGTTGATGGGCAGGGCACCGTTCAAGGAGGCTGTGCTCACCTGATTTGCATCGAAGGCGGCCGTGGAGGCAAATGATACCGTTCCAGCTTCCGTGTTCCCCTGGTTCAGTTGGATGCGCCGAATCTCGACTCCGGTTTTGATTGTGTGCCGGCCTTTCACCCAGGTGAGGTTATCGATTTCAGAGAAGGAGTTGCCGACGCCGGTGCTTACCTTATTGTTTTGCAAAGTAGTGAAACCAGAAACGGCGATTGCATAAGGTAGCCCCGTTTGATTGACGTCGAAAGTGTCAGCGGTGCCGCGGTTAAAACCGAACTTGAACTCGTTCACCAGGGATGAAGAAAAAATGTGCAGGAGTTCGATGGCGCCGTTCACGGGAGCAGAAGTAAGCTGCTGTTGGTCCAGAAGATAATTCGAGGTACCGGACTGCGCCAGCGGTTGGGTATTGACCGCTCGATCGAAGTTGAACCGTACGAATGCGGTAGTAGTAGGAGAGACATGCTGGTCGAGGCGGAGCATGGCGGAATTTTCGAAGTTGTCTTGCCGGCCTACGCTCGTAAATATGTCGACACCCGGAGTACCGCTCGGCGTCTGCCCCATCGGGTAGGCATTGAGAATTGGAATTAGAGCCTGCGAAGCCGGATTGGCCAAAACCGCGGCGCGGGCAGTAGCGTCGGGCACGAAGCCTTCTAGCGGAAAACCCCAGTATGACCGGTACCCTTCGTAGGCTAGAAAGAAGAAAGTTTTGTCACGCACGATGGGCCCGCCAATGGACCCTCCGAACTGATTCAGATGCAAGGGCTGTTGAGCCGGGACAGGATAGGGCGCCGGGGCGAGACCATCGAAGGCATTATTGCGAAAGAATTCAAAAGCATCGCCGTGCAGGCGGTTTGTGCCCGAAGGCGAGGTTACGGCTAACTGCGGGCCTCCCGTGGCTCCCGCCTCGGCGGTGGGGAGCATGGAGTCGACCCGAAACTCGTCAATGGTGTCGAGGGGAATCGCCAGGCGCACATACGACTGTTGGGGCTGGTTAATGATGTTAGTGGCGTCGACGCCGTCGTAAGTAAAATTGTCGTCGTCGCGCCCTCGGCCGGCGAATCGAACGGCACGCTGGCTGCTGCCGCCGGTGTCAACCGCGCTGGGCTGAAGAGCGGTGAGCGTGGCCCAATTGCGCCCATTGAGTGGCAGTTCCTTGGCCTGGACTTCCTCAATGCGGGTACCAAGGGCGTCGGAGGTTTTGTCCATCTGCTCGGAACTGGGGGACACTTCCACCCGCTGCTGGCCGCCGGACACCTGCAGAGTTGCATCAAGGGTGCGGGTCCGCCCCACCACCTGCTCAACATCCACGAAGGTGAGCGCCTTGAAGCCCTCATGTTCGAAAGTGATCGTGTAGACCCCTACCGGCAGCTCGGGAATGTCATAGGTTCCGCTGGCAGAGCACGTGGTTTCGCGCCGGAGACCCGTGGCATTGTGCACTGCGGTGATATGCGTCCGCGGTAAAACGCGCCGGGACGGGTCGGTGACCGTGCCATTCAATCCCGCGCGGTCCACTTGCGCCAGCGCGGCAGAGACCAGACAGAGGAGGATGACGGCTGGGCGGAAAAACATTCCGGTCATCTTGGAAACGATTTTCGTTTGAGAGGTACGTCTCGAAAGCAGAATATGGGAACATTCACGCCAATTCATAATCGTCATCCCGTGCGGAGCCACAGTGTTCACGCTACGCAGCCATTGGTGCGGAACAATACTCGCGCGTTATTGCTAATGCTACGTCACATCAATGTGAATGATCGGTGAAAAGCCTCCTACCGCCGATAAGACATGTAGGGCTGTATCACTTTGTGGCGTACCACGTTAACGCCGAAGTTGATTGTTATGGATGAAGGCTCTGGGAGCCCAATGTTGAGGGCATGTGAAATTTTAGGCTGCGCATTGACTCGGCGTCTGGCAGACCTTAGAGTTCTCTTTTGGGATTCGTCCTTTCGGGGCTAGCGTCAAAATGGTTTCGGCCGATTCCACCCTCGAAAACGCTGCCGGGGTTCCGCTCGGACCACTCGAACGGCAGGTGCATCATGCAGTATGGTCGCGGGGTACCGCTACCGTACGCGAAGTCATCCAGGATCAAACCATCTGGCAAACCTATAGCACGATCATGACGACGATGGACCGTCTGTTTCGGAAAGGACTGCTCGGGCGCGTTCTCGAAGGGAAGGCGTTTCGCTACTCGGCGCTCTATAGCCCGGAAGAAGTGGAGCGCGGGGCCGCCATGAGCGGTATCAGGCAGCTTCTGGGATCCGAATACGCTTCGCTTCACCTTTCGTATTTGGTGGAGGCGGTCGGCGCGACGGACGAGAAATTGCTCGAAGAGTTACAGACCTTAGTGGAACGTCAGCGCGCAGAACTGCAACACAAGAAGGGGGAGCGGGGATGATATTTGCGGCGCGGGGGTTTCTTGTTTCTCTTGCGTTTTTCGCCACTGTGTACTGCCCGCTCTCCGCGCTGGTCGTGTTGGCATGGTGGAGCGTGAGCCGCATGGGCCGAGAGTCTAGCCTGGGCTCTGCCAATTTCCTGTTTGGGCTGCGGATCTTTTCTTTTGCGGTTTCCGCTGCGGTCGCCATGTTTTTCACCTTCCCGTCGTTCTGGTTGATGGAGAGGGCATCGCTCGATGAGGACGCGGGAACGTTCATTCTGGCCGCGTGTTCATTGCTCATTCTGGGCGCTGGTTGGTTCCGTTTGCGAAGGGATCAGGCCAGAACGGCGAGCGCAGTAACGCAGTGGTCGTTGGGAGCGGCGAGCATCGGCAGTGGAGAAGGCGTGCCGGCATTGAGCGCCTCGAAGGGTGCGCCCGCGCTGATTCTGGTCGGTATTCGGAGGCCCAAAGTAATGGTCTCCGACAGGGCAGCGATTGTGCTCAGCGGCGACGAATTGCAAGTAGCGGTCCGGCACGAACTGGGGCACCAACGCTCCTGGGATAATCTGAAGAAGCTTCTAATCAGTGCGACACCGTTCCCCGGAATGAGCAGCCTTGAAAAGGCGTGGCGGGAGGCGGCCGAATGGGCGGCGGACGATGCAGCCGTGGCGAACCGTCGGGAAGCGCTGGAT
This sequence comes from uncultured Acidobacteriaceae bacterium, assembly GCA_963709055.1. Taxonomy (GTDB): domain Bacteria; phylum Acidobacteriota; class Terriglobia; order Terriglobales; family Acidobacteriaceae; genus Acidiflorens. The sequence goes on from CAVPUZ010000004.1 coordinate 9,329, forward strand.
CTGGCGGCGGCGCTGATCAAACTTTCCAGAGCCTCCAAGCAGCCGTGCGAGCCTGCGCTTGCAAGTGGGCTTGTGAGCGGCTCATCTTCGATTAGCCTGCGCGTCAAGCGCCTGCTTGAGTGGCGCATGGCCACTCGTCGACTCCAACGCAGTTGGCCTTGGACGCTTCTTGTTCTGATTACAACGATCGTCGTCGTTGCCAGCAACTACGGCGCAACGCTCATCTTGACGCATCGCTTGACTGAATTGCTTGTGCCTTAGTCACATCCCCACGCCTCGAGAGAAATCCGGCTAAGTATTCCAAAAAAATTCCCGGCTGCCCCTGTGAAGGAACAGCCGGGATGATCCTCGCGGCTCCGGATTATTCAGAACCGGTCTTGCTGACTTCTTTCCCCTCGGGCTGCGGCTTCTGGGCAGCCTTCAACGCGGGATAGGGCCTGCCCATAATTCCCTTCCAGAGGATCCGGTTGAATTTCTCCGTGGGGATCCGGTCTTCCTTGCTGAAGTCCATGCCCTTGGTTTGCGCTTCCCACCAAGCCGCGTCATGCGTCGGCTGTGGCAGGTTGTCCCGGTTGATGACGTACTTATTGAGAATCGGCAGCGTGGTGTTGTAAAGGTAGGTGGACGGGATCGCGGAATAGGTCCAGCCCGCTTGCGAGATGTTGAAGGCGTCCGTCATGGGCGGAACACCCGCGTCATGCACGCCCAGTGGGGGCAGGCCCAGGACTTGTTCGATCGTTCGCAGCATGCTGACAGTCGAGTAGGCAGTGGAGACCACCGCACCCTGCTTCACATAAGGTCCAATGATGAACGCAAGACTGCGGTCGCCGCTGACGTGGTCGGCGCCATCCTGGGGATCGTCTTCAATCACGAAGATGAGCGTGTTGTTGGCGTAGGGGCTGTGGGCGATCTTATCGGCCGTCAGTCCTACCGCGTAGTCGTCGTCGGCAATCTGAAGTTCCGGCGTGTTCACACCGAAACTGGCGGTGCCGAAGTTGCCGAAGTGGTCGTGATCGTAGCGCAGCAAGAGTCAGATTGGGGAACGTATTGGGCTTAACCTGCTGGTCGAATTCCCGCGCCCATTCCGCATAGCGGAAGAAGTCGGGGAAGCTCTGGTCGAAGGGCCAGAAGCAGAGATCGCGTGCGGTTGAGCAGTGCCTTCTTCGCCGGCCACGCAACCTGGACAGGAGGCTTCGCGGAGCAAGGATCGGTGAGAGTGGGACTGAGTTGCCAATGCTTCGCGTACATCAAAAGCACCCAGATCGGTGTAGAACCCGTAATTGCGAACGGTGAGGTGGGCCTTGAGCGCGGCATCCCAGAGATAGCCCGTGCCTTCTTCGCCATTGGGACCGTCGGCTTCGACTTCGTTGGCGTTCCCGGGCAGCAGGTTTGGATCGGGCGGATAGAGCGGTTGCTCGATCTGGCGAGCGGCGACGCCAGTCATCGCAACATTGATGTTGCGTGCCGTGCCTTCGCTGTCGTACTGGCAACCGCCCTTGCCGTAGTTGACTTTAACGCACTTCTCGTTGATATCGAGAGCGCGCGCCGCGGTCGACCACTGCCAGCCGTCCATGCTGACCATCGAGGTGTCGTCGAAGTTGTCGAAGGTCACAAAGTTGTTGGCCAAAGTTGTGGAAGTTCGGCGTGACGGAGGCCGGGAACTGGGTGTAGGCCGGATCCGCGTTGGCTCCGTTGGTCAGGTCGCCGAGGATCTGGTCGAAGGTACGATTCTCTTTCACGATGTAGATGACATGTTGAATGTGTTGTTGCAGGAACGTCATGGTCGCAATGTCGTTCGCGCTCAACTGGAAGTTGAAGCCATTGTTTTGCGCCACCTGGCCCGTCAAGCTGTAGCGAGCTGAACGGATTGGGCACGGGCAGCGTCAGGAAACCTGAGTACTCGTTCTGCCACGCATACTGGTTGCCGGCGCCATCCTGTGCAGAATAAGCTCGCAGGCCGAGCCGAAACCGCCGCCGGGATTGTCATTGATGTAGCGGCAGTTCAGCGGATTCGGAGTTTCTACGCTCTTGCCGTTCACCACGTAGAGAGTGGAGCCATCGCGGACTGACACTCACAGAATTGGGATACCAGCCAGTGGGGATGAGCCCGGTGACCACTGGCTTCTTTCCCGTCAGGCTGACGACCGCCACCGAGTTGGTGCCGCCGTTCGTGACGTAGGCGGTGCTCTCGTCGGGCGAAAGGGTGACGCTGTTGGGATTGCTGCCCTTGGGCACCGTATTTGCCGTTGCCCAGAACATCCGACCGGCGCGCTGGCGTTGACCTCGCTCAGCACCTTGTTGGTCGCGGTGTTAATGACGATCAACTCGTCGGAGTTGGCCGCCACCACGAACAGCTTGGTTTGGGCGGCATTGAGAGTCATCTTTTCCGGGTTGCCGGAGACCGGAATCCGGTTGGTGAGGGTTAGAACGCGCCGCTGGTGAAATTCAACACATCGATTTCGCGGTCGCGAACGCTGGAGACATAAACGGTGTTGTTGCCCGCGACGGCGACTCCATATGGGAACTCTCCGCCCGGGACGCCCGTTTGCGCCGGATTGATGATGCCGGGACGAAGATCGTACTCCTGCAGAACCACGCCGTGGACCAGGTCCACCGAGGTGACGGAGTCGGTTTCGTGGTTCGCCACGAAGAGCGTATTGCCATCGGCGGTGATGCCGAGGATGGCGGCGGTCGGACCGGTTTCGGTCTCCTTGCACATCACATCGCAGTAGTGACCGAGATTGATCGGTGTGCCGAATTCCGCCCACTGTCCGCTTTGCAGCGTGAAAGTGTGCACATTGTCGTCGCGCTCCGCCGGCAACATAGAATGCGGAACCATTCGGGGCCCACACGATCCCGTCGAAGGTCTCTGTCATAAGTTCAACAGCTGTACTACTTGCGTTTCCACCGGCGTGCCGGGCGTGGAAATGTCATAAACGAAAACAAACTCACCGGAATCCGCCCCTGTATAGTTGCCGCTTGCGTCCTCCATCAGGTTGTAGCCGCTGGTCAGGATCAGCAAAGTCTTGCCGTCCGGGCTAATGGCCGTAGTTTCGGCGCCGTCCGGCGTATAGATCGGAAAGTCCGGCAAAGAAGTTGTCAAAGGCACAAACACCGAGCCCGGGGCTGCGGTCGGCGTAATGGTTGCACCGGTTGGTAGAAGAATTTGGGCAGAAGCGAAGCTGGTCAGCGCCAGAACGGCCGCGAAGCCTGCTCCGCGAAGGAAATTCGTGATCTTCATACGGTGATCCTCCAAGATTAAGATCGTTTCGGTTGAAAGTTCCAAGCCAAGACGGTCGAACAGCGTGAAAGAACCGAGAGGTGGGAACACCGAATTAATAAACGAGGAATGTTACGGGCGGATTATTGATTTGTGAAAAGTTGCACCCACGCGGAATCGAGCACGTTGAACGAGCAGGCCGAAATAGAGAAGGGGTGCGATGTGTGGCCACAGTCGGGGAGGCTCTTCGAAACCCGGCCGAGTTTTGCCGGCAAGTCTCAATATGCGACCGCGCATATGCGTCCTGATGACCGTTTCTCTTATTTTTCCAGCCTTACCAAGGTAATAAGGCGGCGCGCAACCCGGCCGCGATGCTCCCGCATCCATCTACTAAAGAGGTGAGGCGTGTTACCGGCCGGGCGGCATTACCAGACAAGAACACAACTATTGGTGGTTGTAGTGTGCTGCTTCGCGTCTCTAGCCCTGCTGACTGCATTGCTTTCGCCGCTCCCGGTTGGACCGGGCTCGGCTGTTCGCGCTCCCGCTCCGGCATTTAAGGCGGAGCAAAATCTCCAGTGCCTCGATTTGTCCGTCCTTTTCGCTGCGCTCCACGTCAGTGCTCTAAGATTCGCCCCGCATCCTGAGAGCATGAACAGCTGGTCTTTCAATCACCACCCGAGCTATCCTCCGCGCCGCAGCCAGCCGTTTCCTCTTCTCTGCTAGGGCTTTTCCACTCCACCTCCGACACGAACGAACGTTGCTATCACTATGCCGGTTCTTCTGAAACGGGAGGAAAACACCCCATGTGCAGAACACTTCTTTGTGTAGATGACGATCCTCGGACTTTGACGCTTTACAGAATGGTCCTTGAGGACCACGGATACAAGACTCTAGTCGAATCCAATGGATGGGATGGCCTGAATGCGAGCGACCGGTATCCGGTTGACTGCATTCTCGTCGACTACCAGATGCCAGGCATGGATGGGGCCGAGTTTGTGCGGCGACTAAAGTGCAAGCACGCCTCCACGCCTGTCATTGTTGTTTCGGGGAGCCAGGACATACCGTCAGAACTCCTAAGCCAGGTGGCGGCGTTCATCGAAAAGCCTTTTCGCGTGAAGAACCTTGTGGAATGTGTGGAAAGCGTCACCCATGAGGGAGCAAGAGATTGCCCTGCAGATCATCCATAGTGGTTAAGTATTCATAGGGACCCAGCTATTTCTCTGCAAGCGATTTGCGCAGTGACCGCGCCAGCGCAGCTTGGCGATCGGCGGTCAACTTGACGCCGCCGGAGGTGAGGTAGAAGACGTCAATTGCCATCTGGCCTTCGGTTTCGATGAGGGCAATTTCGATGTTGCACTCCTGTTTCGACATGACGGAGCACATCTGATAGAGCAAGCCTGGACGATCCTGTGTTATCACCTCTACCAGCGTGCTGTGGGTGGACGATTGATCGTCGAATTCGATCTGGGTTGGCACTTTCACCTTGGTGCTGTGAACCTTCTCTGATTGCAGCCGGTCGCGGAGCATGCGCTGCACATCGGCTTCTCCTTTTACTACGGAGGCGATGCTTTTCTTAAGACGGTCCCACTCCTGAACGTTCATTTCGAGCGTGCGAAAACGATCGGTGAAATAGAAAGTGTCGACCACGATACCGGCCGCGTTCGAAAAGGCGTTCGCTTTCACGATATTCATTCCCCAGGCGGCGAGCGCGCCCGAGATAGACGCGAACAGGAAAGGGACGGTCGGTGGTGATCAACGTCAATTCGTACCAGTGCCGCACTTGCCGCAGCTCGCATTGCACGCCTTCCTGGCCAAGTTTCGCGGCCATTTCCGTGTGCGCCAGCACATCGGTTGCGCCGTGGATTCGCAGATAACGTTGCGGCAACCCTTCCAGAAAAATGTTGATCTTTTTACCGGCGACCGGGGCGAGCGACCGCAGATGCGCCAGATTTGCCGAACTAATGCTCGCAAGACCGCCGCTGGCAGCGTCGTCGATATTATCGCTGGCCGTGTGCACGCGCTCATCGGCGCTGCGGTTCACATAATTTGCGCTCGCGATGTAAAGCTGCCACAGATTTTCCGCCTTCCACGGCGTCATGGCGTCGGGATTCACCGCTTTGATGTCGGCATAGGTCATCAGGCAGAGCATCTTCAGGCGTTCGGGCTCGCCGACCTTGTCCGCGAACGACTTCACATTGGAGGGATCGAAGACGTCGCGCCGCATGGCCGCCGACATCTCAAGATGGTTGGCCACCAGGTAGCGAACCGTTTCGCGATCGGCCGCATCCAGATCGAGCCGCTCGGCACAGCTTTCGGCGAGTTGCAGACTGGCCTCGACATGATTTTCCGTCGGCAAGGCCTTGCCGGAATCGTGCAGCAGCAAGCTGAGGTAGAGAAGTTCGGGCTGCTCGAGTTCGCCCAGCAATTCGGCGAAGCGGCGGTCCCATTCCGACTTCGACTCTTTCAGGCGATGCAGGTTTTCGATGGCGAGGAACGAATGCTCGTCGACCGTGTAACGATGATAGAAATCGCGCACCACCAACGCTTCGATGCCCTTGAGTTCGGGCAATAGAAGCGCCAGCAGGCGAAGCGCGTTCATAGCGCGCAGGGCATCGGCCGCGTATGGCTGAAGCAAAGTCTCCTGCAGGTAAAGCCAGAGTTCGCCGCCGCGCGGAGGCGTAGACGCGAGCGACGGCAGAGCCTGCTCAACTTTGTATTCCGTGGTGGTGCTGAGCTTGAGCCCGTGCTCGGCCATGAAGTGAAAAAGACCAAGCAGTTTTTCGGGATCCTGCAGCGCGCTCGGCTGTTGCAAAAAAATCAGGCCGTCGACCACTGAATAGTCGCTACTTGTTATTTTGGTCCGCCAGCCCTGAAATTGACGATACAGGGAGGACCAGGCGGCCGGAATTTCCTCCAGCAGTTGCGTGCACACGCGATGCACGCCGCGAACGTGGCCATAGTAGACGCGCATCCAGTCGGCGGCATTCGTAATCTCCGTGTCGCTCGTTCCGATCTTGCGGGCGGCGGCTTCGTCCTGCGCCTCCCAGCTCAGCGTGTTATCGTGGCGCCCGTAGCGGTAATGCAGAAAGCACCGCACCGACATCTGGAAATCAAGCGCCTCATCGAAAGCTCGCCGCGAAGATACCGGCAGCAGTGTGCTGGCATCGGGCCACATCTTGAGTTTTTCCATGGCCGAAATCAGCGCCAGCCAGTTGGCAACGTTGTAGTCGCGCAGGCCGCCGGGCCCATCCTTCACGTTCGGTTCCAGATGAAAGACCGTATTGCCGAACTTGTGGTGACGCGTGCGCGTCAGCTCGCCGAGGTTTTGAATCAGGTTGTGGCATTCACGCCCGACCAGCCTGCGGAACAGTTTTTTCGCGCAGCCGCGAAAAAAGCTCGCGATCGCCGGCCAGATAGCGGCAATCCAGGAGCGAGATGGCAAACTCAACATTATTCGGATCGAGACGCTCGCACTCGGCGAGCGTCCGGGTCATCGGACTGAGTTTCATCCGCAGGTCCCACAGTTCCTGCGAAAAGCGCCGGATGGGATCTTTGAGTTCAGTCTCGGAGTCGCTTCCTGCGTGCAGGAAGAGCAGGTCAATGTCAGAGAAGGGAAAAAGCCAGCCTCGGCCATAGCCGCCGGTGGCCACCAGCGCGAGGTTCTCCGAGCCTTTCGGATCGGCGGAGATGATTTCACTCCACAGCCGAAGAACAATCGAGTCGACGAGCGCGGTTCGCCGGGTAATCGCCGTGCGCCCATCGCCGGTCTCGGCAAACTCCTGCTGGATGGCGGCGGATTCCCTTGCGTAGAGGTCCCGTAACTCAATGCTCACGGTGGCCACAATGCTCATTCCGGTAACACTCCCTCCGAGCGCAAGCCCGAGTTCCGTAAAAATCTCTGGCGGAGGAGGGAGGTCAATCTCCGCTGCTGCGAAAGCACTGCGTCCGCGCCAATGCGCTTACAGCGCGCTGTCGCCGCGGTCGCCGTTGCGAATGCGAATGGCTTCGTCGATGCGCGAGCGGAAAATCTTGCCATCGCCAATCTTCCCGGTACGAGCCGCGGCGATGATGGCCTGTTCGACTTTTTCCACCATGTCATCGGCCAGCACGATCTCCAGTTTTACCTTGGGGATCAGGTCGACGGTATACTCGCGTCCCCTGTAAAACTCGGTGTGCCCTTTCTGGCGGCCATGTCCGCGCGCTTCAAATACGGTGATGCCCTCGACGCCAACCTCATGCAGAGCATCCTTCACGGCATCCAGTTTTGAGATCTGAATAATCGCTTCGATCTTTGTCATGTTCGTCCGTTTCGTGAATTCATATTTCGTTCTAAGGAAGCTCTGATTAAGACCGCTGGGATCTCCGTGCACCTCTGTGTCCTCTGTGGTTTGCGCCTTTCGTCGACAGAGTTCCCTAAACGATTCGTTCTAACGACTTGCTGTAAACGTCCCCGCTTAAATCGCTTCGCTCTGGATTTCAGCTACGCAGGAGACTCCCAATAGTAGCCTTCCTCCCCGTGCAGCGAGAGATCGAGCCCTTGCATCTCCTGATCCTCTGTCACGCGCAACCCTACTACCAGATCTACGATCTTCAGGATCACCAGAGTTCCCACCACGGCCAACACCCAGGCAATCGCCACCCCGACGAGCTGATTGAGTAACTGGTGTGCGTTGCCCTCCAGCAACCCGGACGCCATTGTGTTCCCTTGCGCATCCTTGAAGATGGGATTCACCGCGCTCGAAGCGAAAACCCCTGTCAGAATGGCTCCCAGCGTACCGCCCGCTCCGTGAACGCCAAACGCATCGAGCGAATCGTCGTATCGAAAAAGATTCTTGACCTTGGTGACCATCAGGTAACAGAAGATGCCGGCGAGCAAGCCGATGGCGATCGCCGACATTGGAGAGACGAAACCCGCCGCCGGAGTTATCGCGACCAGGCCAGCGACCGCTCCCGAGATCGCCCCGAGCGCGCTGGGCTTGCCGTTGCGCCACCACTCCGCGGCGCTCCATCCCACCACGGCCGCGGCCGCGCCAAAATGGGTAGCGACGAAGGCGCTGGTGGCCAGGCTCCCCGCCGAGAGTGCGCTCCCCGCGTTAAATCCAAACCATCCTACCCAGAGCAGGCAGGCTCCAATAAAGCTGAGCACCACGCTGTGCGGAGGCATAGGCTGTTTCGGATATCCAATTCGCGGCCTGAGATATAAAGCGCACACCAGCGCCGACACTCCAGAGGTCACATGCACGACCGTGCCCCCGGCGAAATCGAGCGTCGGGAACCGGCCGCCCAGCGAGGCATTCAGCAGACCACCCTTGCCCCACACCATGTGCGCCATCGGCGCGTACACAAAAAGCGACCAGAGCACCATGAACAATGCCATGGCGCTGAACTTCATCCGTTCCGCAAACGCGCCCGTGATGAGCGCCGGTGTGATGATGGCGAACATCAACTGATAAATCATGAACGTCTGCAGCGGGATCGTCGCGGCATAATCCGGGTCGGGATGCGCTCCCACGCCGCGCAAGAAAACATTGTGCAAGCCGCCGATGAAGCTGTTCCCGGCGCCGAAGGCGAGGCTGTAGCAGACCAGTCCCCAGAGCAGCGTCACGATCGCCATCATCGCGAAGCTTTGCATCATGGTCGCCAGAACATTTTTCTTTCGGACCAGACCGCCATAGAACAACGCCAAACCGGGTCCGGTCATCATCAGGACCAGCGCCGCACTCATCAGCATCCAGGCGTTGTCACCCGCGGACCTGGCGTCGGCCACGTCCTGCTCCAGTTTGGCGATTTTTTGCGATTCGAACTTTTCCGATCCGGCTCTTGCGGATTGGGCGTCCGACGTGGTCCCGCTGGAAGAGGCAGACGTCTGCGCCGGCGCGCAGAGCGCAAACAGGCACACTATCAATCCTGAGATCAGTCCTGAGATAAGAACTGCCGGCATTCTGCGCATTAAGCCTGTTTCTTCCTCCAGCCGTTGGAACGTCTGCGTCATAACAGTAGCCGCTGCCGCGCCCTTTCGGAAATCGAAACTATTTATCTTCCTGATTGGAATTACTTATATATCAGTTCCGAATGCAGTGTCGCCGATAACGATGTCTACTTCAGCGCTCCCCGGATCCGCTCCCACGTGACTGCCAGGCTTTCCGGCAGCACGCGCGTCTCGCCGATCACGCTGACAAAATTGGCGTCCGCGATCCAGCGCGGCAGAATGTGCATGTGGATATGCCCAGCCACTCCAGCGCCTGCAGCCTTTCCCATATTCATGCCGAGATTGATCCCATCAGGCCGGTAGAGCGTACGCAGAACGCCCTCCAGCCGCTGGCTCAAAGCCATCATCTCGTGAGCGGCTTCGGTGGGAAGCTTCTGCAGTTCGTCCAGATGGGCGTAGGGAACGACCATGACATGCCCGTTCGTATATGGATAGGTATTGAGAATCACGTAGCAGTGGGTGCCGCGAAACACGATCCGCGCCTGCTCGTCGGTTTCCTTGGGCGCCTCGCAGAATATGCAGCGCGTCGCTGGCTCCGCCCCGCTCACATAGGCATAACGCCATGGAGTCCAGAGGTAATCCATGGGTGGCAGGGTAGCAGAAAGCTGCGAGCTGCGAGCCGCGAGTCACGAGTTACGAAGGAGCACCAGATCCCGCCCGTCGGAACATGACGCAATATCCGCATTCGCTTGCCCGAGGCTCGCGGCTCGTAGCTCGCGGCTCAAAAATGTGACCCTCGTGTAAATTATTAGGCCACTGGCCAGAATCGTGTTTGACACTGTTCGGAAGCGATTGTTATAGTCGATAAGTCCCCATTGGACGCCGTTTCGAACCAGCTGGAATTGTCCTAGGGTCGTCCGCCAGGGCGGCCTCAACGCAACCTGAAGACCACGCCAGCAGTCCGCTATACAGCGTCCCGCATTGGTCACGTACCGCCGTACGTGGCAAGAGGCTATGACTTTGCACGACGACAGTACCGATCGCAACGATTCCACCACACAAACCATGACAACTGCCCACGACACGCACAACGGCGGATCGGCCGTAGTAGACGCTCCCGAGCCCGTACAACCTTATTCCGCGGAGCCCGAAGCCTCCGCCCCTGACGCTGCGGACGCTTCCGCGCACGAAATCCCCGTCGATGCGCCCCCCGAAGTCCAGACGGCTTCCCCTGAGACTTCGGCCCCCGAAACTCCCGCGCCGGCCGCCAGCGATGATTTCGCCGCGGCCCTCGAAAATTTCACTACGGAGACTGAGGAATCCGTAGGCGAAGACCACGTGATCAAAGGCACCGTGGTCAAGCTGACCGCGACCCACGTCGTAGTCGACTTCGGAGCGAAATCCGAGGGGATGGTCCCGATCGCCGAGGTTCTCGATCACGAGAGCCAGCCGCGCTTCAAGCCCGGCGACGAGATCGACGTCATGCGCGAGAAGGGTGAAACCGAAGACGGTTACCCCAAACTTTCGCATCAGAAGGCGCAGCGGCTGCGCGCATGGGACGATATCGAGCGCGCCCATAGCCAGAAGAAGCCCATCAAAGGCGTCGTCGTCGAACGCATCAAGGGCGGCTTGACCGTCGACATCAACGGAGCCCGCGCCTTCTTGCCCGGATCGCAGGTCGATCTGCGGCCCATCCGCAATCTCGACGGCATGAAGGGCCAGACCATCGAAGTCGCCATCATCAAGCTGAACAAAAAGCGCGGCAACATCGTTGTCTCGCGCAAGCAGCTTCTCGAAGAGGAGCAGTCCGAAAAGCGCGGCAAGACCCTGGAGCACCTGGAAGAAGGCGCCGTCCTTACTGGCATCGTCAAGAATCTCACCGAATATGGCGCATTCGTTGACATGGGCGGAATCGACGGCTTGCTGCACATCACCGACATGTCGTGGGGACGTCTCACCCACCCGCGTGACCTGGTAAACGTCGGCGACCAGATTCAGGTCAAGGTCCTCAAGTACGACAAAGACAAACAGCGCGTCTCCCTTGGTTTCAAGCAGCTCACGCCTGACCCGTGGCTCGATGCCGAGCACCGCTATCCGGTGGGCGCGCACGTTCACGGACGCGTCATCAGCGTCACCGATTACGGCGCATTCGTCGAATTGGAGCAGGGTATCGAAGGCTTGGTCCATGTCAGCGAAATGACGTGGTCGAAGCGCATGAAACATCCCTCAAAGCTGGTTAACGTCGGTGATCAGGTCGATTGCGTGGTCATCAGCGTCAATCCGACCGAGCGCCGGATTTCGCTCGGCATGCGCCAACTGGCGACCAATCCCTGGGACACGCTGCACGATAAATACCCCGTCGGAGCGACCGTCGAAGGCCGCGTCCGCAACCTCACCGAATTCGGCGCATTCATTGAGATCGAAGACGGCATCGACGGCCTGGTCCACGTCAGCAACCTGAGCTGGACGACGCGCGTCAAGCATCCCTCGGAAGTCTTGAAGAAAGGCGACCGGGTCAAGGCCGTCATTCTCGCCATCGAACCTGACAAGCGCCGCTTGTCACTCGGCGTGAAGCAGATGCAGCCCGACGTCTGGGATTCCTTCTTCGCCCAGCACCGCGTCGGCGACATCGTGCACGGCAAGGTCCTTCGCGTAGCGACCTTCGGCGCGTTCGTCGAAATCGCCGAAGGCATCGAAGGCCTCTGCCACAACTCGGAAGCGGTCGATGGCAACGGACAGCCAATGCATCTCGAAGCCGGCAGCGAGTTCGACTTCAAGATCATCAAGATGAATCAGGAAGAGAAAAAAGTCGGCCTGAGCATCAAGGCAGTCGGCGAAGAAGCCTCGCGCCAGGAAGTCGAGTCTTACAAGCACCCGGCCTCCTCCTCATCCTCCAACAGCACCACGATTGGAGACTTGATCTCCTGGAAACGCGCAGGCGGGGATAGTAATTAGACACGACCGTAGCGCCGGCACCTTGCCGGCGGTTACGAGGGCGTCCCGCCCTCGGAGCAGTGGGCACAAAATTCAAGGCCGCCGTCATAGGTGGCCTTTTTCTTGATTCCGAAGTCCGTTAGTTACTTCACCCGGGGATTGATCCACACTCTCCGCCGTAGCATATGGAGGTGAATGGTGAAATACCTGCTGCTTCTTCTGGTTGTGGCCTGCGGCACGGCAACAGTGCTCGGAGCACAAAAGTCATCTCAGCCGCTTGGGAACGTCGCTGCCGCGCCAACCCGGGAGAGCCTCACGGCGAACGCGATTGGCAAGCTAGACATCGGTCACCCGACTTGGATGATAGAGTCGGCCAAGTGTGACGACGCAGGAAATATCTACACTCGAAGAGGCGACCAGGAAATGTCAGGGGCTGCGACGCTGCTAGCTCCTATTCGGGAGCTTTCTCCTGATTTGAGGCCCGTTGCCACTTTCCGGATGACGAATCTGCTCGCCGATGGTTTGAAGAGCGAAGGCAGAACCGGCTTTGTCGACAACAACGGCCGCGTCTACGTTGTCACTAGCAACCAACGTGAAGTGTATGTGGTCGAATTCGCTCGGCAAGGATCAGTGAAGGCGAGAACAAAGCTGGACTTGGACTCGTACGTCGAGGTCTCGGGGCTGGCGGTCTTCAGATCGGGTGGGTACCTACTGGTTGGGCAAACCGGGAAGAACTTGCGCACCCCCTTTGAGGCCGTATTCAGAAAGGATGGGCGCTTACTGAAGAGAATCTACGAACCGGAAGATGAAGAGGCCCGCCAGAAGGCCGAATTGGGCGATTCGAAGTACATTCTTGCGGGCCTCCAAGTAGGCAACAAGTTCGCAGCTTCAGTGGATGCTGCCGCCGGCTCGGACGGCAATATCTACCTCCTACACACTGCCACTTCCCCCGCCCTGGTTTATGTGGTCTCGCCCACTGGTGACGTACTTCGAAAATTGCGTATTGACGCTGGAAAGTCCGGCGTTGAAGCAAGTAGCATTCACTCCTTTGCCGGACGGCTCGCGATCGAATTCAATTTTGGCCCTAAGCACGACAAAAACCTGATTAGGGTAATCGATCCTGAGGGGAAGCCGATTGCTAACTATGAAGTCACAGTGGCTGGACTCGCCTCCAGTCCCTCTCTGGCCTGCTACAGTTCGGAAGGCTTTACGATGATTTCAGGATATGCCGCGCAGAGCTTGCAGTCATTCAGGGTGAAGCTGCCATAGCCTGAAGGCGGTAAATGACTCTTCCAATGGCTTACTTGGTTTCGATCTTCAGATCAATGTAAACCTGCTGCCGGTCGTCAAACTGGCTGACCGTCTTGGTATGGCTTCGGCGCTTCTCATACTGCGCATACACTTCGTAATCAATCGTCGGCTGCAGCGCAGGAAACCGATACGTGCCCTCCGGCCCCACAATATAAGTCTTCACCGAGTGGTCGCGCGTGTTGGTCAGGTAGACGACGGCATTCGCCAAGGGATTGTCGCCGCCATCCATCACTTTCCCCGTCAGCAGTCGGGTTTTATCTTGCTGCTTCTTTTCGCGCCCAAACAACTGCGGCGTCGCCATGGCCGGAGCACAAAGCAATCCCACCAGGAGCAGTCCCAGCAGGGCAGCCGCAATCCGTTCCTTCTTCATAAAATCCATTGTGACGGTTTTACTCCGCAAAGACCACAAGCAAAAGACCACTACCAATTGAGGTGAATACCGATATCGGCCCGCTCGTCTTTATCGATATGCACCTGGACCGCGGGACCAGCATGCAGGCGCCTGCCGTCGGGGAGCTTATACCCTTTTACGTCCGCCCAGACAACATAGTCTCCCGGGCCAACCGGTACTCGCTGGGCGAACTCGCCCGTGTGGTTTGATTCGAGTTCCCAGCGCGTTTTCTTCTCGTCGGCGCGCCGGATCTTGACCTTGACCGCGTAAAGAGCATGTCCGTCCGGGTCCCAGACGGTTCCGAAAATCAGCGCATAGGGCTTTGGCTTCCCGGATTCCTGCCCACGCACCATTCCAGGAGCGAGCAGGGCCAGCAGGATGAGGAGCGCCCAGGCTGCACAGATTACGCGGACCAGATGATTGCCCGAGTCCTCAGAGATCGTCCTCGTCTTCGGCGTCTTCCTTGACCGCCGCTTCCTCGTCCTCATCTTCCTCGTCGATCTCGTCTTCGCCGACCATCTTCAGTTCGATGGGGTTGACAGTGATCACCTCGAAGTCCGATCCGCACTCCGGGCACGAGACCACCGCTCCTTCATCCACCTCATCTTCATCGATGTCCAGATCGGTCTCGCATTCAGGACAGTACACCATTGCTTTCCTCCAGCTTCGTGGTTCCCCTGTTATATTTAGTTTCTTCGCGAGGAAAAGGTCAAGTGGCATATTGGGAAAATTCTGAAATACGCGAATGCTGCAACGAAGAGCCCAAACCCTGAAAGTTCGGAAAACAACATCCCGATTGAGAAGTCTCGTCGCTGCTATCGTCGCCTCCATCGCACTGGTCGGTGGCGCTGTCTCATCCCCGGCGCAATCGGCGATCGCGCCGGTGCCTGCCGACACCCACATAGCCGAGGCTATCAAGCAAGTCTCAGCGGACCGCATACAGCAAACCATCGATAAGCTGGTAAGTTTCGGCAATCGATCCACCCTTTCCCCTCAGGACGAAGAATCCATCAAAGCAGGCAAGGGCATTGGCGCGGCCCGCGAGTGGATCAAGTCCGAGTTCGAGCGCTATTCCAAAGATTGCGGCGGCTGCCTGGAGGTCAAGACCGACGCCTTCACCCAACAGCCCGGCGAACGCATCAAGAATCCCACCGAAATCACCAATGTTTATGCGGTTCTGCGTGGCTCTGACCCCGCGCAGGCCAGTCGCATCGTGCTCGTCACCGGCCACTACGACTCCCGCAACAGCGATAACTTCAATGGCACCGATCCCGCTCCCGGCGCGAACGACGATGGCAGCGGCACCGCCGTCAGCCTGGAATGTGCCCGCGTTCTGAGCAAGGCCTTTGCCAATGGAGTCAGGTTTCCCGCCACCATCATCTTCCTGACTGTTCCGGGTGAAGAGCAGGGGCTGTACGGCAGCAAGCACTTTGCCCAGATGGCCAAACAGCAGGCCTGGAAGCTCGAAGCCGTTCTGAATAACGACATCGTGGGCGGCGACCGCAATCCGCGGGCAGGACCCAACCGTGGTGCGCGTGTTCTCCGAAGGCATTCCGAACGCCGCCACCGAACAGGAGATTCGCCGCATCCGCATGCTCGGTGGCGAGAGCGATTCGGCTTCGCGCGAACTAGCCCGCTACATCGTCGATGTCGGGCGCACCTACGACACCGGCGTGAAGCCGCTGCTGATCTTCCGGCTCGACCGCTTTCTGCGCGGCGGCGACCATTATTCTTTCAACCAGCAGGGATTCGCCGCCGTCCGCTTCACGGAATTTCGCGAAGACTACAACCACCAGCACCAGAATGTCCGCACCGAAAATGGCATCGAATATGGAGACCTGCCCAAGTTCGTCAACTTCGACTATATCGCTCACGTAGCGCGCCTGAATGCCGCGACCCTGGCCTCGCTTGCCTCGGCTCCCGCCCCGCCGGCAAACGTAAAAATCCTCACCAAGCAACTGGAAAACGACACGACTCTGACCTGGGACCCGTCGCCGGGCGCCACCGCCTACGAGGTCATTTGGCGGTCAACGAGCGCGCCCGATTGGGAACACGTCCAAACGGTAACCAACGGCACGCGTGCAACCTTGAAGGTTTCGAAGGATAATGTGATATTCGCCGTCCGCGCGCTCGACGCCGCTGGCCATCGCAGCCTCCCCGTCGTGCCCGAGCCGGAAAGGTAGAAAGATTTTCCATGAAACGCGGCGGCACCATCTCGTTCAGCTTCCCGCCCTTCGCCGGATGGGTCAAACGCATCATCCTGACCTGCACGGCCATCTTTCTTGCTGAACTGATCCTCTCCAGCGTATTTAGAGTTGATCTCCGCTGGGTTGACGAATGGTTCGCGCTGATCCCGGTTTTCGTGATGAAGGGCGAGATCTGGCAACTCGTCACCTACTCGCTGCTCCATGCCGGCTGGAGTCACCTGTTCTTCAACATGCTCACGCTCTGGTTTATCGGAGCCTATCTCGAACGCGATTGGGGCTCGCGCCGTTTCCTTGAGTGCTACCTGTTCTGCGTAGTGGGCGCCGCTCTGGTGACCATTGCCGTCGCCTACACCCATTTCCTTGGCATGGACCCTCGCATGGGAACGGTTGGCGCTTCCGGCGGCATCTTCGGACTGCTCATGGCTTTCGGCATTCTCTATGCCGATCAGGAAATGATGCTATTCCCGCTGCCGTTTTCCATCAAAGCCAAATACCTGGTCGGCATCTGGATCGTGGTCGCAGTCGTCGCCATCTTCGACCCGACACAAAACGGCGTCGCCAATTTTGCTCACCTGGGCGGCTTGTTCTTCGGATTCCTGTTCGTCAAGTTCCTGCCTTCACGCGGCATTCAGCTATGCGGCATCAGAGCAGTATTTCGGTGCGCGGAATTCGTACTACCGCTGGAAAAGAAAGCGCGCCGCGCGAAAATTCGAAGTCTACATGAAAGACCACGACCGCAAAGTCAGCTTCGACGAGCATGGCAACTACATCCCTCCCGACGAAGACGATAAAACCAACGGCGGCGGGAAATCGGGCTGGGTCAACTAGATTCGTTCAACGTAGATTCGGCCAACTAGATTCGAAGCTAAGAATGGGCTCAGCCGATAGCGAACGCTCAGCGCGAGAGTCGCTCTAGACCCGTAGAATGTCTCAGGATATCCAATCTCCGTGGTTCCTCTGTGACCTCTGTGACCTCCGTGGTTCAAGCTTTTCGCTTCGGTCTGAAACGGCAAATGCCTGGCAAGTCCGTCACCCGCGGTTCGTAAACGCGATCAAAGCCTCCAACTTGCCCGCCGCCGCCCCGGAATCAATCGCCCTCGCCGCGATCGGCACCGCATCCGTCAGATGATCGGCCCGCCCCGCCGCCACCAGAGCGGCAGCCGCATTCAGCAGCACCACATCCCGCCGAGCAGATTTCTTTCCTCCCAAAACCTCGCGAATCAATTGTGCATTGAGCGCCGCATCCCCACCCGAGATATCCTCAAGCCCCGCCCGATGCAGGCCAAATTCTTCAGGCGTGACTTCATATGTATGAACCTGGCCTTCACGGACTTCGCCAATGCGGCTGGGAGCACTGATCGTAATTTCATCGAGTCCGTCGCTACCGTGTACCACCAGCGCACGATGCAACCCCAACATGCTGAGTGCCTCCGCCAATTTTTCGACCAGATCGGCCGAGTAGACGCCCACCACCTGGCAGGTGGCGCGCGCGGGATTCGTCAGCGGTCCGAGCAGATTAAACACCGTGCGCAGGCGCAACTCGCGGCGGGCAGCCTGCACATGCTTCATCGCCGAGTGCATGGCAGGCGCGAACAGAAACGCCATGCCGACTTCTTCCAGGCAGGCGGCAATGCGCGCAGGCGCGAGATTGATATTCACGCCCAGCGCTTCCATCACATCGGCCGAGCCGCACTTGGATGTCACGCTCCGGTTGCCGTGCTTGGCCACGCGCACGCCGGCTCCAGCGACCACGAATGCGGTCGCCGTCGAAATATTGAATGTGCCGCTGGTATCGCCGCCGGTTCCGCAGGTGTCGACCAACGCGTCGCGTCCAGTGCCGCTCGTGTCCAGCACGAGAATTGGCGTGAAGCTCCAGCGGTGTGGCAGCGCCCCGGATCGCCTCCGCGAATCCGACAATCTCCTCGACCGTTTCGCCCTTCATATGGAGCGCGACCAGCAGCGCGGCGATCTGCGCATCCGTGCACTGGCCTGCGAGGACCTCGCTCATCACAGCGCGCGCCTCGTCGCGGGAGAGCGACTGGCGGTGATTCGCGAGCCGATGGAGCGCGTCGAGGATCATGTCCGGAACTCCAAGCTACCTCAGTCGGAGCTTCCTTTCAAATCTGGCGGGCCTTTTCAATCGCGGCGTTCTCAATCGCGTCCAGTTTGGCCTGATAGCGTTCGCGCCAGCTCTCAGGCAGAGCTCGCACTTTTGTAGCCCGCCTCAACAATTCAACGTCTGCCGATGCCGGCAAGTAGAGCCGGAACGCTTCCAGCACGGTTATAGTCGGCATCTCTCCGCCCAGAAACTGGAATTCGTCGCCCGCACCCACTTCGCCCTCCTCCAGAACGGAGAAGTAGAAGCCGCAGTACCCGCTCGCCAGGAAGGCTTCGATGATTTCGTCGGGATGAAATTTCGCCGCGAGTTTGAAACAAGGCATTCGGGATGTCCCCACCATTACCACCGCAGAGCCCACGCGGTAACGGTTCCCGATCGAAACTTCGGTTTCGAGCATTCCCTCGGTCGTGAAGTTCTCGCCCAGCGCTCCCCAGGTGTAATCGTGGCCGGGAAGCTTTTTTCTCCAATACGGGTAGTGCTCGGACGGATACCCATACACCGCCTTGTTCGGCCCGCCATGCACGGAAAGATCGGCCTGGCGGTCGCCGTCGAGGTTGGTCTTGCGCAACATCACGCGCCCGAATACAGGGTTCTTGAAAATCCCGGTGTTGAAAGTTTGACCCTGCCATGAGAGCAAACGCGGCAGCCCAACATTGACGGAGACAATTTTCATGTGTCTTATGAGACGACACTCCCCTTTCGGGCGATGCAATTTTCCCGAGACCTCACGGCTTTGTGACCCGCCTCACATCCTTGTGTGCTGTTTTAGTGTCCTAATAAAAATGATTTATGAACCAACTTTTTATCGGGGCACTACCTGCGCTCTGGTAGTGGGTCACTATGATTTCCGTCCACCGATCCCATGGCATGATGGAGCCATGCCGAAACGGGCAAGTCCGAAGCGCGAGTTTATGCAAGTTGCTCGTGATATCGTAGAGCATGCCATCGGTGAGCAGATGGACGGCAAGCCTCTCGACCCTCCCACGCCGTGGCTCTTGGCAGCATGGGCGGTTGCCAGGCGTCGGGCGATAGCTAAAAAAGCGGCGCAATCACGCTGGAAATCATCTAAGTAATCGGATACTACATATTGGGGTATATGTCCCGCAGTACCACATTATGGGCTTGACGCGTCTCGGTGGAGTTGGCATAATGCCAACTATATGGGAGTGGCTGCCGTCAGAGCCAGTATCGCTCAGGACTTGCTCCGAGATTGTCTTGGAGCAGGCGGATCGGTGATCCCCGGAAGTCATTTCCTTAGTGAACTCAAAAAAGAGGGTCTGAAAATGCCCGCCGCTTGGCAAGTTTTGCGGTCGGGGTGCATTACTAGTCCTCCTGAACACGATGTCCGAACGGGAGACTGGAAATATAGCGTGGAAGGGTACGAGCCTGACGGAAAATGGCTCGTGATTGTGTTTTGCTTTAGGGCCGTGAACAAGGCCTACTTGATTACCGTTTTCTCCGTTCAGGCACGGGAGAAGGCCTAGCAGATGGGGAGAATTATGAAGAAAGTCGTGTTGAAAACCGAGCCATGCAGTAATTGCGGACACCCAGCGACCGTCACGAGGGGTGAGCACCGTTTCGATGATATGGGTCTACCCGTCATTCTGGGGAATATCGAAATCATCAAGTGTTCCGAATGCGGGACTACAGAGCCGGTGATTCCCCACATGAACGAATTGATGGATACACTCGCATTGGCCGTAGTTTGTCAGCCATGCAAGCTAGGTGGCGACGAAGTGCGGTTTCTGCGTACATACGTCGGCAAGAGTTCTAAGGAGTTTGCAGCCCTGCTACACTTGGACAAAACTACCTTGTCTAAGATGGAAAATGACGGAAGGGATATCGGCAAGCAGACGGACAAGCTAATCCGATTGCTCGCCATGAGCCTTAGTCCCGAACTGCGCGACAATGTAGATCAATTCCTCTCGATGATGTCTGATATCGACGATGATCCATGCAATGAACCGTCCGATATCCGCATTGATCCCGAAACCATGCGCTATCAGTACGCCTAACCAAAACGCCCTTGCCCCGGCATCTTTCCTTAAGGCAGGGGCGTTTGCTCATTCGCCTTTGCCGATTGGGCTCTCGTCTTATAGAATCAGGAGTTTGCTGCAGGTTGACCAAGCCGCAAGCAGGGCCCCCTCAGGTGTCCATAAGTAAGTATCCATAAACCACGGAGCGCACCAGTTCCAGTCAACGCGAAGGGCGAACGACGAACGGCCAACGACGAACGACGGATTCGAAATCATTATGAAAATTCATGAGTACCAGGCAAAAGCAATCCTGAAAAAATATGGCGTCGCCGTTCCGCGCGGCGCGATGGCCACCACCGTTGAAGCAGCCGAAGCCGCCGCCAAAGAGCTGTTCGACGCGGGCGCGACCGGAGTAGTGGTGAAGGCGCAAATCCACGCCGGTGGCCGCGGCAAGGGCGGAGGCGTCAAGATTGCCAAGTCGCTCGCCGGAAGCGCGCGACCTTGCCGCCAAAATTCTCGGCATGACGCTCATTACGCACCAGACCGGCCCGGAAGGCCGCGTCGTTCACCGCCTGCTGATCGAAGAAACTTTGCCGATCGAAAAGGAACTTTATCTCGGCATTCTCGTTGACCGCGGCGAAGGCAAGCCGGTTTTTATGGCGTCGGCTGCTGGAGGCATGGATATCGAGCAAGTCGCCGCCGAGCGCCCCGAGGCGATCCTCAAGCAGTACGTCGATCCCGGCATGGGACTCGAGCCCTTCCAGGCGCGCAAGATCGCTTTTTCGCTTGGCCTCAAGGGCCCGCAAATTAATTCGGCAGTGCAGTTCCTGACCAGCCTTTACCGCGCCTTCCTCGACACGGACGCATCGCTGGTCGAAATCAATCCCTTCGTCAGCTGCACCGATGGCCGCCTGTTCGCGCTCGATGCCAAGCTGAACTTCGACGACAACGCCCTCTTCCGCCACGCCGATCTGCGCGACCTCCGCGACATCACCGAAGAAGATCCGCTCGAGGTCGAAGCCTCGAAATACAACCTGAACTACATCAAACTCGACGGCAATGTCGGCTGCATGGTAAACGGCGCGGGCCTGGCCATGGCCACCATGGACATCGTGAAATATGCGGGCGGCATGCCGGCCAATTTTCTGGATGTGGGCGGCGGCGCCAACGCCGAGCAGGTAGCGCACGCGTTCGAAATCTTGCTCAGCGACAAGAATGTCCGCGCCGTGCTGATCAACATTTTTGGCGGCATCCTGCGTGTGGATATGCTGGCCACCGGAGTGGTCGAGGCGGCCAAGAAAACCAACATCCAGTTGCCGGTAGTTCTGCGACTGGAAGGCACAAACGTCGAGGAAGGCAGGAAGATCCTCCACGACTCCGGCCTGAATTTCGTAATTGCGGAAACAATGAAAGACGCGGCCGATAAAGTAGTAGCAGCCGCGAAGGGCGACTAGAGATATAAAACGCGGTCGAAGGCCGCCCAATCGCGAGGACGCGAACGACGAATAGCGAACGACGAACGACGATTTTTGAAAGAGAGCAATCATGGCAATCCTGGCAGATAAAAGAACTCGATTAGTCGTCCAAGGTTTAACCGGCCGCGAAGGCACCTTCCACGCCAAAGCGTGCGCCGCTTATGGCACCCAGATCGTCGGTGGCGTCACGCCCGGCAAAGGCGGAACGACCCATGAAGGCTGGCCCATCTTCAATACCGTGGAAGAAGCGGTGGATAAGACGGGCGCCAACGCCACGGTGATCTTCGTGCCGCCGCCCTACGCGGCCGACGCGATCATGGAGGCCGCCGACGCGGAGATAGAACTCATCGTCTGCATCACCGAAGGCATCCCGACGCTCGATATGGTTCGCGCCTGGGAGTTTCTGCAGAACCGCCGCTCCCGCCTGATCGGCCCGAATTGCCCGGGCATCATTTCGCCCGGCAAGTGCAAGATCGGCATCATGCCAGGGCATATTCACAAAGAGGGCAACGTCGGCATCGTCTCGCGCTCGGGGACGCTCACCTACGAGGCCGTCCACCAACTCACGCAGCGCGGCATCGGACAATCGACCGCCATCGGCATTGGCGGCGATCCGATTATCGGCACAAATTTTGTCGACGCACTGGATCTGTTCAATCGCGATCCCCAGACCGAAGCCGTCGTCATGATCGGCGAAATCGGCGGCAACGCCGAAGAAACCGCCGCGGAGTTCATCCGCACTCACATGAGAAAACCGGTAGTCGGCTTCATCGCCGGGCAGACCGCGCCTCCCGGACGCCGCATGGGACACGCCGGCGCAATCATCTCAGGAGGCAAAGGCACGGCCGCCGAAAAGATTGCGGCCATGGAAAAGGCCGGCCTGAAAGTAGCGAAATCCCCGGCGGATATTGGCGAGACGCTGGTGGCAGCACTGGGCGTAAAAGTGTAGAGAAGGGGCGTAACTCTGCGCTTTATCAGCCCACGTGCTATCAGGCCACGTGCTATCAGCCCACGTGCGTATGCGAGATGTCATCCTGAGCGGAGTGGGGCGAGCGTAGCGAACCCCGCGGAGTCGAAGGACCCTTACATCCGGCAACACTCTCAGGGCGGATTTTTAGCGAACGACGAACGACGGACCATCAAGGACGAATGACGAATTCATGAAAACACTGCAACGCACACTGACCATCGTCAAGCCCGACGCGGTGAAGAAAAACGCCGTCGGAGACATCATCGAGCAGTTCGAAAAGAACGGCTTCCACATCCTGGCCATGAAGATGCTGGAAATTTCCCAGCACCAGGCCGAGCAGTTTTATGCTGTCCATGCCAGCCGCCCGTTTTATAGCTCGCTGACGAAATTCATGTCGAGCGGTCCGATCGTGGTGCTGGCGCTCGAGAAAGAGAACGCGATCGCCGATCTGCGCAAGCTGATGGGCGCGACCAACCCGGCGAACGCGGAAGAAGGCACCATCCGCAAAAAGTGGGCGACGAATATCGAGCATAACGCGATTCACGGCTCCGATGCGGACGACACCGCCCGCTTCGAGCTAAGCTTCTTCTTCGCCGGATACGAATTAGCGCAATAACAGCTTCGAGCCCCGAGTAGCGAGTTCCGAGCAATCAACCAAGTTTTGCTCGAAACTCGCGACTCGCGGCTCGCGGCTCGGAGAATCAAATGCCCCTAGTCCAAGTCACCATGCTGCAGGGCCGCACAGCCGATCAAAAGCGCAAGATTGCCAAACGCATCACCGACACAATGGTTGAAGAAGCGGGCGCCAAGCGCGAAGCCATCGTCGTAACGTTCGTGGAATTGTCGAAGGAAAGCTATGCTTCCGGCGGCGTTCTAATGGCCGACAAGCAGTAATGTGTGGGGCGGGCATTCTTGCCCGCCAGGCATTCTTGCCACTCACCCATCACCAAATCCGGCGGACAGGATTGTCCGCCCTGCACTCACCCCAGCGGCTCGAACAGATGCCCCTCGGTCCGGTCCGCCACCTTGACCAGATCCTTCTTCGCCAGCTGCAGAAAATGTGGCGCAGTCCGATGCGCCTCGAGCGCGGCATCGTCCTTGTACTGTTCGTAGATGAAGAACCGGCGCGGGTCGGTCTTGTGCTTGTGCACCTGATACATCACGCACCCCGGTTCCTTGCGCGATTCGACCGTAAGTTTTTCCAGGATCGCGGCCGCTTCGGCCTCGCGCCCCGTCTTTGCCATCCAGGTTACAGCCAGCACTACCATCCGTCGCTCCATTCTCTGGTTATGGTTCGTACGTTTTATGGTTCTTTCGTTAAACCGCCTGTGTTTCCACGTGTCATCCTGAGCGCAGCCGGAACGAAACGAAGTGAAGTTCCGGCGGAGTCGAAGAGCCTGCCCCGAGCGAAGCCGAGGGGACCCCTATTCTCTCGAATATATTCGCGTCGAGACATCACCCCTATTTCAGCGCCAACTCCCCCACAAAATCATCTACCAGAATCGTCTGCTCCCGGTCCGGCCCGGTCGAAATCATTCCCACCCGCGCTTCCGTTTCTTTCTCGATAAACGCAAGATATTCGCGCGCCGCTTTGGGCAACCCATCGAACGTTTTCACATCCTGCGTTGGACTAGCCCAGCCCGGCATCTTGCGATAAACGGGCTCCATCTTTTCGTAGCCGCAGGCCTGCGCCGGCACCCCGTCGATTTCCTTGCCGTCCACCTTGTACCCCACGCAAACCGGAATCTCGGTCAGGTGGTCGAGCACGTCAAGCTTGGTCACCACCAGCCACGAGATGCCGTTAATCATGCCAGCGTAGCGTAGAAGAGGCAAATCGATCCAGCCGGTTCGTCGCGGCCTCCCGGTCACCGCGCCAAATTCATTCCCGCGTTTGCGCAGGTCTTCTCCGTCGGACCCCAGCAGTTCGCTCGGAAAAGGTCCGCTGCCCACGCGAGTGCAATACGCCTTCGTGATGCCGATCACCGTGTCAATCGATGTCGGCGGCACGCCCGTTCCCGTAACCGCGCCCCCGGATGTCGAACTCGACGACGTAACAAACGGATAGGTTCCATGATCAATGTCGAGCATGGTGCCCTGCGCGCCTTCGAACACAATCGACTTACCGTCTGCCAGCGCGCGGTTCAGCAGCAGCGCCGTATCGCGCACGAACGGCCTTATCTTCTCGGCCGCCTCCGCATACTCCTTGAACATTTTGTCGGCATCCAGCGGATCGGAATTGAACAGCGCGTGCGCGATCATGTTCTTTTCGCGGCAGGCGTTCTCGATGTGAGTGCGCAACAACGCAGTATCGAGCAGGTCGGCCACGCGCAGCCCGCGCCGTCCCATCTTGTCTTCGTAAGCGGGACCGATCCCCCGCGATGTCGTCCCGATCTTCACGCGCCCAGGCGCATTCTCCGACCCCAGCTCCATCATCCGGTGATACGGCAGAATCACCTGTGCGCGATTGGAGATGAAGAGATTCCCTTCCACCTTCACGCCCGCATCGCGCAGCGAAGCCACTTCTTTCAGAAACGCCAGCGGATCCAGCACCACCCCGTTGCCGATCACGCTCGTGCACTCGGGACGAAGAATGCCCCCCGGCACCAGTTGCAGAATGAATTTCTTTCCGTTGACGATGACCGTGTGTCCGGCGTTATGGCCGCCGGCGTAGCGGGCCACCACTTCGAACGTCCGCGTGAGCACGTCGACGATCTTGCCCTTGCCCTCGTCGCCCCACTGGGCGCCAACAATAACCGCAGTTCTGCCTCGCTTCAATTTAGTCTCCGACTAATTCGCACTGCGCTGGAAATTTTGCGGCTCTCAGCCGCCCCTGGGGCTACCTACTGATGCTCGCACACACGAATCACGCCGCGTAAAGATGACCTGGAAGGCTGCTTCCTGATTAATAATTCCTGATGAATGTCCAGCCGTGCGTGGTGTGTACCTTGTAGGATACCGAATCCGCCTGTGCAGGAGCAACCAACGCGCTCGCGGAATCGACAAAAACGCCCGCGCATCCAAGTCCAGTAAGAAGCCGAGAGCTCGGAGGAAGGTCATCATAGCACTCATAATTCCGTGCCCGACGAAGAAATAGCTCACGCTCGTGCGAAGCGCTGCTATCGCCAACCGGGCAAAAGCCAGAATCGTAGACTAGAATTAACTCACGACGCTAAAAGGTATGGGTTTGCGTATAGGGGCTTGCTCATGCACGGGTGGCATCGATTAGAAGATTTGTTCCTGTTGGGAGCAATATTTTGTTTGCTCGCGGGCCTGATCTTCTATCAGCGTTTACTCTCACGCCTGAATATCGCTCGTAGTGAGCAACCATTGCCCCGAGTCCGGGGCAACCTTTTCCAGCAATTTCGGGAATATCGACAGGTTTACGGAACTAATGATCTTCCCCGTATTTGCATGTTTTGGCTGCTTGGCTTCATGATTCTTTGCTCTGCTAGTTTGATCTTTGGCGGATGGTTTTGAAGCACCCCATTCCACCCGTTGCATACTCCTCCCATCATCCCATCTCTGAACCGCACCGCCGGACCGCAGGCGTTTGCCGCCAAAACCTACCGCGCTTTCTCCCAGACGATCTTCCAGCGAGCAACCGAGGGATCGTTTTTCTCAACGTCGCTGAGCACCAGCCTTCCGCCTTCAAACGCAAAAGGCCGGACTTGGCGCGATCCCACGTATCCCGGATCGGTGGCCACTTCCGGCAGGTGAATAATTTGCTTTTGCCTGGCGTCGATCTCGTACCGGCCACAATAAGCGAATGTCGCCGTCGGCGGCAGCGAGCCTTTTCCTCAGCCGTAGCATGCGCTGGATCGGCCCATTTTTGACGATCGGGATTCACCATCTCAGCGCACATGTAACCGTCCTGCTGGTACATCAGAAAGCCTTTGCCGTGGGGTCCAAAGGCAGGAAACGGGCGAATGCTCCCGTCTTTCATAATCTCTTCCGCGGAAACCAGCTTCCACGTGCCCACGATACGATCGCGAATTTCCGATTCGGTTTGACTGAAGGCCGAGGCGGCGCAAAGCACAAATCCAAAAAGAACCAAACTGGAGGTTGTCATGTCTGCTATTTCTCCGGGCCGGTAAAATTCCCACCGCGAAACGCAGAAGCCTATCACGTTTCCCGGTGCCCGACTGTATTCCAATAGACCAGATCCAGAGGTGAGGGTTTACCCCCGCCTATCGCGAACTCGACTTCACCTCGCCGCCCGAACGACCAGACCTTGCTGCCTGATCCTGTATCCTGAGTCCGTGCCCGAACTTCCCGAGGTCGAAACCATCGTGCGCGGTCTCGAGCGGCGTGTCGTTGGGGACACGATCACCTCGGTCTGGATCGGATCCCGCCCGCAGCCGCTCAAATCTCCCGTAGCGGAAATCGCGCATACGCTAGAGGACGCCAGAATCGTCAGCGTACAGCGCGCCGGCAAGCACATCGTCTTCGAACTAGAGAGGCCATCGGGAAGCGCCATCGCAGCCGCAAAGGCCATCGCAAAGCCCGTGGCGGCCGCAAAGTCAGTGGCAGCCGTAAAGTCAGTGGCAGATGCAAAACCCGTGGCAGCCGCAGAGCCCCTGGCAGCCGCACCGTACGACGCGGTTGCCCAGCAAGAGACAGCCGCAGAGCGGCGCCAGAGTTCAGCCCACGGCGCAAGCCGTGGGTTGGCAGCAGATAAAAACCCAGCCCCGAAGGGGCGAAAGAAAAGCATTGCCTCCGGATTAGCCGCGCACTGGGTAGTTCACCTCGGCATGACCGGCCGCCTGGTAGTTTGCGACCCAGGCATTGAAATCGCGAAGCACACGCACCTGATCGCGACGCTCGCTTCGGGACGCGAACTTCGCTTTATCGATCCGCGCATGTTCGGCAAGCTAAGCGTTCATCGGACCGCCTTCGATCCCGGCGGCGTCGAGCCGCTCGATGTCGACAAAGAAACCTTCATCGCGCTCTTTCGCGGACGTAAAACGCCCATCAAGAGCGCGCTCCTGAATCAGAAGTTGGTGCGCGGTGTCGGAAACATTTATGCCGATGAATCTTTGTTTCGCGCCGGCATTCGTCCGCGCAAGCGAGCCTCGTCCATCACGCGGCAACAACTGGGAAAACTCTATGAATCGGTAAAAGAAGTCTTGCGCGAGGCGATCGCGCTCGGAGGTTCGTCGATTTCCGATTACGTCGACGCGGATGGAGAAGAAGGTTTTTTCCAGCTCCAGCACCGCGTCTATGGCCGCGAAGGCGAGCCCTGCCTCGTGTGCAAGACGCCCATCCGGCGCGTGGTGCTGGTGGGGCGTAGCAGCCATTATTGCCCGAAGTGTCAAAAGTAGACTCGGGTTTCTGATAAGCTTTTGGGCTTCCTCCGTGCACCTCCGTGTACTCTGTGGTTAAAGGTTTTGGCGGCACGTCATCAGAATTGAGGCGGTTCATCGAATGAAAAATTTCGCAATCGGCGTAGATCTTGGCGGCACCAACTTGCGCATCGCTGCCGTGGACGACCAAGGCACGCTCGTCGAAAAAGTTACCCTTGGCACAAAAGTTTCGCTGGGCCGCGATCACGTCATCGACGACATGTGCGGGGCCATCGAGCACGTGCTCGACAAATATAAAAACTCGGCCACGCTCATGGGGATCGGCATCGGCGTGCCCGGCATCATCGACATGCAAAGCGGCCTGTTGCGCGAGTCGCCGAATCTGCCAGGCTGGGCCGACTATCCCGTGCGCGCCGAAATCGAACATCGATTGAAGACGGTGGTCATCCTCGAAAATGACGCCAACGTCGCGGCGCTGGGAGAGAAATGGCTAGGCGCGGCCAAGGAATGCGACCACATGGCGATGCTGACCTTGGGCACCGGCGTGGGTGGAGGACTGGTTCAGAACGGCTCCATCTGGCACGGCATGAACGGAATGGCCGGCGAGTTTGGACACACGACCGTAGAGCCGGAAGGGCACCCTTGCAAGTGCGGGAATCGAGGATGCCTGGAGCAATACGCCTCGGCCACGGCCATCGTTCGCATGACGCAAGAAGAAATTGCGCGCAACCCCGGCTCCGCGTTGGCGCGTGCCGCGCATTCCGACGCGGAATTCAGCTCGAAGTCGCTCTACAACCTCGCCATCCAGGGTGACGAAGACGCGCGCCGGATTTTCCGCTACGTCGGCCGTTGCCTGGGCATTGTGCTCTCCGCCATGGTGAATTCCCTGAACCTGCCCATTTATGTGATTGGCGGCGGCGTTTCGAGCGCGTGGGAGGCTTTTGCCCCTTCAATTTTTGAAGAATTGCGCGAGCGTTCCATGGTCTATGCCGCGACCGCCCCGCCCGATCCTCTGGTCCACAATCACGGCGCTTCTGCGCATGTGCAGCCGGCCTCCGGGCGCAAGACCATCGTCACCCGCGCCCTGCTGGGCAGCGATGCAGGCCTGTATGGCGCGGCGCGCCTGCCCATGATTCCGGAGTCAAAACGTTAGCCGCGTTTGCGGGCCGGTTTTTGAAAGCGCGTTGGTTTCTGCGTGCGCGACGGCTTTCTGTCGAACGACGGTTTTTGGATCTGCGCAGGCTTTCCGTTGAACGGCAATGTTTGAGTGCGAGTCGGATTTCTGCCGGGCTTTCTATCGAAGGCTGGCTCGCCGGCAGGCGCAGGGTTTCCGCCGATAGCGGACTCTTTGGCGAATGACGGCCTTTTACTGAATGTCGACTTCTTGTGAGTCGACGATTCTGCGGCGAACGTCCGCTTCTTATCGAACAACGGTTTTTTCGCGAACGGACGCTTTCTTGGCGAACGCCGGCTTCGGGACTGATACCGGTCTCGATGCGAGCGCAGGCTTAGCAGGCCTTTTTCCGGAAGCAGCGGATTTCAGTTTCGCGACCTCCTCCAGAGTCAGGCTGCGGAACTCTCCCGGCGGAACGTCGAGCGACAGCGGACCATATTGCACGCGCCTGATTTTTTCCACGTGGTGTCCGACTTCCTCGAACATTTTGCGGACCTGGCGATTGCGGCCTTCGATGATGATCACTTCCAGCCATGGATTATCGCCCTCGCGGATGAGCTTGATCTGCGCTGGAGCGGTGCGCACGCGACGACCGCCTTTTTCGGCGATCGACACTCCGCGGCGAAGCTTATCGAGTTTCACTTCGTCAGGAACGCCGGCAACTTTTACGACGTAGGTCTTGGCCACGTGCGATGCCGCTTTCATCAGAGCGTTGGCAAGCGCGCCGTCGTTGGTGAGCAGCAACAGACCTTCGCTTGCCCAATCAAGCCGGCCGATTGGATAAACGCGGCCTTTGACGCTCTTTACCAGATCCATCACGGTAGGACGATGTTCGGGATCGCTCACCGTGGTCACGTAACCCTTCGGCTTGTTAAGGACGATGTAGGAAAACCGCTCCGGAGCATGCAGCAGCTTGCCATCGACCCGAATGTGGTCCTGTTCGGGATCGGCCTTGCTGCCAAGTTGCGTGACTGGCTGACCGTTGACGAGCACGCGCCCGGAGGTAATCAGTTGCTCCGCCTTGCGGCGGGAGGCGACGCCGGCTGCGGCGATGATTTTCTGTAAGCGTTCTGCTGGCATAGCTAATCGCGCTCCGCGCTAGCCGGAGCTTCGATGGGTTCGGCCTGCTCGTTGTTTTCGTTGTGCTGGTTCTGTGTGGCTTGATCGCGTGCCGTTCGACGTCGCTGCTCGACCGTGTTCGGCTTTCGGTCTCCATCGGATTGTTCTTCGCGCGAACTGCTATCGAGCGCATCGTCTGCTTCGTGGCAGATTGGATGAGGTTTCCGTGGCTGCGTCTTCCGTCTTGCAGGCCTTCACTCGGAAGCAAATCGCTCTGGAACGATTCGGCCAACAGCCTCTCGAACTCCTCCATGCTCGGCAGTTCCTGGATGTCCTTGAGGCCGAAGCGGAGCAGAAACTCCTTGCTGGTTTTGTAAAGAATGGGACGGCCAATGACGGCTTTTCTACCAGCAGTCGTGATGAGCTTGCGGTCGAGCAAGGTAGCGATAACGCCGCCGGAATCGACGCCGCGAATTTCACTGATCTCAGGCACGGTGACAGGCTGCTTGTAGGCGATAACCGCCAAAGTCTCAAGCGCGGGCAGCGAAAGCCGGAACGGCGGCTTCAGACTCTTGGCGAAAGCACGTACCACGTCGTGCTGCTCAGGCTTGGTCGACATGCGATATCCACCCGCAACCTGGCGGATTTCAATGCCATGACTGGAAGCCGAGAAGTCGGCGATCAGTTCTTCGATCGCAGCGCGGACGCGTGACCTGATCTCAGTTGCATCGATTTCGGGAGCCGCCGCGAGCACAGAATCTTTCACCAGAGGAATGATCTGATCGAGCGTGATAGGCGTTTCCGCCGCGTAGATGATGGCTTCGAGTTGGGGCTTAAGGCTCATAAATCCGTCGTTCGTCGTTCGTCATTCGTCGTTCGCTATTCCTCTTTGCTCGCCGGCGGCATCGCTTGAGTCGACATCAAAAAACCTTTTACCACAGGGGCACAGGGTCTCACGGGGGAAGCCCCAAAATCGTCGTTCGTCCTTCGTTGCTCGTTAATTCATCTTAGCCCCGGAGAGTTTTTCCTAACGACCAACGACGAACCTCCAACGACGTGCTTTCATCGCCAATCATCTCGCACCGCGGCCTGCTCAGTCATGACTTGTTCAAAGTGCGAGTGCTTTCTGACCAGCACTTCGCCGAAAACCTGCTCCTGCCGGACCTGGATGGCCTGCAAGCGCACCAGTTCAAGCAGCGCCAGGAACATGCACACCAGAGCCTGCCGCGACGGAACGTTGCGGAGCATCTGTTTCAGGCGAATCGGCCGATCTTCGAACGACAGCCGGCGATGTAAATACTCGATCATCTGGCCAACAGTAACAGTCTCCTCGTCCACTTCTAATATCGGGCGCGTCCGTGCGCGGTCGAGAATCTGCTGGAAAGTTTTGACAAGATCGATGACGTCGGCCGCAAGTTCGGGCTCGGTCCCTTCGGCATCCATGAACTCGCGGATGGCGGGATTGCTGAGCACCGCGTCTTCGATCTGCTGTTTCTGCAGGAGCATTTGCGCGGCGGATTTGAATTTTTCATGCTCCAGCAGGCGGTTCACTAGCTCATTGCGCGGATCTTCCTCGGTTCCGGCCGGAGCGAGCGGGTCGCGCGGCAGCAGCATCTTCGACTTGATGTGAATCAGCACCGCCGCCATGTAAATAAATTCGGAGGCTACGTTCACGTCAAGTTGGCGAATGCGTTCGACGTAAGCGAGATATTGCGCGGTGATCTTCCCGATCGGAATGTCGTAGATGTCAATGTCCTGCTTGCGAATCAGATCGAGCAGCAGGTCGAGCGGCCCTTCATAGATTTCGCCGAGTTCAATAGCGAAAGGAAAATCGCTTGACGCCCTGCCATGATGCGAAACGTGAGCGAGCCTAGGCGGAGCGGCGTCCGGAACGGCGTCCGGTGCAGTAGCCGCGACCGCAGGGGCTTCGATGGGCGCGGGATGGGACAGATCCGTCACTTCGCGGAATCCTTTGGCGGTTCGTACTCGAGCGAGATGCCCATGGCATCGCGTACTTCGTTCATGGTAGCGCCCGCCACATCGCGCGCGCGGAATGAGCCTGCTTCCAGAATATCCCAGGCGAGCCGCGGATTGTCGGCGTATTTTTGGCGGCGCTCCTGCATGGGATTAAGAATCTTGACGAGGGCGTCGGCAGCCCAGCCCTTGCACTCGATGCAGCCAATTCCAGCGGACCGGCAGCCTTCGTTGACCTTGGCCATGGTTTCTGCCGAGCTGAATATTTTGTGCAGGTCGCCGACCGGGCAGAGATCGGGATTGCCCGGATCGCTGCGCCGTATGCGGGCCGGATCGGTCACCATGGTCTTCAATTTCTGGCGCACCACGGGTTCCGGATCGGTGAGCATGATCGCGTTGCCATAAGACTTCGACATCTTCCGGCCGTCAGTACCGGGAAGTTTGCGGGCGGGGGTGAGCAGGGATTGCGGCTCGGGGAAAATGTATTCACGCTTGCCGCTGTAAAAGCCGTTGAACCTCCGCGCGATCTCGCGCGCCAATTCAATGTGCGCAACCTGGTCCTCGCCAACCGGGACGACATCCGCCTTATAGATCAGGATGTCGGCCGCTTGCAGCACTGGATAGCCGAGAAAACCATACGTGCCCAGATCTTTTTCCTTGATGTTTTCCTTCTGCTCTTTGTAGGTGGGCACGCGCTCCAGCCAGCCGAGCGGCGTGATCATCGAAAGCAGCAGGTGCAACTCGGCGTGCGCCGGCACGTGTGACTGAATGAACATCACGCATTTCTCGGGATCGAGGCCGGCGGCGAGCCAATCGAACAAAACGTCGATCGAGTTTTCCTTTATCTGCGATGTGTCCGCGTAGTCGGTGGTCAGCGCGTGCCAGTCGACGATGCAGAAGAAGCAGTCATATTCCTGCTGCATGCGGACCCAGTTTTCGAGCGCGCCCACGTAGTTCCCCAGATGCAGCTTGCCGGTCGGGCGCATCCCGCTCAACACACGTTTCTTGTTCCCAGAGGGTGTCATTCAGAATTTGCCCAGCAAGATAAGGTAGAAATGAACAAAAGGCCGGATCAGGCTGCTAAGCAGTCCTCCGCCCAGATACACGAGGGCAAGCAGCGCGAAGAAGCCGACGCGGTCGAAGATCATGCGCGCCGAGTCGGGCAGAAAATGCCGAAGAACGTGGCTTCCATCCAGCGGCGGGACAGGGATCAGGTTAAAGACCGCGAGCACAATGTTGATCAGCATCAGTTCATACAGAAGCACGGCAACCGGAGCCCATGCAGAGTCGGAGGCGCTTCCGCCGAAGCCGCTGCTCAAACCGAGGACGAGAATATGCCCGGAAGCCGATGAAAGCGAAATTCCCCCAAGCACCAGCAGCGCGCCGGCCGCGACGACGAAGTTGCTCACCGGGCCTGCGACCGAAGTCAGGATGTCGTCGAGCACAGGGTTGCGGAAGTTTCGTGGATCTACAGGCGTAGGCTTTGCCCAGCCCAGCAATGGGATACCGCTAAGCGCCGCGATCAGCGGCAGGATGATCGTGCCAAACAGATCGATGTGGCGGATTGGATTCAGTGAGACGCGGCCGAGCATGCGAGCCGTCGGATCCCCGCATTGCGACGCGGTCCAGGCATGCGCGGACTCGTGCACGCTGATCGCGAACAGGAAGGCGATCATCTGAAAAAGGATTTCGACGTATTTCGGCGACATGGCGAACACTGATTCTAACAAAGGAGTTGCAAAGGAGTTGCGAGCTACAGCGAGCCGCGAGCAAGCAGATACGCAGAGCAGCTTGCGGCGATTTAATAGTTCAATTGCCAGTGTGTTTCTGGTTTGGTAAGCAGGCAGCGCGCTGGCGGTTACTCGAGGCTCGAGGCTCGAAACTCGCAGGCTGCCTTATTGTCCTGCGCGAATCGGCGACACCATCAGGTGGCCGGCGGTTCGTTTCTTGCCATCACCCTTCTCGTGCTGGTAGCTCAACGAGAGTGAACCTTCCGCGGCATTGGCGGCGCCGGCGAGTTCGGCGGCCAGTCCCTGATAAGATCGGCCGACTTCGTGATTTCCCTGCATGGCCACTGGACTTCCCTTGTCGATCGCCGGTCCCACGAGCTGGAAGTTGTTAGGAACCTTCCAGAGCACTTTGCAGCTGGTGGCCTTCTCGACATCTTCGTCCGTGAAGCCGGGAATTTTCTTATAGCGATTGAGCACGATCCGCAGGCGGTCGCGGCCCGCTCCTTCCTGAAGAAAGGTCTGAATCCGTCCCGCGCTCCAGAGAGAAACGACGTCGGTCTGTGCGACCAACAATACGGCATTGGAAAGATCGCACAGGGTTTGAATGGTGGCATCCATGCGTCCCGAGCAATCGAGAACCACAAAGTGATATTGGCTCACTAGCAGATCGAAAAGGCGGGCCAATTCGGCTGCGGTCGGAATTGCCATGTTCGGCTGCTGCGCGCCTGCCAGCAGATGAAGGCCGTCGCGATAGGGCGTCATCAGTCCGTCCAGCAGGGAAACATCCATGCGGTGCAGGTTCTGCAGCGCATCGACAATCGTGAACTGAGGACGAAGGTTGAGCTGCAGTGACGCATGCCCGATGGGAGCGAAATCTACCAAAACCACTCGCCCATGCGCTTCCTGCAAGGCGACGGCCGTATTCACGGCCGTTGTGGTGGCGCCAACTCCGCCCTTGGCATTCAGAAAAGTAAAGACCCGCGCCTTGCTGGAACTCCGTTGGGCTCGGCTTAGCGAGGCCGTGTAGCGCGCGAAGGCTTCGATCAAAGCTTCATGGCTGGAAAGTCGATCCACAAATTCGCTCGCGCCCGCCCGCATCGCGGAAACGATGATCACGGGGTCGCTCATGCCGCCGACAGCAAAAATTGAGATATCGGGAACGCTGGCGTGGATCAGTTCGATGGCCCGAACGGCCCGCTGCGGATTCCGCGGATCGATATCGACTAGCACGACTTCCGCGCGCTGGTCCTGCAACTGCCGCAACAGAGAATCGCCCGGCCCCGGTGGAAATCCGACGTGGCTCAATACCGTTCGAGCCAGATGAGTGCTCTCCAGGCGAGTGTTAAGAATCACGGATTGTTCGCGATCCTCGGTGAGGATAGCGACGGCGATCCCAGGCATGAGTCGGTTCTCAGTCTTCAAGGTCATGCTACGAACTTCCTGTGTCGGGGCCAAGTGACCTTCGTAATCGAAGGGACCTCAGACGAAGCAGCAGGGGCCTTGCAGTTTCAAAGGCCGGGGGACCTGCCAGATTCCAGTGCAGGTAATTGTAAGACAGAAGTTCCGGCTTGGAAAGATAATCGCAAAAAAAGATAGTCGCAAGAAAGTCTGCCTAATCTTCTGATTCTATTGACCCCCGGCGAGACCGTCTCGCTGGACAACTTGTCCCGCCTTGAGAGGTAGCGCATGGCGGTGATTAACAGGGCTACCCCCCCCTTTCTGGGCTGGTTCTGGGTACTGAAGACAGAGTACTAATGGCGGCTGTTCGTTGTGCAATCTGTTGAAGTTCATGTCAGGAAAAAATACAATCGATCAATCGTCCCCCCGATCCAGCTACCTCTCTGAAAGGGATTTTTCATGAAACGCCTGATTGGATTCCTCCTATGTATGGTCGCCGGGCTGGCTTGCAGCGCAGCCCATGGGCAAATCTCAAGCTTTCAACATGTCGTGCTGATTATTCAGGAGAACCGATCGCCCGACAATCTTTTTCAGGCTCTGTGTGGGCCGACCCGGTCCCTCTGTCCGAATCCATATGATCTCCAAAACACAGGCGTGAATTCCAAGGGCCAGATTATTACCCTGACCCCAACCACCCTCGGCACCACTTATGACCTGGATCACGCGCATCCGGCGTTTGAAAGTATGTGCGATTACGATTCCACCACGCAGAAATGCAAGATGGACCGCGCGGACAAGGTCGCTTGCTCCCCGGTCAAGGGTCAAAAGTGCCCGGCGAATGTTCAATTTCAGTACGTCAAGGCTTCCGATATCGGCCCTTATCTGGCGCTCGCGCAACAGTATGGGTGGGCGAATTACATGTTCCAGACTAACCAGTCGGACAGTGCTCCAGCCCATCAATTCCTTTTTGCCGGGACTTCGGCGCCTACCGCCGCAGACGATGCCGCCGCCATTTTTGTCACCGACAACGGGGCCGACGGCTCTGGATGCCTTTCGGTTCTCAACACGAAGTACCCCATGATTTCCCCATCGACCGAACCCGTCGGCTTCACCATGGTCAACAATCCTAAGGGGACAGTGTGCTTCTCGCATGACACCATGGCATCACTGCTAAGCCAACACTTCTCATCGCCGCCCGCCATCTGGAGATACTACTCCCCCGGAGCGCACAGCCTCTGGACGGCGCCAAATTGGATCAGCGATATATGCCAGCCGGACGCGACCTTCACCAAATGCACCGGGAAGGAGTGGGCGGCAAATGTTGACCTCAAGCCGCCCGACGTATTGAAAGATATCGCCAACTGCAACCTCGCACGCGTGAGCTGGGTGATCCCGGCCGGGCAGAACTCGGACCATGCCAGCCACAACCACACCGGAGGACCTTCGTGGGTCGCCTCCGTCGTCAATGCCATCGGCAACAGCAGCACCTGCGATCAGAACACCGGCTACTGGAAAAATACCGCGATTTTCCTGCTCTGGGACGATTGGGGCGGATGGTACGATCATGAATCGCCGACTTTCCTGTCGCCGCCGAGCCAGGGTCAGGGCGATTTTCAGTACGGGTTTCGCGTTCCATTGGTGGTCGTCTCCGCCTACACGCCCGCGGGTTACGTCGACAACGGAAGGTACGACTTTGGCAGCATTCTCCGCTTCGTCGAACAGAATTTCGGCATCACCGAGGGTGCTCTCAACTTCGCCGATCAGCGGGCTACGACCGACCTCACTTCCTTCTTCAACTTGAAGCTGGCCCCCCGCTCTTTCGTGACGATAGCCGCGCCCTTGGGCGCGCAATTCTTCCTCAATGACAAACGCCCCATGGAACCTCCGGACACGGACTAGGACCGTGACCGCGAGAACATGGCCGCAGTCCAGTAGCGCCGGCGCCTTGCCGGCGGTTCCGAGAGCCTGCCCTGAGCTTGTCGAAGGGGCGCCCCGCCCTCGGCCTCCGGCGCTCCTGGAGAAGATCACTCGGTCACGACACTAGTCTGGCGTCGGCTTGCCCAGTACTCCGGCCCCGACAAGAGAGTATCCCACCTTGACCGGGCCCTGACTCCGCTAATAGACTCCGCTCGGGGTGCTCTATGCGCAAAATGATCTGGTTGATATGCGTCGCTGCAGTATTCTGCGGCACGGCCCTCGCGGATGAAGGCCATCACGACGAAGTCACACAAGAGCAACTGGGTACGGTACATTTTCCCGTCTCTTGCACACCCGACGCCCAGAAGACGTTCGCAAAAGGTGTCGCCCTGCTCCACTCGTTCTGGTACGAGGAAGCGGAAAAGACTTTTCTCGATGTAGAGAAGCAGGACCCGAAATGTGCCATGGCGCACTGGGGCGTGGCCATGAGCTTGTGGCACCAGCTTTGGGATCAACCTAACGCCGCCACCATCAAGCGCGCTTCCGAGGAGTTGAGCAAGGCCGATAAGACGCACTCCAGGGCAGAGACCGCTCGTGAGCGCGATTACATCGCGGCCATCCACGCGTTCTATTCGAACAGCGAAAAATTGGATCACCAGGCGCGGGCTCGGGCCTACTCCGCCGCCATGGAAAAGGTCTACGAGCGCTATCCCGAGGATCACGAGGCAGCCGCTTTTTACGCGCTTTCGCTGTTGGCTTCAGAGCCGGAGAACGACACTACTTTTGCGAACCGCAAGAAGGCCGCGGCCATTCTCGAGAAGCTGTTTGCTTCGGAGCCGAATCATCCTGGCATCGCTCACTACCTGATTCACACCTACGACAAACCGCAACTCGCGGAACTTGGCTTGCCGGCGGCGCGCCGCTATGCGCAGATTGCTCCTTTCGCGTCCCCACGCGGTTCACATGCCCTCGCACATTTTTGCCCGGGTCGGCGACTGGCCCGATGACATAAAGTCGAACCTGGCGTCGATCGCCGCCACTCGCCACGCTGCCTCCATGCACATGGGCGGCGAAGGTCACCAGTTTCACGCCATGGACTTTCTGATTTATGCCTATCTGCAGAGCGGGCAGGAAGACAAAGCCGCAAAAGTGATTGACGAGGTCAGGTCGATGCCGGCGATGGAAATGGCCGGCCGCGACATGCACGCCTTTGCCATGTCGAAATTTTCCGCCATGTACGCGCTCGAAATGCATCGCTGGACCGATGCCGCCAATCTGGAGGTGATCGCCAACGCTACCCCCGGCGATCGCTCCTATACCTACTGGGCCAAGGCCATTGGGGCGGCGCGCAGCGGTGACCTGGCTGCGGCTAAAAAGGATCTCGCCGAGATCGAGACCATTCACGCGGATTATGTCGCGAGCCACAAAACCTACGAAGCCGACTACGCCGAGCAACTTCAACAGGAAGCGTCGGCGTGGATTTTGCACCGTGATGGCAAGGACGACGAGGCTGATCGCCATTCTGCGCAAGACTGCCGATCACGAAGATGCGGTTGGACCCGAGCAGACCTCCATGCCCGCCCGCGAAATGCTCGCTGACATGCTGCTCGAAATGCACCATCCGGAGCAGGCGCTCGCCGAATACCAGGGAGACTTGAAGTTCAATCCCAAGCGCTTTGACGGACTTTACGGTGCGGCCCACGCAGCCGAAATGGCGGGCCAGGCGTCGGAGGCAACCGGGTATTACGCCCTGCTCGTCAAGACTTGCGACGGCTCAAATTCGGCGCGTCCCGAGCTTGCCAAAGCCAGGCAGGCTGTGGTCGCGCTGAAGTGACGCAATCTGAAACGAACGCAATCTCGTGAGAGCGTCAAACAGATCGACATTTATAAAGCTCGCGTTCTCCCCTTGATCCTCTGTGTCGCTATTCTCGTGGTTAAGGCCTTAGATCTCCTCGCCGAACACCACGGATCACTCGGATCGAGGCGCACTATTTAACGACCACTATTTCGGACCCACTACACCAGATCCTTAAGCTCTTTCGCGGACGAAGCGGGCTTCTACTTTTCGATTCGTTGCAATCGGAACAAGAGCGTGCCCCATCCCAGCTTCGCCCGCATCTGCACCGGAATGTGATTCGCATCCTCGGAATACCAGACCCACACTTTGCCTTTTGACTGCAGCGGGCCCGACGTCGCTTCCGCCGTCACCAGCAAAGCCGGAAATGTTCCGGCCGGGACCCTGATCTGCTCGCGCTTCTCGACCGTCGCCCGGACGATGGTGGTCTTCCCGTCGCTGATCGGGAACTCGTATCTTTCCCCAAGTTGCAGCGGCAGCGACTGCAGGTAGTAAAAACCGGTGATCACATCGGTGGCGCACCCCTCCAGATCGTTTTCCACCTTCTTGGTTTCGCCGGTCTTGAGATTTTTCTCATCCAGCATGCTCTTCTTGCGCCCGTAGTCGAACTTGATCGAAGTCTCGCGTTTATGCGAGCCCTCTTCGCTATGTTTGAAGATTGAAAGCGAACAGAAAGTGCGCGGATCAAACTTGGCTTCGAAGCGATCGTGCACTGGGAATATGACGTTCACCGCTCCCTGCGATTCGGCGGTTGCGGTCACTTTGCGTTCGTTGCCCGCTGTTTCCATTCTCACTACGCCGGTTCCCGCCGTGATCAAATGCCACTCCGCCATATACACATAACCTTGTCCATCGGGAAATGGATAGTTGGGGCGAGGCGGCACAATCTGCTTTGGGGCCGGACCGATCGACGCGGTAGGAGGATTCTTGCTGGCCATACGAAACATCCGCCATCCGGCAAAGCAGTACGCCTAGCGCGAGGATGGATAGAGCACGGCGCGGAT
The DNA here is from genome assembly GCA_963709055.1 of uncultured Acidobacteriaceae bacterium. Taxonomy (GTDB): domain Bacteria; phylum Acidobacteriota; class Terriglobia; order Terriglobales; family Acidobacteriaceae; genus Acidiflorens. Next base: position 49,275 of record CAVPUZ010000004.1, read on the forward strand.
GGAGAGTTAGCAAGCTCTGGCCCAATTCCTCGATTGTCAGCGAAATCCCACGGCAGACAACCACTCTACTTGATGATGAGTTTCATGATAAGGAAGGCCAGCATCACGACGCAACCCAGGGTCGCCTGGTATTCGCGGTGTTTCCAAAACCGGGCGGACGAGTAAGAACTCTGCCCGCCGCGATACGCTGTGAGCCGTGGAAACATGCGCGGTACTTGACGCGCATAATCATCGTATTCCGGAAATGTCTGTCGGAGATAGCGCTCTTCGCCTGCGATCACGGGCACGTAAAGCAAAGCGAACATCAGCGCCATGACGGCGACGATCCACCAACTGCGTGCCGCTATGGCGAAGCCCGCGGCAAGCATCAGCGAGCCAAGGTAGAGCGGATTGCGCGTATAAGCATAGGGGCCGCTGGTTGTGAGCTGCTTGTCCTTTTGCACGTGGCCCGAAGCCCGCCCGCGCAAAAGCAGTCCGGGAAGCATCGCCAGCGAACCCGCAATCAGCGATGTCCGCGTCGGGTGAGCGAGCCAGACGAAGAAAATTGCCGACAGGAACCCAAGAGGAATGCGGATCCGGCGGGCAATCAGCGACCACCGGCTGTGGGTCGTCTGCCATCCGGGTTGGGAGGCATCGCTCACGCCGAATCCCGCAAAAGCTTTCGCGCCGCGCCGACCACTTCCTCGGGCGTAATCTCAAGCATCCCCTGCTCCGGTTCGCTCAGCCGGGAGTGGTCCGTCATGCTGCTGGCGCTTCGCAACACTATGGATCGCGTTCCAAACGGGCCGTTGCGCGCCGGATTCGTGGGTCCGAAAATCGCCACTACCGGAACCTTCAAAGCTGCCGCCAGGTGCATCGGGCCGGTATCTCCGCCAATCAGCAGATTCGCGCGGCGCGTCAGCGCAATCAAGTCCGCAATCGAGCACGAGATCTTTCGCGCCGTCCCTCCGCTTGCCGTTTCCACTGCCTCGGCTAGCTCTTCTTCTCCTGGACCGTAGTTTACGACCGAACAGATTCCGTCCTGCGCGAGTTCCTTCGCAACCGTCCCGTAGCGATCGACCGGCCATTGCTTCGCTCCCCAACCCGCACCCGGATTGAGAATCGCAAATTTGGCTTATATCCGCAATCAGGTTGTCGATTTTTTTCTCTGCATCCGGATCCACAGGAAACTCGACCTTGCACCCTGGCTGCTTTCTCCGCCCGGCGTTGTCTCGATCATTGCCAGACTCGTGATCACCGCGTCCGCCAAATCGAGCGCCTGCTCCACCACGTGTCTTCCATTCGTCTCCACCTGCCGCGAATAGAACATGCTGGCCGCGTTCTCGCGCGGCTGTGCGTCCCCAAACACGATGGGCGCGCCCGACCACCGCGCCAGCAGCGCGGAACGAACCGCTCCCTGGAAATCGATCGCCGCATCGTATTCCACTCCGCGCAACTCGCTCAAACCCACTGCCATCTGCTGCCAGGTATTCAATGAGAATAGCGACCGGCGCCAATCCGCTGTTCTGACGGTATGAATACGGTCGACCATCGGCCGCTCGGGTGAGCGCCGCCCTGCCCGCGGATAGCGGAGCGTGCACAACAGCTCCGCCCAGCGCTCTTCGATCAGCCATCCCAACTTAACGTGTGGAAAAGCCTGGCGCAGCGCGGCCACCGCCGGCAACGTGTGAATGATGTCTCCCATGGCGCTGAGCCGCACCACCAGCAGGCTTTCGATCCGTGGAGTGCCGTCCAGGTCCCGCGCGGAGCCCCTCATCCGCGCTGCCTCACGCTTTTCGCGGCGTCAGCCGCGAACGAATGATTTCACTTGCCGAATGATCCTTCGGATCGCCCACGATCACCACGCGCCCTCCGCAGGCTTCCACCTGTTCGCGCTCCGGAACATTGTCCACCGTATAGTCCGTGCCCTTGGCATGAAAATCGGGGCGTATCTCGCGGATGATCGCGCGCACATCCTTCTCCGCAAACACCACCACCGCATCCACATCCGCCAGTGCGGCCAGAATCTCCGCGCGTTCGTCGGCGGGCATCAATGGGCGGCCTTCTCCCTTCAAGGCGCGCACCGAGTCATCGCTATTCACCGCCACCACCAGTTTGCCGCCCAGTTCCCGCGCCGCGTGCAGATAACGAACGTGGCCCACATGCAGCAGGTCGAAGCAGCCATTCGCCAGTGTGATGCGATCACCGGCGCGCCGCCAGTCCGCCACACGTTGCCGAAGTTCCGCGCGCGAAACGATCTTCTGATCTGGTGTGCTCGATGGATTGGTGTGCTCAAAGATGATGCTCAATGCTCTTGATCTGACCGTGTGGAAGCGGGGCTGCGCCCCGCTTGGACGGGGCGAAGCCCCGTCACCACAGCATTCCTCACTTTAATGCTCGCGCACAACCGGCGGCGCCTTTTCCAGCGCTTCCAGCAGTTCTTGCTGGCTGACCGTGGCCGTCCCCCGTTTCATCACCACGATTCCGCCCGCATAGTTCGCCAGGTGTGCCGCTTCTTCGGCGGTTGCGCCCGCCGCCAACGCGGCAGTAAATGTCGCGATGACCGTGTCGCCCGCGCCCGTCACGTCCGCGACTTCATCGCTCCCATAGATCGGAATATCCACTGCCTTATGCCTGCGCGGAAACGCCACCATACCATCTTTGCCGCGCGTGATCAGCAGCGATTCCAGATTCATCTCGCCCGCAATCTGGTCTCCCGCAGCCACCAGGCGCTCCCAGTCCTCGCCAATCCGGATGCCCAGCGCTTCCTCCACTTCCGACTCATTGGGCGTCGCCGCCGTGATCCCGGTAAATTCCAGCATGCGATGCCGCGAATCGAGCATCACCGGAACTTTCTCCAGCCCGCGCTTCTCACGAATCCCATTCAGCAAGGCCGGCGTCGCGGCCCCGTATCCATAGTCGGAAACCAGCAGCGCATCCGAAGCTCGGCCATATTCCCGCGCGGCCAGCACAAGTTCTCTCCGCAGATGTGAATTCGGACCTTCCGCGGGCTCGCGATCCAGTCGCACCACCTGCTGTCCCGCAGTGTGGGCAAACCCGGCCAGGATGCGCGTCTTCGTCACCGTCGAATAGCTCTTGTCTTTCAAAACTCCGCTCACCGGAATCTGCTTGTGCCGGAAGGCGCGCAGCAAGAGCTTTCCCGGCTCATCCAGGCCCACAATGCCCACTGGCAAAACATTCACGCCAAGATCGGCAAGATTGTAGATCGCATTCGCGCCCCCGCCCGGCACCACCTTGCGATCATGGTGTTTGAGAATCAGCACCGGCGCTTCGCGCGACACGCGGGAGATTTCACCGAAGACGAATTCATCGGCGACCAGATCCGCAAGCACCGTCACCGTGACTTTGGGGAAGGATTCGACAAGCTTCCGCAAACGGTCGTTTTCTTTGGCGTGCTTGGTCATGAATCAGTTTCCGCCTATTGAGGATACCTATTTAAGGGTAGACGATACCGCCAGCTCTCAAGCATCGTCTTCCCCAGAGTGACTCTTTGTGCCCCAGGTTCGCTTTGTGCCCCAGGTTCGCTTTGTGCCCCAGGTTCGCTTTGTGCCCCAGGTTCGCGCGCGTTCTCTGCGCGCTAACCTGGGCTACTCGGCAGTTCGAGCAGCGACAATTACCGCAGATTCCTGAAACCCGATAGGCGCGAACAACGATTCTCTCACGACCCGAGTCCTCCCTTTTCGATTCTCTTCAGAATCGTATCCACAATGTCAGCCGCATCAATGTCAGCCGCATCAAAGACCGTGACCTTGAGCGCGGCGATCGCAAGGGGCTGCAGCTCCGTCTGTAACGACCCCAGATTGATCGCATCCTTTTCAGTGGTCACGAATCCGCCCGCGCCAAGTTTCGTGCGCATCGCCAGCAGTCGTTCAATGTCGCTTCGGCCGTAGGGATGGTGATCGCGAAAAATCATTTCCGCCGCCGGCGAAATTCCGCCCGCTCGCACCTGTGCAAAGAACTGCTCCGGACGCGCCAGCCCGCAGAATACGACCGGCGCTTCCGGCGCGGCAGGTACAACGATCTCACGCTTCATTCGCCATACCAGCTTCCCGCGCCAAAGCGGCGCTTTCAATCGCCAACTCGGCCGGGAGCACGATCGCGTCCGCGCGTTCCAGTGCCGACAGCGGCTCGCGCAGCCGTCCCAACGGCAGCAGCCGGTCGTCGAACTCAGGCCCAGCAATGAGCACAATGTCAAAGTCGCGAGCCAGGGAACGATGCTGAAACCCGTCATCCAGAATGTGCAGTTGTGACTCAAACTTTTTTTCGGCAAGTTGCCCTGCCGCGTAGCGGCTCTCACCAACAATCACCGGAACTCCCAACCGCCGCGCCATCAAGAGAGGCTCATCGCCAAAATCCGCCGCCGTCCCACAAGAATCAACCACCAGCACACCGCGCGTCTTGCGGCGATATCCGCGCGAAAGAACGTCGAAGCGAATCCCGCGCGCCTTCAACAGTTCGCCGAGCGCAATCACAAACGGCGTCTTGCCCGCGCCCCCCGTCGACAGGTTCCCCACGCTGACCACCGGCCGCTCCAGCCGACGCGCCCGCAGCAATCCGCGATCGAACATCGCATTTCGCAGACCCGCAACCGCGCCGTATATCTCCGTGAGCGGATTCATTCCGACGCCTTGTCTGCAGGCTGAACACGCGGCACGGGTCTGTTCATCAACTCCGCAAGCGCACGAACCGTCTTCGCTGTCGCGCCGCGTTGCGATTCCAGCGCGGCCAGAGCGTTGCTTCCCAGTGCCGCCCGTTCCTCGTCGTTTGCGATCAACTCCATGAGAACCAGCGGCAGTTCCGCCAGTCCCACTACCCGCACCGCATTGCGGCTCAGAAAAAAATTGACGATGTCCCGAAAATTTTCGTAGTGGTTTCCGGTGACGATTGCGACACCGTACAGCGCCGGCTCCAGAATATTGTGTCCGCCCCGCGGCACCAGGCTTCCGCCAACAAACGCGACGGTGGCCAGCGAATAAAGCGCAGCCAACTCTCCGATGCTGTCCAGCAGCAACACACCGCCTGCCAGCGCTTCGCCGCTCCACAAAGACCGCCGCCACATCCGGAACCCCAATTGCTCCACCAACCCTCCGGCCTCCGCAAAGCGCTCGGGATGCCGCGGCGCCAGAACCATCACCGCCTTCGGATACGTTGCCAGAATATTGTGAAACGCCGAAAGCAGTGGACCTTCTTCGCCTTCGAGCGTGCTGCCGCATATTAGACCGGCCCCGCCAGCGATTGATCGAACCCAGCGCGCAGGCTTGCCACAATCGCCGGCGCTGCCGGCGGAGCCATGTCAAACTTCAAATTTCCGGCCACCATCACCTTCTGTTCCGTCGCGCCAATTTCCACCAGCCGCCGCCGGTCCTCATCGGTTTGCGCCAGAAAAAGATCGACATTGGCCAGCACTTTCGGAAGCCAGAACCGCAGCCGTTTGTAGCCCGGAAGTGAGCGGTCTGAGATACGGCAGTTGATCACGGCGATACGCGCTCCGCCGCCTTTGGCCAGACGCAGAAGATTCGGCCAGAATTCGGTTTCCGCGATCACGCACAGTTCCGGCCGCAGCGCCTCAATGTAGGGTCGCACCGCAAACGCAAAGTCGAGAGGACAGAAAAAAACGTTTTCTGCGCCGAACCTTTTTGCCGCCAGCTTCTGTCCTGTGCTGGTGGTGGTCGAAACGAACACGCGATGCGCCGGGAATTCCTGCCGCAACGCCCCAACCACCGCGCTCGACGCCACGACCTCGCCCACCGAGACGGCGTGAACCCAGATCGTGGGCTGCTCCCTGGGTTGCTCCCGATGTCCCAGCAGATGCCGCGGCACCGCCCCTAGTCTCTGCCGCAATCCGGCCCGATACTTGCCGTGCCGCAACATCTGCAGCAGCCAATAAGGCAGCGTAATCAGCAGCAGGAACGCAAGCAACGCACTGTAGACCGCATACATGAACCGTATACCTGAACCGCATGCCTAAACGAAGACCCATTCTAACTGCCACGCTGCAATCTTCGGACGGCTCCGCCGTCGCTGCATGCATCCTATAATCCACATATGCAGGAATCTTTTCGCACGGCGCGCGCACGCCTTCACCGTTCCGCTTTCCTTGTTGTCTTTATTCTGCTGGGCTGCGCGGCCGCGATCGCGTCGAAGGATTTCGTTATGCCCGAGGCCCGCGCTGCCCGCACCTATCCGGCTCACGACGAGCACCCCATGGAAAAAGTGACGGTCGCGGTCGATCCCTATGACGTCGAGTACAAGGCCTCCATCTTCAACGTCAACTACCGCAAGTACGGTTTCATGCCGGTCTTTTTCGTCGTCACCAATGACGGCGATCAGCCGGTTGCCCTCGCGGGCATGCAGGCGCAGTTGAACACCGTAAATCGCAACAAGTTGTCTCCTCTTACCTCCCAAGATCTCGCGCGCCGCATGTCCCACCCCTCGCACAGCAACACGCCCAGTCCCCTGCCGATTCCATTGCCCGGGAAAAAAGTAAAAGGCGGCTTGAGCGAAAAAGCTATGGATGAAATCGATCGCGCCCAATTCGCCGCCAAGGCGATTGAGCCGCACTCCACCGCGAGTGGCTTCCTGTTTTTCGATGTCTCCGATATCTCAAATCCACTGGCGGGCGCCCACTTCTATCTGACCGGAGTGCGCGACGCAAAAGGTAACGAGCTCATGTATTTCGAAATTCCGTTGGAAAAGTATTTGAGCGCTCCGCAAGAGAGGAAGCCTTGAACGCAGGGGCAGCGATCGCGATGTGACCCTCTAGGACCTCGGCGCAACAAACCCATTGTCCTCCTGAGCGGAGTAGCCGCTTCGCGAAGCGAAACGGCTACGGAGTCGAAGGACCCCTACGTTCAAAACGACGCCGAGTTCACAACGCGAGGGTGCCCCATCCTAACGTCGCGGAAAATAACTCAATCCCATCCTGACTCTTGTCTTGCGACGTTAGGGTGGGGATTTTGACCTCATCGCCGGGTGCTCGGAGCCTACCGGGGATCGTCGAAGGAAAAACCCCCCGGACGCGCGGGACGCGGCCCGCTCAACCCCAATTCCGATTGCCAGCGATACTGCTGGTGACGAAGTGCAGATCGTGCGTGCCGCAAATTCCTTCCCGCAGAGCCGCGAGAGTATTTGCGGACGCCTTGCAGGGTTCTTTCATGGAACTGATGGATTTCGCAAAAGCGCTTGATGAAGAATATCTAACGGTGGAACAAGGCTGACTTGGCCGGGTGCCCGAGACAATGAGGATGCCCCAGTCATTCGCGAATGACCGGGCTCTCGACTGCGCCAAAACTCTCAAGCTGACGGCCGAGTTTCACAGTCCCCGGCCGGCGCCACACCGCCCGTTATAATCTCCTGATATGGCGGCCACCCCAGCCCTCTCCGAATCTCTCCTCGCCAGGTACGAGCCGGTCATCGGGCTCGAAGTCCACGTCCAACTGCTGACCGCGTCGAAGATTTTTTGCTCCTGCTCCACACATTTCGGAGATCCTCCCAACACAAACGTCTGCCCGGTTTGCCTTGGCATGCCGGGCGCCCTGCCTGTGCTGAACCGCAAGGCCGTCGAATTCGCGGCGCTGGCCGCCATGGCTCTCCGCTGCCGCGTCAATCAGACTTCAATCTTCGCGCGTAAGAATTATTTCTATCCCGATCTGCCCAAGGGCTACCAGATTTCGCAATACGACAAACCGCTCGCCGAGCATGGCTTCATCGAGATCGAGATTCAGAACGCCGGCGTTGCCCAGAAAAAGAAAATCGGCATCACCCGCCTCCACCTCGAAGAGGATGCAGGCAAGAGTCTGCACGAAGGCTTTCCCGAGGCCGCCACAAAAACCGCTATCGATCTCAACCGCACGGGAGTTCCACTGGCCGAAATTGTGAGCGAGCCCGACATGCGCTCGCCCGAAGAAGCCTACCAGTACCTCACGCGTCTCAAGGAAATCATCCTTTACACCGGCGTAAGCGACTGCAACATGGAAGAAGGCTCCCTGCGCTGCGACGCCAACATCAGCGTGCGGCCTCGCGGCCAAAAAGAGTTCGGCATCAAAACCGAAGTCAAGAACGTCAACTCATTTCGCTTCATCAGGCAGGCCCTGGAGTACGAGATCGAGCGCCACATCGAAGTTCTTGAGTCGGGCGGCAAAATCACGCAGGAAACACGCCTCTACAACGCGCATGAAGGCCGCACTTACGGTATGCGCTCCAAGGAGCAGGCGCACGACTACCGCTACTTCCCCGAACCTGACTTGCTTCCTCTCGTTGTCGACGAAAAATGGCAAGCCGAAATACGCGCCAGCCTGCCCGAACTTCCCGAAGCGCGCCGCCAGCGCATGATCAAGGATTACGCCATCACCCCCGGCGATGCCTACACGCTGACCATGACGCGCGCCCTCGCCGATCAGTTCGAGTCCGCCGCCCGCAATGCTAAAAATCCAAAGCGTGTTGCGAACCTCGTACAAAGCGAATTACTCGGCCGCCTCAAAGCGCAATCGCTCGAACTCGATCAATCGCCCATCTCCATGGCGGGAGTCGCCGCCTCCGCCGATCTGGTCGAGTCGGGCGTAATCTCGGGCAAGATGCTCAAGGATCTATACGACCTCTGCTTCGAACGCGGCAAGGATTTCCCCGCCGTCTACGAAGAAGAAGGTAAGCCGGAGCAGTCGCAGGACACCTCAGCCCTCGAAAAGCTGGCGGATGAATTAATCGCAGCCAATCCAAAGCAGGTCGAGCAGTATCGCGCAGGAAAGAAGACCATGCTCGGGTTTTTCGTGGGTCAGATCATGAAGGCGTCGAAGGGGCAGGCCAATCCCAAACTGGTCAACGAAGTCCTGGCGAAGAAACTGGAAGGTTAAGGAAGCTCTGATTAAGACCGTGGGATCTCTCCGTGCACCTCTGTGTCCTCTGTGGTTTACGCTTTTTGTCGTCACTTAATCACAGATTTCCAGAGATTCAAAATCCATCCCCCGGCGGGAAACCACCGGCACGGAAGTAAACGACGAAACCAGAAAAAAGAGCTGCGGCTTTAATATCACACGCGCAGTCCAAAGTGCCATAAATATGGCACTTTAAATTGCGCCTTCGGGCAGCCCTACTTTGCCGCCCCGGCGTTCTTCAATATCTCATCCGCGTAGTAGTTCGTAATCTTGGCGTCGTCGCGCAGGCTTTCGTAGTACGCCGCTTTCAACAACTGTTCGCGTCGGGAGCGCAGCTGGTCGCGGATTGCCTGCAGCACTCGCGGATCGTTCAGATCGCGCTGCCCCGCCGGCTCTTTCGCAATCAGCTTCACGATCATATATGCAACGGGCTGATGATTCGCCGGATTCACCACCGGAATCACCGGCGTGTATTGCCCCGGCTTCAGCTTCATCACCGCATCGCGCGTGGCCGGGTCCGCGCTTTTCAGCGCCGATTCCGGAGCCATTCCCAGATCCCCGCCGTTGTTGCTGGTCTCCGCATCCTCCGAATAATTCATCGCCAGCGTGGCGAAATCGTCGCCGCTGTCCAGCTTGTTTTCGATCATCTGGATTTTCTTGCGCGCGTCGGCGTCGTTCTGCGCCTTGTTCTGCATATTGCGCACCTGCGCATTCACAATCCCCGTCACCATGATCTTCGCGAGATGATATTGCGGTTCGATCAGGTTGAATTCCGCCTTGTGTTCCTTGTAATAATTCGTCACATCCTGATCCGTAATGTTGATGCGCGAGGTAATTTCCTTGTTCAATACCTTGTCCCGGGTCAGGGAACGCCGCAAGTCCCGCTTGAAATCGTCGAGCGTAATTTTCTTTTCCGCCAACCTCTTGTTAAATTCTTCGGCAGTATAGGGAGCTTTCGCCTCGTTCAGCTTGCGGTCCACTTCCTCATCGGTCGCCAGCAGCCCAAGCTTCTCCGCGCGCCGCATCAGGATCTCGGTTTCAATCAGCTCATTCAGTATGCTCAGCCGCAGGCTGACCGCCTGCTCGCCGGTTGGCTGCTGATCGGAGCCCGCCGTCTGGTTGGAGTAATACTTGTCTACTTCGCTGCGGTAGATCTTGCGCCCGTTGACCGAGGCCATCACGTCTCCGCCACCGCTGTCATGGCTGCAAGCCCACAATCCCATCAACAAACACGCGCTCGCAAGAATAAGGCCAGCCCGCTTCGCTCCCCCGAGGCTACGATTTATCAATTTCTCTCCTCCAACCAACAGCAAATCCATTCCACATATGCAGACAATCCGGGCGCGACCTTACTTTGATGGCGCGGCCATCGGAACCTTCACGCCTGCACTCGCCGGTTTGTGATCCGGCGGAGCAACTCCGGCATCCTTCAGCGCCCGGTCGATCGCAGCGCGAACCTCTTCCGCAGGCACCGCCCCATCCAGCTTCTGGCCATTCACGAACAAGGTCGGAGTCGCATTCACCCCGAGCCCATCTCCTTCGCTCATGGAGGCCCGTACCGTTTTTTGGTCCTGGGCCTTCAGGCAAGCCTGCAGCTTGGGCTCATCCAGATTGTGCTTCTGTCCTTGCAACAGAGCCAGCTTATCGAGTTCCTCATTTTGGCCTTCCCGGCCCTTGGCAGCGCCCACCTCGTGCTGGTTGCCATGCAGGTAATCCACATAGTCCCAGTACGCATCGGCGGCTTGCGCGTTCAGGCAATTGGCGTCGACCGCGGCGTGCACCGCCCATGGGTGAATCTCCTCGAGCGGGTAGTCCTTATAAATAAACAGGACGCGATCTCCGTACTCCTTAAGAATCCCTGGAAACAGCGTCGCATGCATGCGCGAGCAGAAGGGACACTCGAAATCGTCGTAGTTGACGACCACCACCTTCGCATCCTTGTTGCCGCGCGTCGGACGCCCGCTGACATCAATTTTCTTCATGATCGCGGCATAGGGATCCTTACCGAGATCCATTTTCGTGATGCGAACCAGCGTCTTGTGGTCCCGCGACAGCAAGAAATCGAAGGTCTGCTTTTTTTCGGGACTGCGAAACGTGATCGTCATCGCGTCGTAATTGGGGAACTCGCTTGGCCCCAGCGGTCCCAGCATCAGTTCCACATCCGGCGGCAGAGAGTAATGCGCCCGCACTTGCCTATCTATCTGTTGAACGACGTCGCCCGATAGCGCCGAAGACTGCGCGGACGACGGTTTGGGAGTAGAGGGCGGTGCTTGGGCAGAGCAGCCCAAACAAATCATCAGGAGAACCACAAACACACGACGCACCATCATGAGGACAAACCACCTGAACATGTTGAATTAGCTTGATTATCTCATGGCGGCTGCGGGGTGCACTGTTTGCTAACCGACTCGACTGCTTCGTCCGCGCACCAGTTCCGCGGCCGTCAGCAGCTGATTCATCGACCCGGATCGAAACCCTTCCAGGTCGAGAGTGACGAACTTGAATCCCAGCCCCTTGAAAATCCTGGCGAACTCGTGCGCCATCTTCTCCGTTAAGGCGCGCGGCAGTTCCTCTCGCGCGATCTCAATCCGCACGAGTTCGCCATGATGGCGCACACGGAATTGCCTGAATCCCATCCTGCGCAATTCGTCCTCGCCCTGCTCGATTACCCTCAAGCGCTTCGGCCGTCACCGCTCGCCCGTATTCCATACGCGACGAAAGACACGCCGACGCCGGTTTGTCCCATACTCGCAGCCCCGCCCCCCGCGCCAGTTCCCGGATTTCAACCTTCGTCAACCCCGCATCGAGCAAGGGCGCCAGCACGTGATGCTCCCGTGCAGCCTGCTGGCCCGGCCGAAAATCGCCCTCGTCATCGGCATTCACTCCGTACGCGATCGCTTCGAAGCCGTGAGCCTCGCAGTAGGGTTCCAGCACCGTGAATAGCTCATTCTTGCAATGGAAACACCGCGTCGCGTCGTTACGCGCATACGCCGGATTCTCCAACTCCCGCGTTTCGATTACATCAACCGGAATCGCGAGTTCCCGCGCAAAAGCGACCGCGTCCTCAAGCTGCGTCCGCGCCAGGCTGGCAGAATCGGCAATAACTGCGAGCATTTCATCGCCTAGGATCTGATGCGCCGTCCACGCCAGAAAAGCGGAGTCAACGCCGCCGGAGTAAGCCACGATCAAGCCTGGATGCGACGCTACAATCTCGCGCAACCGCGCCGCTTTTTGCTCGAGGTTTGCCGCTTTCTCCATGAACTTCATTTTACGTGGAATCCCTCAGGTAATCCCTCACATGCTAGTAGAGCCGTTCCTGCCGCCTCAGGTTGCCGAAGGCCCCTACGTTCGCCAGCGTGAAGCTGAAACGATACATGTTCTCGTTGCGCACCTGTCCCAGCGCAAATCGGCGGTATTCGAGACTCAGGCCGCAGCAGTCCCAGTTGTAGCTGGTTTGGGCGGTTGCGTATTGCAGGTTCCCCTGGTTGGCGTCAAGGCCGAAGCTGGCCGCCGCGCTGAGACCGCGCTTGTTAAGTTGTCCATAGCCCGCCAGAATTCGGAACTGATGAAAATCCTGCCGGCTCGCAAGCGTCGAACCGGTGGGCGTATCGATCACCCGCAGAAATGCATCGCCTCCCCCCACCGTAAATGGTCCGTAATGGTAGTTCACCAGCGCAGTGCTGCCATTGATCTGGCCGTTCTTCACGTCGTAATCCAAATCCCACTCCGTGTTCGTGCGCGGACTGGTTTCCACCCGCAAGCGGGAAATAATTGGCGCGAAGTGCCGCGGCTCATTGAGGAACGCGATGCCCGTGAAATCCGCCGTGCTCGTGAATACGTTTCGTACTCCGGGAACGAGCGCATTCCCAAACGTCGGATCGAAGAAATATTTCTGCCCTACCTCCCAACTCAGCACCTCCCGCGGCCCCGACGCGCACGGCTGAGTATCCGGATTGGGCGGCGCCTCCCACGGGACCGCCCCCACCTGCGGAGGGCCGCCAACCGTCAGGGTACTCATTCCTTGCAGATCGCAATCCGAAACATTGGGATCGGTTCGCTTGGCATAAATCCGGTTCACCAGCGAATACTCGATCTCATTTGTGTCCGTCAGCACGTCGGTCGAATCGAAACGCAAAATGTCGGCGAAGTTATTTACGCCCGTGACATAGTCGTAGCGCATGCGGGGCTCAATCACGTGTTTCCATTTTCGCCCCAGCCACGGGCGGTCGAAGATCTTTGACAACGCCGGTGGCTGCAACTCCACTGAAGTTTCCAGCGATTTGCGATTAAGAATGTCGTCGCCGGCCCTGCCGTTCGCCATCGCCAGTGCTGCGTCATACTCTTCCGTATATAACGTGTCCCGCAGCGTAAGCGCGGGTCGCAGCGACCATCCCCGCCATTGCAGCGGCATCGCCAGCGTGGGCGCCAGGTCGAACCTTCCCACCAGGGCTGCCGTTCGGAAGCCGATCTGCCTGCGTTGCAAGCCCTCCGCCGCACTCTCGAACGACCAGTAGAGCGGCGTGTTTCCAAGCTGGCGCTCCTCTCCCGAGACAAACAAACTCGGCGCATGGAGAACCCGAATCAGTTCCGTCGACGTGATGTTGGAGCAGCCCGTGTTGGTTCCGATTTCTGGAACGCAAACCACGAAGTTCTGGTAGCGCTCCGCCAACCCGTTGAAGTGAAACCCATCCGTCGTATTCGACAAAAAGATCTGCGACTTCACTTCCGAATCGATCGCCTGCGCATATACGTCGGTGAACGCGATGCGGTATACGAAGGAACTCAGATAATCGATGTTCGCCACCCCGCGAACCGTTCCGAATGGATGCTCGCCCTGAAACCGCGCATCCTCACCTCCTTGATCAACCCGCGGCGTTCCGATGCCCCGGTCCACCACGCCGGTGTAGCTGAAAAATACATAGGAGCTGTCGCTCGGCCGCATTCGGAACTGTCCCTGCTGTGCCCATCCTCGCTTCGAATAGTATTCGGCCCCTGCCGTCGCGTCCGTGCTCCGGTTAAATACCCAGTAAACCGAGTCTCCCGCAATGTATCCCTTGATCGACGAATTGCCCACACTTGGAATCAGCAACCCGCTCTGCCGCGTCTGCTGCACGGGATGTGTGACATAGGGAAAATAAAATACCGGAATCCCCATCAGCCGGAAGTCGCTGTGGTAGATCTTCGCGGTGCTGTCCACATCCACCGAAATTTGCCGCGCGTTAAACAGCCACTTCGGATGCGGCAACTGGCACGTTGTCACCGTTCCCTGCCGCACCAGATACCGGTCAGGCCCCTGCTTCTCCACAATCTTTCCCGTAAACGCAAACGGGTTCGAGGTCGTCAGTACATAGCGCGACCGCCGTCCTTTGAATCCCAATGTGCCGATCACGTCATAAAACTTCCCCACCTCCGTCTGGATGTTGTAAGTCCCGTGGCTGGCTTCGACGTGCTCGTCGTAAGGACCGCCATCCAGCACCACATGGCCCTCCAGTTCGCTGTCGCCCGTGTCGGCGTTATAGGTAATTTCATCTGCCTGAAGAATATAGGTGCGGTAATCGATCTCGACCCTGCCTCGCAGGTGATAAACCGAGCCCTCCTTTTCCTGCTCCACCGCCCGAATCGTAACTTCTTCTTGCGTTTGGCTGGCCGGGGCCGCCGGCAATGGCTGAGTCGTTTCGCTGGCCGGGGGGTGGCGTCTGGCTGGTTACTATCCGGGAGGCGAGAAGCAGGTGACAGATCAGTGCCGCCGTGATAATGATTCGAGAGCGGGTGATCATTAGCGGGTGACTTGCAAGCGCGGGCTCCGCAACGGGAACGAATTGACCTTAGCACGTGGCGGCAGGCGACGCAAAGCTTCGCCCATCTCTATGATCTCCGTAATCTCGTATCCAACCCGGCTCTGGCTGCTGGCATCCTCCTGCGACCGTTTTGAAAGGCCGATTTAGAAGGTCGATTTAAAACTAATGAGCGGATTGATGAATCAAGCGCCGGATGGCGATTCAGCCGTCCGGGCACATCTCGGTGCTCCTCTTGCAGAGATCGATCGGGAGTCCGACTCTGCATCCCAATCCGACTCCGATGCGTGGCGCAGCGAAGTTGCCGCTCGCCTCGCGCGCTATCGCACTCGCCGAAAGCCGCGCGCTCCGCGCTATCCCTCGCTGCTCTTGCCTTTTGATTCGTCGGACAACTGGTCACGACCGGCGCCTGCCATTACCGCGGGGCCACCATCGGATGAACACTTTCCCGCGCCAGCAGCCCGAGATCTGCCAGGAAGTCAGTTCCGGCGCATCCATCTCCCGCGATTCTCTCCGGACTTTTCTTTTGACCTCCCTTCGGACGTCCCTCCGCAATCTGCCGAACCTCAACCCCCGCCGCCAACGCAGCCAGAATCCGAGCCCTCCGCCAAGATCATCGAGTTTCCCCGTTCGGCCGCAATTCCCGTTTTTCACGCGAGCCTGCTCGCCGACCCGATTTTCGATCGGCCGCGTATCATCGAAGCGCCTGAGGTCGTTCCTCCTCCTCCGGCCCTCGGCGGAATCCTGATTGAGCCCGCGCCACCGGCGCTCACCGATCCACGCGCTGGTCGTGAGTCCCGAATCCAATCTGCATCCGTCCCCCAGCGGTTGCTCGCGACTTCGGTCGATGCTCTGATCCTGGCCGTTGCCCTGTCCGCCTTCGCCGCAATCTTTCTACGTTCCAATCCCGCTCGTGGACCAATCCCGCTCCTGGCTGGCGCCGCCGCCCTGATCGCTGTGCTGCTCTGGATGGTTTACCAGTTTGTGTTTATCGTCTACACAAGTTCGACGCCTGGGCTCCGCGCCGCTCACCTCGCTCTCGCGAATCTTGATAGTTCAGCCGTGCCGCGTCGGATGCGCCGCTGGCGCGTACTAGCTTCGTTTCTCTCCGCGTTTTCTGCCGGACTCGGCTACCTTTGGTGCTTCGTTGACCAGGACTCCCTCTGCTGGCACGACCGCATCACCCGCACTCACCTGCAAGCGGCTAGAAAGAGCCCGCTGGTTAAGCCTCTTCCTTGAACCCCGAAATCCCATCCAGAGTACTCTGCCTATTGCCCAAGGATCGCTTCCAGTCCCCTGACTCTGACAATCAACTCATCAAATCGCGCTCCACGCCGGACGGCGAAGACCGTCGTAAAAAAGCCCCGGCCAATTCGCGCCGGGGCTTCTGCAGCAACTTCTCGATGCAACGTTTGCTGCGATTCGATAACTAGGTGCCTGACGCCATGCGCTCGCACTTGTCGCCGCAGCAATTCATCGCGGATTTCTCACCCGCGCCGCAGCATTTTCCATCCTTACAGGCGCCGTCTTTCTTGCACGCCTTCATGCACGCTTTCATCTTCTTGCCGCCGCAGCATGACTTGGCATCCTTCTTCTCGCACTTATCCTTGCCGCAGCAGTCCATTGCATCTTTGGCGTTGGCGCTCGCGTGCTGGCAGCATGCCATTCCGTCTTTGGCGTCGGCGGCGTGATGGCAGCAGCTTTTTGCCGGCGCCTGTGAAGCATTCGGCGTCGAAACCGCAGGATTTTCCTGAGCCCACGCTACCAGCGCGAACACGATGAACATGGCGAACAATCTGAATTTCATAAGTTCTCCTTAATTCAAGTTATGAGTGCAATTGCGTCGTGCAGCCATGTCATGGCTGCCGGAAAACACAAGAGGATGAAATGGTCTCTAAACGCGAAGCGTCATGCCGGATACCTGGGGAGGAGAAGCCGAACTCGACGGGCTGGACCAAGCAGCGCTGTTGTCGGCTCCGGGCTCAGGAATCGTCTCGACTGCTGCAGCCAGCGTCATCTCCCGCGCCCAAGCGCTGCACATCGCGCGCCGGAGCGGGTATGCTTTGCGGCCCTTGCCGGAAACAGCAGTTGTGCGGATCGTCGCAGGCCGGAGCGCCGGAAACCACTTCCAACACGTCCGCCGGCTCCATCTTGTGGTGTCCCGGACAACACGGCCGTTCCGCATTCGTTTGCGCGTCTTCCGATTGTGAACTTGCGGAGTGATGATGTGCGGAGTGCTCGACCGGCTATGTCCGCGGCCATTTCATGTCCGGGACGCATGTGTCCGGCATGCATGGCGAGCATCGGCGCTATCGTCATTTCGGCCCAAGCCGCAACGATCAGCAGCAACACCGCCGCTGTTGCCTTCTTCGCCATACTTCCTTGATCCTGCCAGAACAAAAAACTCTAGCCAGTGACGGGGATCACAGGCAGATGTGCCGGAAGTTCCAAATAACACATTTAGCCGGTGTTTCTCAAACCAGGCTCTCCAGAGCTGCCCGCAAATCCTTAAACCGGAACACGTACCCGCTCGCCTCGAGCCTGGAGGGTTTTACCCGCTGGCTGGAGAGAAATAACTCCTGCGCCGCGATCCCGCCAAAGGCCAGCGCCAGTGCAAATCCGGGCACCGGAAAAAACGCCGGCCGCGCCAGCACCGAAGCCAGCACCTTGGTAAATTCCGCATTCCGCACCGGATTCGGTCCCACCATGTTCACCGCTCCTGACAGCGATTCCGTGCGCAGAGCGTGCTGGATCGCGCCTACCATGTCGTCGACGTGGATCCAGCTCCACCACTGCTTTCCCGATCCGATTCGCCCGCCCATCCCCAATTTGAACGGAGTCAGCATCTTCGCAAGCGCGCCGCCCTTCCCGCTAAGCACCAGCCCGGTTCGCAGATTCACCGTGCGGATCCCCGCCTCGCATGCGATCCGGCTGGCTTCCTCCCACTCGCGGCAAACCTCCGGCAAGAACCCTTGCCCGCTCGCGCTCTCTTCAGTCAAAACTTCTTCGCCCCGGTCTCCATAAAACCCGATCGCCGACGCGCACACAAATACCTTCGGTTTGGACGCGGCCTGCGCCAAAGCGGTAGCCAGATTTCTCGTTCCCCGCACCCGGCTCTCGCGGATCGCTTTCTTCTTTGCCTGCGTCCAGCGTCCCACAATGCTCTCGCCACCAAGATGGATGACCGCGTCGAATCCGGAGACTGCCGCCGGCAAAAGGCCCCTCCCGGCCTCTGCCATGGGATCCCACGAAACCTGCCCCATCTTCGCAGCCGGGCCCCGCACCAGCCGGACTACTTCCGCGCCCGCCTGCTCCAACGAAGGCAGAAGCGCAGCGCCAATCAGCCCCGACGCCCCACTCACCAGAACGCGTTCCATACTTTCTGCCCCCTTGTGTACTCTACCAGCCCGTAATCCCCGGCGAACTCAGCGTCCTCAACGGTAAACGGCTCCAAGAGGCGTAAACTAAAGTGAAAGGCGCGTCCGGCGGCGTTTAGACTCTCCCCTTCCGCTGGGGTAAAATCCATCATGGCGACGTTGCGCGAACAAGTCGCGACCAGCGTGCTCACGGTGACCCGTTTCCGCGAGCTCATGCGGAAGCTTCGCGAAAACCGTCCCAACGACGATCTCAATCTCGTCAAGCGCGCCTACGAATTCTCCCAGAAACACCATGCCGGACAACATCGGGCCTCGGGCGAACCCTACCTCGTCCATCCTCTCGAAGTCGGCAACGTGCTCGCCGACATGAAGATGGATTCGGTCTCGGTCGCCGCCGGCCTCCTTCACGATTCCGTTGAAGACACCTCCGTCACCACTGTCGAAATCCGCCAGGAATTCGGAGAACAGGTCGCGCACATCGTCGAAGGCGTCACCAAGATCAGCAAAATCGATTTCTCCTCCCGCGAAGAAGCCCAGGCCGAAAACCTTCGCAAAATGATGCTCGCCATGGTCGACGACATCCGCGTCGTCATCATTAAACTCGCCGACCGCCTGCACAACATGCGCACCCTGGAACATCTCGACAACGAGCGCCAGCAGAAAATCGCTCGTGAGACCCTCGATATCTACGCCCCCATCGCCCACCGCCTTGGGATGGGCAAGATCCGCGGCGAACTCGAGGACCTCGGCTTCAAGTACGTCGATCCCATAGGATTCGAGCAAGTCCGCGCCGCCGTTGAGTCCCGCCGCAAAGAGGGCGAAGCCTTCATGGCCCGCGTCGAATCCACCCTCCGCGACGGCCTGAAAGAAGCTGGCATCACCGGCCGCGTGGAAAGCCGCGTCAAGCGCCTCTATAGCATCCACAAGAAACTTCTGCGCCAGCGCATCTCGGTCGACCAGGTCTACGACCTCTACGCCATGCGCGTCATCACCAACTCCGTGCAGGATTGTTACGCCGTTCTCGGCATCATCCACAACCTCTGGCGACCCGTTCCGGGCCGTATCAAGGACTTCATCGCCATGCCGCGCCCCAACCTCTACCAGTCCCTGCACACCTCGGTGATCACCGAAACCGGCGAGACCTTCGAAATCCAGATTCGCACCGAAGAGATGCACAAGATGTGCGAGGAAGGTATCGCCGCTCACTGGAAATATAAAGACGGTCCCGTCTCTGCCCAGGACGAGCAGCGCCTGGCGTGGCTCCGTCAAGTCGTCGAGTGGCAGCGCGACGTCTCCGATCCCAACGAATTTCTATCCACCCTAAAAGTCGATCTCTACCCCGAAGAGGTTTACACCTTCACGCCCAAGGGCAAAGTGCTGGTCCTGCCGCGCGAATCCACGCCCATCGATTTCGCCTACACCATTCACACTGAAGTCGGCCACTGTTGCACCGGCGCCAAGGTGAATGGCCGCATGGTTCCGCTCCGCCACAAACTACATTCTGGCGACATCGTCGAAATCGTCACTCAGCCCGGACACAAGCCCAGCCGCGACTGGCTGGCCATCGTCAAGTCGTCGCGCGCCCGCAACAAGATCAAGCACTGGCTCAACGTTCACCAGCGCGAGCGCGCCATCGAAATCGGCCGCAAACTGATCGAGAAAGAAGCGCGCAAATATCGCATCTCGCTCAAAGACATCAAAGATGCCGACCTGCAGCGCGTCGCTGGCGACTACGGTTTAGGCCGTCCCGACGATCTGATGGCTGGCATCGGTTACGGCAAGTACTCCGCCAGGCAGGTGCTGGCGAAGTTTGCTCCCGCCGGCGCCGAGCCGATGTCTGACACCGAAGCAGCAGGCTGAGAATCACGGCTTCACCAGCGTGGTTCGCCGTGTCTTTGGCGGAGACTCCAACGCCATCGTCGTCAAAGGCCAGGGCGATCTGCTCGTCTACCGCGCCCGCTGTTGCAACCCCATCCGCGGCGAGTCCATCGTCGGCTACGTTACCCGCGGCAAAGGCATCGCCGTCCATTCCGTCAACTGTTCCAACGTCACTAACCTTCTCTACGAACCCGAACGCCGTATCGACGTACTCTGGGCCGGAGAGAAAGAGGGTCAGCCTGTCTCGTATCCGGTGAAACTCACGCTTCTCTGCGACGATCGCTGGGGCATGCTCAAACAAATCACCGCCGTTATCAGCGACACCCAAACCAACATCCGCAGCATGGAATCGCGCAGCGAAAACGGCCAAGCCTGCGTAGACGTAGTTCTCGAAATCGCGGACCTGAAACACCTCCAAAAAATCATCGACGGAGTTCGCCAAATTCCCGGCGTCCACGACGTGCAGAGATTGCAGAAGATCTAGCGTCGCCCGTCCTGCTCAGCGCTAGATTTCTTTTCTGCCTTCAACCGTCGGCGCGATCTTTGAGGTCGCAATTTGCGACCTCAAACCTTTGCCGCTACAGGACGAACCCGATCTTTCCTCCGCAAGGCAAAAGGGCTTGCTTCGCCGCGATGGTCCCCCTGGTAATGGGCAGGGAGTAACCACAGCTGTGTGACTACAGTCTGTGCGACCTAGGCAAATCGATAGGTGCAACATGCAGCTTAGTGCATACTGCGGCTTGGAGGTCGTGTAGGTATAAGTCCTTCATTTCAATCACAGCTACTCTCAGCAGTTTTGGAACATCAAGTGCCCTACCGACCGTAGCGAGCTTATTACTCGAACATCCGAAAAATTCAGTTGTGAGGAGAGCAGTAATGAATATACCGAAAGTGAGAACTGCAGGTATTCGCTATGCGCTGGTTGGGGTCTTGGCTGCTTTTCTAAGCCTCCCTGCTGGCGCTGAGACGTGGAAGTCCATGGCATCGCTACCTGTGCCAACCGGTTTCGCAGCCGCTGAATCAATTAACGGGATTATTTATGTAGCTGGCGGAGCCAATGGCAGCACTAAGAACTCGGCCCTGCAAGCGTTCAATCCGGAGACGCAGACGTGGACGACTTTGGCAAGCATGCCCCTTACCTTGTATCAAGGCGACGGCGCTGGGGTGATCAATAGCCAGCTTTACGTGACTGGCGGCTGGAATGGCCCTCTGCCTACGAGCACACTCCTACGGTACGATCCGCCTTCGAATACCTGGACGTCTCTGGCGGGAATGTCGCACTTGAGTGCCTGCGGCGCAACCGGTGTTATTAACAGCAAGCTCTATGTCACAACTGCCTGCAATGGCTACAGCGGATATTCCAACTATCTGGATGTCTATGATCCGATTGCCAACGCCTGGACCAGTTTGCCAGGCTCGGCGAGTGCGCACGCAGGTCCCGCCATCGGCGTGATGAACGGCAAGCTCTATGTCGCCGGCGGCCTGAATGGGAGTGGCGCCTTCACCAACGTGCTCGAGGTTTACGATCCGGCGACCAATGCCTGGACTACCCTCGCTCACATGCCAACCGCCGTTGTGAACGCAGCCAGCGTCGCTCTAAACGGTCAACTTTATATCTTCGGCGGCAACAACGGAAGCAGCGACGTGACTATCGTGCAAGCATACGATCCTCACAAAAACAAATGGAGGACACTTACTGCCTTGCCTGCACCTCTCAGCGGTTCCAGCGCCGTAGTTGTCTATGGCCTGACATTTATGGTGGGAAGCGATGGGAGCGCCACAACGAATCAGTATTCCAACATTGGTCCGTCGATTCCCTGATGCCGATCAGCAAACTGAGATAGATTGAAAGTGACGGCACCGCAGCCATCCCACTCATTCGTATCCTTGAATCGGGCGAATGAGTGGGCGCGGCCGTGCCCTTCACAAAGATTCTACATATCCTATGCGGCCTCGCGAATCCGGAACACTAACTCTCCGGCTGCCTTCGCTTTCCAAAGGGCATCGCCAGCCGCAACGGCAGAAAGCGTTCTCGCCGCCGCTCAGCGTCCAGCGTGTGCGCTCTTGCCTTGAGCAAATCGTCGAGTGATACCATACCCACCAGCTTATTCGACCCATCGCGTTCCACCACCGGAAAACGTGTAAGCCCGGTTTCCGCCATCCGGTGGACAACTACCCGCAGCGGTTCATCTGGATAGGCAACCTTGGCATCGTGCCGTATGGCTTCCTGCAATCCGTGCCCATTACTCGACTGGATGAGCCGTTGCAATTCGTTCCGCGGCACAACGCCCACCAACCTCCGGTCCTCGTCGACCACGGGATAAAGCCGTTGCCGCCGTGGGCTTCCCCCGTCATGCAACTTCGTTAATTCGGCAATTGGCGTATCTGCGAGAATCGCTGCGATATTCGACCGCATCACTTCCCGCACAAACAAAATTTCGAGGGGATCGACCGCATATTCGCAGCTCAGGTGATAACCTCGGCGCGCGACCTTTTCCGTCAGAATGGATCGGCGCATGGTCAATACTGAAAAGCCATGCGCTACTACCGACGCCAGCAGCAGCGGAAGAATCGCGTTCATGTCATGCGTTACTTCCACAGCGAAAACCACGCCGGTAAACGGCGCCCGCATCGTACCGCCCAGCGTCGCGCCCATCGCGATGAGCGGCCAGAAGCCGAGTCCTTCATTCGGAAGAAAAGAACTTAGCAAGCCGCCCAGCGCTCCGCCCATCATGAGCAGCGGAGCCAGAACTCCGCCCGAAGTTCCCGAACCGAGCGACACCGCCCAGATAATCGACTTCACGAGCAGGATGCCGGCGATGGTGGTGAGTAGCACATGCCCCTGCAGCAACTGGCCAATCGTGTCATAGCCCACGCCTAAAGCTTGTGGAAAGATTAGCCCGCCCACGCCGACCACGAATCCACCAATGATCGGCCACCACATCCAGTGAATTGGCAGCTTGTGGAAGAGATCCTCGGAGGCATACACCGCCAACGTCACTAACGCGGACAGCGCGCCCGCCAGAATCCCAACCAGGATGCAACCCATCAGTCCTTCCGGCCCGAGAAACGCCGCATGGGGAGGCGTCGGGAACAGTGGGCCCATGCCAATAATGTAACGTCGTGTCGCAGCCGCAGCGGCGCTCGCCATCGCGACTGGAATCAAGCTGCGCGGCTTCCATTCGAAAAGAAGCAACTCCACGGCCAGTAGAACTGCCGCCAGCGGAGAGGCAAATGTCGCCGACATCCCGGCCGCCGCGCCCGCCACCAGCAGGGTTCTTCGTTCCAGGCTGGTCAGGTGGAAGAACTGCGCGATCATCGAGCCAAACGCGCCGCCTGTCATGATGATTGGCCCCTCGGCTCCGAACGGGCCGCCCGAACCAATCGAAATGGCCGAGGAGAGGGGCTTCAGGAATGCGACTCTGGGCTCGATCCTCGCGCCTTTCAACAGAATCGCCTCGATCGCCTCCGGAATGCCGTGACCGCGAATCCGCTCGGATCCGTAGCGCGCCATGAAGCCCACGATCAGACCGCCAATCATCGGCACGAAAACTTCCAGCCATCCCAGATGGTTGTTCGCAGGAGAAACCAGCGCCGTTCCCCAACGCTGGAAAAAAAACAAATTGGTGAAGATTCCAATCAGCCGCAGTAATGCAAGAGCGACGAACGCGCCGAGTACGCCGATGCCGGTCGCAAGCGCCGTAATCGGAATGACATTCCACGAAGTCGTGAAGTCCCCGAGCCTCTGCGGCACGTCGTTCGCCTCGTCAGTCGCCTCGTCGCGGTCCCGCACAGGCGGGGAATTCCATCGAAGTCTCATTATCGATTCGGACGCTTTCTGCCAGTGCTGCGAGTTGGCACATTGCGCGCCATCACGTTCCGCAGCGCAGCCACGAGCGTGGGAGCTGCCGATCGCAATTCCGCTCGCGTATGCAGCGTGAGCTGCCGCAGAAGGCGCTCGCCGCGCGGAGTCAGCTTTACATGCACCTCCCGGCGATCGAGCTTGCCGCGGATTCTCCGGATGAGTCCTCTCTTGTCCAGTCGGTCCACCAGTTCAACAGCGCTGTGATGGCGTATCTGCAAGCGTTCCGCCAGGTAAGCGATGCGCGGCGCCTCGCCCGCTGGAACGCCTTTCAGCGCGAGCAAAAGCTGATGATGCTGGGGCTCAAGGCCAGCTTTCTGCGCTACCTCTTCGCTAAAGCGAATAAACCGGCGGATCTGGTAGCGGAACTCCGCCAGCGCCTGGTAGGTCATTATTTTCACGTCACTGGTATCAGACATGGGATGGCAAGCAACATTATATCGTACTACGACATATATCGCCCATGAATGGGGAACCGTAGTAACCGCCGATTTTCAAACGCCCTTGGCGGCTGGATCCCAGATGAACTTGTGGATTTGCAGGCTGAGGCGGACGGGGAGATTGTCAGCCAGTATCCATTGGGCGAGTTCCTCGGGGTCGAGGAGACAGTGCGAGGTGTCGCGCGTGCCGCGCGCTTCTTTCCTGAATGCGGGGGAAAACAGGAGCGCGTGTACGCGCTCGGCTAAATGATGTTGCTGTACGAAATCGCGGGCGAATTCGTAATCCGTGCGGTCACTTAGAACGAACTTCACTTCGTCGTGCGGCTGGAGCGCTTCGAGATTCTCGAGGGCAAACGTGTCCGGCTCGCCCGAATGCGGGCATTTCACGTCGACGATCTTAATGACTCGGATGGGAACCCGCGTCAGCACGCGTTCTCCGCTGGTCTCGAGCAGCACTTTGTAACCGTCAGCGAGCAGGCGTTCCATCAATGGGATGACTTCGCGCTCCTGCAACATGGGTTCGCCGCCGGTGATTTCCACCAGGCAGTTGCCGGCGTGGGCGCCCGCGCCACACGGGCTGAGGAGGGCGACTTCGGCCAGCACTTCTTCAACCGTAATCTTGCGGCCGCCATAGAAGCTGAATTCACTGTCGCACCAATTGCAGCGCAGGTTGCATCCGGTCAGGCGGACGAAAACGCAGGGAAGGCCCGCGTGGGTGGATTCGCCTTGCAGCGACTTATAGATTTCCGTTACTTGCATGGACGTAGCTTTCAGCCATCAGCCGTCAGCCATCAGGAACCCTCACTCCGAATACGTCGCGGTGGTCGTGTCCGTCTCAAACACAGTCACGTCCTTCACTCGCACTCGGCCGTTCGTTACGTTCCTTAGGCGGGCATTGGTTTCATCGTAAAAATATTTCGACAAATTTTCGGCGGAGGGGTTGAGGACGGTGAAGGGCTCGATGTCGTTGATCATCTGGTGATCGAGGCGGTCGATGACGTGCTTCATGACTTCTTTCAGGTCCTTGAAATCGAGCAGCAGGCCAGCCTTGTCGAGTTCGGCGCCAGCGAGGGTTACGCGGATCTTGTAGTTATGGCCGTGCGGGTTCTCACACTTCCCCTTGTAGTTGCGAAGGTAGTGTCCGGCGGCGAATGTGTCTTCGACAGTGACTTCGTACATGAATTGCTCTGCCCCTTGAATTCTGATGAGCCATCAACAAAGTTCGGTAACCACAGAGTTCACGGAGGAACACGGAGGAAACTGATCAGAACTGGCTGCGATTATTGTACCTTTTGAGGCCTCGGGAGACACAAGTGAGGTCAGAGGTTAGAGGTCAGATTGCGGAGGTGAACAGATTTAACCTCGGCAATCTGAGCTCTGACATCTGACTTTTCATTCAAAGGCCTGTCGTCCTTCGACTGCCTGTCGCCGTTGCTGGCATGCCTGAATTGCGTCAATTGTCGAGCGGCGAGCGCTGGGGTTCGGACGACGCAGTGGAACCTTCGCTTGGTGTCGTCGTCAAGGCCGGAGCTTCAGTTGACGATGGAACGGCGGATGATTCCGGACCTCCTGGCTGGCCTTTCTTTTGGCTCTTTTGCTTACGCTGGGCTTTCTCTCCATTCAGCTGGGCCATGTTGGTGGAGGCAACCTGCATTGCATAGAGAAGGATTGAGGCTTCTTTGGTCTCGATGCGGCGGTGCAGCATCATTTCGCAAACGTCCGAAATTGCCGACTGGATGGAGACGGCATCTTCGAAGACAGGCAGGTAGGCATGACCGGAAGGGCGGTTGTCGATGTTGACCTTCGGCATGCCCATTACCTTGTGATAGTGGCAAAACTTTTCGCCGCGAAGAGCGGGAGATTGGCAGGGATCGCCATTGGCCTTGCGCTGGGCACAAATTTTATCGGAATATTTATCGAGAGAAGAAGACATTATGATTGCTCCTAAGAGTATGAATTAAAGACAGATGATTGGATTACGCGGAGTAAGAATTGGGGAAGATCGGGGGGGTACCCCCCCTACCCAAAAACAGTTAAGTTGATGATAATAAGTAGCTTATTAGTAAAGTATTCAAAAGATTGGAGTTAAGGAGGTTTTTTCGTCAGGATGGTTCCGCCGCTTGGCTTACGTTTCTTTCAGTTGTCGAAGAGCTGGGACCAAGATTTGGAGTCCGTCTCTGGAGACGGCGTAGTTCTCGATGCTGCTGAGTCGAAGAATGATCGCACCGATTTTGGTGCAGGTCTGTGATGGGGGTTACGGAGGAAATGTGATGAAAAAATGGGGAGCGTGATGAGATTTATCGACAGGTATTGACTCTTCCTAAAACAGGACGGGTCGCCAGCTAGGCGGCCTCACGCAGCACTTCTGCAAGAAATCCCTCCAGATTGAACGGGAACCCGTTCTGAGCAACGCCGACCGCTATCCAGTGCAACTCCATCCTGGCCCCGACCTTGAGGGCATTCACGCTTAGTTCTCCGCCGGTCCAAACGGGTCGCAAAATCATTTCCAACAGGCCCAACATTTGGCAACGGTAAGAGACAGCCCGGATATCCGCGCCGGGACTGCAAAGCTGCTTGAAGATACCCACCTCGACAGCCACCCCTCCTGGGTGCTGCGCTTTCAACTTCTGGAAGTGGGCCAACATCACCTTTATGTCAGCTACATCCACAACGGGAACCGGTTCGCCAGCCTTGCCGAAGAAAGCATCGATTTCGCTCATTTTTCTAACCCCTCAACCATCATAAGCACAACGGCCGCGTGAGCTTTGACTAGTGAGGCAATCGTCTGTGCGCCAGCCAGTAGTCCACAACGCTGAAGGGGACTTGCATGATTTTGCGGCAGGAACCTGGTTCATTGAGTTCGTAGAAATGCTCCAGTCTGTGCAAGAGCCAAGTCTCTGCGATTTTCCTCAATTCTGAGCCGGACAATCTGTCCTGCCAATCGCCGTCAATCCCGACGGCCATGCCGCACGACTCGCCTTTCCACGTCACACTGAAGTGATAATCAACGATGTCCCACGCGACGCCGTCGATGACGCGCTGGCATGACGTAACGAACGATACGGTGGCAGGCTGCGGGGCAGACCTATCTTGGGAGCGCATCGGCGAAACTCCCTTCCACGATTAATTGTCGGTCTGCCGACGTTCCGTTTCAAGGAAGCTCATCACTTCATGTTCCAAGGCAAGGTGTGGTCATGGTCGCTAACGGGCGAGAGGCTCATTGACCGAGAAGCGGAATCGCGCGCGTCGGGCGGTTTGGCAGGCCACAGTTCGGCTTCACTTGGGATGACCCGCGCCCAGGTTAGCGCGCAAAGAACGCGCTCGAACCTGGGGCACAAAACCTGGGCACAAAAAGTTAGACACTCTCAGGGCAGGCTTTCTCGAGAATCCGAGAAGTGGCGCATCTGGCCTGGCCTCCGAAGTTCTGAAAGGAGTCTGTCGTAGTCTTCTTTCGCACCTTCGGGGCTGCATCGGCTTCCACATCCACCCACGGCTTGCGCCGTGGGCTGTATTCTCGTGCCGCTTCGCGGCTTAGTGGAACACAGAGAAAATCGATTAGAACTCTGCTTTTTTGTGTTGTATTTTTGGGAGCGGTCCTGACACTTTTCAGGAGACCGCTAACTGCAGATCCCTCGTCCACTCACGTCGTTCGGGCTTGGGATGACAATTCTACGGATAAACGGGAATGGGAATTCATGGATAAAACGGAGATCACAATTCGCGAGGCAGGGGCGGCAGATCTTGAAATCATCCTGCATCACCGGCGTTCGATGTTTCGGGACATGGGCGAGGGAAGCGTGGAGCAGCTGGATCGCATGCTGGAGGTGGCGCGGCCTTGGCTCGAGCGGGCTTTGGCGGATGGGTCTTATCGGCATTGGCTGGCCGTTGATTCGTCTGGCGTCGTGGCTGCGGGAGGGGGCGTTTTGCTTTCGCCCTGGCCGGCGAATCCGCATGACCCGTGCACGGAGCGGGCGGTGATTTTGAATGTCTACACCGAGCAGGAATTTCGGCGGCGCGGAATTGCGCGGCAAGTGATGGAAACTATTCTGGACTGGATCAAGGCGTATGGACTAAAGAGCATGAACCTGCATGCCAGCGAAGAAGGGCGGGCTCTTTATCAGAAGCTTGGATTTAGCCCGACTAATGAAATGCGGCTGTGGCTTGAGTGACGTCCGCTTACAGGTAGTTGGGGGATGCCTTGCGGCGGCAGCGATAGAGACGAAATCTGGTAGGGTCCTTCGACTCCTTCGCACCGACTGTGGTGCAGGTCTGTGATGGCGATACGAGCAAAATGTGATGAAAAAATGGGCCGCTGTCTATCTCTAGACTTCCC
Source organism: uncultured Acidobacteriaceae bacterium (assembly GCA_963709055.1). Lineage (GTDB taxonomy): Bacteria > Acidobacteriota > Terriglobia > Terriglobales > Acidobacteriaceae > Acidiflorens. Next base: position 77,830 of record CAVPUZ010000004.1, read on the forward strand.
CACTCAAGCCAAAAGCGGGCTTGAATGGGCGACCCGCCGCCTCGATAGTTGGTGTAGCATCTCCATTGCACGCAATGACCGAGTTTGAAGTGAGGCCCAAACTAAAAACGCGAACGCGAAAAGGAGGCAACGTGAACAAGTTGATCCCGGTGGTGCTGCTCGTCGCGGCTAGTGCCATCGCGCAATCTGGTGGAACAGACGGTTCTTGGTGGAAGCATCTGACACCTGATTCTAAAACCGCATACGTCAGCGGATATTTGAGCGGCGCGATGATGGCTGAGACTGAACACATGAGCACGTGTTTCGCGCTGCGGGCTTTCGGAAAACCGATCAAAGAGGCCTACACACAGGAGCAGTGGCAAAGTATTTGTTTCCCCTCGTCGCATTTTGATGGTGGGACGATAGAGCAATTCCGCGACGGGGTGGAGGTTTTCTACTCCGATTTTCGCAATCAGAAGATTGGGTTCGACTCAGCTATAAAGCACGTAGGAGACGAGATCAAAGGGAAGCCGCGTGCAGAACTAGACGCAGACCTCGAACGTCTCCGAAAGTGTGCCGCTGATCCCACAACGTGTTTCGGTAGTCCGGCTTCAGCTCCCAAAAAGTAAGGGGACCATCGTAACTTGCTTTTCTACTTTTCCTTCTAACACAATGAAGGGGCTATGGACAACTGGCTAAACGATCTCGCCGCCAACAGCGAGCCACGGTGAATGCCTTGACTAATTCAGACGAGCGATTCAACACGGAACAGAGACTGACCACATTGGGCGAAGCCTTTTGGGAGCAACTGATAAGGGCGCTCCGGGACTATACGAAAAGTCACAATGCGAAGGCCGGAAAAAACATTTTGGGAGTGGCACCCCACAACGAATATCGCGTCGAGGTATATGCTGAATTTTCGAGTGATCACAGGAAATCGGTTCCAGTGTCCTACGCCCCTAACCGACGATGTATTGAATGGGGTCACAGCAACGACATCGCCAACGGACACGCCTATCTCCTAGAACTCGTTGGGGACACACACATGGTAGGAGTTGTTTCTGCCGGACACCCGGCAAAATACACCCCTGAGGACATCGCAAAAGGGATCATCAAGTTCGTTGCCGACTACCGCTAGATTGTCCTCCTGCCATCCGGACTAAGGCCGCTTTCACCACAGCGGGCACGCGGCGGAACTCCGCAAATCTGCGCTTGTGCTATTGGGCGGGCGAGGGCGCCCGCCCTACACAGACTCACTGTCAAGCAAACCAAGGGCCAATCCTGTAATCTGCTAACGTTCTGGCTGCTGCTCCGTCTATCTCTGTGCAACGACGAGGTTGGTTCACTTGTAGAGGACAGAGACCGAAACATGCCGGCCGATTCCTACACAGTAGCAATTCCGGTTGGCGACTTAAGCCGCCGGAGGCGGGCGGAACAAGAGAGCGGCACCCGGAACCCCACGCCACCGTGAGGGGCTCATTGGCAGCGCAGGGCAACCGCATTGACGACACGAGTCTGATTCGTGAGGCGCAGCAGGGCAACCGTGCCGCGTTCGAAGTGCTGGTGCGTCACTACGATCAGTCGGTGCTGCGGCTGGCGCTCCACCTGACCGGATCGGAATCCGACGCGCAGGACGTTTACCAGGAGGCCTTCCTGAAGGCCTACAAGAACCTGGGCAGCTTCCGGTTCGAATGTTCCTTCTACACCTGGATCTACCGCATCGTGACCAACCTCTGCCTCGATCACCTGCGAAAACGGAATGTACGCAAGGAGGATTCGCCGGTGGTCACGGATTCTTCGGGCGAAGAGTTCAGCGTGCTGGAACAGTTCGCCGATGTGCGGCCGGGAGCGAATCCGGAGCGCGATCTGATGCGGCGGGAGCTGGGCAAGAAGATTGGAGCCGCGTTGTCACGCCTGACGCCGCGCGAGCGCATGGTGTTTGAGCTGAAGCACTATCACGGCTTGAAGTTGCGAACGGTGGGCGAGATGCTCCATACGACCGAGGAGACGGCCAAGAATACGTTGTTCCGCGCCACGCAGAAACTGCGCGGCGCGCTGGCGGAGATGCGATGAGGAATAGCTGCGAGCCACCAGCTACGAGCAAGCAACTCGCGCGAAGAGGGATTTTGGAAGATGAAGAGTTGTGGTAAATGGTCAGGTGGTGGCGGGGCTCTGCCCCGCTTGACGGGGCGAAGCCCCGTCACCACACAACCCGTCACCACACAAGAGGTACGCAAATGAAATGCGATTGGGTACGACAGAACATTCTTTTCTACGTTTACAACGAACTCGAAGATGATGCGCGCTACGAGGTGGAGCAGCACCTGGCGCGCTGTCCCGAGTGCGCGAGCGAGTTGAAGGCGGCGCGCAAGTTTCACACGACCATGTCGGAGAATGTGGTGGCCGAACCGTCGCCCAACCTGCTGGCCGCCTCGCGAATGCGCCTGCAGGAAGCGCTCGAAACCACTGCCCAGGGCGGGTTTTGGCGGCGATTGATTTTCGAGCCGGCGACCTGGCTGCGGCAGATCCGCATGTCTCCGGCGCTGGCCGCGGTGATTTTTATCGTCGGGTTCGGGGGCGGGATTGGCTCGACCTACAACTTCCTGAGCAGCCGTTCGGACGGCAATCCCATCGCGCGTGTGAGTCCCCTCTCTGGTAACTCTTCCTCTCCTGTCGAAGCCTCCTCGATCGCCGGCATTCGCTCGGTGACGCAGGAGCCGGGATCGAGCCAGGTAAGCATCAAGTACGACACGATTTCAACGCAGGAGGCGCAGGGCTCGCTGAACGACCAGCGCATCCAGCAACTGCTGCTGTTTGCGGCGCGCAACAACTACAACTCGGGAGTGCGCATGGACTCGGTCGACGTGCTGACCCAGGCCTCCAACGATACTCGGGTGCGTGAAGCTTTGATGTATGCGTTGCAGAACGATAGCAATCCGGGCGTGCGGTTGAAGGCGCTCGACGGACTGAGCGGCTTTGTGAGCCAGGATGGGCAGGTGCGGGATGCGGTGCTGCTGGCGCTGGTCAGCGATACCAACTCCGGCGTGCGCATGCAGGCGTTGCGGCTGGTGGAACCGATGAGGGCCGACAGCAACGTGCGAGCCGTGCTGACCCGGCTCGCGCAAACGGATCGGAATGTTTCGATCCGCTCGCAGGCCAAAACCATGCTGGTGCAAACGCCGGAGATGGATTAGAAATACCGTCGTTCGCTGTTCGTCGTTCGCGATTCGCTTTTGACGTTGAGCGGTTTAGCGAAGGACAAATAGTGCGAAACGTATTTAAGGAGCGGTTTTAGCGAACGACGAACGACGAATAGCGAATGACGTATTTGAAGGAGGACATTCATTGAAGCAAGCAATAAGATTCGCCGGCTTGGGAGCGTTCGTGGTTGCGCTCGCATCGCTGGCTCTGGGCCAGGAAGGACGGATCTACCGGGAAGGCAGCAACTGGGTACAGGAGGTCACGGGCGAGCTGAATGGAGCGAAAAATCTGCGGGTGAAGTTGGATGCGGGATCGGTAAGGGTTCAGGGCGGATCGCAATCGGGAATTACATACGTTATTCATCGTCGTGCATATACCTCATCGGAACAAAAGGCTCGCGAGGAATTCAGATCGACGCATGTCAGCGCGTCCGTACGGGGAGACACAGCATGGCTGGTCGCCGAGCGCGTAGGGGGCCGCGATCACCGGTGCTCGGATGATCTGGTGGTCAATGTCCCACGAAATCTCGAATTGGCCAAGGTTGAGACCGGAGGCGGCAATGTGAACGCATCCGCGATCGCCGGACGGGTCGAACTTGAAAGCGGTGGCGGATCGATCCACGTGGATGATATCGGCGGCGACGTGAACGCCGAAACGGGCGGCGGAACGATCGATGTCGGCACGGTGGGTGGCAATGTCAACCTGCAGACCGGGGGAGGAAATATCAAAGTCGCATCGGCGAAAGGCACGATTAATGCGAACACCGGCGGCGGCAGCGTGGTCGTTTTGTCTGGCCTGCAGGGCGCGGTGCTGGAGACGGGTGCGGGCAGCATCCGGCTGGACAGGTGCAATGGCACGGTGAAAGCGACCACCGGCGGCGGCAGCATCGACCTGGGAGAAATTGGCGGGCCGGTAAAGGTCGAGTCGGGTGGCGGCAGCATCCGGTTGGCATCGGCGAAAGGACGCGTGGAGGCCGAAACGGGTGGGGGCAGTATTCAGCTGGATGGAGCGACGTCGGTGCGGGCTGAGACAGCGGCGGGTGGCATTGTCGTGAAGCTGTTCTCGTCATCGGATGCGCGCACCAATTCCTCACTTGAGACCACCGCCGGCGACATCACCGTCTATCTGGCGAATGACTTGCCCATTACCATACGCGCCGCGATCGAAATGGCCAATGGACACGCCATTCGCAGCGACTTCAATGAAATCCATGTCTCCAGTGAAGGTGGAACCTGGGGACCGAAGACGGTGACCGCCGAAGGCCAGTTGAGAGGCGGCGGACCTGTGCTGAAGGTGCAGACAAGTTCTGGAAATATCAGCTTCCTCCGCGCGTCGCGCTAGGAAGATGCTAGAACTGCTCTCATAAATAGTTTTCGCGGAGAAAGCATTCGCCCTCAGGGACTAAAGCCCGCAATTTTGGGGGCTTCTAGCGGCACGGCTGCAAGCCGTGCCCTTCCCAAACGATTTATGAGGCCAGTTCCAGTTAAGGGAGGATCTCATGCATCGTTTTCTGCTTTGCATATTGCTGGTATCGCTTCTTGTTGCCAAGGCTCAAGCTGCCGAACATGCCTATGCCGAAACCGTAGAAAGCTGGGGGGCCGGCTCCGACGAAAGCGGAGGCGGGTCCTCGTACCTGGGAGTGGACATCGCCGATGTGACCTCCGAGCGCTTGTCTGCGTTGAAACTTAAGGAAGAGCACGGTGCGGAGATCACCATGGTGGATCAGGACGCGCCCGCCGGCAAGGCTGGATTGCGCGATCACGATGTGATCCTGAGCCTGAACGGGACGGCGGTGGACAGCGCGGCGCAGTTGCGGCGGATGATCAAGGAAACGCCTTCGGGTCGCGTGGTTACGCTGGGCATCAGCCGCGACGGTCAGCCGCTCACCATCAAGGTCCAACTTGCTGATCGGCACAAATCCATGGATTGGGAGCCGGGCAGCCACGAATTTCACTTCGAAATGCCCAAGATTCCCCCGATCCCCGATATTGACGTCCCGATGACTGTGATCATCGCGCATTCCTCGTTGCGCACAGGGCTGATGATCGAGAACATCACGCCCCAGCTGGGAGATTTTTTTGGAGTGAAAGGCGGAAACGGCGTGCTGGTGCGCTCCGTGGATAAAGGAAGCCGCGGCGAGAAGGCAGGGTTCCGGGCGGGCGATGTGATCGTCAAGGTGAACGATCAGCGGGTGCATAATGCCTCGGATTTTTCCAACGCCCTGCGGCTTTCCACCAACAATTCGGCGGCGGTGACCATCATCCGCGATAAGCGGGAGCAGAATTTGACGCTGACTCTCCCGGCGAAAAAAGATTCGGGCCAGCTTCTGGAAGACAGTTTCGACGTGCCCGACTTATCCACCCAGACGCAACTGGCAATCCAGCGCGCCCAAGGACAACTGGCGCGACTCGGCCCCGATATCACGGAGAAAGTTCAACGGGAAATAGCTCGGGCCAACCGGGAGGCGTTGCGCGCGCAAGAGCATTCAGAACAATGCCAGAAAGAGATACAGAAGCGCCTGGAAGCCCTGCAGAAGAAAATGCACGAACAAGAACAGAGGATGCACGAGCGCGAGCAAAAGCTGCAGCATGAGATTTCGGGCAAGTGGATGGAAATCTAGGGAGACTCTGATCAAGTGTCCGCAAAAAGCTAAAACCACAGAGGACACGGAGGTACACGGAGGATGGTTGGGTGATTACGAAAGTCACTTTGTGCAATCCGCCGCATGGCCTCGACGAGTAGCGGCCTCCTAGCCGAGAACCGGCTTCCAGCTGGGGTTTTCGAAGCGCTATATCCGGACCTTTCCAACGAATCGAAACCATTTCAATAGCCTGAACGTGGTTGGCCGCTTTCCGCACAGGTGCATCCGCCACCGGTTACCTGTTGCGGGAAAGAAAGTCTGGTTAAGCTGTAGATGCGATGGCCTTCCGCGCCCTGTTGTTCTCAAGAAATTCCGAGACGAATGCCGCGCTGGCGAAGGCCTGCGTGAGCGCGGGCATCCACGTCGAAGTTTGCAACGACATCTTCACGGCGATCAAGAAAGCGACCCAGCAGTCGTTGTCGTGCCTTCTGGTCGACTGGTCTGACCAGCCCGATGCCGGGTTCCTGCTGAAACGAGCGCGCGAATCGGGACCGAACCAGAGCGTAGTCGCAATCGCGATCGTGGAAAAAGATCCGACTGCCGCGGAGATGCGCGACCATCGGTTGGAGTTCGTGATCTCTCGTCCGATTGTGCCGGAGCAATCGACCGAGGTGCTCGCCAAGGCAAGTCAGAAGATGCAACCGGCGGGCGATGACGGTTTGCCCGAGATACCGCAGACGTACGAGCAGCCTCTCGACGCGGGCGCAAGCACTGCGGCCGTCGCTTCAGCGCAGCAGGATTGGCACGCGCAACGAAAGAGTGAAGCGGCCGACGCGAGCAAGTGGAATGCGAGCAAGTGGATGACGGTGATGGCGATGACTGACAATGCCGCCGCCGCTGACGCGGAAATCGAGATCGAGGAGCCTGAGCATCCACCGCACGATCATTCTGTTTTTCAGCGGGTGTGCGCGGTAGCGGTTGTGCTGGCGACAGCTTTCGTCTTGTGGAGTACACGCGACGCGATCATGTACCTGGCGCTGACGCCCGAGGGCACGATCAATGTTTTAAGAGAATCGGTAGCGTCGCTTTTCGCGCTGCCGCCATCCGATCCGATGCCAGTCCGCGTTGCCAGTTCGCCACGGCAGGATGAGTACGCCGCGAACAGCGACAGTTCGACTGGCCCAGCGGCGCAGATCAGGGTGGCGGAGACCGCGGCCGATCTTAGCGGGTCCCACATCGAACTGCGGAAGGCCCCCGATTTCCCGCAGCCCACGCCCGTGTACAATCGTCCGGCGCCGGAGCCCGTGCAAAAGCTGAACGCCGTGGTTCCGGATAGCCTGCGCGGCTCGCTTCCAATTACTCCACCTGTGGTTGTGACGGCGAACCCGGCGCAAATGATGCCGGTTTCCGCGCCCATGACTGCCGCCAGTCTCGTCGCAGTCGTTCAGCGAACCCGTGCCTGTTAGCGAAGAAGCGGAACGGGCGCTGTTGCTGCAGAGTGTGAAGCCGGAATATCCGCCGGAAGCGCTCGCGCAGAAAATGCATGGGACGGTGGTCTTGCAGGCGATTATCGGCCGCGACGGCCGAATCGAGGATCTGAAGATCATTCGTGGATATTTTGTCCTGGGCAAAGCGGCGATCGATGCGGTCAAGCAGTGGCGCTTCCAACCCTATAGTGTGAATGGCCGTCCTGCCCAGACACAGACCAACATCACGATCAATTTCAGCTATCCCACGAGCTAAGGGATCGAGCGAACACTTCTTCCTTTTCAGCCAGTGTGATGAGCGATACGCTCAAACATCCTTCCTTTTTCCCATTTTCAAGCGCTAGTGGTGATCGTGTTCGTCTTTGTGATCGGAGCTTTCGGCGGGCGGAGCGGCGCCGGAGTTCTTCTTCCAGAACTCCTGGACCGCAGGAGGAAGCTTCTCGATGCGCGACAGAAATGCCGTCACCTTCCACATGTCGGCATCGGAGAGCGTCTTGTCCCAGGCGGGCATTCCGGCGTAGCGGACGCCGTTGTGAATGATGTAGTAGATGTGCCATTCGGGATCGTTGTCCGGCTCGAGAATGAGATTAGGCGGGGGCGGATAGAACGAATGTTCGAGGGTGGAAGGCTTTCGATCGATGCCGCCATGGCAGAGCGCGCAATTCATCGTGTAGATTTTCATGCCATCGATCAGATTCTCGTCGGTGGGAGCCACGGGATTATTCACGCGCGGAGCATGGCGCTCCACCGAACTGTCGAGCGCGCTCATGGCGAGGCGGCTTTCCATCTTTGGCGGCGAAGTATTGGCTCGCGTTGGCAGAAAACCGAGCAGCGCGAGACCAATTCCGGTCAACAGCAGGACCGCGATCGCGAAGAGAATTCCCAGCACGAAATTACGCATAACAGACCCCCCAAGCCATGCGCTTTCTGCCTCTATATATAACAGGTGTTGGTGAGCGCGGCAGCGAGGCGCGGCGGGCGTAAGCTTCTTCCCAAATACGGGTTCTCAAATGGGTTCTCAAATCCAGGTTGTCAAATGCGATGACGAGATTCGGATGACAGTGCCGATGTCAGTACGAGTGCAGACGGCGCGCTTCGCGCACCAGGTCGCTTACTTTTGGCAAGAAGAATTCTTCCTGCGGCGGAGAAAACGGAACTGGCGTGTCGAGCGAAGTCAGGCGAACGATGGGACCATCGAGCGAGTCGAAGGCCTCTTCGTTGATGATCGCGGAAATTTCTCCGGCGAGTCCTCCCGTGCGCGCGTGCTCGTGAAGAATGATGACCTTGTTCGTTTTTTTCACGGTCGCGGCAATCGCTTCGCGGTCGAGCGGCGAGACCGTGCGCAGATCGACGACTTCGAGCTCGATTCCTTCTTTACTCAAAATCTCCGCGGCTTCGAGCGCGGTGTACAGCATGGCGGCGTAAGTGATCACGCTGAGATCGCGGCCTTCGCGCGCCACCCTCGCCTTGCCGATCGGCACGATGTAGTCGTCGTCCGGAATTTCTCCCTTGATCCGCCGATAAAGATATTTGTGCTCGAAAAAAATCACCGGATTGTTGTCGCGAATCGCCGCCTTGATCAAGCCCTTCGCGTCATAGGCCGTGGCCGGGCAAACGACTTTCAGCCCGGGAGCGTGCACGAACCACATCTCCGGATTCTGCGAATGAAACGGCCCGCCATGCACATTGCCGCCGCTCGGCCCGCGAATGACGAGCGGAGCCGGCGCTCCCCAGCGGTAGTGCGCCTTGGCGACCATGTTGACGATCTGGTTAAAAGCGCAGCCGATGAAGTCCATGAACTGGAACTCGGCGACGGGACGCATTCCGGTGAGCGAAGCGCCAAAGGCCGCGCCCACGATGGCGGACTCGGCAATGGGCGTGTCGATCACGCGCTCGGCGCCGAAGCGGTCGATAAAACCGTCGGTGACCTTGAAGGCGCCGCCGTAGATGCCGATATCCTCGCCCAGGCAGAAGACGGTCGGATCGCGCTCCATCTCCTCCCAGATTCCCTGGCGGATGGCTTCGAGGTAGGTGAGGGTGGGCATGGGGGAGTGTAGCAAAGGTCAGTTTGCTAGGGTAGTGGCTTCAGCTTCCGGCTTTCGGCACCTTGGCCCACGCTGCGAAGGCTCCCAAAATCTCACGCCACGTCAATGGTTCTTAATCCCGATATCTCGAGCGCCGCCTCCTCTCCTCGTGCCGCTCGTGACACCTGTCGAAACTCTGATGCTCAACCCGGTCGGACTCAGTGAGATTGCGTCGACCTCTGATCTCCTTCGCCATTTACAATCTTCTCGTGGAAGCCACCAAACCATTCCGTCTCACGGAGTCCGTAAAAGCCGCGGGTTGAGCGTCCAAGCTGAGTCCGGCGGTGCTGGACACGGTGCTTGGGAAATTAGCCCGGCAACACGACCCGAACGTGCTGGTCGGCTTCGATCACGCCGACGACGCCGGAGTGTATCAACTCACGCCCGACACGGCGCTCGTCCAGACGGTAGATTTCTTCACGCCCATCGTCGACGACCCATACACCTTCGGCCAGATCGCCGCGACCAACGCGCTCAGTGACGTCTACGCCATGGGTGGAAGGCCCCTGACCTCGCTCGCGTTAGTCTGCTTCCCCGACAAAGGCGACATCGAAATTCTCGAGCGCATTCTCGCCGGCGGCCTGTCCAAGATGATCGAAGCCGGATGCACGGTCGTCGGCGGACACAGCATCCGCGACGAAGAAACAAAATTCGGATACGCAGTGACCGGCGTGATCCATCCCAAGCGCGTGCTCGCCAATCAAGGCGCGCAACCCGGAGATCGCCTGCTATTCACAAAATCGTTAGGCACAGGTGTGATCTCTACGGCAATCAAGAAAGGCACAGCAAAACAAGCCTGGATCGATGCCGCTGTAAAGTCGATGACGACTCTAAACAAAACCGCCGCCGAAGTGATCGCGAACGACGAAAAGCGAACGACGAACGACGGTTTTGCTGTTCACGCCCTCACCGACGTGACCGGCTTCGGCCTGATCGGCCACGCCCGCGAAATGGCGCTCGCCTCGAACGTCGGTCTAATCCTCAACTCGGCAAACGTTCCCATCCTCGAAGGCGCCGTCGAATGCATCCGCGCGGGCTACATTCCCGGAGGCCTCAAGGCCAACCGCGAGTTCGCCGAGTGTCAGGTAGGCTATGCCAACAATGTGCCCGAAGAAATTCGCACTCTTCTCTACGATCCCCAAACCGCCGGCGGACTGCTGATCGCAGTCGCGCCCGAAGCCGCCGCCCCGCTAACTCGCGCGCTGCAAGATGCCGGAGTTCCCACCGTCGAGATCGGCGAGGTCGTGCCAGCAAGCAAGCCGCTGATCTCCATTCGCTGAATCTCCGCGTTATTCCTCCCGAATCATCTCCCAGATAATCGCCAGATGGTGGTCATCATGCTCCGCCACAAAGAACAGATGATCGACCAGCCGCATCGGCGTCTTCAGCCGTGGATGCAGCAACACGCGTCCAAATAACGCCGCGTCGATTCCCTCCACGCGCCGAACCAGCTCGATCCGGGCGCTGCGAAAATCCGCCAGAATCGTCTCCACCGCGCGCTCGTTGAACTTAGCCTCAAAAGTTCCCCGATTGCCAAATCCGCCACCGAGAGTTCGCTTCGTCCGGCAACGTAGTCTTCCACGCGCGCCATCCAGAGCGGTTCAAGATCGAGCAAGTGCCCCGCATGTTCCTGTGCCGACCACTTGCCCTGAGGCGTCCGCACCATGCGTTCGGCCGGACATTCCCTCACGAGTTCTTCAAGCCGCGCGGAGTGCCGCGCAAACGCATGCACAGATCGGGATACAACTCGACAGGAAAAGAAAACTCGAACTTGCGTTCAAACCAATTCGCGACTTGCCAGTTTGCAATTTGCGCCATAGAGATATTCCAAATGTTGTGAAGCCCAGAGTCGACGTGCTGTCAGAATACCGGAGGAGTGTAAACTTTTTGAGTCGGCAGCACGAAAAAAACCGCGGGGCTAGTTTCGCTCGCCGCGGTCGCTTCATCTAAGCTGTCGCCGTATTACGGCTATTTTTCTACACAGGAGTCATAAATGAGATCCCTCGAACTCGGCCGCTCCGGCCTGCAGGTTTCCGCTCTTGGCCTCGGTTGCATGGGCATGTCGGAAGTTTATTCCGGGCGCGATGACGCCGAATCCATCGCCACCATTCACCGCGCCCTCGAACTCGGCATTACTCTGCTCGATACCGCCGACATCTACGGCCCACACACCAACGAAGAACTGGTCGGCCGCGCTTCGAGGGGAAGCGCGACCAGGTTGTGCTGGCGACCAAGTTCGGGATCGTCCGCGACCCCGCTAATCCACATGTTCGCGGTGTGAATGGCAAACCTGACTACGTAGAGAAAGCCTGCAAAGCCAGCCTGAAACGGCTGGGCGTCGATCACATCGACCTCTACTATCAGCACCGCGTCGACCCCGACACGCCGATCGAGGAAACCGTGGGCGCAATGGCCGAACTCGTCGAAGAGGGCAAAGTGCGTATCTCGGATTGTCCGAAGCCAGCATGCAGACTCTGCGCCGTGCCGTCGAAGTGCATCCCATCGCGGCCCTGCAAACCGAGTACTCGCTCTGGAGCCGCGATCCCGAACAGGAGATCCTTGCCACCTGCCGTGAGCTGGGCATCGGCTTCGTCGCCTACAGTCCCCTCGGCCGCGGCTTCTTGACCGGACAGTTCAAGAGTTTCGACGATCTGCTTCCCGACGATTACCGCCGTTTCTCACCACGCTTCCAGGGAGAGAACTCCAGAACAAACTGAATCTGGTAGCGCAGGTTGAGGAGATCGCGGAGGAAAGAAAATGTCAGCCAGCGCAGCTCGCGCTCGCCTGGGTGCTGGCGCAGGGCGACGACATAGTCCCCATCCCCGGCACTAAGCGCCGCAAGTACCTCGAGGAAAATATCGGCGCGTTCGACGTGGAACTCAGCGCCGACGATCTGCGCCGCCTCAACGAAGTCTTCCCATTCGGGGCCGCTGCCGGCGAGCGTTATCCAGAACACATGATGCACCTCGTCAACGCGTAGCGCGAAGCACGCATAATTGAGAGGGTGAACGTACTGAAACTCATGTCGCGATTCGTGTGGCGAAGGGGCTCGTGTGGGGTGGACGGGGCTCAGCCCGCCGTCAGGAACCTCCGCTTTCTATCCCCCGAGCATCTTGTTCACGTCCGCATACGGCATAGCATCCGCCAGCACGCTATACGTACCAGCAGATTTCAGTTCCCCCGCCGCCCGCCGCAGCAGCCCAAGCGTCGCCCGCATAAATCCCGATCCGATGCTCACGCGCGCCACGCCCAACTTCCCCAGTTCCGCAATCGAAGGCGTTCCCGGCACCGCCAGAATGTTCACCGGACACTCGACCGCGATCACCAGCCGCCCGATCGTCTCCGCATCCTTAAGCCCCGGGCACAAACAGGCAATCGGCGCCCGCATCGCGAACGCCAGCAGCCGCGCATCGCTTCGGCATAATCCGCACCAGGATTACCACCCGCCAACGTGTATACGTCGGTGCGCGCATTGACCACGATCGGCACATGCAGCGCAGCCGCCGCTTTGCGCACGGCTTTGATTTTTTCTACCGCCAGTTCCAGGCTGACTAACGGCTGATCCCGGCGATCGCTCGCGTCTTCCAGGTTCATCCCAATCGCTCCCGCTTCGATCAGCTCTCTTGTCGTTCGCGCGGCATCGTCCGGGCTCGAACCATATCCCGCCTCAACGTCGGCGCTCACCGGCACTTTCACGGCGCGCACAATGCGCCCGATGCGCGCGATCATCTCTTCGCGCGAGATGCGCTGGCCGTCGGGATATCCAGGCGAAAAGGCGATGCCCGCCGAAGTTGTAGCGATGGCCGGAAAGCCAGCCTCCTCAAAGATGCGGGCGCTCGCAACATCCCACGCGTTAGGCAGCACAAGTACGCCTGGTCCACGATGAAGCTGGCGGAACAGAATGGCTTTTTCGGTCTGCGATTCCATGATGGACCGTCCCTCGTCGAGCGACAGGAAGCAACGGGGCATACATGCTCGCTCGCGCTCTTAGAGCTGAGATTGCATTCTTGTCGAACTGATTCGGCAGACCGGAGAGGAACCTGATATCGTCCTCTTCTCGACTTGCTCCCGCTGCATCAAGGAATCGCTAGCGATCCTTCGATCTTTTTCAGTCGACGATCGACCGTGGACACCAGCTGCTTAAATGCAGGTGAATGAAATCCGTATGAGCGTCAGGAAACAGGCTATATGATCCGCTCTCCCGTCCAGCGTCGATTCCACGATGTCGCTCATCGCAAGAGCCGCATTCAAAGCGTATGAGGTCAGTTCCGTCTGAGGACTCCTCCGTGTCTCGCGCACTCTGAGGCGTGCTTTTTTCGATGCCTGATCGACCGCGCCATTCTGCGGGTTGCGCTGCCCGGCTGCATCCTTGGCCTGCAAATAGCAGGAGTAGATAGAAGTCTGTGCCCTTCGAGAAAGCGATCAGAGACTCAGCGGCATCCTCTCAAAAACCAGGCGCAGCGCAAAAGCCAGTTGCTTCTTCGGGGAGAACCACCGCCACAGAAACCGAGTGATCTTTACTCTCGCCGATCATCGCGTTTCAGTCCGCCATCACGAGTTTGCACCACAAACTTCACTTTCTCTTCGACCACGGCGTGGAACTTGGGACGTGCACAACAGCGCGCCCAACTGTCCCGCGCCCGATCTCCTGCGAGCCATCGTCGGCTGTCGTTCCCCGCATGATATCCGGAGCGGACCGTCGAACGACTCCAGTTCGAGGCGCGCATAATCACATCCGATCCCACTCGCCGCCCCGTGTTCCACGTGAATCAGATGCCAACCATGATCTCTCCCTCGTCGCCAAAACATTGCAGCGCCTGAAAGAAAACAATACCATGAGATCGAATAGTGTTCAAAATAGAATACAGCGGCTGACAGACAACTCGGATGAATGCGGCGCGGCGTGTGCCGAGATTCATCCATCTCCTCCGCTTCGCCGCGTGCGGCAATAGGGGATACGGTTCGTGCCATGGGTTTACCTCAAACAGCATTAATGCGCAGCTTTACTTACCACCTCCCTGCAAGATATATGTCAACTTTCAGATCCATCGAATCAAACACAGCCTCTGTTGCGTCTTCTTCCACTCTCCCTGGTTCATGTCAGCCCCGCCAGATTTTCATGCTTCTGGCAATGGCCTCATGGTCAGTAGCGCTCGCCATTATGAACAACACCATCGCCTCTACCCGATCAACATCGTCCCTTGACCATTCTCGTACATATCCCCAGAAGCGAGCATCGCCGCCGGATTACCTCTCTGCCTAGCACGCTCTCATACCACTGGAAGAGCAGCTTTCAACCAGATTAAGTCCTCTGCAGGCCTTGCTGATAAAGGTACCACCAACAAAAACTAAATAAGAAATAGCCTTACCCTACTCCGATTTCTTCCGCCACTCCAGAGCTTCCGCATAATTACCTGCATTAAAAAGAAGTCGCAAGAATGAACTGTACCTGTCTTGCAACCTTGGTCCTTCACGGCCTTCCGATACCATCCCTCTGCACGACCCAGATCGTGGGGCAAGGCGATACCTTTCTCGTACATCTCCGCAACGGATTCGTAAGCATCACATACCGCATTGCGTCCGTGCTCGGTTTGCGAACGCTTTGCAGCGTCTTGCCCCGCTACGCTGCCAGCCTCGGCGGCGAGTAAGAACCACACATATGCTTGGGTGGTGTCGCTATTGACTCCTTCGCCATCGTAATAAGCGACGCCCAGATTGAACATCGCATTAGCATCTCCCTGCCGGGCGGCTTTGCGGTACCACTGGACCGCTTCCTTCCTGTCTTTGTCGACGCCTTCACCCAGCCAGTAGAGAACTCCGAGGCTGCCCTGCGCGGGCGCGTTCCCCCACTCTGCAGCATTGCGATACCAGTAAGCCGCGCGTTGGAAGTCCTGATGAATGCCCCTTCCGGTTTCATACGCGCGTCCAAGAGCGAAGGGCGGCCGGAGCATCCCCCGACCCCGCTTTCTTCTGCAGTTCCGCT
>CAVPUZ010000005.1:0-55895 GCA_963709055.1 uncultured Acidobacteriaceae bacterium
TGGTAGAGCCGAACTTCACCCCTGGCTATCTGGCTTCGCGCTATTCTTGCTGCGGCTGATCTGGCGGCCACGCGACCTCCGATTCCCAACTCCGCGCTTCCGCGTCGCCTTGCGGGTGCAGCGAGTAGCCCTGACGGTCGCGTTCTTCACTGGCCCGCAGTTCCAACCGGCGGAGATGTTCCCGCAGTGCGTCGCGCACCAGAGCGGACCGGTTTCGCCGGGTGCGCTTCGCCGCTTGGTCGGCGGCGTGTAACAGCTTTTTATCCAGCACTATCTGAACGATTTGCATATGTGTAACCCATTCCACAGTATACTCCACATAGAAGACATTTTTTTCGAAGCACCCCGGATCACGAGGCTCGTCCACGGCCCCTAACAGCGAAACTCGGCGCGCTCGGAGTCTCGGCGGTGAAATCGCGTTCAAGGGGGGAGCGCGGGGCGGCCGGCGAGGGCATCAAAATCCCGGTCCCAGCTGAGCTCCGATATATCACACCGTGTCAAGCCCCATTCGACCCCGCAAAAATCCCCGAACCCCTTCCGTTTGTTATCCCTGCGCAGTGTGTACGTACATATGTGTATTCGAAAAAATATTTTCTTCGCTCACTATTCGCCTGGGGGTGGATGCTCGGAAGGGCCTCATGCCTTCAAATTTCCGTCAACCGCCGCTGCCCCTTGACGCCACACGATACAATGCAGAATGCTGGAACTGAACAACTTACTATGCCCCTGCGAACCACGACGTTCAGCAGCATCAGTCCGCGTCAGATTCGGGTAATTGGCGTGCCTCTCGACCTTGGCCAGTCACGCCGTGGCGTCGACATGGGTCCGTCCGCCGTCCGCGTCGCCGGGCTAGAAGCGCGCCTAGAAGCCATCGGCCACGTCGTCGAAGACGCCGGCAATGTTGCGGTTGCCATCCCCGAGCAGAAAAAAGAAGGTGCGGCGAATGCCAAATATCTCAAGGAAATCACCGCGACCTGCGTCAAGAGCGCTGACCTTGTCCTCAAGACGCTCGAAGCCGGGAAGGTTCCGCTGGTTCTGGGCGGCGATCATTCGCTGGCCGCTGGAACTGTTTCGGGCGTCGCTGAGTTTTATCGGCGGCAGGGGCAGAAGATCGGGCTGCTTTGGATCGACGCGCATACTGACATGAACACGCCTGAATCCTCGCCGAGCGGGAACGTGCACGGCATGCCGCTCGCCTCGATTATGGGACTGCCTCCGCTGGAGCTTGGCAAGATTTATGATTTCTCTCCGAAAGTTGCTCCGGAAAATTGCGTGCTGGTCGGCATCCGCGATGTCGATAATTTCGAGAAAGAGAACATTCGCAA
Source organism: uncultured Acidobacteriaceae bacterium (assembly GCA_963709055.1). Lineage (GTDB taxonomy): Bacteria > Acidobacteriota > Terriglobia > Terriglobales > Acidobacteriaceae > Acidiflorens. The sequence continues at coordinate 1,326 of CAVPUZ010000005.1, forward strand.
AGCGGGCGTCGAGGTCTTCACCATGCGCGATATCGACGAGCGCGGCATGCGTGCAGTGATGGAAGAGGCTCTGCGCATGGCTGGGCGCGGCACGGCAGGCTATCACGTGTCACTGGATATGGACTGGATCGATCCCGAGGATGCACCGGGTGTGGGAACACCTGTGTGGGGCGGCGCTACTTATCGCGAGGCGCATCTGGCCATGGAGATTATCTCCGACCACGGACGCATGTTGAGCATGGAGATTGTGGAGGTGAATCCCGTCATCGACGAGCGCAACCAGACGGCCGATTTGGCGGTCGAACTGGCGCTTTCGGCGTTTGGGAAGAAGATTCTGTAAAAGTAAGAAGTCAGAAGTCAGAAGTCAGATTGAAGAAGTGAAAACCGCAGGAGAGTCAGGGAGTTTGCTTTTTCAATCTGACTTCTGACTTTTGCCTTACAGTCGACTTACTGCACGTCCGACACTTTGCCGTTCATGAACGTCACCTTGATGTCTTTGTAGACGTAAATCTGTTTCGCGCCCAGGCTGATGATCTTGTCCGGCACGCCGATGGCTGCTTTTACCTGATCGGGCGTTTGGCCTTTTTCAATCTGCGCGGGTTCTGGTGGAGGTGCTTGCTGAGCTTGGCCTCCTCCTCCGCCCTGATTATTTCCCTGGTCATTTCCATTGCCGTTGCCGTTTCCATTGCCGTTGCCGCCCTGGTTGTTCTGTCCGCCTTGGTCGCCGCCGCTGTCGTCGATGGCGAGTAGGCCTCCGATTGCGTCTTCTACTTGCGGCGCGCTCATTTTGGCGAGTCCGCCCTTGGCGAACTGGAACACGACGTCGGCTTTGTAGAAAGTCGTAGGGCTGGTGTTATTGCACGAGTCGCAAGCGATGAGGCCCATCACCACCTGATCTTTCTCGGCGTTCACCTGAATCTTCGACGGATATACTTTTGTGCCGGCTTGGAAAAATTGCGTGGTCTGCTGCTTGCCGAATTTTCCAAGCAAACTGCCCCGCGCCTTCATGCCCAGAGCGTTGGGCGCGTGCACGGCTCCATCCTGGTATTTTGTGGCTACCGGCTGGTCGCCGTAGGGCACGCTAAGAATCCCACCCTTTTTGATGTTGAGAATCGTTCCCGCCTCAATGACCGCGGCTCCGTTCGAGTCCTCGCCCATCTTGACCATGTTGTATTGCGCTTTGAGTTGCTCGTCGAGCGGTACCTGCGCGTTCAGCAGGCTGGGCGTGATGCCGACGAGAATCAAAGCGACCACCAGGACGGCCATGTCAATTTTGTGCCGCATTGCGAACTTCCTCCTCAATAAAAAAGTCTTTACACACGCGAAATTAGGAGACCCTAAGGCACTAAAGCGCGAATCTATTTTCAGCGACTTGGCGGCACGAGTGGAACTCGTGCCCTTCCCCGTTCGGCGCCGTGACCCTTCAGTTCGGTTGCTTGGCGTCGGCCTCCGCCTGATCCGCGTCTTTTTGCGTTTGTGCCAGATCGTCCTGAACGTTCGAATCCGGTGCTGGCGGCGGAACCTCGCCGGTGGTCGTCTTGGTGTCGGGAGCCGCGGGGAGCCCGTTCTTGCCGTTGTTGTCGGCCAACTTCTTCAGGCCTTCGTCCATGGTTTCGCGCAGGCTATTATGCATATCCTGCAGGTCGCTGAGATCGATACCAACGGTCGCGCCCATGGGACACTCGTCTTTCTTGGAGCTCTTGACGGTGGCATCGACCATGTTATCGTCGTCCGGTTTGTCGCCAGTGCGGTAGACGACGTCGCCGGGGGTGAGCGCGCACTCGGTGCCATCGGAGGTCGTCAGATCCTCGTCGACCGAGACCACGAAGTAACGGATTTTGGGATCAAGCGCGGAGGGCAACTGGTCGCCGCCCGACGCCGTGTCCTTGTCTTTGTTGGCCGCGGCTTGCTTTTCGGCCGCGATCTCGTTTTTCATTTCGTCGGCGACCGCCTGTTTCACATCGGCAGGCATCTTGGCGCCGGCGCTGGCTGCACCGCCGGCAGCCGCGCCCAAGAGATAGGCGCGCGAACTTGATCCATAGGCGGATGCGAGGCTGGCGGCTACCAGGGGATCGGAAGACCACAGCGATGCGATTACGTCGGAGGACTCCTGCTTAAACTGCGGCTGGACGAGTTGTCCCTGATCGCCGCCTGCGGCCTCGGCCTGGGCGGCATAAGCGGCCTGCAGATTTGCGGAAATCAGGTAATCGGTGAGCCAAAGCGCGGCAAATGGATACACCGGATAGGGTTGATAGTAGACTCCGTAATAGCCATACCATGGCGCTCCGCCCCAACCCCAGTTGTAATAAACAGGGGCCGGCCACGGGTTATAAGCCCATCCGTAGTATGCGGGTCCATAGTAATAACCCGGGGCATAGCCGTAATAAGGATGGCCTCCGTAGTAATAACTGCGATAACCGTAGGCGTAAGCATGTCCGCCGCGCCAGTAGGTGCGCTGCACATATTCGTGGCCGCCGTGCCGATAGTAAGCGCGCTGGCTGTATCCGCCATGCCGGCCGTAGGCAACTACCCGGCGGCCGTTGTGGTTGGCCTCGACTCGCCGGTTGCCGTGCATGCCGTGATTAATCGTCATGCCATTGCGGGTGTGGATTGTGCGAACCTGGCCATTCTTGCGGACGGAAACGGTGGCGCCGCTCCTGGTGGTACGGGTTGTGGACCCGGCAGGCTGATGGCGGCTAGCCTGGTTGGCTCCGTGATTGGCCGCTTGGTTGCCGGCTCGATTGCCCGCTTGGGCGCCGCCTGTCCTATTGCTGCCCTGGTTGGCCCCGCGAGTATTGGCATTGGTTCCGGCTCCCCGATTTGTATTAGCGCCGGCTCCGCGGTTTGTGTTGGCTCCGGCACCACGGTTTGTATTGGCTCCGGCGCCGCGGTTCATTCCGTTCGCGCTAGCTCCACGATTGGAGTTTGCTGCGCCGCCTGGTCCACGGTTCATGCCGTTTGCACCCGTGCCACGGTTAGTATTGGCATTGCCCGGTCCGCGGTTCATGCCGTTGGATCCGCCGGGCCCACGATTTCCTGCCGGGGCACCGGCATGCTGACCACCTGTGTTTCCGCCGGGATGGGGGGAAGTTGCCGCATGGGGTGCAGCGGAATGCGATGCTGGAGCTGAGGGATGTGGCGCCGCCGGCTTGGGCTTATTATCAGCCGCAGCGCCCAGGGTTAGGGTGAATACGACCAATGCCACGGACCAAATCGCGAGGGTGTTTCCCTTACTCCAATTCATGAGCGACTCCTGAGAATGCGGTTTTTCTTGACTCACTGGTAGAACACGAGTCAATGCACAATTCAGCGAGCCTTTGGTTCCCGGCAGTGGATTCCCCGATTAGAACTGCGGAGTCCAAACCCTGGGATGAGGGCACGCACGGTCTTTGAGGTTCCGCCAATTTCACACCTGTTTCCTCGCGGTGTCAAGGTAACATCCCAGTTAATCCGCGAGGCCGGGTGTGAACTGGTACAAGACCGTCTGGTCGAGGGCATCATGAAGCTGGCTCGCCGTGCGCGGAAGGATCTGCGACTATCCAGTCTGCCGGTACCCATCCTGCGATTGACGCGACAGCCGCCTTCGGCCCAGACTGATTCTTTATGGCAAAACTTCGAGTGGGCATTCTTTTTGGCGGACGCAGCGGCGAGCATGAAGTTTCGTTGCTCTCGGCGGCGTCCGTTGTGAACGCAATCGATAAAAAGAAATATGAAGTCATACCGATCGGCATAACTAAAGATGGCCGCTGGCTTACGGCAGAACATGCCGAGCGGCTGTTGAAGGGCGACGCGGACAAGAGTGTCCGCGCCACGGAGGACAAGCACCTGCGGGCGGGCGATCCCGAGGCGACTCCAGGAGCGGCGGTGCTGGCTACGGGTGAAGCGGTGGTCGTGCCTCCCGAGCCCGCGCGCCGCGGCGGCGCGGGACTCGCGCCCTTCCAGACGGCCAAGCTCAGCGCCGCGAATCTGGAAGACGCAGGCCTTGACAATGCAGACAGCAGTGATGCGCAGCTTCGCCGCGCGGCCGATCGCGCCATCAACGTCGATGTCATTTTCCCGGTACTGCACGGAACCTTTGGCGAGGATGGAACAATTCAGGGATTGCTGGAACTGGCCGACATCGCCTACGTTGGAGCGGGCGTGCTCGGGTCGGCGGCGGGCATGGACAAAGACGTGATGAAGGCGTTGTTTCGCACTGCGCGCTTGCCCATCGTAAAGCACGTGACCGTGTTGCGCTCGGCGTGGGAGGGCGCGCCGAGGAAGGTCGAGAAGCTGGTCGAGAGCAAGTTGAGATATCCCGTATTCGTGAAGCCTGCGAATCTTGGATCGTCGGTAGGTATTTCGAAAGCCCATGACCGCAAGGAATTGGGTCCTGCGATCGAGGAGGCGGCGAAGTTCGACCGCAAGATCGTGATCGAGGAAGGGGTCGGAGGAAAGAAAAACAAAGCGCGCGAGATCGAATGCGCGGTGCTTGGCAACGACGAGCCGAAAGCATCGGTCGCGGGCGAGATCGTTCCGTGCAAGGAGTTCTACGACTACGACGCGAAGTACCTGGCCGAGGGCTCGGAACTGGTAATCCCGGCCAAGCTCTCGAAGGCGGAGATGAAGAAAGTGCAGGTGCTGGCGATCGCGGCATTCCAGGCGGTCGATTGCTCGGGACTGGCGCGCGTGGATTTTCTGATGGACCCAAAATCGCGAAAGATGTATGTGAATGAGATCAACACCATGCCCGGCTTTACCGCCATCAGCATGTATCCCAAGTTGTGGGGCGCGACGGGAGTGTCATATCCGGAGCTGATCGATCGCCTGATTCAACTGGGAATGGAGCGCCATCAGGATAAGAAGAAGAACCAATACACCCGGTGAAGGGCGGATCGATTGGTCCGCGGGCTCCTCCCCCAGACGGAGCGGGGGATCCAAACGGTTGCCGAGAAAGTCATTTGTTTGGCGCGAACGTTCCCGCAGCGGCTAAAGCCGCGTTGATTTCGCGTAACTCGCGGTGCGGCTAAAAGCCGCACCCTTTCAAAACAACTTCAAGATCGGAGTTTTCCCGCAGCCTGCTAAGGTTTTGATTCTTGCAGCAGCACGACATCGGAATCGGAATGGGTGCGAAGTATGCCGAGGCTCTTGCCGTCCGGCGACCAGTGCAGATCGGAAATCTGTTCGGAATTGAAATTCGTGATCTTGTGCCCCGGCGAACCATCCAGCGGCTGAAGGAAAATGTTATCGATTCCATTTTCGCGGACCGCATAGGCGAGCGATTTTCCATCGGGAGTGAACTCGAAGCCGAGGCCCGCAATGCCTCCGCTGGTGTTACTCGTATCGACCTTCAAAAGGCGCGGAGTCCCTTCCGATTCCAGATTAGCGAGCGCAATCTTGTCCTCTGGTTTCATTACGTCTGGATTCAAAGCGGAGACCAGAACGATGGCGAGCAGCTTCCCATCGGGAGAAAGAGTAGGCCGCAGGCCTGCAATAATCGTTCCCTTTACAACCGATCCGGGAATCACTTCCGCTTTGCCTGACCCGTCGGCTGGCACGCGCCAGACTTCGCCGGCTGCATCGTTCTCGTAATACACCCATTTCTCATCCGGTGAGCAGATGGGATAACGCGAGGCCATATCGGTCAGCTTCACCGGATTGGAGCCGTCGATATTGGCGCGCCAAACATTTCCGGCTCGCGCGCCTGCGTGGAAGGCCCACGTAAATACAATGTAGCGCGCGCCACAAGCCGAAGGATCGATAATTCCGGATGCGGCGTCACCCAAGAGTTGGCTTTTATTGCTGCCATCGCGCCCCATGCGAGAGAGATGCCCTGCCTCGCCAATCAGGAGATTCCCGCCGCTATCCCAGCCGAAACCGCTTACCAACTCCACTTGCGGCAACAAAGAAGACTGGTCTGGCGACGTGCTACCCGTGCCTGGAATGATATACAAGTTCCGGATTGTCTTGATCTGGACCGTTGCCAGTGTCTTTCCGTCGACGGAGGTAGTAAGTGTCCGATAACTATTGGTGTCGCGAGTAATAGGCCGGAGTGCACTTACGCCGCTGGGCAGGAAACCAATCTGTGCGCGCAAAAAATTCGGGCCCGCCTGCTGATAGTTAGCGATAATGCCGCTGCCGTCAGGTGAGTATTTCAACTGGTTAACAGCTTTGTCTTCGAAGGCCGCAAGCTGCTCCACTTTGCTATCGCTAAGATTAAATACGCCAATCGATCCCAAAGCCTTGCTGGAGGCGGGCTCTGACAGCGCGATCCGATTGCCGTCCGGCGACCAGGCTAGAAAACTCGGCGCACTGTTCCCTGGGGCGGGCACAATCATTAGAACCTTTTCGTCGTTTCCATCCAGGTTGGCGGATAGCAGGCGGTACTTGCCGACCTCGGGGTCATTCCCTCGAATGTATGCGATGCGACGGCCATCGGGAGAGAATCCGATGTCACTGTCAATGTCGCGAACCAGGACTTGCGGCGTGCCGCCCAGCACGGGCGAGCGATAAAGATAGAAGGTTGTCTCGAGCGCATCTTCGGCTTTACGAAAATAGAAGTAATTTCCATCGGGCGAAAATGCCAGGCTGACGTAAGAAACGGGGGCCGGTGGAATGACCTGCGTATCGCTGCCAGTCGCCACATTGCGTAGCCAGAGGCTCTGCTGCCCCTTGTCGCGCAGTACGCTCAGCACATACTTGCCGTCCGGTGAAATGGCGGCCGCCCCGGCCTTGCCCGAGTTAGTAACCTGGGCGATGGTGAAATTCTGGAACGGCGGGGGGACAGAGTGGTGAAGCATGGAGTACACGCCGAATCCCGCGGCGAGCAGAACCGCGAGTGCGATCACGGCTCCGGCGCCGACTCCAAATTTGTGCTTCTTCGCAACCTCAACGGCAGAACTGCTGGTGGTTTGTCCGGAGACATGCGCAGGCGGTAAGGGTGTTGCTGTCCCCGACACAGAATGCTGTGCACTCGCTTGCGAGCCGCTTTCCTGCGACGCCGCGATCGTTCCCGAACTTGAGGTTGGGCGATGCCGCGAGTCCGTCTCCCGTTTCAGACGCTTCAGGTCGGCTCTTATCTCGGCCGCGCCTTGATAACGAAGCTCGCGGTCTTTCTCCAGTGCCTTGTTAAGAATCCGTTCGAGTTCCGCGGGCACGTCGGGATTCAGGCGCACGGCAGAGGTCGGCTCGGCATCCAGAATGGCTTTGAAAATTACCGCGGTGCTGTCGCCTCGGAACGGCATGGCGCCGGTGGCCATTTCGTAGAGCACTGCGCCGAAGGAAAACAGATCGCTGCGGGCGTCCAGTTCCTTGGCCTGCGCCTGCTCGGGCGACATGTAGGCAACCGTGCCCAGCGCCGAGCCCGGACTGGTCAATTCCTCCTGGGGGGTCGCGGCCGTCATGGTGTGGGCGGAAGCGACTTGACTGGAAGATCCAGCGGCGGTCACCACCTTCGCGAGTCCGAAGTCGAGAATTTTGGCGTGACCGCGTTTGGTCACGAAGATGTTTGCGGGTTTAATGTCGCGGTGGACGATGCCCTGAGAGTGAGCGGCGTCGAGCGCGTCCGTAATCTCGATGCCCAACGCCAGCACCGAATCCATATCCATGGGCTGGCCCCCAATGCGGTGCTTCAGCGTCAGACCGTCCAGGAATTCCATGACAAGGAAGGATTCATCGCCTTCGCGCCCGACCTCATAGATGGTGCAGATATTGGGATGGTTCAGGGCGGATGCAGCCCGCGCCTCGCGACGAAAACGTTCCAGGGCCTGGGGGTCTTGGGCCACATCGTCAGGAAGAAACTTGAGGGCAACGAAGCGGCCGAGCGAGGTGTCCTCGGCCTTGTAAACCACCCCCATTCCACCGCCGCCCAGCTTTTCGACGATGCGGTAATGCGAGATAGTTCGCCCAATCATCAGGCGCAAATCTTACGTGGGTGAAAGGCTCAAGTCAACGAAAGCCTCGCTGGAGTTCGCGTCGAGGGCCACAGCCTGGTTTTGTCCCAGGGAGGCTCTAACTAAAGTGCCGACGAAAAGCGCAAAACACAGGGGATGCGGACGTGCATGGAGATCCATGCGTCTTAATCAGAGCTTCCCCAGCCATCTCAAGGCGGCGGTCCGTTCATGAAAGACGCTGATTTGCTCTCGTCCCTTCGCAAAGAGGGCATACGCTTGTATTAGACGCTTCGCAGCCATGATGGATAGGCCATTTCCGAGGAATGCACGCCTGGATTTGGGGTCGAATAGCCTTCGACCGGCGAGCTTTCTGGCCTCCAGGATCGAAATGTTCAGTTCTGTGATCGCGGTGGCGTCCACTAATTGACGGAATTCCGGGTTGAAGTGCGGATCGCCAGCCAGTTGGTCCTGGTGGACCTGCAGCTCCGCGAAGGTCAGGTGGCCCCATGCGGTACTGATTACCAGTGCTCGCTCGGCATCAATCGTGTAACGCAAAGGCATAGGAACTTTCCGCAGTCTAGCATCTGCCAGGGCCGCTTGGCGTTGGTTTTCGTGAGCACTTTCGGGCGGGCACTTCTGGGCTGGGATTGTTGGCGGAACACCCCAGATTTCAGTCGGGACCGCATGGTTAGAAGTGCAAACGCCTGTTCTCGAGTTTGGACACCGAACGACCAGTTGTCGCAAAGAGCGATATCTGATTTGGCGTTTGGAAGCGAGGGCCGACTATCGTAACGGCATTAACAGTGATCGCGATAAACGTTTGAGGCGCATTCCTTCTTTTTCAGAGCAGCTTATCGATTTCTCCGGCGAGTTCAGCCTGGAATTTCTCGGAGTGATCGTAGCCGGTATGAACCAGCCGGATGCGGCCCGCCGTATCAATGATGACTAGCGATGGAAAGCCTCCCAATTCCAGCCCCGTGAGCCGCTCCTCCTGCCCAAGAGCGAGGGGTAGAGTGTAGCCCGCCTTCTGCATGAAGGCGCGAGCCTTTTCCGGAGTCTCCCCGTTCTTTTGCATATCGACGGCCCAGAAACTGACGCGCGGGTTTCCCTGGTACCGGCGGTAGAGTTTCTCCAACTCCGGCATTTCGCGGCGGCAGGCGGGGCACCAGGTGGCCCAAAAATCCAGCACCACCACGCGGCCGCGCAGTTCCGCGGAACTCACCTCCGTGCCGTCAAACCGGTTGATGGAAAAGGCCGGCGCGGGCGCGCTGATCTGATGCGAGGCCATCCGCGTGGCCAGCGTCGGGACAACGGTTAGCGCCGCCACGACAAGTACTCCCAACGGAACGAGAAATATCACCCCGGCTCGAACTCGGGAGTGCGCCGCCCAAAGGCGCCGGACGTGTACTCCGCAAATTGCCGCGAGGTTTGCGACCAGCAAGAGCACGGCGACTTCAAGATGGAACAACTGATTCCACAACAGAATGAGCATGACCAGCGAGCCGCCGGAACCCACCACAAGCCCTTTCAGCCAGGCGTTTTCGGGCCTCCCCCGTCCGCGGAGGAGCCCTGCCGCGAGGTAGAGAACGGCCAGACTCACCACGGCCAGGCGCAAGTCAGCAGCCAGATGAAAATAGCCGTCACCTAGTAAGAAGAGGAGAAGGGCAGCGAGCCCGGCGAAGACATCGGCAATCAAGGAGACGATTCCGGTTCTCATAGGCAGGCCTCACATAACAGTTTGTGGTGAGTGTTACGCAAGAGGCTGGCCCGAAGTTCCGCGGCGTAGGGAAACGGTGGCATGGAGCGGCTTGCAGGGCAGATCATCTCGCGATAGCTCTTACCCTAGAATCGTCCTTGACAGATGACCCGGTGGTTCTGTAGTATCTGATGCCAAGTTTGCTCTTCATTGAGCAAATCGGAATTTCATGCAGAGTGGCTGAGGGACGAGCCCTAGGACGCCACGGCAACCGGATCGGGATCATATATCCCGACTGACAGGTGCCAACTCTCGCCCGGCAACGGGGACCATGAGATTCGGGCAAGCGAAACGTTATTCGCAGCTCCCGAGCCTCTTTTCCTATCCGGAAAAGGGGTTTTGTCGTAAATGGGGATTATTTCCCCGGCTCGTCCCACAGTCGCAGAAAGAAGTTGCACGATGTCGACGAGCAGCTATGAACTCCGCTGCCGCGAATGCGGCAAGACCTTCGAAAATCAACCGCGCTCGATCTGCGAGCATTGCTTCTCGCCTCTCGAAGTCACGTACGACTACGATACTATCCGGAAGCAAGTTTCGCGCGAGATGTTCGCGTCGCGGCCACCCAACATCTGGCGCTATCGCGAACTGCTGCCGCTGCCAGCGGGGTATCAGCCTTCCCTCCCAGTTGGATATACCCCGCTGGTCAGCGCGCCCCGCCTGGGCGAGAAGATCGGCTCGCGGCGGCTCTTTATCAAGAACGACGCGGTCTGCCTGCCGACCCTGAGTTTCAAAGACCGCGTGGTGGCGGTTGCGCTGGCCAACGCCCGCGCATTCGGGTTCGATACGGTGGCTTGCTCTTCCACCGGGAATCTCGCCAACGCCGTGGCCGCGCAGGCGGCTCGCGAAGGTTTCAAGGCGTGGATTTTCATTCCCTCGGATCTTGAGCCCGCCAAAATTCTCGGCACCCAGGTATTCGGAGCGGAGCTGGTTCGCATCAATGGGAGCTACGACCATGTGAACCGGTTGTGCTCGCAGATTGCCGACGAGCATCCGTGGGGATTTGTCAATGTGAACCTTCGTCCGTATTACTCCGAAGGATCGAAGACCGTGGGCTATGAGATTGCCGAGCAACTAGGATGGCGCTTGCCCGACAACATTGTCGTGCCGATGGCTGGCGGTTCGCTGATCACCAAGATCAAGAAGGCGTTTGATGAACTGATTCAGCTCGGACTGGTCGAGCCGAAGCCGGTCAAGTTTTTTGGCGCGCAAGCTTCGGGATGCTCGCCGATTTCAACCGCAATCAAGCAGTACAGCGCCGAGATCGAGCCGCAGCGTCCAAAGACGATTGCCCGCTCGCTGGCCATTGGTAATCCGGCTGACGGCCATTATGCGATTAAAGCGATTACCAAGAGCGGAGGATGGTCGGAGGATGTATCCGATCACGAAGTCGTCAGCTCCATCCAACTGCTTGCCCAGACTGAAGGCATTTTTACCGAGACCGCAGGTGGAGTCACGGTTGGCACGGCGCGCAAGCTGTTCCAGCAAGACCGCATTCTGCCGGATGAGACGACGGTGCTTTGCGTCACGGGCAATGGACTGAAAACCACCGACGTGCTGGCGGACAAATATCAGGCGGAGCGGCCGATCGCGGCCAAGCTCGCTGAGTTTGAGGCGTATCTGGCCGCGAAGGCCGGGGCACTGCCGGCAGCGAGTTCGGCGCCAGCGGCGGCTGCGACGGCGGTGGCGTAGAAATAGTTCTCAGTTCCCGGTTCTCAGTTCTCAGTTCTCAGTTAGGAACGGTCGGGATTTCTTGAGGACTGAAGACTGAAAACTGAGAACTTGAAACCTTGCGTTGCTAAGAATTTATTCTGGAGGCCTGATATGAGCATCACCGTTCAAATACCAACCCCGTTGCGGCGGCTGACCGCGGGCACGCCCCACCTGACTTGCGAAGCCGCGAACCTTGGCGAGCTGTTTAGCGCCCTCGACTCGAAGTTTCCCGATTTGAAGACTCATATACGGGATGACGCCGGCGAAGTGCGGCGCTTCCTGAATATTTATGTGAACGAGGAAGACATTCGCTTTCTGGGCGGTCCTTCCTATTCTTTTCAGGATGGTGATGAGGTGTTGCTTGTGCCTTCGATTGCGGGGGGCGCGAGCTAGTGCTTGGACTGGTGGCTGCGGCCAGCCGCGTGTTTCCTGTTTGCGGCCAGCCGAGCCATGGCGGGTCGCGCCTCAGGCAGTGGTGTTCAGAGCGCTGCCCTGGGTCGAGTTATTGGAGGAGTTGCCGAACAGGTTGAGAACGATTTGCTGGTTGCTGTTCGGGTTCACGTTCAGAGCGATCTGTTCGGGAGTTTGATTCTGCGGGTTGACGGCGCTGATGCTTACTAGTTCATTGCCGTTCGCTTCGTTCGTGAGGCCGATCGTGATTTGCTCGCCGGCGGGAGCGTTCGCCAGGTTCAGAATGATTTCCGTACCTGTCTTCGAAGACGAACCGCCCACCACCGGCGGCGACGTCTGGTGTTTCTGGTAGGTGGCTTCGAACTGCGCGAAGGCCTGCTGCGCCCCCGCTAGATCGTTCGACTGGAGTGCCTGACCGACGGCGTTCAGGTCCTGCTCACGCTGACTCTTGCCAAAGGTTGCTCCACTCTTGGAGGGGCCACTCTGGCCGAGAGTTTCGAGAGCGTTGAAATCCTGCTGTGCATTCGCGATATTGCCCGCAGTAAGATCCTGACCAAGTTGCTGGACATCCGCGCTGCGCTGCTGGGTGTACGCCCGCAGTTGCTGGTAGATGGAACTGGCGGAAGAAGTGGTAGAGGTGGATGCGGATGCAGAATTCGAGTTGGGATGGTAAATGCTCTGCAGTTGAGCAAAGGCCTGTTGCGCCCCCGCTAGATCATTTGCCTGGAGCGCCTGCCCGATGGCGTTGAGGGCTTGTTCGCGCTGTTTTCCGCCAAAGACATTGCCATTCGCAGAGGGGCCACTCTGGCCCAGACTCTGGAGGGTCGTGTAGTCCTGCTGCGCGTTTGCGAGGTTGCCGGCAGCAAGATCTTTGCCAAGCTGCTGCACATCGGCGCCACGCTGTTGAATGAAGGATTGCAGTTCCTGGTAAATGGAACTGGAGGAAACAGCCGCGGTTGACATAAGGTTCTCCTTCGAAGCGATTCGTCGGGCACGAATCCGTGCCATCCAAAGAGTTGATCGGCGAGGGGCGGGGGAACTTTAGTAAATTCGCAGTAACCGCCTCGGTAACCACGCCGATTGAGGCTCTCGGGAGAGAAACTTAGCGGGCAGATTTTGCCGCCTCAATCCGCCAGCGAAGTTGCTGCTGTCGACGCCGCCAGTTGCGTGATGCCGTGAGGCGTCTGTGATCGCGTTGTAGAATTACCTCAAATGTGTGCATCTCCCCGACTCGATGGCCTGATTTTGCTGGCCGCGTGCATGGCTTCGTTTGTTACCGCTAATGCCAAGGATGGACAGCAGCATCCGGCAACTCGCGTCGAGACGGTCCCTGCCTTCTATCGTGATGTGCTGCCCATCCTCCAACAGCATTGTCAGGTCTGCCACCGGCGGGGCGAGATCGCGCCTATGCCCTTTATGACGTACCAGGAAACCAAACCCTGGGCTACGGCCATCGGCAAGGCTGTGCGTTCGAAGGCGATGCCTCCATGGTTTGCCGATCCCTGCTGCGGACATTTTTCGAACGATCTCTCGCTTACTGCCGGGGAAATCGACTTGATTTCGCGCTGGGCCGCAGGCGGTGCTCCCGCGGGCGATCCTCGCAAAGCTCCGCCGCCAGTAAACTGGGCCGAAGGTTGGGCGATCCCCCAACCCGACGTCATTGTGAAGATGCCCAAGCCGGTCGCGATTCCCGCCCGGGGAGATGTCGAATATACGTACGAAATTGTGCCGACCAATTTCACCCAGGACGAATGGGTGCAGATGTCGGAGGTGCGTCCCTCCAGCCGCGAACACGTGCATCACGCGGTCGCCTACATTCGCGCGCCGGGCTCAGACTGGCTGCGGGGAGCGCCGATCGGCATGCCGTTCACGGCGTCGAGCCTGGGCGATGAACATCTTCGCCATCAGGCGCACGAGACGCGCAGCGATATGCTACTGGTGTACGCTCCCGGAAGCTCGCCCGATCGCTGGCCCGACGGCATGGCGAAGTTTGTTCCGGCGCACTCCGATCTCGTCTTCCAGATGCATTACACAACCAATGGCCACGCGGCTTCCGATCAGTCGAGCGTGGGGATGGTACTGGCAAAGACAAAACCTGCACAGCGCGTGCTGACATTGCAGCTTGCCAACGATCACGACATGATTCCTATTCCGGCGGGCGCTGACAACTATCGCGTGGAGGTTCACGGGACGTTACCCAATGATTGCACGCTCCTCAGCTTTTTCCCGCACATGCACCTGCGCGGAAAACGCTTTGAGTACCATATTATTCACGCCGATAAGACCGTCGAGACCCTCTTGCGGGTGAACTATGATTTTTATTGGCAGCTGAGTTATCGGTTGGCGCAACCTCGATTCCTGAAAGCAGGAACCGAGTTACAGGCTGTCGGATGGTACGATAACTCGCGGCGCAATCTACACAATCCGGATCCCGATAGTCCTGTAACCTGGGGCGATCAGACTTATAACGAGATGATGGTTGGATTTTTTGATGTGGCCGTGCCCGCGAATATCGATAAGTCGAAGTTCTTCGAACGGCACGATAAATAGCGGCTTTGACGCGCGGCTGGCGAGGACGCCAGCGCTAAACGGGAACGGGCACGCTGTCTACGATTTCTTTTAGGACTTGTTCGGACTGCTCGGACTTTTTCAGCGTCGAGGCGTAGAGCGAGTTCACCACGATGCGGTGGCCGAAAACTGGAACGGCTAGGGGTTTGAAGTCTTCGGGCGTGCAAAAGTCGCGCCCGTCGAGGAAGGCCATAGCCTGCGCGGCGCGGTAGAACATCTGCGAGCCGCGCGGGGAGACTCCCAGAGAAAGATATTCGGACTCGCGCGTTTTGGCGACGATTGCGAGGGCGTAGGTGATCAGCGAATCGTCGACGTGGACCTGGGTCACGGCCTGTTGAATTTCGATTACATCGGCGGCGTTGAGAACGGGCCGCAGCTTTTCAAGTTGAGCTGTGCCGGCCTCGGCGCGGAGGATTTCGCGCTCGGCATTACCCTCCGGGATATCCCATGCGGAGGCGCATGAGGAAGCGATCAAGCTGCGATTCGGGAAGCGGGTAAGTGCCGTGATGCTCAATGGGATTCTGCGTGGCAATAACCAGAAACGGCTGGGGCAGCGGGTGGGAGTAGGCGTCGACCGTTACCTGGCCTTCGTTCATCGCCTCGAGCAGCGCCGATTGTGTCTTCGGTGTAGTGCGGTTGATTTCGTCAGCCAAGACGACGTTGGCGAAGACGGGGCCGCGCTTGAATTCGAACTTCTGCTCGATCGCCGAGTAGATGGAAATGCCGAGGACGTCGGAGGGCAGCATGTCACTGGTGAACTGGACGCGCTGAAAGGTGCAATCGATGGCGCGGGCCATGGCCTGACCTAGAGTAGTTTTGCCGACTCCGGGGACGCCTTCGATCAGCAGGTGCCCTTTGGCGAAGATCGAAACGAGGGCGAGGCGGAGGACGTCGTCCTTGCCGCGGATGACGCGGCGGAGCGCAGATTCCAGTTCGGTGGCGCGGCGCGCAGTGGCCGAGACGGTTTCGGGGGGCATTCGTCTTGGATTCTACTATGTGCGTGGAGCTGGACGCGGTTACGTGGGTCATTCGCACATCCGAATACGGATAAGAACGCAGGGGTCCTTCGACTCCGCATGATCATCGCTTTGCGATGATCATGCTCCGCTCAGGATGACAAGACTAAATAAGAGCGTGCACTACTGCAGAAACTCCGCGGGCCTTCCTGTCAGGCGCTCGATGCGTTTCGCTGTTGGCGGGTGCGTTGAGAACAGGTTGCCGAAGCTCATGCCTCCGAGGAAGGGCTGGATGATGAACAGATGCGCGGTCGATGGCGTGGCGACGAGCGGCGCGCGGCGCGAATAGGCTTCGATTTTAGCGAGCGCGCTGGCGAGCGCATAGGGATTGCCAGTCCAGTGCGCGCCGGTGTCATCGGCTCCGTATTCGCGCGAACGCGAAACGGCGAGTTGAATCAGCATCGCAGCGAAGGGTGCGAGGAAAATCATGGCGATGGCCGCGATGCCTCCACCTCCGCCTTCTTCCCGGTCGCTGCCGCGCATGCCGCCGAAAATCATTCCCCACTTCGCGATGTTGGCCAGAAAAGTTATCGCTCCGGCTAAGCGTGGCGGCGATCGAGCTGATGAGAATGTCGCGATTGCGGACGTGTCCTAGCTCGTGGGCGATCACGCCTTCGAGTTCGTCATCGTTGAGCAGACCCGAGGATGCCCTGCGTGACGGCGACCGAAGCGTGGTGCGGGCTGCGTCCGGTGGCGAAGGCGTTGGGCGAGTCGGTGGGGATGAGATAGACCTTGGGCATGGGCAATCCGACTTTTTGCGACAGGCGCTCGACGATGTTATAGACGCGCGGTAGTTGATCGCGCGAGATGGGCTGCGCGCGATACATGGCGAGCGCGATCTTGTCGGAGAAAAAGTAGGAGACGAAGTTCATGATGGCGGCGAAGACGAGCGCCATCAGCATGCCGTTCTGACCACCGAAAGCGCGTCCCGCGAGCATGAGCAGGAGCGTCATGACGGTCAGGAGCAGGGTGGTCTTAAAAATGTTGCTCATACCAGATGCCTCGGGTGTTCATTGTATTTGATGTGAGACAGGTGAGTTTGATGCGGGGGCGTTTGATCTGTGAAAACACAGGACTTGCCGGCGCGGTAAACTGGCCTACTGGCGCGAAGGGCCTGTCGTTAAGTGCGGAGTGCGGGGAGGGATCGAAGTGCCCACTCAATCGCAAAAAAACGCGATTGAATGGTGCACCCGCCATCCAGTTGCATAATGGTCCGGATGTGATGGTCAGATTCTCGTAAATCAAGGACCGATTTTCGGTTTAGGGGGGATACCCCCCCTCCCCCCTAATTTCGTGCAAAGTATTGATAAATAAGTGCCTTAACTTCAAAGTATTCAATAATAAAGACTTAGCTGCAGACCACCTTTTGTTTCCAGCCATTTAGCAGGTTTTCGCGGCAACCGCTAATTGTCAAAGAGCGACTTTGGAGCGCTGTTTTTGTGGGCCAGGATACCCGTCTCTGGAGACGGGCGCACTTCTGCCTTGCCAAGTCAGTGGTAATTGTCGCGTGCGACGGGGTGGATGTCAGTGATGCCGGACACCGAAGCGATGTGATGAAAAAGTCTGGGGATAGGTTGCAGGATGGGAGCGCTCGCGGCATCCCACTCATCGCAGCGAACGATGAATGGGACACCTGGCTGGGGGCAGAAGTCCCCACTCAAGCCAAAAGCGGGCTTGAATGGGCACCGGGCGGGGTTGGTAGGGGAAGAACGCAGGGGTCCTTCGACTGCGCGCTGCTGCGCTTCGCTTCACAGCGCTCCGCTCAGGATGACACCGTTTGACTGGTGGCTGGGGGCAGAAGTCCCCACTCAAGCCAAAAGAGGGCTTGAATGGGGCACCGGGCAGTGTCCATCCCACAGTGATTAACTTTCGCGCTTCAGCGCACGTTCCAGAGTTTGGTCAAGAGCGGCTTTGGCTTTTTCGTAGTCCTCCGGACTGATTTTCCCTTGCTTGCGTTCGACCTCGAGTTGGAAGAGTTCTTCTTTCAGCGCTTCGAGGATCATGGCGGATTTTGAGGCTCCGGAGTTTGCGGAGTCGGCGAACGATGCGGGCGCGTTCGCAGCGGCGCGCGCGGGAGAAGCGGCCGGGGATCCTGAGATTGATTTCGCGCCGGGACCGGTTATGGGCGCCGCGAGCGGGCCGGAGGCAAGCGTGGCTCGCGATCCGAATGTGGTTGATCCTCCGGAGGCCGCGCCTGCCGTCGCGCGGATCGCGGTCTGGCGCCTGGTGACGATCCATCCGCCAATGGCGAGCAGGGCGATGAAGGCTCCGATGATGGGCCAGCGGTATTTTTCGAGCGGATCGGGAGCGTCGATGGGAGGACCGAGGCCTCCACCGGGACGAGCGCTCTCGGTCTGCGGGTTCTCGTTCATGGGCCCGGATTGGGGACCACCTTGA
This sequence comes from uncultured Acidobacteriaceae bacterium, assembly GCA_963709055.1. GTDB lineage: Bacteria > Acidobacteriota > Terriglobia > Terriglobales > Acidobacteriaceae > Acidiflorens. The sequence goes on from CAVPUZ010000005.1 coordinate 19,055, forward strand.
GCTTCGGCGCCTCCTCCGCCAGCTTGGGCGGGCTGGTCGCCGATGGTGCCGGTGCCGGTGATCGTGAAAGCGAGCGGCTCGCCGGCGTGGGTCTGCTGCGCGACCTGAACGACGGAGTCTGGCGAATTGGGGTCGTTCATCGATTTGAACGCGGTCACGCCGCTGGCGGCCGCGAAGTGCATGGACTTGGGCAGAACGACGACGAAATGTTCGGCGGGATAGAGCGGCCTGGGATCGACCTTCAGCGTGCCGGAGTAGGGGAGCGTGTACTCGAGCTGGAATTGAGTTTCTCCAGGGCGCAGCGGGAAGTTGATGGCGTAGCGGTTCTTTTCGGCTTGCGGCTCGGCGTCGGCGGCGATGGGCTGTCCGTTGGGTGCGCGCGCCTGCACCTGTGCGATTTTTGCGCCAGCGGGCAGATAGAACTCGAAGTTGCGATCGTTCATCTGGGTGACGGGCGGCGACGAGGTGTTGTCGACCGCGAACAGGCGCATGCCCTGCAGGCTGGTCGCATCGGCCTGGAAGCGGACGACGTCGGCAGTGAGGCTGAGCGCGCTGACTTTTTTGGCGACGTCGTAAACCTTGACTTCGACGGAGTTGGTGCCGGGGGGCGCGATCTGGTGATAGTTGACGCCCTGGTGGACGGCGCGGATGAGGTGCGGGCCTCCAGCGCCATTGCTGGCGTCGAGCTTGAAGCTGAATTTGCCGGAGGAGTCAGCCTTGGTGCTGCCGGCGACGTCCATGCCACTGGAGAGGTTGATGAGGATGACTTCGTCTCCGGCGGCGGGCTTGTTGGTGGTGCCGTTGGTGACGGTGCCGGTGAGGGTCTGGGCGTGGGAATAGAACGGCAGGGCGAACGTGACGAACAAGACTGCGAACCAAGCTCTCCTGATCAAATCAGCTCCTTTAATTTCCACAGGTCGATTTTACTTCCACCCGAACAGCGCTTGGATGGCGGCAATACTGGCACCTATTATCACGATGAACAAGACCGCACATCCGACCAGTTGCAGCTTGTCCTTGACCAACCCCCATCCGTGCAGACGCGGCAATGGATACGCGATCTCGCAGGCGACTTCCTCTGCGAGCATCACAATATTTGAGCAGTGTGAATCGCTTGCCCATTCTAGCGAACTACCGAAGCCCTTTGGGTCTCTGTCGAAGTCGTCCCAAGGTTCTGCCTCGAATATGCGGGCTATCAATTGCTTCGCGCGCTGTCGCAGTTCCTGGTGAATAGCTTCATTATCCGGATTTTCGTCGCGGAGGATTTTCCGGTCGAGGTCGGTCAATGGGCAACCTGCTTTGATTGCCTCGTTTTGAAGCAGGTTCACCATGTGTTCTACCGGATCTTCATTCGTGCCGAACGGACTCTTCTTGATTAGCCAACTCATACGCTGTTGATTCGGTGGCATTGATGCTAGAGAGGCCGAGCGCGGCTGTTCTTTTCGTCGGCCAAGGCGCGCTCGATGGCTGAGTCGAGCCGTCTAGCCGCAAGGTCAGGTTTAGCGCGGGCGTCGATGCGTATCAGCTTCGCGCCCGAAAGATCGTACCCCGCGACAGGTCGGCTTTGCCGACGAATTCCGCCGCGGCACCGTCGCTCTTAAAGGATGGAATTTTCTTTTTCGGCATGAGTGCCTTGCCTCTCAGTCTGCGTGCAGTTCTTGGGGCACGTGCTGGCGGCGGACCTTGATTTTGCTCTCGTCCTTGCGGGCCTGCGCGAGATCGTAGGCTAGTTGCATCCGCAGCCAGGTTTCGGGTGTGCTGCCGAAGGCTTTTGACAAACGAATGGCCATCTCTGGGCTGATGCCTGATTTGCCGTGGATGACGTTGTTTAGGGTCTGTCGGCTGACGCCGAGAACCTTTGCGCCCTCGGTTACTGACAGACCCAGAGCGTCGAGGCACGCGCTCTTTACGATACGTCCGGGATGCGCTGGATTCTTCATCGGCATGGTTTGGCTCCTTCTCTCGCCTAATGGTAGTCAGTCAGTTCAACGTCAAAAGCATCGGCACCTTGGAACCGAAAAACGATGCGCCAGTTCGCCCGCACGGTCACAGACCAGAAACCCCTCAAGTCGCCTTTGAGCGGATGAAGATGATAAGCGGGGAGACCAAGCTCCTGCGGGGTCACGGCGTCATCGGGAACAGTGAGAATTTCTTGAACTGTATCTACAAGGTCAGGCCGTATTCCTCTGCGGTCCTCTTGCTCGTAAAGCCGCTTAAGGCCGCGATGCTTAAAGCTCCTGATCATTAAGGATACACTGTAAAGTGTACATTGTCACTTGTCACCGATCACGTCTTACAGACAGCCTACACCGCCTGCCCGGCGGCCTGCTCCAGGCGGGCGATCTCAGCCATGATGGCGGCGGCTTCTTCTTCGAGCGAGGAGCGCATGGACTGGTAATCGGCGTCGGGGACCTTGCCGGCTTTGTATTCGAAGTTGAGGTCGCGGAGGTTTTCGTAGACGGCTTCCTTGCGCTCGCGGAGATAGCCGAGACGGGTCTTTTCTTCTCCGGCGTAAACCTCGCCGGGAAAAAAGAAGACGTAATACCAGGATGCTAGGAAGAAGACAGCGCAGACGAAGATGATCATAGACATGGCGTGCACCCTTTCTTTCGCCCCTTCGGGGCTGGGGCGGTGGGGGCGGCTGACCCACGGCTTGGCCATTCGGCAAGCTCAGGGCGGGCTGCGATCTTTCGCCGCTTCGCGGCTTTAGCGAACCGGAAAATAATCACAGGTCGGTCTCCTTGCGGGCCTTTGCTCTCAACTCGTCCAACTCATGGCCTATGGGGATGACGATGCCATCGGCTAGGGCGGGTGTGGGGCGATTCTTCCAGGAGCGCACGATATGAACCGCAAAGGCGATCCCGAGAGCCAACACGACGAACGGCATGATCCAGGCTACTTTGTTGAAGCCAGCGGCGGTGGGCGCGGCTATGACGGTGGGACCGTATTGCTGCACGAAGCCTTGCAGGATCAGGTCGTCGTTGTCGCCTTTATCGATTGCGGCTATCAGTTCGTTGCGCATTTTCTCGGAGGACTGGCAGCCGACGTGATTGCATTCCAGGAGGACCTGGCCGCATCCGCAGGTGCACATCATGCGATGGCCGAGGTCTTTGAAGCGGGCGTCGGTGCTGGGGCCGGCGCCGACGAAGAGCAAAACAGCGGCAGTGAGGATGAGAGCTTGGAGGACGCGGACTGGCGCAGCACCCAGGTTAACGCCCAAAAAACGGGCGCGAACCTGGGGCAGCCTTCCCTTCCCATTTTCTGTTTGAGAGTTTCATCAGTCGCCGGCTCCTGCGTGAGCGGTTTCGCGGACGGGCACCGGCGCCATCACCGTGACAGGGACGGTATTGGGCACGAGTGCGACTACTGTGCCGAAGACCATGATGATGAGGCCGATCCAAATCCATGGGACGAGCGGATTAAGGTGCGCTTTGATGATCGGGCGGCCGGTGGTTTCGTTCTTGCCCTCGTAGACGAGGTAGACATCGTTTACGAGGAAGAAATCCTGTTTGAAGCTCGGATAGATGCGGGGAATGGTCTGCGGCTGTCCGCTGGCTTTGTAGAAGCGGCGCTCGGGATACATGGTGGTGATCTGCTTGCCGCCACGGAAGACGTTGATGATGGCCCACTCGTTGGCGTAATTGGGATTGTCGTCCTGCGTGTAGGACTGGCAAACGAGGGTGTAGGGGCCGATGTTGATCTTGTCCCCGAACGACATTTCTTTTTCTACTTCTTTGTTGAAAGGCGTGCCGAGGATTCCAATGACTACCAGCGCTACGCCGAAGTGGACGATGTATCCACCGTAGCGGCGGGTGTTGCGGCGGGTCAGTTGGAGCATCGCTCCGAAGATGCTCTGGTTGGTTTTGCCGGCGATGACGCGGCCTCCGCGGAGGAACTCGGAGATAACCGTGAAGATGACAAGGGCGGAGAGAACGGCAGCCATGGTCGCGTAGAAATAGGACGGGTCTTCCCAGGGCTTTACGCCGAAGAGAATCATCATGAGCCCGACGGCGACCGAGCCGATGGCGGGGAAGAGGAAGTTGCGCTTCAGGCTTTCTACCGAGGTTTTACGCCACGCTAGCAGCGGGCCGACGGCGGTCAGCAACATTAGAAGGAGAGCGACGGGAATGGCTACACGATTGAAGAAGGGCGGGCCGACCGTGACTTTGTGTCCTTGCACCCATTCGGAAAGAATGGGGAAGAAGGTGCCCCAGAGGATGGTGAAGCAGACTACCAGCAGTAGCAGATTGTTGAACAGGAAACTGGATTCGCGGGAGACCAGCGATTCGAGTTTGTGCTCGCTTTTGAGATGCGGCAGGTTCTTGATAAGGAAAAAGGCACAGACGGCAATGGTCAGCGCGATGAAGACGATGAACCAAGTTCCGATGGAGGATTGCGCGAAGGCGTGGACGGAACTGATTACGCCGGAGCGGGTTAGGAAGGTCCCGAGCATGGAAAGCAGGAAGGTGGCGAAGACGAGGCACATGTTCCAGACCTTCATCATGCCGCGTTTTTCCTGCATCATGACCGAGTGCAGGAACGCGGTGCCGGTGAGCCACGGCATGAGCGAGGCGTTTTCGACGGGATCCCAGCCCCAGTAGCCTCCCCAGCCGAGTACGGCGTAGGCCCAGTGCGCGCCTAAGAAGACGCCGATGGTTAAGAAGCACCAGGTGACCATCGTCCAGCGGCGGGTGATGTGGATCCACTTTTCGCCGGGATACTTCATGATAAGCGCACCGAGCGCGAAGGCGAAGGGGATGGTGAAGCCGACGTATCCGAGATAGAGCATGGGCGGATGGATGACCATCTCGGGATATTGCAGGAGCGGATTGAGGCCGGTGCCATCAGGCGGAATGCCTCCCTGCATGAGGCCGAAGGGCTGCGCGGCGAAGTTGAGAATCAGAAGAAAAAAGACCTGGACGCGCGGCGATGATGACGGAGGCGTAGGCGAAGAGGCGCTGATCGGTCTTGTAGCGGAGGCGGAGAACGAATCCGTAGCCGGCGAGAAGAAGAGACCAGAAGAGCAGCGAGCCTTCCTGGCCGGACCACAGGACGGCGAACTTGTAGGCGAGGGGAAGATCGCGGTTCGAGTGGTGGTAGATGTAGGCGATGGAAAAGTCGTCGTTGAAAGCGGCGGCGACCAGGATGAAGGCGGCGAGCAGGACGATGATGAAAGTTGCGATGCCGGCACGGCGGGCGGTTTCACCCAGGCGGGCGGAAGCGGCGTCACGGCGGAATAGCGAAAGCAGGCCGGCCCCGAACGAGTACACGCTGAGGCCAAGGGCCAATAGAAGCGCAAAGCTTCCGATGGTTGACATAAAGATGAAATTCCCCGATTGAGCTATTTTTTCAGAGATGGGGCGGGGATGCAATGAGGGGGCAGTACCCAGTTGTCGGTAGCCAGTTGCCAGTATGCCAGTTCTCGGCTCTCTCTTGGCGCGAAGGATGGCTGGGGTCTTGAGCGCGACGCCCTGTTTACAACAATCAGTCTAGGTGTAAGATCGGCCAAAATGCGTCTGCAATCTCTGAAACTAAAATACATTGCGGTCGGCTGGCTGATTTTCCTAATCGGGGCAGCGTGGTTGCTACCGCCGCTCGATTCGCGGACAGCGACAAACGCTGCGCTGCGGGTCTCAATGCTTGTTTGCTGCGTAGTTCTCGTAATAGCAACTTGCCTTGCCACGTTGCAGTACTTTAAGGACGCTTGGGGCAAAGCGGGGTCAGCGCCCAACAGAAATGCGTACATTGCTTGGATCGGCCTGGAAACTCTAACGGCTTTTGTGGTGTTGGCAGCCGTGCTCCTGACTATTGGGAACAGCTATGCGGTCCGAACTGAAATTCGATGGTTCGCACGGTCGCGTGAATACAAAGCGCGGGTTCTGGCGCAACCTGTGCCTGCTTCAGGTAGCTTGAGGCATACCGAGTGGGATGGTTGGGGTTGGGGCGGACAAGACACGAATGTATATCTGGTTTTCGATCCGACGAACTTGCTTGCGCCAGCAGCGACTAGCGACAAACCGGGGAAATATGAAGGCTTGCCGTGTGAAGTTGCTCGCGTAGCGCGGCTTGAAAGCCACTGGTATACCGTTCAGATGTACACGAATGGCGATTGTTGGCGATAAATTGATAACACTCAAAACCCCCAATCGGGGGCGGTCAACTTAGCTATTCACGGAATGCGCCTGTCGCCGACTCGTGAAGCCTTGCCAATTGTGTCCGAAAAGTCGAGTTCCGGCTAATTCAGATTATCGTTGCGCCGTTGTGAATCAGGAGAAGCGGAGCTGACCGCATTATTTCCCCTTTTCGAGCGGGTACGATTTTTCGCGCCAGCCTCGGATGCCGCCATCCATGGAGATTACGTTGGTATAGCCCATTTTCTGGAGGTTGTCGGCGGCCAGGGCTGAGCGGAATCCGCCTCCGCAATAGAGGACTAGCGGGGTATCGAGAGCGGGATACTTGGCTTCGATGTCGCGCTCGATTATGCCCTTGCCTAGATGGACGGCTCCGGCGATGTGGTCGGCTTCGAATTCGCGGTCTTCGCGGACGTCGACGAGAACGAATTTGTCTCCTCGATCCATTCGTTGCTTGACCTCGTCTACGTTGGTTTCGCGGACGCGGCTGCGGGCGTCGTCGACAATTTTCAGGAAACGCGGGGGATGATGGGGAGCCATGGGGTGCCTCCGGGAAAATGTTAGCAGGAAAGATTCTAGTTCTCAGTTCTCGGTTGTCAGTTCTCAGTCAAAAACCTAAAAGCTTGAACCACAGAGAACACAGAGGGCACAGAGGAAATTCTGCTCTCACAAAGCCGCGCGGTTCCTGTTCTCGGTCAGAAAAGCCACAAACTCTTCGGAGAACCGAAAACTGAGGACTGACAACTGATAGCTGATAGCTTACTTTGCCGCCTGCTGGGCCCACTTGGCTAGGGTGCTCAGGAACGGATAGGCTCCTTTGGGTGCTTCGATTTCTCCTTTTAAAGAGGTTCTGAAGGGGACCATGCGGCCGTAGAATTCGCGGGTGCTGTCTTTATCCTGCTTGATCACGGCGCCGTTGAGTTCGAGGCCGGCAAAGAGGCCGCGGGAGCGCGAATAGGTCAGGACTTCGGCGCGCATCTTCCAGTCGGTATCGGCGGCAGCATGGCGGCCTACCGGACCGGCGGCGGCGCTGGCGTCTCCACCGAGTTTGAACTTGCTGGAGAGCAGGTTATCCATGCCGTTCTTGTTCATGATCAGCATGATGACGTCGGTGGCCTGGCCACCGATCTGCAAGCCGAAGCTGCCGCCTCCGATGACGAAAAATGCGGGTGCGCTCCAGCCTTTTTCCGTGCGGCAACTGGCTACACCTTTGCCGTAACGGCCGCCAAAGACGAATCCTCCGTTGAGCAGCGACGGAACCACGGCGACACATTCGGCTGAGCCGAGAACTTCTTCGGGGATGCGCTGGTCAGGGGCGCCCTGGATCTCATCGAGGATCGTGCCCGCCGATGCAACCCGGTCGGTTGCCTTGTTATCGATTTCGGCGCGGGCCGGTTCGTCGGCGAAAAGAGCCGGGGTGGAAGTGCAAAGAGTCGCAACGAAAGCCAATGCCAGAACCACAGAGAGATTGCGCATGACGCCTCACTTGGGAGATCGAAGTATCGATTTGATGGACCTGATTCTAATTGACCTAGAGTCTAATTGATTCGATGCAGGCTTGCGGGATGGAGTAGTGATTGGGTTGAGTCAGGATTGGGACAAAAAAAATGCGGGGCTGATCACGGCGACCCTAATCTCCGTTCCCAGCCCCGTCTCCCAGGTTCTGTGGTAGGTGAATCGAGTATGGGACAGGTTGGAAAAGGCGACAAGATTACCGAGGTCACTGGCCGGAAGTAACTAAGACCAGCTCTCAGCTGTCAGCTCTCAGTTCTCGCAGTTCTCGGTCGAGATGCACTTGTCCTGAAGGGTGTGGGCTACTTCATTTTGTCGTGGCTCTGGTGGATCGAGGTTGTGAGGGACTAGGGGTCCTTCGACTCCGCATGATCGTTGCTTCGCACGATCATGCTGCGCTCAGGATGACATCGGTATGGGTGGGTATAGCTGCGTAGCGCCGGATGGCGCGCGCTGGATGGCGTAAGAACCGGCTTGTTCCACGAAGCGCTGAGTTCTGCCGCTCGCTTATTTTGCCGTTGCCGCTTATTTGGCGGTAACCAGCGAATGGGTGATGGCGTGGACTGACAGTGCGATGCGGTTTTGCACTCCGACTTTGCGCATCAATTTTGCCACGTGAGCTTTTACGGTTCGCTCTTCTATGCCGAGAGCCGAGCCGATTTCTTTGTTGGAACGGCCGGCGACCAGCATCTCCAGCACTTCTTTTTCACGATCGGTAAAGGTGACGCGGCCGGCGGGAAAGATGCGTCCCGGAGAAGAGCTGACGCGCTCGATGAAGGTCGAAAGCACACGGCGCGATGCCCAGACTGAGCCCTGATGAACGATGCGGAGAGCCTGTATAAATTCGGTGGGTGAGGCGGCTTCATCCACGTAGCCTTTTGCGCCAGCGGCGATGGCTTTGAGGACGCTTTCATCATCCATGCCTGAGCCTGTCACGATGATGCGCAGGTCGGGACGGATAGCTTTCATGCTGGCCATGATGTCATAGAGATTCTGGCCGTTGCGGTTGCCGAGAAGGACCAGATCAATGCCGTTGAGTTGCCCGAGATCGGCAAGCGAGGCGGAGACCAGTTCCAGATCGGGCTCGGAATCGAAGAGAGCTCGGAATCCAACAAAGCGTAGTGGATCGCTTTCCACTACGGCGACACGAATGATCGGTTTTCTCGCGACAGCTGCTTTCATCAAGGTTACCCTGTTAGGATTGCATCCTGTTCAAGCTTGCCTGAATCAGAGGGGAATTGAAATGATTGGCCGCTCAGTCCAATTACGGGGGTAACCCGGAAAAGGCGCGACCAGCGGAGGTTTTTACGTGATCAAATGGCGGCAATGGCGGCGGTATGCGGGGATAGTGACGATCGGCATAGGACTAACAGGGTCAGCGCTGGGGCAGTCGGGGACGCAAGCTCCGCCGCAGGAACAGGGCGCTGGGACGTATCAGCCTAAGTTTCCGGGGGATCCGGCACATTCGGACTCGGAGGCGAATGCGCTGGGATATATGCGGGTGGTGCTGCGGGCTGAGCGCGCCTACAACAAACGGCATGATAAGTACGCGGAATCGCTGGCAGACCTGGCGGGCACGGGGTCGTTCACCAAGCGCATGGCGCGTTCAACCGACCAGGGGGATTACACGGTTTCATTCCGCCCACATAGAGAAAAGGGCCAGGACAAGGAAGGTTTTGTGCTGACGATGACTCCGAAACATATGGACGCTAACCACCGGTCGTTCTACGCGGAGGAAGATGGAGTGATTCATGCGGATGATCAAAAGGCGGCAGATGCGGAGTCGGCGCCGGTGAAGTAGGGGCGGCACAGGTGGATGTAGGGCCCTTCGACTCCGGTTGCCGCTCCTTGGCGGAGCGGCAGCCTCCGCTCAGGGTGACCCGAGTAGCCCAGGTTAGCGCGCCGAGAACGCGCGCGAACCTGGGGCACAAAACGTCACACACTCTCAGGTGACACGCGCCGCTCGGGGTGACAAGCGGGAGACGATTAGCTACGGTCGGTTGGGGGGCCGTCGTCGCTCTCTTTGCGGACGAGGGGAGTGGGCGTGATTCCGCTCTTTCGGTGCGCAGGCGGGCAGCTTCCGAAGTGCCCGCGCGTCGCAGCTCCTTCAAGATGTCTTCTCGTTCGCGGGCGCCGTAATCATGGGCGAAGCGAGTTAGAGCTTCGGTCAGAATTTCGTGGTGATGCACGTTCTCCAAGCCTGGTTCTCGCGTGATATTCAGCCACAATCGATGAAGTAGAAGGACATCCTCATCCTTCATGCTCGGGGTGTGCGGGCCGATGCGGAAGGTATCGATATGGCCGTCGGGATGGACGACCTGCAGCACGAATTGGCGCTTGGGTTCGGCGAGGGATTCCCAGGCCCGGCCGAGAGCGAAGGCCTGCTCCTCGGGCGACATCTTGCTGGATACGCCGATGACTACCGCGGAAGAATCGAGGTTGTTGGCGGTTTGCACGATGGCGGTCCAGACATCGCCGGCCGGAACAACGAGCAGGGAAACTTTCTTGCCAAAACTTTCGGCGACGGCGACGGCGCGCGTGAACAAAGTCTGCTCATAGTCGCTGAAAATCTGGTCGGGAACGAGATCATAGGCGGCCGCGCCAAAGCGGCTGACGCGGGCGGACATGACGACGACATCCTGGTCGCGGATGTCGAACTTCTCCAGGGCCCAGCGCAGGTGGACCAGCGTGTTGTAATCGCGCACCGGAACCAGGACATTGCCGCGGCGAATGTTGAGGCTTTCGCGCTCGACGGTGTCGCGCTGCAATAACTGGAACTGATCGTTCATGTGGTCGTGCGCGGCCGCTTTTTTCTTCCGATTGGTGTACTCGGAGATCGTGAAGATGATGAAGAAAACGGCGGAAAATGCGATGCCGCTGATGGTGGCGACGGATTTGGTAAAGAGATTGATCAGGGCCGTAGCCAGCAGCACCATGGTGATCGAGGCCATGCCGAACGGGATTTCGTAGCGGCCGATTCTGAAATTGACGGGCACCTTCCAGCCGCGCTCGCCTTTGTATTTGAAGCGCAGCACCAGCATAGCCAGGCCCTTGAAGGCGAAACTCCAGATCACGCCGAAGGCGTAAGCCTCGCCGAGGGCGTAGACATCGCCGCGGCTGGCGACGATCGTGAAAACCTGAAGGATGACGATCAGATTGATGATGCGGTAGCTGGTGCCGAACTTGCGGTGCGGCAAGCGGAACCAGTCGGAGAGAACGCCATCTTCAGAGACGCGGTTGAGAACGCCGTTGGAGCCGATGATGGCGGTATTGACGGCGCCCGACAGAATAAGAAAACCTACAACCACGACGAAGCCGCGGAAGATGAGGCGCAGCAGTTCGGGTCCGTACATATACATCGCAAGGCCGGCGATGAGATTGTCTTTGTAGACCGGGACGCGGACCGAATCCGGAATCAGCATCACGGCCAGCAGCGCGGTCAGTCCGGTGAAGATGAAGCTATAGAGGGCGATGACGATCGCGGCCTTCTTGAGATTCTGGAGCTTGGGATGCGCGAGTTCGCGATTGACCTGGGCGAGCGATTCCTCGCCGCTCATGGCGAGAACCGAATGGCCGAAGGCAATCATGATGCCGAGAATGCCGAACTTTTGCGCGAGGCTCTGATCGGGGAAGCTGTGGTGCAGGAAGCCGAGCGACTCCTTTGTGAAATGGAGGTTACCCGGCGTGGGCAGCGGCACGTGCTGGTATCCCACCTTGAAGAGGGTGAAGGCGGACCAGCCCAGCAGGGCCACGACCATGACGGTGGTGATCTGCATGACCCAGAGCGCTTTTTCGCTGGACTCGTGGATGCCCTTGATGTTTTCCCACCAGTAGTAAACAGTGACGGCGAGAGCGAAGGCGACCGAGGTCCAGTTAACGTCGAACTGGGGAGTGCCGTGAAAGATGTTGTGAACGGCGCGCGGGACCCAGCCATGCGCGTCGGCGGTGACCATAACCTCGTTGATCAGGCCGACGATGTATTGCCCAGCCGAGACGCCGGAGATGGGGCCGGTCAGGACGTAATCGAACATCAGCGCGGAGACGCTGAGTTTTGCGAGGGTGCCGCCGAGAGCCTCTTTGACGACCTTGTAGACGCCGCCGCGGACGAACATGGAGCAGCTCTCGACGTAGACGGCGCGCACCGTGAAGGAGAAAAGCATGACTCCGACGATGAACCAGGGGGCGGATTTGCCGACGGCCTGCTCGGCGATACCGCAGGCATAAAAGGCGGAGGAGGCGAGGTCGTTGAGAACGATGGCGGCCGCGCGCCAGTAGGAGATGAACGTGAGCATCACCGACGTGGCGACGACGATGCGAACGCGGTTCGAACCATTCGTGACGGGCTGGATGGGCGATGACATTCAGGCGAGGGGCGAACTCAGGAGTGGTGCGTTTCCTCCCGTCCGAAAAGGGTTTCCGCATCTTCAACAAACGTGATGAGAAGGACCAGGGTTGAGCCGATGACGCCGATCGCAAACATGCCTTCCAATATGCGCACGACGAGCGTGCCTAACCAGGAAATCATCAACACATGGTATCTGATACAGGCGGGTGGAACAATGATGGGGAGCAGTACCGTACCCAGTTGCCAGTTCTGCCAGTTCCCAGTTATCCGTTCTCAGTCTAAAACCTAAAAGCTTGAAACCACAGAGAACACAGGGGGCACAGAGGGAATTCTGCTCTCCATAAGTGCCGATCAGTTCCTGCTCGCAGTCAGAAAATTGGAAACTCTTCCAAGACTCAGGACTGAGAACTGAGAACTGAAAACTGAAAACTGGGAGCCTGGAATCACCGCGCTGCCAAATCCGAGTTTGCTATGCTTGCGCGGTGAGAAGAATTCACTCGAGCGCCTGGCTGTTAACAGTGCTGTCGGCAGTGCTGCAGGTGGTGATCTTTCCGTTGCCGGGACTGTACTGGCTGGCATGGATTGCGGTTACGCCGCTGCTAATTGCGTTGCTACGGGCACGTCCGGCGGGAGCGCTGCAAGTGAATGCTCCGGTCAAACTGGCTCCAGCAACGGCTTGGCAGGGATTTCTGCTCGGCTATCTGTGCGGGATTCTCTGGTCGGCTGGAACATGCTACTGGATTTACGACACGATGCATCGCTATGGCGGGCTGCCCGCGCCGGTGGCTCTTTTTGCATTGATTCTGTTCTGCATGTATATCGGGCTCTACCACGGGCTGTTTGGCCTGCTGGTGGCGCTGGTGGCATCGCGGAGAGCATCGTTCTCCTTGCGGCGGGCGTTGGTGGCGGCTCCATTTCTATGGGTGGCGGTGGAACTGGCGCGGACGCGGGTTACCGGGTTTCCGTGGGAGTTGCTGGGGTACGCGCAGACGGGAAACTTTGCGCTGACGCGGATTGCGACCATCACGGGTGTTTACGGGCTCTCGTTCGAAATCGTGCTGGTGAACAGCGCTTTCGCGGCTGCGTTTCTGGTGGCGAGGGAGCGGCGGAAGTGGCTGCTGGCCGCTTCGTGCGGGGCCGTGGTGGTCCTGCAGGCGGGACAATGGATGCCCGCGCCCGCACTGGCCGCCGACCACACAGCGGTTCTGGTGCAGCCGAATATTCCGATCTTTGCAGGGGAAGGATGGACGGCGGATTATTTCCAGAGCACGCTACAGGATCTGGCGCGCTTGAGCCTGCATCCGCCGGGAGGGAAAGAAGGTCAGCACTACGATCTGCTGGTGTGGCCGGAGTCGCCGGCGCCGTTCTATACGAACGATCCGCGGTTTCGCGATCCGGTGAGCGAAGTGGCGAGACAGTCGGGGAGTTGGGTGATTGCGGGTGCGATTGGCATCAATCCTGCTGAGCAACAGCGGTGAGCAGAGTTCTCAGATTCTTAATTCCGCCGCTTTGGTGAGTCCGCAGGGGGAGTGGACGGCGCGGTATGACAAAGTTCACCTGGTGCCGTTCGGTGAATATTTGCCGTTTCCGCAGGTGTTCGGTTTTGCCGGAGGACTGACGAAGGAGGTCGGCGAATTTCAGCGCGGTACCTCGCGCAGGCCGCTGGACGCGGGCGGGGAGCGGCTGGGAACGTTTATCTGCTACGAGTCGATTTTTCCGGACGAGGTGCGGCAGTTTGCACTCGATGGCGCGCAGGTGCTGGTGAATATTTCGAACGATGGCTGGTACGGCGACAGCGGCGCCTGGAAGCAGCACTTACAGCAGACGCGGATGCGGGCGATCGAAAACGACCGCTGGCTGCTGAGCGCGACGAACACCGGCCTGACGTCGGCGATTAATCCGTGGGGAAAAGTGGTGGCGGAGGTTCCGCGCAAGGAACGGACGGCGCTGATTGCGCATTATGCACTCATCTCGGGTACCACGTTCTATACGCGGCACGGGGATTGGTTCGCATATCTGTGTGCGATAATTTCTGTGGGCGCGCTGATCAGTACCCGGTACCCAGTAACCAGTACCCAGTGATCGTTCTCGCGATTCTGATGGATCGTTGATTCACGGGGCTCGAAGCGCCACGGATTACTTCTATGTTGGATGAATTGGAACAGCAATATTCTTCGTTGAAGACCAAGGTGCACGACCTGCGGGAGTATCTTTGACGCGGGCAAGCTGCGCCAGCAGTTAGCCGAGATTGAAAAGCAGGCGTCCGATCCGGACCTGTGGTCGAATCCTGAAAAATCTCAGCAGGTAATGCGCGAGCGCAAGCGCCTTGAAAACGTGCTTATCGCTGGAAGGCGACCTGGTGCGCCGGACCGACGATATCGGGGCCTATTTCGATCTCGGGAAAGAAGGCGAGGACGTTTCCGCCGATCTGCAACGCGAACTGGATTCGCTGCGCGAACTGGTGGATCGGGTCGAGACCGAGACCCTGCTCTCGGGCGAGAACGACGCGCGCAATGCGATCGTCACGATTCACCCCGGCGCCGGCGGTACCGAGTCGCAGGACTGGGCCGACATGCTGCTGCGCATGTATCTGCGATGGGCGGAGCGGCAGGGATTCAAGACGGAGATGTACGACTACCAGCCGGGCGAAGAGGCGGGGATCAAGTCGGCGACATTTTCGGTGATTGGCGAGTATGCCTTTGGATATCTGACGAGCGAGATTGGCGTGCACCGGCTGGTGCGGATTTCGCCATTCGATCAGGCGAAGCGGCGGCATACGTCGTTTGCCAGCGTGTTCGTTTCTCCGGAGATTGACGACAGCATCGAGGTCAACATCAAGCCGGACGACATTCGCATCGATACTTATCGCTCGAGCGGCAAGGGTGGGCAGCACGTGAACACGACCGACTCGGCAGTGCGGATTACGCATATTCCAACGGGCTGGTTGCGAGTTGCCAGAACGAGCGCTCGCAGCACAAGAACAAAGAGAAGGCGATGAGCATGCTGCGCTCGAAAATCTATGAGTTCGAGTTGGAGAAGAAGCGCGAAGTTACCGAAGCAGATCGAGGATTCGAAGCTGGATATCGATTTCGGATCGCAGATCCGGTCGTACGTGCTGCAGCCTTATCGGATGATCAAGGATCACCGGACGAAGTTTGAAGTCGGCGACGTGGATCGCGTGATCGATGGCGATCTGACGCCGTTCATGCGAGCTTATTTGCGGATGCGGCGAGGGGAGAAGAAAGGTTAGCTGTCAGCCTTCCGCTATCAGCCGTCAGCGGTAGATCGTCTGTTGCGAGCAAATGGAATCAGCAGTGAAGACAAAAGAAATTTCCGGCCGACGCCTCTTGGTTCTCACGCATCCTTCGGATGGTGGTGGGCCGATCCACTTGCCGGGTTGGCGATGACGCCCCTGATTGCGTATGAGGGGCTACGCGCGTGGCGCGGAGAAAAGTGCTGCGATGGCTGCCGGTAAGCTCATGCGGACAGGGAAAGGCAGCGTAAACAAGCCGCCCGAACTGGGACCAAGTTTACAGCGCGCCTTTCGCTATGCGGCGAAAAGCACGCGGGGCAGGCGCGGAAGGGAACTGCTGTTCCATACTTGTCGCACTTGATGGCGGTGGCATCGCTGGTGCTCGAGGCGGGCGGCGATGAGGAGATGGCGATCGCGGCGCTGCTGCATGATGTGGTGGAAGATTGCGGAGGAATGCCGCGGCTCGAGGAAATTCGCAGACAGTTTGGAGCGCGAGTGGCGAGAATCGTCGAGGGCTGCACGGATTCTTTCGGCGAGCCGAAGCCGGAATGGATCGAGCGGAAGAAGGATTATCTTCGCGAAGTGAAGCATGCCGACAGCGAGACGCGGCTGGTTTCCGCGTCGGACAAGCTGCATAACGTCCGCACGATTCTGGCCGATTACCGGCAGGATGGGGAAGAAATCTGGAAGCGCTTCAACGGAAAGAAAGAGGGGACGCTCTGGTACTATCGCGCGTTGAGCGACGAGTACGGGCGGAAGCCGAACCGCATTACGCGGGAGCTGGAAATTGCAGTGGCGGAGCTGGAAAGGTTATGTGGAGGCGGGGCTCTGCCCCGCAGTGCACGGGGCCCTTCGGCTTCGCTCAGGACAGGCTCCGCCCCGTCACCACACAAGCTATCAACACGCAGAGCTCAATCGAATTGTGTGCACGAAAGCGTTGGGAGATAAATAATGCCCCGAATGCTTGAATTGATCCGCACTTCGCAGGTTCCATCCAACCTGATGCAGTCGGCTGCGCGCGGTTCGCTTTCGGTGCCGCCCGGGGAGATGATCGAGATTCTGGTCTACCTGGCGCTCCACCACAAGCTGTTTGGCCAGCAGGCGTCTCTCACCTTGGCGGGATGGGATGAGAAGACTTGCCTGGCGGCCGCACAGGATCCCGGCACCAGCATGGAGGTGCTCAAATACTGGGCTTCGACGGAAAACCTGCGGGCTCAGTTGCTGCCTGCATTGGCGGAAAATCCGTCGGTGCCGGAGCGTTCTTTGCAGGAGTTGGCCTGGAAGGGTACGCGCTCGGTGGTGGATGTGCTGATGGCAAGCTCGCGCATGATGAATTCTCCGAAGCTGTTGAAGGCGCTCTGTTCCAATGCCACTCTGCGCCCAAGTGAGCTTTCGCAGATTGCGGACAAGTTGAGCGCTTTCGAAGGGAGCGCAGAGGGAGCGGCGATCGATGAACCGGATGCGCCCGAAGAAGTTCTCGAAGATGCGTTGAGTCATTATCTGAAGGAGCACGCAGCCGAGGTGGAAGCGGAAAAAGACAAGCCGTTTCGGGCAATCGGAGGAATCGACGACGAGGCAGGAGGCGAGCACCCGGCCCCAGTGGAAGCGGCGAGCGCGACTCCCGTTGAGACGAAAAGCGCACCGCGGCGCGAAGCAGCGGCCGCGGCTGCTGCCCCTCACGTCAAAAAAATCGCGCACCCGGCTCCCTCGCAAAAGCGCGATAGCACCGTGCAAAAGATCGCCAAGCTCGATATCAGGGGCCGGATCGCGCTGGCGATGCGCGGCAATAAGGAAGAGCGGTCGATTCTGATTCGCGATGGCACGAAGATCGTGGCGCTGGCGGTGCTCGACTCGCCGAAAGTCACGGAGGCCGAGGTGGAAGGGTTCGCGCTCCAGAAGAACGTGCTGGAAGCGGTATTGCGCGCGATTCCTTTTAAGCGGCAATTCGCCAAGAGCTACAGCATCATGAGAAATCTGGTTTTCAACCCGCGGACGCCGCTGGATTCTTCGCTGGGACTGATGAAGGGCCTGCTGGTGAATGACCTCAAGAATCTGTCGGGGAACAAAGAGGTACCGGAGGCGATTCGTAAGATGGCAACCAGACTTTACGCGCAGAAAATGGAGAGGAACAAGTAGACGGCGTTTTGCGGGGGGGGCCGATTGAGCACGCCACAAAAATCGCAGACCACAGAGGATACAGGGTGCACGCGGAAACCGTGACTTAAGCAGAGCTTTTCCACGTGGTAATTGGCCGTGATTGGGCATGACAGTGACAGATCAGGTGAATGATTCTTCGACGCAGACAGATCGCATTTACGAGTTGTTATCGCATGCGAAAACGATTGCGGTGGTTGGGTTGTCCGATAGTCCGATGCGGCCGAGCCATGGCGTTTCTGCGTACATGCAGGCGCAGGGGTACAGGATTATTCCCGTGAATCCGCAGATTGCGGAGGCGTTGGGCGAGAAGTCCTATGCGTCTCTGCTCGATGTGCCGCTCGAACTAGCGAAGAAGATTGACCTGGTGGACGTATTCCGGCGGCCGGAATATGTGGATGAGATTGTAGAGCAGGCAATTCAGTTGAAGATTCCGGCGATCTGGCTGCAGGAAGATGTGATCAACGAGCGCGCGGCGGAGAAGGCGCGGCAGGCCGGAATATTTGTGGTGATGGATTTGTGCATTCTGAAGGAGCACCGGGCGAGGTTCAGGTAACGCGCATCACGCCTCGCCGTGCCGCCCCACTAGAATTACCGTCGCATCGTCGCGCAGTCCGGCTCCATTCACAAAACTCTTGACATCCGCGAGCAGAGCTTCCGGAGAAAAGTGCGCGGATTGCATTTGCACGAGCAGCCGTTCGGGTCCATATTCCTCTCCGGATTCGAGTTCGGCCTCGGTAATGCCGTCGGAATAGAAGGCGACGCGCGAGTTCGGATTCAGCCTGATCTCGGTTTCGGAGAACTTCGAAGTGGCGATTCCGAGTGGCAGGCCCTGTTCGCTTTGAATCCACCGGTGGCCGGAGGATTCGGCGGGATCGACGAGCAGCGGGGCGAGGTGGCCGGCGTTGGCCAGTCGCAGGGTGCGCTTTTGCGGATCCAGTTCGGCATAGACCATGGTTACAAAGCGGCCGTCAGGGAAGTCTTCGAGCAGCATATTGTTGAGACGCGTGAGCACTTCGCCGGGGCCGGAGCCGATTTGCGCGAGCGAGCGCAGCATGCCGCGGGTGGCCGACATGAGAAGCGCGGCGGCCGTCCCTTTACCGGAAACGTCGGCGAGGACCAGGCCCCAGCGTCCTTCCTGAAGCGGGATGAAGTCGTACCAGTCGCCGCCAATTGCTCCCGCGGGAAGCGATAATCCCGAGACGACGAAGCCGGGGATGAATGGCGAGGTGCGCGGCAAGAGCGCCTGCTGAATGATGCGCGCTTCTTCGGCTTCGCGCGTCATCTTTTCGCGCTGCTTTTGTTCGACATGAAAGAGGCGGGCATTCTGCACGGCGACGGCGACGTGCGAGCAGAGTCCCTGGAGAAGGCGGAGTTGCGTCTCGCAGAAGGCGTCGAGGTCGTGATGGGAGGCGCTGAAGACGCCGACCAGTTCACCATCCACCTCAAGAGGGATGGCGACCTCGGAGCGAGTGGCGGGCTCGCAGGCGATGTAATAGGGGTCGAGACGGACATCCGGGGCATAGTGCAGCTTACGCGTGGCGGCAACGTGTCCAGCCATGCCCTGTTTGCCAATTTTCAGACGATGGCCGCGGCAGAACATCGTGCAGCCGCAAACACCCGCCAGCACGAGTTCGTTTTGCTCGGCGTCGTAAAGATAAAGATTGATTTCGACGGCGTCGAGAGAGTCGGAAACTTCCTCTACCAGGCGCTGGACGATTTCGTCGAGGTTGAGGGTCGAGGTGATGCGCTGGGCGGATTTCTGCAGGCGCACCAGTTCGGAAATCCTAATGGCGACAGGGGTTTCGGCAGAAAATGGGCTGGAGAGGTCGAAATTCGAGCGGGGAGCCGTAGCCATGGCAAGAGCCTCCTGAGCCGGGAAAGTGACTGATCAATTCCGATTAAGTGCCCAAAACCTTGAACCACGGAGTACACAGAGGCCCACGGGGGGAAATCCCATAACTTAATCAGACTTTCTCCTAATCAGATTGTGAGAATCAGGTTTCAGATTCTCTTTTTGTTCGATTGGATGGCGGTCTCGAAGGGGTGTTTTTGAGGCGTTTTATTTCTTCCAGCCGCTCGCGGATCCGCTTTTCCACACCCTCATTGGTTGGATGGTAATAGGTGCGATTGCGCAGGCTATCGGGCAGGCATTGCATGTCCGCAACTTTCTCTTCTACGTCGTGGGCATACTGGTATCCCTTGCCATAGCCGAGGTTTTTCATCAGTCCGGTTGGGGCGTTGCGCAGGTGGAGGGGGACGGGTTCGGCCGCAGTTTGCTCGACATCCTGCTGAACGGCTCCATAGGCGGTGTAGAGGGCGTTGGATTTGGGCGCCGCACAAAGGTAGACGACGGCTTGGGCCAGTGCGAGATTGCCTTCAGGCATGCCGATGAAGTCGACGGCATCGCGCGCAGCCATGCAGAGAGCGAGCGCGTTTGGTTCGGCGAGACCGATGTCTTCGACCGCCATGCGCACGACGCGGCGGGCGATGTAGAGGGGATCTTCTCCAGCTTCGAGCATGCGGCCGAGCCAGTAGAGTGCGGCGTCGGGATCGCTGTTGCGGACGGATTTATGGAGCGCGGAGATGAGGTTGTAGTGCTCCTCTCCACTTTTATCGTAGAGGAGAACGCGCTTCTGGAGCGCTTGGTGGACGATTTCGTCGGTGATGGCGGCGGTGGGAGACGGGGCAAGCCCCGTCTCTACGTTGGATTGCGAAGCGCCCGCGTTGGATTGGGGAGCGGCCGCCGCCACGGATTGGAGGGCTAGCGATGCTGCTACTTCCAGGGCGTTGTAGGCGCTGCGGGCATCGCCGCTGGAATAGGATGCGATCTTATTAAGAACTTCATCGGGGGCGTCGAGATGGAGTTCGCCCAGGCCGCGTTCTTTGTCAGTGAGTGCGCGTTTCAACAGGCTGACGATCTGCTCTTCCGTGAGCTGATGGAGCACGTAGACGCGGCAGCGGGAGAGCAGCGCGCCGTTGATTTCAAACGAGGGATTTTCGGTGGTTGCTCCGATAAGCCGGATGCTGCCTTTTTCGACGTGGGGGAGGAAGGCATCCTGCTGGGCCTTGTTGAAGCGATGAATTTCATCGACGAAGACGATGGTGCGGGTGCCATATTGGCGGGCGCGATCGGCGTCGGCCATGACCTGCTTGATTTCCTTGATGCCGGCGAGCACGGCGGAAAACTCGATGAATTCGGCCCTGGTGGCGGCGGCGATAATTTTCGCGAGGGTGGTTTTGCCGGTGCCGGGAGGTCCCCAGAAGATCATCGAGGTGGGATCGTCGCGTTCGATCTGGACGCGCAGGGGCTTGCCGGGGCCGACGAGATGTTCCTGGCCGACAAATTCATCGAGCGTGCGGGGGCGCATGCGGTCGGCGAGGGGACGGGCTCCTGGCGGCGACGGCTCTTGCGGCGGGATGGGGGCGAAGAGGCTCATAAAAGCAAGTCAAAAGTCAGAAGTCAAATTGCAGAAGTAAAAACCAAGGAGGTAAGGATTCGAATAGTCAAATCCAACTTGTGGACCATTCAACCATTAGAGGCATTCACTTCTGCAATTTGACTTCTGACTTTTGACTTTTGGTTTTTACTTCTTCAATCGGACTTCTGACTTTTGACTTTTCTTCCGTGCTGCCTCGTACAGCACGATGCTTGCGGCCACTCCGGCATTGAGCGATTCGACCTGCGCCGACTGCGGAATTACCAGCGTCTCATCCATCTGATGCATGATTTCGCGGGGCAGACCGGCGCCTTCGTTGCCGATGAAGATGGCGAGCGGCAGGGTCCAGCTAGCTTCTGGCAGAGGAGTTCCTTGGTGGGAGGATGTCGCCAGAAGGCGGACTCCTCGCCGGCGGAGCAACGGGATCAGTTCGCCGGAAGAGATCTGAAGAAATGGCAGACGGAAGATCGATCCGGCCGAGCCGCGCAGAACTTTTGAGTTGTAAGGGCTGACAGTGCCTTCGGTGAGAAAGACTCCGGCGGCGCTGAAGGCTTCGGCGGAGCGCAGGATGGTTCCCAGGTTGCCCGGGTCCTGGAGTCCGGCAGCGACTACGATGGGACCGTCGCTTGCCCGGTCGAGGATCTGAGCGGCCGGGGACGATGGCAGTTTGACGAGGGCAGCGACGCCCTGTGGCGTTTCGCTGACGACGATCGAATGGAAGAGCGCATTTGGCAGGACGATAAGTTCAGTCCGGTCGCTGATCTGAGGCAGAAGTTTTTCGGCGAGCGGGCGCGCCGATTCGCTGAAAAATACGCTCCCTGGATGCCTGCCCTGACGTAGTGCTTCTTCAAGCAGTTTGACACCTTCTATGGCGCACTCACCCTGGGGAGTCAATTGGGCGCGGCGAAAAGCGATCCGTAATTCTTTGAGGCGCCCGTTGTGGCGGCCGGTGACCGGCCGCAGACGAGGGTGAGGATCGGAACTGCGAGTTGGTGCGGCCTTCGCGTCCTGCTTCATGGTTTGGCGCCAGGTTCAATTAAGCTCAAAGATCAGGATAAGCGAAGATCAGGATAATACCAGTGGCCGGATACGGGCTGCGGCGGAACCCCGTGATGTGGTACATTTCACTGTTTAAGCCGACAAATTCTTAGGGCGACAAAGTCTACGCGGACCAACGGGAAAGGACCAGAGTGCGCGCGGAAATCGTAAAAATTCACGCCGAAACACCGGAGGCTTCGCTTATCAAGTACGCGGCCGAGCAGATCCAGGCCGGCCAGGTGCTGGGCATGCCAACCGACACGTTCTATGGGCTGGCAGCCGATCCTTTCAACTTGCGCGCGGTGGAGCGAGTATATGAAATCAAATCGCGCCTGCGCCACAAACCGCTCTCGCTGCTGATTGAACACGTCGATCAGGCGGAGGAGTTTGCGCGTCCGCTGCCGGACGATTTTCATCTGCTGGCGCGGCGGTTCTGGCCGGGACCGCTGACCATGATTGTGCCGGCGGCGTCGCATTTGCCGCTGAAGGTGACGGCGAATACGGGCAACGTGGCGCTGCGCGTTCCGGCGGCGGAGATTGCGCTGGCGGTGGTGCGGGCGGCGAAGATTCCGATTACGGCCACTTCGGCGAACCTGAGCGGCGCGGTGGAGTGCACGACGGCGGAGCAGGTGCGCGATCAGTTGCAGGATCGCATCTCGCTGATCGTGGATGGCGGGCAATCTCCGCGAAACATGGCATCGACGATTGTGTACTTCAAAGAAGATGGAAGCTGGCAGATTCTGCGCGAAGGCGCCATTCCGGCCAAGGATGTGGTGGAAGCGCTTTCTTAGACAGGTTTCAAGGTTTCAGAGTTTCAAGGTTTCAAGGAAAGGCAGATGTGCAACCCTGAAACGTTGGAATCTTGAAACTTGAAACCTGTATGCCTGAAAACTCCAATCCATCCAATCCCCAAAAATCTCGGTGGATGCGTCCCGTTTCTCTGCTTTTGCTGGCGGCGGCGGGGGCGCTCGTGTTGTTCCTCGGAGTGACGGGTTTGCGCATTGTGGCGGCGGCTGGCGAGTCAGCGGCTCGACCGGCGGATGCGATTGTTATTTTCGGGGCTGCGCAGTATGCGGGGCATCCTTCGCCGGTGTATCGGGCGCGGCTGGATCATGGCTTACGAGTTGTTTGCGAAGGGGATGGCGCCGGTGGTAATCACGACCGGGGGAGCGGGGCTGGATCCGGAGTTCAGCGAAGGCGGAGTAGGGCGGGATTATCTGCTGCGGCGCGGCGTGCCCGAGCGGGCGCTGATAGCGGAGACGCAGGGTTCGGACACGGCACAGTCCGCCGCGCGGGTCGCGAACATCATGCGCGTCAATGGCATGCACCGCTGCATTGCGGTGAGCGACGCCTATCATGTGTTTCGCATTCGCGCCTTGCTGGAACACGAGGGCGTGGAGGTAGAAGTTGCGCCGCGTCCGGAATCGCGGCCGCGTTCCCTCTGGGAGCGGTTTTGGGCAGTGATGCGCGAGGCGGTGAGCTATCTGGCGTGGAAGGCGGGCATGTCGTAGAAGCTTCGAGCCGCGAATCGCGCAGCCGCTTCTCTACCGGACCTTCTGTACCAGCCATGGGCTGCCAGTGTGTGCGTAAGAATTCGTCTTGCGCCCCTCCGGGGCTTGAGGGTTTCCCACCGGCACCCACGGCTCGCGCCGTGGGCTCTGCATTCTTACGCCGCTTCGCGGCTGATAACCGCAGAGATTGTTCCGCCGCAAGTTGGAAATTCGAGTTCTCAGGCACACACTACCAACCCATGCTTTCTCGCAAACTCGTGACATGCGCGACGTGATGGCGTCCGTGCCACGCATAGAGTGCGAGGTTCTTCTCCAGAGTCATGGGACCGAGTTCGGGATGGCTGAAGGTGCGGCTCAAGTCTTCGTCGGTCAGGCTGCGCAGCAGCGGCGTCCAACGATGGTGCAGAGATTCGAGCAGGACGAGTGAGTTTTCGATGGGAGCCTTCGAGTCGGGCAGTTCAGCCCAGCGGTCTTCCTTGTAGGGCTTGATGGTTGGCGCGTCTTCGGTCAAGGCGAGTTTAAAGCGAACGTAAGAGTTCAGGTGGCTGTCGGGTACGTGGTGGACTACTTGGCGGACCGTCCAGCCGCCGTCGCGATAGGGAGTGTCAAGCTGAGCGTCCGAGAGGCCGCGAACCGCAGCGCGCAATCGGG
This sequence comes from uncultured Acidobacteriaceae bacterium, assembly GCA_963709055.1. Classification (GTDB taxonomy): domain Bacteria; phylum Acidobacteriota; class Terriglobia; order Terriglobales; family Acidobacteriaceae; genus Acidiflorens. The sequence continues at coordinate 43,090 of CAVPUZ010000005.1, forward strand.
CCGGCGTCTGCTCGATATCGTCGAGGCACTGCTTCTTTTGCTCAGCGCTGAGAGGACCAGTGTAAGAGAACTTGCCGATGGGATAACGAGGATCGCTCATGGGACCGTAGATGAGGTCGGGCGAGAGGGCGTCGCAAAAAAACAGCTCCGAGCCTCGAGCCTCGGGCTACGAGCAATCCACTAGGTAACGGAGGACAGGCCGATTGCAAAACGTGCTTCGCACTCCAGTGCCAGCGACTGAAGACTGGCAACTGGCAACTGCTTTATTTCACCATCGCCAGGACGCGAACTGGAGTCCGGCCGGTAATCCTATTCTTGGCCGGGGCCACGATGATGAGCGAGCCTGTCGCTGGGAGCCCGGACAGGCGGGCGGTACCTTCGACAATATAGTTTCCATGAAGGGCAACCTGGCGAGCCAGCGTGCGGTCAGCGCTGAAGTCTGCCGGCGTCTCGATGACAAAGCCAGTGGTGTAGCGCGCGTCCATCAGGAAGCGCGCAGCGTCCGCGGTAATGGGAAGGACGGCGGACGGGAGTGTGTGGCCGGCAGTGGCATGCCGGATGGCAACGACAGCGCCCTGCGGTATAGCGCCATGCAGCGCCTCCCATGCGGCGATGTCGTCGAGAGAGATCTGCGAGTCGGCAGCCGGCGAGACGTTCAGATCCATAACCACTAGGGGAGCGACCAGGCGCTCGGGAGGGATCTGGCCGGCGGTCCAGGTTCCGGGAATCAGCGCATCAGGAGCGACGATGCGGGTAAATGATTCTGCCAGGAGGCGGAGTTTTTCGCGGCATCATTCGGCGCGATATTGTTGTGCGCGATGTCGTTGTGCGCAATATCGCTCGGCGCGTTGGTGAGATCGTTGGTCAGGTCAATGACGTGCGAATATCGATCCTGGGAGATCGTGCTGGGCCGCCGGTCCGCAAAGAGCAGGATGGCAAGCACGAGCGCGTAGGCGATGATGAAACTGCGAATTCGCATGTGTTCTTAAGATCTCAGGTTTTGGAAGTACCGGCCGCGAGCTTCGAGCCGCGAGCCTCGCGCAATCCTCCCAACTCAGGGAAACGCTTGCTCGCCACTTGAAACTCGTGATTCGTAGCCGTCTCGTAAGACGTAAACCCAGGCTCTATTGTTGCCCGATGTACCAGCTAAGTTCAACCCACGTTTGGACATGGCCGAACAGACAACAGGCAAATGAAAGCAAACAATCAGTCCGACTCAACAGGCTCTGTCAGGATTTGACTGGAAAACTTTCGTTTGCGGTTCAACATTTCGGGCAAAAAGGCATGCGGGTTACAATGGAGTTAACTTCCCGGCAGCTCTTCTGATATCGATCGCCATCGGCGCGTTTGGAGTTCGCCGGAGCGATGTGGCTAAAGAACCAGGTGCGCTGGAATATGCTCCCGGGAACTGAGGATTGATGTTCGGCCGCGAAGAAAAAGTCTCCGCTCTCCGGCTTACCGCTGTGCAGTACGCCGTGCTGTTCATTTTCCTGCTGCTGGCCTATGGATTGTGGCGGCTGCAGGTGATGCAGAGCGACAAGTACTCGCAACTGGCCGAGCAGAACCGCGTGCGCAATGTGCCCATTCTGGCGCCGCGCGGCAAAATTCTGGATCGCGAAGGCCGCATCATCGTCGACAACTATCCTTCTTTTTCGGCACTATTGCTGCGCGATTCTGCGCGCGACCTGTACGCGGACGCGGACGCAATCGCGAAGGGACTGCACCTGAATGCCGAGGAAGTGCGGCAGCGCATCCGGCATTTCTCGTCCATGCCGCATTACCAGCCGATTTTCCTGAAGGAAGATATCACTCCCGACGAACTGGCTTTTATCGAGTCGCATAAGAACGAATTGCCGGAACTCGACACGATCATGGCGCATCGCCGTCTCTATCCCCGCAATGGCTTCATGGCGCACCTTATCGGCTATGTGGGCGAAGTCACCGAGGACATGCTGAACCAGCCGCAGTTCGAACTCTATAACCCGGGCGACGTGGTAGGAGTGAGCGGAGTGGAGAAGCAGTACAACAGCGTGCTGATGGGAAAGAATGGATCGCGCCGGGCGATTGTGGACAGCCGGGGCAGGGAAGTGGGGCGGCTGGATGAGACTCCGGCCGAACCGGGCAAACAGTTGAAGCTGACCGTTGATCTGGACTTGCAGATCGCGGCGGAAGAGGCTCTGAACGGGCGAAATGGCGCGATTGTTGCCATGGATCCGCGGACCGGAGAGATTCTCGCGATGGTCAGCCGGCCGACCTTCGATCCCAACGATTTTGCGGTCAAGATTTCGCGGGACGAGTGGAACAAGCTGGTGACGGATGAGGACCATCCGCTGCTCAACAAGGCGATCCAGGCACAGCTGGCTCCGGGTTCGACCTTCAAGATCATTATGGCGACCGCGGGCTTGCAGGAAGGGATCGCGCAGACCATGCATGTAGTGTGCAGCGGCGGCGCCAAGTTCTACGGCCGCTATTTCAAATGCTGGGTGGTGGCTGAACACCGCACCCATGGAGTGGTGGACATCAGCAAGGCGATTTATCAATCGTGCGATGTGTTTTTTTACACGCTGGCGGAGAAGCTGGGAATTGAACGAATCGCCAAGTACGCCGCCGCTCTTGGGCTTGGACAGAAGACCGGAATCGATTTGCCGCAGGAAGTCAGTGGAGTGATGCCGTCGGAAGAATGGAAGATCCGCAACTTCAAGCAGAAGTGGTACGCGGGTGAAACTATTTCTGTGGGCATTGGACAGGGCGCGGTGGCGACGACGCCGATTCAACTGGCCCGGGCGATCGGAGCGATCGCGAGTGGGGGGCTACTGGTGCGTCCGCATGTTATCAACCCCACCGATTTGCCGCCGAATGTGATTCCGGCATCGAGTGTTCCGGATGCGACGCACGTGCCGCTTGATCCGCAAAACTGGGAGATCATTACCGACGCGATGTCGAACGTAGTTGCGCCGATCGGAACTGCGCCCAGCGCTCATTTGCAGGGAATTGATTTTGCCGGAAAAACCGGCAGCGCGCAGACCATCAGCAATGCTCTGAAGGCGAAGCTGGGGGCGGCGGGAAAGAAAAACTTCAAAGACAACGGATGGTTTGTGGGCGTCGAGCCAAGGCGCAATCCGGAGATCGTGGTGTGCGCATTGCTGGAAGAGGGCGAGCACGGCTATCTCGCCGCGAGAACTGCTGCGCAGGTGATCAAGGCGTATGTCGAAAAGGAGCGGCGGCAGCCCACCAAGGTTGCGGGCTCGGCTAAGCGGAAGGTCGAGATCGGCGGCGTGTGGAGCGAATCTGGCGCCGACGACAGCGCGCGCGATCGTTTGCAAGCGGGACGCTTTGTGCTCGATGTGGCGCACCGAGGGCTCCGCTGGCGGTGGCTGCGCCGGGGATGCAGCTAGGAAGGCTCTGGTGAGGTGTCCGCAAAAAGCGCAAACCACAGAGGACACAGAGGTACACGGAGGACCCCAGGAGCTTAATCAGGGAATCACCAAGCTTTCTTGATAGATCATCTTTCTTTTACATTCACGCCCTTGATTCTTTGATACGTTCATTCTCAGCATGGCTTTATCGGGCAATGCCTGGGAGAACTGCGGTTGGGGATGATGGCCGGTGCGGAAATTGCAATGGGCCAGCGATATTTGAGGGGGTAGGGGTCCTTCGACTGCGCGGGGCGCGCTTCGCTTACCCCGCTCCGCTCAGGAAGACGTGGGATGAGTATTCAGGATGCGAAGTCTTGCACAACTGGCTCTTGACACGGCTGTTGCGCGCGGCGCGTACCTACGCCGATGCGCGCGTGGTGGCGATTCGCAATCGTTCGCTGACCACCAAGAATGGACGGGTGGGGCATGCTTCCGATACGGATTCGTTGGGCATCGGCGTGCGCGCGATCGCCGGGGGCGCGTGGGGATTTGCCGCTACTGCAAGTATGGGCCGCGGGCGCCGTTGAGGCTACCGCCGCCCGGGCGGTCGAGATTGCCAAAGCATCGGCACGCGTAAAGCGCGAGAACGTGCGTCTGGCTCCGGAGCCGGCGGCGGTTGCCGATTGGACCACGCCCTACAAAGTGGACCCCTTCACGACCTCCGTCGAGCAAAATCTTGATTTGCTGCTCAAGGCGGACGCGGAGATGCGTGCGCGTTAAAGGCGTCACGCTCACCGAGACCGGCATGAATTTTGTGCGCGAGGAGTCGTGGTTTCTTTCTTCCGAGGGCGCCGACATTCATCAGACGAAATATTCGACGCGGCGCGGGATATACCGCATATGCGTTTGCCGGGAACGAGATTCAGAAGAGGTCGTATCCGAATTCGTTTGGCGGGCAATGGCAGAATCGCGGGTACGAGTTGATCGAGGAAATGAAGCTGGTCGAAAACGCGCGCCGGGTGGGCGAAGAGGCAGTTGCGCTGCATCGGGCCGAGCAGTGTCCGGAGGGTGAGTTCGCCATCATTCTGGATGGGTCGCAGCTGGGGTTGCAGATTCACGAATCGATCGGGCATCCGATTGAACTCGATCGCGTGCTGGGCATGGAGGCGAATTTTGCGGGCACGTCTTTCCTGACCCTGGAGAAGCTGGGCAATCTGCGATATGGCAGCGAGTTGGTGAACGTGGTCGCCGATGCGCGGCAGGAGCATGGGCCGGGCCTGGGGACTTTTGCCTATGATGACGAAGGTGTTGCCGCGCAATGTACGCCGATTATTACTGCGGGGCGATTTACTGGCTACCTCAGTTCGCGCGAGACGGCACACACGATTGGGGCAGCGCGATCCGGCGGCACAGTGCGCGCCGAGGGCTGGAACCGGCTGCCGATGATTCGGATGACGAACGTGAGCCTTCTGCCGGGAGAAACTCCGCTGACGCTGGAGCAGTTGATTGCCGACACCGAGCACGCGATTTACATGGAGACGAACAAGTCGTGGTCGATTGACGACAAGCGCTACAACTTCCAGTTCGGATGCGAGATCGGGTGGGAGATCAAGAATGGCAAGCGGGTTCGGATGCTGAAGAATCCTTCGTATTCGGGGATCACGACGGAGTTCTGGAATTCGCTGGATGCGATTTGCTCGCGCCAGGATTGGACGCTCTGGGGAACGCCGAATTGCGGGAAAGGGCAGCCGCAACAAGTTATGGGTACGGGGCATGGAGCGAGTCCGGCGCGTTTTCGGAAGATTCGCGTCGGGTCGGCGTACAAGGGCAGTTAGGATCGCTCACCACGGAGACACAGAGACACAGAGACACGGAAAAGTGCGGGGAATGCTAAGCAGGGAACGGGCATCGGAGATATTTGACCGCGTTCGCCGGCTCTCGTCCGCGGACGAGGTCGAGGTGCTCTTCACCGGGGCGCGCTTTGCACTGACTCGCTTTGCCAACAACACGATTCATCAGAACGTTGAGGATGAGAATTGCATTGCGTCCATCCGCACGAATTTTGGCGGGCGGACGGCGCGGGCTACGGCCAATCAGTTTGACGATGCGAGTCTGAAGCGGGCGGTTGAGGCTTCGGAGAATCTGGCGCGGGTGCAGGAACCGGATCCGGATCTGCTGCCGATGCCTGATGCTCGCGAAGCACTCGGCAAGACGGGCGAGCCGCCCGTCACTCCACCCTCCCGATTCTTTGAGCAGACGGCGGCTGTTACTCCGGGCGAGCGGGCGGATGCGGTTGGACGAATCGTGAGTTTGGCCGATAAGCACAAGCTGACTATCGCGGGAATTTACTCGACATCAGAATCGTCTGAAGGAATCTTCAACTCACGCGGCCTGGCCGAGTGGCACACGCAGACGCTGGCGGAGGTTTCGGTCACCATGCTGGCCGAGGATTCTTCCGGCTGGCAGAAGTTGAATTCGCCGGACATGCGCAATCTTGATCCGGTGCAACTGGCGGAGACGGCGGCGCGCAAGGCGGTGGAATCGGCCGCATCCGCGCGAGATTCCGGCGGGCAAATACACGGTGATTCTCGAACCGTCGGCGGCGCTCGACATTGTCGGCTTCATGTTCTGGGACTTCAGCGGCATGGCGATTCTCGATCAGCGTTCGTTTTTGAACGATCGGATTGGCACGAAGCTGTTCGGGGAGAACATCAACATCTGGGATGATGCGGCGCATCCTCTGCAGGCAGGGTCGCCATTTGATGGCGAGGGCATGCGGCGGCAGCGCGTACAACTGGTCGAGCAGGGAATCGTGAAGCGCGTTGTTTACGCCCGCGGCACCGCTGCGAAGATGAAGAAGTCCGACGTACGCGAACAAAGTTGGGCTGATCGAGGCGACTGGGCACGGCTTTCCGTTGCCGAATGAGATGGGCGAGATGCCGCTGAATATCGTTGTGGGCGGCTCGGAAAAAACGAACGGCGTCCGGCAAAGCGTCGAACAGATGATCGCTTCCACGGAGCGCGGCATCCTGGTGACTCGGCTCTGGTACATCCGGGAAGTGGATCCTTACGAGAAGATCGTGACTGGCATGACGCGCGATGGCACCTTCCTCGTTGAAAATGGCAAGGTGCAGTGCGGGTTAAGGAATTTTCGTTTCAATCAGAGCTTGATCGCCATGTTGTCGAACGTCGAAGCCATGGGGACTCCGGTGCGAGCCTGCGGGGAAGAGTCGTTTGACATGGTCGTGCCGGCGATGAAGGTGAAAGAGTTTAATTTTACGGAAGTCACCAGGTTCTAAGACCGTGTTGTGCAAATCGCCTGGCGCCTCAGAGAGCATAGGTCAATCCACTCGCAAGCCGGTTCGAATTACCTGCACGTCCCTAAGTCCCTGTACCACGGGCACTTCTTCACTCTTGTTTCATGACCTACGTAACCTTTGCAGGGTTGATACCGGGGTGTAATCTCGGCCTGAAATGGTGCATTTGCGGTGCACGGCAGGAACGTCCAGAAAGGTTGACTTAAGAGAGTGTCGGAAGCCGGCAAAGAATCCGTGGCTGAGGGCAACAAGCGCCGCAAAGGGTATGCGGATGTGCAAGGCGCGGCTCGCTTTCCCATCAAACTGCCGGTGGCTTTGAAGTCAGGCGGAACCGGGCAGATGATTGAAACCGAAAATATTTCCGCCAACGGCGTGCTTTTCCGCATGGATGCGGATGTGCCCATAGGGTCGGCGGTGGATTTTACGATCTCGCTTCCCGCCAATGTGGTGGGAGGAGATGCGGATGTGCAGGTGGACTGCCGGGGCCGAGTGGTGCGGAGTTTCGAAGAAGATGGGGGCCGGCGCGGAGTCGGCGTGGTAATCGACGAGTACAGGTTTGAGCGCGGGTAGGCGCGCGAAAGAGGACGGATGGCGAGCACTCCGATGAGCGTTGAGCCTGGCGAAGGCTTTCAGCCTGACGACGGTAAAGGCACGATCCGCGTGATTGTAGCGGATACGCAAGCCATTTTCCGCGCGGGGCTGCGCAAGATCTTCGCGCTCGAAGATGACATCCGGGTGGTGGGACAGGCGGAGAGCCTGACGCAGACGGTCTCGACAATTCAAAAATTTACAGCCGACATTGTGATCTTCGAGGCGGCGCTCACGGCGAATCCGCCCGAGACGGTTTCCGATCTGCTGCGGCAAAGCGCGAGTTGCCGTCTGGTGGTTGTGCTGCAGGAACCGGACCAGGAGATGACGCTAGAACTGTTCCGACGCGGCGCGCACGCGGTGGTTTCGCGTGAAGTTGAACCGGAAATGCTGGTCGAATGCCTGCGAAAAGTTTCCCAGGGTGAGCCCTGGCTTGAGGCGCGCGCAATCGGCTGGGTGCTTGAGGCCTATCGTACGCAGAGCGTGCGTCCGTCCGGTTCTCGTCCGAAAGTGCAGCTTACTCCCAAGGAGTCGCTGATCGTTTCCTGCGTGACGCAGGGCATGAAGAACAAGGAAATCGCGCTCCGTGTGGGCACGACCGAGCAGGTCGTGAAGAATTATCTTCGCAAGGTGTATGACAAACTGGGAGTGGCTGACCGTCTGGAACTGGCGCTCTATACCCTGAATCACCGTGTGGTTCAGAAGGACGGCGAGAAAGAAGCCGCGGTCAAGGCTGCCGTTCCGGCCAATGGACAGGCACCGCAACTTCCCGAAACGACCAATACTGCAACCCCGAACGCCTCCGCGGCGGCTTCGGGATCCCGCCCGTAAGTTGTTTCTTCTAGTACAATTCTGAGTCGCAACCAATCGGCCGTTGGAGTGATATCCGCGGGAAAGGTTCCGGCTTTTGCTCCCTGCATGTCCAGGGAAAGATTTCAGAACCAGGATTTCAGAAACCAGGATTTGAGAACCGGGATTTGAGAACCAGGATTTCAGTACCAGGTTTTGAGAACGAATCTTCGAGAGGTCACTATGAAAGGCGACGCAAAAGTCATTGCTATTTTGAATGAAGTGCTGAAAGCGGAGTTGACTGCCATTAACCAGTATTTCCTGCACGCCGAAATGTGCGAGAACTGGGGCTACGAAAGGATGGCCAAGCAGATCCGCAAGGAATCGATTGAAGAAATGCAGCACGCGGAGATCCTGATGGAGCGCATCCTCTATCTCGACGGCGCGCCCAACATGACTGACTATTTCAAGATCAATGTGGGGCAGACCTTGAAGCAGCAACTGGAGAACGATCTGCAGCTCGAATACACCGCGGTAAAGCGCCTGAATGATGGGATCAAGACGTCTGTGGCGATAGGCGACAACGGTTCGCGCGAGTTGATGGAAAAAATTCTGCTGGATGAAGAACACCACATCGATTGGCTGGAAGGGCAACTGCACGCAATCAAAGAGATGAGCTACGAGAACTACCTGGCGCAACAGTTGCACAAGGCGGAAGAAAGCTAGGGCTCGATCCCGATTTTGCGATCCGTTGTTTGCGCTGAAGTCGTGTTCTCGCGTCAACAGGCCGGGCGGACTGCGGGGTCGCAAGCTTTGAAATCAGGCAACTGCTAGAATCGGAACAGCCGCTTCACGTGGCGCCGGAGAGATGGCCGAGTGGCTGAAGGCGCACGCTTGGAAAGCGTGTTTAGGGGAAACTCTAACGTGGGTTCGAATCCCACTCTCTCCGCCAGTTTTCAATGACTTAGCTGGGATTGCGTGCTGTTTGCGTGCTGTTTACCGCTAGGCCAGCAACTTTGCTTTGTGCTTCTGCCATCTCGTTGGTGACCACATCCCCATACATGTTCATCGTCGTACGGATGTCCGCGTGCCTCATAAGCTTCTGCTGAACGGCTACGGATGTTCCGACAGCGTCGAGCCATGAGCGGTAGCTGTGACGCATGGTATGCGTGCCTAGTTTGCCGATGCCCGCGTCGGATGCTGCTTTCTGGAATACATTCCAAATCCAAGGGTACGACCATGGCAAACGGCCAAGCTTCGCCGGAGAGGCGAAGATCCAATCTTCCTGGGCAGAGAACTGGGACGATTGTTTCCAGAGTTTGAGCGACTCGAGTATCGCGCTGTCTATGGACATCTGCCTCCTCGACTCTGGCGTCTTTACATCGTCCACATGCTGTCGGACGATGGCGCGCTCGACAGAGAGTTTGCCGTTGAGCCAATCCACATCCGACCAGACCAGCGCCAAACACTCACTGATACGAAGGCCGAAGCAGACGCACAGGAGCGCCATTGTGCGGAATGGTTCTTCAAGGCGGAAGAAGAATCGTTGGAACTCTTCCACCGTGAGGCTGCGCGGTTTGCTCATGCGCTTGGTTGCACCCTTAATCGAGACGAGTTCCATGGGGTTTCGTTGTGTGGGCACATCACCCCGCCACATGGCGAAGTCCCATAGGATCCCGAGCAACCCACGGATGGCAACCCTGCTCTTAGGTGCCAGCGTGAGGGAATGCAGCCACAGTTCGACTGGACGGGCCTGCACGTCTGTGATCAGACATGCTCCCCACTTCGGGACGATATGATTATTCAGCCACGCGTTATAGCCGTGGCGTGTACTGTATCTCTCAGGCATCTTCTCTACTCTGTACTGCTCGACCAACGTACGAACGTTTGGCGAGGTGGCACTGACATCGACCTGATGTTGATGCTCAACGGCATCCGCAGCCCGACATGCGGCTGATTTCGTCGGATACTTCGAGCGGCTACCAATCAATCGGGAACGGCGCTTGCCGTTCTCATAGAAATAAAGGTTCCACGTTTTCCGTCGTCTGTCATAGACGACGGAACCCTTCGCGTGACGTGCGGTCCGTTTCATTTTCCAATCCTCCTATTGGACACGGACCGCGGATGACGAGCTCGATGATAGCGCAGAAATGAGTACGGGGGTGGGGTTGAAACCAAGTGCTGCATCCAGGTCTTCACGGCGGAAACGCCATACCCGCCGCTTGATACCATGGAGCGGGTAAGCCCGGATCGTTCCTTCGCGTACCCACTTCAAAAGTGTGCGCGGCTTTGTCTTTAAGTATTCGGCCGCCTCGGCGACCGTCAACCAGCAGGACTCCATTTTGTTTATTTCCTCGTGATTGATCTCGCTCGCTTGATAGGGTACGCGAGGCGGACGGCGTCCAAGGTATTTTGGGCGCCAAGAGGGCGCGACTGTTACAAGGGTTGCCCGGGTTTCGGCTTACAAAGCCTCGTCAGGCAACCTGCGGATGTGGAGGTCAGCTCCATTAAGATGTTTTGTGGCGAACAAGACTTTTTTTCGCGATCCTGCGTACTTGCGTCCTGTCCTGATCAGGATCGCACGCCGGGTAAGGGAACCAAAACATTGCGGGGGGCGGATCGAGAATGAAACCTCTACGAAGGTATTCCACCCTGGGCAGGTGGTCGGAAACCCCGGTTGCGGTTTTTGCGCCTCTCCGGGCGCCCGCCCTTATTAAGGCGATAACCCTTGGTGCAAAGGCGGTAATACACCCTCCGAATTGCGACCGCTTGCGCCTTCCACCGGACAAGCTCCATGTTCCCCAAGGCCCAGGTATAGATGTCGGCCGTGCCAGACATCGGCTGCAGGGGCCGAAGACGTTGCTCGGCGGATTTCGCATTCTCCACGCACTTTGCGAGTGCGGCTGCCACGATCGCGATCGCTTCTACGAGATTGGCATGTCCACTTCGACCGAGGGCTACCACGCGGCTTATAGATTCAGCATCTAGTGGCGGGTTCTCGACCAGCGCAGGGAGAGCCTCATATATGTCACGTTGCAATACCTGTTCGCCTCTCCTCGCCAAAATGAAGGCCTGACGGCGGCGTGGTCCTACCTTTTCCCTTTGTGTGAGGCCCTCTCGCTCCAGTCTTCGCAAGGCTGGAATGCTGGCGCCCGGAGAAATTCCCAGGCGTTGCAGAAGGGTGTAGGGCGTTACCACGACACCGTCGGCCATCAAAGCCAGAATGAAGAAATCGAGCATAGATCGATCTGTCTTAGACATTTGGCAGATGATAATGCTTCTAGGCTGTTTCTGGCGATTGACATTATTGTTCGCTGGACTGAAAAGCTCCGGCTCGGGCTAGATCCACACGCGGGTCCCGTCCGCACGACGTACGAGCTTTAAGGACCCCTTCTGGTTCCGATGCCTCATTGCATGCTCGCTTTCTTAACGGCACCGGGGGGGAAACATTCTCCTGCGCTTTTCCCCAATCTGCAAGTTCGGAGAGCAGATAGCGCCAGATACGGCGGGTTCCTTCGCCCCAGGGGTGCCCCGGGATTACCCCGCGGCGGGACCAGTCGAGCAGCAGGCGGCGTTCCATGCCAAGAAAAGTTGCGGCCCGATCGGCGTCTACGAAAGGTTCAAACGGTACCGGAGTTGGTGTTACGACGAATGTCGACAAGATGGTAGGCTCCTTAGGATTTGTTCTCTGCGGTGTCTTCATAGTTCAACAATTCCAGCTTGACACACCTTCGGGCGCCTCCAAAGCCTTCTTGGAAAGCGCACGACTTTGATGTAGTTGATTTGTAGATTCACGGCCTTGCCGTACTGAAGCGCGCTCTGGTCGTCGTCCTAAGGAACGCGCAGATCCCCAAGTGCCGCAGGAAGACGTCCAGATACCCGGGTTCTTCCGGCACATGCCGCCACGGAGATTACCCTGGGCGCAGCGGGCGGCGGGAAACGACCGGGCCCAGGACAGCCCCCTGCCGCGACACCTCGAATGAGAAGTAGCCGCGACAGCATAGGTCAGTGGAGAGCAACTCCCGGGATGATGGCAGGCCGTTAGGCTGGGACCAGATCGACTTGATCACCGAGCCTGGATTTCAAAGGAGAACGCGGATCCAACCGGATACCTGGCCGACCTGGTCTTACGCCGGTGCACTCTCGGCATTTGGTCCTCGAAGACCTGGGACAATCCAGGGATTAAGAAATGCCTCGGAGGGCTTCCGAACTTGCCCACCCCGGACAGGATTTCCACAGCAGCCGCGCTGAAAAAGCCTATACTACAGCGGGAGTTTTGACCCGAAGTCAGTGTCCTGTGCCCAAGGTTCGGAAAGGGGAACCGTGTTCCCCTTTCCTTTCGAGCAGATTAGATGACCCCCGACTCGAGGGCCAACCGGCCTTAATCTGAGAAATAATTGAGAAATAATACAGGCTAGGCCAAATATGATCGCGAAGATGGAACCATGCGGTAGATTAGGGTAATAATCGACGACCTTATATTCAACAAGCTTTGTTTGCATAGAGTTCCGTCATATGCATGCATAGATACATTCGCAAACTCGCGTATATTATTGCTATCTATGATGGATACTATTGCTTAAAGACCGAAGGTTTAATCAACCCGCGCCAAGATCGATTGGCGGGGTATTGAATCCAATCCACCCGAAAGAGGCGATTGATTTCGGAAGAATGGTATACGTCGCGAGGGTTCACCCAAGGAACCCTATACTAATCAGGAAAGAAGACAGGGGCCAGTTTCCGTGAAATGCAACCT
>CAVPUZ010000006.1:0-433764 GCA_963709055.1 uncultured Acidobacteriaceae bacterium
CATTTGCGAAAAAGACCAGACCGGCGGGGTTTGCCATCTGACCGGCTTTGATTTCCTCGGCTATGGCGGCACCTCTGTCTCCACCCCCGCCTTCGCCGGCATCATGGCTCTGGTGAACCAGAAAAACGGAGGAGACCCTCAGGGGAATCCCCGAGTCTCATTCTCTATAGCCTCGCCGGAAAGCAACCCAACGCTTTCCACGACTTCCTTCCGGCTCACCATCTCCATGCCCGCGCGAACGGTAATCAAAATTGCCTGACCAACACCCCCAGCGATCCCGTCGGCGTCAGCGAGCAACGCACAAAGCTTACCGCCTGGGCCACCTTAACGGCCTATGACCTGGACCGGCCTCGGATCGGTTGACGCCGCCAATCTCGTCAACAATTGGAGCAAGTCACCTTCACTCCCTCGACCGCCACACTGACCTTGAATAGCGGCAACCCTGTGAGCATGCCTCATGGCGCATCCGTGCCCGTCAACTGTCACCGTCGCTCCTCAATACGGGAACAGGAACTCCTACCGGGGACGTCGCTCTGCTGGTCAACCCCGGAACCCCCGGAAAACCAGGCTTCGACTGTTACACTCTCAAGCGGTACGGCCAGTTGGTCCACCAATCTGCTTCCCGGCGGCACCTACAAAGTGATCGCCCATTACGGTGGCGATACGACCTTCGGTGGCAGCTACTCGGTGCTCCAGGCAACGTCACCATCACACCCGGAGAATAGTTCCGTTTATATGCCCGGCCTGGTCACCGAGTTGACCAGAATGATAACCCGACGTATTCGACCAGCGTCGCTACGGTACCGGCCATACGATTACTATTTGTTACGCGCCGACGTCTTCAAAGCGCTGCCGCTTCCTGTCGTACAACGTGATTACGTGTCCCACTGGCACCATCGTCTTCAAGGACAATAAGGCAGCAATCTTCGACGGTGGTACTTTCGCACTGAACAGTGAGGGCTACACCGAAGACCAAAACGTTCAGCTCACGGCCGGCAGCCACACTCTGAAAGCGAACTACAGCGGCGATGCCACTACAAAGCGAGCACGACGAGCGTCGCCGTCACCGTCACCACCGCGCCAACTGCCATCAGCAGCGTGACAGCGATCCGCCTTCAGTAGGCCCCAGTCAAAACTTTACCGTCACCGCGACCATAGATAGCGCCAGCTTCGGCGTGGCTCCCACCGGCGCCGTAACCTTCCTCGCCAACGGAACCGCGCTGACCGGCACGCCCACCTACACCTCCACGGCCGGAAACATCAATCAAGGGACCACCGCCCAACTCGTCGCCAGCCTGACCACTTCCATCAGCAAGGCTGGGACCTATACCATTACCGCCACCTATGCTGGCGACACTAACTACGCCAGCCAGGCATCCAGCCTCTCGTCGCAGGTCACGGTGACTGGGCCGAGCTCACGTCGCCGTCACTGCCACTCCGGCCACGACTATAGTCAACCAGAACGTCATGTGGAGCGGAACGCTGACCGCCGTCAACGGCTACGACAGCAACGTGACCCTTCCTGCACTTCGGGCAAACCTGGAACGTGCTCAATATCGCCCAACCCGCTCGTTCCCACCTCGGGGGCGGTGCGGCCTTCACAGTCACGGTCGGCAGCGCGACCGTAGGAACCTAAACTTCTCCATCCAGGGAACTGACGGGACCATCACGCAAAGCCAGTCCGTCAGCCTTGCGGTAAACGGAACTTTCACCGTCCCGGGCACTCTAACAAATCCCACCTCTGCCAGCCCGGGCCAGACGACCACCACCAGCATGCAGCTCACTCCGGTGGGCGGCACCACCTTCACCAGTAGCGTGTCCTATTCGTGCTCCGGACTCCCGGCGGGCGCTACATGCTCATTCTCTCCGGCGTCTCCCTTGCTCGGGCGCCTCGGCAACAGATGTGATGATTACCGTCAATACCGCCTGGCCCGTTCACCGGCACGGCAGGTGGCGCATACGCCCGGCACACGGCGGATAGCGCAGAACCAGAACCCGCGTCTCTGGCTCCCGTTGACTCTCCCATTGGCGGGCGTGGTGCTGGTCGGTCTCGGCGGTGGCAAGATCTCCCGCCGCTACAAGATCGTCGGACTCTGCCTCATGCTGGTTCTGACGGGATTGATGGTGGCATGCGGAGGCGGTCGCGGTACTCCACCCGCGCCAGTAGCGGTCAGCGTAAGCCCGGCGGTAAATACCCTCTGCCCCAACCTTTCGGGCGCACCCGCGCAGACCCAGCAGTTCTCGGCGACTGTGACCGGAACATCAACACGGCTGTCACGTGGGCCATCAGTTCGGGCGGAACAACGGACACAATCAGTTCATCAGGCCTGTATACCGCTCCAACCTCGGTTCCTTCCGGGGCGGTGACGGTCACCGCAACCTCGCAGGCGGATGACACTAAGAGCGGCAGCGCCACGGTAAACATCAAGACGCCGACACCGGCTGGTACCTATCCAATCACAGTGACGGTGACAGAGGGAACGGTAACCCAGACCCCACGTTCAACCTAACGGTTCAGTAGCTAGTCAGAATAGATGTCGAAACCGAGGCGCGGATACCCTCCGCGCCTTTTTTCCCCCCGCGAGCATCCCCGACTCCCGCCGCTCGGGCAAGCTCCAAATCTGCTCCTCGACCGTCGAGTTCGCCGCAAGTTTACCCTTGACTTAGCACAACGAATAACCAAATATCGGAGTAAGGTCTCCAAAACTTGGACCAAGATGACCTGCGGTTTGCCGGGTTAAGTCCTTTTCGCTCAGGACTTTGCCTCTAACTCCTTATTTCGTAATACTTTGACAGGGGTAAACGCGGAGAAATAACCAAAAGAGACATTAAGCTATAGTCGGCAAAAGACTTACAATAAGTAAGTCTAACTCAAATAGTTTGAATACTTTGGCGTCAGACTTATTCTAACTATCTGATTCTAATGTACTGAGGTACGAGGGGGGTAGGGGTACCCCCCGCAGTTCGTCGGTCTACCATCCAGTAAACAATTTCCCTGAAAGCTGACGCCGCCGATACGGTTTGCAGCGCCCCCACTTGAATAATCGGAAGCGAGGCTTGGGCCAAGCCGCCATGTCGTTGTCGGAGTTGGAGTTGGTGGGCAGTGCAGGACTCGAACCTGCGACCTCCTGCTTGTAAGGCAGGCGCTCTAACCAGCTGAGCTAACCGCCCAGACCTTTGGTATCAATACGTGCCGCCGACAGAAATCTATCGTACTCTGCCCGGCGGAGGTTGGGAAGTGGTATGCCCCGACGAGCCCTTCAGGAAAGGATCGTCCAGGAATTCCAGTTGCGGTGTTCTGCGCTTTCCGACCGAGCGAACTGCTGGCACTCCGATGGAGAGACTTTGACCCGAACAATAAATCCTTCACCATCCGGGAGACATACTACCGCGGTGCCCTGTGCCCGTTCACCAAGACAACGGAGGAGGATGAGCAGAACCTGACTCTGCTGACGGTCGGAATCCCGGATCCGATCGTCGATGACCTCGTGAAGTTTCGTGATGGTGGCTATGCGTGGTATGCGGGCATTTGAGAAGAAGCGTCCGATGAAAAACTCGTCCCACGGAGTCCCGCAAGTTCGCTTCGAGAAGTCGCCAATTCATCTCCCCCAAGCCCGTTTCTAGGGCGTATGCAGTGCGGGTAGCGCCCAGACAGGCCATCTTGCGATATGCGGGTGTTAGCGTCGTGCGTCAGTTAAAGAAGCCTCGATAGATCCTTCCCGACGCAGATCTCATAGCTCGACCCCTCAAGCATGGTTTTCAGTGGCCCGTCCCCGTCAGCGCGACCGTGCTCTGTCCGGCCGCCACATTGTCTGTGACGATCAACGTGCCTGTGCGCGCTCCCTTCACCGTCGGAGTCAAAGGTCACCGAGATCGTACAACTCGCCGCCGCCGCCAGGATCGCCGGACAGTTGTTCGTCTGCGAGAAGTCTCCTGCATCGGTCCCGCCAATGGAAATGTTGCTGATGTCGAGCGGCGTCTGCCCGCTGTTCGTCAGTTGCACGGGCAAGGTCTTACTGCTGTGCACGGCCTGCGTCCCAAAGCTCAGCTTCGTCGGACTGAACTGCGCCACCGGATCGATCACATTGCCCGTCAGCCCGACGTGTTGCGGCATGCCCACCGCATTATCCATGAGGTTCAGCGTCGCCGTCAGCGTGCCCTCCGCGTCAGCCTTGAATGTGACATCGATAATGCAACTCTTGCCCGCCTTCAACGGGTCGTGCAATGGTTGACGGCCTTGTAGGCCGCGGCGTTCGCCGTGCCCGGCGTAATGCTCACACCGCTCACCGTGACGGTAGTCGATCCCACATTCGTGACCGTTACCGGCAACGTGTGCGAACTGTTCAGATACACGGTGCCGAAAACCAGATTCGACGGCGACAGATTGAGTCCCGACACGTTGAGCGTGAAGTTCTGCTGCACACGTCGCCACCACATTGGTGGCGGTGAGAACAAGCGCGAATGTGCCGGAGACGTAGCTCGGCGTCCCGGAGAGTGTAGCCGTGCCATTTCCGTTGTCGACGAACGTAAGCCATGGCGGCAGAGTCCCCGCCTCGTGGATGCTCGCGCGCCGGGAATGCCGAAGTGGTCACGGTAAACGAGTTCGGCACCCCGTACACGAAGACCGCATTATTCGCGCTCGTGAACGAAGGCGCCTGCTGCAGAATGATCGTAAAGGCCTGCGTCACCGCCGAACCGATTCCGTTGTTTGCCGTGAAGCTGATGCTGAAGTCTCCACCGACAAATACCAGTCGGAGTCCCTTTCAGCGTGCCCGTGCCGTTCCCGTTGTCGACGAACTTGAGGCCGGTTGGCAGATGGCCCGTCTCCGTGATGCTGGGCAGTCGGGAAGCCCGTCGTCGTCACTGTAAACGAACCGGCCACGCCGATGGTGAAGGTGGCGCTGTTCGCGCTGGTGAAGACCGGAGCCTGATGACCGTCAGCGTAAACGTCTGCATCGCATTCGAGCCAACGCCATTCGCCGCCGTGAAGGTGAGCTTGTAAACGCCGCCCGACAGCGCTGGCATCCCGCTCAGCGTGGCTGTGCCGTTGTCATTGTCGACGAAAGTGACGCCGCTCGGCAGAGCGTGCCGCTTTCGCTAAGCTCGGCGGCGGGTAGCCCGTCGTCGTCACGGTGAAGGTTCCGCACGTGCCCGCGGTGAACGTCGTCGCACTCGCACTCGTAATGGCCGGCGCTTGATCGACCGTTACCGTGTCGGCGGCCGAAGCTGCATTCGTATAATTCGTATCGCCGGAGAAAACCGCCTTCAGCGTGTTATACGTGGGCGACGTGTACACGCCCCCGCCCAGGCTTCCGCTCGGCGTATACATCGCCGAGCAGGTCATCGAGTCGCCGGAAACCGCGCCGCAGGTTGTCGACTCCCACCGACCCGCCGATCGACGTCCCGCTGCCCACGAAACCGATGCTGACATCTGCCGCCGTAGGCGCGCTGCCGCCGCCCGTCCATGAGACCAGTGTGGATACGGAAACGGGCGTGGTCGACCCGTAGGTGGTGGAGACATTCGTGATGCTCAACGAGACCGAACTATTTTTAGCGATGCTGAAGTTGTTTGTCTGGGTGCTGCTTGCGGTCGCGTAGTTGGTGTCGCCCGAAAAATTGGCGCTCAGCGTGTACGTGTTCGGCGCATCCGTCGCAGTGGGAGTGAACGTGGCACTGCACGAGATCGGACTCGTTGTGCCGATGCAGCTCGCCGGGCCGAAACCGCCGGCCGCCGTGGAACTGAAGCTCAATCCGCCGGTGGGCGCAACCCCGCTGCCCGTCCAGGAAAGCGTCGCAGTGACGGTGGTCGCGGTGCCGCTCCCATAGGCTTCCGAGTCTACGCTAACGTTGGTCACGGCCACGGTTGGCGTCTGCTGGTTCACCGTGAGCGTGCCCGTGCCGGAGGCGCTGGTATAGCCACCCGCCGCCATGATGCTGGCGGTGATGTAGCCCGTGTAGGTGTTCGCCGCGAGCGTGCCGCTGGGCGTGTACGTACTGCTGCAACTGAGCACCGCGCCACTCGAGGTGCAACTGGCCGCCAAGAACGAGCCCGTGGCCGCCGAAAATGAAACTGTGCCGCTGGGCGCTACGCCGCCGCTGCCGGTGAACGTAGCGCTTACCGGCTGGCCAGCAGTCGAGCCATAGCTGGTGGTGGCGCCGGCCACTGAGACGCTAGGCGTCGCCGGGAACGTCACGCACCATCCTCCGCTGATGCTCGCGACCCCATCCGTGCCATCCGCGATGGCGAACAGTTGCCACGTTCCGTTGGGACTCGTGCTCCCGAATGCCGAGGCCAGCGTGGTGGATCCTTCGGGTGCGGCATAAACAAACGTGCCCGGCGCCGGAGCCGGGAAGCTCAAATCGGACGTGAGCGAAGTGGGCTTATACGTGCCGCTTGCGAGCGCCGTTCCACTCGGCAACAGACTGCTCGCGCTGTCGCTCAGCGTGACATTGACTTCGCTGATCGTGCTGTTGTCACCGATACCCCCAAAGGGCACGATCGTCGCACCCGTCGGCCCCACCAGCAGCAGATCCGTCAACGGCAGATTGCTCGAGCTGATGCCATACAGCTCTACTGTCATGTTCACAATGTTGCCGGTGAAGTTACTCACGAAAATTTCCGAAGGATAGGGTGTCGCCGCGCCCTGCGTGCTCGGAGTCGCCGGCCCTGCCGGATTGCAGAACATGCTGCCGTTATCGCTGACCTCCGTCTTGTTGGCCACCGTCTGGCTGAGCGTACCCGAACTCGGCCCAAAACTGGTCGCGCCCGTATAGCCGCTGTACGCGGCCTCGATACTGTAGGTGCCTTCGGTAGTGAAAGATGTGGTGCATCGTGCCACGCCATTGCTAACCACGGCTGTGCATCCCGAAATGTCATTGCCGTTCGCGGTAAATGCAACCGTACCCTCATTCACCACCTGCGAGGACGTCACCGTCGCCGTGAAGGTGACGCTGTTAGCTCCCCCATTGGTGTAGGACGGATTCTGGCTCGACGATATGCTGGTCGAGGTGTTCACCGCCGGCGATTGCCCCATGCACGAAAGCGGGATCGCCTGCGCGCCGCTCGTCGCATTCAGCGCATTGTCGGCCAGCGTGAGCGTTCCGCTCAGCGAACCCGTGTTCTCGGGCGCGCACTCGACCCCCACGTTGCAGATCCCGCCCGGCGCCAGCGAAGATGGAAATGTCGGGCAGGCGTTCGGCGTCCCCGAAGCGAGCGTGAAATCGGCGCTGTCCAGCGTGATCCCAATGCTCGTGAACGTTAGGGCCTGGTTGCCGATGTTTTGGATGCTAACGGTTTGCGCCGTGCTGGTGTTCCCATCCGTCACCGTGCCGAAGGCCAGCGTGGGTGGCTGCGAGCGCTGCACCTCGACCACCCTGCCGTTGCCGCCATCCGCGACATATACATTGCCCCTGCCGTCTATGGCAACCGCCTCGGGACCTCGGAATCCAGTTCCCACGGTCACCTGGCAGGCGTTGCTGGCGCAGCCAGCAGGAATTTCCTGGACCCGGCTATTGAAAAAGTCGGCGACAAAAACGTCGTCCGCCGCGTCCAGCCGCAGGCCGTCGGGGTCAGAGAAGTCTGTGCCGAGTGTGGTGAGGGTGCCGATCGTAGGGAATTCGAATACGTTTTGAACGCCGTCATCGGTAAACAAGTTTCCCTGCGCGTCCACGGCAACGCCCAACGGATAGAAGTAAGAGTCCGCTTGCGAGAGGACTACCGTCTGGCAGGGGCTTGCCTGGCAACCCGCGGGTTCCTCCACCACTCGGTAATTGTATTGATCGGTGATAAAGAGATTGCCCGCGCCATCCACGAATACGTCGGAGGGTTGATTGAGCCCGCTGGTCGGCACCGTGATCTGGCAGGCGCTGCTGGTACAGCCGGCGGGAAATTCGAGCACGCGATTATTATTGCTATCCGTCACAAAGACGTTGCCCGCGCCATCCACCGAGATTCCGCCGGGATAATCAAGATCGGTGGCAATGGTAACCTCGCCACCCGCCGCCGGAAATTCCTCGAAGGCGAAACTTCCAGAGTTATAGACTAAGCTGACAAATAAATTCCCGAACCCGTCCAAGGCTACTCCCGCCGGCGAGGACGCGGAGGCAACCGTGGTCTGTGGACCGCCCGGGAACGCGACCGCCGGCGCGTCCCCGATGCCGTAAATGTCGGCGCTGGCGATCGTGTTCCCGTTGGTGTCGATAAGGTACACCGCGCCCAGGCGCAATCCAGGCGCGGTGGGCGCGAATTTCACGTTCATAATGCATTGGCTGGTGTAGCAGACAATGCCGTTGGTGTCGCTGAGGCTGAAGTCGAGACCGGTAGCGCCCTGCGTCAGGATGCGCCACGTTACCGGCCCCGTGGCAACATTGAACGTTACTGTCTGCGTGTAGCTGCACGGCGCGGGCGTCGTCTGGCCCGACTGGCACACGTTGGCGGTCGGCAGAACTTCATAGGCACCGATGTCGCAATTGCCCGCCCGCACGATGCCGCGCTGATCGGTCAGGACTGGGTCTCCCGTCGCGTCGGTGCAGGAGCCATACGGGATCGCATCGATCGCCGTGCTACTGGAAAGCAGTGCTATGTCGACGTCGGGCCGCCGTTGTTGGTCAGGCTGCCTAGATAGTTCTTCGCAGTCGTGACATTGTTCTGATCGCCAGTCGACGTGAAAAAGGAGTTGCACGTGCTGTCGTCGGAAAGGTTGTAGCCTTTGGAGACGATCCTCCCGTATTGCCCGAAGCCGTTGTAGCAGTTCCCGTTCCCTGTCGGAACGAACTCATTCACTAACAGCGTGCCCCTCAGCGTCACTGTGCCAGCAGCGCCGCCGATACCTGAGGAGTTGCTGTCCAAGGTACTGTTGCTGATCGCGGTCTGAGCGCCGGTACTGTAGACAGCGCCACCGAAGCCGGCGTTGCCGGCGTTACTCGACAGAGTGCTGTTGCTGATGGTCGTCAGCGGGCCGGCGGCGAGAATGCCCCCGCCTTCGGAGGCGGAGTTCCCCGACAGCGTGCTGTTCCTGATGGTCAGCGTTCCGCCAGTGTCGCTATAGATACCGCCACCCGCGCAGGCGGAGTTGCCTGAGAGCGTGCTATTGCTGACCGTCAGCGCCCCGTTGTTGTAGATGCCGCCGCCCGTGCCCGTGCAGGGGAACGTGGTGGCGCCGTTGTGTCCGTTTTCAATCGTCACGCCGGAGATGGTCGCCGTAACTCCGTTGACTACAAAGACGCTGGATGCGTTGTTGCCGCTGATGAACAGGTTCGCCGCGCCCGGTCCGCTGATGGTCAAGCTCGTGCCGATTGTGAGCGGCCCGGAAGTGAGCGTAATGGTGGCCGGATACGTGAGGCTGAAATCAATGGTGTCGCCATTCGAGCGCAGCCGAGCGCCGCTCGCAGTGTGCCCGTCCCGCTATCGGTTGTGCTGGTCACTGTCCAGGTGGTGGCCAGGCTGGGCACGGCCATGCCCAGCACCAGCAAGATCACCGCGAGCGAAGGCAGCGCGGCGTGCCGCAGACGATCGAAGAATCTCGGGCGTCGAGCGATGTGGCGGCAAAAAGCCGATGGTCTCGAACTAATGAAAAACAAGCTAGCGACAGTTCTCCGTGAAACTCTTTGCTGGATCACAAAATTCTCCTACGCGCCAGGTCGAGAGACAGGGAACTGCCGCCCAACCCGCCATCCTGGGTCGAACTCTTACAAATCTGTTGTGCTATACCGGTGGGCAACAAAGCTGGCGCTCGAAGCCGCAGAAAAGTGGAAGAAGTTTACCTCGAATCCGGAGGCAAACCAAGATGAAATTGTTTGCACGGGAGCCGCAAAGTGGCTACACACGCCTGGAATCAAGGTCTCAGCCGCGCAGAGGCTGCCACAGGCACATCATGGATTGGAGCAACATTCCACCAAAATGTCCGGCTACCCGGCATCTTCGTTGTATGCGGGCATGTGCAATGGGAAGTGTAGGCGGTTCATCGCGCCGTCTCTGCCACTCCAGGGCGATGCCAAACAAGTATTCGAGTAACGACAACGTGTCGGTCGACCGGCCCCCGAGGTAGCCAGTTGGGACGGCACCGACAGCGCTGCCTTATTACTAATGGACGATGAGGCGGAAATACGGATCAGCGATTCGCTAATTCATAAGATCCAAACCGGGTATTCGCTCCTCTTCCGTCGTGCCGCAGCGGAATCCGGGAGTTGGCGCTACTGTGGTTTGCGCTTCCGTGGCTTGCCCACCGCGAGCAAGAAAATGGCACTCTTGTCCTTTGCGTGCGGTGAAAAGAAGCTGACCACATCATTGTCGAAGAAGGTCAGCCCGGTCGCACCCAGGTGCTGGGCATATGCAGCCAGATAGATCCTGCCCCCGATGGCGCCCGCCTCGAGTTGGACGGCCCGGTACCCGCGATTCCCATATCGCTCGAGAATGGGTTTCAAATCGGCGAGAAAAAAGATGTCCACGCAGGCATCCGCCGGCAGTTCCTGCTCCAGCCCAAGGTGATGGGCCTCGGCGCGGAACTCTCCCTCCCTCAAAAGCTCCAGGATGTTCTGATCACGCCGGAAGAAGTAAGCCCCCGGCTTGAGCCCCTGCACCGAATGCACGATCAGATAAAGATCGTTGAGCTGCTTGCCGGGGGGCTGAAGGAAGTCAGCCGGAAGACCTCTCGTTGCGCAGTCGAGAATGCTTGAAAGTTGTGCCAACGTGATGGATGCCGCCTTATCGAAGGCTCGGGTAGACCCGCGGCGCAAGATTACCTGCTCGATCGTGTCCTTCGGCTGTTCTTCTTTCGGCAAGGGCTGCAGTCGCACTCCCTCGTTCGCCGGAACGTAAGGCGGAACGACCGGTTGATTCCCGCGCCATTGAGCCACCTCCTGTATGGACGCAAGTGAAGACGCATCGTGCATGTCAAGCATGGCGGGATATTCGACCTCGCGCTGCGACAGGGGGATGGTTTCCAAACCGAGTGGATAAGCTTCACTGGGCTTTGGGGACGAACTGTCGGATCTGTGTCCGATCGGTACAAGGCACAAGGAAATCTCACGTCGGGTATCGAGATCGAGCACTCGATTCACATCGGCGTCTACGAACCCGAGCACGATCTCGGCCGACAATCCCGAAGCCGCGGAAACGGCGAGCATATTTGCCAGCAGGGTGCCGTTGTCCCAACCAAAATGGCGGTAGGTGCGTGCCTGATACTTCCAGGCGTTCCGCCAGTACGTTCCGGTGCAAATGATGGTCACGGGGGCGGCAACCACCGCCGGTGCCAGCGCCGTCGCCTGAGCCAGGTTTCCGCGAAAATCACCTTTTCGCAGAAGCCGCAGCGACACATCTGCCGGATTGAAGTGGTAGACGCCGGCATCCAAGCCCGCGAGATCGCTAGTTATGATATACAGTTCGATCTCGTAAAGGGCTCCGGTGCAGGCTGCGGCGCGAAAGTAAATTTCTCCGCCTGGGGATGCGCGCTGTTTGGTAATCCCCGCCGAGAAATAGAGGACCCGCGCCAGATCTTGGAGGTCAGGTACCGAATCGGACCCCGACGAGGGCAACGCCTCTGAGATCGCGGAGAGCGCGGCAACCCCCGTTTGTGGCACGTCCCGCGGAAGCGGAAACGGCTCCGGCTTCGCATATATCTTGAAAGGCAGGGGCCGGTTTGCCCAGTCGAGGGAGTGAGGATTATTACGAATACTCCAGTAGGAGTGTTTCGTACCATCGTGATATTTCCGAGCCGCCTCGATGTCGCGGTTGTTCATTGGTCCCTACGTCAGACTAGCATCTGCGGAGGATCAGGAGCGCAATGAGCTTGGGAATACGGATTGTGCTTGGATGTAGGGCTAATCGGAGGCTGCGTTTTCATGCTTTCCGGCGGATTCCGGCGACGTTGTCCAGAAGTCCCGTTCGGGGCCACAACCACACCGTCAGGTGTCTTCCAGTCCGAGGTTGTCGTTCACTGGCTTGGCTGAGTTTCTGCTGGCAGCCGAGATAACGCTCAGTTGTCTGAACCGACGCGTGTCCAAGTAAAAACTGAATTTGCTCAAGTTCTCCGCCAGCCAGATGGCATAACCGGGCACAGGTGCGACGCAAATCGTGAGAAGCCAGATTCTTAATGTCGGCATGTTTGGCGGCCGCCTTCACCACGTGCCAGATCGCCTTGGGGGTGATTCTATCGCCCCATATCTTATCCATCCGACTTACTCGGCGGAGATCGAGCCACCGTCGATGCCGGCTGCTGCAGTCCACTCATCACATTACGTGCGACTAAGGGGCTCGACGGAAGTTTCAAGAGTCTCCGGGCGCTTGCGGGTCCGCCACTTCAGGAAAGCATCCATGTAGGTGTAGAAGACAGGCGTGAGATAGAGCGTCACGAACTTGCGCGAAGATCAGGCCGCCGACCACGCAAAGGCCGAGCGGGCGGCGGGCGTCGGCGTCGGCGCCAAAGCCGATGGCGATGGGCAGGGTGCCCATGATCGTGCAGGCGCTGGTCATCATGATCGGGCGGAAGCGAATCATGCAGCCCTGGTAGGCCGATTCGCTGGCCGTGTAATTCCCCTTGCGCTCGAGCTCCAAAGCGAAATCGACCATCATGATGGCGTTCTTCTTGACGATGCCGATGAGCATGATCAAGCCGACGAAGCCGTAGATATCGAGCTGCATGTGGAACAGCGAGAGCGTGACCAAACCGCCGAAAGCCGCGGCCGGCAGTCCGGTGAGAATCGTGATGGGGTGAATGTAGCTCTCGTAGAGAATGCCCAGCACGATATAGATGACCACCACCGTCATGATCAGCAGAATGCCCAGGCCGGTGAGCGACTGCTGGAAGGCCTGGGCGGTGCCTTGGAAGCTGGTGTTGATGGAGATGGGCAGCATCGACTTGGCAAGGTTCTGCACTTCGCTCACCGCCTGGCCAAGAGCGACGCCGGGCGCCAGGTTGAACGAGATCGTAACCGAAGGAAGCTGGCCGGTGTGGTTGACCGTGAGGGGGCCGACGCCAGTCGTGAATTTCGAGACGGCGCTGAGCGGAACGAGTTGGCCGGAGGAAGAGTGGATGTAGAGCTCCGAGAGCATGTCGGGATCGCTCTGGAAGCGATTCTGCACCTGGAGAACAACCCAGTATTCGTTGTTCGAAGTGTAGATGGGCGAGACCAGGCGCTGGCCGTAGGCGCTATAGAGGGCGTCCTCGACCTGCTGCGGCGTCACTCCCAGAGCGGAAGCTTTGTCGCGGTCGACCACGACGTTGGCCTGCGGATTCTCGATCTGGAGATCGCTGGTGACGTCGGCGAGACTCGGGCAAGCGTCTTCATTTTCGCTTCGAACAACTGCGCGTACTTGTAGAGCTGATCCGTGTCCGGGCTCGACAGCGTGAATTGGTACAGGCTCTTGGTGGACTGGCCGCCGATGCGGATGGCGGGCGGATTTTGGAGAAAGACTCGCATGCCAGGGACCTTGTCCAGCTTCGGCTGCAGCTCGTGGATCACGTCGTCGATAGTCATGTGATGTTCGAAGAGCGGGCGAATCGAACCGGAGCGACAGATCGAGCGATGGCGCCATGACCGCCATAGCGGGCGACAAGACGATCGTAGGCCGGGCTGTCGGTCCAGGGACGGTCGGAAGGGTCCTTCAAATGCAGGAAGGCGCTGCCGTTGTTGAGGCCGGTGCTGTTCGAATCGCTGACGCTCGAGATAGAATTGAACGACGTTCGGATCGGCCTGGAGGATGCGATTGACGGCTTCCTGATGCGCCTTCATCGCGTCGAAGGAGATGCCCTGATTGGCTTCGGTCGAGACGGAAATCTGCGAGGTATCCTCTTCGCGGCAGGAAGCCTTTCGGAATCATCCAGAACTCCCAAGCGGTGCCCACCAGGATGAGAAGACCGAAAAGCATCACCAGGACGCGATGCCGCAGCGCCCAGCGAAGCGTCATGCCGTACCAGCGGAGCGACGTATCGAGCATGTTTTCCAGCTTGCGATACATCCAGCCGTGCTGCTTGTCCGTGTTCGGGGCGCAGGTAGCGCCTGCAGAGCATCGGGGTGAGGGTGATGGAAACCAAGCCGGAAACCAGAACGGCGGAAATGATGACGACGGCGAATTCGTGGAGCAGGCGTCCGAAGACGCCGGGCATGAAGAAGACCGGCAGAAAGACGACGGCGAGCGACAGAGTCATCGCGAGAATCGTGAAGCTGACTTCCTTCGAGCCATCGAGCGCGGCCTCGAGCGCTCCTTTGCCCATCTCCATGTGGCGCACGATGTTTTCGAGCATGACGATGGCGTCATCGACGACGAAGCCCACCGATAGGGTCAGCGCCAACAGCGACAAGCGTGTCGATCGTGTAGCCGAGCAGGTACATCACCGCGAACGTGCCCATGATCGCCATCGGGAGCGCCAGGCTCGGCATGATGGTGGCGGAGAGGTTGCGCAGGAACAGGAAGATGACAAGAATGACCAGAAAGACGGCGAGCAGAAGAGTGAATTCGACGTCGTTCGACCGACTCGCGGATCGGAACCGATCGATCGTATTCGACCGAGAGGTTGATCGACGGCGGCACCATCGCGTAGAAGCGCGGAATGAGCTTGCGGATGTTATTGACGATCTCGATGGTGTTCGTGCCCGGCTGCCGCTGAACGGACAGCATGATGCCCGGAATGCTGTTCACCCAGTCGGCGACGTACCGATCCTGAATTCCGTCGATGACCGTCGCGATCTGATCGAGCCGCACCGGGGCGCCGTTGCGGTAAGCGACGATGAACGGGCGGTAGACGCTGGCGTCGGAGAGCTGGCCGTTGGACTCGACGTTATAGGCCTTGTGAGCGCCGAACAGCGTGCCCATCGGCATGTTGACGTTGGCGTTTTGAATCGCCTGCTCCACTTCGTCGATGCCGATCTGGCGGCTGGCAAGAGCTTCCGGGTTCAGTTGCACGCGCACGGCGTACTTCGCCTGAGCCGTTGACGGTGACCTGGGCGACGCCGGGCACCTCCGAAATCTGCTCGGCGATGAGGTTTTCGGCGTATTTATCGACCTCGTAGAGCGGAAGCGTGGGCGAGGTAACGGCCAGCGTGAAGATGGGCTGATCGGCCGGATTCACTTTCCGGAAGGTCGGCGGCGAGGGCAGGTTGGGCGGAAGCTGATTGGCGGCGGCGGAGATGGCGGTCTGCACATCGAGCGCGGCGGAATCGATGTTGCGGCTGAGATCGAACTGCAGGGTGATCTGCGACGTTGCCGAGCGAGCTGGTCGAAGTCATCGAGTCCAGGCCGGCGATGGTCGTGAACTGCTTCTCGAGCGGCGTCGCCACGGAGGAGGCCATCGTCTCCGGGCTGGCGCCGGGAAGGCCGGCGGACACCTGGATGGTGGGGAAATCGACGTTCGGCAAATCGCTGACGGCCAGGTCGCGATAGCCGAGAATGCCAAAGAGAAGAATGGCCAGCATCACCAGGCTGGTCATGACCGGCCGGCGAATGAAAAGTTCGCAGAGATTCATGGGATTCCGAGCCTCGTCAGAGTCCCTTGGTGAAATAGACCTTGGTTCCGGGAACCAGGCGCACCTGCCCGTCGGTGACCACGGTTTCGCCCGGCGGAAAGCCCCTGCAAGATTTGGGTTTGGTTGTTGACCGTTTGTCCCACCTTCACTTGCCGGACATCGACGGTCATGTCCGGCTTCACGACGAAGACGTAATCGCCCTGCTGCCCCGTCTGCACCGCTTGCGACGGGACGACCAGCACGTTCTGTTGCTCGCTCAGGCGAAGCAGGACATTGGAGAATTGGCCGGGCCAAAGACGCTGGTCGTTGTTCGGAAACGACGCCATCAGCTCGATGGTGCCGGTGGTCGGGTCGACGGTGTTGTTGACGAAGGTCAGAACGCCGTTTTCGGGCGCGGAATCGCCGGTCGGCGTGGCCTGAACGGGCAAACGGGAGCGCGCCATGAGCTTCTTGATCGACTCCAGATACTGCTGGGGAACGGAGAAATTGACGTAGATCGGCGAAACCTGGTTGATCACGACCAGCACCGGGACGTCATTGGCCTTGACCGTGGCGCCCGGATAGACGAGCTGAGCGCCGGTGACGCCGCTGATGGGCGCATAGATCGAGCAATAGGAGAGCTGGATTTTGGCCGTCTGGATGGCGGCCTCGTCGGCGTGCGACCGTGGCTTCGGCGGCCGCTGACGTCGCCTGGTACTGGTCGTACTGCTCCTTGGAGACAACTCCTTCCTTGTCGAGCTCGTCATAGCGCTGGAGTTCCGCCTGATCGAGCTGGGCCTGCGCCTTGTCCCTGGCGAGCGCCGCCTGGGCCTGCGCGAGGGCGGCGAGAAAAGGGCTCTTGTCGAGCGTGACCAGCAGGTCGCCCTGGTGAACGAACTGTCCCTGCTGGTAATGCACTTCCTTGACGATGCCGGCGACCTGCGACTCGACCGAGACGGTCTTGAAGGCCTGGCCGGTGCCAATGGCGTGTAGTTCGACAGGGATCGTGCTGCGCTCGACTTTGGCGACCGTGACCGGCACGGCGGAGGTGTCCTGCGGCCTCTCGATCGCTCCGCTGCCGCGCGATGCCTGCGCCGGACGCGGCGCTGTCTCCGCATCCCGCAAGTAGAAGCGCGCACAACAATGATATGGGTCCCAGGATCCTAGAAACTGTGGTCATAATCTCCAATTTCAATTCGTTATGTTAGACGTCTCCGACAAACTTACGGTAGCGCGAGAGGAATCGAATGCGCACAACAAAATAAACTCAACAAGATGCTGTGCCACGGTCGCCAAAGTATATGGAAAGCACTAATAGGCCAGCTGCGGATCGCAGATCAGATTGACATACGAACGATATGGAGTGCCCACCGAACTTTGTGCAATTATAGCCCCAATATCGCGGTATTAAGATGCCACGATTGTCGATCCTGCCTTGGGTCGTTTCGATGTCTTCCGACGAGCCATACTCACGTCTCCCGCACGCGGGCAGTATGGTGGTTCAGTCGGAGGCCAATGGTCTCGAAGCCCGTTTCTAGGGTGTATGCAGTGCGGGTAGCGCCCGAGACAGGCCATCTTGCGAGATGCGGGTCTTAGCGCCGTGCGTGAGCTAAAGAAGCCTCGATAGATCCTTCCCGACGCAGATCTCATAGCTGCCACCGTTCGAATTTGTAATCCCAGAATGTCCAGAGCGGCCCTTCTGGATGTGGCTTCCGCATGGCGTCAGTCCAGCCTTGAGCAGCAAACGCGCAAAGGTCCGCCGGCTCTCGGGTTGGATTAACGCGTTGTTATCCAACGATAGAGTCGGATAGATGTCTTGCGCAGTCGGCACGACATTGTAGTCACCGGCTAACACTACGGGTGCGCCGCTCGCCATGAGTTCGGCGGCGTGGGCAATCAGGCGCTCAAACCAGGCCAACTTGTAGTTGAATTTCGGTCCGGGCTGCGGATTCCCATTTGGGAGGTAGATGGAAGTGATCAGCACTCCCTGAATAGCCGCTTCAACGTACCGAGCTTTGATGACCTTCAGGATTTCCCGGCAAGCTTGTGTAGGTCAGCACGGGACCGGGGTTTCGCGCGAGAATGGCCACGCCGTTTCATGAGCGCTCCCCATGCCAGACTGCTTCGTACCCGAGAGTCCGAAGGGCATTCGCGGGGAAGGCTCCCTGTTCTGCCTTGAGCTCTTGGAGACTAACCACGTCCGGCTCAGCTTTCGCTAGCCAAACCAACAGGTTGTCGAGCCGCTTATTGATGTTGTTAATGTTGAACGTCGCGACTCTCACCAAGTCCCTTTCTGTCGTTCATCTTCTCTGCCACGTGGCTTTTAATTGCGACGAAGGCTTCGATATCCACCCGTGCGAGTCGTTGCACAAAAGCCCTGCAAGGCCTACGAATAGATCCCAGGCGCCTCATGTCCAAGCTTCTGCACGTACTCAACGTATGACCCAGGATAAACAGTGGGATGGCGGTCCGTGCCGCTCTCGCCGCCCAGTTCCAGCACACGTGAGCCGAGACCGCGAAGGAACATGCGGTCATGCGATACGAAGATCATGGTGCCTTCAAAATCCTTCAGGGCGTCCACCAGCATCTCCTTGGTCGCAAGATCCAGGTGATTCGTCGGTTCGTCGAGCACCAGGAAGTTCGGCGGGTTGTAGAGCATGCGCGCTATTGCCAGCCGCGATTTTTCTCCGCCGGAGAGTGCGCGGATCTTCTTATCCACGTCTTCGCCGGAGAACTGGAATGCTCCCGCCAGGTTCCGCAACGACCCGAGACTGTCCTGGGGAAAATCCTGTTGCAACTGTTCGATGACGGTGAGATCGGAATTGAGCACGTCCAGGGATTGTTGCGCGAAGTAGCCCATATACAGGCTGGCGCCGAGCCGCACGCTTCCGGCATCTGGAGCACTGGCTCCGGCAATCATCTTGAGCAGCGTGGTCTTGCCCGCGCCGTTTCTTCCCATGACGGCCCAGCGTTCTCCGCGGCGGATGGTGAGATTGAACCCTTCGTAAATCACACGCGGGCCGTAACTCTTGTGCAGATTCTCAAGGACGGCCACCTGTTCGCCGGATCGCGGGGGGACACGAAACTCAAACTTCACCACCTGCGCGTTTCTTCGGCAGTTCGATCTTCTCGATCTTGTCCAAGGCCTTAATCCGGCTCTGCACCTGGGCCGCTTTGGCCGCGTGCGTCCTGAAACGATCGATGAAGCGCTGCTCCTTGGCAAGCATGGACTGCTGCCGGGCAAATGCTGCCTGCTGATTGCTCTCTCGCACCGCCCGTTCGCGCTCGTAGAAGTCGTAGTCGCCCGAGTAGGTGATGATTTCGCCGCCATCAATCTCTGCAATCTTTGAGACCAGACGATTCATGAACTCGCGGTCGTGCGAGGTCATCAGCAGCGCGCCAGGAAATGACTTGAGAAACTGCTCCAGCCAGATGATGGATTCGATGTCGAGATGGTTCGTCGGTTCGTCCATCAGCAATACATCCGGCATTCCGAGCAGGACGCGTGCCAGCGCAACCCGCATTTTCCATCCGCCGGAGAGAGCGCCCACGTCGCCGTCAATCTGATCGTCTTTGAATCCCAGACCGTGGAGCACTTCACGGGCTTGCGATTCGAGCGCGTAACCGCCTAAATGCTCGTACTCCTCCTGAACGTGACCGAAGCGATCAAGGATGCGGTCCATGTCATCAGCCTTGTCAGGGTCGGACATTTCCCGCTGCAAGGCTTCGAGCTCGTGGTGCAGATCGCCGACGCGTCCGCTGCCTGCGATCGCTTCATCCAGAACCGAACGGCCCTGCATTTCCTCGACGTCCTGGCGAAAGTAGCCGATCGTCAACTTCTTGGGGACTGAGACCGCGCCCTCGTCGGGAGTTTCCTCGCCGACCACCATCCGGAATAGCGTTGTCTTGCCCGCCCCATTGGGACCGACCAGTCCGACTTTTTCGCCGGGATTCAACTGAAACGAAGCATCCACGAAGAGCAACTGCTTGCCATACTGCTTATTGATGTTTGAGAAAGAGATCATTTTGAAGGAGCAACTCGCGGCACGGCCGCCTCAGTTCCAGTGTAGCCCGGCCAGAAAATTGCCGGCCAACGCTGGCACATTGGGGATCAGTGAACAGAAATCAGGAATCGCAAAATTCACACTTGACATTGACAGATAATCCACTACCATATGGTTGTGGATAAATTGGGTACAACGTTTGCCGCTTTGTCTGATCCAACCCGGCGGGCAATGATCGAACGACTCTCCCATGGGCCTGCCTCTGTGCATGGATTGACGGAACCGTTTGCACTTTCGCAGCAGATGATTTCAAAACATATTGCCTACCTGGTGCGGGCGCGGATTGTGATCAAGACGAAGCGTGGACGAGAGAGTGTGTGCACGCTCAGGCCAGCGGCGATCAAGACGGTCAGCGACTGGGCGGCTTAGTTATCGCCGGTTCTGGGAAGAGAGTTTCGACAAGCTGGAGGTAGTTGTGAACGAAATGAAGAAAAACGGAGGTCAGAGATGACAAAAAACACGGTTAACGAGATCGAGCGGATGGTTGTCACAAGAGTTTTTGATGCCCCACGCGAATTGGTTTGGAAGGCGTGGACAGACCCGAAGTACGTGATGCAGTGGTGGGGACCGAAGGGCTTTACTGCGCCGGTTTGTCAGATGGATTTTCGCGTTGGAGGAAAATCTCTCCTCTGCATGAGAACGCCGGATGGGCAGGAGTGCTGGAATGCGGTTGAATACCACGAGATTGTTCTGCACCAGAAAAGATCGTTTCCTCCATGTACTTTTCGGACTCGAAGGGAAACAAGGTTGAGCCTGCGGAATTAGGAATAGAACATGAGGCCATAGACGGTGCGTACGACGTGACCATCTTTGAGGATCTCGGAAACGGCCAGACGAAACTCACCCACATTGGAAATGAACCCATGGAGAGCGCGAAAAATAGCGGTCAACTAGAGGGCTGGAACCAGATACTCGATAAAGTTGCCGCAGTTGTTACGAAGCTAGCGCAGGCGAAATAAGAAGTTGGAGTTTTGACCAAAGACCGGGGACAGACCAAAGACCGAGGACAGACGGGACGTTAAACTTGTTTTCCTTTATTTTCTGAGAGAATACTAGGGGTACGTCCCGTCTGTCCCCGGTTTTCCGTCCCCGGTTTTCCTCCGGTTTTCCTGCGAAAGTTGGTGGGTAAGCTGATAATATTTTTACAGGCAGTTGCGTTAAAGCCTTCTGATGCCTCACTACAATCGCGCGCCGATAACCGAAGCACTGATTGACATCAGAATAGAGCCGTCGACGACTCTTAAGTTAGAGGACTTTCAGCCGCTTAAAACGCGCTTGGCCGATTATCCCAAAGAAGAAACCAGAAATCTAAATACGGTAACGATTCAGTTTGGCTCTGGTATCGCCCAAACGACGGAACAGAAACCGTGGGCGCTGATTTTGCGCAACAACGAAGGCAACCAGGTTGTTCAATTCTCGTTGAACGGTTTTACGTTTAGCCGTTTGGAGCCTTATCAAGATTGGGAACATCTGCGCGACGAGTCCAAACGCCTTTGGGATATTTATTCTGCACTGGCCAAGCCGAAGACTATCGTGCGAATTGCGGTGCGCTTTATAAATGTTTTCAAGTTTCCGGGTGAACGTGTAGAGCCGGACGAATACCTAAACATTTTTCCCGAAGTGCCAAAGGGGCTTCCTCCTGAATTGCGCGATTTCGGCCCATTCTCGATGAGGCTGCCATTTCAGCAGTTGGACCTGCAAGGGGTCCTCGTAATCAATCAAGGCAATGGGATTCCACAGCCCGGCGATGCCATAGTTCCGATAATCTTGGATTTGGATTTGTTTGTCGAAAACCCTAACGTAGCCAATGAGGATGAGTTGTGGGCGTTGTTTGAAAGACTGCGCGTGCGGAAGAACGAGTATTTTGAAGCATCGATTACAGACAAGACACGGGAGCTTATAAGCTGATGCCAATGCTCGCGATGCCTCCACAAAAACAAGCGGTTGAATATTCCTATTTCTTCGAGGCCAACGCCGTGGGCAAAGCGGCCGCCGAACTTCGTGAAGAAAAGCAAAAAGAACTTAATCAAGTAACGCAGGGCAGCGTACTTAGGCAGCGCTGGTTGCTGGTCAATCTGGCACAGCAACAAGTAACCGCTCTTTCCAACCTCCGTACGAATTGGGACAGCTACGGCACCCCCGCACCCAATGATGCGGCGATTGGGAACGCCACCCGGATTCTCCTGCAGATGGATTCGCCCGCTTTGGAAAGAGTAAAAATTGTGCCTTCCGGCGAAGGCGGCATAGGTTTGTGTTTCAAAACACAGGACCGTTACGCCGACCTGGAAACGTCAAACGACGGGTCGATTCTCGGAGTGCGATATGCCGGAATGGAAGCGCCAATTCTCATTAGTGTGGATGGCAGTCAGGATTCAATTAAAGCGGCTTTGGACGAGATTAGGAATCACATTGGCGCGTGAACGGCCAGAAAGAATGAAGAGGCAGGGTCGCCCTATAGACCCGGAATTTCTACCTGCCGAGAAGTTGTTTCGCCGGTACCAGCGCACCCATATCGTGGATGGCGTGTTTACCGGCGTAGGCTTGTCATTTGACGATGCGCCCTCCGTGAATCGCGGAAAGTACAGCGAAGCAGGTGATGTTCTTTTTTCCGAGACGGAAGAGTTTGCCGGTTGGGGCGCACTTTCGTGGCAAGTTCAACAAATCCCGACCTCCCTGCCCGAGCCACCTGCGCAACCAAGATTCACAATTGACCCTCAACACGTGCCCTTAGAAGACAACTATGCGCACAGCGAGATTCACTCTGCGCGGGTAAATACCGACGCATATTGTGAGCCGGACAAAGGGATTCGAAAGAGTCTCCGCGCCACACTCGGGCAAAGGGCGACGATTGAGATAGAGGCCCAAACGTAGGATTTCCTCGGTCAAAGGAACTTGAGAGTCGTGGTTCCCACCTCTCAAAAGAGTCAGGGCAGCGAATGAACTCATAAACGCGGATAACTTACTATTTTTTATCGGCGTTCATCCGGGGTTCATTGGAACCCCCACTGGATTCGCCCAGGAAAGACTACGAGATGCGAAAAGGGTTTACCAGAAAACCGCGACCGGACGAGCCGCGACGCCGGTCAAGAACGACATCACGCCGAGACTGAGCGCCTTAAAGATGAGCACAGGTTTCTGCTCACCGATAAATCGGGGACAGACGATAAATCGGGGGATAGAATGGGGGACGGATGGATGGGGACAGACGGAACTGACCCCATTTCTTTTGTCCGGCAGATTATCCAATCTTTGTAGATCCTTTGGGCCGCATCTGGTAGATGTCCGAATTGGAGTCACTTCCATCTGTCCCCCAAATTATTGATTTGAATCCGCCGTGAACCTACTGCTGCAATGAGAATCCAGACGGCAAAGCTGCCTCAAGATTGATTGGTTCG
Organism: uncultured Acidobacteriaceae bacterium; assembly: GCA_963709055.1. Lineage (GTDB taxonomy): Bacteria > Acidobacteriota > Terriglobia > Terriglobales > Acidobacteriaceae > Acidiflorens. The sequence continues at coordinate 22,898 of CAVPUZ010000006.1, forward strand.
CCGGTGATGGGGTGGTGGAATTTTAGAAATCGGGCGTGCAGGAAATATCCTCCATCGCCCGGGAGGCCGGGGAGATTTTCAAGAGGCTGGCCGGATAATCCGTACAGAGGATCGCCTACCAGCGGATGGCCGATGGATGCCAGATGGATTCTGATTTGATGAGGGCGTCCCGAATTTAGGCTTACCTCAAATGTTGTGGTGGCTTGCGGTGCGTGAGATCACCTTCGCCAATGACTTTGACGGCTTGCCACTCGGGTTGGCGGCCCACACCGAGCCGATGCGCGGGTGCGGTACAAGGCCGATGGGTGTGAGGATTTCGTAGGCGTCGTGCTGTGCAACGTTTTGAGCCAGCGCCCAATAGATTTTTTGAATTCTGGGTGTGTTCCAGTCTGCGCCTAGTTTAGCGGCGGCCTGCGCTGTTTTGGCGAAGAGAACGATGCCGGTTGTGGCTCGGCCTAACCGGTGGACAGGGTTTGCGTTGGGGGTTTGCTTTTGCACCAGGCGCAGGAGGGTGTTTTCCATGAAGCCGCCGCCGGGGAGGGTGGGCAGTCCGCCAGGTTTGTTGACGGCCAACAGATGCGGGTCATCAAACAGGACTTCGAAGTGCTGAGGAGAGTCTGGTTCGATCCAGGGTGGACGGTTCCAGACAAGGGTTTGGCCTGAAATGAGCGATTCGCTTCCGGTGGCCGTGACGCCGTTGACGGTGACTTCGCGGTTGTTCAGATTTTGTTGCCAGGCTTGTGGGGTTGAGTGTGGGTAAAGGCTTGCCAGGTGGGAGAGCAGGGTTCGTCCATGATATTTGCTGCTGATGATTGTGGTATAGGCATGGCCCCGGTTGAGCATGTGGTTTGAGTGTAAGCTATGGCATCTGCGGCAGGAGTTGCTGGGTTTCGAGCGTCACTATCGGCGTTCATCCGCGTTCATTGGGGCACCCACTGGATTCGCCTGGAAAGACTACGAGATGCGAAAAGGGTTTACGAGAAAACCACAACCGGACGAGCCCGCGACGCCAGTCAAGAACTACATCACGCCGAGCGGGCTGCGAGCGCCTCAAAGATGAGCACCGGTTTCTGCTCACCAGGGAACGCCCGGCCGTGACGGAGGTGGTGGCGTGGGCTGCCGGCAACGGCGATCGCAGTGAAAACGCCGACTATCAGTACGGCAAGCGGCGGCTGCGGCAGATCGATGGGCGGATTCGCTTTCTCACCAAGCGAATCGAAGCCGCGGAAGTGGTGGACCCGGAAGCTCCGAGAGCGGGGCAGGCGGCGACGAGGGCATTCTTCGGAGCGACCGTGCGCTATGCCAATGCCGCGGGAGTAGAGCGAGTGGTGAGCATCGTGGGCACCGACGAAATCGATCTCAACCGCAACCACATCAGTTGGGTGTCACCTCTGGGGCGCGCGTTGATGAAGTCGGCAGCGGGTGACAGCGTAGTCCTTCAATTGCCGGGCGGTACAGAATACCTGACCGTGCTGGAAGTGTGTTACGAGCGCATTTCTGTGGAACCGTTCCGTGAACCACCTGGATCCGAGGCCTCGGCAAAGAGACTCCCTCGCCGACGCTAATCCACCTGACGAAAAAGAGACGAAACGGCACAAGTGATGAAAGAGCGACGACCGTAATAGCGCGCCATCGGCTTTTGGAGGTCCAGCGTCGCCCTGTAGAAGTTTGCCAGCTCCATCTTGTTGCCCCCGTTGCAGCCGGATCACCGGCACGACAAGAGGAGCGAATAAGAGGTCTAAGCGACCCACAAGTTGTCGTTTCTCGAATACCCATTGACATCACCCTGGCGTGACGAAAGACGGCACGGCGAACCGCATGCACTTCCCGTTACACATGCCCGCATAGAGAACGACGATACGACGGCAGATCACGGTGGAATCGTGAGTACACTCGGCACGTTCACCGATGGAACGGCCACGATCAGTGGTACCCCCACTCAGGACGGCGTCTTCTCGATCACACATGCCCAGTTCCTTCACCGTGACCAACACCGGCTACCCGATCTCCAGCATTACCGAGACAGGCGCTCTGCCTGGCGGCGTCGCGTTTCGTCGACAAGCGCAACGGAACCGGCGCTCTGAGCGGGACACCGGCCACGGGCGGCGTCTACAGCATCAGCTTCAAGGCGCAGAATGGAGTGGTTCCCCGGCAACCCAGTCCTTCACATTGTCGGTGAATCAGCCTGCAGCGATCACCAGCACGAATAGCGGAACCTTCACGATCGGTATATTAGGATCGTTCACAGTGACGACGGCGGGGATCCCAACCACCAGCATCTCCGAGTCGCGTCATCTCCCCAATGGCATCACGTTCACTGACAACGGAAATGGCACCGGCACGTTGAGCGGGGCTTTTCGTTTAAGCGCACTCCCGGCTGTCAGTCCCTCAGAGTTCTCCCCCTTGCGGACGCGTCCAAGACTCAAACATCAACGCACCATCAACCACATGAGAAAAACAATCAAGCGCTCAATCGCAGCAACGTTGGTCACCTTATTAGTATTCGGCCGTGCGTCAGTTTTTCACCAATTCGTGAGCGCCTGCCATTCGTGCAGGAGCTCATCCGAAGGCAGCTTTTTTGGGCAGCTTTCATACTTCTAGAAGGCGTTTTTGGACATTTTCGATACGCGGGAGCCCCAGTAAATACGCCGGAAATGAATTGAAGGACGTTTCTAACGGTGACTTGTAAGGCAGGCGCTCTAACCAGCTGAGCTAACCGCCCACTCCAAAGCGGACGCGCGAAAAATAAGATTAAGCGTTTCGCGCCGACGAAAAACTTAAGTTGAGAATACTGTACGCTTCCCTGCCGGTCAAACTTGTGCTTGGTTGCGTCCAATGATTGCTTCCTCATGGACTCCGCGAGGCCAATACCGGATGCGATGGCTGCTACACTTTTCCGGTGCGCCAATTAATAGTCAACGCGGACGATTTCGGTTTGACCGCTGGGGTGAACCGCGCCATCGTGGAAACGCACCGCGAGGGAGTCGTATCATCGACCACCCTGATGGCCAACGGCGCCGCCTTCAGCGATGCAGTCGAGGCGGCCCGCGCGCTCCCCGGCTCTCAGTCGGATGCCACGTCGTGTTGACCGACGGCGCTCCCGTCTCGCCACCTGGAGACGTGGATACGCTGCTCGCCATTCGCTCGGCAGAGCCTGAAAAGTTTTTCGCGAGCCTTTCCGCCTTTGCCGCGCGCGCCACGCTCGGCGGCTTCGATCGCGAGCAACTGGTCACGGAGATCACCGCCCAGATCAGAAAAATTCAAGCCACGGGTCTCGAGGTGACGCACCTCGACTCGCATAAGCACACGCACATCTTCCCTGAAATTCTGTCGGCAATGCTGCGCGCCGCGCGGATTTGCGGCGTGCGCGCCATCCGCAATCCATTCGTGCCAATGAAAGCCATCATGGCCCAGCAGTTTGCCGGCAAGCGCGCTCTACTGAAGCGCTATGGCCAGGTACGGATCCTTAATACGTTTGCAGGTGGCTTCCGCCGGCAGACGCCGCGCGCCGGCTTGCGCGCGCCCAATGGCGTCATCGGGGTGATCGAAACCGGCTCGCTCGATGCCATCCTGCTGCACCAAGCGCTTACCAGCCTGCCCGAAGGCACATGGGAACTGGTCTGCCATCCTGGCTACGCCGACGCCGACCTGCGCTCCGTCCCACTCGTCTGATCGAAGCACGGGAACGGGAACGCAAGTTGCTGATGTCGCCCGAACTTAAGGATTTCCTGGCGAAGCAGCATATCCACCTTATCAGCTACCGGGAGCTGGCGCAACCGAAGGCCTGATTAGCGCACCAAAAGTGTTGCTCCTGACGTGCACCGAGCGGCGCTACTATGTAATATCGGAGACGTTACCGATAGGTTATCATCGGCATAGTCCGATCGGCAGCGTCCGAATGCAAAAGACGACGATGGCGAAGCCTCCAACAGAACCTCGCCTCACAGTCGACCTGCCGGTGCGGCTCTGGGGAATGAGTGCCGATGGACGTGCGTTCTCGCAACACGCGCGTGCGCAAAACATCAGTTCCGAAGGAGCGCTGATTGCCGGCGTCGATACGGAACTGAAGGTCGGCGACGTGATCGGTGTTCAGTGCGACGAGAAAAAAACGCGCTGCACCGTGATTTGGGTGATGAACACGGGCGCGGTGAAAAAGAATCAAGTCGGTGTGCGACTCGTCGCCAACCAGGAATGTCCCTGGAAAAACTATCTTCGGATAGAGGGCGCCACTTTATCCATCTCCGGCTCAAACCGACGCCGCTGGCATCGTCACAAGATCTCGCTCCCGCATCGAATTGCGCGACGAACGCGTGAATGCCCCGCTCCGCATCAACGCCACCGACGTCAGCGGGAATGGATGCTACGTCGAGAGCATGTTGCCGCTCCCGCTGGGGACAGTATTGCGAGTGGATTTCTGGCTCGACTCGGAGCACATCAATATCACCGCAGTGGTCCGAACCTGCGACCCGGGTGTCGGCAACGGAATCGAATTTACGGGTATGCCGCCAGAGGCGAAGGACCGCATGCAGGTGTACCTGGACGCCATCGATCCGCAAATGGGGGTTTCCGCTCCCAAGACAACAAAATGAGTGCGGTGTAGACACGCTCGCCCACCGTTCTTAACTACGCTGGCTTCTCCGCATATCTCGCCAGAACGATCGCCCGAACTAATCCGCCCATCGTGAATTCGCGTGCTTCGAGCGCCGCGGGCATTCTCAGTTCTCGCAACGTCGCAGAGGTAACCGGACCGATCGAAGCGAGCTGAATATCTTTCAGCGAATTGCCTTTCACATGACTGGGTGCACTGGAACGGATGTACCGAAGTTGGAGCGCTGACTTTCGGCTGCCTGAGCAACTCTGCGAAATTTTTGGCGGTCGAGGAACTGGTGAACGTGACCACGTGCGGACGCCGTGCAGCACTCTTCATCAAGGCCTTTAGCACGGGTACGAGATTTCTCAGGCACGACGGTCTCGTAAGCTTCGACGACGTCAACCTCGGCACCGGCAGTTCGTAGCGATTCAGGAATCACGTCGCGCGCAACCTTGGCGCGAACCAGCAGCACCCGCTTACCGTTAACCTTGTCGCGCAAACCCTTGACCACAGATTCGGCGACGTATTCCTCCGGCACTATCTTGACCTTGAGCCCGTGCTTCACAATGGCCTTCTTGGTCGCTGGACCGATGGCGGCAATCTGGAGATGCTTGAGATTCGTGCGCGGAACCCGCAAATTCCGCAGCCGCTCCCACATTGCCTCGACACCATTGGCGCTGGTAAGAATCAGCCAGTCGTAAGTTTTGAGATTTTTTAGCGCCGCATCGAGCGGCGCGAAGGATTGCGGCTTGCGAATCTCGATGAACGGAATCTCAATGACCGGAGCACCAGACTTCGCAGGCTGGTGGAGAGGCTGCCCGCTTGATGGCGGGCGCGTCCGACCAGAATCCGCGTGCCGGCCAAAGGATGATTTTCGTTGGGTTTGCGCATGAAGTGTGATCGCAGGCTGTAAGTAGATTAGTGTTGAGCAAAGTAGCCGTCGGTCTCAGATGACGCAACCGCTGTCCGGGGTACTGAGACTGAGAGCTGAGAGCTGAGAGCTGGTTACGGTTGCTGCGGCAGGGCAAAGCCTTCGCCGTAGACTTCTTCGAGAATAACATCGCCGCCCCGACTCAGCAGGGTCTCGCCCACTTCCTCGCCGAGCTTCACTGGATCATCGCCCTCTCGAACCTCTCGCAGAACTTTCGTTCCATCTGGATGCGCCACCAATCCGTTCAGTCGAATGCGTGCCTTCCTCTCACTTCAGCGAACGCTCCGATCGGGCACCTGGCAACCGCCGCCCAGTTTGTTCAGCAACGCGCGTTCGCAGGTGGTGGAGGCGCGCGCGGCAGCATCATCCAGAAAGGCGAGTAGCTTTCGCGTGATCGAATCGCCATTGCGAATTTCGATACCCAGCGCGCCCTGCCCCGCTGCCGGCGTCATGATTTCGGCCGGAGATCACCTGCCTCACAAGTTGCGTCTTGCCGAGGCGGTTCAGGCCGGCCGCAGCCAGAATGATGGCGTCGTAGTCTCCGGCTTCGAGCTTGCGCAGCCGCGTATCGACATTGCCCCGCAGCGGGTGAATGTTTAGATCAGGACGTATCGCCTTCAACTGTGCCTGCCGTCGCAGGCTGCTCGTGCCCACGTTGCGCGTCTGCGGCAGCTCCGTCAATGCTCGCAAACTTCACAGAACAGAACACGTCTCGCGGGTTTTCTCGCGTTGTGATCGCGGCGATTTCGAAATCGGAAGCAAGTTCGGTGGGCAGGTCTTTCAGGCTGTGGACGGCGAGATCCACGCGGTTTTCAACGAGAGCTTCTTCAATTTCCTTAGTGAACATGCCCTTTGTGCCGACTTTTGCCAGCGCGACGTCGGTGATCTTGTCGCCCGTGGTCTTGATGATCTCGAGTTCGACGGTGTGACCCTGCGCGCGCAGCAGGGCGGAAATGTGATGGGCTTGCCAGAGCGCCAGTTGCGATCCGCGCGAGCCAATGCGCAGTCGGGCCATCAGTTTGGGGCTCCTCGGTCGAGTTCGACCGGCCCGCAGTTTCGCTTCAAGCTGTCTTTTTCGCTGTCATGGAGGTTGAAAAGCCGGCGTACCAGGTCGACCACGGTGGTGGATTCCGGATCGCGCGCCGCTGTTTTCAGCGTGCTGATGGGAGTGTGCATGATTTTGTTGACGATGCCGCGAGTGAGGGCTTCGACGGCCAGTTCCTGATCGGTGGTCAGTGGCCAAGGCGTCCGCGAACGCGATCAATTTCCGCCTGGCGAATGGTCTCAAGATGGTCCTGCAGGCTGACGATGGTCGGAACGACGTCGAGCGTCTGCAGCCGGGCGTGGAATTTTTCCACCTCGCCGTTGACGATCGCTTCGGCCTTTTCGGCTTCTTTCTTGCGATCGGCCACGTGCGAACTGACCGCCTGCTGCAGGTCGTCGATGTCATAGACGAAGATGCCGTCCAGCTCGTTCATCTCCGGATCGACGTCGCGGGGCACCGCGATATCGATGAAGAACATCGGGCGGTTCCGGCGGCGGGCCAGAAATTTCTCGCCATGCTCGCGGCGGAAGATGAAGTGCGGGGCGCCGGTCGAGGTGATAACGATGTCGGCACGGTCGCAGGTGTCGTAGAGCCGGCTGAACTCGATCGCCTGCCCGTCGAATTTCTGCGCCAGCCGGATGGCGCGATCGTAGGTGCGGTTGGCGACGAAGATCGACGCCGCGCCGTGCGCCAGCAGGTGGCGCGCCGCCAATTCGCTCATCTTCCCGGCGCCGACCAGGTACACGCTTTTGCCGTTCAGCGTGCCGAAAATTTTCTTCGCCAGTTCGACGGCCACCGAAGCGATCGGAAACCGATGAAGATCCGACGGCGGTCTCCGTGCGCACGCGCTTGGCCACCGCAAAAGCGCGGGTGAGCAACTGGTCCAGTTGGGCGCTGCACGGCTCCCACCGCGCGCGCCGTGGCATAGGCTTCTTTGACTTGGCCCAGAATCTGCGGCTCGCCCACCACCATGGAATCCAGGCTGGAGGCCACGCGGAAAATATGCCGGACGGCGTCGTCTTCGCGAAATTCGTAGAGATGGCTTTCAAACTGGCTGGGATCGATCTGGAAATATTCGCGCAGGAATTCGCGCAGATCGCCCGTGCCATTCTTCATGTTGGCGATGAATTCCACCCGGTTGCAGGTGGAGACGATCATGCCCTCGGCAACCGACGGGATGCTCGGCCAGCTTCTTGCAGGCATCGGGCAGGCGCGATTCGGGAATCGCCAGGCGCTCGCGCACTTCGACCGGTGCCGTCTTGTGGTTCACGCCAATGAGCTGGAATCTCATGAGGCGATAAACCTGTGCATTCCGCTGAAGTAGTTCGCGATCCAGGCCACGATCGCCGCCACAAAAGCGACGCTGGCAAGCATGGCAGCCCGGCGCCCGCGCCATCCGGCATTCCAGCGCGTATACACCATGAGCAGGTAGACCGCCCACATCAAAACGGAAAGCAGAATCTTGGGATCGAGAAAATCAACGCGGCCATACGCCGATTCGGCGACCACGGATCCGGCGATCAGGCCCAAGCGTCATAAACGGAAAGCCCAGCATCAGCGAGCGGTAGCCGATATCGTCAATCACCTGCAGCGCGGGCAGGCGCGAAAACATTCCACTCGAAGTACTTCGACTTCAGGGCGCGCTCCTGCAGCAGGTAAAGAATGCTGGCGCCAAAGCTCAAGAACAGCGCTGCGTAGCCGGTGAAGATCATCAGGATATGAACGAACAGCCATCCGCGCCGGACGGCAACCGAAGTGAAGACCAGCGGCTGTTGACCGGTGGCAGCCACGAAGGTCAGCAGAAAAACCAGCGGGAAAATCACGATGCCCGGCGTCGTCGTCTTGTACACCAGGTAGGCGAGCATGAAGACGACCATGATCAGAAAAGCCAGCAGAGATTCGGAGTTATGAATCGAGGCCGAGGTGAGCTGCCCGCTTTGCACGACGGCTTCGGTGAGCGAAACCAGATGAAAAACCATGCCCAGATACGAGGCATGGAGGGCGACCTTGCTGAGGATTTCGGAGGTGCGGGTCAGCGCAACCAGGGCGTAGAGCAATCCCACGGCATAAAAGACCAGCGCAACCCGTAGCCAGATCAGCGTCATAAAAGTCTTGGTGCTTGCCCGACCGGAGGATACCTTCCCCACCCCGCCGTGGCAATTATAGTTTGCCGCGCACGTGGGGCGCGGGAAAACGGGCGTTATCACAAGTGCATGTGACGTACATCACAACGAGATTATTCGACGCCCAGCGACGCCAGCGCCTCTTCCAGGAAGGCCGCATCAATCGGCAACTGCCGGCCTTCAGACTGCATATCCTCCACTTCGTCGAAGGCGCGGAACAGCCGCAGTTTGACGGCGGCGTACTGCTCGGAGTCGCCCAGGGCGCGCCGGTGGATTCGGCCCACCCCAGAACCACCGAACGCGGAAGCAGGACGCTGACGGAGTAGGTCAGCTTGCGATCGGACGTGACATCGAAGATGTATTCCGTCGCTTCCGAGAGGGCCAGCGGCAGGCCGCTTTCCCGACGAAATAATACTGATACACATATCCCTGAGAACCCGCATAGGTTTTGAGTCGGCGGACTGTCATCGGTAGCCTCGAGCCGCGAGTACCGTGCGCGAGCCGAGCCAGAACGGCTGCTCGAAGCTCGCGGCTCGAAGCGCCCTACTTGCTGCTATTGGCCGTCGAAACCACCCGGCCATACTCACTGGCCCGTCCCAGACGATCGAACATGCGCCAGGCGGCGAGCGAAACATTGCTGATGGCTTCTTCTCCGTCGCGCTCGTTGCGCAGATAGCGTCGTCATCACGCAGATCACATAGGGCCGCTTGTCGACAAAGACCACGCCGGAATCGTTGCGTACGCCTTCGAGCGCGCCCGGCTTGTCCGCAATCTTCAAGCCGTCGGGAAGAAGGCGCGGAATCCAGCTGTCCTTGTGAGTCGAGAGCACTTTAAAGAAATCGTCGGTCATCTCCTTGTTGAGAATTTCGCCCCGGTAGAGGGATTCCAGCAGCTTCATCATCTCGTTGGGAGTGGAGACATTCTCCCGGCCTTCGGCGGCGGCTTTGACGTCCATCATCTTGCGCCGCAGCCGGGTCTGCGCCAGTCCCTGCGAACTCAGAAAGGCGTTGACGTTATCCATGCCGACGCGGTCGATCAGCACATTGGTAGCCGAATTATCGCTGACCGCGACCATCATCGTCGCCAGGTCGCGCAGCGTGATCCGGGTGACGCCGGGCGTGAGGCCGCCCATGATGTCGCTGTCCTGAACCAGATCGCCGGCGTTCACCGTGTAGAGGTCGGTCAGTTTGAGTTTGCCTTGCTGCGCCTGGCGATAGAGTTCGGCGAGAACGCAAATCTTGATGGAGCTGGCCTGCGGAAAAACGTCATTGGCATGCAGCAGGTAGCGATGGCCGTCGGTGAGATCGACGATGGCGACGCCCATCACGCCGTCGAGATTGCGGTCGACGTCCAGAATGGATTTCTCCAGCTTCATCCAGAGCACTTGCTGCTTCTCGCTGGGAGGCGGCGGAGCAGTTTGCCCGGCTGCTGAAACGCCTAGAGCACAAAGCATAGAAAATGGACAAATACGCTGCCGGCTGCGCAGGCAACGGCGAAGACAGGCGGCAATTGTTCTCTTCGGCATGGACTTTCGCTGTCATGAATTCAGCGTCATGGATTACAGCTTCGCCTCGCGCAGACGCTTGACGGCAGTCTCGGACGTGAGCGGAGAATAATAAGTCTCCTTAAAAGTGTAGGACCTCGCTTTGGCTTCGAGAACGGGCAGAATCTCAATGTGCCAGTGGTAGTCGTCATCGAGCGTCTTCCAGTAGCCGAGCGCCTCGGAAGGATGCTGGCTATTGGGTGAAGTGTGGAGCACGAGGTGGAAAGACGCGGCAACAGTAAGAATACGTTGCAGCGTGCGTCGCAGCAGCGCGGCCAGGTCCGTCATATCGCTGACGCGCGAGGTCGCCGTGCTCTCGAACGCGGCCTCATGCGTGCGCGGCAAGATCCAGGTCTCGTAGGGAACGCGCGGAGCATACGGGCCCAGGGCAATATAGTCTCCACGCATTTCGAGCACACGCACATTCTGCCGTTCTTCCTGGGCGATGATGTCGCAGAACACGCAGCGCTCCTTGCTTTGAAAATAGTCGCGTCCGGCGCGCAGTTCGTAAAGCACGCGCCGCGGCACAAAGGTGGTTGCGGTGAGCTGGGAAGTGGGGTGGTCGAACTCCTGCCCGGCGCCTTCGCCGTGATTCTTGAAGATGCTGACGTATTTGAGACGAGCGTCGCGCTTCAGGTCCTGAATACGTAGCGCGGCCAGGCGCAGGAACTGTTCCACTTCGTTGTCCGTCGCATTCCAGAAATGGCCGTCGTGGCGGGGATTTTCGACCAGAACCTCGTGGGCGCCGACCGCTCGCATGCGGTCGTACAAGCCTTCGCCGCGGCGTGCGGCCTCGCCTTCGATATGGTAGAGCGCCTGCGGATGGACGACCGAGCGCGCCGACCAGAGATTGCCACTCAGGCCGGGTAGCGTGGCAACCACCTGGGCAGACTCGGCGGACGAACCGCAAAATTGGCAGGCCTGAGAACGCGGCGCGGGTTCGGCAACGTCATCGCCGATGATCACCCAGGAACGGGTGATGGGATCTTTGCGGAGTTCCATGGAGGTAAGAAGAACAAAACGCGCCAAATCCGTCAAATGAATCGTTCCATCCCCCATAATCGGCACACCCTGCGTCTCAGCATACGTGACGATGTTGCTGCGTAACTTGAGGGACAACAGAATCACAGCATCGTTGCAAAGTGGCTCTTAAACGTAATGGCCAATTGCGCGTATAATCTGATAATCTGATTTTATGAAAAAGACCGTCATCTCCGTCACGGAGGCTGCCCGCAATTTTGCCGATTGCGTGAATCGTGCCCACTATCAGAATGTGACGTTCGTTCTCCTCAAGAATGGCTCGCCCTTTGCTCGCCTGATCCCTGACGGAGAAAAGATTTGTACCGGCCGTCGATTTGGCTGAGGCTCTGGATAAGTGGGAACTGCCTGCCCAAGAGGCCAAGGCTTGGCACCGTGATTTGCAAGGTGCCCGTAAAGCTCTCAAAGCACCAGCCGACCGATGGCAATAATTCTTGATGCGGATGTCATCATTCGGGGTGAAAAGGGCACCTTCGACCTAACGAAGTGGTTGGCTGACCCGGGCCGATGACCGATTTGAGATCGCGGCGATCACCTTGGCAGAACTGTGGCACGGCGTGGAACGCGCTACAGGGGCACACAAAAGCGAGGCGCGAACGTTATCTCCGTAAGCATACTGGAAACGTTACCGATCATTCCCTATACAGAAGTAACTGCGCTCGAGCATGCGCACATCTGGGCCGCTCTTGCGCATCCTCCGGCAAAATGATCGGTTTTTACGACCTGATCGTAGCAGCGACGGCACTGGAACGTGGAAGCGCCGGTCGCAACCTTCAATAAGCGCCATTTTTCTGAAATACGCGGCCTCACAGGTGATCGTGCCTAAAGAACGTTGAAAAGCAATTGTCTTGATTGCAAATTCCCCAATTACAAATTACAAATTAGCAATCGCTCTATGTCCGATCCCTCCACGCCGCTGATGCGGCAATACGCCGCGATCAAGAAAGAGCATGCCAATGCTCTGCTGTTCTTCCGGCTCGGCGATTTCTACGAATTATTCTTCGACGATGCCATTCTTGCCGTCCCGCGAGTTGCAGATCACGCTCACTTCGCGCAACAAGGAAAAAGGTGTCGACATCCCCATGTGCGGCGTGCCCTATCACGCCGCCGAAGGCTACATCGCCAAGCTGATCCGCCGCGGCTTCAAAGTGGCAGTCTGCGAACAGGTGGAAGATCCGCGATTCGCGAAGACCCTGGTGCGACGAGAGGTGACGCGCGTGGTCACTCCCGGCACCGCCGCCGACTCGTCGCTGAACGCCGAGGACAACAATTTTCTCGCCGCCGTCGCAGCCGTAGGAGATCGGGTAGGGTTCGCCGCGCTCGATCTTTCGACCGGCGAGTTCCGTGCGACCGAGTTTGCCGGGCGAGCCGCCGGGCGCCGCATTCAGGAAGAACTGTGAACAATTGCGTCCAAAAGAACTTCTCTACGGATCGTCTGCCCCCTGTTTGAAGATGCAAAGAGGACCTCCGTGCAGTCATCTGCCCAGGACCGACGGCGCTGCAGCCCCGGGTCGACACGAGGCGGGCTGGACCGAAACTCCGCTCGATGACTGGATCTTTGCCCCCGACCACGCGATTCCGCTGCTCGAAAATCATTTCGGCGTGCTCTCGCTGGAGGGCTTCGGCTTGGCGGGAAAACCGGCCGCCGCTTCCGCCGCCGGAGCAATTCTGTATTACATCCGCTCGACCCAGCGCGGCACGCTCGATCATATCGACCGCATCGGCTTCTATGAGCGCCAGAACTGCCTGGTGCTCGATGCCGTCACCGTGCGCAATCTGGAATTGATCGAACCTCTGTTCGCCGGAACCGACGCCGGCGTAACGCTGTTTCCGCTGCCTCGATGCGACCGTGACGCCGATGGGCAAGCGTCTGCTGCGGGCATGGATGCTTCGTCCGTCGATAGAAGTGGCGGAGATCAGCGCCGCCTGGATTCGGTCGAAGCGCTGGTGAAAGATATTGTCAGGCGCGAAGAATTGCGGCGAACGCTGGACGGGATCCTCGATCTGGAGCGGCTGCTAAGCCGCGTAACTCTGGAGACGGCAAATCCTCGGGATGTTCTGGCGCTGGCCGCGTCGCTCGCGCGAATTCCCAAAGTCCGCAGCACGCTAGCCGGATTGCCGGCTGCGCGCTCGCCGCGCTGCACGCATTCGCTGGATGAACTAGGCGATCTGCGCCAGAAAATCGACAGACGATCGTCCCCGAACCGCCGCTCACCTTGAGCGACGGCGGCGTGATCGCTGCGGGCGTTGATAAGGATCTCGACGAACTGCGCGACCTGAGCCGAAACTCGAAGCAATATCTGACGCAGGTCGAACAGCGCGAGCGCGAGCGCACCGGCATCACCTCGCTCAAGGTAAAGTTCAATTCGATCTTCGGTTACTACATCGAGATCTCAAAAGCGAACCTGCAAATGCGCCCGCCGACTACGAACGCAAACAAACGCTGGTCAATGCCGAGCGCTTCACGACTCCCGAGTTGAAAGAGTATGAATCGAAGATTCTCGACGCCCAGGAAAAGATAGTCGAGATCGAGCGTCGCCTGTTTGCCGAATTACGATCCGCGATTGCCGGCGAGGCCAAGCGCATCCGCCAAACCGCGCTGGCATTGGCCGAAGTCGACGTGCTCGCTTGCCTGGCACACATCGCGGCCCTGCGCAATTATTGCCGGCCAACTTTTCATGAGAATCCGGAGCAGTCGGGCGACCTCGAGATCATCGACGGCCGCCATCCGGTGATCGAGCAGCAGGAACTGGCGGCGGGAAGCGAACGCTTTGTCCCCAACGATCTTTTCTTGAACTGCGACGACGCACAACATCGTCGTGCTCACCGGCCCGAACATGGGCGGCAAGAGCACCTATCTGCGTCAGGCGGCGCTGATCGTGATCATGGCGCAGATGGGCTCGTTCGTTCCCGCGCGCTCGGCGCGGCTGGGCATAGTCGACCGCGTCTTCACCCGCATCGGCGCCAGCGACAACCTGGCCCGCGGCCGCTCGACCTTCATGGTCGAGATGACCGAGACGGCGGCGATTCTCCACACCGCGACCGCGCGCTCTCTGATCCTGCTCGATGAAGTCGGCCGCGGCACCTCGACCTATGACGGCCTGGCGATCGCCTGGGCCGCCGTCGAATATCTGCACGCCCACGTGCATGCCAAGACTTTTTTCGCCACGCACTACTTCGAACTGACCGAACTGGCCGAGCAATTAAGCGGCGTGAAGAATTATCACGTCTCGGTGAAAGAGGCTGGAGGAAGCGTAGTCTTTCTGCGCAAAGTCGAGCCCGGCGCAGCCGACCGCAGCTACGGCATCGAAGTCGCCAAGCTGGCGGGATTGCCGAACGAAGTCGTGGTGCGCGCCCGCGAGGTGCTGGCGGAGCATGAATCGTCCGAGCGCCGGCTTTACGGGGCATCTGACGCCGGGTGCCGAGCCGGAACGTCCGACGCAGTTAACAATCTTCACACCCCTGTCGCAACCAGTGCTGGAAAAGCTGCGCGAAGTAGATTTGAACCGGCTGACGCCGCTTGAAGCGTTAAACTTGCTGGCGGAGTTGAAGAAAGAAATCTAACCGCCGAGACGCGGAGTTCGCCGAGGAAGGTCGTTCGCTGTCAGTCGTTCGCAAATCGCGGTCAGTAGACGGAACAGAGAATGAGCCAGAAGACTAGCTGGTGGAACAGTTGGGAGATCACGGTCGACAGCAACTGGATCATGACGATCGGTATGGTTCTGCTTTTTGCGATTATTGCCCTCCTCTTGGGCTGGAGCATCCGAGACCTTTTGTTCGATAAGGTCGACTACAGAGTCTTGCAAGGCGCTCGCAATGGATGGTTCGATACGCTTGCCTACGTGCTCGGGGCTGCCTATTCCTTCGTGTTTGCTTATTGGTTTCCAGGAAAACATCTAAAGGTCGCCTTCTTGTTGCTGGCAACTGAATACACGGTTCGCTTCGCCATAGAGTATCTCCATGTTGCAGCCGGCGTGCATCACTCTGCTGCGGTTGTAGGCTCCATTGCCCGTCAAGTTGCATTCACGATTATTCTTGTTGCGATTATTCAATGGTTCAAGTCTGTGGCTCGGTGGGTTCCACCATCCAACCCTGAAGCGGGTAGCTAGTGCCTACGCGCATGAATATCGGCCAACTCCTCATCATCGGCTTCGACGGCACCGAGATGTCTCCGCGCTCGCTTCCCTGCTCACGAAGATCCAGCCGGCCGGGGTGATTCTTTTCGCCCGCAACATCACTGGCGCCGAGCAGACCCATGCTCTGCTGCGCGAATGCCAGAAGTGTGTTGCCACTCCGCTCTTCACTTGCGTGGACCTGGAAGGCGGCCAGGTGGACCGCTTCCGCAACGTGCTCGGGTCGGCGCCTTCTGCCGGCGGAGGTTTTTGCCACGGGCAGACCGCAGCGCTCTTTCGCAAGCATGGGCGCGTCATTGGCGAAAATTGCCGCGCGCTTGGCTTCAACGTGGATTTCGCCCCGGTGCTCGACTGGCCTGTCGAGGCATCGCGCAACGGTGATGAGTTCGCGTGCGGTTTCGGCCGATCCGAAGGAGGTGGTCGCTTACGCGCGCGAATTTCTGCGCGGATTGGGCGATGCCGGAGTGCTCGGCTGCGGCAAACATTTTCCCGGACTGGGCGAGGCCAAGCTCGACACCCATCATGAACTGCCCAGCGTCGAAAAACCGCTTCACAAGTTGTGGGAGCAGGATCTGGTGCCCTACCGAATCATGCGGCGCGAATTGCCGTTCGTCATGGTCTCGCACGCGGCGTTTCCAGCAGTCACGAAAGAGCGCAATCCGGCCTCGCTTTCCAAGAAATGGATCACCGACATCCTGCGCAAGAAAATCGGCTATCGCGGCCTGATCTGTCTCGGACGATCTGGAGATGGGCGGCGTGCTCGGCTGCAGCTCCAATCGAGCAGGCGGCAATCGGACACATCCGCGCGGGCGGCGATTTAGCCTTGATCTGCCATCAGGAAGATTTCATCCGGCGCGCACACGAAGCCATGATCGTCGAGGCCGAGCGCGATCGCAGGTTTGCGCGCCGCGTGCAGGAATCGGCGCGGCGCGTCCTGGCGTTCAAGAAGAGAGCATCTGCCGCCATCGCGGAGTCCACGCCCCACCGTCCCGCCTAAGAGTCGAAAAGCTAACGCGCCAACTGTGGGAGTTCGGCGAAGAGATTCGGCTGGCTGACGCTACGCTCGACGCATGCCGAATATGCTCAGACGAATAACGAGGAGCGCGGCGCATGATCGTTGCCGGCGTGATGAGCGGCACCTCGGCCGATGGCATCAATGTGGCGTTGGTGCACTTTGCCGCTGACGGGCGCCGACGGGCCAAAGGCCCGTCACCGCACAAGCACACGACCGTCCGGGTTTACACCTTCTCGGCCATGAGGAATATCCCTTCCCTGCCCCGGTCCGGCGCACAATTCTGGAAATGATGAATGCGGAGCTGGCCAGCGTCGCCGACCTGGCGCGGCTGAATTTTTTGCTGGGAGAACTCTACGCGGAGGCGGTCGCGAAGACCGCGCGCAAGCATCGCGTGAAACTTGACCTGGTTGGTTGTCACGGCCAGACGCTGTATCACCAGGGAGTGCCCGCGTAATTTCTGGGACGCAAGCTCGCCGTTACGTGGCAAACCGGGCGAAGGCGCAGTGATTGCGGCGCGGCTGGGCGTGCCGGTGGTTTCCGATTTTCGTCCCGCCGACATGGCGGCGGGCGGAAAGGGCGCGCCGCTGGTGCCGTTCCTCGACTACTTTCTCTATCGCGACCAGCGCGTGGGACGGATTGCGCAGAACATTGGCGGCATCGCGAATTTAACGGCGATTCCGGCCGGCGCGACGTCGGCGGCAGATCGTTGCATTCGACACAGGACCGGGCAACATGGTCATCGATGCGGTCATGCAGGAGCTCTTTGACCGGCACGTATGACCGCGATGGCAAGGTCGCAGCATCAGGACAAGTGATGGAAACGGTGATCAGGCAGTTGATGCGCGCGCCATTTTTCCGGCAGACGACCTCCGCGCACCGCGGGCCGCGAGGAGTTCGGCCGCGAGTATGTGAGCCGGTTTCTGCAGCTTTGTCGCGGCGCAGGCAAGCCCGACGTAGTGGCGACGGCAACGGCTTTGACGGCGCGATCGATTGCGGACGCGATTCAACGCTTTGTGCTGCACTCGCGCAGAAGAGCTTATCACGAGCTGATTGTTTCAGGCGGCGGCGCGAAGAATCCGACGCTGATGGCGATGTTGCGCAGCGAACTCGCGCCGCTCGGGATCGAGCTTCGTTTCTCCGATGAATTCGGCATCCCCACGGAAGCTAAAGAAGCGGTCGCTTTCGCTGTTCTCGCTCATGAGACGTGGCATCGCCGGCCATCGAATGTTCCGTCCGCGACGGGCGCGAAGCGGGCGGCGATCCTGGGAAAGATCTCGTATGCGTAAGGCAGCGTGCGCTTGAGCGTGCACAAAGCAGGTCCTTCGCTCCGCTCAGGATGACAATCGCTTGGGGGGTAGTTGCCGCCTTGTTGTTTTCGCTCTTATCCTGCTCCCAGCCCCCCGATCCGCAACACGCTGGTCATGATCATTGAGAGCAGTCCAACGAATCTCGATCCGCGTGTCGGTATTGACGCCCAATCGGAGCGCATTGACGCGCTCATCTTCGACGATCTGCTCGACCGCGATGAGCATCTGAATGTGACGCCCGCGCTGGCGGAAAGCTGGCAGATTCCCGATCCGCTGACCTACGTATTCCACATTCGCCACGGAGTCCGCTTTCACGATGGCCGCCCGCTCACCTCGCGCGATGTGAAATGGACCTTCGATTCCCTCCTGCAGGGAAAGATTCGCAGCACTCGCGCAGCAGCCTACCGTTACGTGGATCACGTGGACGCTCCCGATGATTACACGGTCGTGTTTCACCTTAAGGAGCCCTTCTCAACCTTACTGTGGAATCTGTCGGATGGCGCGATGGGCGTTGTCCCTTACGGAAGCCTCACCGAAATGACCACCCAACCGATTGGTTCCGGGCCATTCCGCTTTGTCAGCGCAGAGCCGGACAAAGAGGTGGTCCTCGCGCGTAACGACGCTTATTGGGGCCCGAAGGCGCATGTCGAGCGGCTACGCTTCACCGTGGTGCCCGACACAACCACCCGCGCCCTCGAACTGCGCAAAGGCAGTGCCGACATTGCCAGTAACGCGCTGACCTCCGACATGGTACTCGCGCTCGAGAAGGAGCCCAACCTAGAAGTCGAACATGCGCCCGGAACTGTTCTCAACTATCTTGCCTTCAACTTGCGCGATCCCATCCTGCGCGACATCCGCGTGCGCCAGGCGATTGCCTATGCCATTGACCGCCGGCCCATGATCGAATATCTCTGGCGTGGATTTGCACAGGCGGCCAACAGTATCCTTCCGCCCCAGAGCTGGGCGTACAACCCCAATGTGCCGAAATATGAATATGCTCCGGACAAAGCGAAGAAGATTCTGGATGACGCGGGCTACCCTGCCATTAATGGCGTTCGCTTCCACCTCACGATGAAGACTTCAACCGAGGAGACGACGCGCCTGATGGTCGCTGTACTTCAGCAGCAATTGCGAACGGTTGGCATCGCGCTCGACATCCGCACCTTTGAATTCGCCACCTTTTTTGCTGACGTCACCAGCGGCGCCTATCAGGTCTATTCTCTGCGCTGGATTGGCGGCAATGAAGATCCCGACATCTTCGAATACGCGTTCCATTCCGGTAAATTTCCGCCCCACGGCGCGAACCGCAGCTATTACGCCAATCCAAAGATCGACGCGCTGATCGATCAAGGCCGGGCCGAAAACGACCCCGCCCGGCGCAAGCCGATCTATGCCGAGATCCAGTCAATCCTCGCCACCGACCTGCCCAACATCAACCTGTGGTTTCTCGACAATGTGCTGGTGCATACCCGCCGCGTGCGCAACCTGCCTCTGAATCCATCCGGAAATTATGATTTCCTGAAGACGACCGAAATCAGCAGCCAGTAGCCAAAGCCCGAATGCCAGTACTTCGATTTTCTGCGTGATACCATCACAATTCGGTCGGACTGCATAGAGTTGGCGCGTGCGAAACAAAAGTGGCTGATCACCGTCGACCGACCAATGGACACCGACTTTGAACATTCTCTTCATCGGCGACATTTTTGGCCGTCCCGGCCGGACGATCGTTAAAGAACGTCTCCCCGAACTCATCAAGCAGTACTCCGCCGACCTGGTTATCGCTAACTGCGAGAATGCCGCCGCTGGATTCGGCATCACGCCTCCGCTCGCAGAAGAGCTTTTCGATCTGGGCATCGACGTTATGACCACCGGCAATCACGTCTGGGATAAGCGCGAAATCATCGAATACTTCCAGATGGCCGACGGCAACCCGCATAGTCCGGCGCGGAGGTTGCTGCGCCCGGCGAATCTTCCCGCCGGCCTTCCCGGTTGGGGAGTTTACGAAGGCCAGAAAAACGGCGTCCCCTATGCCGTCATCAATCTCCAGGGCCGCGTGTTTATGGGTTCCAGCGACGATCCCTACCGTTATGCCGATCGCCTGCTGGAACAGATCAAGGCCAAAATCGTTTTTGTCGACTTCCACGCCGAGGCGACCTCCGAAAAAGTTTCCTTCGGTTGGTACCTCGACGGGCGAGTCACAGCCGTGGTAGGCACTCACACGCACATCCCGACTGCGGACGAAACCCTCCTGACGAAGGGGACGGCCTACATCACCGACGTCGGCATGACGGGCCCCTACGATAGCGTAATCGGGGTGAAAAAAGAGTTAGTGATTGAACGCTTCCTGACCGGAATGCCAGCGCGCTTCGAAGCGGCCGCAGGCGACGTACGCCTGTGCGCTGTGGTGGTCGACTGTGATAACCAGACAGGCCGGGCTCAGCGCATGCAGCGATTGATGGTTAGATAGTAGCTGGAATTCACGAGTGATTTTCGACGCTCAAAACATTCCAACCGGCAACCCCGTCGGCAAAGCGAAGCGCGACCGCAGCTAACGAGAGCTCCAGCACCGCGGGAGTTTGCCGCCTCCAGGAGGCTAACCAATAAGACTAGCCAAACGAATTACTCCCACTAATCCATTTGGGCTAGGCGTGCATCCGGGGCGGGAATCCGTGATTGGTGACAATTGCTATAGCAGCCTTAGACCACGAACTGAAGGCCGCTGATGTAGCTCTTGGCTTTATTGCCGCGCTTGGCCGTCCATCGAACCTGCATCAACGTAGGAATCGACACTGGAACGTCTGACGCCGGGAAACTGCAGCACACGAACATCGAAGCCTGGAGCGGGCATGAACTCAGTATACATACGCCACCGTTACTGAGATTGTGAATGCGCCCGCCAAATTCCTTGGGCAGGGGGCCGGGTGTTTGACCCGAGAGCAAACTCCGCGCACGGACTTCAAACACTTGCGGGAAACGCTCATGCTGCCGTCGTTCTCTATCTGGGAGGTACGTCACAGCATGGCATCATGCCGCAAATCGCCGGTTATGTAAATTCTTCAATCGGACTAACCCCGATTGCCCATCGCTCAGTTGTTTGGCCTCGAACCGGCAATCTTCCCAGCGATTCCAGAACGCGTTGAAACCTTCATTTTGACCATGACCAGGCGAAGAAACGCCTTCACCGTGTTCGGACTAATGTTCATGCGGTTCGCGATCTCTTTGCTGGTGAAACCTTGCAGGAGAAACTCTACGGTTTCACGTTCTCGCTGGGTTAAGGCAAACTCTTCCGAGATCTCCGTAAGCGCAGAGAAGCTACTCGCTGCATTCCGCTCCAGGAGTACCGCGAAAGCGGCTTGCATGGCGGGTTGCACATGACAATCCACTTGGAAGCTCTTACAGATGTACTGCCGCTTCCCCGATTTAAACTCCCTGACGAAAGCGGGTCCGCCCTGATGCTGGTGGTCGACGAGGGTGGTGCGCACGCGGTCAGCAACAAAGACCTTGGGTTGTTTGATCCGGTCCGCCTGGCTGGGGAAGCAAAGGATTTGAAGGGCGGGCTGGTTCGCTGCAATCAGATTCAATGAACTATCCAACAGTAAAAAGCCGTTGGCGCTCGGAACCATTGACACGGCGCTCTCCTGAATGGGTAACTTGCATCGGCCTGCGTTTGGGGGCGTAACCAGACCTATTCCGCTCACACTGCACCAAAGAATTCGTAATTGAGTTCTGGCTCAGGAGGGGAGTGCGATGCACAAGAGCTAGAACGACACAGGAACTAACTACTCGGGGCAGTATCGTACACATGACATAATTTGTCAAGCAGGGATTCCGGGGCCAGGGTCAGTGCATTTGTGCTACTCCAAAAGGATTAGCCAGTCTCGGACTACACAAACAGGCTAGTCCAATCGTGGAATTGCCGCATGGAGCCCCGCGTGGTCAACTGTATGTGCTTCAGCGCTATGATCTAGCCGGGAGGTCGAAGTATGGGTACATGATGGAGTTTTTACCCACCGTATCCAAGTGACCATTTTGTGTCCGGCGGCATTGCTCCTGGAGGGGTCTACTCCTCCGAAGTTCTTTCCTCCCCCAGCTATTCCGCTGTAGACTTCCCCTAGCAGCGTGGATGAAGAAACCGTAGCCAAACAGCCAATCGGCTTCCCTTACCGGTTGGCGACTGAGCGCCGAGTGGGTCGGTTATGCGAAGGAACAGTCCAGCAAGGTACGATCACGCGACATGTCTCTCGCGCAGGAGGTCTATTCTGGAATCGCTTGCCCGCATAGGGGGCTTGGCTCGCGTCGTCATAACAGCCGGGTTGCTGGCCTCGATTGGCGTTGCATCAACGTCGACGGTCCCGCAAAAGCTGACTGTTCATCGATCTATGCGCGCGGTTCCGCGCAGATTTGTCATCCACCCCAATGGCGCAACTCTTCCCGTAAATCGAGCTCAGCACTTTGATGTTACCGACTCTGAGGGAAGACCAGTCGCGGTACGCTGGAACGTCTCCGGGCTCGGTTGTTCCGGCGCAGCATGCGGAACTATCGACGACAAGGGGGTCTACCGAACGCCGTCATCGCTTCCTGGTCCGCGAGTCGTCGTTTTGGAAGGCGTTCTAGTTTCCGATCCCAGATATTCGGTATTGACCGAGATTCGGCTTGAGACCACTGCTGCCACGAATTTAAATGCTACTTCTGCGCAGCTTTCCACCAGCAAACCGCACACGATAGCGGCTCCTGTCGTTCAAGAGCAGAGCATGCCCCGCAGGAGCGAAGCACTACCGCAGTCGCCGGTGGTCGAAGCCACCCCAATAGTCAGAGATCTGAACCCGGCGTGGCGCGACGGCGTTTCAATATCCCAGCAGGCGGTGGCCGCTCCCCCCGTGGTGGAACGCCCAGACATTTCCCGCCACAGCGAATTGAGGCCTATCCCCCAGCAAATCGTGGCCGCGCCTCCGGCCGTCGAACGCTGGGAAGTAGCTCGCGGCGTCGAATCACCTCTGCCAACGCACGTCGTAGCGGCGCCGCCTGCGATTCAGGACCTGAACCCTGGCCCCCGCCTCGAGAATTCGCTGCCCCAGCAGGCAGTTGGCGTCGCTCCAACGGTTGAAACATGGGACGTCGCCCGAAACGTCCCCCTGCCTCCGCAGCCCCATGTGATAGCGGCTGCCCCAGTAGTCGCCGAATTGATTCATCCGCCCCTCGAATTCGCGGCACCCCCGCAAGTGATCGCTGCTCCCCCGGCAGTTGAACCGTGGAGTGCCGCTCGCACCGTGGAATTGCCGCCGCATGTAGTGGCCGCAGCGCCAGCAGTTCGAGAATTGAGCCATCCCTCCCGCGCCGAGGTCCCCCTGCCTCAGCAAATCGTCGCTGCTCCACCAGCAGTGCAGCCATGGAACGATGCTCGCATCGTCGAATTGCGGCTGCCGAATGCGGTAGCCGCCGCTCCCGCGGTCCAAGACTTGGGTGATGGATTCCGCCCCGAGACGTCACTTCCCCAGCAAGCAATTGACGTCGCGCCGGCGGTTGAAACATGGGATGTCGCCCGCAATGTCGAGTTGCCGCCGCTGCCGAGCGTGGTTGCGGCTGCGCCTGTGGTCCGGGAGTCGAATCGCCTGCCCGCCGTCGAGTACGCACTGCCCCAGCAAATCGTCGCCGCACCACCAACCGTCGAACCCTTGGACGTTGCTCGCAGCCTCGTGTCACCTGGATTGCCACAGGCCGTTGCGGCTGCTCCGCTAGCCGGAGATCTGAGCCCGGCACCCCGCGCCGAGCACGCGTTGCCCCAGGAAGTTGTCGCTGCCCCACCAACGCTCGAACCATGGAATGTTGCTCGCAGCGTCAAATCGTCCCCGCTGCCAGGTGTGGTGGCGGCCTCCCCAGTCGTCCGGGAATTGCCCCCTGCGGCCCGCATCGAGATTCCACTGCCCCGAGCTGTTGCCCCCGCTCCGGTGGCTGAAAAGTCGGAGGTCGCCCGCAAGGTCGAGCAGCCACCCCTGACCATCATGCCGGCCCCGTCAACTAAATCCGCGGTATCCGGAAGCGACAACACTGCAGCCAGCGCGATCTTGTCCCTGTTGCCTGCGGTTGAGGGTAGCGCTGCACAAGGGGGAACGGGTGCAGTCGCCGAACATGCGCCGGTGGTCATTTATCGAAACGGCCAGCTCACGATTAATGCGGAAAACGCGACTCTGGCCGATGTGCTGAAGCTGGTGGCGGAGAAGACCGGCGCGACGATCGACATTCCGCCCGGAAGCGGCCAAGAGCGCATCGTTGAGCACAGTGGCCCAGGACGAGCAAACGATATATTGACGCAGTTGCTGAATGGTTCGCATTTCAATTTCATCATCGTCAACTCCCCGCAACGCCCAGATGATCCCACGCAGGTCCTGCTATCGCTGCAACGACCCGATGCGGACACTCCGAGTACCGCCTCGGTTGCTCCTTCCCAACCTCAAGCCTCTCCATATTGGAAACCGCCGGAGCCCGGGCTGTCCGTTTTGCCTCCCCAGTACGACAGTAGCCTGACACCTCCCCCACAGGGTTTGTCACCCGAAGCTCTGGGGGAACTCATGAAGGCCAAGGCTAAGGAACTACTTGAGAAGGCCCAGCAGGAAGGTCAACCGCAATAAATGGTTTTTATAGCGACCTTGCGGTTAACCTTGGGTTAGAGAATCCTCCTATCGTCACTCGACCCGGTTTCGTGCAGGAATTCCTATACGTGTCCCCGAGAGACTTACCCAAAAGTATTAGTTTATATAGCTAGTTTTTTTGGCTAAGCCACGTGGAGACTTGTAAAGAACTCACGATAGGTTAGAGTTCCCCAAGCGCCACAAGCTGACCTCCCCCCAGCGTCCGGCGTATCCAAGAGGAGGATCAATAACCATGAAAAAAGCAAGTCTTTTACTGCTGGCGATCGCCCTGCTGATGGGCATCGCTGGATCTGCTTCGGCTCAGGCCGTAACCTCAACGGGCGACAATAGCGTTTACTTTGTCTCCTATTTCTCCAACAACGTGGCCGCTGCTCCGGACGCAACGGTTCGTTTCATCAACGATGGCGACACAGCGGGCAACCTGTGGGCGGCCTTCTATGTGTTCGATGACAGCCAGGAACTGACGGAATGCTGCGCTTGCCAGATCACGCCTGACGGCTTGCTCTCGGAAGACGTAAAGACCAACCTGACCGCGAACCCCCTGACCGGCAAAGTGCCGACCCGTGGCGTGATCAAGGTCATTTCGTCCTCGTCTCTGGACCCGACCAACGTTATCCCGACGGCCGGCCTCCGTGGCTTCGCGACGCACATCCAGGCTGCCACCAAGAACGCGTATGCCATCACCGAGACCAAGTTCGCTGACGCTAACCTGGGCGGCGCAGAAGAAACACTGTTGCAGAACCTCTGCTACTATGACGCGCTGTTGAGCGGACTGCCTTGCACCTGCACGCCGGAAGACCACGACTTCTAGTCTTTGGCCTTACGGAAGTAAGTATATCCCGAATACCCCGGACGCCGAGTGTGGTATGCTTGGCGTCTGGGCCCTCCCCCTCTTGATTCTCAAAAAAATCCCTTTTTTGAAAGAGAGGAAATCTCCACAATGTCGAAAAAATACACTCTGATCGCGCTTGGATTGGGAATAGCTCTAGGCGCTTTTTCCGTCCCAGCCGTTGGCCAGAATGACTCTACTGTAGTCGCCGAAATTGCCGGTACCAAGGTGACCACACATGAGTTGGAGGACAAGGAAGCCGGAAGGTTACTGCAGGCCAAATACAAGTACTATCTTGCCGAGCGAGATGCGCTCGATGAATTCATTGACAATCAACTGTTGGAATTGCAGGCGAAGAAGGAAGGCGTGACGCTCGATGAATTGTTCAAGCGCCATGTCGCCAGCAACATACCAGAACCGACGGAAGATCAGCTTCGCTTTTACTATGAAGGTGTGCAAACCGACGAGTCCTATGAGTCGGCCCGCAGCAAAATCATCGACACGGTACACCAGCTTCGCGTTAAGAAGGCGCATGACGCTTATATTGCTGAACTTCGAGGCCAATACGGTGTGGTGGTTGAACTAGACCAGCCCAAAGCTCACGTCGAGGTGGGGGACGCGCCGCGGCTTGGCCCTGCGAACGCTCCTGTTCAGATTGTCGAATTTGCGGACTATGAGTGCCCTTACTGCCAGAAAGTGAATGAGGACCTCGCTCGGTTGCGGGAACAATTTGGCAGCCAGGTTTCACTCGTTTACAAAGATTTCCCGCTTCCCATGCACCCGCTTGCCGCCAAAGCCGCCGAGGCCGCGCATTGCGCAGGCGAACAAGGCAAATTCTGGGAGTTTCATGATTCCCTGTTTCAAACCAAACGGCTGCAAACTTCTGACCTGAGACAGCAGGCAACCGCGTTGAAACTTGACACCGCCCGTTTCGATCAGTGCCTTAACAGCGGACAGCAAGCAACGGAAGTGAAAAATGATGCCCAGGAAGGCAAGCGGCTTGGATTACAGGGAACGCCGAGCTTCTTCATAAATGGTCATTTCATGAGCGGCGCCATCGGATATATGAAGTTGCGGGAAACGGTGCTGCAAGAGTTGGGTGTCGATGCCTCCAAGAAGCAGAGCGCGGCGGCCATGGTGCCCTCGAAAGGGACCACCAAGTAGAAGATGGGTGTGGGGAGATGCCGCGCCTTATTCCTGTGAAGCAGGCGGTGAAGCAGGATCGGGTGCGGCGGCCTTAAACGCTGCCATGCCCATGCAATACTCGCTCGCAGCCCTCCCCCCGGTTAGCGTTGGTTGATAGGTCCCGACCGCTCCATTGGTCACGTAGATGAAAGAGGGATTGTACTTCCAGGCCACCGGCGTAGCCCCGGTCGGCATGGGTGGGGGAGAAGAAAAGTAGCGAGCGATAATGAAATCGCTCGCGGTAGTCTTGATGCTCGGTCCAACCTCCAACCCTGCGCTCGTGGCAGTGCCATCGGCCAAGTGGACGCCCTTTCCATCAACGACCGAAGATAACGCTAACCCCGACACTTCGAGAAAACTATTAAGACTGGCTCTCACGTGACCGGATAAATGAAATTTGAGTTCGGTTACCCCGGGATTGCAATTCTCGCAGTACCAGATCTCCAGAGATTGTTTCCCGCAGGAGGAAGCCGCACCGACAACTTGCTTATATGTGTTCCCGCCATCCGGTGCATTGTCAGTCACGCTTATAAGCTTTACGTCGGGAGAAAGTTGCACTGGCATCGCGATAAGAACGCTCCCCTTGGCCGTCGGCTGTGGAAGATCCATGTCTGAGACGGTGCCAGCTCCGCTACTGACGGCCGTAAATTGCTGAAGAACGGTTTGAGCTGACAGATCAACTCCTGCCCACAACAGCAGGAAGAGGAGCAAATTCTTCTTCATAATCGGTGACCCTTTCCGTTGTGCCGTGAGGCGTTCTCACCATCGCGGCAGACAGCCCTTGAGACCCAACGTCCATAAAACTGCAAACCGCCGCTAGCGTTCCACCGCTATCGTCGTTCGCAGATTTCGAGATGTACGGGTCGAAGGCTAATTCCGCTACTTGGATTCTGGTTGAGTCTTAATCTGGGAACGCTCGGCGGCCATGATGAATGGCCCCCCGCTGGCTGCCTCATTGATCTTGCCGGTTACGCATACGTGCTTGCCCTGGTAGGCGGCAATAACCTCTTGGGGGCCACCCGGCTGAGCCCCGAACGCCAGGAAATAGAACACGGGATTCGCTTCAGGCTGATCGAGAAAGAAGGACACCGGCTTTCCATGGCCCGCGATTCCATACTTGAGAACCTTGGTGTCCACCACTTTGCCGCAGACGACTCCAGTCTCGCCAAGATGGTTCTTTGAATCGGCAGGGGTTATGTGCGCTGGCGGGGCGCTCTGAGCAAAAGCGAAAGACAGTAGGCCTATCATAAAAATCGTCACGATCAGCGTTTTCATTGTTCTCATGTTCTCCCGTGATTTAGCTTGAGCGCGAAAGGGCAGCAGATTCAGGTACATCAGCCTTGCTTGGCGCTGGGTATCCGACCACATCTAAACGCAGAAACGATAGGCCGTCAATTCCTCTTTTGGTGCTTGGAGGATCCGAAAGTGCTTCATCCAGAAGTTACTTCGTATGACTACGCCGTTTGGATAATTGCCGTAAACACGCACTAAGATGTAAGGTCTTTAGGGTTTTATTTTAGTCTTTGCAAACTAAAGTACTTCTGCTGTAGAATTACTTATCCGGTCAGGCATTCGTTTCCCCCTCGCCCGACCTTTCAACCCACTCCCCCTTGAACTAGTTAAGCAGGAGGTGTTTGTGCGTTTTGGTCGCCTTGCTGTGTGCATCTTCACAGCCTCCCTATTCTATGGCGCCTTTGCAATGGGTCAGGTGGATGGACTGCAGTCTTATTCGGCCTCTTCCACAGTAGTCAGTGTGCCTCGGTTAATTCGCACCAATGGATCTATCCATGATGAGACAGGTAAGCCGGTCACGGGCAGTTTAGGGATCACGTTTACGCTTTACAGTGATCCGGATGGTCAGTCACCGGTTTGGCAAGAGTACCAAAAGGTTCACCTTGATTCGGCCGGCCGCTATAGTGCGTTGCTTGGAGCAACAAGTGATGCAGGCTTGCCCCTTGAGATTTTCTCCGGAGGCCAAGCTCGCTGGTTGGGCGTCCGTGCTGATGGACACTCAGAACAGCCGCGAATTTTCTTCCTAAGCGTGGCCTATGCGCTCAAGACAGCCGACTCGGATATGTTGGGAGGTAAACCGGCTTCCGCGTATGTCCTTGCAGACAGTCTAAACTCCTCGGCCCAACAGGCGAATAGCGCCCAGCCGCTTTCACGGAATTCGCAGAGCGCTCCCAGGGTTCTGGACGCTCGCACACCGCCTTTGCTCATGGCGCCGACGATTTTCTGTTCCATCGGCACGGATGGAAGCGGCACCGCCAATCAGGTCGCCAAGTTTTCCGACAACTGTGACGTCGTCAGCTCGGCCATCTTCGAATCGGGCGGCAATGTAGGCATCGGAAATACCAGCCCAGCCGGCATGCTGGATGTTTCCGGAACAGCCTACATTCGCGGCCTATTTACGGCCACGGGAGGTGCCGTGATAGCTCCCAGCGGTACAGCGACGGCTTCGCAAGGCTATATCTCTAGCCCTCTGGACATTCAAACCTCCTTGTTCAATACGATCCTCGGCAGGGCTGCGAATTATACCTTTCGCTGGCAGGCTGAGCCGGTCGGTAACGATACCACTAGTACCTCTGCAACTCTTAACTTGCTGTTTGGAGTCACGGGGAACATCAGCGAGACTGGAATTTCAGTTAACAACAAGGGAATTTTAACTTTTGCGCCCAACCAGACCTTTCCCGGCACTGGTACTGGAACGGTAACCAGTGTCAATACGGGCGCTGGTCTGACGGGGGGACCGATCACCGGTAGCGGCACAATCAGCATTCCTTCCAATGCGGTGACCAATGCGATGCTCGCCAACAATTCGGTCACGGTGCAGGCTGGATCGGGATTGTCGGGCGGCGGTACGGTCGCCTTGGGCGGCACTATTACCCTCAGCAATGCTTCTCCCAGTTCCGGCGGAACGGTCACGAGTATAAGCAGTGGAACGGGACTGAGCGGGGGGCCGATCACCACCAGTGGAACCCTCAGTTTGAATACGGGTTACACCGATGCGCGATATTTACAACTTTCAGGGGGGTCACTGACCGGCGGTTTGAACGGAACTACTGCCGCTCTCACCGGAGGCTTGTCCGCCGCAAGCGGTACATTCAGCAGCACGCTCTCGGCAGCTGGCGCGCTGTTGCCTAAGACAGGCACGGCGACAACGACGCAAGGCTTCATCTCCAATCCATTCGATTTGCAAGCGTCTTCGTTCAACAGCGGCAGTTCGTCTGCCATCCCGCAGGACTTCCGCTGGCAGGCCGAGCCGACCGGAAACAATTCCTCCAATCCCTCAGGCTCGTTAAACCTGCTGTTTGGATCGAATGGAAACTCGCCCAGCGAAACCGGATTGTCCATCGCGAGCAATGGCGTGATCAACTTTGCTTCCGGTCAGACCTTTCCCGGGGCCAGCAGTGGGACGGTCATTGGCATCAATACCGGTGCGGGTCTGACGGGAGGCCCAATCACCACCAGCGGTACCATCAGCATTCCTTCCGCCGGCGTCACGAATGCAATGCTCGCCAATAACTCGGTCACAGTGCAGGCTGGGCCGGGATTGTCGGGCGGCGGCACCATCGCCTTGGGGGGAACGATCACGCTTACCAACGCCTCTCCCAGTTCCGGAGGAACGGTCACCAGCATCAGCAGCGGAACGGGACTCACGGGAGGCCCAATCACCACCAGCGGTACCCTCAATCTGGATACGAGTTTTACCGATGCGCGATATCTGCAGCTTTCGGGAGGCACTCTCACGGGCGGCCTCATCGGAACCACTGCTTCTTTCACA
The DNA here is from genome assembly GCA_963709055.1 of uncultured Acidobacteriaceae bacterium. GTDB lineage: Bacteria > Acidobacteriota > Terriglobia > Terriglobales > Acidobacteriaceae > Acidiflorens. Next base: position 53,069 of record CAVPUZ010000006.1, read on the forward strand.
ACCGGTAGGTTCAGTAGCACACTGTCGGCGGCCGGCACTCTGCTGCCGGGAACCGGCACGGCAACAGCCACGCAGGGCTTCATCTCCAACCCATTTGACTTGCAAGCATCTGCGTTCAACGGCGGCAGTTCTTCGCCGGTCACTCAAAACTTCCGCTGGCAGGCCGAGCCAACCGGAAACAATTCCTCCAATCCCTCAGGCTCGTTAAACCTGTTGTTTGGCTCGAACGGAAACACGCCCTCCGAAACCGGACTGTCCATCGCGAGCAATGGCGTGATCAACTTTGCTTCTGGCCAGAGCTTCCCCGGTACCAACAATGGGACGGTCACCGGCATCAACACCGGTGCGGGTCTGACAGGAGGGCCAATCACCACCACTGGCACGATCAGCATTCTTTCCGCCGGCGTCACGAATGCGATGCTCGCCAATAACTCGGTCACAGTGCAGGCTGGGCCGGGATTGTCGGGCGGCGGCACGGTGGCTTTGGGCGGAACGGTCACGATCACCAACGCCTCTCCCAGTTCTGGAGGAACAGTCACCAGCATCAGCAGCGGAACGGGATTGACCGGGGGACCAATCACCACCAGCGGAACCCTCAATCTGGACATGAGTTTTACTGATGCACGATATTTGCAGCTCGCCGGAGGTACGCTGACCGGCGGCTTGAGCGGAACCACTGCCACCTTCACGAGCACACTCTCGGCAGCTGGCGCTCTGCTGCCGGGAACCGGCACGGCGACAGCCACGCAAGGCTTCATCTCCAACCCCTTCGACTTACAGGCCTCTGCTTTCAGCAGCGACAGTTCGACGGCCATCCCGCAGGACTTTCGCTGGCAGGCCGAGCCGACGGGAAATAATTCCTCCAATCCCTCAGGCTCGTTAAACCTGCTGTTTGGCTCGAATGGAAACACGCCCTCCGAGACCGGACTGTCCATCGCGAGCAATGGCGTGATCAACTTTGCTTCTGGCCAGAGCTTCCCCGGTACCAACAATGGGACGGTCACCGGCATCATCACCGGCGCGGGTCTGACAGGAGGACCGATCACCACCAGCGGAACCATCAGCATCCCTTCCGCCGGAGTCACGAACGATCTGCTGGCCAGCCCATTCGTCACCGTACAGGCTGGACCCGGATTATCGGGCGGCGGCACGGTGGCTTTGGGCGGCACAGTCACCATCACCAATGCATCTCCTAGTTCCGGCGGAACCGTCACCAGCATCAGCAGTGGAACGGGACTGACCGGGGGACCAATCACCACCAGCGGTACCCTCAATCTCGATACGAATTTCACCGATGCGCGATATTTGCAGATCGCCGGAGGAACGCTAACCGGCGCGCTGAACGGAACGACGGCCACCTTTACGAGCACGCTTTCCGCAGCCGGCGCACTTCTGCCGGGAACCGGCACGGCGACAGCCACGCAAGGCTTCATCTCCAACCCATTTGACTTGCAAGCGTCTGCGTTCAGCAGCGACAGTTCGTCAGCCATCCCGCAGAACTTCCGCTGGCAGGCTGAACCGACGGGTAACAATTCCTCTAATCCATCAGGCTCGTTAAACCTGCTGTTTGGCTCGAAGGGAAACGCGCCCACCGAAACCGGACTGTCCATCGCGAGCAATGGCGTGATCAACTTTGCTTCTGGGCAGAGCTTCCCCGGTACCAACAATGGGACGGTCACCGGCATCATCACCGGCGCGGGTCTGACAGGAGGACCGATCACCACCAGCGGAACCATCAGCATCCCTTCCGCCGGAGTCACGAACGATCTGCTGGCTAACCCATTCGTCACCGTACAGGCTGGGCCCGGATTAGCGGGCGGCGGCACGGTGGCTTTGGGCGGCACAGTCACCATCACCAATGCATCTCCTAGTTCCGGCGGAACGGTCACCAGCATCAGCAGCGGAACGGGACTGACGGGAGGTCCAATCACCACCAGCGGTACCCTCAATCTGGATACAAGTTTTACCGATGCGCGATATTTGCAGCTTTCGGGAGGCACTCTCACGGGTAGCCTCAGCGGAACGACTGCCACCTTCACGAGCACACTCTCGGCAGCCGGCGCTCTGTTGCCCGTAACCGATACGGCGACGGCGGCGCAAGGCTTCACTTCTAACCCCTTGGACTTGCAGGCTTCCGCCTTCAACCGCGACAGCACAACGGCGATCACGCAGCTCTTCCGCTGGCAGGCCGAACCCACGGGAAACAATTCTTCCAACCCCTCCGGCTCATTGAACCTGCTGTTCGGGTCCACCGGAAACTCTCCCGCGGAAACCGGATTGTCCATCGCGAGCAACGGTTTGATCACCTTTGCCCCGGGACAGACGTTTCCCAGTGCTGACGGTGGCACCGTTACAACCGTCAATACTGGCGCAGGCCTAACGGGAGGGCCAATCACGAGCCGCGGAACCATCAGCATTCCTTCCGCCGGAGTCACGAACGATCTGCTGGCCAACCCATTCGTAACAGTTCAGGCTGGACCCGGATTGTCGGGCGGCGGTACGGTGGCTTTGGGCGGCACAGTGACCATCACCAACGCATCCCCTAGTTCCGGAGGAACCGTCACCAGCATCAGCAGCGGAACGGGACTGACCGGGGGACCAATCACCACCAGCGGTACCCTCAATCTCGATACGAATTTCACCGATGCGCGATATTTGCAGATCGCCGGAGGAACGCTAACCGGCGCGCTGAGCGGAACGACGGCCACCTTCACGAGCACGATTTCCGCAGCCGGCGCACTTCTGCCGGGAACCGGCACGGCGACAGCCACGCAAGGCTTCATCTCCAACCCATTTGACTTGCAGGCCTCATCATTCAACAGCGGCAGTTCGTCGCCGATCGCGCAGAACTTCCGCTGGCAGGCTGAACCGACGGGTAACAATTCCTCCAATCCATCAGGCTCGTTAAACCTGCTGTTTGGCTCGAAGGGAAACGCGCCCACCGAAACCGGACTGTCCATCGCGAGCAACGGAGTAATCAGCTTTGCTCCGGCTCAGACCTTCCCAGGTAACTCCGGAGGCACCGTTACCATCATCACCACAGGCGCCGGCCTGACCGGGGGACCGATTACCAGCAGCGGCATGATCAGCATTCCTCCCTCGGGAGTCACTAACAATCTGCTAGCCAACCCCTTCGTCACCGTCCAGGCTGGACCGGGATTGTCGGGCGGTGGCCCGGTGGCCTTGGGCGGAACGATCACGCTCACCAATTCCTCTCCCAGTTCCGGGGGAACGGTTACCAGTATCAATACCGGCGCAGGCCTGACCGGAGGACCGATCAACAGCAGCGGAACCATCGGCATTCTTTCCGGTGGAGTCACAAACAGCATGCTGGCCGATCCATTTGTAACAGTGCAGGCTGGACCGGGGTTGTCGGGCGGAGGGACTGCGGGTCTTGGCGGCGCCGTCACCCTCAGCGCAAATCTATCGGGCTCAACTCAGGGGATGGCTTACTTCTCGAGTCCGACGAGCGTGACTTCAACACCTGCCCCAACCAACGGTCAAATCCTCATTGGATCGACGGGCGGCGCTCCCGTGCTCGCGACACTGACTGCAGGTTCGAATGTCAGCATCACCAACAAGCCGGGATCGATCACAATTTCTACGACGGGCGGAAGCGCGCCGACACTGCCCTACTTTGTAACGGGCGGACCCCAGATCGGAGCATTTCAGGGTTTTACACAGAATGTTACTCAGGTTTGGGGATTTCTCCTGCCATACAACGTTACCACGACGCAGATAACTTACGACGTAACGGGCGCGGATAATAGCTCCAATGACTATGACATCGGCATCTTCGATAATACGGGTAATCTCGTGGTGAATATCGGACCAACTCCAGGAACCACCTTCGCTCCCTCCAAGGCGTTCCACACGTTGGGATGGACTCAAGGCTCCACCAGTCTTCCTGCAGGGCGATACTATCTTGGGTTGACAACGAATTGCTCGATAACATTGAACTCGCTACGCCGTAGTCGATCGGCATTCCAGTCCTCGAGTTCTTGCGCCCAGCTCGCGGCTTCGGCGGCCTATATGGGCTTTGCCATTAACACCTCGGCTGGAGCATCCCACGGCGGCACCTTGCCATCCTCGATTGCGCCGCCGGCGGATAACTGGAATGCTGGAGCTCAGCCAGCGGTTGTGATCCGTTAGCAATTCGATCCGCTTCTGGAAAAACCAATCCGAAGCGCGGTGCTTTCCTCTGCACCGTGCTTTGCAGGGTTCCAGCTTACTCAAGGAACAAGCTGCAGCCCTGTCAGTTGATCGAGCAGTTGCGAGGTATCGACGGGCTTGAATACATAAGCATCACACAAACCCTTGAACGAGGCGACTACATTCTTCACGTCGTCGAGAGCTGTAATCATGATGATCTTTGCTCCCGACGTCGAGAGTGTGCCAGCCGCTTCCTCAAGGGCTCGGATAGCCAGAACCGCAGCCTGACCATCCATTTCCGGCATCATGATGTCCATGCAAATCAGGTCGTACAAGCTCCCATTCTGCCGAGAGAGGCGAAAAGCCTCGATCGCCTCCTTGCCGTTGGTCGCGACATGGCATTCTCCATATCGCGAAAGAAAAGCCTGCAACAACAGCCGGCTGGTAAAGTCGTCTTCAACAATAAGCGTGCGCATCGCCACTTCCTTTCATGGTGCCGGGTTACATCCATCCCGACTCGCTCAGAGTGATTTTGAAAAGCTCGAACTGTTCTTCCAGCGGCGTCAACAGGGAGGCGGCACCGGCCAAATCCCCCTCTGTCACAGACTCTTGTATCTGCCGGCTTAGGGCGCGCAGCACTGGAGCGGACACGGTAGCCGACGCCCCCGTAAGTGTGTGGGCCTGCCCGCAGGCGTGTCTGCCATCCCCCCTTTCGATCTGCTCTCTCAATCTCCGCAATTGTCCGGGCACATCAATTAAGAATCCGGCAACAATTTCCCGGGCGAGAGCTTCGTCGCCGGAAAGCCGGCCTATGAGTTTGTTCACCTCGAAAACTTCACAAGCCTGCTGAACAGTATCGGATGGAAAACTCACCGGCTCGCGGAGGTCCGACATGGTTCGCCACTTCGTCACGATTTCGGCCACTTGTGCCGGTTCGATCGGCTTGGAAAGGTAATCGTTCATTCCCGCCGCAAGGCATTTTTCGCGATCTCCCTGCAGTGCATGCGCAGTCAAAGCGATGATCGGAATATCCGGTTTGCGTGTTCCGCTCGAGCATAGTCGGATGCGGCGGGTGGTCTCGTATCCGTCCATATTCGGCATCTCACAATCCATAAGGACGATGTCGTAGTCGGTCCGCTGCAGTGCTTCGAGGGCCCGCGCCCCGCTCTCCACAGCTTCTGCCTGGTGCCCAAGCTTGGAAAGAATCGCCAGGGCGACCCTTTGGTTGGTAGCGTTATCCTCGACCACCAGGATTCGCGCTGGGGTAGCGATTGAATAGGCAGCGTTTGCAGACGGCTTTGCCTGCGTCTCGGCCGCTTCCGTCTGGACCATCCTGTCCCGGCCTCGCAATGCCAACGTTAATGACGCATACAGGGACGATTCCCATACCGGCTTTAATAGCCGCCCGGCAAATCCGAGTTGTTTGAGGAGACTCGGATCACACTCCCGCCCCAACGGGACCATGAGCAGGAGCGCAATTTCATTCAATTCTGGATTCGACAAAATTCGCTTCCCAAGTTCCGTGCCTTCTGTGCCCGGCATCTTCGAATCCACGAACGCAACCTGGAACGGATCTTGAACCCGATTTGCCGAATGGAGCGCCGCCAACGCCGATTCTGCGTCTCCAACCTGTTCGCTCCGGCAACCCCAGGAGTTCAGAAGCCTGCACAAAAGCGCGCGGCTGGTGGCATTGTCATCGACTACGAGCACTTTTGGCGCATCCCGGACAAGTCGCGGCTCGATTACAGTCACTGGCTGGGTTTGCATCTCAAATGTGATTACAAACCAAAATACGGACCCTTTACCGCCGCCGCTGTGAGCTCCAATCCTTCCGCCCATCAGTTCGACCAGTTGCTTGGAAATCGTCAAACCTAGACCCGTTCCCCCGTATATGCGCGTCGTAGATCCGTCGGCTTGCACGAAAGGGGCGAAGAGGAACGGAGCCTGGTTCTCGGAGAACCCGATGCCCGTGTCCTTTACGGCGAAGCGCAGCGTCACTGTGCTCTGGTATTCGGCCTCAAGTTCTATCTTGAGGGCCATCTCTCCCCTAGGCGTGAACTTAACGGCATTGGAAAAAAGGTTGACGAGAACCTGCCGCAAACGCGTGGGATCCCCTCGTAGCAGCGTGGGAACGTCGCGCGCCACTTCGCAGGTTAATTCCAGACCCTTGTTGTGTGCCTCGAGCGCCACCATTTCGGCAGCTTCTTTCAAAGTGATACTCAAATCGAAGTTCACTTTTTCCAGCACCAGCTTGCGGGCCTCGATCTTGGAAAAATCGAGGATATCGTTGATGATCCCCAGCAGCGCTTTGCCGCTGGCGCACACAATTTCGGCATACTGCCGCTGCTCGGTGCTCAGCGTTGTGCCCAGCAGGAGCGAGGTCATGCCAATCACACCGTTCATCGGCGTGCGGATTTCATGGCTCATGTTGGCCAGGAACTGACTCTTGGCGAGATTGGCGGCTTCCGCTGCTTCCTTGGCCTTCTGAATGGAGGCTTCGGCGTGCTTCCGCTCGGTAAGGACTTCGCGCTCGCGTTCACGGAGCGCTTCTTCAGCCGCCCGCTGCTCGGTTACGTCCTGCTGGATGGCGATAAAATTCGTGATGGCGCCGCCGGCATTTCGAACCGGCGTGATCGTCATTTCTTCGATATAGATGGTGCCATCCTTGCGCTGATTGATGAGTTCGCCGTGCCAGACTTGTCCAGCCAGGATCGTATTCCACAAATCCCGGTAGTACCCGGGGTTCTGCCGGTTGGACTTCAGAATGCGAGGGTTCTGGCCAATGATTTCTTCTGCGCCATAGCCGGTTATTCGCGTGAACGCTGGATTGACGTATTGAATCCGGCCGTCAGCATTGGTGATCACAATGGATTCGGCCGCCTGCTCGATCGCCGCCGCCAAGAGAGGCAAGGTGCAGGGAGCAAAGCCCTTGTGATCGGCATCTTCAACGGCGGCGCCGTCTGTTTTCACAACCAGGTCCGCGCAGAGGCCGAGGTCTGAGTTGCGCTCGACACACTGGGTTGCGTCCTGTTCTCGTTCTTGGTCCGCCATCGGCATCCGCTACTTCAGCAACTTCCGGAGAACCGCAATCAGTTGCTCCCCATTAAAAGGTTTCACAATCCACCCCGTTGCTCCTGCTTTCCGCCCCGCATCCTTTTTCTCCGCTTGCGATTCTGTCGTGAGCATGAGAATGGGAACAAAAGAGTATCCGGGCAACCCTCGGACCGCTGTGATCAGTTGGATCCCATCGAGATTCGGCATATTCAGATCGGTAATGATCATGTCGAACTTGCCTTTGCCGGCTTTGACAAGACCATCCTGTCCGTCGACCGCATCGGAGACTTCATACCCGGCGCCCTGCAGAGTGAAACTGACCATCTGGCGAACGCTGGCGGAATCGTCGACCGCCAAAATTTTCTTCATGGCATGCTCCTCGCAAAACAATCGACGGCAGATTGGTTCATCTCCGCATCCCTCACGTCCTCAAACGGCACCCCGCTAGCCTAGAACAGCTCGACCTCATTGCCGGCAAAGGATTGCTCGAGGACCGGCAACGGCGTGCCCTGAAGCGCGGCCCGCATGACGCTACGCTCGACTTCGGTGGTATAAAACGCTGCGAATAGCTTTTCGGTTTCGGCCACATCGGATCTCCCGGCTATCTGCGGGTCGTCGGTTTCAAGCCTTCGGGCGAGATCCTCGATCTGGCCAAGGACCCGGCCTAGGCCGCCAAAGCAGGCATCCAGATGATCTCCCGTGTTTCCGGCGGAAGCCGTATCCCGCCGCATTCTCTCGGTGACCTCCTGCATCTCTGTGGCCTCTTTGGCGACGAACGCGGCCGCCTCTCGAACCTTGTCGAGAGCGCTCTCCGTCCTCATCCGGTCGGCGCGCAGTTCCTGGCCGGCGACTTCAGAGAACACCGCCATGAGCTGGTTGGTCTGCGCGGCCAGGTTCATGATCTCGTCGAGGGCGGCCCCGGATTCGTCCGCAATCGCGTTCCATTCCGCCGAGACTCCTTTGATCAGGTTCGCAATCGCCGAGACGACAATCCCGCGTTTCCCGAGGCGGTTCGCCTCCACGATTGAATTGAAAGTAAGGAAGCGCAGGCGGTGACGAATGTCCTGCGACTGCCCGAGGCTCTCGTTGACCAGTTCGAGCAGGTTGGAGAGGCCGGCCAGCGTTTGCTGAATGGTGCTGCTGTAGTCCTGGCTCTCCTGTTGCAAGTGTTCGACGTGGGCAAGTTGTGACGACAGGGCGCGCTCCTGATTGAGAACGATGGTGCCAATTTCCGACACCTGGGAGGCGCTCAGCTGCTTGATGCCGCCCAAGCACCTTGCCAGTTGCGATGTCCAGTGGGTCGCGATCTGCTGGATGGCTTTTAGCTGGCAGCTCTGAATGGTCAGGCCCGCATAAGCATGGGCCAGGCCGTTGCCATCGCCGCTGTCATTTTCCTGACCATCGCCGTTGCCATTGCCATTGCGGTTGGTGGCGGTTGTAACTTGCGATCCGATTATTTGCAGCGCCTGCTGCACGTGTTCGATCTGCTGGCGCGTGATGTCGTGCCCCTGAATGGCGGATACGACGCCCGCAATTTGCTGAGCGGTCTGTTCCGCACTCGCCTTGAACTGTCCGGGGACAATCGCCAGCTGGCCCAAGCCGCTGTCGATCGCCTGCAGGGTCTTGCCAATGTCGTCTTGCATGCGAGTCATCTCGCCCCGCAATCTGGGCAGGTCCACCGCCAATTCCCGCCTGCTTTCACCAATTGTGCACTGGCTGTTCCCGGTATGGTTTGCGAGGTCACGGGTCTGCGCGGATACGGACCTGGAAAAAGCCGACAATTCGCGCGCGAGCAAATGGAAGTCGTTGCCAACACTGCCCAGTTGGGCCACCACGACATTGGTAAGCACGCTCAGCGCCTTAAGCTGGGACGCGACCGCCTCCTGGCGCTGCATGACCAGCGTCAATTTGCCCAGCAGCCTTTCCTCGCTCTCGAGCGCCTCTAGAATCGTGGTCGCCGCCTTCAGTCTCTGTTCCAGGAAGAGGCGAACAGCCACGCACAAAGACTGCACCTGCGCGAGAACCGCACCCGTGCCTTCGGCCTCGACACAAGCGACGATCGCCGCCGCCTTTTTCAAAATCGCGTCCGCCTGCCCAGCCAGACTCTTGAAGACATGCGCCGCCTGGGCAATCTCCGTCTCGCTTTGCCGCGCCAGGCCGCACAGACCGGCCTGCGCGCCCGCCAGTGCCTGGAGAAATCCGGTTCGTTTGTCTTCGTCGATGTTCATCTCGAATGCATGTCCTGAAAATCAATAGAATGCGTGAGATCTCATTTGGCCGCGGTTAGAATGGCCCCGGCGATCACCTCTAGTGGCAAGACCCGATCCACGGCCTCTCTCTTAATCGCTTCATGGGGCATCCCGAAAACAACGCAGGTTTTTTCATCCTGCGCGATCGTGACCGCCCCGGCCTGCTTCATTTCCAGCATGCCGTTCGCGCCGTCGTCGCCCATTCCAGTCAGGATTACCCCTACCGCGTTCTGCCCCGCATAGCGCGCCGCCGAACGGAACAGCACGTCCACCGAAGGACGATGCCGGCAGACCAGCGGCCCCTCTTTTATGTCGACGTAGTAGCGGGCTCCGCTGCGCTTCAACAGCATATGGTGATTCCCGGGCGCAATCAGCGCGCGCCCGCGCAACACCGTGTCATTGGGCTCGGCTTCCTTGACCGAAATCTGGCACAGTCCGTCCAGGCGCGCAGCAAAGGCCCGGGTAAACATTTCGGGCATATGCTGCACGATCACGATCCCGGCCGTATCGGCGGGCAGCGCCTCGAGCAGAACCTTCAGGGCCTCGGTCCCGCCGGTCGAAGCGCCGATGGCGACCACCTTCTCGGTGGTTTCAATCATTGCGCCCGTGGACCGGGACAGGACCGAATCGGCCGTCAGTTTGGGCTCGACCGTATGGCTGGCGCGTGGCCGAACCCGGGCGGCGGCGGCCGCCTTCACCGCCTGGCACAGCATGACTCGCGATTCCTCCAGAAACTGCTTGCTGCCCACCCGAGGTTTTGCGATGATCTCGACCGCTCCATATTCCAGAGCTTTCAGCGCACTTTGCGCGCCCTCCTCCGCCAGGCTCGAACAGATCACCACCGGAATCGGATGCTGGGCCATGATCTTCTGCAGGAAGGTCAGGCCATCCATGCGCGGCATCTCGATGTCGAGCGTAATCACATCCGGCACCTGTTCGCGAATTCTCTCGGCCGCAACAAAAGGGTCGGAGGCGGTGGCGATGACCTCGATTCCCGGATCCGACGAGAGCACTTCCGCCAACGTCTGGCGAACCAGAGCGGAGTCATCGACGATCAGAACGTGAATTTTCGGCGCGCTCATGGCTCCGTATTCCCCAGTCGCCTCCTCTGCAAAACGGGCCCGGAGGCCATTTGCGCAAGCCGGTGGAGCAGTACTTCCCCGGTCCCGGTATGGAACTGGATGGTGCGGCCAACCAACCCTCCCAAATCCGAGACGAGCGGAGTAAGATTCTCCTGCCGCAAGGTTGCGAGAGCGCTTTCCCCGTTCTGTTGTCCCACCGTTTGCCGCAAGCGGCCGGTCGGAGCCACGGGCAGCGTGTCCGCACCGCCAAACACTTTGATCTGCACCTCCGCTCGGGCCGCGCCCAAGGACTCCATTTGCCGGGCCAGTTCGCGAATGGCGAAATCGACATAGCGGTAGCCCTCCGGCGACCGCACCCCTCGCGGACCTCTCGGCAAGACTCCATGGCAAAGCGCGCCCAGCCCCAGGCGAGGGCTCCAGAACGTCACGCCTACACACGAGCCCAAAATGGTCCTCAGGATCGTCGGGGCGCGGGCCAGGTGGACCTCCCCGGGCTGCAGATACACCTCAGGCAGTTCTGTTTCTATGGCGGTCATGGTTGTCGGCCTTGGTTATCGGCTTTCCGGTAAAGGGCGGGAGCGACCGGCACCAGAGGAACATCCATGTGGTGCAAGCTCTCCGAGTGACCCACGAAAATGTATCCGCCCTTTACTAATTGGCGGCTGAACTTGTGAAAGAGCTGCTGCTGCGTCGGCCGGTCGAAATAAATGATCACGTTGCGGCAGAAGATGGCGTCGGCCAATTCAGTCATGCCGAATTCTTCCATCAGATTCAGACGCCGAAACTCGATCATCTCGCGCAATTCCGGAACCACGCGCACCCGATCGGACGAGCGGTCCCGGCTGCGCATCAAGTACTTCCGCCGGAGGTCGGCCGGCACCGGACGCACCACCTCGGCGCTGAAGACTCCCAGCTTGGCCTTGGCCAGCACGGCCGTCGAAATATCGGTTGCCAGCACCCGAAAACAGAAGCCGGCATGCGACTTCGCATATTCACTCAAAACCATGGCCAGCGTGTAAGGCTCCTCTCCGGTCGAGCACCCGGCGCTCCAGATCAACAACTCCCGCACGCCCCCGCTATGGGCCGTAAGCTCCGGAAGTACCTTCGCCACCAGCAGGTCAAAATGAAGCTTCTCCCGGAAGAAGTCAGTCTTATTGGTTGAGACCGCGTCAATAAGGTGAACCACCTCCTCAGCGTCATGATGGTGGCCGTCGAACAGATTCTCGCAATACTCGCCATAGGTAGCCAGACCGAGCACGGTCATGCGCCGCTTGAGGCGTCCCTCCAGCATGATCTTTTTTTCCGGGCCGATGCTGATCCCCGATTGCTCATAGATCAGACGGCAGAGCCGGCTTAGATCACTGCTGGAGAGACCGTCGGAAGCCCCAGTCACAAGATTCCCGGGGAGCGGAACGGCGCTCCCCGCCTCGAAAGCTCAGGCGCTCGCTTCGGCAATCGGGCCCCCTTCGGCGCTGCGTACCGCTGAAACCTCTTCCGCCGAGAAGACGCGGTCGATGTCGAGGATCACGATGAACTGCGATTCCCGTTTGCCCATGCCCTTGATGAAATCGGTATGAATCTGGGTGCCGATCTTCGGCCCGGGCTGGATCTGGTCGGGTTCGAGATCGATCACCTCCTCGACCGAATCGGCCAGTGCGCCAATCACGGTAGCCTCGTTCTCGAGCATGACCTCGACCACCACAATGCACGTGTTGCGGGTGCGCTCGGTCTTCGACATCTGAAAACACAGCCGGAGATCAACCACCGGCACCACGCTCCCCCGCAGGTTGATTACGCCGCTCATGAAGTCGGGCGTCCTCGGGATCTCCGTGATGGTGGTGAAATCCAGCACCTCACGCACCTTGGCCACATCGATCCCGAAAACCTCGTTGCCCAGCTTGAAGGTGAGATACTGCCGCGTCTCGGTTATTTCGCTAACACTCATGGTTGTCTCCTTTGGCGAACCGAAGGCCGGCGCGCATCATTGGCGGATCCGCGCCTGCGCCCGTCAGCAGCGCTCGAACTCCTTGTCGAGGTTGTCGCCTTTCTCCTTCATCTTGAGTGCGACACCGGACTTGGCCGTGGTCTTCGCATTCGCGGTGGGCGCGCCATGCGCCTCCGCCTTGTGCGCTTTGACGGGAGCGGCCGCAGCCGCGGGCCGCGCCGCTTTCGCCGCCGGACGGGAAGCGTGCGCCTGCCCCTCGTCCCCGGTACGGAAAAATCCGAGTGCGCTCATGAGCTGGTCCGACTGGCCCGTCAATTCCTCGGTGGTCGCCGCCATTTCTTCCGAAGCTGAGGCATTCTGCTGAATGACCCGCTCCAGCTGTTGCAGCGCCTTGTTGATTTGTTCCGCCCCCGTATCCTGCTCTTTGCTGGCGGCCGTAATTTCCTGCACCAGTTCGGCTGTCTTCTGGATGTCGGGCACCAGCTTGTCGAGCATCTCGCCCGCCTTCTCCGAGACCTTGACGGTGGTGCCCGAGAGTTGATTGATTTCGCCCGCCGCCTTCTGGCTGCGTTCGGCCAGCTTGCGGACTTCGGCGGCCACCACGGCGAACCCCTTGCCATGCTCGCCCGCGCGCGCCGCCTCGATGGCGGCGTTCAGGGCCAGCAGGTTGGTCTGGCGTGCAATCTCCTCGATGATGGAAATCTTGTTGGCAATTTCCTTCATCGCCGTCACCGCCTCGACCACCGCCCGGCCGCTCTCCTGGGCGTCCTTGGCCGACTTGTTGGCGATCTTATCGGTCTGCTGGGCGTTGTCGGCATTTTGCTTGATGTTGGAAACCATCTCCTCCATCGAAGACGAAGCCTCCTCGGCCGAAGCCGCCTGCGTGGTCGCGCCGCTCGAAATCTCGACCGAAGCCGTCGAGATCGACTGGCTGGCCGCGCTCACTTCGCCCGCGATCGTGCGAATCTCGCTGACCGTGCGCGTCAGATCGTTGACCATGGTGCCGAGCGCCTGCATCAGCTTGTCCTGCGGAGAGCGTTCGTGGATCGAGACCGTCAGGTTGCCGCGTGAAATCTCGTCGGCGGCGTGGGTGATGTCATTCATGGCCCCGATCAGCGTGTTGAGATTGTTCTTGATGGTGTTGAAATCGCCGTGGTAGGTGTCGGTGATCTCGGGCGGAACATCGCCTTTGCTGATGCGGTCCACGTAGTTGGCGGACACATTCAAAGGCGTTATCACGGCATCGAGAACGCTGTTGACCCCGCGCACGATCTCGGCATAGGCGCCGCGGAACTGATCGTGCTTCCCGCGTTCGGACAACTGCCCGGCGTTCGAAGCATCGGTCAAGCGAGCCAGTTCCTTCTGCAAGCCCTGCAGCACGATGGCAATGTTGTTGATGGCCTGCTTCATCTTCTCGTGGTCGCCCTTATAGGTCTGGGCGATCAGTTCGTCGATCTTGCCGTTCGAGACCTGGGCCAGGATGCGGTTGCCTTCGCCAATGGGCAAAAGGATGGCGTCCAGCATGGCATTTACGCCGCGCACGATTTCGGCATACGCGCCCTGAAACTGTTCTGGCTTGCCGCGCTCGGACAGCTGTCCTTCTTTCGAAGCATCGTCCAGCCGGACCAATTCCTTCTGCAGGCGCTGCAGCACGATGGCGACATTGTTAACCGCCTGCTTCATCTTTTCGTGATCGCCCTTGTAGGTCTGGGCGATCAGTTCGTCGATCTTGCCGTTGGAAATCTGCCCCAGAGATGCGGTTGCCTTCGCCGATCGGCAGCAGGATGGCGTCCAGCATGGCGTTCACGCCGCGCACGATCTCGGCGTAGGCCCCCTGAAACTGTTCCGGCTTGCCGCGCTCGGAGAGTTGTCCTTCCTTCGAGGCATCGTCCAGCCGGACCAATTCCTTCTGAAGGCGCTGCAGCACGATCCCGACATTGTTGACCGCCTGCTTCATTTTTTCGTGGTCACCCTTGTAGGTCTGGGCGATCAGTTCGTCGATCTTGCCGCCCGAAATCTGCGCCAGGATGCGATTGCCTTCGCCAATCGGCAGAAGGATGGCGTCCAACATGGCGTTCACCCCGCGCACGATCTCGGCATAGGCGCCCTGAAACTGTTCTGGCTTGCCGCGCTCGGAGAGCTGTCCTTCTTTCGAGGCATCGTTCAAGTGCACGAGCTCCTTCTGAAGACGTTGCAGCACGATCCCGACATTGTTGACCGCCTGCTTCATCTTTTCGTGATCACCCTTGTAGGTCTGGGCAATCAATTCATCGATCTTGCCGCCCGAGATTTGCGCTAGGATGCGGTTGCCTTCGCCAATCGGCAGCAAGATGGCATCCAGCATGGCGTTCACGCCCTCCATCATCTCGCGATGCACGCCCGCGAACTTCTCCGACCTTGCGCGCTCGCTCAGGCGTCCTTCCTGCGAGGCCTCAACCAGGCGCTGAATCTCCTGCGATATCAACAGACTTTGTGTTTCTTCGATGGGTTGCGCGCCTTCCGGGCTGGTCTTCTTCACCGGCCCATCGCTCGCGCCACGGTGTAATTTCTGCTTGCTTACTGCGGTTGCGCTCGCCATGATTTCATCTCCTTTGAATTTGAACTGGTTGCGGGCTTGCCATTTTTTCTCACGCCACCGCTTGCGGGCACGGGCCCCGCACCTGGGGCTGCGGATCGACCGAGGTATTGCGAATCACGTTTTGCACCAGGCGGTGCAGATCCAGAATGAGCGCCACGCTTCCGTCGCCCAGAATGGTCGCCCCCGAAATGATTTGGACGTTGCGATAGAGCCGGCCCAGATTCTTGATAACGGTCTGGTGGTCGCCGAGGACCTGGTCGACCACGAAGCCATAGCGTCCTTCTTCAGTTTCGGCCACCATAATTTGCTCGCGCTCCGGGCGGTCGGCGCGCATCTGCAGATATTCACTCAGCCGGATGTAAGGAATGATCTCGCCCCGGATATTGGCGAGGTGCTTGCCGTTGGCGTCGTCGATGTCTTTCTGGGTGAGCTCGACGCATTCCGTCGTGTTGGCCAGCGGCATGACGAACCGAGCCTCGCCCACCCGGACCAGCAAGCCGTCGATGATGGCCAGCGTCAGCGGCAGGCGGAGTGTCACCGTCGACCCTAATCCGGACTGGCTGGCGATCTCGATGCTGCCCCGCAAGGCCTCCACGTTGCGCCGGACCACGTCCATGCCCACGCCGCGGCCGGAAACGTCGGTGACTTCGCTGGCCGTGGAGAAACCAGGTGCCATGATGAGAGAGAAAATTTCGGATTCGCCGAGCCGGGCATCGGCCGCGATCAGCCCCTTCTCGACCGCGCGGGCCCGCACCGCTTCCCGGTCAATACCCTTGCCATCGTCGGATACGGAAATGACAACCTGCGCGCCCGCATGTCGTGCCGCCAGATGAACGTTTCCGGTTGCAGGTTTGCCCGCGGCACGGCGTACCTCCGCCGGCTCGATCCCGTGGTCCATGCAGTTGCGAATCAAGTGCATCAGCGGATCGCTCAACTGGTCGATGACGGTTTTGTCGAGATCCGTGTCGCCGCCCTCGAAGGTCAGTTCCACTTCCTTGTGCAGCGTGCGGCCCAGGTCATAGACCAGCCGTCGCATGCGCTCGAAGGTGGAGCGCAGCGGTAAAGTGCGCATGCTCATCGAGTTCTGGCGAAGCTCGGAGGTCAACGCCTCGACTTCCTCGACCACGGCTTGCATCTCGTGATCCTGGCTGCGGGCGGCAATGTCTCCCAGCCGCGCCTGCACCGTCACCAACTGGCCGACCAGATCCACCAGTTGGTCCAGCTTGGTAGCGGCGACCCGAATGCTCGCGGCCTGGCTTGGCTTATCCGTGGCCCGTCGGCCGGCGCCTGTCCGTTCGCCGGGCGGGACTGGCGCCCTTCCAGGGAGCATTTTCTCGGTGGCCGGATTCTCGATAGTCATCTTCGCCGGAGCCCGGTTCGCCATGGCTTCGTTGGCCGTGACCGGATCTCTCGCGGCTTGATCCTCGCCCGTGATCACCGATTCGGCCGGCTCGATCACCAGTTCGCAACTGTCCTCCACGAAAATAAAGACGTCATGGATCGCCTCCGGCGCTGCCACCGTGGCGAGAACCATCTCCCACGCCACATAACAGCGCTCCGGCTCCAACTCGGGCAACGCGGGAATTGCTGCCGTGCTGGCTGTGATCTCGAGGCTCCCTAATTGGCGCAATTCGCGCAAAAGCAAGAGCGGATTGGTGCCGTTGCGAACCAGATCCACTCCCGGGGCGAAGCGGATGCGCCAAGTACGCGCGGCGCCCGCAGGCAACGGCGGCGGAGTGGATGAACCGGTTGCCGGGGTCTTGGCCGCAGGCGTCTCCGCAGCCCCCGTTAACGCTCGCAATTTGACGAGGATTTGGGAGCAAGCAGACGGGTCTGCGTTGCCCTGCCCGGCAGCTTCATCCAGCATGGCTTTGATCTGGTCGACCGCCGCCAGCGTCAGGCTGATCAGGTCCGCCGAAGCCAGCAGCCGGCCATTCCGTACCTGGTCGAAGGTGTTCTCGATGTGGTGCGTGAAGCGGGAGACCTCGTCGAACCCGAACATCGAGCCCGAACCCTTGATGGTATGCAGCGCCCGGAACGTTCGGCCAACCAGTTCGGCGTCGCTGCGATTCTCGTTCAGTTCAAGAAGAGCGGATTCCAGTTCCACCAGAATCTCGCGAGCCTCATCCTGAAATGCCTGTTTGAACTTATCGATCATTGTGCTCGCTGTCGGCGGCTTCGGCACGCTCGCCGGGCACGCCCTCCGGAATCACGGGCGCTAAGAAATTCTCGAACCCCGCCTCTTCCATGAGCTTGACGATCTCGTCCGGCACCGGACCGAGCATGCAGGATGTGCCCGCCTTTTCCGCCTCACGCTTGGCTGCCCAGAGCAACTGCATGGCCGTGACGTCCAGGTCCGTCGCAGCTGTCAGGTCCACCCGCAGTTCCTTCCGCGATGACACGGCCTCAATCAGCATTCGCTTCAGTTCCGCCGCACCGCCGACATCGACCTCGCCCTCCAGTCGGATGATGTGCTGTGTTTCACTCTCAGCGTGCGTTATCGGCAAACCTGTGACTCCATCTTGTGTGATATCGCGATTGATCCGGAATACATGCCAGCAGCGTCAACAACACACCCATCGGCCCCCAACGACAGAAGGTTAGTGACTCTGCTACATGCAATCAGAATTTTTTAATGAAAACTGGGCGATCCGGCTTTCCGTTTCTGCCCTTGCAAGCCAGCACCCAAAATGTGTGAGGAATATATGACACCGCAGAGACAAGGCTCTTTCCGAAGAATGGCCGGGGCGGCGCAGTGCCGTTTCTGGCCTACAAACCGTTGGTCGCTATGGTTTCGCAATCGATACAGAACCCACGATCATTGCTGAACCACAGGCAGCCACGTTCGCCGGCGCGTCGGACTGTGTTCCCTTCCGGCGCGCTTCCGCTGAATCCTTGGACCGTTTTGGAACAGAATTGGGTCTACGAGGTGCTACAAAGGGGCTCCTTCGATCAGAGAAGCAAGGCGGACGACCCGGTCGCCGACGCATCGACTGGGGCCAGCGGACTTACCTATCCGCGTCCCCGGCAGTCCCTCGAGGTAGCACTCAACTCACTTGAAGAATTCTTCCCACCGGGATGTGCTCAATGGCGTCGTGCGCACTCGCGCCGGAGGAACCCCACCATTTCTGCTAGCGAATGCTCTCTCGCTCAATTCCGAGCAGAAGGGGTTGAGCAGCTTCCATTTCGACTTGAGTGTCCTTCCCCTAATCTAGCGCCATACTTCCTCCCCGGTACCCGAGAGCGCCCGATCCAGATAGGTTGCGGCACTGATCAGAGCGAGATGCGTAAAGGCTTGAGGAAAATTCCCTAGATGTTGGCCATTCGACCCAAGTTCTTCTGAATATAAGCCAAGGTGATTGGCGTATCCCAAGAGCTTTTCAAACAGCAGCTGCGCCCGTTCCAAGTCACCGGCACGGGCCAGGCATTCGACGTACCAGAATGAGCATGCGGTGAAACTGCCCTCCCTCCCAGGAAGACCGTCTACATGCGTGCTTTCCACCCGGTAGCGATACACGAGCGTATCTTCAATCAGTGTTTTTTCCATCACTCTAAGAGTTGAGAGCCACATTGGGTCCACGGGACTAATGAACCTCATCATAGGCATCAGCAGCGCCGAAGCGTCCAGATCTTTTGTCCCCTTTGCTTGCACGAACGACTGAAGTTCGTCATCCCAGAAATTGGTAAAGATGTCATTCCGAATCTCGTCTCGGGTGCGCCGCCATCCTTCTAGAGGGCCTGAGAGCGAGCGCCTCTCGGCAAGGCGTATGGCACGGTCGAAGGCGACCCAGCACATTAGGCGAGAATGAAGGAATTCTCTCGCTCCGCCGCGGACTTCCCATATTCCCTCGTCTGGGCGTTGCCAATTCTTTTCCAGCCAGGCCAAAATCCTCTGCACGTCCTGCCATCCGGCATGCGAAATGGGGTCGCCGTATTTGTTTGCCAGGTATACCGCGTCCATCATTTCGCCGTAAATGTCCAACTGCAGCTGCTGATACGCGGCGTTTCCAATGCGTACCGGCCGCGAGTTCTCATAACCGACTAAAATGGTCGAGCGTAATCTCGTCAAGTTTTTGCCGGCCATCAATCCCATACATTACCTGCAGAGGACCTCGTTGCGCGTCATCACCCAATCTTCCTTTCAGCCAGTCAATGAATGCCTCCGTTTCCTCGACGAAACCAAGTCGAATCAGCGCATACAGCGTGAATGTTGCATCCCGCAACCAGGTGAAGCGATAGTCCCAATTACGCACTCCGCCAATGTGCTCCGGCAAAGAAAATGTAGGAGCGGCGATCAACGAGCCGTGCTCGCGGCTGATCAGCAACTTCAACATTAGAGCCGAGCGGTGGACCATCTCCCGCCATCGCCCCTTGTATTTCGATTTCGCCATCCAACTCTTCCAGAAGCGGGTGGTTTGCTGGAAGCGCCGTCCCACGAACTCCATCTCAGGGGGTTGTCCCTGGTGGCGCACTCCACCGAGGACAAAGGTCGCGGTGGTGCCGGCTTGAAGAGTGAAATTTGAGATTACGTCTTGGGACTGTTGCTCCAAAGGAGTAGTCGAGTACAGCGCTATAGACGGGCAAACATCGTCCGCCGGGAAAAATGTCGCACAACGATCTGAAATCTTGACTCGGTGCGCACACTTTGCATAATTAAATCTCGGCCGGCAGCACATTTTAAAATGTATGTTGCCTTTGATGACCGAGACCATTCGAACGATCTCATTCGGCTGTTCCGCGTCTTTCTCAATCTCGATCGGCATGTAGTCGGTCAGTTCGGCCACGCCCTCCTCGGCAAGGAATCTGGTCAGCAAAATATTTGTATCCGGCAAATAGAGCTGACGTACGCGCATCTTCGTGAGTTGGGGCTCAATCTGGAAGTGGCCGCCCTCTTTCTCATCGAGCAGCGCGGCAAACACAGTGGGAGAATCGAAATCTGGATAGCAGAGAAAATCGATCGAGCCATGCATGCCCACAAGTGCAATCGACTGCATGTTGCCGATAACACCGTAATTTTCAATCGATTGAATACCCATATGCGCCAACCCCAATATATTTGCAAATGGATCGCCAAGTCGAGACGGCACTCGTTCCCACAAAGAGCGCCGTGCCGTCATCCCTCCGACTGCTCTGCCAGAATCGTAACGCACGGTGCCGAAGGCTGGAGCCGCGCTGACATTTTAAAGGTAGTCGTGGAAGAACGCTTTGCACAGCATCTTGCGGCAAGATTCATGCATCACAAACGCACGCTCGCCAGCTCTTACCGCATCCTTGCGTATTCTGCATATACAATGGCGCGGCTTGCATATCGTCGTAAGGAGCAGCAATGAAAAAACGCAAACTCGGAAAAAGCAATCTTGAGGTGTCCGCTCTCGGGCTCGGCTGCATGGGGCTGAGTTATGGCTACGGTCCAGCCGTAGGTACGCAGGAAGGGATTTCGTTGATTCGGGCGGCCGTCGAACGCGGCGTCACATTCTTCGATACCGCTGAAGCCTACGGTCCGTTCACAAACGAAGAACTCGTGGGCGAAGCCCTCGCTCCATTCCGTGGCCAGGTCGTAATCGCCACCAAGTTCGGGTTCAAAGTCGATCCGATGGCGGAGAGAGGTCTGACCGGGTTGAATAGTCGGCCCGAGCACATCAAGGAAGTCGCCGAGGCGTCGCTCAAGCGCCTCAAGACCGAGGTCATCGACTTGTTCTATCAGCACCGCGTTGATCCCGATGTGCCAATCGAAGACGTTGCCGGGACGGTGAAAGAGCTGATTCAGCAAGGCAAGGTGAAGCACTTCGGACTGTCTGAGGCAGGAGTACAGACGATCCGTCGCGCACACAAAGTTCAGCCCGTCACCGCACTGCAGAGTGAATACTCAGTGTGGTGGAGAGAACCAGAAGCGGAGGTGTTGCCGACGCTGGAGGAACTCGGGATCGGGTTCGTTCCATTTAGCCCTCTGGGTAAGGGCTTCCTCACGGGCAAGATCAGCGAAGATACGAAGTTTGACAAAGGCGATTTCCGCAACATCGTCCCTCGCTTTACACCCGAGAACCGCAAAACGAATCAGGCGCTGGTCGATCTGCTTGCCAGATTCGCGCAGCAGAAGAAAGTGACACCCGCTCAGATCGCACTCGCCTGGCTGCTTGCGCAGAAACCATGGATCGTGCCGATCCCGGGCACAACTAAGCTGCACCGCCTTGACGAGAACATCGGAGCCATTAACGTCGAACTTTCGCCCGATGATCTCCGCCAACTGGAGATCGCAACCTCAAAGATTGCGGTACATGGCGCCCGGTACCCCGAAGAACTGCAAAAAATGGTGGGTCGCTGATGGGGCGTAATGCAAGGAGTTAGAAGAATGCAGATCAAAAGAGTTGGCTCGCAGCCATGGTGCCACGCCAAGCACGGCCATGACGCACATCGCCATTCAGGAAAGGCAGGATGGCAAGGTGGTCGACTGGATGGAACATGTCAGCAACGAGCAATACCGTAAGTAGAGCCAACGGCCATCATTTCTCAATTCTTCATCGCAAGTCTCAGTAGTGGCTCGAACGCGAATTCCAGGGAACTTGACACGCGTTGTACAAAGGACTCCGTGCAATACACAACAATGTTGCGGTCCAGAACATGAGCGACATCACCGAGAACGGCGTCAACCGCAAACGGGATCAGGAAGAGTGGGACCGCATTGCAGAAAGCAAAGAATTCAAAGACTTAATCGCAATCAAGAAGACTTTCATCATTCCAGCATTCATCGTCTTTCTCGTGCACTTTTTCGCGCTGGCGGTTTTGGTCGGATATGCCCCGAGGCTTGCGTCAACCCGGGTGATTGGAACCGTGAACGTAGCTTATCTTTTCGCGCTTTCACAGTTTGTTGTGGGTTGGGTTGTCGCGGCGCTGTATCTGTTGGCCGCAAAAAGGTTCGACGCGATCACGGAGGACCTTCTGGCGCAACTACATGAACGACCGGGAGACCGGTAAGTGCCGATTTCACTGACAGTGTTCCTGTTGTTCGTGGCCAGCACACTCGCGATTACCTATTGGGCAGCCAAAAGATCCCGCGGGGCCAATGCCTATTTTGCTGCGGGGCGCAGAATCACGGCTTGGCAAAACGGTTTTGCGGTCGCCGGAGATTTTATGAGTGCGGCCTCGTTCCTCGGACTGATCGGCCTGATTGCTTTGGATGGCATGGATGGAATCCTCTACTCGGTCGGAGGATTTGCCGCCTTCGTGACCATTCTGCTGGTCGTCGCCGAGCCGCTGCGTAACCTTGGCAAATACACGATGGGCGATGTTCTGGCATACCGGTTACACCCGCGCCCGGTGCGCGCTTTGGCGGCGCTCAGCACTCTCACATCGGCAACCTTTTACATGATTGCGCAAATGGTGGGCGCCGGAGCGCTCGTCAATCTGTTGCTGGCGGATTCCGGAATCACCTACAACATGGCGGTGGCCGGAGTCGGCGCTCTGATGATGATTTATGTCATTTTCGGCGGCATGTTGGCGACCACCTGGGTTCAGATCGTCAAGGCGATGCTACTTTCAGCATGCGGGATCGTTCTTACCGTGATGGTCCTGGCTCGCTTCCACTTTCACCTGCTTGACTTCTTTGCCGCCGCCAGTCAGATTGCGTATCACCAAGGCGGCCTGGCTCGGACGCGGGATTTCCTGCAGCCCGGCATGCATTATCATTCGCCACATGGCCCACTCGATTTAATCTCGCTCTTCTTGATCTTCGCGTTTGGCACGGCAGGCTTGCCGCACGTTCTGGTAAAGTTTTATACGGTTCCTGACGCCAAAACCGCCCGCCGGAGCGTGGTCTGGGCGATGATTCTGATCGGCGGCTTTTATGTGCTGGCAACCATCATGGGACTCGGCGCGGCAGTGGTAATCGGACCCGATTCCATTCGGGCGCATGGCGGGACCAACATGGCGGGGCCGCGATTGGCGCAGGCTCTGGGCGGGGATGTCTTTCTGGCGGTCGTTTCTGCGGTGGCGTTTGCGACCATTCTGGCGGTTGTGGCCGGATTGATGATCAGCGCCTCCACGTCATTTGCTCATGATTTCTGGGCCAATGTGATCCACCACGGTAGGGAACGTCGGCCCGGCGAAAGCGTGCTGGTGGCGCGTATCGCCGCGCTGGCGGTCGGTGCGGTGGCGATACTGATCGCAATTTTGATGGGACCGGCATCAAATGTGCTGATTCTTGCGACGTTCGGGATGACGGTTGCAGCATCGGCAAATTTTCCCGTGCTCGCGCTCTCCATTTTCTGGCGGCGCTTCACGACCGCCGGCGCCGTCGCGGGATTGTCGGCAGGACTACTGGCCACTGTTTGTTTGATCGTGGTCAGTCCCTTGGTGATGGGCGTAGATCTCTGGGGCGCGGCGAACGCGACTCGACATCTAATTCAAGCCGAGCCGTGGTTCCCTTTGGAGAATGTAGGCATCGTAAGCATCCCCTTGGGGTTTCTGGCCGCCATCATTGCAACAATGTTGAGCAGGGAACCGGAGTCGGAAAACAGATTTAACGAACTGCTCGTGCGTGCCCATACGGGGCTTGAGGCAGAAGGCGCGGCTCCCCACTAGCAATCGGAGTTCAGACAGTTCCAGCCTTCATCTGCTGGGCAATATATTCCGCTTGCCGCAGCACCAACGCAACGATCGCCAATGTCGGATTCGCCGAGCCGGGCGTGCTCAATACACTTCCGTCGGAGATAAACAGATTCTTAATGTCGTGAGTTTGGCCCCAGGCGTTGGTGACACCATCCCGCGGGTCTGCGCTCATGCGCGCGGTGCATGTATTGTGAGTTGCCGGAGGAGTTGGCCCGAGGATAATGCGCTTCGCGCCGATCGCTTCATACATCCTAGACATCTGTTGCTGAGCATGCTTGCGTAAGGCGCGGTCGTTGGCATGCTCGTCCACGTGGACATTCGGCACCGGCAGACCGAACGTATCCTTGACCTTGGAATTCAGGGTGATGCGATTTTCGGACCGCGGCAGATCCTCTCCATTGATAAACATACCCGCCATATTCCGATAATTTTCCATGATCGAGGCGAAATCGCGTCCCCAGCCGTAAGGAAGGCCGACCAGCGGCAAGGTTGGCAGATCGAGGGTGACCAGTTCGATTCGATACCCGCCAACAAACCCACGCCGCGGGTCGTTGATTACTTCGTCTTCGATGACGCCCGCCAGGGTAGCGCCGCGCCACGAGTACACAGGTTTATCGAAGATCCCCCATACGAATCCGGTGATCTGGTGGCAGTAGTTTCTTCCGACCTGGTCAGAAGAATTAGCGAGGCCGTGCGGAAACTTCGACGACTCGGAGAACAGCAGCAAACGGGCCGTTTCGATGGCGTTGCCGGCGACGCAAACTAGGCGGGCCTTCTGCCGCTGTTCCTGGCCCAGGCTGTCACGATAGATCACCGCGTTGACGCGTCCATCCGGTCCATGGTCGATACGGGTTGCAGTTGACTCGATTCGCAGATCGAGGTGGCCGGTCATCTCCGCATCGGTAATCTCGGTGTAGAGCGTGCTCCATTTTGCTGCCATCTTGCAGCCTTGCACGCAAAAGCCTTGCTGGATACAGAATCCGCGGCCATCATAGGACTTCGAATTGATCGCCAGGTGCCCGGTATGCACCTGCTTATAGCCAACTTTCTTCGCGCCCGCATACATGACCTTGAAGTTGTTGGACGCGGGAAGGCCCGGCATATCATTGCGCCGCGTGACGCCCATCCGGCGCTCGGCGATCGCATAGTATTTTTCGAGATCTTCGTAAGAAATCGGCCAGTCGATCAATGATGTGCCGGCGATGTTTCCATAAGTGCTTTTCGCACGCATTTCCCACGGTTGCAGGCGTGGACACGATGCCGTCCAGTGGACGGTTGTTCCACCGACCGTCTTGCAATGCCACACCGGCAAAGTCGGAAAATCGCGGGCAACGCCCCAATCGCCGCTTTGGGTGCGCGTATCGAGCCAGGTAAGCTGCCGGAAGGCTTCGCCAGG
Source organism: uncultured Acidobacteriaceae bacterium (assembly GCA_963709055.1). Lineage (GTDB taxonomy): Bacteria > Acidobacteriota > Terriglobia > Terriglobales > Acidobacteriaceae > Acidiflorens. The sequence goes on from CAVPUZ010000006.1 coordinate 78,129, forward strand.
AATTTGAGAAAAGGTATCGAGCGACTGGCGCTTGCCAGCCTCCAATAGGACGACCTTCATGCCTCGACGCGTGAGTTCGTGCGCGAGCGTGCCGCCACCCGCGCCCGAGCCAATGATGACCACCACGCTATCGTCTTTGAAATCGAAGTTGGGCATCTCTACTCCGAAGCGTCAAACGGCCCCGAATGCGGCCGCAATGACGTCCGCCGCGCTCACGTCGGCATCGGCCCGCTGTCCTCCGGGGGCACTTCTGGCAACCAGTGCAGATCGTTGAAGCCGCGCAGTAGGTAGCCTCCCTTCGAGAATGCCTCGCCTTCGTAGCCGAAATACGCATAGGCCATCGGCGTGGCGTACAGCACTTGCAAGGTCTTCAGCCGCATTGTCTGAAAAAATTCCGACGACTCGATCTCCTTGAGGACCATCACGCGCTCGCTTTCAGGACTCTTCGCAAAATTAGTGCCGAGCCGCGCAATTCCGGCTTTCGTCACCTTTCGGAGATTCTCATCTTTTGCGGCGTCTGCATCCACAGCCTGGACCACCATCGCGTAGGCGGCATCGTCTAGCTTGTCATGGGGAGCGATGGTGCGGGCCAAAGCCATAAGCGCGGAACCCTCGGCGCTAGTGAAAACGCTCATTTCGACAGCCCACGCGCGCCCCAGTGCGATCAACGCCAGTGGACTGCCGTCGAGAACAACTCCTGCGAGTATGCCCGTGGTCGTCTTGAGAAACTCGCGGCGATCGTGATCCATGTTTTCCGTCCGATGATTATGATTCGTGCCTTAGCTTGAATGACGCGCGATTCAACGATAATTGGGCGGCTTCACTGACTGATCCATCCCCATGGTCTTCTTCCCGCCTTTTGCTACGTTGACACAAATCAGGCGAGGATCGGTGGCGGCAAATGCCGCACGTAACGCAGGCTCCAACTCTCCGGGCTTGTCTACCGCATGCGCTTCCATGCCGTAGCCTTCCGCAATCTTAACCATGTCAATGCCGGGAAGATCCATGCCGGGAACATTCCGGCCCACTTGCGTGAAATCGCAAAATCCTTTCAGGGCTGAATAGTCGCCGTTGCGCAGCACGATCACAATCACCGGAGCGTTATTCTGCACCGCGCTCCACAGCGCCTGCACCGAGTATTGGATCGAGCCGTCCCCGATCGGACAGAGCACGCGCCGCTTGGGAAGCGCCATTTGCAATCCGACGGCCGCCGGCAAACCGAAACCCAGCACGCCGTTGGGCACGGAATAAAACGATCCGGGTTTGTCAAGAATTACATGCCTGTCGAGATCCCCCTTGGACGACGGGCACTCTTCCGCGATCACCGCATCGCGCGGCATGACTTTGTTCAGCACATCAAACAAGTACGCAGGCGTGATGGGATACCCTGGGCTCGGGCCGACAGGAATCGTGACTGTTTCGCTTGCAGCCGGTCTTCGCCTTCGCATGTGCGCGAATGTACCTGGCGGCTTCAGCAATGTTGCCCACGATGCTGCTGCCCGCTAACGAGGCCGCTGCATCCAAAGGAGAATTTGTGATCTGGAAAAGCCCGGTGCCTGGCCTGATCGGATCGCCCGGCACGTAGGCATAGTACAGGAAGATTCGCGCCCCCAGCACCAAGACCGCATCGTGCTTGGCAAGTTGATCGGCAAGCGGTTGTTGCGCCGGCAACAATCCTCCACGAAACAGGCGGTGCCCGCGCGGAAACGTCCAGCGCGCCGGAATTGGATCCTGGTACACATCGGCATTCAGATGCTCGGCCAAAGCGAGCGTGTCATCCCATCCGCCATCCTCTTCAATCTGCGATCCGGCCACCAGTGCCGGCCTTCGGCTGGAATCGAGAGCTCGCACCACCTCATCGAGCGCATGGCGATCCGCGAGAAACGTCTGGCTCACAGTTCGCGCGGCCACCGGAGGACATTCGTGCGTCCAGTCATCCATAGGGATCGAGATGAATATCGGCCCACGCGGAGGCTGCATCGCGATCTGGTACCCGCGCTCAATCGCAGCGGGCACATCTTCGGCGCGCGCTGGTTCGCATGACCACTTCACATACGGCTTCACCGTTTCGACGGCACGGCTCGCGAGAAAGGGTTCGCCGAGCAGATGCCGGCGGTCCTGCTGCCCGGTCGTGATTACGAGTGGCGCGTGCAAGTACCAGGCGTCCTGGATGGCGGAAAGTCCGTTCCCAGTGCTGGCAATGGAATGCAGGTTGACGAAAACTGGCTTGCGGCTGCCGAGGTGATATCCCAGCGCCATGCCCGCCGCAACCCGTTCGTGTAGTCCCAGCACATATCTGAAGTCCGAAGGCATATCGCGGAGAAACGGCAATTCCGTCGAACCGGGGTTACCGAAAATCACGGTCATCCCCAATTCCCTTAGAAGATCGTAAGTCGTTTCTCGTACCGTGCTCACCCTGCCCCCAGTTCAACGAGATTGTGCGATGTTATATCACTTCCATCCAAAGTGGCGTCCACAGCGCTGCACTCTTGAAGGCACGCGCTCCGGGATGCTACTGTCTCTTCTTCCGAACCGAAGACCTGGCCCTGTCATCCCAGACAGGGCCCGCAACTCCTTCTATGGCCTTGAAGGTCTGTATCGTCGGTTGTGGCGCGCTGGGCAGCGTAATTGCTGCGCACCTGGCGCGGCTCCAGGATGCGGAGGTCTACGCCTACGATGTTTCCGTTAGCCAGGTTCAGGCGATTCGCGATCGCGGATTGCGAATCAGCGGGACGGCCGATTTCTCCGTAAAGTTGCACGCAACCTCCGAGCCGGCCGACATTCCGGCCTGCGATTTCGGAATTTTTGCCACGAAGAGTACCCACACGCGAGCTGCAGTTGAGCAGACTGCCCACATTTTTCGAGATTCAGCTGGCGTCTGCTCTGTCCAGAACGGCTTGGGCAACGAAGAGATCATCGCCGAACGAGTGAGATATGTGATCCGTGGAGCGACCACGATGGCTGCTCACCTGCGCGGGCCGGGGCATGCCGGCTTTGAATTCTACAGCGACCTGTGGATCGGTCCCTTCGAACCGTCCGGCACGCCTTACTCCCTGGTGGAGCAGTTTGCTGCGTTGATGAATCGGTCGGGTCTGCGCGTAGTTCCGATGATGGACGCACGCGGCGCGCAATGGACAAAATTGATTTTCAATTCCGCTGCCAACCCGGTCGGAGCGCTGAGCAGACTGCACCACCGCGCCGCATATTTTTTCCCGCCTACGGCTGAGCTTTACGAGGCGCTGCTTGCGGGAAGGAGAATCGGTCGCGCACGCGCTCGGCATCACATTGCATGGCGATCCTCGCGCCATGATGGTGGAAGGCGCGCGCGCTCCCGGAAAACGAAATGCCAGCATGCTCCAGGACGTCCTTAAACAGCGAGAAACGGAAGTGGATTTCATCAACGGCGCAATCGCCGACTGCGGGGACAAACTCGGCGTTCTGGTGCCACTCAACCGCGCAATGTGGCGGTTGATGAAGGGGCTGGAACATTCGTGGAGCGATCCAGAGTAGCCGTCATCGGGGGTCGTCGTTTCCGTTGGTCAGTTCGCTAAACGCGAGTGGCAGGTCATCGCGAAACGGCAAACGACTAACGACGTCAATCCAACGACTGCTCAGCGCCCAATCCGTCGCCCCATCCACTTTCACTCGAAACAGCACGTATGGTTTCTGACGAAGGTCCTTGGCCACCGTGATGGATTGCCCCGCGTTCGATCTGATTTGCAGTGAAGTAGAGATAGCCGTCCGCCGCCAACGAAAGCGTGTCTGGCCAGAGTACACGCGGATCATGAACAATCGTCTCAATCTCGCCGGCAGCGTTGCGCCGATGAATCGCATCGTGTTCCAGATCACTAAGGTAGACGCGGCCTTGCTCGTCCGTTTCGAGTCCATCGCTCGCTCCACCTTTTTCGCCGAGGTCTTTCACGGTCGCTGCGACCTCGGCATCGGACTTGCTGCGGTCCACGAGCGCATCCACGCTCACGCTGTACAGATGCCGACTGGTGAGCGGGCAGTAGTAGAGCGTGTTGCCATCAGGACTGATCGCAATTCCATCAGCTCCTACTTCGAACCGCGCAGGCGGCTTTCCCGGCAGACGCACTCGCAGGAGTTCTCCTTCGACCACCGGCACAACCTGCGCATCCGGTTTTGTGGATGAATGATTCTCGAGGCGTCGCCAGCTTTTCTGCGAAGCGAGATCCACGACGATGATTGCGTTTGCGCCCGAATCGGTAATAAAAGCCATGCCCGCCTGCCCGCGATGCAGGTCAAACCTGACATCGTTGAGGTATGTATTGGTCAGAGCTACATCGGGAGGAAAAACAATTTTCTTCACGATGCGATTGGTGTTCAGATCGACGGCGATCAATTTGCCGCCATTCGGCTTCACCGGGCCAAATCCGATGCTGCCGGTATCCAGAATCCAAAGCCGATTGCCGCTGGGATCGACCACGACGCTCTGTACTGAAATCAACTTCTCCGCGGGATTGTCGCCCTCGGCGTAGTGGTTGAATCTCCGCATCAGGATAAGGCAACGTCTTCCATCCTTGACTTCGGCGACGGTGTATTCAACCGGATCGCCCCATTTCGGAAAATTCACGAAGATGCGGCCATTATTGGCGACCGTGACCCCGGTTGGCATCGGGCCATTGAATGTCGCGACCACATCCAATTGGCCGATGACGCGCTCTTTTGCGAGTTCTTGTCCAAACGACGCGCAAGAAAGCACGTCGAAGATAACGGCCAAAATCAGAGTCGCCCTCATGGACACCTCCTGAATTCAGCAGATCGGTTAGAAGAGTAGCAAAACAGTGACGCCGATGATGCATTTGCTATCATGCCACGGCATGGATGGCAGCCGGCGATACGAGAATACCCTGATCGCAATTTTGTTCTTCACCTGGGGCACGGTCTTTCTCGACCGCATGTCGCAAATGTACCTCGCCCCCTACTTCGCACCAGAGTTTCACCTGAACCCCCAACAGATTGGAACACTGGCCTCAGTCCTGGCCATCACCTGGGCCGCGTCGACGTTCTTGTTTGGGGCGGTCTCTGACCGAGTTGGCCGCAAAGTAGTCCTCGTTCCTGCGGTGTTTGCCTTCTCGCTGCTGTCGTGTTTGTCGGCAACGGCACACAGTTTTCACCAACTGCTGTTTCTGCGTGCGCTCATGGGTTTCGCTGAAGGCCCAACTTGGTCAACCATAACTGCCCTGATCGAAGAGTCATCGCCCACTAGCCGTCGTGGACGCAATATCGGCCTCGTGGTCAGTGCCGCCGCTCTGATCGGTCTGGCCGCCGCACCTGTCTTGACCACGCAGGTCGCTGCCCGCTGGGGATGGCGGCCGGCATTTCTTATTGCGGGCCTGCCGGGGCTACTTGCAGGAGTTCTGATTTGGAAATTTGTAGACGAGCCCGAGACCGGCGCCTCGCGACCGAAGCCTTCGTGGGTCGAGTACGCCTTGATCCTGCGATACCGAAACGTCTGGCTGTGCTGCATCGGCGCGGCCGGTTTCATGTCGTGGCTATTCGCGTTGAACGTGTTCGCGCCCCTCTACATCACCGAAGTTGCGCACCAACCGGCAACGGTGGCGGGGTTTTTGCTGGGCGCAAGCGGGCTTGGCAGCTTCTTTCTCGGATTTCTTCTCCCCTCGCTGTCGGACCGGGTGGGAAGAAAGCCGGTGCTGCTGTTGATGGCGATGATGTCGGCCGTCGTGCCGCTGTCGTTTCTCTGTCCCGTTCTGTTTCGCTATTCCCTGCTTCTCGCGGCGATAGTTTTCATTTCGAATACCGGGCAGGGAATGGCGAGCCTGCTTATGGTGCTGGTTCCAACCGAGAGCGTGCCTACAGAGTTTCGCGCGACATCGATTGGACTGGTTACGATGGTTGGCGAGATCATGGGCGCGACTACCGCTCCGGTTCTCGCCGGCACGTTGGCAGAAAGCTATGGTTTGTCGTTAACCATGTGGCTGGCCGCCGCAGGAAGCGCCATTGTGTTCGTCATCGCGCTCTTTCTCCGCGAGACTGCGGCACGGAGCAGCAGCATCCGTGCGGTCGAACCTTCGCGAGCGGTGTTGCCTCTCAGCTAGGGCATTGCAAAGGCTCTGTCCCGTCAGTTCTCGCCCAGCTCTTCTCCGGCAATCTGGAACGCCGTGTTCGCCGCTGGAACTCCTGCATAGATTGCACTCTGCAACAAGACCTCCTTTATATCTGAAACCTCCAGCCCGCCTTTCAGCCCGGCTCGCAAGTGCAAGCGGAATTCTTCGTGACGTCCTAACGCCGCTGTTATCGCCAGCACCAGGAGGCGGCGAGTTCGGATGTCGAGCCCAGGACGAGTCCAGACTGTTCCCCAGGCGTAACGCGTGATGAGATCTTGAAACTCGCGGTTGAAATCATTCGTATTGGCGATGGAGCGATCCACGTGTTCGTCACCCAGCACTTCACGACGAATCCTGAAACCGTTTTGCAGCGCATGCGCAGTGCCATTGGCGAGAAGAAATTCGGCCACCGCCGACATGAACGAGTGCGGACGTTCCAAGTTGGACAAATGAGCGGCATCGAGCAGAACGCTCTTTGCGCCGGGAATTTTCTGACAAAGTATCTCGCTGTTACCAGCCCAGGGGGTAGACACGTCACGCTGTCCCGCAATCACGAGCGTGGGGGCGGAGATCTGGCCAAGCACCGCGTTCGCATCGAAGTCGCGCAGGGCCGCGCAGCAACTAGCGTAGCCCCCAGGACTCGTCCCCAGAAACACGGACTTGGTCGACTCTACTTGAGGATCGCGGCGCTGCAATGCTTCAGCCGAAAAGAAGCGTTGCATCGCGAGATCGACAATCGCGCGCATCCCTTTTTCCGTCACCGCTCGAATCCTCGTCTCCCAATTTTCAGGAGACCCGAGCCTTGGTCCAGTGTTGGCCAGAATCAGACGCTCAATCCTGTCGGACGCGTTTGCAGCCAACCACTGGCCAATGGCACCGCCCATCGAGAGTCCGCAAAACGCAAATTTACCGAGGCCCAATCCATCAGCCAGAGCCAGCACATCGTTTCCCAACTGTTCGACTGAATATTCCCCCGCCGGCGCGTCGGATGCGCCGTGCCCGCGGGTGTCGTAGCGCAGGACCTGAAAGTGCTGAATCCAATCGCCAATTTGCGGCTCCCACATGCCATGGTCTGTGCCGATCGAATGCGACAAGACAAGTACGAGCGGTCCCGGCTTTCCTTCCAGCCGGTAATAGATTCTCGAGTTTTCAGTCCTGAGAAATGGCATGTCACCGTTTCCGTTTTGCAGAATGGTCGCGCACCGGATGCTTGTTCGCTTTCGGATTCACGAGACTGCACCGAAACTGTTCTGCTACACCCAGGTAAGCCTCGGGAGACTGCAGATCTTTGGTAGTCGACGCATCCAGGGCTTTTTTGGCCTCAGGCATTTCCGCGAGCACGTTGGCGAACTCGCGATCGTTCGCTATGCTCTGCTGCACAGCTTGTTCAACGACTTTGCGGGCAGCATCGCGGCCCAGCTTTTTCGCCAGCAACATGGTGGCTCGTTCCGCAAAGATGGTGCCGTGAGTGGCTTCAATGTTGTCGCGCATGCGCGCGGCGTTTACGGTGAGTCCTTCGGCAACTTCGGCCATAGATGTTGCAGCCAGGCTCGCTGCTTGCACGATGGCGCTTATCGTCGCCCATTCCGATTGCCAGCCGCCAACTGCCCTTTCATGCTCCTGCACCATCGAGGAAAGGAAAGTGCTTACAAGCCCCGGAACACGATAAGCAGCGGACAGCGCCAGGGTGCAGCCCACGGGATTCTGTTTGTGCGGCATCGCCGAGGAGCCCCCACGTCCTTTCGCTGCCAGCTCAGCGGCCTCAGCAATTTCATTCTGCGACAGCAGGCTGATATCGCGCGCCATCTTCCCAAGCGAACCCACCATCACGCCCAGTACGCACATTAACGCGGCCAGACGATCACGGTGGGTATGCCATGGAGCTTCCGCATATCCAATTCCTAACTCGGAAGCCAAAGCTTTTCCCACGGCAACCCCTTGATCACCCAGAGAGGCCAAGGTTCCCGCCGCTCCACCAAACTGCAGAATCAATGATTCCTCGAATGCTGCATCCAGGCGCGCGTGATCGCGGCGGACCGCGCCCAGCCATCCAGCAATCTTGAGCCCGAAAGTAGTCGGCAACGCCGCCTGCAGAAGTGTCCGCCCTAACATGACTGTGCCTGCGTGCTGCTCCGAGAGCTGAGAGAGTGCGTGGTCCAGGCGTGTCAAGTCTGTTTCCAGAATGCCTCTGAATTTCTCAAGTACGAGAATGATGGCAGTATCTGCGACGTCCTGGCTGGTCGCACCCCAGTGCACAAATCCACCTGCGGTCGGATCAATTTTCTTCACCTGTTCGGTGAGCGCTTTAACGAAAGGAATACTTACCGTGGCCGAACGCAAGCTGTCGACGGCTAGCGCGTTCGCGTCATACAAGTGTGGGCTCGCCGCCTTCTCAATGGCCCGAGCAGCGGGCAAGGGGATCACTCCCAGGCTCGCCTCCGCCCGGGCCAATCCGACTTCGAATGCGAGCATCGCTTCCAGAATCGAGCGGTCAGAGAACAGCTCGGCGATCTTCGGAGTCGTGATCGAGCTCTCTATTAACCGCACCGAACTGGTTCTCCTTCCTTGCTTCGCGTAGCAAAGCCTCCTCACCAACGTTTTTGAGCGCATGTCCGTGAGGCCACGAGTTCTGAGCTCAAATTGGATCGAAAGGCAATCCCACGTAGTTTTCCGCCAGGCTCTGCGACGCCGCATGGGAACTCGTAACGTAGTCAAGTTCGGCCAATTGCCGTCGGCGATCAAAACTGCTTTCGTCTGGAAAACGATGCAGCATGGACGTCATCCACCATGAAAACCGCTGCGCTTTCCACACCCGGCGCAGGCATATCTCTGAATAACGGTTGAGCACCGATCTATCCCCCGAAGTGTAAAACATGGAAAGAGCGTGCGCCAGAACTCGAACGTCGGCCGCCGCCAGGTTGAGCCCTTTTGCTCCAGTTGGAGGCACGATATGGGCGGCATCGCCCGCGATAAAGAGCCTGCCATACTGCATTGGCTCCACGACGAAACTTCGCATACCCGCGACGCCCTTTTGAAGAATCGGCCCTCGGATCAACGTCCAGCCGGGAATCTGCAGACGCATTTTAAGTTCTTCCCAGATCCTATCGTCGGGCCACTCGTTCAGGTCCTCATCCGGCTTGCACTGGAGATAGAGACGACCGATTCGCGAAGAGCGCATGCTCAAAAGAGCGAAGCCGCGATCGTGATTGGAGTAAATGAGTTCCTCGGAAGAAGGTGGCGCCTCAGCGAGAATGCCGAGCCACGCAAAGGGATACGTGCGCTCGTAAATCGTAAGCACATCGGTAGGAATACTCGCCCGGCAGATACCGTGAAACCCATCACATCCCGCAATGAAGTCACAACTCACCTCAACTGCGTTTCCTTCCTTCTGGTAGCGGATCTTCGGATGCTCGGTATCGACACCATGAATCGAGACTTCTTCTGCCTCGAAGACGATCGGGTTCCCTTGCGCCAGCCGCGCATCGGTGAGGTCTTTGACAACTTCATTCTGTCCGTAAACTGTAATTCCTTTGCCGGTAAGCGCCTTGAAGTCGATCCGATGGCGCCGCCCGCTGAACTGCAACTCGATTCCGTTGTGGACGAGGCCTTCGCGTTGCATGCGCGCACCGAGTCCCATTTCGGCGAGCATGTCTACCGTGCCCTGTTCCAGCACGCCAGCTCGGACGCGTTCCTCGACGTAGCTCCGGCTATGCTTCTCCAGAACGATCGAGCTGATCCCGGTGCGGTTTAGAAGATGGCACAAGATCAGTCCCGCCGGTCCCGCCCCGATGATTCCCACCTGAACTTGCATGTGTCTCCACGACAGATTGGCACGTTAATCTCGCCAGCCCACTGTTCGAATCTATCTCATCGAGAGCACCAGGGAGATGGCGCGTAGGGTTACACAAAGCGCAGAGAAGCGTCAATGCCATCAGAGTCGAGTGTCGGGTAACTTTTTTGAAACCTCTTGTGATTCATTGATCCCCGCTGTGCGTCAACTTGACGTGGCCACATGGTTCGAGTAGGTTCTTGGGCGGTTACTGCGAACATATGGCAAATCAAGTCGAATTGCTCGCGTCCTACTGGACTATTTCGGGCAGCTTGCCGCACACCGACCGGGAATACAGCCCGTACGATTTCAAGGATCGCGTGGAGGCTGTGTCCCGAGCCGGATTCCGCGGATTTGGTATCTGGCACGCCGATCTCGATCGCGTGCGAGAAACATACAGCCTGCGCGAAATGAAGCAGGTTCTTGATGACAACGGGATTCGCCACGTGGAACTGGAATTTCTGGGCGACTGGTTTCTTGAAGGAGAGAGAAAGAAACAATCCGATATCCGCAAACAGAAATTGTTCGAGGCAGCCGAAGTTCTTCGCGCCTACCATGTGAAGGTTGGAGACTTTTATCAGGAGAAGTGCACTCCCGAGCGTCTCGTGGAATCATTTGCCGCTTTGTGCCGCGAGGCGGCCGATCACGGCACCAAAATCGGTTTCGAGTTGATGCCATTTGCGATGATTCGCACGCTGGAAGAGTCGCTGGCGATGGTGCAGGGCGCGGGGCAACCCAATGGCGGAATCGCCTTCGATTTGTGGCACATCGCGAAGCTGGGTATCCCTTATGAAGAAGTGGCGCGGGTGCCGCAACAGTACGTGATCAGTGTGGAATTGAATGACGGGACTTGTCAGTGTCCGTGGAGTCTTCACGAAGACACCATCAACCATCGACGGTTCTGCGGTGAAGGAGAGTTTGATGTGAGGGGTTTTATCCAGGCGATGCAGACAACGGGATATCAAGGACCATGGGGAATCGAGGTTTTGTCGGAGGAGTTGCGCAAACAACCGCTCGCGGAGGTTGTTCCACGTGCATTCCGCACGACCATGGCACAGTTTCAGTAGAGGGTCCGAGTTGCGGGCTTCGAGCTGCAAGCAGGCATAAATATGACTGGAGTTCCAAAATCTTTGGGAAGCTGGCCCTGGCCCGATTCCCTTGACGCCATCATCGCCGCCCCGAAACATCACTCGGTATTGCTGGAAGACGACCGCGTTCGGGTGCTTCGCACCACCATTCCGCCGGGCGATGTCGTCCCGCTGCACACCCATCGCTGGGGCGGAGTCGCTTACATCGAAAGCTGGAGCCATTTCATTCGGCGAGACGACCGCGGCGAGGTTCTTTTCGATAGCCGTCAGACGGGAGCACCGCCGGCGGTTCCGTGCGCCCAGCGGATGCAGCCGTTGCCTCCGCATACGGTCGAGAGTCTCGGGCCGTCGGAGATCAGTATACTGATCGTCGAGCTCAAGGATTCTCGATAACCATTCCTGCTGCCCGGTATCCTCGCGGTACCCACATGAATTCAATGATCTCGAGTGATAGACTCCGGGCGTCCATGGCGCGCATCGGCAATTTCCCGATGCGGCAATCGAAGGAGAGAAAATGCCGGGGCCCAAGTTTGCTTTTGCAGTGCTGCTGATCGGCTGGCTGTGCGGGAGCACGCTGGTCGCGACGGCGCGAGCCCAGGTTCCCGCTGGCGTGAAAGTCAGCGACGCTCAGATTGTCAAAGCCGACGATCAGCCAGGAAACTGGTTGACGCACGGCCGCACTTACAGCGAACAGCGATTCAGCCCGCTGAAACAAATCAACGATCACAATACAGCCCGGTTCGGCCTAGCGTGGTACTTCGATCTCGACACCAACCGCGGACAGGAAGCCACTCCGCTGGTGGTCGATGGCGTGATGTATTTTACGAGCGCATGGAGCAAGGTGTTTGCGGTGAATGCCGCTACCGGCGCGCTGTTGTGGTCCTACGACCCGAAGGTGCCCAAGCAGTGGGGGGTGAACGCCTGCTGCGACGTGGTAAATCGTGGGGTGGCGATCTGGCAGGGTAAGGTTTACGTGGGAGCGCTCGATGGCCGGCTCATCGCGCTTAACGCCGCGACCGGCAAGCCAGTCTGGGTGCAGCAGACCACCGATCCGAAATGGCGCTATACGATCACCGGTGCGCCGCGCATCGTAAAAGGAAAAGTTCTGATCGGCAACGGGGGCGGTGAGTTCGGCGTGCGCGGATATGTCTCCGCCTATGACGCGATGACTGGCAAACTGGTTTGGCGCTTTTATACGGTCCCGGGAGATCCCGCGAAACCATTCGAGCAGCCCATTCTCAAGCAGGCCGCCACAACCTGGAGCGGCGAGTGGTGGAAGAACGGCGGGGGAGGCACGGTTTGGGACGCCATCGTCTACGACCCAGAACTGGATCTCGTCTACATTGGCGCCGGCAATGGCGGACCGTGGAATGAGAAATTTCGCAGCCCCAGCGGCGGCGACAATCTGTTTACCTGCTCAATTGTCGCGCTCAAGCCGGATACCGGCGCCTACGTCTGGCACTACCAAGAGGTCCCATCGGACGATTGGGATTACGATTCAGCCGAGCAGATGATCCTGGCCGACCTTCCGATCGACGGCAAACCAAGAAAAGTAATCTTGCACGCTCCCAAGGACGGGTTCTTCTACGTCATCGATCGTGAAACCGGGACGCTGATTTCCGCCAAGCCTTTTACGTTCGTCAATTGGGCAACCGCAATTGACTTGAAGACTGGTCGTCCGATCGAAAATCCCAAAGCACGTTATCCTCGGGACGATGCGGCGCCGGTTGTTCCCGGGCCTGCGGGCGCGCACAACTGGCATCCTATGTCGTACAGCCCGGTGACCGGGCTGACCTACATTCCCGTCAATGAAGTGGGATTCAATTTCAAATCTTCAGACGATTTCGAATTCAAGAATCAAGCCCCGAACTACGGAATCGATATGCTTGCCGCGGGCATGCCGCAGGACCCCAAGATCAAGAAGACGATTCTCGACAGCGTGAAAGGAAAGCTGGTGGCGTGGGATCCGATTCGGCAGAAACAGGCGTGGGAGATTGATCGTCCGGGGCCCTGGAACGGTGGCACGCTGGCCACGGCGGGAAACCTGGTCTTTGAAGGCACCGCCAGCGGAAAGTTCGAGGCATATCGCGCTGACACCGGCGAAAAGGTTTGGTCCTTCGATGCGCAGACTGGCGTGATTGCGGGACCGGTGACTTACACCGTCAAGGGAGAGCAGTATGTGGCAGTGCTGGCGGGATGGGGTGGAGTTTTTCCTTTGGCGGCAGGCGAGGTCGCATTCAAGTCAGGGCACGTACGCAATATCAGTCGGGTGCTGGCATTCAAACTCGGAGGCAAGGCAAACCTGCCGCCTCTGCCGGAACTGGAAGCACCGCGGCTGAATCCGCCTCCATCTACCGCCAGCGCAACGGAGATCCGCCATGGCAAGGCTGTCTACCAACGCTTTTGTTCCGAATGCCACGGCGATGTCGCGGTCAGCGGCGGCGTACTTCCCGATCTGCGTTACTCGGAATTTCTCAAGAACGATCGTTGGTTCGCGATCGTGCGCGATGGACTGCTGCAGTCCGGAGGAATGGTGGGATTCGGAAAGGAAGTGTCGCAGCCGGATGCGGCGGCCGTTCGCAGCTATGTTATTTTCCGCGCGAACGAGACTTTGAAACAGGCGGAGGATGCCGCAAAAGCCGGCTCGCAGCACAAACCATAGTCATGTTGAACGTCCGACGCAGTATGCGTAAACAGCCGTTGGGCGCGCAGTTTGCTCTTGTGATCGCGATTGCGGTTGGATTAGAGTGATGCGGCTGTTGAGACTGTCGTACGCAATGATCGAACTGAATCAATTCCCGCACAGAATCTTCGTGCGTACTGGAGGTAATCATGTATCGCAGTGATGTCGTCGGGAGTCTCTTACGGCCGGCCTATTTGAAAGAAGCGCGCGACTTGTTCGCCTCGGGAAAGCTGGCCGATGCCGCGTTCAAAGAGATTGAAGACCGCGCTGTCGATGAATGCATCGAACTACAAATTCGCGCCGGTATTGAAATGATCACCGACGGCGAAATGAGGCGCTACGCTTTCTTCGGGCACCTGATCGATGCCGTGGAAGGCTTCGACAAGTATGGCGGCTGGGCGATTCCCTTCAAGAACGATAAAGGCGAGACGATGGTCTTGCCTCGCCCGGTGGTGATTGGGAAACTCCGCCGCAAGCGCCCGCTCTGCGCCGAGGAATTCACCTATCTGCGCGCCCGCACCAAACATCCTGCCAAGACCGCGATCATCAGCGCGCAGCAGGCGGCTGCCTACTACGACAAGAACAAATCGGCCGGGGCGTATCCGAGTGTTGATGCCTATCTCGCCGACCTGGTCGACATCCTGCGCGACGAAGTTGGGGAACTGATTCGACTGGGCTGCACTTACATCCAGATCGATTCGCCGCAATACACTGCCTTGCTCGATCCCGACTTGCGCGATGGCTATCGCCAGCGCGGCAACGATCCCGATCGCCTGCTCGATCTCTCGATTGAGATGGACAACGCGGTGATTGGCGAGCATCCGGGCATCATTTTTGGACTGCACCTCTGCCGCGGGAACAATCAGAGCAGGTTTTATGCGGCCGGCGACTACGGGCCGATCACGCGCGTCTTTCGCAAAACCAAGTTTCATCGCTTTTTGCTCGAATATGATGACGAGCGTTCGGGCGGTTTTGAACCGCTTCGGCAAGTGCCTGAAGATCGCACCGTCGTGCTCGGACTGGTAAGTTCTAAGAAGCCGCAACTGGAGAGCAAGGAAGAATTGAAGCAGCGGATTGAGGATGCGTCGGCCTACATTCCACTCGAGCGCTTGGCGCTTAGTTCGCAATGTGGCTTCGCATCGACGATCGAAGGAAACTTAGTGACACCCGCTGACCAGGAAGCCAAGCTGCGACTGGTAGCTGAGACGGCGCAAGAGGTATGGGGCAAGCCGATGCCGGTCGAGAGGACCGCTTAGGACAGCTCTGGAGCCCTACCTCTGCGCTTTTTCAGTCGCGAATGGGGGTACCCCCCATTACCACGGTCTATTGGAATCAATACTTTACGTAGATTTTCCCGCCAAAGTATTGAGCGGCAAAGGTTTACATGCAAAGTATTGATTAGATGGTGGTTAAGGTGACTTTTTGTGCCTTTCTCCGGTCCATTTACTTTCAAAGTCTTGATTCCAAATAAGTTAATTGCAAAGTATTGATAATAAATGAGTTTCGATCCGGACTCGACCTCGTGTTCCGGGTATACGGGCCACCGAAATGTCAAAGATCGTTTCCAGCCGAGGCCTCCTGAGAGGCCTTTCTCTAACCTGTATTTTACCGCAACGTGTCAAGTCGTCGGACGACCGCCGAACGGCTCCGCAGGGCGGATAACTTACAGACTTATGTCCCGAAGGAGCGGAACTAAGGAAACTCTGATTAAGGGTCGACAAAAGGCGTAACCACAGAGGTCACAGAGATCACAGAGATGCACGGAGATATCCCAATCCTGATCAGAGCTTCCCTAACTCCTGAGGGCGACGTTTTCGACTAGCAAGGCGATTCCCTGCCCGCCGCCGATGCAGGCTGAGGCTACGCCGTAACGCGTGCGGGACTGCTTCAGCTCCCGTGCTACCGTAACCGCCAGCCTGATTCCGGTTGCCGCCAGGGGATGACCGATCGCAATTGCGCCGCCGTTGACATTGAGCTTCGCAGGATCCAACCCAAGCTCGCGTTGGCAAGCGAGGACCTGCGCTCCGAATGCCTCGTTGATTTCGGCTCGATCGATTTGCTCAAGCTTCATTCCGCGCGATTCTAATAGCCTCTTGATGGCGGGGACTGGGGCAATACCCATGATCTCCGGAGGAACGCCAACCACCGCGCCTGCCACCACTCGCGCCAGCGGTTCTTTGTTTTGCTTCTTCATGTAGCTGCCCGACGCGACCAGCGCGGCTGCGGCTCCGTCCACGATGCCCGAACTGTTGCCGCCGGTTTGCACTCCACCGAACGCGGGCTTCAGCTTAGCTAGAACTTCCAGCGGCGATGGCCGCACGTGGGTATCCTCGGTCAATTTATCAACCCCGCGCGGCAACCGGATACCACGGTCCGCATATCCCTGTAGTTCAAACTTCTCACTGATCACGGGCGCTATCTCGCCGCTCAGGAAGCATCTTTTTTGCGCGGCAATGGCGCGCGCAAAACTTTCTGCCGCAAACTGGTCCACATCTTCGCGCGTGATCCCAAACTGTTTGGCCAGCTTCTCGGCGGTGCCGCCCATGGTCAGGTTGCAGGACGGATCGAGCAGCGCCTCAAACAAAAAGTCCTTGAATTCAACTTCTCCCATGCGGAAGCCACTGCGGTGCGTGTAGGCGGCGATGGGATTACGCGACATCGATTCGGCGCCGACAACCAACGCGAGGTCAGCTTTGGCGAGCTTGATGGAATCTGCGGCTTGCAGAATCGCCTCAATGCCGGTTCCGCACACACGTTGGACCAGGTGGGCAGGCACTTCAATGGGAACACCGGAGTAGAGTGCGATGTGCCGCGGCAGCACATATGCGTCAAACGAGGTTTGCGCCACGTTGCCGGCGACCACCGTATCGACATCATTGGGCGATACACCGCTGCGGCGAAACACTTCCCGCGCCACCTTGATGCCAAGGTCGGTCGGGGAGACCAGTCCGAGAGCGGTGTTGTATTCAATGAATGGCGTGCGGACGCCATCCACCAGCCAAACGTCGTCGTAGGACGAAAGCAACGCTTTGTGAGCAGAACTCATACCGCCGCTTTGTCCCCTCTGAGCGGTAAAGAAGCAACCGCCAGCCCCGGAAGTCGACCGGCTATGGGAACTGGCGCCTTCAGATCTTCGCTCTCGGTGGCGAGTGCCATCTCCTTCTCGGCTTGAGGCGCCGGTGCGCCGTAACGGGCACGATGCCGCGTTCCCCAAGCCGACATTAGCTTCAGGATGGGCTTCAGGCTCTCGCCATGGCGAGTGAGCGAGTACTCCACGTGCGGCGGTACCTCGGCGTAGACCTTGCGATGCACGATGCCGTCCCGTTCCAATTCGCGGAGATGCTGAGTGAGCATCTTCTTCGTCAAGCCAGGAACCAGCCGTTGCAACTCGCAAAAGCGGCGCGTCTTTCGTTCGAGGTGGAACAGCAGTATCGGCTTCCACTTGCCGCCGATAATGGAAGTGGTCAACTTCACCGGGCAATTCTGGTGATTCATTGCGTCCCCACGCGGGTAGGTTACCGAAACGTGCCTACTAGCCAAAAAGATACTTTTGCCTAAAATAGGCCCTCGGTTCCCAGAGGATACCTCTTTTCCTGGCGCCTTGGGAAGCCTGACACTTCTTTACACGTCGATGCGCATGGCGCGCGTCGAGTTGACTCTCAAGCGAGGCGAGACAACCATGAGCGACAAACGGCCGGTGGTCATTTACGGCGCCAACGGATTTTCCGGGCGCCTGATTGCCGAATTTCTCCGCGAGTACAACGTGCCCTTCATCGCCGCCGGTCGCAGCCTGAAGCGTCTTCAGGACGTGATGAGCCACGTGCCCGGCATTGAGACCGCCGACTACGAGTGTGTCGAGACTGAGAGCACGGTCGAAGATCTGGCCCGCGTTTTCGCGGGTGCAAAAGTCGTTTGCAACACGGCTGGGCCATTCATTTATAACGGCCCGCGTGTGATCGAGGCCGCGCTGAAATCCGGCTGCCACTATCTGGATATTTCCGGCGAGCAGACGTGGGTGCGCCAGGTGTCCGAACAATGGGGTGCAAAGTTCGCCGAGCGCGGTCTGCTGGCCGCTCCGGCCACTGCTTTCATGTCTTCGGTGAGCGATGCCGCCGTGCGTCTCTGCCTTGAACATAACCCCGGCATCGATACGCTGGAAGTTCTCACCATGTTCAAAGGCAATCCGACCTTTGGCTCGACGCAGACCATATTCGCTGTCATCCAGACCGAGGCTTGTTACCTGGAGCAGAACCAATACAAGCCGTGGCCACGCGCCACGCGTTATGACGTGGTCGTGCCCGGCGCTATTCAGGCGCAGTTGGCTCTGGCCTGGGGCGGCTTTCCGCATCCCGTGTGGTATAAAGACCATCCTCAGGTGGCCAACGTTCGATCCTTTGGCGGGTTGCTGGACCGCCAGATTATGGAGGGTGTGGCGGCGACTGAAAAAATGTTCGAGGAACAGATTCGGCCTTTGCCCCCCTCCGAACAGGAGAGGAGGCTGGCCGAAATGGCGAGTGCGGTAACTGGAGCCACTCCGCCGCGCGAAAACCCGCGTGAGCACCGGACTATTGACGTAATCGCGGGTCGCGGCAACACTGGTGCTGTCGAATGCGTGGTGTTTGGCACCTGCTGCTACCGGCAGACCGGATTGATGCAGGCCTTCGCCGCGCACAACCTGGTTCATGCGGCTCCGCGCAAAGTGGGTTTTGCGTCGGCGGCCGAGGCGTTCGGCGCGCGCGAAGTTCTCGGTGTTCTGGAGAATCACGGGCTATCCAAAGCGAGGATGTCGTAAGTGTGACCGCTCTGTCATGATCTGAAGTAGGCAACACGTATGCGGGCCATCGACTATTTCGACAAGAGCGCAGATCTTTATCCTGACCGCATCGCGATCATAGATGGCGACCGGCGCTATTCATATCGCGAAACGCGCTTTTTCAGCGAACGGATTGCGCGCGGCTTGCTGGCCAGTGGATTAAAGCTGGAACAACGCGTCGCCATTTTCTCTCACAATCATCCCGCAGTTTTGTTTTGCATGCTCGGCATGTTGCGCGCGGGCGCCGCCTGGGTTCCAATCAACTTTCGCAACGCCGCCGACGCTAACGTGGAGTTTCTGAACTACTCGGAAACGTCATGGCTCTTCTATCACAGCCACTTTCAGGAGCAAGTTGATGACATCCGCAGGCGCGTTCCCTGCATGCGGCACTTCATTTGTATCGACGGTCCGGCTGGCGACCACAATTCGCTGACGGCCTTTATGGAGCGTGACAGCGAAGTGACCGCTCCCGACTGGGCCGATGCTCACGGCAATCTCGAGCAGTTGATGGGCCTGGTTCCCACGGGCGGAACAACTGGTCCAGCGCGCGGAGTGCGCGTCACCAACCTGGCTTGGGGAACGATGACGGAACTCGCCATGCGTTATTGGAACTCGGAAGATCGCACTCCCGTGTGCCTCTGCACCGCACCGCTCTCCCACGCTGCCGGGACGGTTGCCTTCACGATTTTCGCGATGAGCGGGACCAATGTGGTGCTTCCCGGCTTCGACGCAGGACAGGTGCTGCAGGCCATTGAACAGCATGGCGCGACACACATGTTTCTCCCACCGACCGCCTTTTACTCGATGCTGGCTCATCCCGATATAAACAAATTCGATTATTCGAGCATGCGCGTGTTTCTGCTGGCCGGTTCCCCGGTTTCGCCAGACAAATTCAAAAAGGGCGTGGAAGTCTTCGGACCCTGCATGTGCCAGTCGTATGGCCAAACGGAAGCGCCGATGATTCTTACTTTCCTGGATGCGCGCACAGTGGCGGCAGCCGCGCGAGGAGATCATCCCGAACGCCTGCGCAGTTGCGGCCAGCCAACCGCCGCCGTTCGTGTCGCTATCATGGACGACGACGGGCGCATTGTTCCACCGCACCAGCCGGGTGAAATTGTGGCGCGCGGTACGCTGGTTTCGGGAGGCTATTTCAACCTTCCCGAAGCCACCGCCGAAATTCGCCGCCACGGCTGGCATCACACCGGGGACGTCGGCTACATGGATGAAGACGGTTATGTATACATTGTGGATCGAAAAAAAGACATGATCATCAGCGGCGGATTTAATGTGTACTGCACCGAGGTCGAGGCCGGCATCATGGCGCTCCCGCAAGTGCAGGAGTGCGCCGTCATTGGCGTTCCTGACGACAAATGGGGCGAGGCGGTCAAGGCGATCATTGTATGCAGAGCCGAGGACTCGGTCACAGAGGCCGAGGTCATCGCCCATTGCAAAGCGAAACTGGGCAGCGTGAAGTCACCGAAATCGGTGGAATTCTGGCCCGAGATTCCAAAGACCCCAGCAGGCAAGCTCGACCGAAAGGCAATGCGCAAGCAGTATTGGGCAACCGCGGATCGCGACGTTCATTAATGCAAACGCGCCAGGCGGTGGGAGGCATTTCCATTATCACCACTTTGAAAGTTCCGAAAACCGGTGGAATTCCCACCACCAAGGTCAGCGTGTTGCGCTGGCTGAAGCGGGAAGGCGAATCCGTGCAAGCGGGCGAAGCCGTCGTTGAATTAGAAACGGACAAGGTCAGCTATGAACTGGAATCGCCGGCAGCAGGAACTCTGCTGAAGATTCTGGCCGAAGAGAGTTCGCAGGTTCCGGTCGGAGGACAACTGTGCCACATCGGCGGGGAAGGCGATTCCGCGCCGGCGAAGAAGTGATGGCAATGAGCCATGCAAGGAGTGATGCTATGACAACAAATCCCGGCAACGACCGCCTTATCTGGATGTACACGCAAATGGCTCGCATCCGCGAGTTCGAGGAACATGTGAAACGCACATTCCTCGAACATCCCGGCGCCATGCGCGGGCACACGCATCTCGCCGACGGCGCGGAAGCCTCCATCGTGGGAGCGCTCGCCACCCGCAATCCCGAGGATTTCGTGATGCCGACCTATCGTTGCCACGGCCAAGCCATCGTGGTTGGCAGTTCGCCGCGAAAAACGATGGCCGAGCTATATGGCCGGAAAGACGGGCTGTGCAACGGATTTGGCGGGTCCATGCATCTCGCCGATCCCGAGCACTTCTTCCCGGGCACATCCGCGATTGTTGGGCAAAGCATTGCTCACGCTGCGGGCGCTGCGTTAACGGCGCAGGTCAAAAACACCGGCCAGATCGTCTATTCCTTCTTTGGCGACGGTTCCAGCAAGCAGGGAGCGTTTTACGAAACTCTCAATATGGCCGCGGTGTGGAAACTGCCCATCATCTTCATCCTGGAAAATAACGAATACCAGGCTTACACCCACGTGAGTCTTGAAGACGCGAACGCCGCCGCGGGAGATCCGCTCTCGAAGAAGGCGGAGGCCTTCAGTATTCCCGGGATCACCGTCGACGGCACTGACCCCTTGAAGGTTTATGCCGAAGTTGCGAAGGCTGCCGAGCGTGCGCGCTCCGGTCACGGCCCCAGCTTGATCGAGTCCAAATTCTATCGCTTGAGTGCTCACGGCAACGCGATCACCGTTCCGCCTGTGCCGACGCAGTTTCCTGAGCATGAGGCCATCGGCGTTTACGGCAACAAAGCGGAGTTCAGAGCGGCCAAGGAAAAAGATCCACTGCTGCTTTTCCGCGCGCACTTGCTTCAAAAATCTGTGCTCACTGAAAATGAACTCAAGCGAATTGAGAACAACGCACGCGCCGAAATGGATGACGCGGTTGCATTCGCACTCGCCAGCCCATTACCCGCACCCGAAGAAGCCACCAATTATGTCTATGCCTAGGAGACGCGTATGCCACGGGAAATGATGTATGGAGAAGCCATGGCGGCGGCCATCGTCGAAGAGATGCAGCGCGACGCCAGCGTGATTTTCTATGGTCAGAACATGGCCATGACGGAACGCGATCCGATGCTGAAAATGTTCGGCAAGAACCGCGTGCGCATCGCGCCCATATCCGAGACAGCGGAAATCGGCATTGCCGTGGGTGCCGCGATCACCGGCCTTCGTCCGATCGTCGAACTCTGGATGAGCGAGTTCATGCTGGTGGCCATGGACCAGGTCCTGAACGAGGCTCCCCGCCTTCGTTACATGTCGGGCGGGCAGGTGAAGGTTCCAATGGTTCTCAAGGCGGGCTTTGGATTTGCCGCTGGCTGGGCGGGACAGCACTCCAATTGCCTCTACCACACGATGATGGGGATCCCTGGATTGAAAGTTGCCGTACCTTCGACCCCGGCGGACGCCAAGGGATTAATGGCGGCCGCGATTCGCGACGACAACCCAGTCATGTATCTGCACCACTACATGCTCACGCTCGACACGGGCGAGGTGCCCGACGGCGAATATGTCATTCCCTTTGGCGTTGCGGACGTCAAACGGGTAGGCAGCGACGTCACGATCGTGGCGACGGGCTGGATGGTCAAGAAGTCGCTTACCGCCGCCGAACAACTCGCCCGCGAAGATATCAGCGCCGAAGTCATCGATCCGCGCACGCTCGCTCCGCTCGACATTGACACGATCCTTGCTTCTGTTAAGAAAACCGGAAGGCTGGTGCTGGTGGATCAGGCGCCGCGTCACTCTTCCGCGGCGATTGTGATCGCCGGAGAAGTTGCAGAAAAGGGATTCAATCACCTCCGCGCGCCGGTCTTGATGGTGACAGCGCTGGACGCCTCAGTTCCCTACAGTGAGCCAATGGAAAATTATCTCCTGCCGAACGAGGAGAAAATCGCGCAGGCAGTGCGGTCGGTCGTAGCCGAGCGCACCGTGCGCGCGTGAGCGAGCGCTAAAACGGCCCTAGGGAAACTCTGATTAAGTGCCGGCAAAAATCGTTAACCACAGGGGACACAGAGGTTCACAGAGGACCCAAGGACTTAAACAGACCTTCCCTAGAAGGGATAGTGCCGCGGCGTTGTCTGGATCGTGATCCAGCGCAGCTCGGTGAATTGTTCCACTGCCGCCTTCCCGCCAAACCTGCCATAGCCACTGGCCTTGACGCCTCCGAACGGCATCTGCGCTTCATCGTGCACGGTTGGCCCGTTGATGTGGCACATGCCGGAATCTATGCGCTTTGCAACCTCAAACGCGCGCGCGACATCGCGGCCAAACACGGCGGCAGCCAATCCATATTCCGTATCGTTCGCCAGCCGAATCGCTTCGTCCACCGTCTTAAAGCGTGTGATGGATACCGACGGTCCGAAAGACTCATCACGAAAAATCTGCATCTCCGGTGTGACGTGGTCCACGATCACGGCCGGCATGATCGTCCCTTGCGCTTCGCCTTGAAGCAAAACGTTGGCTCCGCGCGCCACCGCATCTTTCACCAGCGCATGCACGCGATCCACGGTCGGCATGCCCACGACCGCTCCGAGCACGACCTCGCCCTTTCTGGGATCGCCGCATGGCAGATTCCGAACCTTGGCCACAAACTTCTCGGCAAATGCGTCCGCGATTTTTTCATCCACGATGATGCGCTCCGTGGACATGCAAATCTGGCCCTGATTCAGGAACGCCCCGAAGGCAGCGGCATTGACGGCCGCATCGAGGTCGGCATCGTCGAGGATGATCATCGGGGCTTTTCCGCCTAGCTCCAGCAGAATCGGTTTCAGATATTTTGCGGCCGTTACCGCCAGCATCTTCCCAACTCGGGTTGAGCCGGTAAAATTCACGCGGCGCACGGCAGGATCGGCAATGAGCGCTTCCACAATCGCGGACGCGCTCGCCGGATCGTGCGTGAGCACATTGATCACGCCGTGCTCCAGGCCGGCTTCGCGCAACACTGTGCCAATCAACCGGTGGGTCGCGGGACAAATCTCTGAAGCCTTGAGCACGACCGTATTTCCGCAGGCGAGCGGCATGGCCACCGCACGCACGCCCAGGATGACCGGGGCGTTCCACGGAGCAATGCCCAACACCACGCCGACGGGCTGGCGAATCGAAAACGCGAGGCTGCCCGGCACATCGGAGGGGATTGTTTCGCCCGAGACTTGCGTCGTCATCGAGGCAGCTTCGCGCAGCATCTGCGCCGCCAGGTAACAATTAAAACCGGCCCAGCCCGCGGTGGCGCCGATCTCATCCATCATGACGACGATGAAGTCGGGAGTGCGCGCTTCCAGCAAGTCAGCGGCGCGCAACAATCTCTTGCGCCGTTCGTTTGGCCCCAGCGCTGACCACGCCGGAAAGGCCGCGCCGGCCGCTGCCGCCGCGGCGCGCGCATCCGCGACGGTTGCCGCCGCCGCCCGCGTTGCCACGCTGCCGGAGATCGGATTGGCTCGCTCGAATGTAGCCGAGTTTGAGGCGGCGGTATCGCGATCGGCGATGAGAAGCTGCACTTCTGTCATAGGACGTCCTTATGCCAGCTCGAAGAATACGGTCTCGTCCGGTCCTTGCAGAGCAACATTCCATTCGAACACGCCGGGGCGTCCGCTGACCGGCTTAGCAATCAAAGTGGAACGCCGTTCGGGTTCGACCAGGTTGAGAATGTAGTCTTCCGCGTTGCGCGGCTCGTTCGGGAAATAGATCCGCGTAACTAATCGGATCAGCAGACCACGCATTACGATCGACACCAGTAAATGTGGCGCCTGATCCTTATCGTCAGGTCCGGGCACAGGGCCGGGCTTGATCGTCGTAAACCGGAAAGCTCCTTCGTTATTCATGGGCACTCGACCGTAACCAGTGAATCCCGGTTCCAGAAGCTTTGACTGCGTGTCCTCCGGATGCGCGTATTTGCCCTGCGCATTGGCTTGCCAGATTTCGAGCATTGCATCCGGCACCGGCTCTCCATCGCCATCGAGAACACTCCCCTGGATCGTAACGCGCTCTCCGGAAACCCCCTCCGGGGCAAGATTATTCTGAGCGAGCCCCTGCAAGCCGATTTTGAAAAACGGTCCGACGGTCTGCCATGTGGTCGCCCGCAAACTCATCTATTCCTCCATTGGGGTCGCATCGCGCCCGCGCAAAATCAGGTCGAAGCGGTAGCCCAGGGCATGCTCCGGCATCGTCGTTTCCCAATCAAAGACCGAAATCAAGCGGTTGCGAGCTTTTTCATCGGCCGTGCAATTGAAAATCGGATCGAACGGAATCAGCGGATCTCCCGGAAAATACATTTGCGTAACCAGCCAGGTTGCAAACGATGGCCCGTGAATGGAGAAGTGGATGTGCGCCGCGCGCCATGCATTGTAGTGGTTTCGCCACGGATATTCACCGGGCCGAATCGTGAGAAACCGGTACTCGCCTCGCTCGTTTGTGATCGCCTGCCCGCATCCAGTGAAATTGGGGTCGAGGGGCGCGTCATGCTGATCGACATCGTGGCGGTAGCGGCCGGCCGAATTTGCCTGCCAGATTTCCACCAGCGTATTCGGCAAAGGGCGCGCGTTTTCATCGAGGACACGGCCGCTGACAATGATGCGTTCTCCGAGCGGCTCGCCAGGATACTGACGCGTCAAATCGCAAGCCTTCGGATTCACAGCCTCCGGGCTGAACGACGGCCCCGTGACCTCCGACAGCGTGTATGGAATTCGCACGAGGCGCTTGGTGGGCGCACGCTTGGCAGAAGATACATACGGGGGATGAAGATGCTCCGGCTGCGTCCCGGGATACAGCGGGCGGTAGCCAGCGACTCGCTTCATGTTGAATTTCCTCTTGTAGACGAATTGCAGAACAGCTTCGAGTTCCGAGGCCGCGAGCTTCGAAGCAATCGCATTTCAGTAAAAACAAGGACCAGGCCGCGCCGACGCCTTCCGCTAAATCGCGGGTCAAGATTCCCATTCCACCGCACTACAGTTGCGCGCAGACTGCCTTGGTTTCCGTGTAGAGGTCAAGCGCCTGATGTCCCGATTCGCGGCCCCAGCCTGATTGCCGATAACCCCCGAATGGAAGCGCCGCATCGAACACGTTGTAGCAATTGAGCCAGACCGTTCCGGCGCGCAGCTTGGCGGCCACTTTGTGCGCGGTGCTCACGTCGCGAGTCCACACCGCTGAGGCCAAACCATACCTTGTATCGTTCGCCGACTTCACAATCTCTGCCGGATCGCTGAACGGAATCGCGGTGACCACCGGACCGAAGATTTCTTCGCGCACGACCTTCATCTCAGGACGCACATCCACAAGGATCGTGGGCTCGACGAAATATCCGGGGCCGGCTATTTTGCTTCCGCCGACCGCCGCTTTGGCGCCGTCTTTCAATCCTGAATCCAGGTAGCCGCACACCCGCTCGAGTTGCTCTTGCGAGACCAGAGGGCCGAGCCGGGTGGCAGGGTCGAGGCCTGGGCCAATGGTCATATGTTTTGCGATATCCGCGACGCCTCCGACCACTTTGTCGAAGATGCTTTTATGCACAAACAAGCGCGAGCCGGCAGCACAGATTTCACCCTGGTTAAAGAAGATCGCATTGGCGCTTCCCGGAATTGCGCAGTCGAGATCGGCATCGCCAAATACGATGTTGGGACTCTTCCCGCCGAGTTCGAGCGACACTTTTTTCAAATTACCGGCGGCGGCGGTGACAATCAGACGGCCAACCTCGGTCGAACCGGTGAATGCGATCTTATCGACATCAGGATGCGCGGCCAAAGCTGCGCCGGCAGTCTCGCCATAGCCGGGAACGATGTTGACGACTCCCTCCGGAATTCCGGCTTGCTGGATCAACTCCCCAAGACGCAACGCGGTAAGCGGAGTCTGCTCGGCGGGCTTCAACACCACGGTGCATCCAGCAGCCAATGCCGGCGCCAGTTTCAGCGCGGCCATAATGAGCGGGAAATTCCAGGGAATGATTTGGCCCACCACGCCGATCGGTTCGCGCAGGGTATAGGCGAAGTACTTTGCGCCGGGCATCGAGATCGGAATGGTGGTGCCTTCGATCTTGGTGGCGCATCCCGCCATGTAACGGAAATGTCCCGCGCAAGTCGGGACATCGACAATGCGCGAGAACAGCAGCGGCTTGCCGTTATCGAGCGTCTCCAATTCAGCCAGTTCTTCGTGGTGCTCGTCGATGAGATCGGCAATCTTCCAGAGCAGACGCGCGCGCTCGGCGGGTAGCAGGTCGGGCCAGGGACCTTCATCGAAGGCTTTGCGCGCCGCTCTCACGGCGCGCTCAATGTCTTCCCGGTCTCCTTCGGCAACTTTCGCCAGGACCTCCCCGGTTGCTGGATTGTACGTGTCAAACGTCTTGCCGGAAGCGGCTTCCACCCACTCTCCGCCAATGAGCATCTTCCTGGGCTGCTTCAGGAACTCGGTGACGTTGCTGTGAATTTCAATTGAAGGAGCAATCGTTGCCATGAATTTGACCCCCTAAATCGCATAGAACAGCAGGCAAGAACGCGTTATCGTGGCCCATTTTAGCCGAAAGCTTCCCCGCGCCACATGGGTACTTTACGGTAACCGATTTCAGTCCGTACGATTTCACTGCACCACCGCCGTCACCGCTCTCGCCTGCTTCAAGCGCGCTGACCCGCTGCCTGCTACTCGAATATCACCGTCTTCTTGTCGTACAGAAGTATCCGATTTTCGATGTGCCAACGCACCGCTCGTGAAAGCACCACTCTTTCGAGGTCGCGACCCTTTTCGACCAGATCCTCGAGCGTATCCCGGTGCGAGATTTGCGCCACTCCTTGGGCAATAATCGGGCCGTCGTCGAGCACGTCGGTGACATAGTGTGCCGTTGCACCGATCAACTTGACGCCGCGCTCATATGCCTGCAGGTGCGGCTTGGCCCCGACAAAAGCCGGTAAGAACGAATGATGAATGTTGATGATCTGCTGCGGATAGCGCGCGATGAAATCGGACGAGAGAACCTGCATGTAGCGCGCCAGCACGATCAATTCGATCTCATACTGGCGCAACAGTTGCAGTTCCTGGCGTTCCGCCTCCACTTTATTTTCTTTGGCCACCGGAATCACCCAAAAGGGAATGCCATAAAAGTCGGCGTCCCGCTTGGCGTCGGGATGGTTGCTCATGATCATCGCGATGTCGCATGCCAGCTCTCCATTGCGCTGCCGGTACAGCAGGTCGACCAGGCAGTGGTCATGCCTGGAAACGAAGATCGCGACTCGCGGCCGATGGCTCGACAGCACGACCCGCCAGTTCATGGCGAATTTTTTCGCGATCGGTTCGAACTTCTCCGGGAAATTCTTTAAGTCCAGTTGGAATCCGTCGAGTTCCCATTCGATGCGGGCCAGATAGAACCGCTCCGCGCCCGCCTGGTGCTGCTCGAAATGCAGTATGTTTCCACCGTGACGAAAAATGAAATCAGCAATGGTGGCGTCGAGTCCTTTGCGGTCCGGACACTGAATTAGAAGAATGGCGGAATTTCTCAAGCTCTCTCCCGCGACAGAAGCGCCGGATGGTCGCCTGACGACTTACTTTGCGCTGTGCGCCAACCCTCCGCATACGAGGTGCGCGCGACTTCCGAATACGGAACCGGGCTGACGATGGCGCGAATTTCGCTCTGCACATGGCGCTCGACCGTCGGCTTGGAGGACCCGCCGTCTTCTTCTCCCCAAACAAACGTGACCTCGGTCCCCGGTTCGCAGTGAGCTTCGTCAAGCATCGCGAGCGTGAGCATCTTGCCCTCGTTGGCGCTATAGCCGCACCAAGTCGAGATTCCAGCCAGTTTACCGTCCCGAAGAACCTTATCGTAGGGCAAAGTCGAATACACGGCGGAGGGAAAATCGAAATACTTCGCCCGTCCATTCTTTTGAAACATGGTGCTGATCGCATGGGTGACGTCGTCGCTGTCCAGCGCCAGCGTCACTTTTTTTCGGTGGGGCCGGTTGGCAATTTTCTCGAGAGCTTCTCTGCCGATGAAATCATGATCGAACTTCACGATCGGCCCGTAGCCGAGATCATACGGAGTCAGATAATAATCTTCGATGTTCTCGGAATCGAAACTGCCGCCAAGCGATGCGACCGCTTCATAACTATTCGCGGGCAGCCATTCCCGGTAGGCTTTCATTTTCTCCCCGGAATAGACTGCCGGCATCGGCGATGGAATCCATCCCGATTCGAGTGTGTTGGAGGAATAGGCTCTGGCCCCGACTTGCCGGAGACCGAACTCCGAGCCAGCCTCAACAACCGCGGCTTTCACTGCTTCGCCGTCCTCCCACGGGCCAAATAATTCCAACCCCGGTTGTCCCGCCATGCCATGACGCAAGGCGCGCACGTCGCGACCCGCGATGTTGATGGTGGTCATGTTGAAGAACTTGAGTTCCGGCGCTGGTTTACCAGTCACCTTTTCGATGACCTTCGTCGCATTGGGGCCCTGAACCTGGTAGCGATAAGCTTTACGGACGATCGGGCCCGGCCGGGCAACGGATCGCTCGTCGCGTTCGAGCTTCACATCGTAGCGGCCGGTTTCGCAGTGGTATTGAACCCAATTGTGAACGGAAGGACGCCCCACCATATTGAACAACTCTTTGTCGAGATAAAAAAGAATCACGTCACCGATGACATATCCGTCGTAATTGCATGGCACAAACTGCTTGGCCTTGTTCGGTTCAAATCCCTTAAAACTGTTCACGCCGAGATCCGACAGAAGGCGGAGCGCGTCCGGACCCTGCAAATACATGTCGGTCATGTGGTAGGACTGGTTGTAGAGCACGCAGCTCTGCTGCCAGGCACGCTGCTCGTCTCTCCAATTCGAAAATTCACTTGGAATTACGGGATAAACATAGGGGCCGGTCTGCGAATTTCGCAGCAGTTTCACGGGACTGCCGACGGCTTGTAACAGCTCTTCCAGGCTTTTGTAGCCCACGAATGCTCCCCGGACAACCGAACGTCTTGTGCGCTCCCTAGCGAATACCAGCGCGGAATTGCGTGGATTGTATACAGTAGTCTGGATTTCGTCAACAAGTTGAAGGCGAACCTGGATTATTGTATACAGTTCAACATTTTGAGCATTGCTTTGCTTTCCTCAGAGTTGCTAACATTCTCCCAATTGTCCGCAGCTAGGGGGCATGGCTGACGAGATTGAGTTGGTCAGTTGGCTTTTTCCCTGATTCCGGCACGTGCTCGTTCGATCACATCTGTTGAACGTGGCGAGCCTGGCGGTGTTTTAGGTTTGCATACAAATTATGGCTGGCAAGAACTCACGAGTAATCGTGAAAATTCGCGAGATGATCCTGCAGGGCGAACTGAGCCCCGGTCAGCGTGTGAGAGAGGTCGAACTGGCCAACAAGCTCGGAGTCTCCAGAACTCCGGTCCGTGAATCCTTGCCCATCCTGGCGCGCGAAGGAGTGCTGACCCAACTGGACACTCGCGGCTTCGTGGTGCGTGCGTTCACACCACGAGACATCATGGATGCGATTGATGTCCGCGGCGTGCTCGAAGGACTGGCGGCACGCATGCTCGCCGAGCAAGGACCGCCGCGCCGGCTGATCAACTCGCTCCATGATTGCCTGCACGAAGGGGACGAGATTTTTTCCAGGGGTCATCTGCTGGAATCCGACGAAGCCCGCTACGGCGACATGAACAAACAGTTTCACGGTCTCATCATCGAAGGAGCCGGGAGCAAAGTGGTCACCGAAGCGGTTGCATACAATACTCGGATACCTTTCGCTTCCGCGCACGCCATCGCCTTCGACAAGGTGGACCTTCCTCACATGTACGAATTACTGCGCTACACCCACCGCCAACATCATGCCATCGTGCAGGCAATCGAGAATGGGGAAGGGGCCAGAGTGTTCGCGCTGATGTATGAGCACGCCTACGCCACAAGAGAGAGCATCAACCTGTCGCGCGCGGCTTTAAGGTTCGGTACGGAGACGCAAGAATCTGCCACTTTCGAGCCGCGGGGCAAAACGAATCGCTAGTGGAATTTCGGCGCGGAGAATGTTTCCTTCATTTCCATCAGGATTCATTCCGCAATTGCAGCGGCAAGCCGAGTCCTGAGTCGGGGCCGATTGCCTCTGCCAGCGAGCGCCAGGAGAATGAACTCTTCTCGTCGAAACGGAGATTCTTTTCCTCCATTAGGATGACAACTCGTTCCTGCCGATTCGCCGTGGCCAATGCCATTGTCGGCTCGATGCCAACTGCCTCCAAAGCCTGAGCGACTTCACGCATCTCGACAGCCCGACGGCGGCCATGTTGCGCGACCCGGCCGATCAGGTAATCCGGCAACTGGTCGGTCCAGCCCAGGCTGGGAAAAGTAGCGGCCAGGGATTGGAGCACCGCATCTTCGGCCCCATATTGCCGCGCGGCAAACAGGCATTCGACAGCCAGCGCTTCCAACCCCTTCATGATCACGCTCCGGCACATTTTCACTGCTGAGGCCACTCCGATCTGATCGCTCAAGACAGTCGCATTCATCCCGATTGATCGAAGCTTCTCGGCCGCTTCCACCGCATGCGGGCCGCCCAGCAGCATGGGCACTTTCAGTCGCGGAGTTGGAACTCCTGCCATCACGGCCGCTTCTACAAATTGCGCATTGCTTGGCTCGATGCGACTGGCGACATTGCGCTTCGTGTCAGGCGAAATCGAGTTGAGGTCGAGAAAGATCTGCCCCGGGCACAACAGCCGCCCCGCCTCTGTTGCAACCTCCAATGCAGAAGAAGCAGTCACGGCTGAAATGACCATGTCCGCATGGCGCAGGCAATCCCGCAAGTTCTCCGCGGCTCTAACTCCGCAGTTCTTTGCCTTCGCCAACATCTGCCGCTGATGATTTGGGGAAGTGAACAGGATGTCAAATACAGAGACCTCGATCCCCTGCTTAGCGAGATCATTCCCGAAAATACCGCCAACCTCGCCAAAGCCGACGATCGCGATTTGGTGAATCGAGCGCTCTGCCATGCTACGCATGCTCCGGCGCTACCGCATCCGTTGCGGGAGACTTCGACGTCACCCCATCCCAAATCCTTGCGGGCACGAGAACATCTCCACGGAATAGCGCGCGCGCTGTCCGGATCAGGCTGGAGCGGACCACTTTCAGCCCATTGCTATTTGTGGGGACAACCTCGATCTCGAGCGAAAACTCGCCACTGGGATGCTCGACCGAGAGGCGCTTCACCGCGCCCTCAGGCACGGAAACAATGTCCGAGGCCACCGAACCGGGCAGCACACAGGCAGTTCCCACCGTAACCGCTCCTAGAACTCCGATCGCGGCATGACATTTGTGCGGAATGAAAGTGCGGGTCGCTAAATCTCCACCATCTCGCGGCGGCGCGATCAGCGTCATTTTTGGAACGACCTTCGAGCGCACATCCCCCAAACCCATACGCTCGCCAGCCAGCACTCGAATTTGTTCCAGCCGCCGTTTGAAATCTTGATCGCTATCGAGTTGGGCGGGAGTTTCATAGCCGGATTTCCCGAAATCCGAGGCACGCAGCACGACGACCGGCATGCCGTTATCGATCAGCGTCGCTTTGATACCGTCGAGTTCGTCGAGCGCATTGCCTGTCGGCAACAATGCGCCGCACACCGAGCCGGCCGTGTTGAGGAAATCGATGCGAATTGCAGCCGAGGTGCCAGGGACGCCGGCGATTGCAGCTTCTCCGTCATAAGTGATCCCGCCGCCCGGTGTCGGCACGTGGGCGACAGCGGTGTTTTTGGTATTCACCATGTAGATCCGGACCGGCGTAATTGGATCGCGCCCTGGAACGAGGCCGCGCTCAATCGCAAATGGACCTACACCAGCGAGCATGTTCCCGCAGTTCGGCGTGACATCGACCAGCGGCCGATCGATCGCAACTTGCGCGAAGAGATAATCGACATCGATACCCGGCCGCGAGGAACGAGAAATGATTGCTACTTTACTGGTCAGCGGGTCGCCGCCGCCAATCCCGTCGATCTGGCGTCCATCGGGAGATCCCATGGCCGCGAGCAGTACGCGATCGCGCAACTCGACCCGGTTCGGTAAATCACTCGCCAGGAAGAATAGCCCCTTGGACGTGCCCCCTCGCATGAGCGTGCACGGAATGCGGGTTTGCGATGACCCGGGCAATCTGATTTCCTCTTACAAATACTTGAGGCCTAATTCCGCAACTTTTGCGCGTAAGCTGTAGATATCGAGGCCCAGTTCCCCTCGCGCCAGCCGTTCGCGGGTTCGCTTCTTCTTTGCGAACCCGTTGTTCACAAGCGGCAACAACCTCGCTCGTGTCGGCCCGCCGCACGACCACAACTCCATCATCGTCAGCGACGACGACGTCGCCGGCTTCAACCAGTGCGCCGGCGCACACCACACCCACGTTCACCGATCCAAGATTCGACTTCACTGTTCCCTGCGAACTGACGGCGCGACTCCACACCGGAAACTTCATTCCTGTCAAAGAGCGCACGTCGCGGCATCCCGCGTCGATCACGAGCCCCTTTACGCCATGGGCGCGCAACGAAGTCGCCAGCAATTCACCGAAATAGCCGTCGGTACACGGTGATGTGGGGGCCACAACCAGGATGCTTCCCGGCGGGCACACCTCGACCGCAACGTGAATCATCAGGTTGTCACCCGGGGGAAGAGAAACCGTGACTGCGGGGCCAGCCATGGAAGCGCCCGGATAAATTGGCCGCATGTAAGAGGCAAGCAGCCCGCATCGTCCTTGCGCTTCGTGGACGGTTGAGACGCCAAATCTTTCCAGCGCCGCCACCGCATCTCCCGGCGGTTGCTCGACTTGCCGGATCACGACAGCTTTATTCATGCAAGCTCCTCCGTCACCTGAGGGAAGACGCGCTGGTACGCTTCTCCATACTTAATGTTCTTGTTCGAGTTGCGCGAGGCCTGCGCACCCCGCTGTAACGCGACTCGCTCATAATATTGCCAGAGGTGTTCCTGCGCGCTCATTTCTTTGAATGCCGCATATTTCTTCGGCCACACGGAAGTGATATCGAGCAGCACCTGGGGCTTCCATTCGCACTGCTCCGGCTGATGCGGTTCGAACAGAAAAACCGGTGGCGCTCCGATTACCGGTGTGCCCGGCTCGTGTCCGTGCGCTTGCGCCACAATGCGAGCTTCCTGTGCAATGTGCGAGGCTAGGGGATGATCGAAGTTGTATGGATCTTTGAGCGAGTGGGTGAGAACGAATTCCGGGCGAATTTTCCGGCATAGCGCCGCGAGCTCGTAAATAGTCTTGTCCTCGATGCGCATCGGGTAATCGCCCACGTCCAGGAAAATCGTCTGCGCGCCCAGAATTTCCGCCGCCCGAATCGCCTCTTCCTTTCGGTTGGCCTTCACCTTTTCCATCGTCATTCCCGGCTCGCGCCAGAGTTTTGCAGATTCCCCGCGTTCGCCAAACGAGAGACATACCACGGTGACTTCCCAGCCGCGTTCGGTATAGAGCGCGATCGCGCCGCCGGCTCGCCAGACAAAATCCGCAGAATGTGCGCTGACCACCAACGCGGTTTTCTTGTCAGACACGGTCCCACCTTTGAATCAGGGCTTTCAGAGCTGCTCCAAACGAGTGAGGCATCTTGTTCGCGCCGCACGGCCGTGAAGCGGATGTGCGATACGGCGCCACCCCTTCATTCTTTCGTGCTCGCAGCAATCTCCACCGGCGGTGTGCCATACGTGTGAAAAGATTCAATCGTCTTCAGGCCCCACGCCTGACCTTTCTTGCGTTCGGCCTCGCTCCAGCGAATTGGTTTCCAGTCCGGAGCTAGAATCAGGCGCGCTCCGGCATTACAAACCTCTACGCGGTTGCCGCCCGGTTCATACACATACAAAAAAAACGTTTGCTGGATGGCATGCTTGTGTGGGCCGGTCTCAATATAAACTCCATTCTCCAGACAAATATCGGCCGCCAGCAGAACCTCTTCCCGGCTATTGACGGCATAAGTAATGTGGTGAAGACGTCCCGGCGTTCCGGTGTGGTCGCGCGTGTACGCGAAATCGTAGCTCTTGTTCGTGCATGTCATCCACATGCCGGCTTCTGAGCCATCGTCGAGCACGATTTGCTCCGTCAGGCGAAAGCCGAGGTATTCTTCGAAAAACTTGCGGTTTGCCGCGATGTCAACAGCCAGCCCGTTCCAATGGTCGAGTCGCCGCACATTGATGCCGCGCGCCGGAAATCGCTGCGCCTGGTTCTTCAGAGCAGGCCGCAATTCCGGGGGCGCTTGATACCACTGCGTCTCGTAGTAGAGTTCGATCTTGTGGCCGTCGGGGTCTTTACACAGGAACGCCGGACCATGTGCCAGATCGCCATTGGTCCAACCAGTGTCGAACCCGGACCCCTTGAGTGCCGCCACCCGGCGCTCCAGCGCCTGCGGGCTGCGAGTGCGATATGCCACGTGACCCAAGCCTGGCAACTTCGATGCCGTGAGTTTCAAGGAATGGCGCTCGTAATCGTCATAGGCATGCAGATAGACCGAGTCGCCTTCTCGACCGCTTTCTGTCATCCCCATCACGTCGACGAAGAACCGCAGGCTCTCCTCCGGTCTCGGAGTCAGCAACTCCAAATGGCCGAGATGAGCCACATCCATCATCGGTTCATTTTGCATGGGTCACCTCTTCAGCCTGCACTCCGTTCCTCACTCTGTCTTAATAGATTCGCGATCGATTCCGGTGTGAGGCGGGCCACCCCTGGCCCGTGGTGCCGTGCCCGTTGTACCCTGCTAGTTCGGCACGTTAAGTACACTCAACAATACCTCTCACTTTTCGCGGTCCGCTGTCAAGCAAAGGCGTTCCGCTCCCGGCCAAAGGCTGAACCCACACTGCTGTCCCGAACATCGCCCTTGACAATCATCAAGCGAAGTGATGAAAATGCTGCGCTACGTTCAGTATACTGAACATCAAATCTACATGACAGAGATCGCCGCCGCTCCGCTCAGTGCCGTCAATATGCTGCGCGGCTATTCGATTGAAGTGAATCCGAAGCCAGCCGAAGGTTCTGGACGCGGCGGTGGAGCGCCTCGATCGGGCACTGAAGTGTTTCTCGCGTGGATTCCAGGCGCAAACCCGATGGATGCAGTTGCACCCGCCGCAAGGCTCAGACGCGCCGGCCTTATCCCGGTGCCGCACGTGGGCGCGCGCCATTTGGAGAGTGCAGACACAACTTCAGCAATTCGCGTCGCGCCTCGCGGACGAGGCGGGCGTGGATCGGATTCTGGTCATTGGCGGAGATCGCGCCAAACCGGCTGGCCCTTACGACTCGAGCTTGGCGGTAATGCAAACCGGCGTGTTTCAAAAGGTGGGCATTACCCGCATGGCGGTGGCGGGCTTTCCTGAAGGCAATCCGAACATCTCTGAAACCACTCTGGATGAGGCGCTCGCGGCAAAGCTGAAGTTTGCGCGCGAGAACGGACTTGAGCTTTCTATCGTCACTCAATTCTGCTTCAAAGCCGATCCGATTGTTCAATGGTTGCGGCGCACCCGCAATCGAGGCATCGTGATTCCCGTTCGCGTGGGGCTTGCTGGGCCTGCTGGGCTAACTACGCTGGTGCGTTATGCGGTCCGGTGCGGAATCGGCAACTCACTGCATGTGCTGACCGAGCACCCGTCCTTCGCTAAGCTTCTAACCGAAAAAGGGCCTGAGCCCATCATCCGGGAGCTGGCCACCTCGCTCCGCGGCGAAAATGGAGCCCATCCTCTCAACATCGCCGGTCTTCATTTCTATGTCTTTGGCGGATTTGACAGAACGGTCGACTGGATCAATGCGGTACGCGCTCAATAATTAGCGCGCTGTTCTAGTCTGAGCCGTGCGCCAGCCTTTCGCGTAAGTCTCGCGCGCCACTTTCGAGTACGGTACCGGGCTGACGGTGGCCCGGATCTCGATCTGTTTATGCCGTTCGACCGTGGTTTTCTGCGTGCCTCCACCCGGCTCGCCCCACACGATCACCACTTCCGCACCCACTTCGATGTCCGGGTTCACAACGCCCAGCGACAGCATCGAGCGTTCGTTGTAGCTATAGCCACTGAACATCGAGAAACCCACTGTTTTTCCCCGCGTGCACTACTTTGTCGTATGAGGAAGAGGCATAGTTCGACAATGGCAAATCGATGTACTTATACATTTCTCCCACTTCGAACATCGAAGCGAACGCCTTGAGCACGTCCTCGGAGTCCCAGGCGAAAGTTACCTTCTTTCGTTGCGGCTCCGCTTGCATCTTTTCGAGCGCTTCCCTTCCGATGAAGTCATGATCGAATTTGACGAACGGCCCGTATCCGAGGTCATAAGGCGACATGTAATAGTCCTCGATATTGTCGGACTCGAAGCTTCCGCCGATCGACCCGGTGGCTTCGTAGCTAGCGGCCGGTAGCCATTGTCTGTATGCCTTCATCTGTTCGCCTGTATACACTGCCGGTAGAGGGGAAGGGATCCAGCCGGACTCGAGCGTATTGGTGGCATAGGCCCGCGCGCCGACTTCAGAAAGACCAAAATCCTTGCCCGCGGCGACGACGGCCTCCCGAATTTCTTCGCGCTCTTCGTAGGTCCCCAGATTTCCAATCCGGGAGCACCCGCCATGCCATGGCGAAGCGCCCGCACCTTGCGTCCAGCGACATTGATGTGATCCATGTTGAAAAATTTGATCTCGGGAAGCGGGCCGCCATTCAACTTCTCCAGGATCTGGTGGAGCATTTGGTCCCTGGATCTGAAATCGATAGCAGCTGCGAACAACGGCTTTTCCCTTCGGATTGGAGGGCGAGCTGTCGTCCTTCTCGATCTTGAGGTTGTATCCGCCGGTCTCCGCGTGAAATTGAATCCAATTGGCGACGGGCGCGCGGCCGACGAATACCAACCGGCTCTCCTCCAGATGGAAAAGAATGCCATCGCCAATCACATATCCATCGTAGCTGCAGGGAGAAAATTGTTTGGCGCGATTGACCGGAAACTTCGCAAAGCTGTTGGTCCCGAGATAGGAGAGCATTTTGAGCGCATCCGGACCCTCCACGTATACATTCGCCATGTGGTGAGACTGGTCAAACAGAACAGCAGTCTCGCGCCACGCCCGTTGTTCGTCGCGCCAGTTTGTGTATTCGGAAGGGACAACCGGATAGACATAAGCTCCGATCTGCGAATTGCGCAACATATTCACCGGGTTCCCGGCGGCCTTCAGCAAATCCTCTAGGCTTTTCTCTTTCATCCCCACACTCCTGGTGAAGATCTTCCGACGATGCGTCGTTCAGTATACGGAACCTCGTAAACTTTGCAATACCGCGATCGGAGCCACCCGGCATGCCGCAGGCCTAAAGTATGCAATTATTGACAAGGTTGACCCGAATGCATACTCTCCCTATTTCATTCGTAGTGGGAGAAGCTGTGGGCGCTCAATCAAAACCTGTCAGTTTCGACCAGACCGGCTCTGTCGGTCTCATCCACCTCGACAATCCTCCCGTCAACGCTCTCAATCGCGATGTGAGAGCAGGGCTCGTCGAGTTTCTCTCACAGGCCGAGAACAACCCGCGCATCAAGGTTCTGCTGATTATGGCAGCCGGCAATTTGTTCAGTGCGGGCGCGGATCTCAAGGAATTTGACGGTCTATTTCAAGATCCCACTCTGCAACAAGTGCAGTCGGCTATCGAAACGGCTTCTATACCGGTGGTCGCTGCTATCAATGGATTAGCGCTCGGTGGTGGCCTCGAACTCGCGATGGCGTGTCATTATCGGATCGCGCACATCGGTGCAAAACTCGGTTTGCCGGAGATCACTCTGGGAATCGTTCCGGGAGCAGGCGGGACGCAGCGCCTTCCCCGGCTCATCGGCGCGCGCCCGGCGCTCGACATGATTCTCTCCGGGTCACCGATTGGTGCGCTGGAAGCGAAGACCAAGGGGCTCGTCGATGAAGTCGTCGACGGCGACCTGCGCGAGCACGCCCTGGCCTTCTGCGAACGACTGGTGCGTGAGGGCGCCGGTCCCCGTCCAACGCGCGATCGCACGACAGCAGCGGACGGTCTCGATGAATCCAGCATCGCCGAAGCACTGCGCGTTCACGCCCGCACTTTGAAAGGGCGAACCACCCCGGCCATGGTGATTGAGGCAATCAAAGCTTCAACACTGCCGTTTTCCGAGGGCATTGCGGTTGAGGCGGCACTCGCGGAAAAATCGCTTGCCAGTCGCGAGAGCCAAGCCCTTCGACACATCTTTTTCGCGGAACGCGACTCGAGCAAAGTGGACGGCATCCCGAAACATGCCAGCCAACCAGAAATCAGGCGGGTCGCGGTGATCGGGGCGGGAACGATGGGCAGCGGAATCGCCATCGCCTTTGCCGATGCCGGGCGAAAGGTAATCGTTGTCGATAACGCCGATGCTTCCCTGGCGCGGAGCCGGGAAATTATTCACGCCGCTTACGACTCGGGCGTGAAGCGCGGGCGCATCACGAAGGAAATCGCTGATGAGCGCATGGCGGCAATCAGCTCCAGCACTGCGCTCGCCGATGTCGCCGATTGCGATCTGGTCGTCGAAGCGGTGTTCGAGGATATGGACTTGAAGAAGGAAGTGCTGTCCAGCCTCGATCGCCTCGTTCCGGCGGAGCGCGTGATTGCGACGAATACATCCACTCTTTCTGTGACCGAACTGGGGCGCGCTACGGCGAATCCCTCGAGAGTGCTGGGAATGCATTTCTTCGTTCCCGCCCATGCGTCGAAGCTACTCGAAATTGTGCGCGGCCAGGACACCGCACCTGAAACGTTGGCAACCGCGCTCCACGTTGCCAAGCTGCTCAGAAAAGTTCCAGTCGTATCGGGCGATGCATTCGGCTTCATCGGCAATCGCATGATGCTCGACGGCTATTTTCGCGAAGCCGAACAACTCCTTCTTGAGGGCGCCTCGCCCCTGCAGGTTGACATGGCATTGGAACAATTCGGGTTCGCCATGGGACCACAGCGCGTAAGTGACCTCGGTGGAAACGATGTCGGGACAAAGGTGCGCCTCCAGCTCTATCAGCGTGAGAGCCGCTCGAGATCCTTACTTCGTCATCGCCGACCGGCTCACTGCAACTCGGCAGGCTGGGCCAGAAGACGGGACGCGGCTTCTACCGATACGAGGGCGGTGCTCGCGAGGCGCTGCCTGATTCCGAAGTGATCGCGTTGATCGAAAGTCTTGCTGCGGAACGAGGTATTGCCCGGCGCCAGATCAGCGACGACGAAATCGTCGAGCGCTGCGTTCTTGCGCTGATCAACGTGGGAGCAATGGTTCTCGATGAAGGCATCGCGAACCGCGCCGCTGACATTGACGTGGTATGGACCAGCGGCTACGGTTTCCCCCGGCATCTCGGCGGGCCGATGTTTTATGCTGACACCTTAGGGTCTGCGTCACGTTGCCGACCGCATCCGTTACTATCACGAGAGGCTTGGGCATTATTGGCGGCCCGCGGAATTGATCCTGCGCTTGGCAGCGGAGAATTCGAGTTTCGAACAACGGGACCGGCAACGAGAAACCGTCGGCTCCAAGGCCGCCAGTAAAGCAATACGATCTGATGATGACAGTTGTCAAGAATCCATGCTCACGAATCGAGAAACCATACGCATTGAATGGGGCGATTGCGACCCTGCCGGCATTGTCTATTTTCCGCGTTATTTGGAGTATTTTGACCGGTGCACGCGCGCCCTTTTTGAGCGCGCCGGGTTTTTCAAGCGCGACATGCTGAAGACATATGCGATTGCCGGTATTCCAGTGGTCGACATTAAAGCGCAGTTCATGATTCCTTCGCGCTATGGCGAGGACGTGGTCGTTGAGTCGTCCGTCAGCAAGTGGGGAGACAGCAGCTTTATCGTGCGCCACCGGCTGATGAGGGGTGGCGCGCTGGCGATTGAGTGTTTCGAGACTAGGGTCTGGGTTGCGCAAGTGAGCGAAGATCCCCTCAAGTTTGAGGGGCGTTCCATTCCGCAGGAGGTAAAGGAAGCATTCGGCGATCTGGCTCAGGCGGAACCCTCGAAGTGACGCGCCGTACGCTTTCCGGAATTTCGGAAAATCGAGAACGCTGAGAAACTGGTTTTAGACGG
The DNA here is from genome assembly GCA_963709055.1 of uncultured Acidobacteriaceae bacterium. Taxonomy (GTDB): domain Bacteria; phylum Acidobacteriota; class Terriglobia; order Terriglobales; family Acidobacteriaceae; genus Acidiflorens. The sequence continues at coordinate 118,638 of CAVPUZ010000006.1, forward strand.
TCAGCTATTCAGCGTGAGTGGTTGTTTCTCGTTCCGGCGAACTCGCGATCGAGCGGGGCGCGGCTTTCTTCGTTGTTCAAATGTACGAATTTTTTAAGAAGACGGAGAAAGACTCTCTGTTCCTTCTTGTCTAACGCCTGCAGCAAGCGACGACTCACGAGACGGCCGGACGGGTTGAGTTGTTTCACAAGCGCCATGCCTCGCGGCGTCAGACTGAAGCAGGCGAAAGCGCTTGCTCTTGCTCGGCACCGTCCGTTTGACAAGTCCGCGTCGTTCGAGGCGCACTGCGAGATTGGCGGCAGTTGAAGTATCGATGGCGCATAACCCGGCCATTGTTACCTGGTCGATTCCAGGATTGTCCTGGAGGATTCGCAGCACCGCATATTGGATGGGCGTTACTTTGTAGTCGAATGTCGAATGGAAAATCGATACGGCGATCTGTTGCGCACGGCGAATCAAATGCCCCGGCTGGTCGTACAGATCGTCGGAGAATTTGCCGCGTTTGGCTGCGCCGTTGGGGGACGATTTCACACGTCGCTTCATGCTGAGATCGGTGAGATTTGGCGTGGGAACAGCTCTGCTCAGGTTCTGGTTCGAAGTTTAGCACAGCCCTTGCACTCGCAAACTGCATCCATTAAGCTGCGGGCATTCAGTATGCTTAACGTTTCCCAATCCGTGCTAAGCGCCCCGTTCCGGCCAGTCCGGTTTTTCGCGCCCGATGTCGAGCTGACCACGAAATACCGATGGCAGCTTCCTCATGCGATCGGCCGAACCGCTCTCGGACTACGACAATTGCATCGGCGACTGGCTGGATCGCTGGGCGCTCGCGGCTCCCGATCGCGCCTTCATCATCGAGCAAACTGAGGATGGCGAACGAACAATTTCATACCGCGAAGCGCGCCAATCGGCGTTGACCCTCGCCGAGGGCCTGCTCAGTTTTGCTCTCGGGCCAGAGCGGCCGCTCGCCATTCTTGGCGGGAACAGCATCGACTACGCGTTGATCAAGCTGGCTGCACTTTATGTGGGGATTCCGCTGGCCCCAATTGCGCCCGGATACGCGCTCCAGAGCATCGACTATCTAAAACTGGCGCATACTTTTCGTGTGCTCACGCCCGGAATGGTGATCGTCGAGGATGGTGTACTTTATCGAATTGCCCTCGAACACGCCCTCAAGGACAACATTCCCGTACTGGCCCTGCGCAATCCATCCGCGAACATGGCCACTCTTGCCTCGCTCCGTGGCAATGGCAGCCGCCGTGATGCGGTAAAGCGCCGCAGCGGCCCGCGTCGGCCGGGAAACCGTCGCGAAGTACCTGTTTACCTCGGGCTCAACCGGCATGCCCAAGGCGGTGATCAACACTCATGGCATGCTTTGTGCGAATGCTCAGATGAAGCGCCAGGTTGCTCCCGTGCTCGCCGATGAGCCTCCCGTGATGGTGGACTGGGCTCCCTGGAACCACACTGCCGGCGGCAACAGCAATTTCAATATCATCCTCCACAATGGCGGCACACTCTACATCGATCCTGGCAAACCGCTTCCTGGACGCTTCGATGCGAGCCTCAAATTGTTGCGCCGGATCCAGCCGACGATTTACTTCAATGTGCCGCGGGGCTATGAAATGCTGATTCCTCACCTCGAGGCCGACCGCGAATTCAGCGCTCATTTTTTCCGGCATATCAAATTTCTCTGGTATGCAGCCGCATCGATGCAGCCCTCGACGTGGTATGCCCTCGAACGGCTGGCGGTCGATGCCGTGGGCGAGAAAATTCTGACGGTCACCGGTCTGGGCATGACCGAAACCAGTCCCATAGCGCTCTTCGGCAACTTGTACGCGACTGGCCCCGGCGTGGTCGGCATACCTGTAGCGGGATTGGAACTCAAGCTCGTGCCACACGACAGTAGTTATGAGGTCCGCTATCGCGGCCCGAACGTCACGCCCGGTTATTGGCGCGATCCCGCTGCTACGAAAACCGCCTTCGATGAGGACGGTTTTTTCGCTTCGGGAGACCTGCTGAGTTTCATTGATCCAGAACGGCCGAAAGCGGGACTGCGCTTCGATGGCCGCATCAGTGAAGATTTCAAGCTGACCTCCGGCACAAAGGTGAGCGCAGGAAAACTGCGTCTCGATGCGCTGGATGCTCTCCGCCCGCTCGCCAATGAGGTGGTAGTCGTTGGCGCCGATCGCAAGGATGTGCGCATTCTGGTCTTTCCCGAGTGGGAAGTGTGCGCCGCGACTGCCGGTCTGAATGGAGATGCGACTCCAGCGCAGGTCGCCTCGAACACGGTGCTGAGAGCCACGTTGCGGGACCGGCTGGAAAAACTTGCGGCTACTGGAACCGGCAGTTCCAACCGCATCGTTGCGGCCTTGCTGGTTGAAGTTCCGCCTTCGGCTGCGGCAGGGGAATTGACGGAAAAGGGCACCGTGAACAGTCGCGGTCTGCAGCGGAACCGCCCCGAACTGCTCGAGATTCTTTTCGGAGATGCGGACAAGCGGGTTCTGCGCATCGGTAACGAAGGCCAATGTGATGAGGGCGTGCAGGTGCGGTAGTCAACGGTGTTTGCAAGCTTTGCATTCCGTGCGGGACGCGAGTTCCGCTAGACTGACGGCCTCTTTGGCTCGCCCCAAAGATGGACCAGCAGACAGACAGGGGATCAAATGGCAAGATTTGTGCTCGTGCACGGCGCCTTCTGTGGAGCATGGATCTGGGGACCACTTATCGAAAGGCTCCAGGCGGCGGGCCATTCCGTCGAGGCATTCGATCTGCCCGGCTTGGGCAACGACAACACACCCGTAAGCGAGGTTACCCTGGATGCCTGTGCAGCCCGACTTTGCGCAGTCCTGGCAGACCATTCCGAGCCTGCGATTGTCGTCGGCCACAGCATGGGCGGTATCATCGCTACCCAGGGAGCGGCATGCTGTCCCCGTCGCATTGCGGCACTTGTGTATGTAACTGCATTCTTGCCCAAGGACGGCCAGAGTCTTCTTGACTTGACAAAACTTCCAGAGGGAGCCGGTGATCAGGTCCAAGCTAATATCGTCATCATAGGAGATCCTCCGGTTGCAATCATGCCGCCCGAGGTCTCTCGCCCCGCTTTGTACGATTGTTGTGCGAAGGATGTGGCTGCCTGGGCGATCGCGACAACAGCGCCCGCAACCGGTCGCGCCATTTGCGACGCCGGTATCCATCCCGCGAGGAGTCATCGACGGCATCAACCGGTACTATGTCGTCTGCACGCGGGATCGAGCTATGGCACCAGCGTTACAACGGCGAATGATCGCCGAGAATCCGTGCGCGGAGGTGGTCGAGCTCGCCACCGATCACACACCGCAGTTGTCGATGACCGAGGAGCTGGCCGAAATCCTTCACCGATTCGCGCTATCCTCGTCCGTATCTGCAGGAAAACTTGCCGGCGATTAAAACGGTTCTGCGGCCGCGGTGACACTTGCGCTCTGCAACTGAGTGCCGAAGGATGTAGATTGTAACGGCCTTGTGGGGAGGCCACGTATGAGCACAACCGTCGATAGCCAAGCGCTTTCCGCTTCCGAGTTCGCTGGAACTAGTTGCGGGAACCGAACGCGCGCAAGCCGCCTATCCCTACTACATGCAGTTCAGCAAAGAAGATGACGAGCGCTTCTGGTTTTACAACTCCATGCATTTCCCGGAACCAATGTGCCTCTTCGACACCATCACTGCCGAGGCCGCCTACTGCGCGTTGGGAGCGAACAACACGCGCGTACATTGCTTGCCGACGACGCTCGGCATCGACTACCGGATCATCAACGGCCGGATCTACATCGGAGGAAATGCCGTCACCGATCCTGCCGAAATTGCCCGCCGCACCGAGGAGTTCAAACAGCGCGCCTTCTATTACTACGGCAATTGGGAGCGCCTCTACGACCAGTGGAAAGACAAGATGATGGTTCTGATCCGGGATGCCGAGAAGCTGCCGAAAGTCGAAATCCCGGAGTTCGAACCTTTGCAGCACGTTCATGCCGGCCGCGGCATTGCCTCCAACCACTATCTTCTCGACACCTATCAGAAAACTCTCGAAGGATATTTTCGGATGTGGCAATACCACTTCGAGTTTCTGCTGCTCGGTTATGGCGCTTATCTCACGTTTTTCGATTTCTGCAAGAAGGCCTTCCCCGAAATCAGCGATCAAACCGTGGCCCGTATGGTGGCGGGCATGGAGGCCGAAATTTTCCGTCCTGACGACGAACTCAGACGGCTGGCCAAGCGCGCCATCGAGTTAGGCGTCGATGACCAGATCCGCGATGGCCTCTCACCGGGTGACATCATCAAGATCGCTGGAGCAACTGGGCGAGCCGGGGAAAATTTGGCTGGAAGAGCTCGCGGTCTCGCGCGATCCCTGGTTCAACATCAACGTCGGCGACGGCTTCTATCACTACCACCGTTCGTGGAACGATGATCTCTCCATGCCCTTCGCCGCGCTTCCGGGATATATCGCCAACGCGAAAGCGGGCCACCGCGATCGAGCGGCCGATTGAAAAACTCATGGCCGAGCGCAAGCAACTCATCGAGGCCTATCGCGAGCTTTTGAATTCCGACGACGAGCGCGCTGCCTACGATCAGATGATCGGACTGGCGCACCGCGTCTTCCCTTATGTCGAAGGTCACAAGTTTTATTGCGAACACTGGTACACCAACCTGTTCTTCAACAAGATCAGAGAATACGGGAGCGTTGCTGGCCGGGCATGGTTTCTTCCCCGATGCCGAAGACATTTTCCATCTCACGCACTACGAAGTGGAAACGGCGATCATCGACATGATGACCTCGTGGTCCAACGGTTCGCCGCCGCGCGGTCCCGCGCGCTGGCCATCCATCGTGGAAGAGCGGAAGGCGGCAATCGTCGCATGGGCGAAGCACAATACTCCGCCCGCTCTCGGGCCCGTTCCCGAGGTCATCGATGATCCCGCCATCGTCATGCTCTGGGGGATTACCCGCGAAAATCTGGATGCCTGGCTGTCAGCCGGCGATCAGCCGGATTCGAACGAGATCAAGGGTTTTGCCGCCTCCAGTGGCGTCGCTGAGGGAGTGGCGCGAGTGGTGAAGTCGGTCGAGGAAATCGGCCGCCTGCGCTCGGGCGACATCCTGGTCTGTCAAGTCACCAATCCCACTTGGGCGCCGATCTTCCAGAAAATTTCAGCGGCGGTTTCAGACATCGGTGGTTCCATGAGCCACGCAGCCATCGTGGCACGGGAATTTGGCTTGCCCGCGGTCGTAGGCACGGGTACGGCGACTCAGAAAATCAAGGATGGTCAACGCATCCGGGTCGATGGCGGCCGCGGTGTGGTGACAATTTTGCAATAGCACGCGTAGATCGCGCGCGGATTTCGTGGGGACGTTGATTTTATGTCTCAACTGAAAGAAACGAAACAAGCGGCTAGCCGAGCCAAGATGTCGGCACCGCCCTCAACTGCCTACAGGATCGTTGACGTGCCTGAGGCCTATGCGGACGTTATAAACCGCCACGGTGTAGCGGGAGCGTTTATCGGTCCGTCCGAACAGGAGAGTCCTTGGGTGCCCTTCGGCCCTAATGCCGCCATCCGCCATCTGCACTTCGATACTCGCCACAACATCTTTTCGAACATTCTCTGGATCAAGTCTCCAGGAGTGATCGGCACGCATAAGCACCGGGGCACCGTCGTTATGGTTTGCCTCGAAGGCAGCGCGCACTATCTCGAATATGACTGGGTTGCGGGTCCCGGCGACTTCATCTATGAAACGCCCGGGCTGATTCATACCCTTGTCAGCGATCATCCCAACGGCGTCAAGCTGTTCGGCTGGATGCAGGGACCGATCGAGTTTTATGACGAACAGGGCAGCCTGGTGGAGACGGCGGATGTCTGGTGGTACATCCATCACTACGAGAGCTACTGCCGGGAGTATGGTATTGCGATTAACAAGCAGCTCTATGCTTGAACGGGGCCCCTGTATGCGCTCATCGGAAAACGTCAGTTGGTTCGCCGACATCACCCTGAACGATCGTGCCATAGTCGGGGGCAAAGGCGGATCTTTGGGTGAGCTGACTCGAGCGGGCATCTCAGTGCCTCCCGGATTCGTCGTGCGCACTTCCGCCTTCGAGCGTTTTCTCAGCGTGCTGGAGAAGGAAGAGCCAATCCGTCCGCGAGTTGAACTTCTGGACGCTCATGAACTGGAAAAAATAACGACTCTTTCCGAGCGCACACGAGCGCGATTGGAAAACACCGCATTGCCTGAGGATGTGCAGACGGAGATTCTCGGCGCGCACGCTGAGCTTTGCGGCGATCTGCAGCATTTCCAGCGATCTCCCAGCGACCTCTCCGGCTCGCCGGTCGCGGTCCGTTCCTCGGCTACCACAGAAGATGCCGAGGACGCCAGCTTTGCCGGCCTGCAAGACACCTACTTGTGGGTGATGGGTGCGCAAACCACTTTGCACTATGTGCGCTCCTGCTGGGCAAGCCTCTATTCCGTTCCGTCGATTGCGTATCGTCGCAAGCACCGGATGCCGGAATGCGGAGTTGCCATGGCCGTCGTCGTGCAGCGTATGGTCGATGCGCGCACCGCGGGCGTGATGTTCACCCGCAGCCCGCTGACCGGTGACCGCTCCGTTATCACCATCGAAGCGACTTGGGGCTTGGGCTCAGCGGTAGTAAGCGGCGAGGTCACGCCTGACCGCTTCGTGATTGCCAAAATCACCGGCGACATCACGGTGCGCGAGATTTCCGATAAGCATGTTCAGCACGTTCCGGCGGAGGGCGGCGGCATCAAAGAAGTACCAGCGCCGCAGAATCTCCGCGGCGCACCCTGCCTCACCGACCAGGAACTTGCTGCTCTCAAGGAAATTGCCTGCCAGGTCGAGCGCCACTACGGTCGACCGCAGGACATCGAATGGGCAATCGACCGCTCCGGCAAAATTCTTCTGTTGCAGAGCCGGCCTGAAACAGTGTGGTCCTCTAAGGACGCCGCGCCCGTCGCCAAGCCCGCCGAAAACCCGCACCTCCATGTCATGAACATCTTTGGAGGCCGCCGTTGAGTCTGACCGCCAAAGACGTGGCTGAGATCATGCGTCTTCTCGAAGATTCCAGCTTCGACAGCTTGTCGCTCGAAGTTGATGGCCTGAAGCTGAACCTGCAGCGCAGATCGGCTGCTCCAGCGCGAGGGAATTCGCACGCTGGAATCGCGCCTGTGACCGAGCCGGCGTCCGGCCCGCTGCGGCCTGCGCACAAAGACTCTCCGCCCTCGGAGGCCGGTTTGTTCGATGTTTCCGCTCCGCTGCTCGGAATTTTTTACCGAGCGCCCAAGCCCGGCGAGCCGCCCTTCGTCGAAGTCGGATCAAAGGTTGCCGAGGACACCGTCGTCGGCATCATCGAGGTTATGAAGCTGATGAACTCCGTCTCCGCCGGCGTAAAGGGCGAGGTGGTCGAAATATTGGCTGATGACGGGGCTGCCGTCGAGTATGGCGAGATCCTTCTTCGAGTTCGGCCGGAGGCCTGAGGCATGGCAAACGTTCAACTCGTCGAAACCTCGCTGCGCGATGGCAACCAGAGCCTGTGGGCAGCGCTCGGCATCGACACAGCTAAAACTCTGAGCATCGCCCCTGTCATGGAGCGCGTGGGCTTCAAGGCGATCGATTTCACCACCTCGACTCATATGGGAGTCGCCGTTCGTTACAAGCAGGAAGATCCCTGGGAACGCATTCGCCTGATGGCTCAGGCCATGCCCAATACACCGCTGCAGTTCCTCTCCACAGGTTTTCGTTTTATTTCCTGGGAGACAGCCAGCCCTGAGTTCATGAGCTTGGCATTCCGGACTCTCGTGAACAACGGAATACGCCGTTTCGCACTCGCCGATCCTATGAATAATGCGGAATCCAATGTCGCCTGCGCGCGCATGGTGAAGGCTGCGGGCGGCGAGTACGTGGTCGCCGCGCTGGTCTTCACCATTAGCCCCATCCACGACGATGCGCATTATGTCGATTGCGCCCGCAAGCTCGCCGCCAGTCCTGATATCGACGCCCTCTACGTCAAGGATCCCGGCGGTCTTCTCACTCCACTGCGTGCGCGTACGCTGATCCCGGCAGTGATTGCGGTGATCGGTGGTAAGCCGCTGGAACTCCACTCGCATTGCACCATCGGCCTCGGCGAGTTGGTCTACATGGATGCGCCCGCTTGGGGCGTCAGCGCGGTTCAATGCGCGTCGGGTGCGGCCGCGGATGGTATTTCTAATCCCCCCTCCGACCGCGTCGTATCCAATCTCCGAGCGCTCGGTCATCAGGTGGACATCGACGACCAGGCACTTGCCGAAGTTAACCGCTATTTCACGCGCCTCGCCGAAGCTGAAGGCTTGCCCGTAGGCCAACCCCAGGCTTTCGATGCCGCCTACCTTCGCCATCAATTGCCCGGCGGTATGGTCGGCACCATGCGGCGGCATCTCGCTGAACAAAAGCTGTCCCACATGGAACGAGCGGTGATCGACGAGATCGGCCGGGTGCGCGACGAGCTGGGCTGGCCCATCGTCATGACCCCCTTCTCGCAGATCGTGTTGACGCAGGCCGTCATGAATGTCACGAACAAAGAACGCTATGCCGTCATCCCGGATGAAGTCATCCGCTACGCGCTCGGAAAATTCGGACGGCCCAATATACCGATCGCGCCCGAAGTGATGGACCGGATCGATTCGCTACCACGGACGCGCGAGCTACGCCAGGAAAGTGGTATGCCTCCTTTACCGGAATTTCGCAAACGGATCGGACCACTTCTCAGCGACGAGGAATTCCTGCTGCGCGCGACCATGCCGGCTGGTCAGGTGGACGGGATGAAACCACTGGGCGCTGCCCCGACGACGTACGATCCCGAGATGGTTCCGGTGAAGAACCTTATTCGTCAACTCGCGGCGCGCAGGAACCTCGCCTACATCGCCGTCGAGAAATCGAACTTCAAGCTTGAACTCAGCACCAGCGTGGCGGGAGAAACCGGCGCATGAAATCTTCCCGCAACACCAATTCCCGTACCACCAAGCGTGAGAACCTGGGGCCGATCGAGGGATTCATGTTCGACCTCGATGGCACTCTTGTCCTGACCAACGTTTCACTCAGCACTTACCAGTTGCTGCCCCATGCTGTTGACGTTCTGAAGGAGTTGACGGCCCACGGCATTCGGTTCGTTGTGCTCACGAATGGCACAGCGTATCCCGCGGCGGAGCAGGCGCCAAAGCTGCGCGCCCTCGGTCTGCCCATTCCTGACGATGCTTTACTCACGCCCTCCAGCGTGGCTGCGGATTTGATGCCGCGCCGCGGCGTGAAGCAGGCGCTCGTATTGGGCACCGACGGCGTCGGGCACGCGCTGCGAGAGGCTGGAATTCAAACGCTATTTACCGGTCAAAAGGGCGCCGAACGCGCCCAGGCGGTTTATATCGGCTGGCATCCCGACTGCCGCATGAAAGACATCGAAACCGCCGTAAAAGCGATTTGGAATGGGGCCGAGCTCTACGTCGCGTCGGACGTGCCGTTCTTCGCCACCGCGAACGGCAAGACCATGGGACATTCTCATGCCATCGCCGCCGCGGTGCGTAAGTTAACGCACGCGCCCATGATACTCACCGGCAAGCCTTCTCTTCACGCGCTGAGGCTAGCCGCCAGAAGACTCGGCGTTCCCATGCGCAGGATCGGCGTGGTGGGCGATGACCCGCTGGTGGAAATGATCATGGCCCGTCGCGGCAAAGCGATCGGGTTCGGCGTTACCACCGGCATCAGCAAAGCGCAGGACTGGGCGCGGCAGCCACTGAGTCGCCGCCCGCAGCGCGTACTCCGTAACCTGAAAGAACTCCTTACGTTTGTCACGGCGTCATGAAGTTGCTCGCGGCCGCCCCACCAGTTCTAATTCGTTTTGCCAACTATCAATTATTTTCAACTCCCGTCCGAGGCTCGGCAGGACCTTATCGACCCCTTCTGTGTGACAGTGCATACATTCCAGCCACTCCGGTTACAAAAATGTGCCCTGCGATGCGAGAAACGTATACATTTTTTACGTTGACATTGAACATTTGAAGGTGATAAACACCTTGCCGGGTTTAGTGGGGTTCTCCCAACACAAGTTCGGAGACATCGGGACGCTTTTCCGCGTCGTGGTTTGTATTGCCTCAGGAGGCGCAAATGAAAGGGCATTCCACACTGCAAGTGCTGTTTGCTGTCGCGATTGTCTTCTGCAGCGCACAACTGGTGTTCGCACAGGGAGGCCTTGGTAATGCCCAACTGAACGGTACCGTCACCGATCAGAGCGGAGGCGCTATCGTCGGCGCCTCCATTACCCTGAAGAACACAGCTACTGGTATCACCTACGATACGATGTCCAACGATCGTGGCTTCTATGCGGTCGCCAACGTGCCGCCCGGCGCCTATGAACTGACCGCGGCCTCGAAGGGTTTCGCCAACTACAAGCAGACCGGAATTGCGCTGGCGGTTGCTCAACTTGCGACCGTCAATGTAACCCTGCAGGTCGCCGCGAAAGGCGAGACCGTCGTGGTGACGACGGAAGCGCCCACCATCGAACCGACCAGGACCGAGATCAGCCAGGTCGTGGATACGCAGCAGGTCGAAACGCTCCCCACCAGCAGTCGCGTGTTTACTGACTTTGCTCTTCTCACTCCGGGCGTGGCCACCAGCCGCACCAGCCTCGGAACCACCTTCACTGAGTTTGAGGTCACGCAGATCTCCTTCGGCGGCATGCGCTCCTTCAGCAATGAAATTACGGTGGACGGTGCCGACTTCGTTAATGCTGCCAGCGGCATTCAACGCGCCACCCCTCCGCAGGACTCGGTGCAGGAATTCCGCGTCGTGAACAACAGCTTTGGCGCCGAATACGGACGGGCGGTTGGCGGCATCGTCAACATCGTGACCAAGTCTGGCACCAACGATCTTCATGGCTCGATCTACGAGTATTTCCAGAACAGCGCCACCGATGCGCGCTCGCTCCTTCAGCCCGCTCCGCTGCCGCACGGATTGCGGCAGAATCAGTTTGGGGCCACGCTGGGCGGTCCCATCGTCAAGAACAAGACTTTCTTCTTCCTGAACTATGAAGGCAAACGAAGCGCCCAATCGCCGGTGTATCCGCCCGATCTCGTCAACAATATCCAACTCATCGACCAGGCAAAGGCGCTCATGGGACTCGCTCCCGAAGGCTGCCTTGGCACGGTCTCGTCCTGTTTTCCCGGTTTCGCGGGCAATCCCGCCAATATTACGCAACCCCAGGCCTTCTCATTCCTCAACGGGTTCCTGAAAACTGGAGATGACGACTTCGGCTTCGCCCGGATCGACCATCAACTCACCAAGAACAATCGGCTGGCCGTTCGCTACAACGTCGAAGACATCCGCGCGCTCAACGAACTGGTCGGGAACACGCTCGATGGCGGCGGCATCGGCGTTCCCAGCGGCGGCCGCAATCTATACGTGCGCGATCAATCGGTGGTTGCGACCGTGAACACGGTGCTCTCGTCGAATGTCGTCAACACCGTGCTTGCACAATATGCCCGGCGCCACTACAACTTCGTCGGCGCCACGGGTCAACCCGACTTCAGTGTCCTGAATGATCTCGAACTGGGCCACAACTTCGGAACCAACGATCGCCTCTACGAGACCCGCGCCCAGCTTTCCGAGTCTGTCTCCTGGGTCAAGGGCAATCACATCATGAAGTTCGGAGTCGACGGCAACTATTTGTCGAGCATGGAAACGTATCCAGGTTTTACTCCCGTTCGCATGCTCGTGCCCGGTTTGACCTGCCTCGCGAATTTCGCTGAATATTTCAACGGACTGCCTGGCAGCGGCGCCTATCCGAGAGCGGGTACGGGACTCGACGCGGCCGCCGCCCAATGTCCGGTTCCCGGAGACAATGGCATCGTGTTTACTTACCTCGGCGTGCCACTGCCCACCGATCCCACTGTCTGTTCCGCCCCACTCCCCAACCCGGCTTGCTCGCCTACAGTCACTACAGCCAATCCTCTCAATGGCGGTGGCTTTCCTAATTCATCATGGGCAAGCGCCTATCCGTCTTCGTTCATTGACCGGTACAATCGCTTAATTGACCATGGATATTGGGGTGGCTTTGTTCAAGATCAATGGCGCATTTCTCACAACTTCACACTGAATTATGGTCTGCGGTGGGATGTTGAATCGGGGTTGGCGCAATACGTAAACCCCGACTATAACGGGTTTCAGCCTCGTCTTGGCATCGCCTATTCTCCGGACTCGAAAACAGTGATTCGCGGCGGATTCGGCATCTTCTTCGACCGTCAGAACCTGACATTCTTCTTTGTGCCTAATTCGCAAAAGATTGTCGCCGGCTACGAATGCGGCAATCACGCGCCCGCCAACATCGCGGCTATTTGCTCCTCCAACGGAATCTTGCCCCAGCAATATCCGAACATCATGTCCAATCTGGGACAGGCCAGGCAGGGTTACCAACTTTTTGGATTCCCGGGCAGTCAGGGCGCGGCTCTGGATGCCGCAAACGTCATCCAGTCGGGCAACTACAGTTCCGACTTTCCTGCCGGAATTTCAATGGCCGGTACTTGCCTCTCGACTGGCGCTTGCGGCGTGGGCGAGGGCGGAATGGACCACAACGCCCGGACTCCCTATGCCGAGCAGGTTAGTTTTGAGATTGACCGCCAATTCGGCGGAGGCCTCGCCGTCAACCTGAGCTATCTCTTCGTGGGAGCACACAAACTGGTTCGCGGAAACAACATCAACATACCGTGCCCGGCAGGCACAACCAAGTCGGGCCCTCCGACCGACCCATTAACAATCTTTCCGGGAGGCCCGGGGGAGTGGGTCCCCGGAATCCTCAACGCGAATGGCACCCTCTCTCCCTGCAGCGGCACTCCAATGCTAGGCACCGGCGCATTGGCGGGCTTGGGTCCCTTCTTTGGTGGCGCTCTCGGCTCCGGCCTTCAGACAATCAGCAACGGGCTCGACGACTACAACAACGGCGTGGCCAATGCCGCCTATCACGGCGGGACTCTGACGGTGATTGAGCGCCGGAAGAATTTCAATTTGACGGCGAATTATACCTATTCGCACGCCATTGACAACGGCAACTTCACCACCTTCATCAACCTGCCGCCGAACCAGTTCGACTATACCGCGGAACGTTCCAACTCCAATCAGGATGCTCGCCACCGGTTCGTGACAAATTTCACGGCTTTTACCCCCAACAATGGCCCGTGGCGGAATTTTCAGCTCAGCAGCATCATCACCCTGGAATCGGGTCGGCCCTTCACCCTTTTCTATGGCAACAATACCCTGAACGATGTCGCGGGCGGCGCAACCGACCGCGTGGGTGGCGCACCGGGTTATAGCAATTGCCCGTCGGTCCAGAATTGCCAGACCATGATTCCGAGAAACACTTACATCGGCGATCCCGACTACAATTGGGACCTGCGCGTCGCGCGTGTGGTCCATATCTCCGAGCGAATGCAGATGGAACTGGCCTTTGATGCTTTCAACGTTCTCAACCGGCCGAACGTGGATGAAGTGACCTCGGTTTACGGCTCGCCGGTATTCTGCGGCACGACTCCGAGCATTCCGCGTCACTACAATGACGCCGTAAGTCGCGCCATCCAGGCGCAATCGGCGTCTATGGCCTGCCCGAACGGCGGCACTTCAGTTCCCGGCGGAACTATCGCTCCCACTCCGATCGGTACGGCTTTGTTCATCCCGACCTTGCCGAATTCCAACTTCGGCCAGCCGCGCACCATGCTTAACGCGCGGCAGCTGCAGTTTTCGTTGCGGTTTTCGTTTTGACCGCGCTACAAGCCGGCCGACTCCTTGATCAGGAATCGGCCGGGCAGTTCCCGCTTATCGGGAGTCGGTAGTAGTTTTGCTTTATTGCATGGCATGCTGGATCTGAAAGGCTAGGAGGGCTCTATGACAGTTCGCCATTCGATGTGCCTGTTCGCGATGGTGCTGGCGACCGGATTGATTTGTTTGGGTCAGCAGTCAACGCCCACCGTCAAGCATGAGGCTGCCGGCATGACCTCGCCCAATTCCGGCAAGGAGATGTTCGTGAGTTACTGTGCCCCCTGCCATGGCAAGGACGCCAAAGGCGACGGACCGGCCGCAGCCGCTCTTAAGCAGCTTCCCGCAAATCTCACACAACTGGCCAAACTAAACGGAGGCAAGTATCCCGCCGACAAGATAACCAGCGTCCTTCGCGGCCAGGCTCGTTTGATGGCGCATGGCGACCAGGAAATGCCGGTCTGGGGCCCGGTGTTCTGGCGCATCAGCCAGGGCCATGAAGAGATCGTGCAGATGCGCATTTCGAATCTCAACAAATACATCGAATCGCTGCAGGAAAAGTAGCTCGCGCCGTCGGCACCAATGGTTCACGCGCTCAATTACGGTTCAATAAGCCTGGGTTTTTTGAGGGCCGCACAGGTGGCTGCGAATTGTCGCCAACCCGTTGAGAAGATTGGTGGAGCTAGTCGGGATCGAACCGACGACCTCATCGTTGCGAACGATGCGCTCTCCCAGCTGAGCTATAGCCCCACTTGATGGGCACATTGAATTTTAGCAGTCGTCCATTGTTTTAGCCTATCCATGTTTTCGCATACTCACGTTTTCGCCTGCCCACGTAACACAAGCGATACGATCTGGATCAAATTTACGTGATCTGCATCACATCGCGCCGGTCGCCCGAACGGCTAACTTAATCTTAAGCATGGGCGAATTCACTATACTCACCAACCGCAAGCGGGCTCTGGTCGCCCTTGTGCATTCGGTTGTGTTTCTGCTCATCGCCTTTCGCCAAATGATCGCGCCCAGCCCCGCGGCCGGAATCTGGCTGCCTTCCGCGGTATCGACAGGAACATGGATCCTCTGCTCGATTTTCACTATTGTCTCTACGATCCTGCTTTGGCTGTTTGTCATCTCGCGCGGCTGGCCTGAAAAGCTGTACTTTGGCATGTGCACCATCAGCGCAAGCTCAGGCCTGCTGCGGACGGCGGCCGGTGACCAGGCCTTTCACGCTGGCCTTTACATTCGGGTCGTTATGCTCATGAGCGCTGTGCTGGTAGGCCTGCTGATTGTTCGCATGCACTCTGACTGCACGGTCGATTCCTAGCCCCGGCTCGCGACAACTCCAGTCATCCAAGCCCGCACGCAAGCTTGCGTACCAGTGAATGCGAAATCCAACCTATATAATTTGACCGTGACTTCCTCGAAGGTGAAACAGGTTGCGTCCGCCGACTTCCCCACCCGCTGGGGACATTTCCTGATTCATGGCTTCGCGACCCGGGCATCCGCTGGCGGCGCCAAAACCGAAGAGGCCGTGGCTCTCGTCATGGGTGACGTGCAATCCGGCTCGCCCCTGGTGCGCATTCACTCCCAGTGCTTGACCGGTGACGTATTTGGTTCGCTGCGTTGCGACTGCCGGCAGCAACTGGAGATGGCGCTCTCCATGATCGCCGCCCAGGGTGCGGGCGTGTTGATCTACGAACAGCAGGAAGGGCGAGGGATCGGGCTCATGGCGAAGCTGCAGGCTTACGCTTTGCAGGACAGCGGACTCGACACCGTGGAAGCCAACCAGCGCCTTGGCTTCAAGGCCGATCAGCGCGAGTTCCGCATGCCCGCTGAGATTCTGAAGGCGCTCGGCATCGAGCGGGTGCGCCTGCTTTCCAATAATCCCGACAAGGTGGCGGCGCTCGAAAACGCCGGCATTCGCGTAACCGAGCGCGTTCCCTGCGAGGTGCCACCCACCTCATACACCGAGGATTATCTGAAAACGAAACAGGAAAAACTCGGCCACCTTTTCACCAACCGCAGTAATGAGCACTAACAACAATAAACAGCGGCGGCGAGCGCCCCACACCGCCGCCGTCTCGCGCTCCGTCTTACATCTTGCCGCCCCTCTCAGTCGTACCCGTGCATACCCAATCGGACCCGCCATCCTCAAGTTGTTTTCCCGCGCAACTGCCAGAACCCTTGATGCCCTTATGCTTTCCGGTCCCGCTCGCGATCTTCCATTTATTCGAAAGGGGCTTCTTGATGTCGGCTGAGCCCGACGTCTCATACGTGTAGTAAACCATGTCTCCATTGTCCATCGTCACGTTAAAGCGGCCATGGCCTGTGTGCGATGCTTTCCAGACGTCGTCGAACTCCGTATACATACCGGATTTCTCTCCGCTGCTGCCTGAGGTCGCGGTGCACGTGCCCTGGCCGAGTGCATATTGATGACCCGGTACGTCGCCCACTTCGAGCATGGGGTTTGAGGTCGGCTTCGAGCAGTGCCACTTGGTATCAATCTTCCCCTGAGCCATCGCCGCCGCGCCCAGCACGAGCAGGCAAACTGCTACAAATATTGGTTTTCGCATCTCTCTCCTTCTCCTTTGTGATTTTGCCACTGTGATTTGCAATCGAAATGCGGCCCCGACTTTACACCAGCGAGCAACTTTTTGTCACGAGAGTTTTAGGCAGGCTCTTCGTCGAGTAATTCCCGCAAATGCTTCCGATCCTTGACCGGAAGCCGCGCCAGCGCCCGGCGCGCCAGCGCGACGTAAACTGCTCGGGTTCCAGGTTGCGCCTTGAGCAATGCCAAATGCCGCGCCACCGTCTCCGCATCTCCGCGAATAAACGGCCCGCTGAACGAATGCCCGGGACCAAGGCTGCGGTAATTTTCCAGAGTCTGCCTGATGATCGGCAAGCTCATTCTTCGGGCATCCTCGCGCCCCAGTCCCGCCGCCCGCGCCGCGTCTTCGAGCGTCACCAGGTACGCCAGCAGCAGCGGAGATGTCATCGTCGCCCATGTGTGATACGCCGCTTTTCGTTTCGCGGACAAAAGAAAACTCTCCGCTCCAAGGTCGCGCGCGATCCCCCTCGCCAATTGTGTCGCGGTGGCATCACCTTCCAGCGCGAATGGCACGCCTGTCAACAAAGGATGCGCTCCTGCAACAAATGTCATCAGCGGATGCACCGAGGCAACCGCGACTCCCTTCTTGCACAGAGAGTCCAGTTCCCCGCTCAATAGCGCGCCGCTCGAGTGGAATGCAAATCGCATTGCGGACGACCTGCGACTCGTAATCAACGCCGTCGCCCGAGCCGCGATTGCTGATGCTGCCCTGGCAATCTCGCCGTCTGGCACGCAGAACCACACTAGCCCGGTGTCGAGCGAGGCCTTCTCTACCGGCACAGCCCGAGCGCCGACCTTCCGGGCGAGAGCACGTGCGCGCCTGAGCGACTGCGGCCGCGCCCGGGCGATGATCTCGCTGATTGTGTACCCGGCGTCCGCCAGCGCCGGAGCAATAAACGATGCCAGTCTGCCCGCTCCCACCACCGTCACCGTCTGCTTTCGATTGTCCGGTTTTCGCGCCATCCGCGCAGCATACCTTAATATTGATGGTGTGGCATATTGATGGTATGGCGAAGTCCCCAAAAGCAGCGCAGGCGCGCGTCCTGTCTTCTCGCGTCGCATATCAAGGACCCGTCTTCCGGGTCTCGACCGATGAAGTCGAAGAACCCGGCGGCATTCGCGCTCGCCGCGACGTCATCCGCCATTCCGGGTCTATCGTCATTCTCGCCGTGGACGATCGCCGCACCAACACTCAGCGCACCAATCGAAATACGCGCCGGAAAAGCATTCGACAACCCGAGCCCCTCATCCTGCTCGAGCGCCAGTATCGCCATGCCGCCCAATCCATGATGTGGGAATTGCCCGCTGGCCGGATCGACGAGGGCGAACTGCCTCTCGCCGCCGCTCGCCGCGAGTTACTGGAAGAAACCGGGTATACCGCCAAAAGTTGGAAAAGAATTCTCCATTTCTTCGTCAGCCCTGGCTTCCTCGACGAGACCATGACTATCTACCTCGCTCGCGGCCTGCAGGCAGGTGTAGCCCAGCCCGAAGCTGACGAGAAAATCGCTATCCGCTTTTTCGGCTTGACGGAGGCCCGGAAGATGGCACTGAACGGCCGCATCCGCGATGCCAAAACCATCTGCGGCATCCTATGGCTCGCCTCCCAGAAATCCGATAGAAACACCTAACCGTCACTTACACAGACAAGTGCGATGCGCCATCAAACCGTCCCGCACATTCGCTTGTGACGCATATCCTTGACACGACCTTCCGCCCGCATCACAATGACGGCACATTTTTTGCAGAACCCCTCGCGATTCGCGCCTCTTAGGGGATCCGCAAAAAGGAGGAAGACGCACGTGGAACGTTTGAAAGGTACCGTCAAGTGGTTCAACAATGCGAAGGGTTATGGTTTCCTCGGCCGCGACGATGGGCCGGATGTGTTTATCCACTACAGCTCAATCGCCACCGAAGGCTATAAGAGCCTTCAGGAAGGCGATAAGGTCGAGTTTGAAATCGTCCAGGGACAGAAAGGGCCGCAAGCAGCCAATGTAACCAAGTCCGCCTGATTCTTATTCGTTCCCTCCCCGGAAGAATGGTCTTACCGGGTCAATGCGCAGGGCCAAACACGGCGAAAGCCGGCTATTCGAAGTCCTTATGTGCCATCTTTTTGCGCGGCCCCACTTTGTTTCGACGCGCATCCGCCCCCCCCCGATTTACCTGTTGGTTTCGGTTTGCTCGTAGCTCGTGGCTCGCAACTCGTAGCTCGAAGTGGGAAGTTCAGAAATTCGTGGAGTCTTTCCGCGTCAGGATGACGCGTTCGAGTGCGAGTTCCTTGCCAACAAAAATGAAATTGTAGGGAGACCCGTTCAAAAGCGCGCCCAACACGTCGCGAGCGGGAGCCGGACCAAAATCGGCAATTACTTGCTCTCGCTCCGCGCCTGCCGGAATCGCAATCTCAGCCTGGGTGCGCAAATGCACTTCGAACAGCACTTGCGCCAGAGTCACTTTCTCCGCATGGATCTCCAGCATTCCATTTGCATAGGTCACGCTCATGGGCGGCGATGCTGGCGTCGGCGTCGGCACCGCCGCGGGTGCAATCGCTGTTGACGGATTCTGCACCTTCGCATTCGAAAGATTGGCGTCGGGCACAATCGAACGGGTGACAGCTCCCACCGGAATACTGACCGTAGAAAGCTTTGCCGCCGGAACATTCGGACCAGAAGCGAGCGAAGCGTTCCGAAGCCGGGGGTTCGCAATATGATTCGCGATATGACTTGTACCTGCAACCTGCTTGCCCGCCACCGGCGCCGGACCTAGCTTCACAACGATCGCATTGTTGATGGTGGAAATCTGATACGACTGCGGCTCCGAGAGATCCAGTACGATCCGCGTAATCGGAGGATTATTGAAAAACAACCCGGAGCGAATGTCCTTAAGGGCGCCCCGATTAACGGTTACTGCGCGCAACGTATCGGATGGCAGTGTCCCAGGGAAATCGACCACAATACGATCCGGCCCGGTAATGACCTGCGTGTCAGGCGATACCGGCGCACCCGAAGTCTGGATCTCAACCTCAACATTCCCTCCACTGTCGCGCGCAACCACATGCTGAACTATCGCGTGCCTGGCAACTTCTTTATTCTGCGCAAACGTTTCTTTATTCTGCGCAAACAAGGATTGGGCCAGCAGCGCAACGCACAGAAACGTGCCGACATAGGACAATCGTGACATTGGAACTCTCATCAAAGTTTAACAGTTGGCAACCTGGCCGCGTAACTCGGAAGTCGTAGACCTAATCACAAGTCCATTCTGGCCAGCCCACCCCTCTTCGTCCAAGCGCTCCGCTAAACAGCTTGCGCAAAAAATGCCGCGTAGAGACGGAGCTTGCCCCGTGTCCGGGCTGCCGATGAACTATCGCCGAGCAGAACGGGAAGGGCCTGGCCCAAATCCATGCGGCCAGGATCACTGCCACTGCGCGTTATGCCGTGCCAGCCACCAGCAAGGGGAGTTCCACGCCGACCCCGCATACTGAGGAAAGAGCGAGTGCGAGCAAGTCTGATTCGCCGTGCCCAGGTAATCGTACTCGGCCTTGTTTCCCTTGAGCGTCGTCGCCAGAAACTGGTCCACCGCGACGCTTCCCATCCCGCTTCCCCGCATTCGCCGCACTTCAAACACACTCCAGTCGAGTGCGTATAAAATCGCAAGGCTGATCAGCAGATACTTCGCCGCTTCTCCAAGAATTCGCACGAGCGCTCTCCCCATACCCGTTGCTATCGTAAAGCATCGGGTGCGGAATTCGGGGCGGCTATTGGCGGGAGCGGATACCGTTCTTCGTGAAATCTGGATCACATCAACAATCCCAATTTGTGTTCGAGGGATATAATTGCGCCGGCTATCGAAACGTTGAAGGAAATCAGAGGAAGATGAACCAAGTCGTTCGCAGCGTTGATTCTGCTTTTCCTGTTGTGCTGCTTCAACCCACAATTGCCCTCTTACAGCGCTAGCCAATCCCCCCGCGATAAATGTGCGATTGAGCAGGCGCTGAAGAGGGTGAGCCAGTACGATCGCGCCGAAGCCGTTTTCCTTTCTCGCAGGGCGCTGGCGCGGCGGCCTTTATTCCGGAATTGTGGCCTTGCTCCGCTCCGGCGTCTCGCCTTTTTCAACCGTAGCGAATGTCCCGACTCCCCCTACCGGTTCCCTTCCTTCATACAGTTGAAAGTAGTAGCGCGTGCCAGGCGCCAGCCGTTCCAGGCGAACATGGTGATTCCGGGCCACGCCGCTCTCGTTCGCAGCGGCTGTTTTCATTAGCTTTGTTCGATCGGTACCGTACCGCACTGTCATGTTTGCTCGGCTGACTGGTTGCCCATCCAATCGTCGCGGCTGACTCGGAAATGTACTCGGCCACCGGACCGTTGGTAACACTTGTCTGCGAATCGACCTGCGCGGTCAAAGAGGCGCTATGGAGAGCAAAGAATAGCGCCGCCACAACTAGAGCTGCTGATAGATTCTTCACGCCAGTTTCTCCCGTTCCGACGAGCCGCATCGACAATTCCGGCCGTCAATCACAATCCTCTTCTGTCTGGTTGAATTCAGTTCCGTCCTGCACGACGTCAAACTCACGCGCTGCGAGGCTCGGGAAAGAAAACCGCCAGGGAAAGCAGTCTATCCGGCGATCCCTTGCATCCGCACTACAGCGTTTGCCGTATTTCACACAGGATTTACCGTATTTCACACAAGACCACGGCTCAAGCTGACCAATCTTACTTTTCGATCGTGCGTTGATCCGCTGGCGGCCTTTGCGAAACCTGAGAAGCCGTGGGTAACTGGGAAACATCCCATCCGCCGCCCAGCGCTTCCACCAGCAGGACGGCCGACGCCATCTGTTGGACATTCAGCTCGGTGAGGGTTTGCTGGGTATTCAGCAAGGCAGTTTGCGTGGTTAGTAAGTTCAGGTAAGGATCGAGGCCAGTTTCATAACGCGACTTCTCGAGGTCATAAGCCTTCTGCGCAGCTTCCACCGCGGCTTGCGCCTGCCGGATCTCGGTCCAAAGCAGCCGCGTCTCCGCGAGGTAATCTTCCACTTGCTGAAATGCGGTCAGCACGGTTTGCCGGTAGTTGGCGACATCGGCATTGTAGGTTGCAATGTATTGCTCGACCGTGGCGCGCCGCAACCCGGCATCGAAGATTGTCTCCGAGATGGATGGCCCGATCGACCAGTCCCGGCTGGCGGCATTGAACAGTTTGCTGATGGAGTGCGACGCGAACCCTCCGCTGGCGCTCAACGTCAGCGAGGGATAGTAGGCCGCATAGCCGATGCCAATCACCGCGTTGGCCGCGGCCATCTGGCGCTCTGCGCCAGCGATGTCCGGCCGCCGCTCCAGAAGCTGCGAGGGCGTGCCGGTCGGAATCGCCGGCGGCTGTGCAAGCAGCGGACGCACAGGGATGCTGAAGTCGGTCGCAGTCTTGCCGAGCAGCGTGGCGATGGCATGCTCGTACTGTGCGCGTGCGATGCCGATGCTGGTAGCTGTCGCTCGCGCGCTTTCGAGCGTCTGGATGGCCTGCTGCACGGATACCTCCGTGTCAGTTCCTACCTCGTACCGCGCCTGCGCCAGTTTGACCAGCTCTTCGTCCGCCTGCACGGTAGCGTTGAGCACCCGCTGCAACTCATCTTGTCCGCGAATTTCAAAGAATGTCTCAGCCAGCGTGGCTTGTTCCAGCAGGCGCTCGTTTTCGAGATCAGCGGCGCTGACCTGCGCATTCGCCTGGAACTCCCTCACGGTATTCCGAATTCGGCCAAACAAGTCGGGCGCCCAGGAAATGTCAAGCGGCGTACTGATTTCCGAAGTTGTCGCGCCGGCTCGCACCCCCGCTTCCGCTGGTGCCGGGCGCCAGATGTCCCGACGAGTGAGACCGCGTAAAGCCGGCGCCAACAGACACCGTCGGATAATACTGCGCGCGCGCTTCGCGGATCAGCGCGCGCGCCGCAAGATAGTTCTCGAAATAGACCTTGATCGTCTGATTATTGATGTTCAACTGCTGTTCGAGATCGTTCAGCTCCGGCTGCTGAAATATCTCCCACCAATTGCCCCGGAGCATGGAGTCCTGGGGCGAGGCAACCTTCCACCCCTCCGCATCCTGGAAGTTGATTGGGGATTCCTTGTAATTCGGAGCGGCTGGCGTCGTGGCAGATGGCTTGTGATATCGGGGTCCGACCACGCAAGCAGGCAGGCTGAGGCAAACCAATACAGCAGCCGCGATGATCGCGGAATTGGTCGTCTTCAATGTGTGCGTCCTCGATCTCATGCCGTGCCTTCTCCGGTCGACGGGCTGCGATGTGTCGTGTTCTTTGCCCAGCAGCCGCAGCCGCAGCCCGGTCCATAAACAGATAAACGACCGGAGTTGTGTAGAGCGTCAGTAACTGGCTCACGATCAGGCCACCCACAATGGAAAGCCCCAGGGGACGCCGCAACTCCGAACCCGTGCCCGTTCCAAAGGCGAGCGGCAGTGCTCCAAACAGCGCCGCCATCGTCGTCATCAGGATGGGACGGAAGCGCAGCAGGCATGCCGTAAAGATTGCGTCGTAGGTAGTCATGCCCTGTTCGCGTTCGGCCATCAGCGCGAAGTCGATCATCATGATGGCATTCTTTTTTACGATGCCGATCAGCAACACGATGCCGATAATGGAAATGACATTGAGGTCATTGTGGAAGATCATCAACGCCAGCATGGCGCCTACGCTGGCGGAGGGCAGAGTGGAAATAATCGTTAGGGGATGGACCAGGCTCTCATACAGAATTCCGAGCACGATGTAGACCGCCAGCAGAGCGGTCGGCAATCAGGACCTTTTGCGTACTCAACGAATCTTGATAAGCCTGCAACGTTCCCGCAAAGTAGCCGTGAATGGTGCTGGGCGTCCCCAGTTTGTTCTCCATTTGCGTGATCATGCGCGTGGCATCGCTTAACGCCAGGCCGGGCGCAAGATTGAAGGAGACTGTAACGGATGGAAACAGGCCGGAGTGCGCGACCGATAGCGGAGCGGTATTGGTCTTCACGCTGGCTACGGTTGTGAGCGGCACGTTGCCGTGGCCATTGGGAAGGTATATGTTCTTCAATCCCGCGGGCGATTGCGAATAGCGCGGTGCCACCTCCAATACCACGTAATACTGATTCAAAGGCTTGAATATGACCGAGGTCTCCTGCTGGCCAAAAGCGCTGTACAGCGTGGAGTCCAGTTGTTGGGGAGTAAATGCGAGTCGCGCGGCCGAGGTCCTGTCGTAAGTAAGATACGTTTGCAGGCCTCCATTCTGCTGATCCGAATTCACGTCCTGCAGGCCCGGGAGCTTTTTCATGTTGGCCAGCAGAATCGGTCCCCATGTGTTTAGATCCTCCACATTGTCGGCCTGGATTGTGTATTGGTAAAGCGCAGCGCTGGCGCGGCCGCCAATTCGAATATCCTGCGCGGCCTGCAAAAATGCCTGCGCCACCGGAACCGGTTAAGTTTGGGGCGCAGGCGATTGATGACCTCCATGGCGCTCGACTTTGGTGGGCGCTGACTCAGCGGCTTGAGCGCAATATAGATGAAGCCGCCATTTCCGCCGCCGGTGTATGCGTTCACATGGTAAACCGCCGGATCCGCCTTGATGACATCCACCAGCTGCAGCACGGAATTGTCCATCAAAGGAAACGAAGCGTCCTGCGGGCCTTGCACACCGCCGACAATCGCTCCCGTGTCCTGCTGAGGGAAGAATCCCTTGGGCACGCGCGTGATGATAACCACATTGAGCGCAATCACCAGCAGCAGAACGGTGAGCACTAATCCCGGATTGTCGAGAAACCAGCGGAGAGAATTGGTATATCTTCCGAGGACCCAGTTAAACAACCGTTCGCTGAAGCGATAAAGCCGCCCATGCTTTTCTTCGTCATGCGTTTTAAGCAGATGCGCGCACATCATGGGCGTCGTGGTCAGCGAGATGACCATCGAGACCAGAATGGCAGTGGAAAGCGTGACCGCAAATTCCCGGAACAAACGGCCTACGATCCCGCCCATCATCAGAATGGGAATGAAGACGGCGATCAGCGACATGCTGATAGAGAAGACCGTGAACCCGATCTCGCGCGCCCCGAGCAGCGCTGCCGGCATTGGCTCCATTCCCGCTTCCAGGTGGCGCGAAATGTTTTCCATGACCACGATGGCGTCATCCACCACAAAGCCGGTGGAGATCGTCAGGGCCATGAGGGAAAGGTTGTCCAGGCTGTACCCGCACAAATACATCACCGCGAACGTGCCCACCAGCGATACTGGGACGGCGACGCTGGGGATCATCGTGGCGCGCACATTTCGCAGGAAGAAAAACACCACCAGCACCACCAGGATGACGGAGAGAATCAGCGAGCGCTCCACATCACTGACGCTGGCCCGGATAGTTGTGGTCCGGTCGAATACATTCGTGATATTGATTCCAGCGGCGATCGACGCCTTTAGGGCAGGCATGGATCCTTTTACCCGGTCCACCGTGTCAATAATGTTCGCCCCGGGCTGCCGGAATATGACCATCGTGACGGACTTCTTGCCGTCCATGTAGCCGGCGTTGCGCACATCCTGTACCGAATCGATCACGTCGCCGACGTCGGAAAGTCGCACGGCAGTTCCGTTGCGCTGGCCCACAATCAGCGGTTTGTAGTCTTCGGCCCGCGCCATCTGGTCATTGGCGACAATGTCAGCCGTGGTGCTTCCGTTCGATACCTGCCCGAGTGCGAGGTGGGCATTGGCGAGGCGCAGCGTGTTCTCGATTGACCCGTAACTGATGCCGTAACTATTCATCTGCGTGGGATTAAGTTCCACGCGGACGGCAGGCGACGAGGAGCCGCCCACATAGACCTGACCTATACCCTCGATTTGCGAGATGCGTTGCGCCAGGACCGTGGACGCCGCATCGTACATTTGTCCCTGGTTGTAGACGTCGGAGGTGAGCGCCAGAATCATGATGGGCGCATCGGCCGGATTCACTTTGCGATAGGTTGGATTCCCCGGCAGATTCGCGGGCAGATAAGTTCGAGCGGCATTGATTGCCGCCTCCACGTCGCGCGCCGCGCCATCGATATTGCGGCTCAAATCGAACTGCATAGTAATGTTGGTGCTGCCCAGGGAACTGGACGAGGTCATCTCCGTAATGCCGGCAATGTGTCCGAGTTGCCTCTCCAGCGGAGTGGCGACGGAAGAAGCCATGATCTCCGCGCTCGCGCCCGGTAGTCCGGCGCGCACGTTGATGGTCGGGAAGTCCACCTGCGGCAACGGAGAGGCGGGCAAAACCGTGTAGGCAATCGCGCCCGCGATCGCGATGGCAATGGTCAGCAGCGTGGTCGCTACCGGCCGGTGAATGAATGGAGTCGAGACGCTCATGCCAATCTATGTCCGCTCCGGCGCCGGCGTTCCTTCACCGAGTCCGTTGTTGTCGCCGTGCTCGTTACCGTTCTTCGAGAAGCGCTGCGCGATCCTGTCAAAGAAGATGTAGATGACCGGCGTGGTGTAAAGAGTGAGGACCTGGCTCAGCAACAATCCGCCCACCATCGCAATGCCCAGTGGACGGCGCAACTCCGAGCCTAAGCCGGTACCGAAGGCCAGTGGCAGCCCGCCCAGCAACGCGGCCATGGTCGTCATCATGATGGGCCGAAATCGCAGCAGGCTCGCTTCGTAGATGGCGTCGGTGGAAGACTTGCCGTGTTCGCGCTCTGCTTCCAGGGCGAAGTCCACAATCATGATGCCGTTTTTCTTCACGATACCAATCAATAGAATGATGCCGATAATCGCCACCACGCTCAGGTCCTGGCCAAACAACATCAGCGCCAGCAGTGCGCCCACCCCGGCGGATGGCAGAGTGGAAAGAATCGTAATCGGGTGGATGAAGCTTTCGTACAAAACCCCCAGCACAATGTAGACGGTCACCAGCGCCGCCAGGATCAGCAGCGACTCATTCGAGAGTGAGTTGTGGAACGATGCCGCCGTTCCCTGAAATCCGGTCTGCAAGCTGGGGGGCGGATTCAGATCGCTGGCGAGCTTGTCAATTTTGCTGATGGCCGTGCCGAGCGACGCCTTGTCAGCCAGATTGAACGAGATCGTCACGGCTGGAAATTGCCCTTGATGGGTAATGGTCAGCGGTTGCTTGACCAGATTCACATGCGTGAAAGCATTCAGGGGAACGGCATTTGCAATCTGCGAACTATTCGTCAGATTGGTACTGACGGTCGTTTTGGCCAAAGCAGTCTGCACCGGCGCCAGCAATGACTGGCCCGGAGTCGGCGTGTACTGCGCGGACTGGGTTACTGCGTTCGATCCTGCCGATGCGGAACTCGAAGAGGCGAACGAAGTAGCGGCGCCAGTACCGGTTGCATTCGCGGAGGCGTTCGATTGCAGGAAGATGGACTGCAGCTTGTCAGGAGTAGTTTGAAATGCAGGCAGCGCCTCCAGAATTACGTGGTACTGGTTGAGTTGCGTATACATCGTGCTGATCTGGCGTTGTCCAAAGGCGTCATAAAGCGCGTTGTCGATGCGTGGCGGTCGCAATCCCCAGACGGGATGCGGTAACCCGGTCGATCGTCAGCGCCACGGCCAGGCCGCCCGTCTGCTGATCGGTCGCCACGTCTTCCAGTTCCGGCATCTTTTTCATGTCCGAGACAAATTTGTTCGTCCACTCATTCAGCTCGTTTACGTCTGGATCCTCCAGCGTGTACTGGTATTGCGTGCGGCTCACGCGGTCGTCGACCGTGATGTCCTGAACCGGCTGCATGTACATATCAAAGCCCTGCACGCGATTGCGGATCGCGGGTTGCAAGCGGCGGATCACATCCGAGGCGCTCAGGCCGCGCTCGCTTAGCGGTTTCAAATTGATGGAGTAACGCCCCGAGTTCAGCGTAGTATTGGTGCCGTCCGCGCCAATAAACGAAGAAAGGCTTTCCACGGCCGGGTCTGCGAGAATTACCTTGGCGACCTCCTGCTGCTGCTGGCTCATCGCTGCAAAGGAAGTGGCTTCCGGCGCCTGGGAGATGCCCTGGATCACGCCCGTATCCTGCACCGGGAAAAATCCCTTGGGAATCATGATGTACAGAATGATGGTGAGGGCCAGTGTGCCCACGGCAACCAGCAGAGTGATCGTCTGATACTCCAGCACCTTCTTGAGCGTCCGCCCATAGAAGGCAATCATGCGGTCGAAAACGTCCTCTGACCAGCGGTAGAAGCGAGTCTGCTCGGACTCGGGCGTGTGCTTCAGGATGCGCGCCGACATCATCGGCGTCAGGGTCAGCGAAACTACGGCGGAGATAATGATGGTGACGGCCAGAGTCACCGCGAACTCCCGGAAGAGCCGCCCCACCACGTCTCCCATGAACAACAACGGAATCAGCACGGCTATCAGCGAAACCGTCAGCGAGATAATGGTGAAGCCGATCTGTTCCGCGCCCTTCAGCGCCGCCTCCATCGGCGGGTCTCCTTCTTCGATGAAGCGCGAGATGTTTTCGATCATCACAATGGCGTCGTCCACCACAAATCCCGTGGAAATCGTGAGCGCCATCAGAGAGAGGTTGTCCAGGCTGTACCCCAGCGCGTACATGGCGGCAAACGTGCCCACCAGCGATAAAGGCACAGCCACGCTGGGAATGATGGTTGCCTTCAGGCTGCGCAGGAACAGGAAAATGACGAGCACGACCAGCCCGACGGTCAACATCAACTCAAATTCAACGTCATTCACCGACGATTGAATGCTGGTGGTCAGGTCGGTGAGTTTCGTCACCTGAATGCCCGCCGGGAAGATTGGCCTCCAGTTGCGGCAGCAGCTTTTGGATGCTCTTGACGACCGTGATCGTGTTCGCGCCCGGCTGTCTCTGGATGTTGAGAATCACCGCCGGAGTCGTGTTCATCCACGCAGCCTGGTTCGCGTTCTCCACGCCGTCGGTCACCCCGCAACATTCCTCAGGAAAACCGGCGATCCGTTGCGATAGGCCACAACTATGTCGCGATAATCTGCGCTCGTAACGAGCTGGTCATTCGAGTCGATCTGGTAGTCCTGGCGCGGGCCATCGAAGTTCCCCTTCGCCGCGTTGACGCTGGTCTGCGTAAGCGCGGTGCGCAGCGCTTCCAGATCAATTCCGTAGGAAGCCAGCGCGACCGGGTTCGCCTGGATGCGCACCGCCGGTTTTTGTCCGCCGCTGATGCTCACCAGTCCCACGCCGCTCAACTGCGAAATCTTCGGCGCCAGCCGCGTATCGACCAGGTCCTCAACCTTCGACAGCGGAATCGTGTCCGACGTGATCGCAAGCGTCAGCACCGGAGCATCGGCCGGATTGGTCTTACTGTAGATGGGCGGCGCGGGCAGGTTCGCCGGCAAAAGGCTTTGGGCCGCGTTAATCGCCGACTGGACCTCCTCCTCGGCAACGTCGATCGGCAGCGTAAGCACGAACTGCAGCACCACAACCGAGACCCCGCCCGAACTGGTCGAGGTCATCTGGCTCAGGCCTTGCAACTGCCCAAACTGCCTTTCCAATGGAGCCGTGACGGTGGTCGCCGTCACGTCGGGGCTGGCGCCCGGATAAAACGTCAGTATCTGAATGGTCGGATAGTCCACCTGCGGCAACGCGGAGACCGGCAACTGGAAATACGCCACGATGCCTGCCAGCATGATTGCGGCCATCAGCAACGAGGTCGCGACCGGCCGTAGAATAAATGGCCGAGATGGGCTCAATGCGCTTTGCTCCCTTTATTGCGCGGGTGAGGGCGCATTTGGTTTTGCTGCGCCTCCCGACGTCTTCTGCTGCCCATTTTCACCGTTAGCACCCTGGCCCGGAGTCGCTTGGCCCGGCGTTGGCTGCTGCACGACATTCACCTTGGAGCCGTTTTGCAGTTTCTCAAAGCTGCTGTCCGCCACCACTTCCCCGGGATTCAAGCCGGTCACCTGCGTCTGATTGTTGTCCGTGGTCCCAGTCGTCACATTGCGAATCTGCGCAACGCCGTTCGCAATCACCCAGACGAACGCCTGCGTCCCGTTGTGCTGTATCGCAGAAGAGTCCACCAGCGTCACGTCGTGCAGCGTGTCCACCAGCAACCGCGTGTTCACAAATTGATTGGGGAATAAGCTATTTCCCTTGTTGTCGATAGACCGCACGCAGCTTGATCGTTCCCGTCGTGGTGTCGATCAGGTTGTCGGTGGTCAAGAGCTTGCCCTTGGCAATCATCTTCATCTGCGCACGATCCAGCGCTTGCACTTCGAGAGATTGTTTCTTATGCAGCTGGGCCATCACCTGCTGCAAACTGTCTTCAGAGATAGTGAAGACAACGGTGATGGGCTGCAGTTGCGTGATGACAGCCAGAGCGGTCCCGCCGCTGGACGTTACCACATTGCCCGGATCGACCAGCCGCAGTCCGATGCGGCCCGTAATCGGCGAGACAATGTGGCAAAAACCAACCTGCACGCGGTCATAGTCTACCGTGCCCTGATCGAGTTTTACCGTCCCCTGATCTTGCAGCACCAGCTTTTCCTGGTCATCCACTTGCTGTTTCGCAATCGCGTTGCGTGCCAACGCAGCCTGGTAGCGAGCAAGGTCCATCTGCGCCTGCTCCAGCAGATGCGTATCGCGCTCCAGCGTGCCCTCCGCCTGCATCAATGTCGCCTCATACGGACGCGGGTCTATCTCCACCAGCGGGTCGCCTTTTTTCACCAGCTGGCCTTCGCGATAATGCACGGCCACAACCTGCCCCGTGACCTGGCTGACAATGGACGCGGTATAAACCGGCGTCACCGTGCCGATCGCCGTTAGATAGACGCCGATGTCGCCCTTGGTCGCTGTAGCTTCGGTCGCCGTGACTGGGCCGCCCGTCCCTCCTCGGCCAACCGGACCCGCCGCGGGCGCATTATTGCGGCGGAGTACCCACCAGAACACAAGCGCAAAAACGACCAGCACGGCGATCCAAACCCAGGCGCGATGCTTGGGCTTCTTTTCCGGAAGGGCTGTGTCGCGAAGGGACGTCGACGGAGCAAGATCGGGCGGGGTAGGTGTGCGGGATATTTGATCGGTCATCGTAGGTTAGACGGACTGGAAGTGGCGTTCTCCAAAAAAAGCGTGGAACCAACTGAAGGCACACCCGCCAGCTCAATAGCCTGTCGGAAAGATGCCGCACTCTATTATGGCCTAACCCGGGGCACGGTGGCGTAAAGTCCTGTAAACAACCGAGTGCCATATACAAATTGTGAAGAGAATCTTCTGCTCAATATAATATTAAGGAAGGCTGCGAATATTGCTCTTCCCCTAAGGGCAGCCCCATTTCTTCGCCCACCCGTTACTCGTTTGTCAGCTCTTGCCGCGCTTTCGCGAGATCCTTCTTCTGCTCTCCACTCAACTTCGGATACTTCAGATCCATTTTCTTCAGCACATCCACGACGACCTGCGCCACCACCAGCCGCGTGAACCATTTGTGATCCGCCGGAATCACATACCAGGGCGCATGTGGACTCGCCGTGTGCCGGATCGCATCCTCATAAGCCTGCTGATAATCGTCCCAGAACTCCCGCTCTCGGATGTCCGCCGCCGAAAATTTCCAGTTTTTATCGGGCGTGTCCAGCCGCTCCATGAACCGCCGCTTTTGTTCCTTCTTCGAAAGATGCAGGAAGAATTTCACCACCGCGATTCCGTTGCGCGTCACGTAGCGTTCGAAATTGTTGATGTCTTCGTATCGTTCGTTCCAGATTTGTTTCGTTACCAGCGCCTTCGGCAATTTCTCATTGGCCAGCACCTGGGGATGCACGCGCACGACCAGCACCTCCTCGTAATACGACCGGTTGAAGATTCCGATCGTCCCGCGCGCCGGCGCATGCTGACTTCGTTCTCCACAAATATCCGTGCTGCAACTCTTCCTGCGTCGGCGTCTTGAACGATGTCACCTGCACGCCCTGCGGATTCACTCCCGACATCACGTGCTTGATCGTTCCATCTTTCCCCGCCGCATCCATGGCCTGCAGAACCATCAGCAGCCCCCACCGGTCTTGCGCCGCCAGAATATTCTGCAAACGGCTCAACTCCTCGACGCCATTGGAAAGCAGTTCTTTCGCTTCCGCCTTGTCCTCCGAATCGAGCCCGTGCGTGTCTTCCGGATCGTGATCCTTCAGGCGAAAATGTTTTCCATCTTCGACCCGATACCGCTTCAGCATCTTCTCAATCTTCATGTAAGGATTTTCTCTCTCTGGCTGGGAAAAAGGAACAGGGGAGAAGCGGTCTACGCGGACACTACTACCGTGACCACGAAGGCCGCTCTCGGAAGGGCGTAGCGCCGGCACCTTGCCGGCGGTTACGAGAGCCTGCCCTGAGCTTGTCGAGGGCGCCCCGCCCTCGGTTCCGCGTAGCGACAGCCGCCCTCGGCTGTCCAAGAATGCTGACGGAAAGTTAGATTAAAGATCATGCGGTCACGACGCTAAGTGTCGGCGCTACATTACTGCTTCGTGTAAATCGAGCTGTCCGGCGTGGGCTCGTCGTACTCCCGCCCGTATTTGTTCTTGTGCGCGATCCGCTCACCGTTCGCCTGCGGAACTCGAATCACGCCGAGCGATGCCGCATTCTCTCCGATCGTGATCTCCCGCGTCTCCGGCTTGTCGTTCTCCGGCGCCATCCCCTCGCTCCAGATGTGCAACGTGTACCGTCCGTACGGCACATCCGCGATGCTGACCTGTCCGTCGGCCTTGGCGATCGCATAAAGCGGCGTTCCCATCGTGATCACCACCGCACTCATCTCCGGATGAATATTGCAGAAAATGTAGCTGATTCCCGGACGGTCGAAATGGCACCATGCGCGTCGTCCCCGCCTCATACAGCCCCAGGTCGAAGCGCTTTCCCTCGAACAGCGAAAACACGTTGTGAAAGAAAGGATCGCGATTCGGAAACTCCACCACCGATCCCGCCGGCACCACCAGCAGATGCGGCTCAAAACTTTTGTTCTTCTGCACCAGCCGGGGATTCTTTCCGCTCGGTGTCGGCGGGGTCAACTCCACGCGGCTTCCCGCGACCGCCGTCAACCACAGTACAGTTCTTAGTCTGCTGGCTGCAGCCGGGGAGAGAAAGTGACAACGATTTTACAATTTATTGACAAACCACGAAGAGCTGGAACTGCGCGGTCGGGGGCGCGCCACATATCGCTTCCTGAACGCAAGGCGCCACAACCGGCGTCGCTGCCACCGTCAACAACGACAACTCGCTGCAAAAAGGCTGTCGGCTTATTTATGGAGTTCAACGGCGACGAGGTAGGCTGTTGAGGGCTGGGCGGCGGACTCCACGTACTCAACCTTAGCCGACATACCTTCCAAATCCTTGCAGGGGCTAAGATCCCCCTTTGGGATAAAGCCCAGACTCGTAAACCCAATCTTGTAGTAGTTGCCGCGATGCAGCGCCATCGTCTTTCCTTTCGCGGTAACCGTCAGCTCAATGCTCGGGCCATGGCAATGCACATTCTGCAAAGTGCCCGCCATGAAATGGTGCGGTCCCTTCGGAAGCTCTTCCTCGGCTACTATAGCGTCGCTGTTGACCTCACTTGTATACACGCTACCCGTCTGTACATCGCGCTTTCATTGTTCCACCGACGATTCCGCGCATTCAAGTATTGCTCGGTTTGCGTGAGAGAGTTCTGGACCATCGCCATTTCCGCCGGATACTTAGCCACCTTCAGCGCGTTCTGGAGCACGACTATAGCGTCCTTGCCTCGGTCCATCTCCATCAGCACATTGGCGGCATTCATGCGATAATGAGCATTGCCGGGCTCTAGTTTCATTGCCGTAAGCGCCATCATGTGCGCTTCATCAAGATTTCGGTGCTGCATGGCCTCAAGCACCGCCAGGCTGTCAAAGGCCGGCGCAAACGACGGGTTGAGTTTAATCGCGGCGCGTAAACTGCTCTCCACTTGCTCGTCGTCGCCCGGCTCGGCCCCGGCATCCATTGACATCGCGGCATAGTAGTAATTGGCGATGTAGCTCTGCGAGTCGAGCTCTACTGCCCGTTCATACCATTTGCGGGACTCCTCCACGTGCCTCGCGCGAAACTCCAGAAATCCCATGGTTTCATGCGCTGAAACATTCTGTGGATCCTCCTGCAGCACGCGATCCAGGAGAGGCCGGGCATCCGCAACCCGTTCGTTGTAGGCCAGGAAATCCGCGCGCACGGCATCGGCCTGCGTCTCGGTAAGGGGTTGCACTTTGAATGTCGGTGTCGTCCACTTCGGTCGAAGTCATCAACTTGAAGTAGCCAAAGCTCCCCTGGCGGATGTAGCCTTCCAGGTTTGATTGCAGTTGTTTGAGATCGCCGAACACGCGGGTGGCTGCGGTTACAGGGTCTACTTTCTTCGCCAAAAATTCCGCGTAGTCGGCCAAGAGGTGCTTCTTTTCTTGATGATCTTTTACATAAAGGTAGTGGGTCAGCGCCCACGACTCCGCGTAGAAAATGGAGCCTTTGTTTTCCTCGTGGTAGTAGGGCGAATTGGTGTCGACGGTGAACAGCGTAGCCAACGGCAGCAGCTGGTTTTCGCGCAACCACATGAGATTCTCCTGACTAGGTTCGCCCAGTGCGACATTCTTCTCGTGGATGTCGGTATTTTCGATAAAACTCCGCCAGCCCCTCATTCAGCCACAAGGGGATCCACTCCGCGGACTTGCCGAGGAGAAAGTGCGTGTACTCGTGATAGACCACCTCATAAGGGTGTTCACCCTCGGCGTCCACCCGCACCAGCACATAGTTTTTGTCGGGCGCCTGCAAAAAAAGTCCGCCCAGCTTGAGCTGCCCTTTTGCCAGATAGAGCTTCCGGTTCGAGCGCGCGAAAATCTTTCTCGTCCTTGACTGCCAGCACGACGATCGGCAGACCGTTTCGATCGACACATGGGAAACGCGGCATGAAAAACCGAGCGCATGCGCTCAAATTGGTCGGCAATGCGCCGCCCTGTCTTCTCGTTGGCGTTGGTCACCACAGTGAAATGCGGGCTGAGGATCTCCAGCCAGTTCTCCGGCTTATCGCGCGCTGGAGCCAGCGGACTTAGGAGCAGGACTACCAGTAGGACGGTGTATTTCAACATGGAGGAGAACCCACATACAGATATCTCGAAGAACACTGCGAGTCAATTGAATTGTGAGACTGGGACGCGCCAAACTGGCCGAAGTCGGCCTCCGAAGCCAGTATGATGCCTGACCCACCGTGCAAACACAATAACAACCGTTGCGGCTGGAGCCGGATTCTTAGTGAAATACAGGATTGCACCCACTAAGAATTGGTATCCGGTGAGTTACTGCATTAGGGAATTGCGGCCAACGCCGCAAAAAGGGCAGTGTCCCCCCTATGGAAGCTCTGATTGGAGCCAACAATCGCCCTAAGCCCGATGGTGACGATTTCCGTCGCGCACTCCTCTGCGCAAACGTTACTTCAAATGCCCCCACCGAAAGGTCGGTCCAGTCGAGAACCGCCAGTAATTTTGCCGGGGGACCAGGAAGTTAGAGAATAAGTGAGTATTCACATAGTCGCTGGCAACCCGCCAGCCCACCGCCCTGGTTATGTTGATGTCGAACCCGCCACCCACGCCAATAAATAACTCAGTGTCAGTCTGGTGGGGGTTGAGAGTGATTCCAAGAGCCCCCAAAATCGGCCCCACCTGCGACAGATTGATATCCGCGACTTCGTGGATTCCCCCAAGGCCGGGACGCACAAGAAACGTGACTCTGTCCCATTTGCGAATGTAAAACTGCGGGCCGGCAGCGAAGGTATAAGTGGTCGATCGGAACGGTACCGGGGGCACCATGTTGAGTGGGATCCCATACTTCTCCAGAATTGGCACAAAGGCGGTCTCACTAACGTTAATATCCCCAGCCCCGCTGATGATGCCATCGCCCATCGCGCTGAAGTCCCCGCCCAGACCCAGCCACGGTTTCACCGTGACCCCAAAATCACCTTCGAATCCACGTTCCGTAAGATTCCGCGCCGGGCTGATCAGATAATCGAACCCCGTGAAGAGTGTGTAACGGTTAATATCTTTCTGCTGTGCCAGCAGAGGCAAACAAATCAGGATCGCGACCGCGCAAAGCAGCCCACGACTTTTGAATCCCATATGTCACCTCGTAAGAAGTAAGAAAAATTAAAACGAAGATAATGCCGGAAACCGATGGCTCGATAAGATTCGAGGAATACCGGAAAAATGAAAGACAGGCAGCAACAAGAAAAGGCCGGTGGAACAAACAGTTGTCGCTCGGAAATCAACCAGTCTCCGACTTGCGAGGATGAGCAAGTAGCCGTCACGCCCGGACCAATTCCTCAGTTCCCCTGGGGGGCAATGAATAACTAAAAATTGATAACTGAGATGATCAACAGCTTGGAACTTCAGCAAGACAGGACTTCTTCTTCACGAAACGCGCCATCTTAGAACCCGCTCAGCAAACTGTCTGTGCTGCTCGTCACCACGCAATGAGACTTTGATTTAGTAGGCTCAGAAAACCTCGTTTTTCCGCGGCCTGTTAGGAAGGCTGCTGCGTAGGTCCTGCACAGGGCGAGTAGACATTCTGCAGCACCGGATCGAAGCAGGGGAGGACATAGCGACCAACACGCCGAAGATCCGGAATGGAAATCCTGAACGAAGAATCGAACAATCAACCAACGAAAACCTCTTGACTTAGCAGCCAGGAGACTCAAACTGGACAAAGAGCACCCAAGGTGCCCGAGGCATTCGCTCTTTGAAAACCGAGCCAAACACGTTGCGGTTTGCAGGCGGGCCTCGAATTCAATTTCATCGGGTTGGCTTCTGCGAAATCATCTAAGTCTTTATTTCAGAATACTTTGCCTGCAATAATCATTGTAATCAATACTTTGCGGAGTCAAAGGCAGCAGGGACCCGATAATGCGGCAATTTCGCATCTAAGTCAAACGCGTCTCAATACTTTGCCTATAACCCACTGCAGCTCAATACTTTGGCGGGAAAAATCCCCTAAAGTATTGATTCCAATAGACCGTGCTAAAGGGGGAGGGGTACCTCAGACGGGTGCAGACCGCACGCATCCCTAAAAAATCAGGCCGGTGCGCCTCCCGGACAAGATTGAGCGGGCATTCCTGACCTTTTACCAGTGACCGAAAGCCTAAGCCAGGATTCAAGGTGCTAAAATAGCTTCAGTTCTTTGCTGGCTCAACCCACCAGTGGGGGCGTCCCGGATTCGACGGAGATGCTTGCGGCCAGGAGGCATGCCGGGGTGCACACACCCGTAATCGCGTGCAAAATGATAATTGCCAATCAACAGATGGCATACGCAGCCTAATTAGTTAGGTTGCCGCTCTCCGCAGCTTCGCCCTTGGGCTGCGAAAGAGCGTCGCACAGAGGGCTGCTCTTCCCGGCTACGTCTGGGCCGGGAGGCTAAGATCTCAGGCTAGCGTCTACGGTTTCTTGTCCGTTCTGAGCCGGCGGCGCGAACGTCTCGGGGGAAGCGTGGCCGCGCAAGCGGAGGCGCCCAACGCCCGGGGCATGAACCGGAATAAGCATGTAGTCTCCTAGCCAGTAACATTTTCGGACGCGGGTTCGACTCCCGCCGCCTCCACCATCATCATCGTCCACAGCCGGCCCCAAGCCGGAGAGAAAAAGCAGACCAGCCCAAACCTTGCAAACGGGTGCGACTAAAATCGATGCGTTGTGTCGCGAATCACTGACCGAACAAGCTTCGAGCATGATTAATAAGAATTAATGCTTGGACAATCTTCTGCCGATGCAGACAAACTGAACTCTCATGAATACTAAGAACCTCTTCTTTATAGGTGTCATCCTGTCGGCCAGCGGGCTGATCTCGCCTCCAATTGCGCTATTGGGTGGACTGATCTACGGTCTTTCCTTCGTGCATCCTTATCATGTCGATTCCAAGAAGCTTTCCACATTTCTCTTGCAGGCATCAATTGTTTTACTTGGCTTTGGAATGGACCTGCATCAGGTCATCCGGGCCGGCCGCACCGGATTCTTCTACACCGCATTCAGCATCAGCTTCGCCCTGCTGATGGGCCTTGCTATCGGACGATTCTTCAAGGTCCAACACATACCGTCTCTGCTGATCAGCGCTGGAACTGCGATCTGCGGCGGCAGTGCGATCGCGGCCGTTGGCCCGGTGGTGAATGCCGGTGAAGAAGAGATGGCGGTTTCGCTCGGAACCGTGTTTGTCCTGAACTCGATTGCCCTGTTTCTGTTTCCAGCCGTCGGCTACGCGCTCCACCTCAGTCAGAATCAGTTTGGCCTTTGGTCCGCCCTCGCCATTCACGACACCAGTTCGGTCGTGGGCGCAACCGCCAAGTACGGCGCCCAGGCATTAATGGTGGGCACAACCATCAAACTTACGCGGGCGCTCTGGATCGTGCCCGTCGCATTGGTGGTAGCGGTCTTTAATAAAAATAAAGGCAAAGCGAAGATTAAATGGCCCTGGTTCATCCTGCTTTTCTGTCTGGCAGCGGTTGCCGTAACCTATCTGCCAGTCTTCGGCCCCGCATATCCAAAACTGAGTTCCCTTGGAAAGGCCGGACTCACCGTCACCCTCTACCTGATCGGTACGGGGCTTTCGAGATCGACGTTAAAACAGGTTGGAGTACGGCCCCTTCTTCAGGGAATCCTGCTCTGGGCAATCGTCGGGACATTGTCTCTGGTGCTCATCCGATTCGGGTTCATTTCAATCTGATCGACGCCGCGAATGCATAAATGTCCCCGAACCACGATTCCCCCAAAATATGACGGAAATCACATCCAGACCCGTCGGAGATCACATCGCTTCGGATGGTTCTGGGAAAGAATGCTTTGGTGGAAGCGTTTCCAGGATCCCCAGCGCAATATCTGTGTGTGGAAGGAAAGCCCGCTCATCGGCAAGGGCTCGTCGCGAGTCTGCGGGAACAGCAGTGAGCGGAGAAACATTGCGTGAAAGCCGCTGCAGGCTGGTTACTGGATTCTGCGCGGCCAAGAAGTCCAATTGATTTTCGCGTCAACTAAATGGAGGAGACATTATGGCGGTCACAAAGCAGCAAGCGCTCGATTACCATTCCAGCGGGCGTCCGGGAAAGATTGAGATCTCTCCCACAAAACCCTGCCGTACGCAGCGGGATTTGAGCATGGCTTACACGCCGGGCGTTGCGCAACCTTGCCTGGCGATCCACGACAACCCGCAGGATGCTTTCAAATACACCGGCCGCGCCAACCTGGTGGCGGTGGTCACCAACGGCACCGCCGTGCTCGGTCTGGGAGATATTGGCGCACTGGCCGGTAAACCAGTAATGGAAGGCAAGGCCGTGTTGTTCAAACGCTTCGCTGACGTCGACGTTTTCGATATCGAGATCAACAGCCATGATCCCGACGAAATCATCAAGGTCTGCCAGTTACTCGAGCCGACATTTGGCGGTATCAACCTCGAGGATATCAAGGCGCCGGAATGCTTCTACATCGAAGAGACTTTGAAGAAAACGATGAACATTCCCGTCTTCCACGATGATCAGCATGGCACCGCAATCATCACCGGCGCGGCGCTGCTCAACGCGTTGGAGTTGGTGGAAAAGGATATCTCCAAAATCAAGGTGGTGTTCAACGGCGCGGGAGCATCGGCAGTTGCTTCGGCCGAGCATTACGTCCGCCTGGGCGTGAAGCGCGAAAACATCTGGATGGTCGATACCAAAGGGTCTGGTTTACGAAGGCCGTACGGAGGGCATGAACCCATACAAACAGCGCTTTGCGCAAAAGACCAAGCTGCGGACGCTGGCCGAAGTGGTGGAAGGCTCGGACATGCTGGTGGGCTTGTCGGTAAAGGGCGCGTTCACGCCAGAGATGGTGAAATCGATGGCGCCGAAGCCGATCGTGATCGCGATGGCGAATCCCGATCCGGAGATCACCTACGACGACGCGCGGGCAGTCCGGAAAGACATTCTGATGTGCACGGGCCGCGCGGATTATCCCAACATGGTGAATAACGTTCTGGGCTTTCCGTTTATTTTCCGTGGAGCCCTGGACGTGCATGCGACTGCCATCAACGACGAGATGAAGCTGGCCGCCACGCGCGCGCTGGCGGCGCTCGCAAAAGAGGATGTCCCAGACTCGGTATGCCGCGCCTATGGCGTCGAGCGCATGAAGTTCGGTCCCGACTACCTGATTCCGAAACCGTTCGACCCGCGCGTGCTGATCTGGGAAGCCTCGGCGGTGGCCGAAGCCGCGATTAAGACTGGAGTGGCGCGAAATCCGATTCCGCTCGATGAGTATCGCGCCCAACTGGAACGTCGTTTGGGCAAGGCGCACGAGATTGCCCACACGATCATCCAGAAGGCGCAAGCCAAGCCGAAGCAGGTCGTTTTCCCGGAAGGCGAGCACGAGAAGATTCTGCGCACGGCGCACAATCTGATCGAGGAAAAAATTGCGCTGCCCATCCTCCTCGGCAACCCAACCGTGATTAAGGATCAGGCCAAAGAGCTTGGTCTGGATCTCACCGGAGCCAAGATCGTCGATCCTGAGTCCTCTCCGCTGCGCGAACCCTACATCCTGGAACTGTTCCGCCTTCGTCAGCGGCGGGGCGTCACACTTACGGAAGCGCGCGTGATGATGAAGGATCACAACGTGTTTGGCTCGATGATGGTGCGCATGGGCCAGGCCGATGCCCTGGTTTCGGGCGTCAGCCAGCATTTCCCGGAAACCATCCGGCCGGCTCTGCAGATCATCGGCACGCGCGAGGGATTGCGCAGAGTCTCGGGATGCTACCTGATGATCACCAAGGCGAGAAAGCTTTACCTGCTGGCCGATCCAACCGTGAACATCGAGCCAACGGCGGAGGATCTGGTCGAGATCGCGCTGTGCGCGGCTCAAACGGCGCGCCGTTTCGACCTGACACCGCGCGTCGCGATGCTTTCGTTCTCCAGCTTTGGGAGCACGCGGCATCCGCAGTGTGAGAAGGTGCGCCGGGCGGTCGAACTGCTTCACAAAGCCGACCCAACCTTGATCGTGGACGGCGAGGTCATGGCCGATCTGGCGGTTTCGCCGGAGGCGCTCGAGAAGGCTTATCCGTTCAGTTCGTTGAAGGACGGCGCCAACGTGTTGATCTTCCCCGATCTGGGGTCGGCCAACATCGCCTACAAGCTGCTCTCGAAACTGGGCGGCGGGGAAACTCTGGGCCCGATCCTGATGGGCATGAGCAAGCCCGTGCACCTTGTCTCGCGCGACACGGAAGTGGAGGAGATCGTCAACGTGGCAGCACTCGCCGTGGTGGACGCGCAGGAGAACGAAGTGCCTGCGTGGACCGGGGCGCCCAAACCGATGGAGCTGGTTGGAGAGTAAGTGCCATCGCGAACTATGAATGAAGCTAGAGGGGCGCGGCTACGGCCGTGCCCTTCGTTTCTGCCGAGCAATTCCGGCATTTTCGAGTACTTCAATCAAAAAGAAAAAGAAGATTCCGTCGCCTGGCCGCAACCAACTCATTGGAGTTTGGCATTCTTGGGGCAGAGATCACAGCGCCCCGTGCTCTTTGTCACGGCTCAATGTCTTTGATCATGCGTATGGTTTTCAGAGAGGGCTTGATGTTTTCCGATCAATATAAATTCGTCTGGCAACAAGCGTCGGAACTTTCGCCACGCGCGCCCCAAACCTCTCGACTCACTAGAACCCATGGCGGCGGTCGACTTCGCTCCTATTTTGTGGAGCGAAGGATTCGGACAAGGCGGCGAACTGGATCGCGCAATCATTGCCGGTGCTGCCGGCCTCAAGACCGCCCTATATGGCGGACGAGTGTTTGTGATCGCTCCTATCTATGTGACGAGCATCTGTCAGGAGCAATGCTCGTATTGCAATTTTCGAGCAGGCAATAAAGGTGTTGGGGTTGAGCGCCGGCGCTTGACCGATGAGGAACTGGCAAAAGAAGCGCGCTATTTGGTCGAGGAAAAAGGACAGAAGGTTCTGGAACTGGTCTACGCGACGGATCCGCGGATGCGCGTGGATACTATGTGCCGCCACGTCGAAATTCTGCGGCGAATCCTCGAGCAGCATGGAGGCGGCCTCGTCGGAATCAGCACCGAGTCGTTTGAGGAAAGCGATTATCGCCGTCTGGTCGAGGCGGGGCTGTGCTGGTCGGTGCTTTGGCAAGAGACTTATGA
Source organism: uncultured Acidobacteriaceae bacterium (assembly GCA_963709055.1). GTDB lineage: Bacteria > Acidobacteriota > Terriglobia > Terriglobales > Acidobacteriaceae > Acidiflorens. Next base: position 160,117 of record CAVPUZ010000006.1, read on the forward strand.
CAAATCCCGATACAGCGCCCTCCATCCTGGCAAGACGAAGAAAACCAACTTTGAATATCGCCTGGACGCCTACGAATGCATGCTGGCGGCGGGAGTTGAGCACGTCGGAATAGGAGTGTTATCCGGTCTGTCGAACTGGAGGCAGGACTGGGCGATGCTCATGCTGCATGAGGAGTACTTGCGAAAACATTATGGGGAAGGCGTCACGATTCTCGGTACTCCGCGTCTCAAGAGCGCCCCTGGAGCTCTTCTCCAAGACTCGCCCTTCACGCCTACTCGCCAGGAGTTCCTGGCGACGGTCGCTTTACACAATCTCTTCTCGCCGGCAACCGCTCCCTTTGTGAGCACCCGGGAAGACTGGGATGTATGTATTGAATTGGCCTCGGGCGGTGGTTGCCTTTTTACGCTTAACTGTTCCACCACACCCGGCGGTTACTCACTCCATCATGGAGGATGTCAGTTCAAGGCCAATTCGTATGACGCGCCCATCTATTCCGCCAAGCTGAAGTCTGCGGGGTTTGAACCCGTATTCAATTGGAAGGGTTCCGATTTGTTGGGCAACCGACGGTCGCGCCGGGTCTGCTGTGGCGCAGTGATCACATCCGATAAAAACTCCTCACACTTTCTGGAACGCGCTCCCTGCCTGTGATTTGAGTCGACATGCGGCTCTTTTTCTTTCGCCGCAACTCCGCCTGTGATGAATGATTGCGGCGCGCAAACGCATGTCACGCAGAACCGTGACACTTGTCACTGCGCGCTTTTCTAATAAGGACTGGAATGGGTTTGTTCGTGGTCAGTCATCGGACCAGTTGCCACCGTGAGCACAAGCACACCAGCGAAGTTCGAATTGGAAGCGATCCCGAGAAATCGGGTCTATACCGAGGTCGCCAGGCAACTGCAAGCCCGCATCGTCGACAAACTCAAACCGGGCGACATGCTTCCTCCCGAGCGTGAACTGGTGCAGACATTCGGTGTCAGCCGCAGCTCGATCCGTGACGCCATTCGCAGCCTGGAAGCGGTGGGTTTGTTGGAGCCGCGCCAGGGAGTCGGCACCGTCGTTCGCGAGCTTTCAGCCGACGCAGTTGTGAACCCGGTAGCCAGCGTTCTTCTGCAAAAGCGAAAAGCCATCGACGATCTTCTTGATGTCCGCAACATTATCGAACCGGCATTGGCCCGGCGAGCCGCGCTTCACGCGTCGCGCGGGCAGATCAAGGAACTCCAGGCAATTTTGATGCGGCAAGAGGAAAAGGTTCGCCGGGACGAACTCACGACCGAAGAAGATTCCAGTTTCCATTACACGATCGCAGTGGCGGCCGACAACAGCGTGATGCTGAAACTGGTGCACGTGTTGATGGATTTATTGCATGAAACTCGGGAACGCTCGTTGCAGGTCGGAGGACGGCAGCAGAAGTCGCTTGCCGGCCACCGCCGAATTCTTGCGGCTCTCAAACAAGGCGATGCCGACGCTGCCGAGGCGGCCATGCGACGGCATTTAACAGAAATCAAAAAGATTGTCTTGAACAAGCAGTAAGGAAGGAAATGGAGGTTGCCAGATGGGCCAACTTTTGGCAGTTGAAGTTGTTTACCGAGGGGTCTTTCAAAAGACCCTCGCCAAGAACATAACGCGTGACATTGTTCTGGCTGCGCACAATGAAGGCAAACTGGGTATCTCTTTTGGCCGTTATGGAGATGCCCCGGAACGCAACGGAATCCCCGCAAAGAGTTTCGCGATCGTCGCCGATGACGAACTGACTCTCGAAGCGGGCATGGCGCAATATGAGCCCAAACAAGTGGACGTGACTGTCGTTCTCGATGACACACTCTGCAAGGGCGCCGAGTCATGGGCCTGGTACGGCCTGCAGCCTGTCCACCACGCTCTTAAACCGAATCACACTCTCATTGTTATTTCTCTCGAGAATGCACCGGCTCTGCTGAAGAACATTCATCGCCGGAACGAACCGTACAAACTGGCTGTTCTGAAGGGCATTGCCAGTTTCTCCGGTATGTGGGTGTTCAAGGATGATCACACTGACGTGCGCGTCCTCGGCGCGATTGCCAAGGCATTGCCGCAGTTATTCAGCTTGAAGTCAGTCGAGCAATTCATCAATGAGAAGCTGAAGAACCCCTTGAAGGCAACTTCCGCTCGCACCGCTTTCGAGCACTTCCACACGGTCGATGTAAAAGCCGGCGAAGGCAATCCCGAAGAGCTGTTCAAGTTCGAACTGCCCGGTTGGGAAAATATGCGCGGCGGCGTCTCCATTAAAGGTCAGGAGCAAGGCGGCCCGTACGCCGATCCCGTGACCGGAGAAGTTGGCGGCTTCCGTCCCAGCCGTAACGAGCTGTTCAAAAAGTACTCGACGCGCACCGAACGGCCGGTCATTAACTTCTCGACCTGCACCAAGTGCACGCTCTGTTGGCTTAATTGTCCGGATGCGGCGTTCGACGTCACTCCGGATGGAACCTACGATGCCAATCTCGAATCCTGCTGCGGCTGCGGCATTTGTGAAGACGTTTGCCCGGTGAAGGATTGCGTCACCATGGTGAACGAGTCCGAGTTCCAGGGGAACGACAGCCAGTACACGGCGTTCAAAACGGATAAAGCGTCCTACTTGAAATGGCTGGAAACCACGATCGAGAAAGCTGAACCTATCGAGAAGCGGTCGAAGGGATTCCGTTATCGCGGTCAGTACCAAGAGCAGGTTCCCGAAGCCCTGGAAATCGCGAAGAAAGGCTAGTGGGCCCGGCGACAAGCCCCTAAGACAAGGAGATTAAGATGGCGACACTGACATTACCAGTTGAGGAAAAGAAGAAAACCACCCAAGAGGAAGCCCTGATCACCGGCGCCGAGGCCATTGCGATCGCATGCAAACTGGCCAACGTGGACGTGGTCACGGCTTACCCCATCCGGCCTTATGACACGGTCATGCAGTACATCAGCCAGTTAGTAGCCGATGGCGAAATGGATTGCGAGTATATCGTGGCGGAAGGCGAGCATTCTCAATTCGAAATCGTAAAGCACGCATCGGTTTGCGGAGCGCGCGTGTTCTGCGGTTCGAGCGGCGTCGGCTGGATGTATGCCATGGAAGCGCTGACCGTAAGTCCGGCTCTGCGCGTCCCGATGGTGTGCCATGGTAGGAAACCGGGCACTCGATGATCCGGGCGCTTTCGGCGTGGAACACAACGATGCGCTCGCTGTCCGCGACCTGGGCTGGCTGTTGACCTGGGTCGATAGCGCGCAGGAAGCGCTCGACACAGCACTGATTGCCTATCGTGTGGCGGAAGATCGCCGCATTTTCGTGCCCCTGGCGATCAGTTGCGACGGCGCGTTCCTCACCCACTCGCAAGCGCTGGTAACGATTCCGGCGGCCGAGCAGGTCAAGAAGTTCCTGCCTGCTTACAACCGCGGCGAACTGCTGCTCCACCCCGACAACGTAATTTCGGTGGCCCCACAGGCCAACGAAGATTGGGTGATGGAGGTTCGGCGCCAGAACTACAAAGTCACTGAAGTTGCCTGCGACGTAATTCGCGAGGTCTATGCCGACTTCGAGAAAACGTTCGGACGCAAGTACGGCAATCCGTTCTTCGAAGAATATATGACCGAAGACGCGGAAGTCGTGCTGCTGGGCATGGGAACGATGTCAACCCCAACCAAGGTGGCCATTCGCAAGATGCGCGAACAAGGCAAGAAGGTCGGGTTCGTTCGCCTGCGCTGGTTCCGGCCGTTTGCGGGTCCAGAAATTGCCAAGTGCCTGGAGCGGTTCAAGGCCGTCGGCGTAGTCGATCGGGATTTCTCGTTCGGTTCGCCGGATCTGAGCGGCGTAGTGGCAACGGAAGTTCGTTCCGCCATGTACTCGAGCAGCAAAACCAGACCGCCAGTAATTGGCTTCATTGGTGGACTGGGTGGCCGCGAAATCACAGTGCCCGACGTGGAATCGATGACTGACATCGTGTTCCAGGCCGCAAAAGGTAAGGCGCAACCTCTGACGCAATGGTTTGGGCTGCGGGGATAACGCGTTTCGACGCGTTTCCAGAGCCGGAAAGGACAAACAATTATGAGCACCTTTGTAGAAGAAAAACCCACGCAAAACCTGGAAGCCTTCAAAGGAGTAAAGAAGGTTCCGCACGAGGAATATTACACATCCGGCCACCGCACCTGTCAGGGCTGCGAGTCTGCGCAAATCATGAAACTGATGGCGAAGGCCGCAGGCCCCAGAACGATCGTTCTGGGCAGCACTGGCTGCATGTATGTGGCGAACACCTCTTACTACTCAACCCCCTGGGGCGTCCCCTGGATGCACACGCAACTGGGAAGTTCGGGCTCGAGCGCGCTGGGAGCGGCGGCGGCATTCCGCGTCCAGATGCGCAAGGGCGTCATGAAAGATGAACCCATCAACGTCATCGCCTTCTGCGGCGACGGCGGCGGTGCTGACATGGGCTTGGGCGCGATCTCAGCCACCATGTGCCATCCCGACTACAACCTGCTGATCCTGATGTACGACAACGAGTCCTACGCCAATACCGATATCCAGATTTCCGGGACATCGCCCTATGGCGTCAACACCTCGTTCAGCACGCCGGGAAAAGTAAAGCGGATCATGAATCATCGCTGGAAGAAGAACATGGCGCCGTTGATGATGGTGGGGCACCCCACAGTGAAGTATGTGTCAACCATCTCGACGTCCTATCCCCTGCAGGCGATGAACAGCGTTCGCAAGGCCCTGTCGGTCGGCGGCCCCACCTTCATTCACTGCCTCAACCCCTGCCCGAAGGGCTGGGACTTCGATCCCGTGCTTTCCTTCCAGCTGGGCGAGCTGGCCGTCAACACCGGCATCTTCCCGCTGTACGAGGTCGAAAATGGCACGCTGAAGATGTACGGCAAGAGCAAAGACATCGCAAATGGCAGATTCAAACGTCTGCCGGTTCGCGAGTACTTGCTCAAGCAGGGAAGGTTCGCGCATTTCATCGAGGAAGATATCGAGTTCTTCCAGAGCAAGATCGATGAAATGTGGGACAAGTGGCTGGTGCCGGGAGTTATTCCGCTACAGAAAGAAATCGAAGAGTAACAACTACCCGCCCTCTCAATTGAGAGGGCGGGTCTTCGCTTTTCCCGACAAATTATAGCAAGGGAGTTTTAAAACGAAAAAAGAAGACTAAAACCTGATCGCTTCCCGGAGGAATCCTATGGCCACGAATGTGACCTCCTTAGCTCGAACTGAACCCAAGATCGTCAACCGCTGGGTTCAACTGATTGCAGGCGTGGTCGCGATGATGGCGATTGCCAATCTTCAATACGCCTGGACCCTATTCACTACACCCTTAACAAAAAGTATGAACGCAACCCTGGCCGCTGTCCAGGTGGCTTTCGCCGCATTCATCCTTTGCGAGACCTGGCTGGTACCGTTCGAGGGCTACCTCGTCGATCGTCTTGGTCCTCGTCTGGTCATCGGCGTTGGCGGCATCCTCGTCGGCCTTGGCTGGATCGGATCGGGGATGGCGGGCAGTCTGCACGGGCTGTACGTTTGGTACGCACTCGGCGGCATCGGCGCCGGTGCAGTGTACGGCGGCTGCATGGGCAACTCACTGAAGTGGTTTCCCGATCACCGGGGCATGTGTGCCGGGTTCACCGCGGGCGCGTACGGCTTGGGAACAGCACTGACCGTGGCGCCAATCGCCAAGATGATGAAAGTCTCCGGATACCAGCATACTTTCATCTTCTGGGGCGTTATCCAGGGCATTATCGTCTTTGCCGCGGCGATGCTGATCATCGCTCCGCCCAAAGACTGGATGCCTGAGGGATGGACGCAAGCCTCCGCCAAAGTAAGAACGTCTGCCTACGATATGACTTATTGGCAGATGCTGAAGCAGCCATCGTTCTATGTCATTTACATCATGATGACGCTGGTCGCTTTTGGCGGCTTGGTAGTCACTGCCCAGATCAAGCCCATCGCCGTCTTTTACCACGTCGACAAGACCATCGTCTTGTGGGGCATGTCTGCCCTGGTCGTGGCCATCGAACTGGATCGCATGCTGAATGGCCTTTGCCGGCCATTCTGGGGCTGGGTTTCCGATCACATTGGACGTGAGAACACGATGTTCATCGCGTTCCTGCTCCAGGGCCTCGCCGTCCTGGGCTTGCTCAAGCTGATCAGTCATCCGGTGTGGTTCGTCCTGATGACGGGCCTCTGCTTCTTCGGATGGGGCGAGATCTTTTCCCTCTTCCCTTCCATCGTTGGCGACCTGTATGGCCGGAAATGGGCCACGACCAACTATGGCATTGTCTACACGGCCAAAGGTTTGGCGGCCATCTTCGCCGGACCCGTGGCCGCCATGGCCAGTGTCAAGACTGGCTCGTGGATGTCGGTTTTCTGGGTCATGATTGCTTGCAACATAGTCGCCGCGTTCCTGGCCCTGTTCTGGCTGAAACCGGTCGCCATCACTACCTACCAGAAGGCACAGGAAATGTTCCGTCTGGAGCAGGCGTTGGCCCAGGACTCTGCGAACAAGAAGTTGGATGAGAAACAAAAGGAACTGGTGCACGCTTAGCGGACGATTAACGGCCAGGTTCGCAAACCGAATCTCCGCCGCGCTGACACCAGCAACCATCGGGGCGAGAGTCTTGCACGCCGGGGGCCTCTCGCTTACCGAACTTTGTTATGTGCGGTCTTCACCGCCGGCTACAGAGCGTTAACAAAGTTTACTTGACAACATGGGCTTCGATGTGGTAAACCGCCCAACTGGTCCGCTTTTCGTACCGGACAGCGATTTATACGCAATCTATTACTGATTTTTGGCTCTTGGCCCGAGTGATCAAGGCAGCGTCTTTTAGTGCCTGCATGCCTTGAGCGGAGGCTCGTCTATGCAAATCATCCCGGAGAGGAAACCATGCGCTTGCTAAAAACTTATGTCCTTGTTCTGGTGTTCTTCGCAACTTCGGGTTTGCTGGCTCAAACTCCACAACCTGCCGACAAATCCGGCGCCTCCCCCAACGCAACCAAGGCGGAGGTCGATCAGTTGCGCCGCGATGTTGCCGCGCAACGCCAAACTATTGAAGAGCTGAAGGCTTTGGTCGAGAACCTCGCGCAGCAAAGAGCTATGCCAGTTGCAGCTGGCGGCGACCTCTCGACCCTGCCAGAAGCTCCAGGGGATGTCCATCTGCAAGCCGCCGAGGCGACAGCAATGGGCAATGTTCATCTGACCGATGCGGTTCTGCGACAACCAGAGCCGATGGAAGCGGCAATGATCAATCAGGCTGCTCCCGCTACTCCGAAAAAGGACGTTCCGCTGACTGCTGGTTGGAACGGCGAGCATTTCTTCATCAGAAGCGCGGATGGACAGTTCACGCTGAGTCCTTACGGCTACGTGAATAGCGACTACCGTGCTTTTCAGGGCGATGGCGCGCCGTCCGACACCTTCCTCTTGCGCCGGGCTCGCTTCGGTTTCCAGGGAAGCTTCGGCTCGCACTTTGACTTTGCGTTACTCACGGATGCCGCTGCGACCTCTGGATCGGTGGTACGCGATGTTTACCTCAACATCCGGGTGAGACCGGAATTCCAAGTCCAGGCGGGACAGTTCAAGGCTCCTTTCGGCCAGGAAACCGGATTGGGCGTTACTAACTTGGATTTCATCGAGCGCGGATTCCAATCCATGCTCGTCCCATCCGCCGCCTCGGCCTACCGCAGCCCTGGAGCCGTGGTCCACGGAGACCTTTACGGTGGCCGGATCCAGTATTTCGTGGGAGCCTTCAATGGCAAGGGGTACGCTCTGGCCAATACAACCAACGAGCCGGAAGTCATTGGCCGGCTGCGATTCTACCCATTCCGCAAGTCAAAGAATTCCTGGTACAAGGAATTCGCTTTCGGCGGAGCGGTTGATCATGCTCGTTCCGCTGCAATTGCGGGCGATTTGAGCTTCAACGGCACGCTGCCCGATGGCGCTTATAACTTCTTCCCGCAATTCCGCATTAACGGTGCGATCGAGCGCTATAACGGAGAATTCACCTACATACACAGCAGCTTCTCTCTGCGTGGCGAATACGATCAAGTCGCCATGTACCGGAACAATATCGGCACCTACCAGGTGGGAAACCTCGGCTATCTGAGTCTGCCGGGGATCAGGGCCAAGGGCTGGGATATCAGCACGAGTTACCTGCTCACGGGAGAGAAGCGGCCGGAAAACGGCACTCCACGGGTAAAGCATCCGCTCTTCGGGCCTGATACTCCTGGCGGCCAAAGCCGCGGTTTGGGAGCCTGGGAAGTGGCAGTCCGATACACAGGCGCGCAAGCCCTGGAACCGGGCGCAAATTACTTGAACTTTTTCACGCCCGGATTTGTGCCGACGTATGACTTCCATACCAATGAAACAACAATCGGCATCAACTGGTACCCCAACTATTGGGTCAGATACATGGTGGATCTTGGCATTGATCGGCTGAGAGATCCAAGCACAATCGGGGCCGTGCCACAAACCTACTATGTCGTGCTGCAACGCGTGCAGTTCCGGTTCTAGAGCGCGATCACAATTGTGGATTTGTGGTTTGCGGGTTCGTTGGTTGAGGTTTAGCGGTGCAAATTCAAACAGGGACTGCCGGCAGCGTTGCAACGCTGCCGGCGAAAGTCCGGCAGAAAAAGCTTGCAGGAGGATAAACGATGAAGTCCAGGATTCTGCTTACTTCTCTTCTCATAACGCTGTTCATACTAGCGAGTGGCTGCGGATCAACCCCGAATTGCCCGACTTGCGGCACGACCAAAAACGGCACCTACGGAGTAATTGATATCGTTGTCGTGCCGGAACACAATCCGACCGGCGAACCCGGTGGACCGTTCAACTCCTTCGACATTAGCTGGATCGCTCCGAATCCTGCTGTCCCGGGCCACTACCTGGAATATGTTTCGGACCGCATTGGCTTAGCCGTGGTGGTCACCGACACGTCCACAAACCTTGCGGTGAACGCCATTCAGGGATCTAACGCCGTGACCGATGCGGGAAACGGCGCGAGTCTTTGTGATCCCAGCATTCCCCCGATTATTTCTGTATTCGGAAACTTTACCCGTTTCGGCTGCAGGAATTCGCCGTTTCACTTAATTTCAGGGTTCGGCGGCAATGGCAAGTTCGGGGGATTCCCCGGCGCGCAGTGCTGCGCTGCCCGCGCCAACGGCGTGAATCCCATGTCCGGTCCCGATGGTTTGGAACTCAGTGATGACGGCAAGATCTTGTTCGTGGCGAATGGCAGTTCCTCGGTGGTGGTTTTCGATTTAACTACAATGGACCTGACCAAGAATCCGCCTACTTCGCCAACTGTGCTTGCCACCATCCCCACCGGGGTTTCGGCCGACTACGATGGACCGCTCGGCATTGCGCCTTGCGTCTCGTCATGGAACGGCGAAGCTGGCTCAGCGGCCGATTGCGGAGATGATCGCGCTGACGAAATGGCCTACGACCCCAAGCATCAGGTTCTCGCCATCATCAATGGCGACCCGGGATTGCCATTCGTCACGTTCATCGACATGTCGCACATTGTCGAACAAGTCCGGCGGACGCCGGCGACAACAACACTGCTTGCCGATCGATTCGGCGCTCGCATACGGGCCTTGGGCGGCAGGCTTCGGCCCGCGGCGACTATGGCGTCGAGCTACCCGTTCCAGGGATCGGCAACGACTTGGGTGCAGGAGGATCCGACTGCTCATTTCAATCCTCCCAGTTGCATCCTTGGCCAGATTTACTACGATGGCGCGGGAGGTGCGGCGTCCGGAGGAACAGGACTCAATGCGGCCGTTCCCGTTGACAATGTTGGCGGCACGTTTGCATGTCCGGATCCATCCAACCCGCAGACCTACTCGGGCGTTTCTGGATCGGTCAATTCATTGGTCCCTGGAATCGGCGTTACGCCAAGTGGCGCGGCTTACACGATTCCCTGCCATCACGGACCGGTTCTTGACCAGACGACGGGAGCGTTTTGCAACCAAGCGACTCCGGGCGGTAATTGCGCCGGGGCGATCGCACCTGCGGGTCTGGGTGGGAGGCGTGGAATCCCAACACCGGCCACTTGCTGCAAGCGAATGGAAATTCCATCGGCATCACGAATATTGGCAGCATCGATGAAATCGATCCCCGGCTCACGGACACCAGCTGTGGAGGGGTTTCTTGTGGACCGGTGGTGGTCAATACTTTCGTGATACCGAATTGCATGCCCACTAGCATCGTGCATGGCCCGGGAAATAATTTCCTGGTCGGTTGCGCCGATCATGATGGCGAAGCCTTCCCGCCCAACGAGTACGTAATCAACGGTACCAGCGGCGCGATCCTCGCCACCATTAATAACGTTGGTGGCGTTGACGAGACCTGGTACAACCCCGGCGACAATCGGTACTACCTGGCCGCGCGGGATATGCCGGACGGCCCGAAAATGGGCGTGATCGATGCCGGCTCGAACCTGTGGCTGGAAAATGTTACGACCGGCTCCAATTCGCACAGCATCGCCGTTGATCCGAGCACGAACCACGCGTTTGTGCCATTGCAGGCGGGCGGGCAGTGCATAACCCAGAGCTCCAATGGTTGTATTGGCGTGTACGCTCGACAGTGATCATTCGACTGAGACAATCCGCAAGCCTGGATCATCATCGGGATGATCCAGGCTTGCGAGGATCCAGGCTTGCGACAACCTTGGCTTGCAACAATCAGTGGTCTTGCAAACATACGAGCGCGCCGCGTTGGTGATATAGTTCGCTTTAGAAGACTTTTAGAACACTAGGGACTTCCCAGTCCCTCAGGGTGACGTAATCATGGCGACCTTTCGTAAAATTCTCCGAACTCATCTTCTCGTGCTCTCGGTGCTCGCAATTGCTGTCGCGCTTGCAAGCGCCAAGGACCAGCCTCCGCCGAAGCCCACCGATGTGCCCGCGATGGTGATTGGGCACTTGCCCCTTCCGCAAGCTACGGGCAACCAGATGTTGCTGCAGAAGGACGAGGGAAAGAGCTACTTGTACGTGCAACAGGCTTCGAAGCAGGGCTTCATGATTGTGGACGTGACCAAGCCCGAGTTCCCTGCTCTTTTGAAGCGAACGGCCGAACTGAGTAAGGCGACTACGGGCAACCTGCAGATGGTTAGCCCTGACATCGCGATTGCCGAAGCTCCGGAAAAGAAGCCAGGCACTTTAACCAGCAGCGCCCATGCGACGGAAACGGTGCGATTGCTGGATCTGAGCGACCCGCGCAATCCGAAAACCTTGCAGGAGTTTACTGGCGTCACCAGTCTTCTCCCGGACGGCAACCATGGCCTGATTTATCTCACCAACGGTCAGGGATTGTGGATCCTCCGCTACAAGCGGCCGCCGCTGCTCGAGCCCGCCAAGAAGAAACTACCGTGCGATTCCGAGTCGCCAATTATGGCGATGCCTCCGGACTGCGACTAAGCGAATTGAATAGGCGGTTCTAAGTAAGGATACCGTTCCGGGCCGACCTGCGCCGAGGCCAAGCCGATACGCCGAATCGCCTATTTGACGTGTGTCTCCTGATAGTGCAACTCTTTCCATTCTCCTTTGCGCTTCACCCAGAGTTCCGTGATGTACAGCCTCGAGTAGCGCACCGCCGATTTGGGCGGGAACTGCAACGGTGACTTCATAGATCACGAACGCCGCGTCTGGATTCAAGGGAATTAATTTGTATCCCCATAACGTGTAGTCGAAAATGTTGCCAGCCTGAACTTCGTTGATGGCCTGCGATTCGGGTGCGTTCGCCCTTGCCATCGGTTTCCACGCCCTGGTAATCGTCGGCCAGCAGTTCACCGTAGGTTTTGGAGTCCTTCTTCTTCAGAGCCTCCCATTCAGTTTTGATCTTCGATTCGAACAAGTCTTTGAGCTTCGCCTCGGCAGACGTATTGGAGGACTTTCCACCTTTGTCAGAATTCGTCTTTGTAGGTTGCTGGGGCGGCTGCTGGGCGGCGGCGAAACAGGCCAACGAAAGAGCGATACAAATGCAAATGAAGTGGTGTCGCATTGTTTCCTTTCGAGCTGATTCTGAAACGAGCTTCCGGGAGTTTTCGGGGAGGTGCGAGAATTCCGAGTCCTGGGGTACCCCCCCCCCCTTACCGGTATATTAGAATCAGAGATTTAGCGAGAATTTCCTTCCAAAGTATTCAATCAAAACAGCTTATATGTAAAGTATTGAATGCATTGCGTTTAGCTGGTAAAAATCAGCATATCCTTGTACCGTTCCGTTGTAAAGTATTGATAAACAAAAACTTATACGTAAAGTATTACGGAATAAAGAGTTAAGGACTCGGCTCCTCGGCTCCCGCCCTTCCCCATCCGAAGACCTATCAAAAATTCCATCCTCGCTGCCACTCTCAGTTGCTAGCGAAGAGCGCCGAGGATCTGCCGAGGAATTTAGTTGCTTCAATTCATCCTGCGTTCCTTTCGGGACATAAGTCAAGATTTTTTGGCGAAGACATCCAGGCACCGACCCATCAGCATGGAACGGTTCTAAATCAAGTGCAGTGTGAGCGGTGGAAGAGCTAGACCTTCGACTTCCGCGGTCCAACGATCGCCCGCTCCGGTTGCATGTCCAGCGGTGAGCGTGCCCGAGCTAATGATTTCTCCGGCACTCAACGGTTGATCGGCAAATCTTCGCAGGATGGCGCCGCCGAGTTCTGCCAGGCACAAGGCGGGACTTCGCAGGGAATTCTTGCCCGTCCCTTCTTCGACAAACTCGCCATTTTTCGACATGCGTACTGTAAACCGCGGCAACTCTTCCAACAGTTTCGGGATCATCGCCGCCAGCAAGTGCGCCTTCTCGCCGATCACGAGCGCTGCGTGGAGCCCATAAGAGGCGACGAAATCGCTGGGCTGAAATTGCCATCCTGGAAAGGGACAATCGATGATCTCGAATCCGAACGCCAACCAATCGGTGCATTCGAGCGCTGCCGCAGCATCAAGGCCGACTGAGGTAATTGGCTGTTTCAATCCGAAAACGATCTCCGGTTCAATCTTCAACGAGCGTGAGTGCGGAAGCGCCAGAGTGGCCGCGTTGTGATCACCGTGATGCACCGTGTCGTCATACATATGCGCCCAGACCAGAGTCTCGAGTTTCAGAACGCGCCACATGGCCTTGTTGGCGTAACCGACTTTGCGGCCCACGGCGCGATGTCCACTGGATTCGCGCATTCGTTTGAGTGTCGCTTCCACCGCATACGCGGTGTTGAGATCAAAACCGGGACGCGCGGATGGAGGGGAAATCATCTGTCCTGATTCAGCGGCGGATTGCAGTTCGCGAGCCAAGCTTTCAATCTCATTATTATTCGTTTCCGGCATGAACGTGGTTCACCTACTATATTTCATCGCGCTCCGGGAGCAACACGGCTGGCCGCGCAGCGCATCGATATAACTATTACGACTCGCGCATATTATACGAACCACTGGGATTTCTAATACGCAACCTGTGGACTACAATGTTCATCTTAGATGAAGATCGGTAGGCTCGTTTCGATTAGGATGAGGAGGCGTTTGTGAAACCAACTTTGTTCGTGCTATTGCTTTCGGCAAGTTTTGCTTTGGGACAAGGGAACCAATCTGCTGCCACGAGTACGGACAATTCCCATCACGGCAAGGGGCAGGTGACGGTTCAGGGCTGCGTGAGCCGCATGAGCGGAGATTACGTTCTGGTGAAACAGGACCCGGCGAACACGTATGAGCTACAGGCCACTAAAAAAATCAAGCTTCGCCACTACATTGGGCAGCGAGTCGAAGTTACGGGCGAGGAATCACCTTCGATGAGCACGAGTTCTGACACCATGATGAGAACTGGATCCGCCAGCCCGGTGACGATTTCGGTGAATTCGATCCGGACGATCTCGAAAGAATGTTCGAGCCGTTAGTCTCCCGTCCCGGAAACTCGCGGAGCCAGGATTCCGTGAAGTAAGGTGCGTCGGCCTTTCGCCGTAGTGAACGCCTCAGCGCGAGGACTGCTTCTCGGAGCGTCATTTTCCTGATAAGAATATGGGCTTGGACTTGAGCCAAGCCATCCTCCTATTTTTCGCGGCCGCGATTGCCGGGACGCTAAACGCGGTAGCGGGCGGCGGCAGCTTTGTTTCCTTTCCGGTCTTGTTGTTTACGGGTGTGCCCGCGGTACAAGCCAATGCCACCAATACGGTCGCCCTCTGGCCGGGCCTGGCGGCCAGCACGGTTGCCTACCTCAAACGGTTGAACGCACCGTTGCGCGTCCTGGTTCCTCTGCTCGTAACAAGCGTGGCCGGCGGGTGGGCCGGGGCATTGCTCCTGCTTAAAACCCCGCAGCGTACTTTTCTTCACCTTGTGCCCTGGCTTTTGCTGAGTGGGACGCTGCTGTTTGCCTTCGGAAACAGGCTCCGCGCGTTGGCGGGGAGGGCGGCTGTGGTCGACGATCTGGGGGCGATATCGTGGCAGGCGATCACCATCACTTCGATCCTGGAGTTGCTGGTGGCCGTGTATGGCGGATACTTCGGCGCCGGCATCGGGTTCATGACGCTCGCCATGCTGGCGGCTCTGGGCATGCGCGACATTCATGCCATGGGCGCCATTCGGACCCTGCTCGCGGTTGCGATCAACGCGGCCGCCGTCGTCACCTTCATCGTGGCGCGGGCGGTCTTGTGGCCGCAGTGTGTCGTGATGATCGCAGGAGCGCTGACCGGGGGATGGTTTGGAGCGCACTATGCACAGAAAGCGGACCCGGGGAAAGTTCGGTACGTGGTGATCGGAACAGGCCTGGTGATGACCGCGTACTTTTTTGTCACTGCGCATTAGCGGCGAGCATGCGAACGGCCGCCCTGCTCGATCTACGAGCCTTCTCTGAGATTTAAGACTCTTGCGACTAAAGGCCTTTCATTCTGGAGCTATAGCTATGATGAGAGCCGGAGAATCAGGTAAACTTGTAGGTTAGCTTGCGTAGGCTGATGGGGAGTGTTCATGTCTCTCTGGTGATTGCGATTGGTCTCTGTCAAAGAGGACCCATTTGCGAGTGATTGCGTGACCGATCGCTGTTCTTGATAGTCGTCAACGGAAGAACCCTCCTACAACCTGAGATTCGAATTAATAGGTTAATTTTCGAAAGAGGACAAATTCATGAGCACTTCCACTCTTCTTGAAACCCATCCAGAACAATCCACCACGAAAACCACCAAGTACGTTTACTTTTTCGGCGACGGAAAAGCCGAAGGCAACGGCAAGATGAAAGACGATCTGGGCGGCAAGGGCGCGGGCCTGGCCGAGATGACGAATGCCGGACTGCCGGTGCCTCCCGGGTTCACCATTCAGACTGAAGCCTGCCGCGAGTATATGCGCAGTGGCGGCAAGGTGCCTGCCGAGGTCACGCAGCAGATGGAGGCAGCTCTGCGGCGTCTGGAACAGTTGCAGAAGCAGAAGCTGGGCGCGGGCGAGAATCCGCTGCTAGTGAGTGTGCGCTCGGGAGCGAAGTTTTCGATGCCGGGGATGATGGACACGATCCTGAATCTCGGCCTCAACGATCAAAGCGTGGAGGCGCTCGCCGAGCGCAGTCATAATCCCCGTTTCGCCTACGATTCCTACCGGCGGTTGATTCAGATGTTCGGCAACGTGGTGCTGGAAATTCCGAAGTCCGAATTTGATGAAGTGTTCGATGCGAAGAAGAAACAGAAGAAGGCGAAGCTCGATACCGAACTCGACGCCAAGGCTCTGAAGGAAGTGATTCAGGAATATAAGAAAGTCGTGAAGAAGCACGCCAAGCGCGACTTCCCGCAGGACGCCAACGAGCAGCTCGTTATGGCGCGGGATGCGGTGTTTCGCTCCTGGCAAAACGACCGCGCCAAGCACTATCGGCGGATTAATAACATCGACGACATGCTCGGCACCGCGGTGAATGTGCAGGCGATGGTGTTTGGCAACCTGGGCGACACGAGCGGAACGGGCGTGGGTTTCACGCGCAATCCCGCGACTGGGGTGAAAGAATTTTACGGCGAGTTCCTGATGAACGCGCAGGGTGAGGATGTGGTCTCAGGTGTTCGCACTCCGGTGCCGATCCTGGAATTGCAGAAGGTCATGCCGGATGTTTACCACCAGCTTCGCGAAATCACGACCCGGCTGGAAAAGCATTACAAGGATATGCAGGATTTTGAGTTCACCATCCAGGAGGGCAAGTTGTACATGTTGCAGACACGTAACGGCAAGCGCACAGGCCGCGCCGCCGTTCGGGTCGCCATCGAGATGGTGGACGAGGGTTTGATCACCGAGAACGAAGCCATCTTCCGCGTCGATCCCAATCAGCTCTACGATTTTTTGGTGCCTACGCTCGATGAAAAAAGCGCCAAGGTCGAAGTGCTCGCCACTGGCTTACCGGCTTCTCCGGGCGCTGCTGTCGGGCAGATCGTGTTCTCCGCCGACGAAGCTGTTGAGAAAGCTGGCCATGGAGACAAGAAGAATCCGGTGATCCTGGTGCGCGCCGAGACTACCCCTGAGGATATTCATGGCATGGAGGTCGCGGCCGGCATTCTTACTTCGAGAGGCGGCATGACCAGCCACGCGGCGGTCGTGACACGCGGCATGGGCAAGTGCTGTGTGGCCGGAGCCGGCGATATTGAGGTCAACGAACGGACGCGCGAAATGCGCGTCAAAGGCCAGGTGTTCCACGAGGGAGATTGGATCTCGCTCGATGGAACCACGGGGCGCGTCATCAAGGGCAAACTGAATACGCTTCCCGCGTCGGCCGAAAATGCGGAATTAAAAAAGCTGCTGGGCTGGGCCGAGCCGTTCCGCAAGATCGGTGTGCGCGCCAATGCCGATATTCCCCGCGATGCCATTCAAGCCGAGCTTTCGGCGCGGAAGGCATCGGGCTTTGCCGCACCGAACATATGTTTTTCGCGCCGGACCGCATCCCGCACATGCGCGCCATGATTCTCGCCGACAACGAGAAGGATCGCCGCAAGGCCCTTAACAAATTGCTTCCGTATCAGCGGAAGGACTTCGAAGGTTTGTTCAAAGCCATGGAGGGCCTGCCGGTGACCATCCGCCTGCTGGACCCGCCTCTACACGAGTTCCTGCCGAAACGCGAGAAGTTGATGGTCGACCTTGCCACCCTTCCCCATGCGGATGCGAAGCAGAAGAAGGCGCTGCTCGAGGATTACGGCGAATACGGCGCCAAGGGAGTCGGCGATCTCAAAAAGCTTTTGCCTGACCTGCTGCGCCGGGTAGAAGATTTGCATGAGTTCAATCCCATGCTGGGGCATCGCGGCTGCCGCCTGGGAATTACCTATCCGGAAATTACCGAGATGCAGTCCCGCGCCATTTTCGAAGCGGCCGTCGCAGTCGAAAAATCCGGCATCAAGACCCACGCCGAGGTCATGATCCCGCTAATCGCAACCCTCAAAGAGATGGAGAATCAAGCGGCAATTGTGCGCCGGGTGGCGGACGAAGTATTCAAGGAAAAAGGGAAAAAAGTCCATTACCTGGTGGGCACGATGATCGAGTTACCACGCGCCGCACTGGTGGCCGATGAGATCGCGAAAGAGGCGGAATTCTTTTCTTTCGGCACCAACGATCTGACGCAGACCACATTCGGTTTCTCGCGCGACGACATCAACAAAGTTCTTCCCACGTATCTGGCGGAAGGAATTCTGAAACAGGATCCGTTCGCCGTGATTGATCGGGACGGCGTGGGCGAACTGGTTCGCATCGGAATCGAACGCGGACGAAAGACTCGACCGGGTTTAGAGGTCGGCATCTGCGGCGAGCATGGAGGCGATCCGTCGTCGGTGGAGTTCTGTCATCAGGTTGGAATGGACTATGTGGCCTGTTCTCCATTCCGCGTTCTGACCGCGCGCCTGGCGGCCGCTCAGGCTGGCGCCAGCGATAAGTTGAAGGTGGAAGCGGGACGGACGAAATAAAGTGTTTGGCACGGTGTAGTGCTGCGCCCAGGTTAGCGCCCAAAGGACGGGCGCGAACCTGGGGCACCGCAGCCGTACAACATATTGCGGGGCACGAAGAGTTCGCGCCCCGGATCGCGCTCTAACGATGAATGATAAGAAAAACTAATTGAATTGGCTCAATAAATTACTTTGACTTCATCCCATGCCGTGATGTTTACTGCAGGACGGCGTCGAGCTTCTTCGTTTGTTCGGACGGATGTGTTTGAACAATGCTCGAATTTAATCCCTGAAGAGAAATGAGGCTTATGAGTACCCTAGAACAAAAGATCCCAGTGCAGGAATCATTCGCGCCCCTACAACCGCCTACCCGCTATCTTTTCGGTCCCGGACCGACCATGGTGGATCCCCGGGTCTATCAAGCGTTGTCCAAGCCGATCGTCGGTCATCTCGACCCATATTTTATTCAGGTGATGCATGACGTTCAGGAATTGCTCAAGACTCCTTTTGGAGCCAACAATGCCTCGACGCTGGTAATTTCCGGCACGGGCAGCGCCGGCATGGAAGCGGCCGTCGCCAACTTTGTGGAGCCGGGAGCAAAGTTCGCGGTCTTCGCGAATGGATATTTCTCCGACCGCCTTACGGAGATGGCCCGGCGCCAGGGCGCAAACGTCGTGCGCTTTGAGAAAGCCTGGGGCGAAACCTATACGGATAATGAAATCTCGGACTTCATCCGTCGGGAAAAGCCGAAGGTGGTTGGCTACGTTCATGCCGAGACTTCAACGGGAGCATTACAGCCGGGCGATGCCATCTGCGCCGCGGCTCATGAAGCCGGAGCTCTGGTCATCGCCGATTGCGTCACATCGCTCGGCGGATTACCGGTCGAGTTCGATCGGACGGGCATGGACATCGCATACAGCTGCACGCAGAAAGGGCTGAGCTGCCCGCCGGGCCTGTCTCCACTGGCCATTTCGGCGCGAGCCATGGAGTGGCTGCGCGCCCGCACCACGCCGGTGCGCAGTTGGTATTTCGATCTCAAGCTGATTCATGATTACTCGACGGTCTCGCACCGCTATCACCACACGGCTCCTATTTCCATGTTCTACGCGTTGCGCGAAGCGTTGCTGGTGATTGCCGAAGAAGGAATCGAGAATCGCTGGGATCGTCACCGCCGGTGCCATCAGATGTTCGTCCATGAGATCGAAGCCATGGGTCTGGGGATGCACGTTCCGGCAGCCCATCGAATTCCGACGCTGAACACCGTGTTGGTGCCCAAGGGAGTTGACGAGGGTAAAGTGCGCAAGCGGCTTTGGAGGGCCCGGGCATTGAAATCGCCGGAGGCTTCGGCCCACTGGCGGGCAAGATTTTCCGGATCGGCGTGATGGGACCGCTGGCTACCGAAGAAAAGTTGCAGTTTTTTCTGCGGGAGTTCAAGAAGGCTCTGAGCGCGGAGGGTTATCCGAGTTAGATTTCCAAATCTTTCGATGCATAGATAGACGCGGAATTTGCACACGCGAAAAGCAGACTCGGCAAGCGTGCTGGATTGCCCATTCTAAAACCGAAAACAGATCTGGATCATCCAAGGATCCGCGTTAAAGGCGGCGCGCCATGACCCTGAAGTCCGTCCATACACTCCTTGACGTACTACATTTCGCGGACAGTCACGCAGCCCTCGCTGTCCCCGAGATTGAAGTCGTGGTCACCTATGAGTCGCTGCGGCAGCAGGTGCTGGCCATGGCGGATGCTCTCGCTTCCGCCGGCATCCGCCGCGGCGACCGTGTGGCGATCGCTTTGCCAAACGGATTACCCGCCATTGTGTGTTTTCTTGCCGCTTCTATTGCCGGAACTGCGGCGCCTTTGAATCCCGCATACCCTTATGAGGAGTTTGTTTTTTTCCTGCGTGACACGGACGCTCGCCTGCTGCTCTGCCCGCCGGTGGGAGCAGAGTTCGTGCGTGCCGCGGCCGGCGATCTCAAAATTCCCATTTTCTCGGTGACAATGACCGACAAGGGCGTAGTTCACATGCTGGATGCTCCCTCGGGGGCCAAGGCCACCGAGCCTACCGCGGACGACGTTGCTCTTGTCCTCCACACCAGCGGCAGCACGGGGCGGCCCAAGCGCGTGCCCCTGCGGCATTCCAACCTGGCGGTTTCCTCGGCCAACATCGCCAACACCTACGCGCTTTCCGAGGCCGATGTTTCGCTGTGCGTTATGCCGCTGTTTCACATTCATGGATTGATCGGCTCGGTGATGTCCACATTGCTCTCCGGGGGTACCGTCGTGGTTCCGACCAAGTTCAACGCGCTCTCGTTCTGGCGGACAGTGCGCAATTACCGGGTAACCTGGTATTCGGGAGTGCCCACCATGCACCAGCTTTTGCTGGCGCGCACGCGCCAAAAGCCCAAAGAGGCGACCTCGCTTCGCTTCATTCGTTCCTGCAGCGCGCCCTTGTCGGCGGAACTTATTCACAAGATCGAGGAACTTTTCGGCGTCCCTTTTGTCGAAGCCTATGGCATGACCGAAGCGGCTCACCAGATGACTTCCAATCCTCTGCCGCCGCGGCATCGCAAGGCCGGTTCGGTCGGCGTGGGCACCGGCATTCGGGTCAGCGTCATGGATAAAGAGGGCAACCATCTCGGAACCAACCAGCGCGGGGAGATTGTCATTCAGGGAGCGAGCGTGTTCCGGGGATACGAAAATAATCCCGAAGCCAATGCCCGCGCCCTGGTGAATGGATGGTTTCGCACCGGCGACGAGGGCTTGCTCGACGAAGACTGCTATCTGCATCTGACCGGGCGGATCAAGGACATCATCATTCGTGGCGGCGAAAATATCGCACCCCATGAAGTGGACGAAATCCTGCTCCGGCATCCGGCGGTGGCGGCAGCGGTTACATTTGGCTGCCCGCACCCCACGCTGGGAGAAGAAGTCGGCGTGGCGGTCGTCCTGCACGAACCTACCGGAGCCAGCGAAAGCGAACTTCTAAAGCACTGTCGCGAGTTCCTGGCGGAATACAAATGCCCGACCAAGATTTATCTGGTGGAAAGCATTCCCACCACGGCGACTGGAAAGATCCGCCGCCGTGCCGTGGCCCACGCCATTCTCGACGACCAGTCGTCCGGTTGACGGACCGCAATGGCAATGAAGGACTCAAATAACCAACCGGGATCAGGCATGAAATTTCTAATAGCGGGAGCGGGCGCCATTGGCGCCTACATCGGTGCGCGCATGGCGCGAGCCGGATTCGATGTCACTCTCTTCGCCCGTGGTCCGCATTTGAAGGCCATGCAGGAGCAGGGCGTGCAGGTGAAGAGCGCTGAGGGGGATTTCGAAGTTCGGCCAAGAATCGTGGGTTCCCTCGAAGAGGCGGGACGCACCGACGTCGTGTTTCTGGGAGTGAAGGCGCACAGCCTTCCTCAGCTTGTGCCGCATTTGCATTTCGTACTCGGACCGGACACCACCGTCGTCAGCACGCAGAATGGAATTCCCTGGTGGTACTTCCAGGGTGTCGGGGGACAGTGGGATGGGCTTCGTCTGGAACGCATTGATCCGGGCGGCGTGATTTCCGCGGCCATTGAAGCCCGCCGCGTCGTCGGGTCCATCGTGTATTTTTCTACGGAGATAACTGCGCCGGGGGTGATTCAACATACGGATGGCAACCGCATTTCTCTGGGCGAGCCCGATGGCGCACGTTCCGATCGTTGCCGCCGAATTGCAGAGGCGCTGGTGGCCTCCGGGTTACGTTGCCCCATTACGACTCACATGCGGCAGGAAATCTGGGTGAAGATCATGGGCAATGCGTCTTTAAATCCGGTAAGCGCTCTGACCCGCTCGACTCTGGCGCAGATGGTGCGCGATCCGGGAGTCTCGGAGGTCATTCGCAACATCATGCAGGAGGTAGAAGCCGTCTCGCGAAAACTAGGTATGGAGTTGCCGGTTTCTATCGATCAACGGATGGCCGGGGCTGAAAAAGTCGGCGAGCACAAGACTTCGATGTTGCAGGATCTCGAGGCGGGCCGTCCTATGGAACTGGAGGCTCTGGTCGGGTCGGTAGTGGAGTTGGGCGAAAGGGTGGGCGTGCCGATGGCGTATACTCGGACGATATATAGTTGCGCTAGATTGCTGGCGCAGCGCAGTGTCGGGACTCTGTAAATCGTGAAGGAATCTCGGCCCGGGTTTCCTACAAACGCTGTTCCATGTATTTCAGACGGGATCTAAAAAATATTTTCCATTGGTTCCCGGTAGGCGTATACTGCGGGTGGTCCACTTATCGGACCAGTTGATCTCCAATGTCGTCAGCTCTCAATTCCGAATTCGAGATTGTGCGGCGCAACAAGGTCTACGAAGAGGTTGCCCGGCAGATCGAGCGGTTGATCCTCAAGAAGCTGCGGCCTGGCGATAAATTGCCTTCCGAGCGGGAACTGGCCGAGACGCTGGGGGTGAGCCGCAGCTCCATACGGGACGCAATTCGAAGTCTGGAGCTGATGGGCATGGTGGAACCGCGCCAAGGCGCGGGGACCATTGTTCGCGAAATTTCCTCCGACTCGCTGGCGAATCCGCTGGCCAACGCCCTCAAGCGCAAGGAAGAGCTGGTCAGCGAGCTTCTCGACTTTCGCATCATGCTCGAGCCTCCGCTGGCCGCCCGCGCCGCCAAGCGTGTTTCTGCGGAGGAAATTTCCGAGATGGAAGAGATTTTGCAGCGGCAACAGGAAAAGCAGAATAGCGGAGAACCGGCGGTTGCTGAGGACGCGGAATTTCATTACAGCATTGCTTTGGCTTCCGGTAACAGCGTCGTGCTGAAGGTGCTCGACATTGTGATGGACCTGCTCCGGGGCACGCGGGAACGCTCTTTGCAGGTAGAGGGACGGGCACAAAAATCTCTCGCCGGCCACCGGCGGATACTGGCTGCGCTTAAGCGCCACGATGCTGAGGCAGCGAAGGCGGCGATGCGGCGGCATATTGAAGATGTCGAAGAAATAGTTCTGAAGAATTTTTGACCAGGTGAGGATTTACATCCGATAGAGGCGAAGCGTGGGGCTTCGAAGATACCAGGCTGGGGACGATTCAGATTGACTGACGCGCGAAATAACATGGCCCGTGGGGATGCCACCTCTCACGAACCGGATCACGCGGAAGGGCAAAGAGTAAGGGCCTTCGATGGATTTCCCCGTTCGGAGCACACCGCAAATCATGCCATGACGGAAAATATTCCATCTTCTCCCGCTGTGACCCTGACGCTGCGCGTTGCGGAGGCGCGAGTCGAGGATGTCGGCCACGCCATTGCGCGACTGGCGCCAGTCGATTTGCGGCGCATCGGTGCGCGAGCCGGTGATGTATTGAAGATCACGGGCGGCACGACGGGCGTGGGCCGTGCCGAGTATTCGGACGATGGACACGAAGGCATGATCCAGATTGACGGCACATGCCGCAGCAATTGCGGCGTCGGCTTGCAGGAACAGGTCACCGTGACTCTCATCGAGCCCCAGCAGGCGGTGGCTGTCCGTCTATCGCCGTTGTGGGTGGGGGCCGCGCCAGCGACCATCGCTCCCGAAAAAATGCTCGCGGATCTGGCGGGCGTGCCAGTGATTGCGGGCTGCACGGTGCGTGTTCCGACGTTTGCCAAGGCGGTGAACTTCAACGTTGTGCGCACGATTCCCTCGGGACCGGTCGTGATTGGGAAACGCACCGACCTTCGAATTGTCGAAGGCGAGCAAACGGCATCTCGGGCTCCGGCGGTTTCCTACGAAGATATCGGCGGGCTGGAACGTGAAGTGGAGCGGGTGCGCGAAATGGTTGAGTTGCCATTAAAGCACCCGCGTATCTTCGAGCGGCTGGGAATTCTCGCCCCGAAGGGCGTGCTGCTTTATGGCCCACCCGGTACAGGAAAAACGCTGCTTGCGCGCGCAGTAGCGGCCGAGAGCCGTGTGCACTTCATTCATCTCAACGGCCCTGAGGTGATGCGGAAGTTCTACGGCGAGAGCGAGGCAAAGCTCCGCGAAGTTTTCGAGGAAGCGGCGCGTCACGCGCCTGCGATCCTCTTCATCGACGAGATCGATGCGGTGGCGCCCAAACGCGCCGAAGTAAGTGGCGAGGTGGAAAAGCGGGTGGTGGCGCAGCTTCTCAGCCTGATGGACGGTTTTATTGCGCGCGGCCAGGTTATCGTCATTGGGGCCACCAATATCCCCGAGGTTCTTGACCCTGCGCTGCGGCGTCCCGGCCGATTTGATCGCGAAATTGAAATCGGGGTTCCGAATACCCAGGCGCGGCTGCAAATCCTCAGAATTCATACCCGCGCCATGCCACTCGCGTCCGACGTCAACCTTCAGGAGATCGCCGAGCATTCCCACGGATTTGTCGGCGCCGATCTGGAGGCGCTCGGACAGGAAGTGGGCATGATCGCCTTGCGCCGGTTTCTGTCGGCCATGCCGCTTGGGACCGAGGACACGGCCTCGGCTGAACTCGAGGCACTCCAGGTTACGCGCGACGACTTTCTTGCCGGCTTGAAGGAAGTTGAACCGAGCGCGACCCGCGAATTCCTGATTGAAAAAAGTTCGTCTACGTTCGAATCGCTGGGAGGTCTCGGCGAGTTGAAACGAATGCTCGATGCGGTGGTTGAGCATTCTCACATGCGCGCCGAAGTCTACGAGCAGGTCGGATTGGCGCCGCCACGGGGAATTCTGCTGGCTGGACCATCGGGCACGGGCAAGACCGCCATGGCGCGGGCGCTCTCGGGTGAGAAGCAGATTCCGCTGATCGCCATTGATGGCCCGCAGCTGTACTCGAAGTGGCTGGGCGAATCCGAAAGGGCGCTACGCGAGGTTTTCAAGAAGGCGAGACGGGCGGCGCCCTGCATCCTTTTCTTTGACACGATTGACGCCATTGCCCCAAAGTTTGGCGCCGATCAGTTCGGAACCGACGTCTATCAAAGGATTCTTAGCCAGTTGCTGCGGGAAATCGACAACTTGCGTGATGTGAAGGGCGTGATTCTTCTGGCGGCGACCAATCGTCCCGAGCGAATCGAGCCTGCGCTGTTGCGAAGCGGGCGCTTCGACTACATACTCCAGTTCGCCAAACCGGACGCTGCCGATCGCGCAACTATCATGCGCCTTTGCTGCCAGCGTGTGCCGCTGGCGAGCAATATCGATTTCAATGAGTTTGCTGGCCGGATGGAAGGCTTTACGGGCGCCGACATCGAAAGCCTATGCAAGAAAGCAACGCTCTCAGCGATCGTGGAATTCCAGGATGCGAAACGCGGTGCGCCTTTCGTAGTCTTGCGCAGCGATTTTCTGGGGGTTCTCGATTCCGATTATGGCAGGCAATGCGAAACAACGAACGAGCCGAATAATAACGCGAGAAATTTGCATTCGAACGCATCAACTACCACGAAGTATTGACGAGGCTAGATTATGAGCTACACGGAACTCACGGTTTGGACGCGCGGCATCATCATGGACAAAGAGGGCCGCGACATCGTCAATTCCATCTCCGCTTCCGCCCGCAAAGAGGGCAAGTATTCACAGGCGATGGAAAACTATGTCGATAATCCCGATCGCACCAATGCTCCCACGCGCAAGTATTGCCGCGTTAGCGATACCGTGCTCGAAAACGAACTCACTTACGAAAACGACAAACCCAACATCGTCGTGCTGGTCGAGGGCACTATGGTCAAGGGTTGGGATTACATGCGTGGCATGCCGCCGGGCGGAACGTTGGTGATCAACACGCACTACACACCGGACTACATGATTCGCTTCGTGCCGGGTTCGGAGCGGCTGGCGCAGCTGGTCTGCGTTGACGCCGCCCGGCTGGCACACCACAAATGGCTTTACTACCGGTTGGGCGAACTGGGGCTCGACCGCCTTTCAACCGAAGGCGCCGCCGAGCGAAATAAGCTGATCGCACCCGATATTGCCGCGCCGTTAATTGCGGCGATCATCAAGACCACGGGCATCGTCAAGATGGAGACGATTAAACCCATGATCGCAAACAAGAACGCATTCGAAATGGCACTCGAAGAATTACATGTGATGACGTTGAACCCGGTGGCAGTTTGATCGTGTGGTGACGGGGCACTGCCCCGTCGCCGCGGGGCACAGCCCCGCCACCACACAATTTCTTTTCTTGTTAGGAAGGATTTTATGTCGACTAAAGGCACACGCATTCCTGAATGGCTTACCGTCCCGTTCGCTGGCATCACGCCTGCACCTTCGCAGGAAAAGGGCCAGGACCTTTTCCCCACCGGTAATTGGCGCTCGATTCGACCGGTATACCGGGACAAGTTGCCACCTTGCAACAACGCTTGCGGGACGAACGAAAAAATCCAGGGCTATCTCGATCTCGTGAAGCGCGGCAAGTATCTGGATGCTTACGCGCTGATCAAAGAAGACATGCCCTTCCCTTCCGTCACCGGCCGCGTGTGTTATCACCCGTGCGAGCAAGCCTGCAATCGTGGAAAGTACGATGAGGCCATCTCGATTCGCGCGGTGGAGCGCTTTCTTGGCGATCTCGGGCAGGCTCTGAAGAAGGACGTGGTTCAGGCCGGGAAGCCCAACGGCAAGAAAGTTGCCGTCGTCGGGTCCGGTCCCGCTGGCCACAGCGCTGCGTATCAACTGGCGCGCCTCGGCTATAAAGTTACGATCCTTGAAAAGTCACCGAAGGCAGGCGGACTGAATCGCGGCGGCATTCCTGACTGGGTTCTGCCGCAGGACGTGCTTGATCGCGAGATCGAACGCCTTGTCGAGCTTGGCATCACGATCAAGACCAACGTCGAAGTCGGCAAGGACGTTACATGGGACGATTTGAAGAAGGACTACGATGCTGTCGTCCTGGCCGTCGGCCTCACCGAGCCTAATAGCGTGCGCGCCGAGGGCGAGGATAAGCAAGGCGTGCATTACGGACTTCCCTTCCTGCGCGATATCGGCATGGGCACATCCAAGGTCAAGCTGGGGCCACGGGTCGCCGTGATCGGCGGCGGAAACACGGCGATTGACTGCGCTCGCGAGGCGCTTCGTCAAGGCGCGGTGGAAGTGACCATGATTACGGTGGAGGGCAATCCCCAGGAGATGCCCGCTTCGCCGGAAGATTTGCACGACATGATCGAAGAGGGTGTGGACCTGTGGCATGGGCGTGCGGTGACGGCGGTACTTGGCAACGGCAAAGTTGAGAGCTTGCAACTGCATCCAGCGCGCTTTTCCGGCGCCATCAATGCCTCTCCGATCACCGTTGATCGAGAGGCCCCCGCCGAAAAGTTCGCTGTCGACAATGTGATTATCGCTGTCGGACAGCGCGCTTCGCTGGCCTGGTTGCCCGCCGAGTTCAAGAACGAGCGCGGGACCATCAAGATCGACCGCTTCGGACGTCTCGGCGACACAAACTTTTTCGCCGCCGGCGATATCGTGCAACTGGGGTCGGGTCAGCCGCTGATGGTGGTCAATGCGGTTGGCGATGGGAAGCGCGTGGCTTTCAATCTGGACAAGGTGATGCGCGGAGAGCCATTGCAGCCGCGCACCATTCCCATCGACGTCATCATGGATTTGAACCGCATGAACATGACGTATTTCCCGCACTTCCCCCGCGTCCAGCAGCCGATGTTGTCGCCCGTAACCCGGCGCAAAACGCAGGAGGAAGTGATTCAGGCGTTCTCGGAGGAGCAAGCAGTTGAGGAGGCGAATCGCTGCTTCAGTTGCGGCACCTGCAACGCCTGCGACAACTGTTATCTGGTCTGTCCCGAACCGTGCATTGCGCGACCGGAGCGGTCGAATGGCCTGTATAAGATTCTTGTCGACTATTGCAAGGGGTGCCGGGTCTGCATTGAGGAATGCCCGACGGGCTGCCTGGAAGGCGTGCCGGAACTGGACTTCGATACCGGAGTCGTCAGAATGGATACGGCGTTCGCAATCTCACCCGGCCTGCATGGACGTCAGGCGGAACAACTGAGAAATCTGGCGGAACGAGCGGCCAAGAACATTTAGAGATTGGAGTGAATCATGCCAACGGTTACTGAGCAAAAGAAGAGGATGGTAAGGATCAACGGCTGCGTCGCGTCGGCGCAGGCTGCCAAGTACGCCGATGTCGATGTGATCGCGGCCTACCCGATCCGGCCTTACACGGCAACCATGATGGCGCTCGCGCAAATGGTGGCGAATGGAGAACTGGACGCGGAGTACATTGTCGCCGACAGCGAGCACTCGCAACTGAGCATCGCGCATGGCGCTTCGTCGAGCGGCGCACGGGTGTTCACCGGCAGCTCTGGTGTAGGCGTGCAGTTCGCGTACGAGCTTTACTCGCCGATTTCCGGCAGCCGCATGCCGGTGCAGATGATGATTGCCGACCGGACGCTCGATCCTCCGGGCGATTTCGGTTCCGAGCACACCGATGCGCTCTCAACGCGCGACATGGGCTGGATTATGGGGTGGTCGTGCGACGCACAGGAAGCATTTGACAATCACTTGATCGCGCTTTCGCATCGGTGAAGATCCGCGCGTACTTTTGCCGCAGATGGTTTGCCAGGACGGGTTCTTCGTCTCGCACATCACGGGCGATGTCGAGTTACCCGACACCGGGCAGGTGAACGAATTTCTGCCGCCTTACAAACATCCCTATCCGCTTGATCCGCGGCATCCCGTGTCGCACGGACCGCAGATCATGCCCGAGCAGGGTCCGCCGCTGCAGTTGGAACGGGCGCGCGCCATGGAAGGATCGATGGCCGTTATCGAGGAGGTCCACGAAGAGTTCGCGAAGATCTTCGGCCGGCGATACGACCCGTGGGTTGAAGAGTTCATGACGGATGACGCCGAAGTGGTGTTTTTTCTGCAGGGCGCTCACGCGGTGACAGCGCGATTCGCCATTCAGCACATGCGCGACAAAGGCCTGAAGGTCGGTCATGGTGCGGCTGCGGACCATCCGCCCCTATCCCACCGAGCGTGTTAAAGAGGTTCTCAGCAAGTTCAAAGTGGTCGGCGTGATCGAGACCAACATGGGGCTCGGCAGTGTGAGCAGCGGCGGCTTGCTCTACGCCGAGGTCTGCGCGGCTCTCTACGAAGCCGATAAGCGACCGCTCGTCCTCTCGTTTATGGCGGGCATGGGCGGCGAGGCGATCGTGCTGAAGGAATTTTATTGGATGACAGAGAAAATGTTAGAAGTGCAAAAGCGCGGCAAGATCGAAAAGCGCACGCATTGGGTGGGATTCGAAGAGTAGAAGAAGATTATTGCTTGTCGGATGATGCCGCTTTGCGGTCTGGACGGGCGAGGCGCCGTCACGCCATCAGGAGGAAGCGATATGGCAACAATCGAAGTTCAGCGGCAGATGCTGCCGATTCTCAACAACCCGAATCAGGGAGCGCGTTTCTACAACCCTGAATTACCGTCGTCCGAACCCTTCGTGCCCGGCCATCGCACATGTGCGGGCTGCGGGCCGTCCATCCAGTATCGGATGACGAGCAAGGCGGCGGGCGACAACACGATCCTGGTCGGGCCGACGGGATGTATGTACGTCGCGAACAGTTCGTATTTGTGCACGCCGTACAACGTACCATGGGCGCACACCCAGATTGGCAGTGCCGGCAGCTTTACGGCCGGCGTCGCCGCCGCTTATGAAGCGATGATCCGCAAGGGTAAGTGGAAGGGTGCTTATCCAAATATTATTTGCGAGGCGGGCGACGGCAGCGCTTCGGACATTGGACTGGCTTCGATTTCAGGCGCGCTCTATCGCAATCACGACTGCCTGATCATCTGCTATGACAACGAGCAATATGCGAACACCGGCATTCAGGCATCATCGCGCACGCCCTACGGCGGCATGACAACTTTTTCGCCTCCTGGACCCGAAGTTCCGGAAGGGAAAAAACTGTTTCCCAAGGATCTCGCCCGCATGATGGCGGCCGGGCATCCGCACTGCTATGTGGCGACGGCGAGCGTGGGCTACCCGATCGACCTGATGAACAAGGTGCGCAAGGGCCTGAATCACAAGGGCGCAGCCTACTTGATGGTCTACACTCCGTGCCAGAAGGGCTTTGTCTACGAGACGCCGCGCTCGATCGATCTTGGCCGGCTGGTTGTGGAATGCGGTCTCTATCCGATGTGGGAGTGGAATCCCGAGAAGCGGGAGTTTGATTACAGCTTCCGGCCGCAGAG
Source organism: uncultured Acidobacteriaceae bacterium (assembly GCA_963709055.1). GTDB lineage: Bacteria > Acidobacteriota > Terriglobia > Terriglobales > Acidobacteriaceae > Acidiflorens. The sequence continues at coordinate 190,109 of CAVPUZ010000006.1, forward strand.
CATGCGTCCGGTATCCGAGTACCTGAAATTGCAAGGGCGTTTCGGCCACCTCCACGCCGAACACATTGCTGCCTTGCAGAAATTTGCCAACGAGCAATGGCGGATGATGGGCGTCCAGTTGCCTGAAGCTTTGATCCAGGCCGCAGATGCGAAAAATTTGACCAATATGGCGTCGGCCGCAGAAGCCGAAGCAGTGGCGGAGACTGTATGAACACCAAGGAAACGCTTCCACCAGAGGCTCCCGAAGCGCAGGAAAGCTATATCGTCACCGAAGGCAAGAAGCGCGGTTCGACGCGTGACGTACGGCCGGAGGCGGCCTTCGACCGCTATTACACCGTGTTGAGCGTACACGGGGGCGATGCGATCCTGACTGACAACTGGCACACCAACGAAGTGCTCGATCATACGCGCAACAACTTCGAGGGTTACACCTTCGCAATGCGTACGCTGGAGGCTTGGGGCGCCGTGATCGAAAACGACCGCCGCGCCTACTACACGGCTGGCGGCCGCGTGTGGGTCATGGACCTGGAGCCCTGCGAAGGCAAGAAGCCGCGCCTGAAGGGGGCCGGGGCCAGCAGGAAGTAGCCAGCGATTGCGGCGCATTTTACTCATCGACGACACGCCGGAGATTGCTGAGCTGCTTGACGTTTGCCCTGCGCGATCACGGCTACGAGGTCTTCGCTACGGGATTTACTCCTGGCGTCGGCGAACTCATTCGGGAGCAGCGCGCCGATGCGCTCGTGCTCGATCTCTCAACCTTCGACATGAGCGAGTCGCTCTTTGACGCGGTGCGCAAGCAAGCAGAGCTGAGCTGAGCTTCCCATCGTCATCATCAGCGATACTCCGGAAGCGGCCGATGCAAGCCTCGGTAAGCGCGAAGCAAAAAAGGTTTTGTTGATTCCGAAGCCCTTCACCGGCTCGCAAGTCGCCCGAGCGCTTCGGGACCTGTTGGAATAACGATGCCTCTGTGGAGCATGGACGAGTGGCAATACGTTGAGCGCGAGACCCTCACTGATCCCAAGGGCAGGCGATGGACGGTGGCGCTCATGGACGTGCTCGGTCAGGAAGGCGATCCTGACATGCCCAACAAGTTGCTTGAGCTGCAGTATTCATCGGGCCGCTATTTCACGCTCATTTATTCGGAGAGTGGTGGAGTGCAGAGGGAACGCGGCTATGCCTCACTGGAAGAGGCGACGAACGCCTACGGAGACATGGTGGTGGGTGTTATCGACGGCAGTCTCGATCCATCACAGCCCGTGTTCCGCGCAGGATCTGGAAGACTAGAGGCCATCTTAAAGCCGAGCAGTCGACTGCCAACCGCGCAGCGGCTAAAGCCGCCACCTTACTCGCTTTGGCGGCAGGATGAGATTGAGCCAAACCGCGGTGAGGCGGCGCCGGCGCTCCAATCTAGTCGTGCTCTAGCGGCCCGGATCCAGATCTCTCATGATGACGTGCAGCACTTGCCCGGTTTGGCGCGCCTCGCGCTCGGAAACCGTCATCGTTGTGCCGCTCTCGCCGTGATCTCGATATGTCCGCGCAACGGATGGCAGGCGAGCGCATCCGCCTCGAATGAGTCCCGCTTTCTCAGCGACGGCCAGCCGCGTCTCGAACGGCCAATCCGCAATCGTCCCCGCGGGCGCCTCGAAGGCAGCCAGAGCGCTCGGAGCCTTGTGTTGCAGACCCTTGTGTGCCGGATCTTGTTCCGCACCCTGGTGTTCCCGAAGATAGTTCTCCAGCGCGTCGGTCACGATCGCCTCCAGAATCCCGCAAGAGGTCCGGAGCGCTTCATCATAGTTCCCCTGCTCCAGTGCGCGTCGACTATCAATGTAGGCCTGCTCGAGAACGGGCTTGAGTTCAGCGTTGTGAACGAACTCGAACCGGCGAGGCGGTGGTCCCTGCGGCGAGGATGAAATAATCGGGCCGTTTTCTTCCTGGGAAAGCGAGGCGACAGCTTGCTCGAGGACATGGAGAAGTTTGTTGACAATCTCGTCCGGCGCGGCCCCTTCCAGCGCACGGCCGTTGGTTGAACGCATCAGGAAGGCTTCGCTAAACGAACGGGCAAGCCAATGGGCCTTACTTCCTCCCGACAGCTGATTGATCGTCACTCCACAGTCTTCCTGCCAGGCGCGGGTGGCCGCGATTGCCGACTCGCTTGAGGGGTCGGCTGCCAACGCGTCGCGAAGCTGGCGGCCGCGGCCGATCAGGCCCTCCAGGTGAGAAAGGTAAATCTTGATCTGCGCTTGCAGGCTTTCATTCATTTGTTGCATCGTTGACACTGCGCTTCCTTCCTGATCGTCTGTAGCGGACGAGCCGTCTATGCTTTGCGAAAATGTGTTCTTGACAGTAGGATGCGACGGTGATACCTTCGCTCCCGGCAAAGTGGTTCGATCAGTGGACCAGTTTAACACGATCCACAGATCGAGCGATCGGAGCGGACGATTACGCGGCGTTGTTTCCGCTTTCTAAAGATGTGGGAGCGACTCTCTGCCATGGCATTCGCTACACGCTTGGCGCTAACGAAGCGATCGATGCTGCACACTCTGCCGATAAAGTCGCAGGCAATGTGGGGATTTGTGTTTTCAAGAGCCGTTAAAACTTTGAACTGGCTGTGACTGGAGGTGTCCTTTGGCTACACCCGCCGACTCGCTTATTCACCCTTCGCGTATTCCCAATCGCTGGATTCAGTTGATTGCCGGCATTGTCGCCATGATGGCGATCGCGAACTTGCAATACGCATGGACTCTCTTCACCAAACCCATCCAGGCCCATCTCCACGTCTCCCTGGTTGCCGTCCAATGGACGTTCACTTTGTTCGTTTTTCTGGAGACGTGGCTCGTGCCCTTTGAAGGGTACCTGGTCGATCGCATCGGGCCGCGATTCATGCTGGGTCTGGGCTCCATTTTCGTCGCGACTGGGATGGGTCGGATCCGGCTATGCGGAAACCATCGGCCATCTCTATTTCTGGTACTGCGCTGGGCGGCATCGGCGCCGGGATCGTTTACGGAGGCGCGATTGGAAATGCGCTGAAATGGTTCCCCGACTATCGCGGTCTATGCGTGGGCCTGACGGCCGGAGCTTACGGCATAGGCACTGCGAGCACGATCGCTCCCGTTGCCGACATGCTGCAAAAGTCGGGCTACCAGCACACCTTCATCGTTTGGGGAATTCATTCAAGGAGTCGTAGTGCTGGCTTGCGCTCTTTTCCTTGCCAAGCCGCCGCTAGGATGGACGCCGCCAAACTGGAAGGAAAAAGAAGCGAAGATCAAGGCCAAAATTAACACGTCGGCGATCCAGATGACGCCTTGGCAGATGCTGCGCCAGCCGTCCTTCTATTTGATCTATCTGATGATGACGATGCTGGCCTTTGGCGGCTTAGTCGTCACCGCACAACTCAATCCCATGGCCAGTTCGTACCATGTGGATAAAGTGATCGTCGCTCTTCGGCATGACCGCCTTGGTCCTGGCGATTACCGTGGACCGCCTCCTCAACGGCTTCACACGCCCGTTCTGGGGATGGGTATCCGACCATATCGGCCGCGAGAATTCCATCTTCATCGCTTTCGTCCTGGAGGCACTCGCCGTCTATGCTCTGCTCCAATTGATCAACCGCCCGGTTTGGTTCGTGGCCTTGTCCGGCCTGTGTTTCTTCGCGTGGGGAAACATTTTCTCGTTGTTCCCCGCCATTACCGGCGATCTTTACGGAAACAAATGGGCCACCACCAACTATGGAATTGTCTATACCGCCAAGGGATTGGCGGCAGCGTTCGCTGGTCCGGGCGCCGCTTGGCTGTTTGCCAAAACCGGGTCCTGGAACAAGGTCTTCTGGGCCATGATCGCATGCGATCTTATTGCTGCCTTTATGGCGTTGCTGTGGCTCAAGCCGATGGCAAGACGGGCGGTGAGGTCAGAGACTGCTCCGGCGATCAATGTGACGGAGCCCGCAAAAGTGCGGGGAATCGCCTAACCCAGCATCGATGTCTGGAGTGACTTGGGCTTCGTTCGCAGCGAAACGGAACGGAGCCTTTTTCATGCGATGGCGGATCTCATGCTGCCGTTGCGCCTAAGCTTCGCCGACGTGCGCTCCATGCTGGAAGTGGTATTGCAGAATCTTGGCCGCGAGCGCAGGGCTCACTTCCGTTCCTTGCGCGCCCATGGAGCGCACGACTTGTCCGCGACAGACCACCTCGGTGGCTGCCAGTCCGGCAATTTCGGCGGGCAACACCAGGCTGATCTCCAGTTGCGCATCCGGTTGCAGCAATTCCTCCGCGCGAAACAGCAGCCCCGAACGACTGATGTTCTCGGTTGTGCCCGGGCGCCAGCTTTTCTCTCCCAGCGGACGATAGCGCAACGGCAAGTGGAGGTTGAAGCGGCGAGCCCGGAAGGGTGAAATCTTTTTTTGTCCAGCAATCGTTGCGGAGTCGGATCTGTGCTGCATAACGGCCTCCTGAGGAATTGGTTCGGAGTCCAGCAACTCCCGAACCCTATCTTTCAGAGTGGGGAGGCTGAACGGTTTCTGGAGCAGGTTGATTCCCGCGTCAAGCAGGCCATCGTGACCAATCGCGTTTTCGGTGTATCCGGAGATATACAGCACACGGACTTCAGGCCGCTGCGCGGTGATTTGCGCTGCCAGCTCCCGACCATTCATCCCCGGCATGACAACATCGGTAAGAAGAAGATCGATGGTGCCGCGATGACCGGCTGCGATTTGCAGCGCGGCGGCGCCATCTTCGGCATCGAGAATCCTGTACCCCTGATTCCCTAGATACTGGTGGACGAGACGCCGGAGGTTGGCTTCATCCTCGACGAGAAGGATTGTCTCTTGCCCACGATCGGCGCGCGGGAAGGCCGGCGGACTCTTGTTCGGCAGCGGCCTCTTCGCGGACATCAACCCGCGGAAAATAAGCGCGGAAAGATGTGCCGCTGTGCAGTTGGCTTTCCACAAAGATGTAGGCACCGCTCTGCTTCACGATGCCGTATACGGTGGAAAGTCCCAGGCCCGTGCCCTTAGCCCCCTTGGTAGTAAAGAACGGTTCGAAGATTCGGGACTGGGTCTCGCTGTCCATGCCGACGCCAGTGTCGCTGATGGAAAGCATGACGTATTCCCCGGGCACGAGCGGTGAGTGAGTTCGCGCAAAGTTTTCGTCGAGCGACACGTTGGCCGTTTCGATCGTCAGCTTGCCACCTTGCGGCATGGCGTCGCGAGCGTTCACGGCCAGGTTCATGATGACCTGATCGATCTGGCCCGGATCGGCGCGGACCGCGCCCAGAACGGTCCCGGGCACCATGACGAGGTCGATGTCCTCCCCGATCATCCGGTTGAGCATCTTCAAGTTCTCGGTCACGACTTCATTGAGGTCGAGCACTTTGGGCGCCAGGATCTGCTTGCGGCTGAAGGCGAGCAACTGCCGCGTCAGCGAGGTGGCGCGTTGCGTGGCATTCGCAATCTCCTGCGCCGGCCCGCGCAGCCGGGCATCGTACCCGAGGCGCTCGAGCAAGAACTCCGAGTAGCCGGAGATGACCATTAAGAGATTGTTAAAGTCGTGCGCGATGCCGCCCGCGAGGCGTCCGACGGCTTCCATCTTTTGCGCTTGGCGAAGTTGCAGTTCGAGCATTCGGGTCTCGGTGATATCTTCGATGAAAATCTCGAAACGATCGCCTTCCTTGCCGTTTGGAATAACGCGTCCCGAAATACGGGTGACAATGGCCGAGCCATCTTTTCTCTGGCATTCGATGGCCAGGTTATTGAATCCCCTGCGGGCGCGAAAATAGTCGGCAGTCTGGAACCACTGCTGGGCATCGGTATAGAGGCTTCCAAGATGCCTTCCCGTAAGTTCTTCGCTGCTGGCGTATCCGAACATCGCAACCAGCGCCGGATTTGCGTCATGCAACATTCCCAGGGAATCGCATCGGCAAATACCGTACGGGGCATTCATCACGAGCGAACGGAAATCTCTCTCCGACCGGTTCAGACTCTCCTGCGTAGCACGGAGGGCGGCGTTGAACCAGCAAATGAGCAGGGCAACGGCGAAGAACAGCGCGAGGTGCGCGATCGCCCGGCGATATTCCGCGGGAGTCTGATTGCCGGTGAGGGAATAATAGGCGCTGACGGTGAGCGTAAACGAGGTGGCGGCGAGTCCCGGCTTCCATCCTCCATACCACGCGCTGACCATAACCGCAACGGCAAACACGATCAGGCGGCTCTCCGCGAGATCGGAAAAAAACAATGTGGGAATCAGGGCCAGAAGCGGTACTAAGAACTGCGACTCCGTAGCGCAGAATGGGAGCGCGCGCGGGAGCGACGGCAAGTGTGCGCATGAGGGGGAGTTTCATTCGCATAAAGCCATGCTAAGCGCGGGTAGCGCTCCCGGCGAGTTACGCTTGTTCACCGTATTTTCCTGGCGGCGCAGTGGCCAGAGGTACAACGAAGTAGTGCACCGGAGACGAAGTCTTGCGGGGACAACCAGTCAAGCCGGTTGTCCTACTGGAGTCACATTCGTGCAGGAAATGTACCATGCTCCGGGCACGAAGAAACAACTCTTGGACCAATCGAATGGGCATCGGCCAAGATGAGACGGAAATTCAAAGGAGGTCCTAATCGCCTGAAAACGGGTCGCCTGCCGGGCTCTTGCGGATCGAGCGCTGACCTACGTATTGTTACCAAGTGAGATTCCCCCGCAGCAGTGGAATTCTGCTCCACCTCACTTCCCTTCCGGGACGATTCGGCATCGGGGACCTCGGCCCCTGCGCCTACGAATTTGCCGACTTCCTCGCCGATGCCGGACAGAAATTGTGGCAAGTGCTCCCGCTGAATCCCACTGGATATGGCGATTCCCCCTACCAGTGTTTCTCCGCCTTCGCCGGCAATCCCTTGCTGCTAAGCCTGGAACGCCTGCGCGATCAGGGATTGCTGCAAGCCTCCGACCTGGCATCCGTTCCCGCGTTCCCGGAAGATTCCGTCGATTACGGGGCCGTCATTACATACAAGATGTCTATCCTCCGGCGCGCTGCGCAGGTCGTTCTTCGCTGATGCCTCCCAGCTCCGATCGCGCCGCCTTCGAGCATTTCTGCGAGGCTTCCAGTTCCTGGCTCGACGACTACGCGCTCTTCATGGCCTCCAAAGACCAGCATCACGGAGTTATCTGGACCTCATGGGCTCCCGAGATTCGACGGCGCGATCCCGTGGCGATCCGCGAGTGGTCGAAGAAACTCGCCCCCGAAATTCAGGCTTTCAAGTATTGGCAATTCGAATTCTTCCGCCAGTGGGATCATCTCAAGACCTACTGCCAGGAGCGCGGAATCCGCATCATGGGAGACATTCCCATCTATGTCGCTCACGATAGCGCAGACGTGTGGGCAAATCCCGACCTCTTTTACCTCGACAATCAAGGCTTTCCGACTGTCATCTCCGGTGTTCCCCCGGATTATTTCAGCGCCACCGGCCAGCTCTGGGGAAATCCCATCTATCGCTGGCCAGTGCTGGCGGCAACCGGGTACAAGTGGTGGATTGAGCGCTTTCGCGCGTCGCTCTCGCTCTTCGATATGGTTCGCCTCGATCACTTCCGCGGCTTCGAGGCCTACTGGGAAGTCCCCGCCGGAGAAACGACCGCGATCAACGGGCGTTGGACCAAGGGCCCGGGAGAAGATTTTTTCTTTGCGCTGCAAAACGCCGTTGGTGACTTGCCCATCGTCGCCGAAAATCTGGGCGTCATCACGCCACCCGTGGAGAATCTGCGGCGTCAGTTCGGACTTCCCGGCATGAGCCTTCTCCAATTCGCCTTCGGCACTGACCCGCAAGCGCCATCGTTTCGTCCGCACAATTACAGCCGCGACCTGGCCGCCTACACCGGCGGACATGACAATGACACTACGGTCGGCTGGTGGACAAGTTCCGGCGCTTCCGACAGCACACGCACTCCCGAGGATGTCCGCAAGGAACATGAGTTCGCGCGCGCCTATCTCAATTTCAACGACGATGCAGAGATCAACTGGGTCATGATTCGCGCCGTGCTCGCTTCAGTCGCCGATATCGCCATCGTTCCCTTGCAGGATGTGCTGGGCCTCGGCACCGAAGCCCGCATGAATCTTCCCGGCCGCGTTAGCGGCAACTGGAGATGGCGCTACCGCCCAGGCGCGCTGACCAAAGAGCTAAGCTCGCGGTTGCGCTCGCTGGCGTCGTTGTACGACCGCTAGAAACTCTGATAAGTCAATGTTTGTCCCTTGCAACGCTTGCCAGGCGGGACTGACCGTTTGCTTTTCCGCCCACTGCAGATGAGGATAGTACGCAATGATCGTGAACTTTGCCGAGCGAGCCCATAACCATAACTGGGAACTGGATCCCGTTATCCGGTCCCTGCTCGATACCGACTTCTACAAACTTCTGATGCTGCAGTTCATCTGGAAGCACTATCCGAAGACGCGCGTGTCGTTCTCAGTCGTCAACCGGACCAGCGCGGTTCGCCTGGCAGACATGTTCTCGCGCGAAGAGCTTGCTCACCAGATGGAACATGTTCGCCGCCTGCAGTTCCGCCGGTCAGAACTGGTCTGGCTCGCAGGCAACACCTTCTACGGTCGCCGAGGCATCTTCGAGCCCTCGTTCCTGGAATGGCTGGAACGGGATTTCCGCCTGTCAGACTATGAGATCTCCGTGAAAGATGGCCAATACGATTTAACCTTCGATGGCCTCTGGACCGAGACGACGATGTGGGAGTTATACGCGCTTCCCATCCTGAGCGAACTCAAGACTCGCGCCAGTTTGAAGAACCTGCGCGAGTTCGGCCTCGACATTCTGTATGCGCGCGCCAAGACCAAGCTCTGGAGCAAGATCGAGCGCCTGCGCGGCGTTCCCGATCTGAGCGTTGCCGATTTCGGAACGCGACGCAGGCACAGCTTTCTCTGGCAGGAATACGTAGTCAACGCCATGGCTGCGAATCTAGGCGCGGCATTCACCGGCACATCGAATGCTTTCCTCGCTCACAAACATGACCTCGAGGCGATTGGAACGAACGCGCATGAAATTCCAATGGTGCTCGCCGCGCTCGCTCCCGATGACGAAGCAATGAAGGCTTCTCAGTACCATACGCTTGAACTCTGGCAGAACACTTACGAAGGCGCACTTCGCATCATGCTGCCGGACACTTTCGGGACGACGCAATTTCTGGAGAACGCTCCCGAGTGGGCGGCCGATTGGACGGGTCAGCGCATCGACAGCAAAAATCCCTACATTGCCGGAGACGAATACATTGAGTGGCTAACGCGTCATGGCCGAAATCCACATGACAAACTGATCATTGCCTCCGACGCGCTCGACGTAGACGACATCCTCGGCCTCCACGCCTATTTCGATGGAACGATCGCAGGTAGCTTCGCGCCCAGCGATTTCAACTCCGCCGCCGACTTTCTGGACCGCAAGAGATGGACGCCGGGACGGCGTATTCGCTTCAGTGCAGGTTGGGGAACGCTTCTCACCAATGACTTCCGCGATTGCGATCCCGCGGGGGGAAGCGGTTTCGATCCCATCAGCCTGATCTGCAAGGTATCGACGGTCGAAGGGCGTCCAGCGGTCAAGCTCTCCGATAACTACGCCAAGGCCATTGGACCGCCATCGGAGATCGAACGCTACCGGAAAGTGTTTGGTACGGCCGGAGTCAGCAACGTGCCGGTGATTGCGTAGGGCGGGACTCATCGAGGATATGAACATGGCCAGACGCTCAAACAGGATGGAAAGACGGGACAACTACGAGAAGGCGCTTCGCGAAGAAGAAGAGGCGCTCCGGGCCTCAATGCCAGGAAATCGCACAGTTGCCGGAGCGGGTAGCGAGATCCCGGACAAGAGCACAAAGGCTGCAAAACACAAGCCAATCGCTCCCCGGTGGGCGCGAGCAAAGCGCGAACTGGACAAGAAGAAAAAGCCTCGCTAGTTTGCCGGGGTGACCGGCAATGGATACCGGCAATGGGTACCGGCAATGGACCCCGGCGATGCCCTTGGCTACGCGGCGATCGACTCGATCGCCTGCACTGCCTCCGACGGAAGCACCAACTCAACACTCGCCAGATCCTGCTTCATGTGCTCGGCATTAGAGGTCCCCGTCAGCGGCAGTATCCCGACGGCGCGTGCAAAAGCAAACACGATCTGTGCTGGATTGACACCTGCGCGAGCCGCGAGCGACGCAATCAGAGGATGGCGAAGCACCTCGACATTCGCCGTCAGCAGCGAGAAGCCTTGGTAGATGATGCCGCGCTCGCGGCAAAACAGACGCACCTCGCGATCCCATCCCAGCCGAGCATAACAGCGGTTCTGCACAAATGCCGGAGGCTCCGCATGAGCGCCGGCCATCTGCTCGAGATGGCGCAGCGAAACGTTGCTAACTCCGAGCAGGCGCGTGTGCCCGGCATCGCGTTGCTGGCGCATCGCCTCCCACACCTCCGCATCATCCTCGGTCCAGTCATAGTTGGAGGCGGGTCCGTGCAGCACGTAACTGTCGACATAATCGCAGCCGAGATGTTCAAGCGAACTGGCCAGGGACTGCGCGACCTGCACGGAAAGACTTGCCGAGGGATCATACGGCAGCCGATGATCTTGCCCACGCTGGTACGTAAATTTGGTCTGCAGAAAAAGATCCGCGCGCGTCACAACTCCCGCGCGATAAGCAGCCGCCAGTCCCTCGCCGACACCGGCCTCAGAATAATGACGGCGCTGGTTGGCGGTATCGATGCCACGAAACCCGGCGCGGATCGCAAGTTCAGTGAGAGCGGCTGAGCGGTCTTCTTTCCACGCGGTGCCGTAGAGAAAATCGGGAATGGTAGGCAATGGGGATGGCATCGCGACTCTTCTCTCGGTGCCTCAGGGGTTCAGCACGATCTTGCCGAACATCTGGCTCTTCTCCAGATACTCGTGAGCGGCGCGAATTTCCTGCAGCGGAAAGATGTGATCGATAACGGGCTTGAGGCGTCCAGCGAAGACGTGGCCGAGCACTTCATTGAGTTCGCTCATCGTGCCCATGTAAGAGCCGAGCAGCGCGAGTTGGCGCGAAAACAGAAAGCGCAGATCGAGGTCAACCTTCGGTCCGGTCGTAGCTCCACATGTGACGAGCGTGCCGCCAGCTTTGAGCGATCGCACGCTTTCCTGCCAGGTCGCCGGTCCGACGTGTTCGATAACGATGTCGACGCCTTCGCCCTTTGTGATGGTGCGGACTTCCTCCGAGATCTTTTGCTGGTAATGGTTGATGACGAAATCGGCGCCCAGTTCGCGGGCGCGCTCCATCTTGCGTTCGTCGCCGGCCGTGGTGATCACGCGCGCCTGGAACAGTTTGGCGATCTGGATGGCGGCAATGCCGACTCCGGAATTGGCGCCAAGAATCAGTACAGTCTGGCCGGGACGGATCGCCGCGCGTCCGGTAAGCATGTGCCACGCAGTAACGAAGACCAGCGGCACGCTCGCGGCCTCGTTAAAGTCGAGCGAGTCGGGAATAGGGATCACGTTAACTGCCGGGACCGCGAAGAGTTCACAGTTGCCGCCGTCGACGGCATTGCCAATGACGGTGAAATGGCGGCACTGATTTTGCAGCCCGGCAACGCACTTCGCGCAATGATTGCAGAAACTCATGGGCGCGACGATGACACGCTGGCCGGGCTTAAGATCGGTGACGTATTCGCCAACCTCGACGATCTCTCCAGCCGTGTCAGTGCCCATGGTGTGAGGCAGGTTCACGCCGGGCAATCCCTTGCGCACCCAGAGGTCAAGATGATTCAGAGCGCACGCGCGCACCCGAATGAGAACCTGATCTTTGCGCGGCTTGGGATCGGGGACGGTTTCGTAGTTCAGAACTTCCGGCCCACCAAACTGATGAATGCGGACGGCTTTCATGAGAGCTCCAAGATGAGACTAATTCCCAGATTGGAAATTGATGGTAAACGAAATGTACCAAATTTGGTGTGATAAACGGCACGGCATTGGTTTTGCTTTGCTGGTAACGTTGCGTTGGCAGGACGGGTTTGGAGGGTGTTTCCAGTCGGTACTGGACCTGGACTGTCAATCTGGTGGGTGGCTCATCAACCACTGCGGTTCAACTCCGCCGCCCTCCGTGCGCTCTCACCAACGTACCATTGACATAAGGTTCTATCAGGTCCAACATTAAAGTGGATTGGCAGTCCGTGTTCCAGTACCCACTGGTTTAACACCAGTAGCCCCGGAGTGATGACCCGGGGCTTTTGATTTTGGCCGACTACTCGCTTGCCCGCTTTTGACTTGCCCCCGCCGCGCCCCCATAATCACCTTATGGACCTCTACGAGGAGATCGTCCGCCTTCGCAAGGATGGCCGGCGCGGTGCGGTCGCCACCATTGTCAACGTGCGCGGCTCGATTCCCTCGTTCAAGACGGCGAAGATGCTGGTGCGCGACGATGGCTCGATCGTCGGCACAATCGGCGGCGGATGCGTGGAAGCCGAAGTCTGGCAGGCGGCGCGCGAAGTGATGGAGTCGGAGCGCCCGCGAACGCTAACTTTCAATTTGAACAACGATCCCAAGTACGATACGGGCCTGGTCTGCGGCGGCACGCTCGAAATATTCGTGGAGCCCATTTTGCCTCCGGCGGAACTTTACATTTTCGGCGCAGGCCACGTAGCTGCAAGCCTTTACAAGGTCGCGCGAATCGCCGGGTTCGATGTGACCATAGTCGACGATCGCGAGACCTATGCCAATCGTGAGCGGTTTCCCGAAGCGCAGCAGGTGATTGCGGAGGACTTCGACAAAGCCATGGCGCAACTCACGCCGGGCGAATCATCCTACATTGTGATCGTGACGCGCGGGCACCGGGATGATATGCGCGTGCTGCGCTGGGCGGTGCAAACCCCGGCGCGCTACATGGGCATGATCGGATCCAAGCGGAAGACGATCACCATCTTTAAGGAGCTGCAGAGATGAAGGACTGCCCGAGCAGTTATTCGACCGCGTGCATGCGCCTGTCGGGCTGGACATCGGAGCGATTACTCCCGAGGAGATTGCGGTTTCGATTACGGCAGAGTTGATCGCCAAGCGGAGAAACGTGGAGCGCGAACTACCCCACATGAGCTGGTTGCAGCGGCGGGGATCCGAGGTCGAGCAAAAAGAAAGGCCTTAACCGCCGAGGCGTCAGAGTTCGCGAGCGAAATACTTGCCGCATCATCGAGAGTCCGAAGTAAATCACCCATCCCAGTCTTTTCTCGGCGCCCTCGGCGTCTCGGCGGTTATGATTTCGTGATGCCGAAAGAAGTCGAAATCAAGTTCCGGATTGCCGATCTCAAGGCGCTCATCGCGTGCCCTGAAGCGCGCCGGCTTCAAGCAAGTTACTCGCTCAACCCACGAGATAAATTCACTCTACGATCTGCCCGGGCAGAAGCTTCGCAAGCGAGGCGAACTGCTGCGGCTGCGCAAGTATGGCAACAGATGGGTGCTGACGCACAAGAAAAAAGCGAAAGGCGAAGAATGCAACCAAGATCGGGCGGCACAAAGTGCGAACCGAACTGGAGACGCGGGTGGAAAATGGCGAACAGATGGACGCTATTCTCCGGGCGCTGGGCTTTTCGCCAACTTTCCGCTATGAGAAGTACCGGGCGGAATGGAGCGACGGAACTGGCCATGCAGTGATCGATGAAACTCCGATCGGAAATTTTGGCGAACTGGAAGGGCCTGCGCGCTGGATCGACCGCACAGCTCAGGCTGCTGGGGATTGCGCCGCGCGATTACATCACGCAGACCTACGCAGATCTTTTCTTCACCTGGAAACGCAACAACCGCAGTCCCGCTTCCGAGATGACATTCCGGGCAATTCCCGCAAAGTACAGACACACCCACTGACGCTGCGCCTCGCAGCGCAGGTCATTGGCGACCGCGGCCTCAGCCGTGCCGTCAAACAGCGTGCGCTAGATGCGCGGTTTCCTCTGCGTGCTTAGCCTTCCAATAGCCTTCGTATCCCAGAGTCGCAAAGTAGATGGCCTGATCGAAGAACAGGTCGAGCAGGCGCAAAAGTTCGAAACCACCCAGGATTTCCAGAGGCTTTTCGCGCATGCCTTCCATCTCCAGAAAATCCCAGAGATTCTCTTCCGTCATCATGAGGGCCCAACAGAGCGCACTCAACGCGACTCCTTGCTCGGCACGGCGGCGGCCAAGAGGCGTATATACCCGCTCGATGTCGTCCTCGGTTTTGGTCAAAAGCCAATCGCTGAGATTGCGGTAGACTTCGCGCGCACGTTCGCGAATCTCCTGCGTTGACACTTTTCGCAAGTCAGCGGCCCGGCTGGAGCGTTCCAATTTATGAAGAAGACTTTCGGTGAGTTGTTCGGAATGAGATTCAATAAGATGAACCAGGCGAAGAGCGATCATAGATGAACCTCCTCGATGTCCTGGTTTTATTGTAGTCCGATGGGGCGGTGGCGGCGACGAAATCGCACGGTCTCAGCCGAGTCCCGGGTTATGAAAAAGAGACGAGGCGAGCCCCGTCTCTACTCTGGTTTTCCTTCTGATTCCTGTGTGGCGGTTTTGGCTGCGTCGCTGAGGTCGGCAGTTTCGGCGCAATCGCCCTTTTCATCGTAATCGCAGGCCCGGCCGGGATGGGTCTGTTTGCACTTCTGGCAGAGTTCAGTGGCCATGGTTCCACCTCAAGGATTCAATCGTATCGAAGATCGGACTGACTGTCTCGTCTCGGCCGGCAATTCTATCCGGCAGCGCCGCAGCACTTCTTGTATTTCTTGCCGCTTCCGCAGGGGCACGGATCATTGCGTCCGACCTTTTCGCCGGATCGTATCACCTGTGTGACCTGCATGTCGCCGGAACCCGCCATGCGAGCCTGCTCCAGTTCGCGCTTCTTTTTGCGCTGGAAGGCCTCTTCGATTTCATCGACGGAGGTCGCGATCTGGCGCGGCGGACGGCCGTTGCCACCGTTTCCGCCCCTGCCACCGGTAATCAGCGAAGGCACGCCCGCGTCGGCCCTTGGCCTGAGGGCGATCCTTCCGCCCCGCGGCGGCGGGCAGTGAATCCGGCGGACGCTCGAGAATCTGCATCAGGTAGAGATAGCGAACGGTCTCTTCCTGGAAGCGTTGCATCATCTCCTCGAACATGTCGAAAGACTCGCGCTTGTATTCGATCAGCGGATCGTGCTGTCCGTAGCCGCGCAGACCGATGCCTTCTTTGAGGTGGTCCATCGAGAGCAGGTGGTCCTTCCACTGCGCATCGATGACGCTCAACATGATCATGCGTTCGTGATAGCGCATGGCGTCGGCGCCAATGAGTTTCTCTTTGGCGTCATAGCGCTCTTTCAGTTTTTCGAAGATGGCATCGCCCAGTTCGGCACGGTTCATCGTCTCGGGCTTCACACCCTCGGCATAGATATCGACCCCAAAACGCGTGAAAATCGCGTCTTTCAAGCCCTTCAGGTCCCAATCATCGGCGTGGCCTTTGACCGGACAGAACCTCTCCAGCATCTCCCCGAGTATTCCCGAGACGTAGTCTTCGATGATCAGGTCCTTCTGATCGAGGCCTTCGAGCAGGCGGCGGCGCAGGCCATAGACGGCCTCGCGCTGCTTGTTCATCACGTCGTCGTATTCGAGCAGGTGTTTGCGGGCCTCAAAGTTCTGGCCTTCGACAGCTTCCTGCGCGGCTTCGATGCGGCGCGAAATCATCCGCGACTCGATCGGCACGCCCTCTTCCATGCCAAGGCGCTGCAGCAGCTTCGAAACCCACTCCTTGGCGAAGATGCGCATCAGGTCGTCTTCGAGCGACAGATAAAAGCGCGAGGAGCCGGGATCGCCCTGGCGGCCGGCGCGTCCGCGAAGCTGGTTGTCGATGCGGCGGGATTCGTGGCGCTCGGTCCCGAAAATATGCAGGCCGCCAGCCGCAATCACTTCCTGATGTTCACGATCGGTGTCGGCTTTGTAGCGAGCGAACACTTCATTCCACTGATCGGTCGGAACCGCATATTCGTTGCCGGCGTAATACCAGGTCGTGCGGTTGGGATCGTCGGCCACATTCTCGATTTTGCCTTGCGCAGCGCGGATCGGCTGCGCGATTCCCTTCTTTACGCATTCCTGCTTGGCCATGAATTCCGGGTTGCCGCCGAGCAGAATGTCGGTGCCACGGCCCGCCATGTTGGTGGCGATCGTCACCACGCCCTTTGCGTCCCGCCTGCGCCACGATTTCCGCTTCGCGCTCGTGAAATTTCGCGTTCAGTACGACGTGGTCTTTCAATCCTTTCTTATTCAGCAGGTCAGAAAGGCGCTCGGATTTTTCAATCGACGTTGTGCCCACCAGCACGGGCTGGCCGCTGTCGTGGAGCCGCTGGATCTCGTCGGCGGCCGCGAAGTATTTTTCTTTCTCGGTACGATAGACGATATCGGGATTTTCGATGCGCAGCAGCGTGCGATTCGTCGGTATGATGTCGACTTCCAGGCCATAAATCTTGCCGAACTCCTCTGCTTCGGTTTCCGCGGTGCCGGTCATGCCGGCGAGCTTTTTGTACATGCGGAAATAATTCTGGAACGTGATGGTGGCGAGCGTCTGATTTTCGCGCTCGATCTTCACATTTTCCTTGGCTTCGATTGCCTGGTGCAGTCCATCGGACCAGCGGCGCCCCGGCATCAGTCGGCCAGTGAATTCGTCGACGATAATGACTTCCCCATCTTTCACGACGTATTCAACGTCCCTCTTATAGAGCGCGTGCGCCTTGACCGCAGTTTCCACGTGATGCTTCAACGCCCAGTTTTCCGGGTCGGCGACGTTGCCGATGCCGAGCAGCTTCTCAACTTTCTCCCACCCTTCGTCGGTGACGGTAATGTTGCGGTGTTTCTCATCGACCACGAAGTCTTTGGTGTAAATCTTCGGTTCGCCCGGTTGAGTGTCAATCTCCTCGCCCTTCTTCGAGCTTGGGGATAATGCGATTCACCTTGTAGTACTTATCGGTGGACTCCTCGCTCGCGCCTGAAATGATGAGCGGAGTGCGAGCTTCGTCAATCAGGATGGAATCGACTTCGTCGACAATGGCAAAGTTGTGCATGCGCTGCACGCAATCGCGCAGGTCGAACTTCATGTTGTCGCGGAGATAGTCGAATCCAAATTCGTTGTTCGTGCCGTAGGTCACGTCGGCCGCGTAAGCGGCGCGGCGCTCTTCGTCATCCAGATCATGGACAATCACTCCCACGCTCAGGCCGAGGAAGCTATAGAGCTTGCCCATCCACTCGGAGTCGCGCTTCGCCAGATAGTCATTCACCGTAATCACGTGCACGCCGCGCCCGCTGAGCGCGTTCAGATACACCGGGAGGGTGGCAACCAGCGTTTTGCCTTCGCCGGTTTTCATCTCGGCAATCTTGCCCTCATGCAGGACCATGCCGCCGATCAGTTGCACGTCGAAGTGCCGCATGTTGAGCACACGGCGTCCGGCTTCGCGGACAATGGCAAAAGCCTCGTCCAATATCTCGTCGAGTACCTCGGCGAGCACCCGGCCGCGCTCGGTTTCGATCACCTTCAGGCGATCGATAATCGGCGTCAGGTTCGTCGGCGACCGTAGCCAGCCTTTCCTGGATGTGCGCACGGAATTCCGCCGTCTTGGCGCGGAGTTGGTCGTCGGTGAGTTTCTCAATCTCAGGTTCGAGAGCCGTGATGACCGCCACGCGCGGCTGCAAGCGCTTGATTTCACGCTCGTTCCTGGTCCCGAAAACCTTGCCTAGCAGAGTGTTGATCAAAAGTGAAATCCTTCGGGACACACGTCCCAGTCGATGAGTTCAAGCCTAGCACATTAGATGCGGACGGCGTCGTTTAGTACCGACGGAGCGATCACTTCCTTATAATGCTTCGCCGCTCTCTGTTCACGCATGCTGGGTTCTCAGGATCCTCAGGACTCCGGACCTCAAAACTAACTGACGTTGTGAGCGAGTTTCTAGACCGCTCCGGCCGCGTGCTCCAGCGCACGGTGGCGATGATAGCGGAGGGCAATATTCATGAAGACAGAACCGCATTCCGTCCGGAAGCACATAACCAGTGCTTCAATGTCTTCGCTGCCTTTGCTGCCGCGTTCCGAGGTGGAGACCGTCGGCGGATGAACCCTGAACTGGAATCCCTGGTCGTTCAGCACCGTGACCGCGTTCCCAATAATCTGGTTGGCAAGTTCACAGACCGCTTCCCGAACCAGATCATCGGTGCTCGGCAATTCCGTACCGGCCAAGCGGCTGGCGAAGCGCGTCGCCGTTTCCTGGGCAACGTCGAATATGATGCGTCCTTCGATATCACCCGTAAGGCAAATCTCGGCCGCAATTCCCTGGCGCCGGTAGGCTTCCTCTTCCATCGTCAAGTTCTCGATGGAAACCGGAGATTCGAGCCCCTCCGCGAGCACGGCGTCGGCTGAATTGATAAAGGGCTGAATCAACTCCATGCGCATGGTTAGGCTCCCGCTCCGGCGCCCTGGGTGGCACTTTGATCGTCGCGCATCACATACTTGATGACTTCATAGAGAACCTCGGCCTTCACCGGCTTCTGCACGAAGTGCCTGGCGCCGCGCTGCAACGCGGCCACAATATTTTCCTGATAGCCAACCGATGACACCATCACGATGCGAGCGTCGCGATGTTTGTTCACGATCTTTTCCGCGGCCTCGATGCCTTCCATGTGCGGCATGGTAATGTCCATCAGCACGATGTCCGGCGTCAGCTTGTCGTATTCGTCAATCGCGGTCAAGCCGTCTGCAGCCTCGCCCACTATCTGCCCGCCGAATGCCTCCACCATCTTGGCCAGGTTCTTGCGAGCGAACACGGAGTCATCCACGATCAGATAGCGCACCGGCTGTCCGTCGCAGCTCCGTTGTATGGGCGCAAAATTTTCCATCACACTCCTCCACATCTCTCACTTAACCACGACCTGCAATCATTCGGACAGGTAACTCTAGTTACTTCCGGCACCCGTTGCCTTACTGGAGTCTGTCCCGTCCACGCGGTTCGGCTCAGGGCCACATTGTGCTTGCAGCAAATTGGGCAGGTCCTGCAAATCCACGATGCGCATCGCAAAGCCACGTTCTATGGCGGCCTTCGGCATGCCAAACACCACGCATGTCGCCTGACTCTGTGCCACCGTGAATCCACCCGCGGCCTGGATCGCGCCCATGCCCGCAGCCCCGTCTTCGCCCATACCCGTCATCAACACGGCCATGGCCTGCGGGCCAAACTCCTGCGCCACACTCCGGAACAGCACGTCCGCCGAGGGGCGGTGCCCGTTTACCGGACCATCGTCCGCCAGCAGCGTCACATTGCCCAGCGGCAGCTTCTTCACTTTCATATGCCGGTTTCCAGGACAAATCAGCGCCCGCCCCGCCACCAGCAAGTCGCCCGACTGCGCTTCCTTTACCCGGATCGGACAGGTCTCATCCAGACGCTTTGCAAACAGCTCGGTGAAACCATCTGGCATGTGCTGCACCACCAGAATGGTGCCCGAGAAGTCCACCGGGAGATGCGAAAACAGATACTGCAGCGCGTTCGGCCCGCCCGTCGAAACGCCAATGGCGACCACCCGCGTGGGTGCTGCCAGCCGTTGTTTGCGCAGCATTTCACTGGGCGCTTCTTGGGGCACAAAGAGGGGCTGAACCACCTCTCTTTGGGCTGCGGCGCGTATCTTTCTGATCAGTTCGTCCGCAATCTCCGGCATGCGCGTGGCAACGTCGGCCGGCTTGGCTACGAAGTCGAAGGCGCCGATTGACAGTGCCTTGAGCGTAATCGTGGCTCCCGCCGTGCTGTGCGAACTGACCACGATCACGGGCAGACGCCAGCGCCGCATGATCTGTTTCAGCGTGTCGATTCCGTTCAGCCCCGGCATTTCGAGGTCGAGCGTCACCACATGAGGCGCAAGATCCTGAATTTTTTTCAGCCCGAAATTTCCGTCGATGGCCGTGCCCACCACCTGAATCGAAGCGTCCCCTTCGAGGATTCTCGGTATCAGCTTGCGCATCAGCGCGGAGTCGTCGATCACCAGAACCCGTACCGGACTGTTCATCGCAGGCTCCCTGCCATGCCACGCGTCAGTTGACCGGAGATTCGAAGGCCTCCCTCCGGATTCGACAACAAGCTTGAAACTAACGCCTGCCTCCGCGAGCTTTCATTCCCTCCCCCGCGCGTAAAGCGCTCTACCAGCGCGACGAGATTCAGGATGAGAACCACCCGCCCATCGCCCAATATGGAAGCGCCGCTTACGAGATCGGTTTTGATCGACTGGTCATCCAGCGCCTTGATTACCAGTTCGTCTTCGCCAGACAGTTCGTTTACGATCAGTCCGAACTTGCGATCTCCGTGATTGACTACCAGCACGAATACTTTGCGCGCCGATTCCGGACCTGGTTTCGGCGCCCCGCCCAGCCGCAGCAGCGGAAGCACGTCATTGCGCAGCTGCAACACTTCGTAATGCTCCACCTGGTGAATCTGTTCTTCCGTGGTGCGCGTGATCTCGGCCACGGTGTTCAAGGGCAGCGCGTAGAGCCGCTGATCCACGCGGAACAAAAGCGCGCGAAGAATCGCCAGCGTGAGCGGCAGGCGCAAGCGGAATGTAGTCCCGCGCCCAGGAGCGGTTTCGATCTGCACCGTTCCCTTCAGTCGCGCCAGCACGCTTTGCACTACGTCCAGCCCGATTCCACGTCCCGATAGTTCGGTAACTTCTTCGGCGGTCGAAAATCCCGGCCGCAGGATCAACTCCAGGGTTTCGGCTTCGTTCAGCACTGCCGCTTCTTCCGTTGACACCAGACCCTGCTCGAGCGCCCTCTGCCTTACCTTTTCCACGTCAATCCCGCGCCCGTCGTCGGAAATCTCGATCACTACCTGGTTGCCCTGGTGATAGGCGTTCAGCCGCAATGTGCCTTGCGGCCGCTTACCCGCGCGCGCGCGTTCCGCCGTGGCCTCGATGCCATGCCCTATCGCGTTTCGCAGCAGGTGCATGAGCGGTTCGGCGATGCCATCCAGAATGCCCTTGTCAAGATCGGTATCTCCGCCTCGAACCACCAGTTCCACTTCTTTTCCGCACTGCCGCGCCACATCCCGCACCGTCCGCGGAAAGCGCCGGAACAACTGCTCGACCGGCACCATGCGGATCTTCATCACCGAGCGCTGCAGATCGTTCAGAACCCGGGCCTGGAAAGCCAGCGCATCGCTGAACTTTCCCCGCAAGCTATCTTTCGGGAAGCGTTGCCCGAATTCGAGCAGTGTCTGCTGCAACATCGACTTGGCCAGAATCATTTCTCCGACCAGATTCAGCACGACGTCAATTCGTTCCGCATCCACTCGCAGAATGTTCTCAGCGCCAGTCGTCACCGCGTGCGTGGCCGGTTCCTCGGTGGCTTGCCCGTCGTTCATGGGCTGATTTGCGCCTGCTTGCTGCGCTCCTTTTTCCTTTGTTTCCAGGCCCGAGGAGTTTGTACCAGATGGCTCGCTCTCCAACGCTCCCAGACGCAGCGGCGTCACATTGACGCTCTGGGAGATAGTTGGAATCCTGCACTTCGCGCGAATCTGTTCCGGCGATTTTGGCGATACCAGCGCCGCCTGTACTTGAGCGATTGGCCCGGTCGCGCCCTCGCCCGGATGAAGCGCCAGCACTTCTCCAAGACCCGCCAGGGCCGCCTGAATCATCTGACGCGCAGCGATCGGCATGCCGCACTGCGGGTCCAGTTGCACAACCACATGGTGAACGCTTTTGCCGTCTTCGATCGCCTTGCCGATGGTGAGGTTCTCGTATTCCGACCAGGGGCTGCCCGGCTGCCCGGCGTTCGTCGTCTTCTTGGGTGTGGCCGGATCTTCCAGTCCCGGGTGCGCCAGGCGCGCAATTTCTTCGCGCAAGGACTGGAAGCTCGGCGGTTTCCTCCTGCCCTGGTAGGCTTCAAGCAGTGCGGCAAACACGTCGGCGGCGCGCAAAGCGATCTCGGGAACGAGCGCCGCCGCGGCCGGATTTTCAAACGTCAGAACATCTTCGAACTCGTGCGCCAGTTCGCTCAGCTCGCGGTAGCCGCAAGCCGCCGAGTCTCCCTTGAGCGTGTGCACAATGCGCCGCAGGCTGCGGGCGGTCTCGGCGTCCCGGGGGGACTTCTCCAGCCGCAGCGCTTCGTCATTCAGCTTCTGAACGAGTTCCGTCGCGCTTTCGAAAAACAAATCCCGGAGTTCGTTCATCCGGTCGTCGGGCGGACCGCTCACGCTCTTACCTCGACTCGCTGATACGCCGTTCCCGCGTTGCGGTGCACTATCTGAAACTTCTCCGTCAATCCCAGCAAGCTTTCGGCATGGCCGATGAACAGGTGCCCCAGCGGGTTCAGGCAGCGATGAAATTTCTCCACCAGCCGCTTCTGCTCCGCTTCATCGAAGTACATCATTACGTTGCGGCAGAAAATCATGTCGTTGCGCTGCGGAAGATATTCGGTCTTCAGATTGTGAAAGTCGAAGTGCACCAGTTCCTTCACAGTTTTCTTGATCACGTAACGGGCGCCCACTTTGTCGAAATACCGCAACCGGAAGCTGTAATCGACCGCCGACATCTGGTGCTCGGCGTAAGAGCCCTCCTGCGCCGCCCGCAAAACCGAATAGCTGATATCGCTGGCCAGAATTTCCAGCTGCCAGGGCGCCGGCACCATGGGCTTGGGAACGGTAAAGTCGCGCGGCCGGGGATCGCGCATCTGGTGATAGGTGAGCGCGTCCGCCACCAGCATCGCCAGCGTGTATGGTTCCTGCCCGGTCGAGCATCCCGCACTCCAGATTCTCAACGTGTAGTCGTGCCGTTCCTGCTTGCTCTGCAGCAGGGCTTCGAGAATGTCATGCTGAAACAGGCTGAGCTGCGCTTTGTTGCGGAAGAAGCTCGTTTCGTTGACGGTCAGGTTTTCCAGCAGCAGTGCCAGTTCCTGCTTGCCTTGCTTGCTGATCAGCAGGCGATAGTAGCTGTAGAACGAATCGAGGCGGCACTCTTTCAGCCGGCGTTGCAGGCGGTCCTGCAGAAAGGATGCGCGCCGTTCGTCAAAGTGCATGCCGCACTCTTGATATACCAGGGCCTGCAGAAGTCTTAGCTCCGCTTCGTTGAGTGCCGGGGCCTGTCCTTCGCTCGTGCTCATGTCGACTCGCGCCACTCGCTACTTTCCCGCCAGGGCGCTTTGCGCTCCCGCTTTACCGCCAGCGGCCGTAGCCGCCTCGGTTGTCCCCGGCTCGTTGCTTCGCTCGCGTACACTCAAGACCTTGTCAACATCCAGCAGGATGATCAGCCGTCCCTTGTATTTGCCCAGCCCGGTCACGCAGTCCAGCCCGCCTTCCTGCATCATGGCGGGCGCGGTCTCGATCTCGCTCGCGGGAATCTTGAGCACTTCCGAGGCGGAGTCCACGATCATCCCTGCCAGCCGGCCCCGGTGCTCGACCACCAGAATGCGGCTATGCCGGTCCACGGCGCTCGAGGATTTTCCAAAGCGCTTGCGCAGATCCACCACCGCAACGATCTTGCCCCGCAGATTGATCACCCCTTCGACGTGTTCGGGAGCGTCGGGCACCGCCGTAATCTCCGGCACGCGCACGATCTCATGCAGCGCGGCAATCGGGATTCCGTAGGTCTCCTGCCCGACTTTGAAACCTACAACTTGGGTTTCCTGACTCATGGAAGGATTCCTTTTAGCGAGTTCCAGCAGCCGCATGCCGCGCCGCCAGGCCATTCCCGTCTTTCGATTGCAGGGAAAAACGGTCCATCGAGTCCAGCAGCCCGCGCGACATCTTCGACATCTGGTCCGAAGATGCGGCAAGTTCGGTCGAACCTGAAGTAGAGGAACGCACCAGTTCGCGCATGCGTTCCATGGCCTGCACCACCGCCTGCGCTCCCGAAGCCTGCTCTTCCACCGCCGAGTTGATCTCGTGCGTGATCTCGTTCAAGCGCGAGGTCGCCCGCGCAATCTGCGTCGAACCATGCGACTGTTCGTTGGTGGCCGCGCCGATCTCCTGCGCGAACTTGTATACCTCGGTGACCACGTTCGAGATCTTCCGCAACGCCGCGTTCAGATCCTGCCCCAGACCGAGCCCCTCATCCACGATGGTCGTGCTCTTCTCCATGTTCTCGACCGCTTTGCGCGCTTCCTTCTGAATGCTCTGGATCAGCTCGGAGATTTCCTTGGTGGATTGCGCCGATTTCTCGGCCAGCTTGCGCACTTCGTCTGCGACCACCGCGAACCCCAGTCCGTGCTCTCCTGCGCGCGCCGCTTCAATCGCTGCGTTCAAGGCCAGCAGGTTGGTCTGCTCCGCCAGATCGTCGATCACTTCAATGATCTTGCCGATGTCGTCGGCGCGTGTGCCCAGCGCGTCGATGATTTCGCCCGCGGATCGGATGGTCGTGTTAATGCGGTTCAGACCGTCGGTCGCCTTTTCCATGGTTCCGATCCCGCTGTGCACCTCCTCGCGCGAGCGGTTCGAAATGTCGAGCAGCACCTTGGCAGTGTCCGCCACCCGCTGGATCGAGGTCACCATCTGGTCAATCGAGGCCGACGTCTCGTTAACGCTCGAGGCCTGCGTCTGCGTGCTCTTCACCATGTTCTGCACATTGACGCTCATCTCGTGCATCGTGCTCGTCACTTCGTCGATTGCGGAAGAGGTCTGCATGCTGTTCTGGGCCGATTCATCGGAAGAACTCGCCACCTGGGTCGCCGCGCTGGCTACCTGCGACGCCGCATCGCGTACGTTGCGCACCAGCCCGCGCAGCCCTTCCACCATGCGTGTGAAAGCATTCGCCAGCGTGTCATTGGCCGAGCGCGGGTGCACTTCCACCCCCAGATTGCCGCCGGCAATGGCCTCTGACACCGCCGCCATTTCCTTCAGATACTTCACCATCGAGTCGAACGTCCTCGCCAGTTGCCCGATCTCGTCTTTCCCGTGCACGTCGATGTTGTGCTCCAGATCTCCCGATTGACCGATCTGTTCCGCCACATGGATCAGCCGGTTCAGCGGATCAGTTATTCCAGTGGCCGTGCGGTAGGCGATGATCACACCCAGCGCAAGCGCCGCGAATGAACTGAATACCGCGATTACGATCGTCGCGGTCGCCGCCCACTGGTCCTCGGAGTGCCGCTTCTCCAGCAACTGACGGTTCTCCTGGTCCACATCATCGAGAACATTGCTCGACCGCGTCACCCAGGAACTTGGGTCCCTTTGCAGGTAGAAAATCTGCAACTCGGCCACGGTCTCATTCCCGCTGTCGACTCCGCGGCGCTTCTCGACCAGCGGGTTCGCGAAATCGGTGACCCAGCTCTGCTCGAGCCCCTGTACTTTTTCGAGATTCGTGCGCTGCTCACTCGGAGCTCGCGAGTTCCTGCGCATGGTGAAGGGCTGCGGCCAGGAGGCGTGCGCCGTCGTTCATCTTCTCGACGTCCCGCGTGTCGCCGCTCAGCAGGTAGTTCTGCAGGTGCAAGCGGTTCTGCATCATCTGGAAGCGCACGATCGAAGTGGCCTCCGTCATGTCGATGGAACGCTGTGCAGCGGCCTTGGCGTCGTGTTCGCGCCACACCGCCGCCAGATTCACCGCGAGCAGCACCAGCACCATCGCCAGGATGATGCCGAAACTCACGTACAGTTGTTTCCTGATGTTCATACTCCTGCCTTCCTCAGACAGACGCTTCCCCTACTGATTCGGGTCAAAGCGGAATTCCAGATTCTCCGTTGTCTCTTGCCGGCCGGGCTCGTAGCGCCATTTCTTGACTGCGTCCAGAACGGCGTTTGCCAGCACCGGGTGACCGCCAATGATCTTTGCACCCTTCACCGTGCCGACCGGTGCGACCGTGATCTTGCACCTTAACGACTCCCGCAATTCGCATTCTTCGCGCCAGTTCCGGATAGGCCGGCTCTACTTTGCTCTTTACCTGGCGGGCGCTCGATCCCTGCGCCCACAGGTTCGGCACAACCGTTGCGCCCCAGAGTCCTAAGATCAACAGACCCGCCGCCAGCAAGCCTCGCCAGCTTTTGCAAAGACACAGAACCCCCTTCGTCTTACCGCAGATCTATCTTCTGCCACCCAAGCGCATGCAGAAACCAAAAGTCTCTCTTTTGAGTTACTTTGGTGAGTTCTGCAAGAATGCGAAGTCTGCTAGCAAGCGAGCGCTCACGCCTCATCGATCCAGGATTTGTCCGGATTCGGGTCGCTGGACTCGCATCTCCCGCTCTGATGTCGCAATGAGACACCCTTCCGCGCCGTTTCCCATGTTGGCACCTGCCCTCGCTATTCCCTTGACTCAATTTGAGAATGCAGCGTAGGTTCTAGATGTAATTCAATTGTTTTCAACCGCTTAGCCACAGCGAATGGTGCGGCCTGACAAGCAGAGAAGGAAATTCCGAATCCCCGGCACAGTCTCATTCTGAGGAGGCGTTCCAAAAGCTTCTCCTCGAACTCTCTCGCGCCTCTCTTGACAGCAACGATCCGCGCCAACTTCTCGCCTTGTTCTGCCGGCTCTCCCGGGCTTTCTTCCGCGCCAGCGGCGCTTATTTTTGGAGTTACACGTCGGATGGAGAACTGGTCGGAGTCGAAGCCGACGGTCATCAGGCATCGAGCATTATCGGCATGCGCCTGCGCGCCGGGGATCCGTCGGTAGTGATGGAGGCCGTTCAACAACGGCGACCGGTAGTCGAGAATCAGATCGCGTTAGCCCGCTACCCCTTGTTGTCGGATTCCCAGGCGTATGCCGCTCTGGCTGCGCCGTTAAGGGTCAGTGGCGAAGTGGTGGGCGCCATCTCTTTCGTACACACCACTGCGGGCGCGACTTTCGACGACGCCGCCCTCGCCCAAGTCACCATCCTGGCCGCGCAACTCTGCTCGGCGATCGAGACGCTTCGTCTGAATCAGTTCTCCCGCGAGGAGCGCCGTCGTACATCCCTCCTGATGGAGGTTGCGACTGATCTTCATGGATTACCCGACACGTCCGTGCTGGTGCAAAGCATCGCGGATCGTCTGCGCGACCTTCTCCGTTCGCCGGCTGTACTGATCTTCGTTCAACACGAGAATCTGTTTCAGTTGCAGGCCGTTTCCACCGAAGTTCCGCGCCTGCTGCAAGCGATCCGTGCCCGCTCCCAGGACAACAATCTGCGTTCGGCTCTTGAGATAGCCAGCCGCGCCGTCTCCGCCGGGCAACGTATCACCGTCAACATCGACGGCGCCTCCCATTTCGGCGAGGACTCGCCTCCCGGAACCCTCATTGCCGCTCCCTTCCGTACCTCGCGCTCTCACGGTGCCATTCTCGTCTATCCCAGCCTGTCAGCCCCATTCGCCGACGAGGACAAATCGCTCGTTTCCGCCCTCGCGGGTTTTGTTGCTGTCGCCATCACCAATTCCGAGCTGTACGGTAAGGCGCACGCCCAGGCTCAGGAACTGCATGACATTCTGGATATCTCCTGCGACCTCAGCTCCGCCGGCAAGCTCGACGAATTCATGCAGACCTCGGTGGTCCGCGCCGCCGGCTTCCTCGGCTATCATCGCTGCTTCATCGGCCTGCTCGAAGACTCCACCTTCCATATTCGCTGGGGATTCGAGAACGGCCAGGCGCGCCCTGTCGATATTCCCCTGCACGATGGAGTCGCCTCCCGCAAGCTCAAACAGAAAGACGTGTTCCTCACCGAGGACGCCGCCAAGACTCCCGGCGCCAACCTCGACTTCGTCGCCGCTTTTGGCATCAAGCAACTGCTGGCGGTGCCCGCTGCTTGGGTCCAACGGCGAAGTGCTGGGCATGTTTGGCGTGCTCGATCGCGTCGAAGTCGCGCCCATCAGTGACGAAGATGTTCGCCGCGCTCGCGCCCTCGCGGCGCAAGTGGCCATCGCCCTGGAACTCACCCGCAATCTCCAACAAGCGGAGAAGCACCGCCGCCGCTCCGAGGTCCTGGTCACGTTGGCGCTCGAGCTGAACACCGTTCTCCACCTGCCCGATTTCATGCGGCAGTTTGCGCTCCGCACGGCCTCGCTTCTGCACGGCCGATGCATCGCCCTGAGCCTGTTCCAAACCCCCGAACCGGAAACGCGTCTTGCTGTGTGGCGGAACCGAGGTCGAGGACAAACCGCTGGTCCGCAGCTTCGCGCAGGCCCTGCGCGCGGCCCTGCCGAAATACACCAACGATATCGCCTTCGTTGCCGCCAACGATTTGCTTGGATCCTCTCTCGCTTCCACTCTCGGATGGGTGGATTGCACTCTGGTGCGCTTGACAGGTTCAGCCGGAGAACTCATCGGCGTGCTCTGTCTCGCCGACCGGGGCGCCGCGCCTACGCCTGATGACCAGCAATTGCTGCGCGCTGTCGCCGGCCACGCCAGCATTGCTCTCGAGAATGCCTGCCTCTTCACCCGCGTGCAGCAGGCCAACCGCCACTGGCTCGAGATCTTCGACGCCATCGGCGACTTCCTCGTCGTGCACGACGAGCAGCACAACATCCTCCGCGTCAACCGTGCGCTCGCCGACTTTGTCGGGATTGCTCCCGATCAGTTGATCGGCGTTAACATGCGCGCGCTCGACGCACTCTCTCCCGCCGCTTCTCCTCATTCGTGCCCACTTTGCCGCTCCGGCGAGGGACTCGACGAATATGTCCTGCCCGGATTGGAGCGCAGTTATCTCATCTCGACCTCGCGCATTCATGCCGACAGCAGCGGCGAACTGCAAACCGTGCACGTGCTCAAGGACATCAGCGACCGCCGCGAGGCGGAACGCCGCTACCGGGAACTCTTCGACAACATTCAGGAGGGAATTTACGTCTCTACTCCGCAGGGCCGCTTTGTAGAAGTCAACGATGCGCTCGTGCGCATTCTGGGCTACGACAGCCGCGACGAAGTTCTTCGCCTCGACATTCCCACCGAAGTTTATTTTTCTCCGCAGCGGCGGCAGGAACTGGCGGAAAGGCTCAAGCAGACCGGCGAAATGCACAATCACGAGGAAATGCTGCGCCGCAAGGATGGTTCGCCCGTTCACGTATTCATGAACTGTTATGCCATGCGTGATATCGCAGGCAATGTCGTGCAGCATCGCGGGCTCATGCTCGACATCTCCAGCCTCCGCCAGTCACAGACCGAGTTGCAACGGGAGCGTGACTTCTCCGGCAAAATCCTCAGTCATACCCAAAGCCTCATTCTCGTCACCGACACCGACGGCGTCATCAGTTACGCCAACCGCCGCTGGAGTGGACTCGGTTTTCAGCAGAACCACATTGTCGGACACTCCCTCTCCGACCTCTGCGCCCCGCCCCGGCGCGAAGCTCTTCGCCAGGCCTTTGCCACCGTCGCCCGCGGTCAACAGGTGGACAACTTCGATCTTCCGTTAATCCGCGGAGATGGCGCCAGCGGCCAGTTCGCCGTCAATCTGAGTCCCATCAGCAACGAAGATGGAAAAGTGACCAGCATCGTGGTCGTAATGACCGATGTCACCGACTCCGCTCTTCTTCGCTCCAAGCTCGTACACGCCGAAAAAATGGCCGCCGTGGGGCAGTTGGTTTCCGGAGTCGCTCACGAGGTCAACAATCCGCTCACCGCCATTCTTGGATTCACCGATCTGCTCATGGAAAATCCCGACCTCCCCGAAAGCGCTCGCCGCGATCTGCGCGTCATTCTCCAGGAAGCGCAGCGCACCAAGCAGATTGTCCAGAACCTGCTCAGCTTTGCGCGCCAGATGCCGCCGCGCCGCCAGGCGGTGCAGTTGAACTCCATCCTCCACCGCACCGTGCAGCTTCGCTCTTACGACTTCATCAGCCATGGCATTCAGGTTCTCGAGCGCCTCGACGAGTCTCTCCCTGAAATCGTCGGCGATTCGCACCAGCTCCAGCAGGTCTTCCTCAACATCATCAACAACGCCTACGACGCCGTCCGCGAATGCGGCCATCCCGCCCGCATCGAAATCATGAGCGCTCGCAGCAGCGGCTACGTCGAAGTCTCGTTCCGCGATAACGGTACCGGCATTTCCGATCCCGACCGCATCTTCGATCCCTTTTTCACCACCAAGGAAATTGGCAAGGGAACCGGACTGGGCCTCAGCATCTGCTATGGCATTGTCCGCGAACATGGTGGAGAGATCATCTGTCACAACAACCTCGATTCCGAAGGAGCCACCTTCATCGTCCGCCTGCCTCTGGCGGCCGATTCGGCCTCCTTCGGCGCCGCCGCAGGAGTGTACCCCCAATGACGCAGACTGGAACCAAACCCGCTTGTGCGCCCGTGCTTCTCATTGAAGATGAGCCGGCAGTCATGGAATTTGTCCGCTCCGCTCTCGAACGCAACGGCTATTCCGTCGTGTGCACCGAGTCAGGCGCGCAAGCTCTTCGCATGCTCGCGAGCGACGACTTCCATGGCGTCGTCTCCGACATGCGCACTCCTGGCGGGGTTGATGGCGCGCAGGTCTACGCCTGGATCGCCAGCAACCGTCCGGCTCTCGCCAGCAAGGTGGTCTTCATCACCGGAGATATCGCCAATGAGGAGACCGCCGCGACGCTGCGCCGCACCGGTGCGCCCTGCGTCGAAAAGCCATTTCGCGTGCACGACTTCATCTCCGTAGTCGAGCAAACTATGGGTAAGGCGGCGTGATGACTGAAGACTTGGGTATCCGTTTGTTGGTCGTGGACGACGAGCAGACTATTCGGCGGCTCTGCACAACGGTCGGCGAATCGCTGGGCTTCACTTGCCTCGAAGCCGAAGATGGCGACGCCGCTCTTTCCCTGCTCGAAGAACAGCCGGTTCACATGATCCTGACTGACATGGTCATGCCTCGCATCTCCGGCCTCGAATTCCTCGAGCAGGTCAAGCGCTCCTATCCTCGCATCGAAGTCGCCGTTATGACCGGACACGGCTCGGTCGAAACCGCCGTGCAGGCGATGAAGCTCGGCGCCTACGACTACATCTCCAAACCGTTTTCTCCTCTCGATGAATTGCGCCTCTTCCTGCGCCGCATGGCCGATAAGGTTCGCCTCGAAGAAGAAAATCTGTTTCTCCGGGAGCGCTCTGCGACCGAGACCGCTATCCACGGCATCATTGGCAACTCCGCCAGCATCCAGCACGTGCTGCGCCTGATCTCCCGTCTCAAGGACACGCGCACTCCGGTCCTGATTTCCGGCGAAAGTGGAACCGGCAAGGAACTCGTCGCCCGCGCTCTGCACTTCCGCGGCAATCTCGCCACCCGTCCCTTCGTCGCCGTCGACTGCGGCTCCCTCGTTCCCACGCTCATCGAAAGCGAACTGTTCGGATACGAGAGAGGAGCCTTCACCGGCGCGCTTCGCTCCAAGCAGGGACTGCTCCAATCCGCGGATACTGGAA
This sequence comes from uncultured Acidobacteriaceae bacterium, assembly GCA_963709055.1. Taxonomy (GTDB): domain Bacteria; phylum Acidobacteriota; class Terriglobia; order Terriglobales; family Acidobacteriaceae; genus Acidiflorens. The sequence continues at coordinate 221,368 of CAVPUZ010000006.1, forward strand.
CCATCTTCCTCGACGAGGTCGGCGAGCTCCCTCTCGAAATGCAAGCGAAGATCCTGCGCTTTCTTCAGGAGAAAGAGGTTCGTCCTGTCGGCAGCAATCAGAAGGTGAAGGTCGACGTACGCATCATGGCCGCCACCAACCGCGATCTTGAGAACGATTACAAGAAGGGAACCTTCCGCAAGGATCTTTTCTTTCGCCTGAACGTCGTCACCATCACATTGCCCCCGCTGCGCGACCGCCGTTCCGATATCCCGATCCTTGCCAACTGGTTCCTCGAACGCCTCGCGCCGGGTCGCGGTGTCCAGATCTCCGGCAACGCGATGAAAGCGCTCCTCGCTTACGACTGGCCCGGCAACGTTCGCGAACTGGAGAACTGCCTCGAACGTGGCGTCGCCCTCACCGATCGCCGTATTCTCGATCTGGACGATCTGCCGCCCTCGATCGCCCGTGCCGATTTCCAGGACGCGCCAAACTCTTTCGATTCGCAAGAATTTATCGCGCCTGCAACCACCGACCTCGAGGACATCGAACGCGCCACCATCGCGCGGGTCTTTTCCCAGGTCAACGGGGATAAAGCCCGTGCCGGCAAAATGCTCGGCATCAGTCGCGCCACTCTCTATCGCAAACTCAAGCGCTACAACATCGGCGTGCGGGAACAAACGTCGGGCCCGGCCACCCTGCAATAGCAATCTCAGGAAGGTAGCGGCCATCTCCTCCCGCGAGAAATCGCAACTTGCGAATTGAGACGATTCGGAAGCAGTTGCATCATTCTGAGACATACCTTCCTCGTACTAACCGCCAATATCCGCCTCCCGAACCGCAACATATTCGGTTAACTGCCATTGCTTTGTTCAGCTTACTCTATAGTGCATGTCCTTCAAGGGTTAGGCGGTGGCCGTGCATCGGTGATAAGAGATAGGTGTAAGAGATAGGTAGTAAGAGATAAACGGGACAGCCGAAGTCTACTCTTAACTTTTCCTAACCGGGAAAGGCCGGACGCGGCTGCTCAATTCTGGGATCGAGGTTTACCGTGCCCAACCAGGCCAGTGCCACTGCCCGCGCGCTCGAGTCCGACTTTGTAGGCCGGCTTGCCAGATTTTTTCCTGACGCCACTCCCGTGCGAGTTCCCATTCGCCTGAGCCGCGCCCATGAGAATGCCCCCGACAATGGAAATGGAAACGGCAACGGCCATGCCAGCACCGCACTCCCCAGAATGCCTGGCTTGCCTTGCAGGACACCGTCATCGAGTTCAGCACAACCCAGGAAGTTTTATTTGTCGTTGCGCAACCTCTCGAATTTGCCGATCACGTTTTGATCGAAACCAGGGACGGATCCCTTCGTGCCGAAGCCTCCGTCGTCGCCGTTCAGTATTACGCGGAACGAACCGTGGTCGGAGCCCGCTTCCTCAAACCTGTTCCCAATTGGATTGTGAAATCATGACTGCATTTGAGCCTTCGTCCCAACGTTCGCCGGAAATGCCATGGTCTGTGTTCCAGGCCCTCCATCCGATCTACCAGGCCCTGGTCTGCGAATTTGTCATTGAGGTACCCAAGTGTCCATTCGATGCGGACACCGTTCCCGGCGACGATCAAAGGAGCGGCAGCCCAAGCCGAAACATGGCTCCAGCAGGTGGATGCTGAAATTCAGGTTCATCAACTGCGCCAGTTTCTTCAGACCACGCCTTTGGCCAACGAAGCCGTGCTCCGCGACCTGCTCGTTCATCACCTGCGAAAGCCGGAAAAATCGCCCTCGGACCGCGACAAAATCGATTTTCTCCTGGTGCAGTATTTTTCCTTCTGTGCGCCCTCCGGCCTCGACGAGTCCGACATCGATCTCGCAATATGTCGCCCAGGCGCTCGCGCCCGTACTCGGAGAGCAGAAATCGCCGGTCGAACTTCCCGTCTGGCTCACTCCACTTGAAACCCTCCGACAGTCGGCTGTCCGTTGCTGCCGGCTCAGTGACCTTCTTCACAGCGGAACTCTCGAACAGGGGCGCAAACTGAAATCCAACGCCGGCGACGCCTTCTTTGAGCCGGCCGCGATGGTCGCTTTTGTTCGTTTCAGCTTCACGATCCGGCGCATCTTCTTCAGCCTGATGCATGACGACCTCAACGCCATTCAGGATGGCCTGCGCGAACTGGAACGCCGCGGCATTCACACGATCGATTGCCGGCGCGCGCAGTTCTCCGCGGAGGAACCGATCTTGCGTCTGCGCATGATCTGCCAGTCGTGGAAGGTCATGTTTCACGCCGAATACTCCTCGGGCCAGCCCTTGCGCATGCTGGTCGATCTCCGCGCTGCCGTCGACGATGCGCTCCAGAACAGCGCTCAGGAGGCTACGCTCACTGCGCGTGCCGCCTCCGCTCCTTCCGAGTCGGGCTCCAGCGCCCGCAAATAGACAGGTTGCCAGACCACGGCTACCTAGACCACGGCTACCAATCGGCGTCTAGAGCGGTTCCGCAGCCGGTGTATCCATCACACACGCTGTGTCACGTAGGGACAGCCGCCCCCGGCTGTCCGGCGGAGCGGAACTCCGCAATGGCAGCGGATACGGCTTCTCGGAAACCGCTATAACCATCGCCTCTGCCGCCGCTCGCGAAAAGTGAACGAGTGTCTCTGCTCCCGCGTTTGCGATAAACTCGACTTCGATAGCGATTATCCCGCCGCCAATTTGCCGGCCGCCGGAGGTGGCAGGTGTCTGGAAGAACATTCGTCATCCGATGCGTTGCCTTCGCGGCTTTTTTTCGTCTTCCTTTCTGTTCAGTCAGTCCAAGTCTGAACAGCCTAAGCCGCCGGTTCCCAGCAGTTCCCTGGCGCGCGAGTTTCCGGTGACCATGCGGCAAAAGGTGGTCGCCGGCAAAACCCCAGTCGGAACCAAAGTCGAGGCCAACCTCACCATCGCCACTCTGGTGGATGGCAAAGTGATTCCGATGGGCGCCACTTTTTCGGGCGAAGTCGTCGACTCAGCCGCAAACTCGGCGACTCGGTCCATCCCGCCTCGCCATCCGCATGAACGAAGTGCGCTGGAAGAACGGGTCAATGCCCATCCAGGTTTACTTGACCGCATGGTATTACCCCATCCGGATGCCGACGGATGAGAACCGCTCGAACGATGCTCCGGGTTCCCCAATTGGCAGAAACCCGCCTGGCGTCTATAACCCGAACTCGCCCGCAGCCGCCCTTTCCCGGCGTCGGGTGGCGCCCGACGTCGGGCCCATCTCAAGCGTTTCGGACGTTCGCGTTCTGATGAAGAAGGTCGAGTCCACGCGCGGGAGCGATGGCTCGGTCGTCCTCACCTCCTCCCACGTCAATCTCAAATTGGAAAAGACGACTACCTATGTGCTCGCCACCGGCGATCTGATGCCTGCGAAATAAACCTTAGGGAAGCTCTGATTAAGCACCATGGGTCCTCTGTGTACCTCCGTGTCCTCTGTGGTTCGAGCTTCTTGCAAACACTGGATCGGAGCTTCCTTCGACACGAAAGGGAGACCCGACCTCCCAAAAGTGTAAGTCGCCGCCCATTACTTAGGTAAGTTTCGCCTGATTGCAATTTGCCTCAGAATGCAATTGTGGAGAAGTATGCGACCGGCAGGCATGGTGCCGAATGCGCACAGAATCCACTTCGGGCGATTCATGGGTAAACTCACTAAGGAACTCGGGCTGCTGGTGTCGCTGTTTCTCATCGCCGCTCTCCTGCAGTTCTTCGCCCAGTCTCTGCCCATGGCGGCCTGCTTCTACTTTCTGCCGACCTTATACTCGGCCTATTATTTCGGACGGCGTCACGCCACTCTCACCGCCTTTGCGTGTGTATTCCTGGTGGTTCTGCTGGACTTTCTGAATAACATGCTCCCCGCACATCATGTGGTGGTGCTGCCGCAGGAGCGCATCTTTAATTTCGGAATCTGGGCGGGCGTTCTGGTGGTCACGGGATATGCCATGGGTACTCTGTACGAACGTGCCCAGAACATGACAGCCGATATGCGCGAGAGCTTCGGCAGCCTGCTGCTGGTCTTGCAGCACCTCATCGCCAACGAAAAACAAAGTACGAAAGAAAGCCAGCGCACCGTCGATGCTTCTGTCAAAATCGCCGAGGCAATGGGCCTCAGCTCCGACCGCATCGAGTTGCTTCGCTCCGCGGTCCTGTTGCGCGATCTGAGCGAGCTTGGCATCAGCAATGACACCCTCTACAAAGCGGCGGACGTAACCCATGCCCAGGTCGTGGCAAGTTTTCAAAAGGCGCGCAAGCCCGATGCGCGCGCCGAAGCCGTCGGAAACGCCGTTCGCCGGGTGCTTCCAATCATCGTCGCCGAGCAGATTCTGCAGGATCAGGGAGCGCGTTCCGTCAACGTTCCGATCGAGGCCCACATTCTGGCCGTCGCTGACACATATCAGAAGCTGACCAGCAATGCCTATGGAAAAGCGCTCTCTCCACAGCAGGCCGAACAGGAAATCATCGCGGGAGCCGGCGAGAAGTTTCACACCGGCGTGGTCGATGCATTCGTCCAGGCGTTCGGCGACCGTGCCCGAGGCGCTGGGGCCTAAAAATCCGGAACATCGGAATAGTATTGCTGAAGAACTAATGTAGTGCGTCAAACAGCTCGAAATTTATGAGACGCGGGTTTTCTCTGTGGTCCTCTGTGTCCTCTGTGGTTAAGCCTTTGGGCTCCTCGCCGGACACTACGGATTACGCGGATAACGAGACACAATATTTAACGCTCATAATTTCTGACGCATTACACTAACGGCGCGCACTTTCTCCCGCTGCTGTGCCTTCCTCTTCTGAATTTTTCCCGCGCAAGTCTTCCCGCATCGCTGCCACTTTAGCCTTCAGTTCGGCGGTCATGCGCTCGTAGGTCGCTTCGCTGGCTTCATCCAGGGGTGGCGGCGTCATCGCCTTCCCGATGGTCATTTGCAGGTTGCCAGACTTGGGAAATTTCTCATGCCGCGGCCACACTTCATAGAACCCTTCGATGGCCACTGGGACAATCGGCGCTTGAGAGTGTATAGAGAGAATGGCCGCACCTTTGCGGAAAAGTCTGATGTTGCCATCGTTGGTGCGCTCGCCCTCAGGATACAAAATCAGAATGCGCCCGTGACTGAGCCCGAAAGCTGCCGCACGCATGGCCGGCACCAGGTTCGCATCCGGATCGAGCACGACGGTTCGCAACCACCGCGCCAGCCGCCGCATGAAGCCTTTGCCAAAAATGTCGCTGGTGCCCACTGCGAATGTTTTGCGGAACATGCGCCACGACAGCACCGGAGCAAGCACCAGCGGATCAATGTAGCTCTGGTGGTTGGAACACAGCAGGTAAGGCCCTTGCTCAGGCAGGTTTTCAGTGCCGCGAACCTTCAAGTGAAAGCGGTCGAGCGCAAACATATAAATCAGTTGTCCCAACAGAAAAAAGAACACTTCCGCAAGCAGGTTATGTCTTTCGAGCGCCAGAACCTCGGGATCGGTCACGGGTTCGTTGAAAATAGTGGACCACGGCGGCGCCATCGACTTAAGCCGAACTTCGCCGCGATCGCCGCTTTCCAGGATCGCGTCAACCAGGTCGCGCACCGTGTAGATTTCCGCGAGTTGAGATTCCGGCACCTCGCCCCCGAATTGTCCTCCCAACGCCGTCAGCAGTTCTACTCGCTGCATGGAATCGAGTCCAAGATCAAGTTCCAGATTGTGTCCCGGGCGAATTGAGGCCAGCTGATTCCGCGTGGCGTCTTTCACGATAGCAAGTGCGCGCTGCACATCTTCACGATTCCAGCCATGCGCGCTCGTCGTCAGTCAGGGGTCGTTCCATGCCAGCATCGGCTTCGCCACCTTTGTCCAGTAACTCCCGAACGCGCTTTTCGATCTGGAACCGCTTCAGCTTTCGCGTCGTAGTCCGCGGCAAATCCTCCTGCCATATGTCATAACTCCCCAGTCGCTTGGTGGATGCGATCTTGTGCGAGAGCGCTTCAATGTCCAGGCGGATCACCTCTTTCGCGTTGACGATCTTTCGTTCCCGCAGCAAATCAAAGTTAGGAACGATCACGCCATGCAGTCGCTCCGAAGTGGGATCCCCGGCGCGCACTTCTAGCGCCATCACACAAATCTCTTTCACATACGGGGACTTCAAATAATGTGTCTCGATTTCCTCTGGATAGACATTCTTTCCGTTTGCGAGGACGATCACTTCCTTGCTTCGTCCGGTGATGAACAGATTCCCGGCGGAATCGAAGTATCCCAAATCGCCCGTGTAGAGCCACCCCTCGCGCAGAACCTCACGGGTGGCCTGCGGCCGGTTCCAATATCCCTTCATCACGAGCGCGCCCCGAATCGCGATCTCGCCCGCCTTGGGTCTGCCTTCTTCCACCACATGCTCATCCACAATCCGAGCCTCCACGCCGGGCAGCGGGGGCCCCACGGAACCAAACACGATCTTCCCGGGACGGTTGAGAAACGCTCCACCGGTCGTCTCCGTCAGCCCGTATGCATTCAGCACGTCGATGCCGAACGAGTAGAAGTCGCGGGCAATGGCGGGATCGAAGCGGGAGCCTCCCGTTACCAGATACCGCATGTTGGTCCCGAACGTCGCGTGAATCTTGCCAAAGAAGACTCTGCCCGCGTTAACACCCACTCGGCGCAAGGCCCGGTTCAGCGCCATTAAAGCGCGCACCAGTCGCAACGTGGCCTTCCCGCGCTTGCTCAACTCTTTGAAGATGCGTTCGTGAATCAGATAAAACAATTGCGGCACCACGCAGAAAGCCGTGATGTCCCGCTCATGCAAGGCGCGCAGCAACTCAGTGGTGTTCAGCGTCTCCAGGTACACCACGCGGGAGCCATTGAACAAGGGCAGAAACAGGTTCGCCATCTGCGCCAGCACATGAAACATCGGGAGAATTCCCAGCAGCGCATCGGTGGGACCGATCGAGACCACGCCGAAAACGGAATTCGCCTCGCCCACCAGGTTGGCGTGCGTCAGCATCACGCCCTTGGGATCGGCGGTGGTGCCCGAGGTATAGAGCAGCGCCGCCAAATCGTTCTCATCTGGAACAACCGGCTCGAAGCCACCTGACCCTGCGGCAAAAATAGAGTCGAGGTCTCCCCGACAATTCGGGTTGCAGTTGGCGCGACAATTTCTCCGATTGCGCCCGCTCCGCAGCCGCTGACGTCATCACCAGGCGAATTTCCGTTTCCTCGATTGCTTCAGCCGCCACCGGAAGATGTTTTGCATCGCAGAAGAGAAGACAGGCTCCGCTGTCGATCAGTAATTTCTTTACCTGATCCGCATGGAGAGCGGTGTCGAGCGGAACGGCCGTTCTACCGGAGGCAATGATCCCCAAATATGCCGCCACCCACCGCGGATGATTGCCTGCCAGAATCGCCACCCTGGCATCGCGCGGCACGCGCGTTGAGAGCCACTTTGCAACACTCTCTGACATGCGCGTCAGTTCCCCGAAGGTCACCTGCTCGACAATTTCCGGACGCTGAATCTCAAGAGCAACATTGTCTGGAAATTTGCAGGCTGACTCCTGAAAGCGCTGGTAGAAGGTGGGCATAGGTCGGAGGTGAATATACTAAAGTGAGCAGGCGAAAACTAGGATTTGGCCCACCTTCAATCAGCCCGACTCCGATAACAAAGCAGTAAAGCTGCCCGCATGGGAGGCCCCGTGCGTCCGTGGCGATTTCTGGCACTTTTAAGACAACGTATCAGTGAAGCGCGAAGACTAGAGCGTGTTTCGGAAATAGGTTTGGGTAGGGCACGGCTCCGTGCCGCCATGAGCCAACAAAAATGCGGGCTTTAGCCCGTGAGAGATGCGCCGTCAGACCTGAAACGCATTTTCGAAACTCCCGCTACGGCCCGGCAATCATAAACACCGGGTTTTGCGGCGGGTTCAACGTACTGCCTGGCAACGGCGGGCGCACACTGTAGGGAGCGGGCATACTCAAGATATAGGAGTCGGTTGAGGTGTCGATGATGTTGACGCTTCCTCCATCGCAACTCGCCAGGTAAGTGCGCGTGCTATCGCCCCCCGCGGCCATATTGATGCGGAAGCGCACCTGGGTGGGATCCGCGCAAAAGGCATAGGCCGGAAATCCGGGCACGGCAATATTGGTCTTGATCGTATTGTTGGAGGTCGTTATCACCGTCACCTGCGGGCAGACGTTGCCCAGATTATCCAGATAAAACGATCCCACGTAGGCGCGGCTGCCATCCGGCAATGCCGCAGCCGCCAACACGGAAAGCGGACCCGCGGTCGTTCCCGCACAAGGATCGCCCGCACTCCGCGAACTCGCCGGAGTGGGGATGGTAATGGCAGCGAGCATAGCTGGTTTGGATTGCGACACGTCGAGAATTGCGACCTGGCCCCCTCCCGGAATGTACATCCGGTTCAGAATCGTGTCGTAGACCATGTAGATGGCGCCTGGCACGCTGACGCTGGCGTCGATGACCGTATCCGGCCCAGGCGACGTCGTGGTGTCGAGCGTGCTCACCACGCCGTTGCCGTTGAGCACATAAAGTCTCTGGCTATCGGACCGCGCCACCAACCAAAGTGGCGCATTGAAGCTACCACCGGTGATCCCCCTAGCCGAATCGTCACTGGTGTTGAATGCACTCAGGGTGCTATCTCCCTGGTTCGCGACGTAGAGCTTCAAGCCGTTGGGTGTCTCGGCAATGGCGTCCGGACTATTCCCGACTGGGATTATCGCCGCAATGCCGTTTTCTGTGGTGTTAATGGCGGCGACCGAGGGGACAACGGTTCCAGTTGCCGGATTCACATACTGAGGCAGCGACACGTATGCCCTGTTCGCCTCCGTGGTCGCCACAAAATTGGGCGCCGAACCTGCCGGCAAGGTGATGGTGCTGGTCGTGCCGATAACGGTACCGGAGAAACTCAGCTTGGTAAGAGTATCCTCCGCCGTGCCCGAAACCGACTGGTTCGCAACCAGAACCGTGTTGGCACTCTGCTGTACCGCATGGACCGGGCGCAACCCGACGTTCTTTTGGCTGACGTCCGCATCACCCGAAACGTCGATGATCATGGCGCTGCCATCCACGATGCTTCCATTGTCACTGATCGTCACCACCGTGTGCGCCGCTTGCGGACTTGGAAACGGCTGAGGGTTGGGGATAATAATAGGACGGAACACGTCGCCGCATCCCAGGCAAATCGCAAACAGAACCAGTACTGTTCCCAGCCACAGAAACCGCTTCATTCACACTCCATCGAAAGGGTTAGCTTTGCACGGAATCGCTATTGTAGCGGGAATGGCGGCGGAAGGGGAAATGGGGAGTTCGCAATTCGTCGTTCGTCGTTCGTCCTTCGCTATTCGTCATTGGCGGATCGAGGAGGGGAAAGCCTCCGTGCCCGTCCAGCAACAACGAAGGTGCCCCAGGTTCGCGCCCTTCTTTTGGGCGCTAACCTGGGTAGTGGAACAGGTGGCCAACGCCGAACAGCGAACGACGAATAGCGAACGGCGAGAAGCACTTCTACCCGCGCCGCCGCTTCTGGCGTCCTTCAGCTTCGCGCTCGACTCGTCTTTCCGATGCGGCCGGCTTCTTCGCATTCTCCAGGCTTTCTTTGAGTGCGGCCATCAGATCGACCACCGGGGCCAGCTTCTTAGGCTGTTCGACCGCCTGAACCGTTCCGCCTTCCAGCTTCGTCTCAATCAGCTTCTTCAGATTCTCCTGGAAGGTGTCGTGATATTTCTCCGGGTCCCAATCATCCGCCAGCGCTTCGATGAGTTGATGCGCGACTTTGATTTCGGCTTCCTTAATCTCCACGTCGGGAGCGCCGAAGGATTCCACCTCGCGCACCTCCTCAGCGTAGTACATGGTATGCAGCATCATCCCGCCTTTGTGCGGACGCAGGAAAACGGTGTACTCGCGGTTGTGCATCGTCAGTTTGGCGATGGCCACATACTCGCTCTCCTCGAGCGCCTTTGTCAGCAAGGCATAAGGACGCCGACCCGCTTCTTCGGGCACCATGTAATACGAAGATTCAAAATAGACGGGATCGACATCGCTCGACTTAACGAATTCCAGGATCTCCATGGTTTTCGCGGTCTTCGGTTCAATCTTCTTGATCTCTTCGGGCTCGACGATGACGTATTCATCCTTGCGGTATTCATAGCCCTTCACGATATCGCTGCGCTCGAGCACCTGGTTATCAAGCGGGCAAATGAGCTGCTGCTTGACCCGATGATGGTCCGTGCGGTGAAGCTGGTTGAAAGAAATACCGCTGCTGCGCGCGCCCGAGAACAGACGCACGGGCATGGAGATCAATCCGAACGTAAGATAACCAGACCAGACAGAGGCTGCCATAATTCACCCCCACGACATTCGCCCGAACAATTGTTCAACCCCGACTACAATGCTCAGGCTCGCTCGGGCCAAATGAGATGCCGGAATCCCGGTAAGCGTATAGCAGTGTAGCCTAAACGCGAGCATTTGCGATCCGCCAGTTCGCGGGCGAATCCAAAGGCCAAGCACCACAGGATGAGGTCCAGTGGATAAGAGCACCGAATATAGTGTTGGCAAAGGCGATTCGGCAGATCAGACAGGAGGTTCTACTGATAGCTGATCGCTGACAGCTGATAGCCGATAGCTGACGATAGCCTTTCAAAAATGCTGACCACATATTTCATGTACGGATGGGCGGCAAGCCCGGAACGGCTGGCGGTGGCCACGGTCGTAACCATTGCCTTTGCCGTGCTGGCTTATGCCCTGCATGCGGTGAATCGATCGGCAGCCGTCGCAGGTGGGCTCGCCTGTTTCGCGCTGTTCTGGGGCGGCGGTCCGGGGGCATTTGCCACGCTGGCAGCGCTCTTCCTGATGACCTGGTCTACCACTCGTCTCGGTTACCGCCGCAAGCAGGAACTCGGTCTGGCCGAACGCCGGGAAGGCCGCAATGCGCGCCAAGTGCTGGCTAACCTGACCGTAGCTGGAGCAGGCGCGTTCCTATTCGGCCTCACGGAAAACCGGGTCTGGATGATTGCCGCGATTGCGGCTTTGGCCGAGGCCGCTACCGACACGGTAGCGAGCGAAATCGGGCAATCAAGCCGCCAGCAGACGCGCCTGATCACCACCGGTCATCGGGTTCCGGCGGGAACCGACGGAGGCATCACGATCTTAGGAACTACTGCCGGTCTCATCGCGGGCGTAGGGATTGCAGCCGTCGCCAGAGGAGCCGGAATTCTCAGGCCCACCGAGGTCTGGATTCCTGTGACCTCAGGCTTTGTCGGGATGCTGGTCGATAGCGTGCTTGGAGCCACGATCCAACGCCGAGGATGGCTCAGTAACGAAGCGGTGAATTTTTTCTCCACCCTGGCAGCAGCTGCGCTGGCGTATGCACTCCTCATTTGGTGAATGGAGCACGATGGCACCAAAGTCTTATTGACCTGGACAACTGCTGGTTAGTATTCTCTTATAGTTTTTAGTGGTCGCTTCAACGTCCTCTGACCTTCCTTTCCTCCTGTGATGGACGCTTGAAATCCGTTTGAGGTCTCCAACATGCGGAACTTTACCCGTTTCTTCGGCAGCACATTGCTGCTGTTGACTTGTCTGACTAACCCGAACTCTGCTTTGGCGCAGGCTTGCACTGCGCCGCCCGCAAACCTGATTGGCTGGTGGCCCGCCGACGGCAATGCCACCAATATTGCAGGTGCGAATAGCGGCAAACTCAAGAATGGCGCCGGCTTCGCTACCGGGTACGTAGGTAAGGCATTTGCTCTTAACGGCAGCCAATATGTCGACGTTAAGAAAGCGAAGCCGTTGGACGTTTCGGCGGGCGATTTTACGGTCGATGCCTGGGTCTATTTCAATGCTCTTGGAGGACTGGACCAGTCGATCGTGGACAAGATGGATGACAACTTGGGTGTCAATTCCAATGGCTGGCGCTTGATCTACCAGGGTGCGAGTGACTTGGTTTGGTTTTGTTTGGGTGGCGGAAATGGAGTCAACGGCTGCGAACTCGGGCGCTCCACAACCGTGACCAGCGCAACCAACCTCACTGCAGGCATCTGGTACTTTGTCGCCGGTGTAAAGACCGCAACCCAGATCTCGCTGTATGTCAACGGAAACCTGGAGAACGCTACTCAACTCGGGCCGTTTACGGACACCAATTCCACAGATCTTCTGTTCGGCGCGAAAGATAGCCAGGATATGGAAGGAGCCTATCTCAACGGCTTGGTGGATGAGGTTGAGTTATTCAATCGTGCTCTGGCGCCTTCTGAAATTTCCGCGATCTACAATGCTGGACACGCCGGCAAGTGCAAGATCGAGGCGACTCTGGCGCCCGCTAAGTTGACTTTTGCTGCCCAGGCTGTGGGCACCACGAGTGCGCCGCAAAATGTAACGCTGAAGAACATGAGCCCCAATGGGGGTGTGCTGAATATTACTGGCATTACTACGACCGGCGACTTTGCTCAGACCAATCAGTGTCTCGCGACATTGAATCCAGGCCAAAAGTGCGTGATCCAGGTCACGTTTACCCCGAAAGTTCAGGGGACTCGCACCGGGACGTTGTCCCTCACCGATAACAACCCCAAGGGCATCCCGCAACAGGTGAAGCTCACGGGTACCGGACAATAACGCAGGGAAATGCGCCGGAACTGGCCTTGACCGCCAACTGAGACGCAGCAACTTTATCCGCTCAAAGATCCTCAGCCACGGTTAAAGCCACGCGATTCCTACGTCCGTTGCTTGAGGCGGTCCAGCAGGGCGTACACGAAGATGCCCAACGCCGCATTGGCCGCGCCCGACCCGATTTCGTGCGGCCAACTCCACTGCATTTGCAGGCCAATCAGGCCCCGCGCAATGAGGAAGTAGACAACCTCATGCACGACGTAAAAGAGGATGGTGATCAGAAAGCGGGCGCCCGCATTTTCGACGTCGAGTTTGATGCCGAGCGATGATGCTCCGAATCCGACCACCGTTTTCGAAATGCCGTAAAGCCCGATGGGCTGATGCGTGAGCGCGTCCTGCAAAATGCCGATCAAGCCGCCCGTGACGAGTCCGGCGAGCGGGTTGCGGCGCGCCGTCGCGAAACCGATGGTGACCAGCAGAGGAAGATCGAAGATCGAGAAAAAATGAAACCGCAGCGGCAACCACGCCTGTAGAAAAACGGCTGTCAGCGGGATCAGAATTGTTGCAGGAACGCTAAAGCGATAAACCTCAACCTGCTCGCCCGAAGTGTAAGTAATCGCCACGTTATTGCGGTACGTCCTGCGGCTGGGGCTGGGTTGGGTGTGGTTGCGGCGACTGTGGTTTCAGCAACTGATGTTGCGGCGGCTGATGTTGCGGAGATAGGTGTTGCGGCTTCGACCCGACGGCCGGGCTGGTCGTTAGACTGACAGCCTTGGCGGGAGGCTTCTTCGCAGCGCCTGCGGCCGTAGCAGGCAATGTCCCCGCCACAGGAGCAGCTGCAGCGGGAGACGCTCCTGCAACATTTTTCTTTGCAACCGGAGCACCCGGAACTGGCAGCGCTCCAACTTTTGTTGCACCCGCTTTTGTCGCACTGGAATTTTGCGTCGCTACACCCGTGTTCAATTTCATCGCATTCGGTCCGGGCGCCGAGCCAGTGCTCGCTTTTAATGTACTCGCATTCGGCACTGCCGTAACTGGCGATCCGGCAGAGGGCAGCGGCTTCGACTTGGCCTCGCCCGCAGATTCAGTTGTCGGCTGCGCCTTGAGCGCGGATTGCGCGGTGGCAGAGCCAGCCGTCGGCGCCGGCTTCGCGGCACCGTTCGGAGTCACGCCCAAACTTTTCCCAGCGCTTTCAGAAGTGGTCTCTTGCTTTTGTGGAACACTGGGCAGGCGTTCCGCCAGAATGTCCGCGGCTCGCACGGTAGCTGTCTTTTCGGGCTCGGCCTGCCTCTCGTCTACCTTGGTGACGACCAGCACTTCTTCGAGGCGGTTGAGGTCAGCCGCGGGCCGCACGCGAATGTTGAGAAAGAGATCGCTGCCGGGAGAAACCTTGGTGACCGTGCCGACCGGCAACCCCTTCGGGAAAATTCCGTCGCCGCCGCTGGTGAGCACCTGCTCGCCAACCGGCACGGCTTCGTCACTCATAACTTTTTCGAGCACAACTTCCCCCGAAGACGTACCACGAAGTATGCCCTGCAGCCGCGATTTGTCGAGAATGGAACCGACCCCGCTGGTCTGGTCGTCGATCAGCAACACCAGCGCCGTGGAGCCGTAAACGCGCAGCACCTTGCCAACGATCCCGTCCTTGCTGATGACCGCCATATCGGGCTTGATGCCGTCACGCTCCCCTTTATCGATGTAGACCGAACGCGAGAGTTCGCTGCCGCTCGATCCGATCACCTGCGCCGCCATGGTCTGGGAGATGAACTGCTCCTTGAAGGCGAGCAGCGCCTGCAGGCGGCGCGCCTGATCGGCGTCCTGGCTGATGCGGGCTTGTTCCAGCCGCATGCGCTCGATCTCCTGCTTGAGCTGGCGGTTCTCGGCGCGAACCCCTCGCAAATAAAAATAGTTGTGCCACATCCCACCCGAAGAAGTCTGCACCCACGCCAGCATCTTCTCCAGCGGAGTGACCGCGCCCACTGCCCATACGCGAATTAGACGTGTCGGTTCGCTGTCGGTGGTGCGCCGCACCTGCACGGCCAGCCCAAGCACCTGGGCAAACAACACTCCCACCAGCACGATCAGATTACGATAGCGGCCAAGGACGTCCATAACACCAGTTCTCGGTTCTCAGTTGTCAGTAAGGGCAGCCGCGAGCATCGAGCCACGAGCTTCGAGCAGGCAACTGCAGATTTCTCGCTGCGCTCGGAATGACAATCGTGAACCTGGAATGAGCACCCATCTCCGAAGCTTGCTCGTGGCTCGCGGCTCGAAGCTCGCGGCTCTACTCAATCGAAATCTTGCGCAGCAGCTTGAAGTCCGACAGCATCTTGCCCGTGCCCAGTACCACGCTGCAGAGCGGATCGTCGGCGATCGAGACGGGCAGGCCGGTTTCTTCGCGGATGCGTTTGTCGAGATTCTTGAGCAGCGCGCCGCCGCCCGTGAGCACAATGCCGCGATCGCTGATGTCGGCCGAGAGTTCAGGCGGCGTGCGCTCCAGCGCCACGCGAATGGCGTTCATGATGGTCGAAACGCATTCACTGAGCGATTCCCGGATTTCACTATCGTCAACGGTAATAGTCTTCGGCACGCCCTCAATCAGGTTGCGGCCCTTGATCTCCATGGTCAGCGGCTTGTCGAGCGGGTAGGCGGAGCCAATTTCCATCTTGATCTGCTCGGCCGTGCGCTCGCCCACCAGCAGGTTATATTTGCGCTTCAGATAATTCATGATGGCTTCATCCATCTGGTTGCCGGCCATGCGCACGGAGCGCGAGTATACGATGCCGCTCAGAGAAATAACGGCGATGTCAGTCGTGCCGCCGCCAATATCGACCACCATGTTGCCGCTCGGCTCGGTGATCGGAAGCCCGGCGCCAATCGCCGCCACCATCGCCTGCTCCACCAGATGCACTTCGCTCGCCTTGGCGCGATAAGCGGAGTCCATGACCGCGCGCTTTTCCACCTGCGTAATTTCCGAAGGCACGCCGATCACGATTCGCGGATGCACCAGCATCTTCCGGTTGTGCGCCTTCTGAATGAAGTAATTCAGCATCTTTTCCGTCACCTTGAAGTCGGCGATCACGCCATCCTTCATCGGCTTGATGGCGACGATATTGCCCGGCGTGCGGCCCAGCATTTCTTTCGCTTCCTTGCCCACGGCCTCGACTTCGTTGGTGTTCTTGTTCAGCGCAACGATCGAAGGTTCGTTGACCACGATGCCCTTGCCGCGCGCATAGACCAGCGTATTGGCGGTCCCCAGGTCGATGGCGAGGTCGCTCGAAAACATGCTGAACAGCGAGCGCAGGTTGTGGGAGCGCGAAGATCCATTATGAAAACCGTTGTTTGACATAGCAATACTTCTTTCTTCCTCGGGAATTTTACCCGCCCCCCGAACCTGGCATTCGTCACTTTCAGCGGGAATCTTTTCTCGGTATTTCTATTCTACTTGCATGTGCGGGTAAAGTTGCCATCTCGGCACCCACCCTGCACATAATCCAGCCTTGTCAGTTTTTGCCTCATTCAATCACCACTTTCGCCTGGCGAGTCTTCACCCCGCCCCTCGAATTCTGCGCCGTCACCGTAATCACGCTCTCCCCGTTCGGCAGGGGCGGCGTGAAATAGTGAAATGAGCCGTCTTCCCCCACCAGCGGCACCTCCATACCATTTACCATCACCAGCGCGCCGGATTCGGTTTGGCCCGTTACTTCAATTACGTGCCCGTGTTGAACAAAGGGATTCAGTTCCAGCGGCAACTCCACATGCTCTTTCGTCTTGGCAATAATCGTAAATCGATTTTTTTCGCTTTCGAGCGATTCCTTACCCGACGCGTCGTAGGACTGGATCGACCAATAATAAGCGCCCATGGGCAGGCCCGTGACCACTACGCTGGCCGTGTCAACCTTGCGATCCAGCAATAACGACGAGAAATACGGATTGTGCGCGATCCGCAGGCGGTACCCCGCGGCGTGCGGCATGGGAGTCCAGGAAAACTCCACTTCCCTCACCTTCTCTGCCGTATTCACAAAAACCGGCATCATGTTGCCGGGCGAAATAGGTGTGGGCGGGCCGACTTCAGTCGCCCGTTCCATGGTTTTTGATTCGCTCTGGAAACTGACCTTTTCCCAGCTCGCCAGGCGCACCACCTGGCCATTGCGTTCGATGTTGCCGCTGCCTTTTTTGACCAGAATCTCGTGCTGGTCTTCTTTCGGACTATTGTGCACCATGGCGGCGGAGTCGGGCGCCAGCGAGGCTTTCGCTCCGGCGACAATGACCTGCGATTTCGATCCCTGAACATAGGTCGCCGTCGTCAGATCGACCGTGCCCGTGGTCACCGCCACGGCCACGTTGGTCTGCTGCTGATCGTTCGCGGAGTTTTCTTCGATCACGATCAGCGAATCCTGCTTGACGGTATAGTTCGTGCCGTCATTGAAAACAATCTTGGCCATGCCTTCGCCCGCGGTCTGGACGACGTCGCCTTTTTCCAGCGGCACGTTGTAGTCGGCCGTGATCCAACTGGTGCCGTTTCCTCGGCGCACGCGTACGGTGCCATCCAGCGCCGTAAAGTGCGCCTGTTGCGCAACCGGAGCCGAGGGCTGCTTCAGAGGAGGCGCCAGACCTGCAACTTTTTCCAGCAATCCTGTTGAGAGTCGTGCGGCCGCCTTCACCGTGTTGTCCGTAAGTCTTGGGAAGATCACCTGCATCAATACCGCCAGGATCAGCAAAGCCCCAAGCGACGCCACCACAACGCTGCGATACGTCACCGTCTTCCACGCGACGTAAACACTCGGCTTGGTTCGACTCGGCACGAGCCTGTGCTGACCTCAATTCGAAGTTGCGAGACTCCGGGATATTTTCAAGCTAACTGCATCATATCGCCGCAGGAGGGGTATCAGACTTGGGTCATGCCCGTAACGGTTACGAAAGTGACCGAAGAATTGGACGATGGCCTGCGCCCAGGCGGAAGTTCGCGCCCAACCGGCCCGCCATTCGCGCGGCAAGGGCTGGTAGTGGGTCAGTTTGAATTTGCCTTGAAAGGGCGCGCCTTTAGAACCTGCGGAAAAACTCGAGGAGCGCAAGAAAGGGAAGGGCACGACTCCACTCGTGCCGTAAAGCTTGGCCGGAGACGGCGGCTTCAGCCGCTGAGGTAAACCGCTCTACACTATCAAGAGAATCGCTATAGAATGTTGTTTACCGTGGGGTAAAGAATGTCCCTGACCAAACAGCAAGCCCTCGAGATGTTCCAGTCCGACGACCTCATCGGCATTGGCATGGAAGCCGACGCCGTCCGCCGCCGCCTTCATCCCGAAGGCACGGTCACGTACATCATCGACCGCAACATCAATTACACGAATTTCTGCACGGAATATTGCACCTTCTGCGCCTTTTATCGTCCCCTGAAAGGACCTGCTGCGAAAGAAGGTTACATCCTCGACCTCGACACCATCTACGAAAAGATTCGCGAAACCGTCGAACTTGGCGGCACCGGCGTCCTCATGCAGGGAGGCCTCCATCCCGACCTCAAGATCGACTGGCACGAGAAGATGCTCAGCGGCATCAAGCAGCGTTTCCCAAGATTCATCTGCACTGCTATTCGGCATCCGAAATTCTCGCCATCGCGGAATACAGCGCGCTCAGCGTGCGCGACACGATCGCGCGTCTGCGCGATGCCGGACTCGACTCCATCCCCGGCGGAGGCGCCGAAATTCTCGACGACGAGGTTCGCTACAAGATCGCGCGCCTGAAATGCCTCACCGCCGACTGGCTGGAAGTGCATCGCACCGCCCACCAACTCGGCATGCGCACCACCGCCACCATGATGTTTGGCGTAGGCGAGTCGTTCGAGCATCGCGTCAATCACTTCGAGGCCATCTACCGCTTGCAGGAAGAGACCGGCGGATTTACAGCCTTCATCCCCTGGAGCTTCCAACCCGCCAACACAGCGCTCGGCGGACGCCACTGGGACGAGGCGACGGCAGTCGAATATCTGAAAGTTCTCGCCATCTCCCGCCTCTATCTTTCAAACTTCCTGAACGTCCAATCCAGCTGGGTAACACAGGGATTAAAAGTCTGCCAGATGGGACTACGCTTCGGCGGCAACGACGTCGGGTCGGTGATGCTGGAGGAAAACGTCGTGCGCGCGGCAGGCGTCACAAACTGCACCACCGAAGAAGAATTACGCCGCATCATCCGCGATGCCGGCTTTCGCCCAGCCCGCCGCGATACCCTCTACCGGCAACATTTTCTTAATTGAAGTGCAGTGGTTAGTGTAATCGCCTTCCATGAAAAGGCCGGGTTGGCCACTTCACCCCACCCGCCAACTCAGCCGAATTGCGCGGTAACCATTTTCATCCAGGCGGAGGTCTGCACAGCGAGATAGCTGAACTGAAACGCGGCGATAACAGACAGTGCGCCGATCGCAAACACTGGGTGGAGACGACGGCGTCGGACGGTGTCGACCGCCACGCATAGCGAAAAGGCATGCGTAAAAGGACAGAAATTGCGGCATTGGCTTATGCGTGAAGAGCAGCACAATCCTCGCAACCGCCGGGGCTAGAAGCGTTACAGCGGCAAGCACCATCAGGCGCCTATGCAGGTCGGGTTTCCTGCGAAACGCAATTCCAGGCCGACCAGACCCGCGAAGAGCAAAAGATTGACCGAATTGATCCCTAACAGATAATGAAACTTACCAATTTGATGAAGCCTGCCTTCTCTCGCGACGCCGTTAATGGTCAAGATCTCGCCGAGCAACACGACAATTGCGGCAAGTGCTGACATACCGATGCCCAAGCGCTGGTGTAACCGAATCTGACGCGCCTCGATAAGCCAGGTCTGAACAACAAAACCCACGCACCACAGCGTCATGATTGCGCCGTGAATCTGTACCAGGGGCGGCAGGACAGGCGTGTGAAAGAGAAATCGCAGATAGTAAGTGCGCGCAAATCCCGTGGCTGCGATGATGACTGCGCCTATGGCAACCCAACGGTACTGGCTCCGCGTCAGTTCGTGTTCCATTGCCATGTGGCGGGTGGGTCAGCTCCTCACCCTCATCCCGACAGCATAAACCGAATTGTCCGGGGATGCTTGCGCCTTAACAACTGGGGGTGCGCCACTTCTCGCGCCTTTCGAGAAGTGGCCTTCTCCACTGCCTGCACCCTGAACTCCACACCGCCGGCGGTCGAATCTTCAGCTTCGGGACAGTCCAGTCATTCGATTACCAGCCCGCTTTCTCCTATTACGCGCGAAAACTGCTCCAACGCCACAGTTCCGGCGACGCCACCAAACACCTCCATTACGTCCTCCTTACTTTCATCACATGTTTCCCGTAACCGCCATCACAGACCTGCACCAAAATCGGTGCCATGATTCTTCAGACACTGGATCATCGAGAGGTGCGCCTGTCTCCAGAGACGGATGCATCACTTGTTTCAAACCAGATCCCAGCTCTTTGACAAGTGAATAGACATTCAAGGCAAGCGGCGAAAGCATTCTGGCGGGTCGCCCACCCTTCCCGACGCACTGTTTTTTCTTCTTCCATAACGGACCGAGGGTGCCCCATCCTTGCGTCTTTTGCAAGGGTGGGCCGCGATGCTGCTGGTACCATGAGGTTTGTCATGCCGCGCGGACTGCACCGTTACTATGGTGCCCATCACCTGCACTTTATCACCTGCTCCTGTTATCGTCGGCTGCCCTTTCTCCGTTCCGCGCGGAGCCGGCGCCAGTTACTTTCCCTGTTAGAACAAACCCGCAAACGTTATCGCTTTGTCGTCGTAGGATATGTCATCATGCCGGAACATATCCATCTTCTGCTGAGTGAACCCGAGGTTGGAACTCCTTCGACGGTGATGCAGGTCTTGAAGCAGCGAACGGCTCACGCCTTGTTGCCGAAGATCAAAGGGTGCGATCCGCGCCAGCTCGGGCTCTTTGGAGAGGTCCCTGAACGCGCTCCTTTCTGGCAGGCGCGCTTCTACGACTTCAATGTTTGGACGGATAAGAAGCGCGTTGAGAAATTGCGTTATATGCACCGCAATCCTGTGAAGCGGGGACTGGTCGTGGAGCCTGAAGACTGGCGCTGGAGCAGTTACCGCTTCTATTTCCTCGACGAGCCCGGACCGGTACGGGTGAATGAGGGCTGGGGAAAGATTTCATTTCGCGCCGCGTGAAAGGCAAAGCCCACGGTGCGAGCAGTCTGCCACCCACCCTTCGCAACCAACGCGAAGGATGGGGCACCCTCAATTGGGAGGCGTACGCGAAAAACCCGGAACTTCTCAAGGCTGGGCCACCCGCCCGGGACCGTGCAGTACACGTACGATGCGGACGGTAACAAGCACACGTTCACGGACGAACTTGGAAATCTGACCACCTACAATTACGATGGTGCCAATCGCCTGGCCAATGTTCTGGATGCCACGCCGCAACACAACAAAACAACATACGGTTACGACGCCGACAACCGGCTGACGAGTGTCACGGACGCGAACCAGCACACGACCACATACTCCCCGGACCCTCGTGGCCGCATTCAAACCGTTAAGTACAATGACAATAGCACGGATCAATACACCTATGACTTTGTGGGGAATCGCAAGTCCAAGACAGATCAGGCGAAGAACAAGACCCAGTGGAGCTATGACCTGGTTAATCGGTTGTCATCTGTCATTGATGCCGCTCAGAATCCAGCGACGCAGTACGGTTACGACCCTGCCGGCAATTTACTCAGCATTGCCGATTCGAACGGCCACATCACTTCGTTCCAATACGACAGCCTGAACCACAAGATCATGCGCACCCTGCCTTTGAATATGTACGAGACGTTTACGTACGATGAGGTCGGAAACGTCAGAGACGGATACTGATTTCAACGGCAAGACTACGACCTTCCAGTACGATTTACTGAACCGCTTACTGTCTAAAACTCCTGATCCGACGCTGAACCAATCCACGATCAGCTTCACTTATTATCCGACCGGCACACGGCAGACGATGCTTGACGCGACCGGCACCACGAATTACACCTATGACAACCGGGACCGCCTCAAGATCAAGGCAACTCTGAAGGCAGCCTGAACTACACCTATGATGCTCACGGGAACGTGCTAACGATTGCCTCGTCCAACAGCAACGGGGCGTCGGTGACGTACACCCCCTGACCCGCTGAACCGTCTCTCGACAGTGATCGACAATCGCCTAATGGCGCAAGGGTCGGCGTCGGCGACCACCACGTACGGATACGATCCGGCCGGGAACATCTCATGGGTACTCGTACTCGACAAATGGGCTGTGCATCAGCGTATACTCAGCACAACACGCTCAACCGTCGGCCAGGTAGCTGGGCGAAAGGTAATAATTCATTGTCGACTACATACACGCCTTATCTGCCGCGGAAATATCTAACACCTTTACCACTGGGTGGCCGCAATGTCACGTACGGCTATGACAGCGACTACCATTTGCAGTCGGAAACCATAGCAGCCGATCCTGCTGGCAACAACGGTGCAGAAAGCTACACGTACGATTATGTTGGCAACCGCAAGACGGTGACCTCTACAATACCCTCGCTTCCGGGCAGCATGTCATATAACTACGACACTAACGACCGACTGACTACCGACACCTACGACAACAACGGGAACACGAAACTTTCAGCGGGGACTTCTTACACCTACGACTTCCAGAACCTGTTGCTCACGCAAGGGGAGGTCAGCATCGTCTACGATGGCGACGGCAACCGGGTGTCGGAGATGGTGGGCGGGACGACGACCAAATATCTGGTGGACACCCTAAATCCGACCCGTTATTCCCAAGTCATAGATGAACTGGTCAACGGTTCGGTCAGCCGGACCTTCACTTACGGTATGGAAGCCATTAGCGAAGACCAGCTTATCAGCGGAACTTGGACGCCCAGCTTCTACGGCTATGACGGCCACGGCAACGTGCGTTTCCTGGCCAACAGTGCTGGCACTATCACGGACAGCTATACGTTTGACGCCTTCGGCGCACAGATCGCCAGCACGGGGACGACATCGAACCCGTACCTCTACAGTGGCGAACGCTTCGACAGCAGCCTAAATCTCTACCACCTGCGCGCCCACTACTACAACATGCTCACCGGCCGGTTTATGACTATGGACCCCGGTGTGGGCAAGACTTGCTGTGGGTCGCACGCCCGACCGGAAAACATCTTCGACCCAGGCAGTCTTCACAAGTACGTCTATACCAAGAACAATCCCGTCAACGGAATCGACCCGGCTGGAAGGCAGGGCATCTTCGAATACATGGAACAACTCGGGGAGTCAGAAGAGACCATCGAGGGATTTGCCGAACGAGAGCATATTGTCAAGATTGAGCTTTGCGTTGAGGAGAGACTCGTCGAGATGTTCCAAAACATCGAAATGTATGAAGGAATGAGCTATCAGGAGCTGTTTTCGATTGCGCTAGAGGAATGCTTGATTTTAGATGAATAGCGCGTCAGAATTAGTCGACTTGTACGCAGCGAGCTTTGGAGAGGTTCTTTTCGCGTGAACGTGGACGGACTATGCGCAGCAGTTCGGGAATTCGAGAGGGTCATAAACTCCGGGGAGCAACTCTGCAGAAAGAGCGATGGCGCAACAAGAATCTTATTCGTCTTCTATGCTATGTGGTCTGCATTCGCGGTCCGTGCGAATTTGGAATCGTGTTGCTGGAATCAGATAGCGGCCACGACAGATGGTTCAACGACTGAAGCCCGATCACTTAATGATAGATCACCAATGCCCGCATCTGATGTTGTCCACGCTGCTAGGCGAGAATTTACCAATGCAGTGATATCCGATAATGCGGAGGGAATTAGGACTTCGCTCGAACACATGGGAGTCTTCGCTCTATGTCCCTTCCCCGAGCGGCAAGTATCGCGGATGGCACTAGTTGCAGCAAACTTAACCCCATGCGTTCGTCTAATTCTGTTGGTCGACCTGTCGTTTCTCGCCGTTGAACTTGGAGACTATTATCGAGCGAGTAAATATGCAACCGAAGCACACTTTCTAAACCCGACTTCGTGGGAGTTGTATAACCTCTGCGTGATCGAAGGCCAGATTGCACTGAACGCTGGGAACAACCGTGAAGCCCTTAAATTTCTGGACAAATCAATGGGAGCGTGCCAATGGGACGAGTATGCTTCGCTCACATGTGGAACCCGTGTTCCTAACCTCTCGCTCGTGGAGATGCTATTACACGGTGGAGAGCGAGTTGAGGTAGTGCGACACCTTTTGCAGTGCAAGAACGTGTGGCAGAGTCTGTCGTCCCAAATCGACGAGTGGATTGGCATCATCGAGAACGGCGGAACACCTGATTTTCGGGGAACTGGCGTTTCAAAACGGAGTGTGAAGTTCTCATACAGGCTAAAAACGCAGTGGATGAGGGCGTACTCCCTGCTCACGGAGGAACCGAGGTCAATCACTCCGAAGTCGCCAGAGGAGGTCTTGGCGGGAAGAGAGAGACTGCGGGCGGGATACAAACGCCACCGAGATGCCGCCGCGAGGCGACAAACGGATGCTCTCTAAGCTGCAACGTTCCACGAACATTGTCTACGACGGGCGGGTGGCCGACCCTTCTCAACGCACTGGTTTTTCCTTTCCCATAACCGACCGAGGGTGCCCCATCCTTGCGTCTTTTGCAAGGGTGGGCCGCGATGCTGCTGGTACCATGAGGTTTGTCATGCCGCGCGGACTGCACCGTTACTATGGCGTGAGGGTGCCCCACACATCGCGCACTTTGCGATGTGTGGGTTTCGTCACCGCCCGAACCGTATCCGGGATCAACGTAACGGCGGGTGGCCAAGACAATGCGGGTGCCCCACTCATTCGCGCACTTTGCGAATGAGTGGGCTCCCGACTGCGGCAAAGTTCTCGACGGCGACGCTTGATTTCCAGCGACTCCTGAAACTTCACCCTCACTGGTCCCAACCCTCCGTAACGATACGCTCGAAAGCTGCTCCACTTCCACTTCTCCACTTGATAAGAAGTGACGCTTGAAAACCGGTAAATGGGGTTGAAGCGGATCGTTGGTGAAAAATCCCCATTACGCTCATCCTTCTTTCATCACATTTTTCCCGTAACCGCCATCACAGACCTGCACCAAAATCGGTGCGATGATTCTTCGACACTGGACCATCGAGAAGTGCCCCCGTCTCCAGAGACGGATGCATCCCTTGTTTCAAGCCAGGTCCCAGCTCTTTGACAAACTGAATGAAATTTAAGGCAAGCGGCGAAAGCATTCCGACCGGAAAATCTCCCCTAAGTCTAATCTTTTGAATACTTTGCTTATAACACATTTATTATCATCAACTTAACTGTTTTTGAGTAGGGGGGGTACCCCCCCGATTTTCCAATTCCCACTCCGCGCAGCCCAATCATCTCTCTTTAATTCATAGCGTTAGGGCGATCATAATGGCTTCATCTCTCGCTAAATATTCCGCCCAATTCTGTGCCCAACCGGGCGGCTATACAGTTCGCTGAAAAACTCTGGAATCCGGCGCCAACGGGAAGCGTGCACGAGTTCACTCGTGCCGTAAATCTTGGGACCTCTGTGCACCTCTGTGTTCTCTGTGGTTTACGCCTTTCGCCGGCACTTAATCAGAGTTTCCCTGGGGCAATCAGGTACAATCTTTGCTCTGCTTCTTTGTGTCTTGGAGTGCATGCTCCTGATCGAATCCACTCTGCTACTGAAACCCATCCCTATGGCGATGTTCCTCGCGTCCAAGGGCTTAGGGCCATACATGCGCCAGCACTTTCTGGATAAGACTTTTCAGGGCCTCTATCAGGTCAATGCCTTCGATCTTGCGCTGCTGATTCCCTATTTCATCGTGCTGATCATTCTGGCTGCCTACGGAGGACATCGCTACTGGCTCGTCTACCTTTATTACAAGAATAAAAAGAACGCCACCACCGAACCTGCCGCGCATTTCGAGGACCTGCCTCGCGTCACGGTACAGTTGCCGATCTTCAATGAGCAGTACGTCGTCGAACGGTTGCTCGATGCAGTCTGCCGGCTCGATTATCCGCGCGAAAAACTCGATATCCAGTTACTGGACGACTCCACCGACGAAACCGTCGAAGTGGCCCGCCAGTTGGTCGAGCGTTATGCGGCACTGGGAAATCCGGTTACGTATCATCACCGCGATAATCGCCACGGCTTCAAGGCGGGAGCGCTGGCAGAAGGATTGAAAACTTCCAAGGGCGAATTCGTCGCCATCTTTCGACGCCGATTTTGTTCCGCCGCCTGACTTTCTGCTCAAGTGCATTCACCACTTCACCGATCCCAAAATCGGCATGGTGCAGACGCGCTGGACGCACATTAATCGAAACTATTCGCTGCTGACCGAAGTCGAGGCCATTCTGCTCGACGGCCATTTCGTGCTCGAGCATTCCGGCCGCGCCCGCAGCGGCGTCTTCTTCAACTTCAACGGCACCGCTGGCATGTGGCGCCGCAAGGCGATCGACGAAGCCGGCGGCTGGGAGCACGACACCCTCACCGAAGACACCGATCTTTCCTATCGAGCGCAGCTCAAAGGCTGGCGTTTTTGTTATCTGCAGGATGTCGAGTGTCCGGCGGAACTGCCGGTCGAGATGACCGCATTCAAAACGCAGCAGGCGCGCTGGGCCAAAGGGTTGATTCAGGTTTCGAAAAAAATACTGCCCCAGGTTTTTGCCAGCGACGCATCGCGCCACCAAAAAGTCGAAGCGTGGTATCACCTGACAGCTAATCTCAGCTATCCCCTGATGATCGTGCTCTCGGTGCTGCTGTTGCCCGCCATGATCATTCGCTTTTATCAGGGATGGTTCCAGATGCTCTACATCGACCTGCCCCTGTTCATGGCTTCGACGTTCTCGATTTCGAGCTTCTACCTGGTTTCGCAAAAGGAACTGTTTCCGAAATCGTGGCTGCGCTCGCTGCTCTATCTGCCGCTGCTGATGGCCCTCGGAATTGGACTGACCATCACCAACACGCGCGCTGTCCTCGAAGCCCTCGTCGGCAAGCAAACATCTTTCGTGCGGACTCCAAAATACCGCGTCGAATCGAAGCAAGATAAAATCGGCGCCAAGAAATACCGCAAGCGTCTGGGATGGGTTCCATGGATCGAAATCGCCATCGGATGCTACTTCGCGCTCACGGTCTATTACGCCATCGACAATGAAAACTACTTCACAGTTCCCTTCCTGCTTCTGTTCGTGATCGGCTATTGGTGTACAGGATTGATGTCTCTGCTGCAAGGAAGGTTCGCAGGGCTTTCAGTCGGCTCGGAGACGCACACCAAGCCGTTTCCGGTTGGTGGTGTAGTTCGCAGTCATGAAGCTCAGTGCGACTGCGGGGGAAGCTTGAAGTCAATCGTAATGCTGGTCTCCGTCTTCACCGGCTTCCCATCGAGTAGAAAAGGCTGGTAGCGCCACTGCTTCACTGCTACCACAGCGGATTGCGCGAGCACGGGTTCGCCCTGCACAACTTTAAGATCACGCACGCTTCCATCTTCCATCACCGTCGCATTCAAAATGACTTTGCCTTCAAGGCGAAACATCTTGGCCTGCGCCGGATAAACAGGAGAAACACGATACACCAATCGGCCACCAGAAACCCCTTGCGACATCGTCGGCGAGAGCCCCGGAAGCACGGCCTTGGCGGACAGAATGCCCTCGAGCGCCGACGGATCCGGCGTACCGGTAATCGGCACACCAGTAATCGGCACCCCAGCAACCGGCGGAACCGCTACCGGCACGGCCTCTTCTCCGTGCAAGGCGCGGGAACCATTCTTATCCGCACTACTCTGATCCGCTCCGCTCGTGGGGCACGCTCTGGGAGCGATCGATCCCCTTGCGTCTTTTTTCCTTCAGTCCCGCCCACCTTCGAATTCGCCGTTACCAGGGTTCCACTCGCGGGCGTACTTCCGGAAGCCGACAACATTCCGCTGCCAGGGTTCGGCTTCAAGGTCGAGCTGCCTTCCCAGAGGCGCGGGTCAGCAGGCTGTTGGCCGGAAACATTGCCTCCGATCTCCGAAGGATGTTCTGCAACTATGGGACTGGAGGAGGTAGATGACGATGACGACGACGCCACCTGTGCTCTGCCGCCCTTTGCGCCCTGACGCCAGCCGAGCCAGACTACCAAGCCCAACAGCAGCATTGCCGCCAGTCCCAGCGCACCCAGTACAAGCGAGCGTCTGCCCGCGAAACCGCCCATTAAACCAGAGTCCGACCTTGTCCACGTGATCGGAGTCGAGCGACAGCTCCTGCGCCTTGAGTTCATCAAGAGGCACCTTAACCATCACTGGCACTGGCATGGGCGAAGAGTCCGATGGTTCCAGCGTGTGTGCCCGTTCCGCCAACGCTGCCAGTTGCTCCAGCACTTCGACATGGTGTTCAGAAAAGGTTGCCGGCTCAGTCGAAAACACTTCCAGAATTCCATCGATCCGGCGCTTTGCCTGGATCGGCATCACGGCAATCGAGCGCACGCCCAGGATGCGGCAGACTTCCCTATCGACTAGGGAATCATCCTCCGTATCGACGCAAATCTGGCTTTTGCCCGTACGCAGGCACTCGCCGGAGATCCCGGCCTCAGAACTCAATCGCGAGTCCAACGCCGGAGCCGTTTCGCCGCTCCGCGCGCGGCAAACCATCTCACCATCTCTCCACATCGCCAGCGCCACGCCGGAGGCAGAGGTCAGCTGCTGAGCAGCATCCGCAATGGCGGCCAGCAAAGGGTCGAGACGATGCTCTCCAGCCGCAACCAGATTTTTCAGGGTTGAAAGGATCAAGCCCTCGTCGGGACTATCAGCATGATCGGACGCGGCGACATCGTATCCGACGCCACCGGACACGCTCTCCAAAGAAACGCGCGCTTTTTGCGACACTCTCACAGTCCTCTCGCAGTTCGGCCTGTTGCCGGACAATACCTCTAAAACGCAAGCGGCTGGAGTGATTTGACCGGAGTATGAGCCAACTTCCCGCTACTGTCAAGGAAAGTAGAGACATAGCGGTGGCGTAGTCCGGTGGCGGAGCGATGGCGTAGTCCGCCTCTGCTCGTCACCCGATAAATTCACTGGCAAGAAGAACCGGCGCTGGCGTTCGTGCGCCCCGGATGTGAATGCTCTCTCGTCTGCTTGCCTGCGTTGGGCACCAAACTAACCAACAACTGGGCCACTGGGCCGCATGCTACGCTGTTAGCGCTCTGGTTTCTCGCCAGTACTTCCGCGGAAGCATTGCTGGGAACCAACCTAAAAAAGCTTTTAAAGACAGTCGAAGCCCTGGCGAATTTAGGGCCGGAACTTACGGCGGACCGCGACTTCCGCCAAACCGCGCACACCATGCTGTCCGTCGTAATGGAGGCTGCCAGCGCGCGGGAGGGCGTGTTGTTTTCATTTGGCGAGCGGCCTTCCATGCTGACCTCGCTCGATTCGCAAGGTTTCGCGCTTATACCGGATCCTGCGCTGATTCCCCTTACTTCCCCGTCACGTTCAAATGCTCAGCACCGCCGAGGACGCCACCGTTCTTAACAGTTCGACCATCGACGTGTATCTCAGTTCGAATGGCAATGTTGCACCCGAACTGTTTAAGTGCGTTTGCCCCTTGAAGGTGCGCGGAAAGTTGGTGGGAGCGATTGCGCTTGGGCGGCGTCCAGGTGACGCGGCCTATGAAGAAGACGAGCTCGATGCAATGGCGATGATCGGCAGCTACATCGCGTTGGCAATTCAAAATTACACGCTCGGCCAGACTCTTGCGCAACGGGTTTCCGAGAATCTTCGGCTGCTCGCATCGCTCCATGGCTTCTACGACAATGCGCTCGAAGCGTTCGCTACCGCCATCGACGTCAAACACGTTAATATCCATGGTCATTCCTTGCGCGTGGGTCGCTACGCCCACGCCATCGGCGAAGCTCTTGGTATCGAACCGACCGAGGTTGCGGCCCTGCGTTCGGCCGGCTATCTGCACGACATTGGCAAAGTTGCCGTCGACAAGCGCCTGTTCGAAAAGCCTTCCACCCTTGACTTCGAAGAATCCCGCGCCATGCGCGATCACACGGTTGTCGGGCATCAGATCGTCAGCCACGTGCAATTTCCCTGGCCTCAAATCCCGGAGATCGTCCGCTGGCATCACGAACGAGCTGACGGCTCAGGCTACCCCGACGGGTTGCATGGAGATGAAATGCCGCAAGCCGTGCGCATCATCGCCCTGGCCGACTCCTTTGACGCCATGACCAACGACCGACCCTATCGTCACCGTATGTCGGTCGGAACCGCCCTCCAGGAGTTGGTCCGCCTCACACCGGAGAAATACGATCCTGAAGCTCTGCATGCTCTGCTGATCCAGGTGCGGCGGGATGCCGTCGGGACCAACCGCCTTCCGATCCTCGAACCAGGTCTGGTGAATCTGTCACCCGTAGACGTCGATCAGCTCGCCTCCACACTCCAACACCGCACTACCCAGGGAAGGATTTATCTAACCTGAATATTGTGATCCCGTTTTGCACCTGCCACGTCCTGAGGCGAGCGGCGTAGAATCGATTCTCCGTTGCCCTTGTGTGCCGACACGCGGGTGTAAACTTGATGAAATAATGTGTGGTCGTTCGCGAGCATCAAATTGGGGCCGAGTTCATCTAAATTTAGCAAGGCTTGAGCAAGCAAAATATGCACAAGCACGACATCCTGACTTGCGAGGAGAATTTTGATGGCCGTCAGTGACCAGGCTGTTGTTACCGGGCAGCAGCTCGATCAGTTGTCTATCAACACCATTCGCACGCTTTCGATGGACGCGGTGCAGAAGGCGAACTCGGGACATCCGGGAGCGCCCATGGCTCTGGCGCCCGTGGCCTACTGCCTGTGGCAACAGTTTCTTCGCTACGACCCGGCCGATCCGCACTGGCCGAATCGCGACCGCTTCGTGCTCTCCAATGGACATGCCTCCATGCTCCTCTATTCCCTGCTCCATCTGGCGGGCGTCCGCGAAGTAAATTCTCAGGGCAAGATACTTTCCTCGCCGGCAGTTTCATTGGACGACATCAAGAACTTCCGCCAAATGGGCAGCAAAACTCCCGGCCACCCGGAATACGGCCTGACCACGGGCGTGGAGACCACCACCGGCCCGCTCGGTCAGGGAGTTGCCAACAGTGTGGGCATGGCCATTGCGGAGCGCTGGCTGGCGGGACATTTTAATCGTCCGGGATTTGAACTCTTCGGCTACAACATCTGGGCTTTCTGCGGCGATGGCGACATGATGGAAGGCATTTCGTCGGAGGCGGCGTCCATCGCGGGGCATTTGCGGCTTTCGAATCTGTGCTGGATTTACGACAACAATCACATCACCATTGAGGGCAACACCGACCTTGCCTTTGACGAAGATGTGGGCGCCCGCTTTGCCGCTTACGGATGGGACGTCACCCACGTCCACGACGCCAACGATTTGAACGCGCTGGCAAACGCCTACCGTCATGCGCTCGGCGTCAAAGATCTCAGTGTCAAAGACCGTCCAAAATTCATCATTGTCGACACCCATATTGCCTACGGCTCTCCGCACCGCCAGGACACCAAAGAAGCGCACGGCGAGCCGCTGGGGGAAGAAGAAGTCAAGCTCACCAAGCGCTTCTACGGCTGGCCCGAGGACGCGAAGTTTCTTGTTCCCGATGGCGTCCGCGAGAATTTCCGCGATGTGCTCGGCAAGCGCGGTGCTCAACTGAGCGGAGAATGGAATGCGCTCTTCAAAAAGTACAGCGCGCAGTATCCGGATTTGGCGGATCAGTTCAACCGCATGCAGCAGCGCGAACTGCCCGACGGATGGGACAAAGAGCTTCCCACCTTTCCCGCCGATGCCAAGGGAATCGCAAGCCGCGATTCATCGGGCAAGGTTCTCAACGCCATCGCCAAGAACCATCCCTGGCTGATGGGCGGCTCGGCTGATTTATATCCCTCCACCAAAACGCGCCTTACCTTCGACGGCGTCGGCGATTTCGAGGCGGGAAATTACAACGGCCGCAACTTCCACTTCGGAATTCGCGAGCACTCCATGGGCGCAATCGTTAATGGAATGACGGTATCGAATCTGCGCGCTTATGGCTCGACATTCTTCATCTTCTCCGACTATATGAAGCCGGCCATCCGCCTCTCGGCAATCATGGAGATTCCCGCCATCTGGATCTTCACCCACGATTCCATCGGAGTCGGCGAAGACGGACCCACTCACCAACCCATCGAGCAACTGGCGACGCTACGCGCCGTTCCCGGACTGATGACCCTGCGTCCCGCCGATGCCAACGAGGTGGTCGAGTCCTGGAAAATAATCATGAAGCTGAAGAAGGAACCGGTCGCGCTTGTCCTGACGCGCCAGGCCCTGCCAACTTTCGATCGCACAAAATACGCCTCCGCGGAAGGCGTCGCGCGCGGCGGCTATATTCTCGCCGATGCCGAAGGCGGCAAGCCGCAGGTCATCCTCATGGCAACCGGCAGCGAAGT
Source organism: uncultured Acidobacteriaceae bacterium (assembly GCA_963709055.1). Taxonomy (GTDB): domain Bacteria; phylum Acidobacteriota; class Terriglobia; order Terriglobales; family Acidobacteriaceae; genus Acidiflorens. The sequence continues at coordinate 253,396 of CAVPUZ010000006.1, forward strand.
TTATCTCTGCATCGATGCCTACGAAAAACTTAAAGCCGAAGGCATCCGGGCCCGCGTCGTCAGCATCCCTTCATGGGATTTGTTCGACCATCAGGATCAGACCTACCGCGATCAGGTTCTGCCGCCCGACATCACGGCGCGAGTCGCTGTCGAGCAAGCCGCAATTCTCGGCTGGACGCAGTACGTTGGCCTGAAAGGTCGCGTCATCGGCATGCGCAGTTTTGGAGCATCCGCGCCCCTCAAAGACTTGCAGAAACATTTTGGATTCACAACCGAAGCAGTCATACAGGCAGCAAAAGAGATAGTGGGAAAAAGCTAGTGGGAAAATAACGTCATCGTAGAGACGGGGCTTACCCCGTCTCTTTGGAAGACGGCAAGGAAGAGGCCGCAAGCAGCGGCTGAAGAAGTTAAGGAGAAGCGCATGAATCCCGTAGGCACACTCGAGACCGCAAAAGCCGTCAATCCACTGAAGCAGCTTCAGTCATTCGGCCAATCGATCTGGCTCGATTACATCCGCCGCGATCTCCTCACGGGCGGCGAACTGCAGCGCCTCATCGACGAAGACGGTCTGCGCGGCATGACTTCGAACCCCGCGATCTTCGAAAAGGCGATCGGCGACTCCACCTACTACCAGGACTTTCTCGACTCCTTCGCCAGCCAGAGCCGATCTCGATGCCAAGGGCAGGTACGAAAAGCTCGCCATTCGCGACATTCAGGACGCGGCCGATCTCATGCTCCCCGTCTACCAGAGCACGAAGAAGCGCGACGGCTACGTCAGCCTCGAAGTTTCCCCGTACCTCGCCAATGACACCAGCAGCACGCTGGAAGAGGCGCGACGCCTGTGGACCACGGTCGCCCGCCCCAACATCATGATCAAGGTGCCCGGAACGCCGGAGGGAATCCCTGCGTTTCGCCAGTTAATCAGCGAAGGAATCAACGTCAACGTGACGCTGCTGTTCTCTCAGCAAGTGTACGAAGAAGTCGCTGCAGCATATATCGACGGGGTCGAACGATATGCTGCGGGCGGAAAGGACGTCAGCCAGATTGCCAGCGTGGCCAGCTTCTTCATCAGCCGCATCGATTCGCTGGTCGACTCACTTATCAACGACCAACTGAAGAAAGAAACCGATCCCGCCCGCAAAGCGAAGTTGCAGGGACTTCTGGGAAAAGTAGCCATCGCCAACGGAAAGCTGACCTACGAAGCCTACGAACGTATCTTCGCTTCTCCCCGCTGGAAGGTTCTGGCGGCCAAGGGTGCGCAAACGCAACGTGTTCTGTGGGCGAGTACAAGCACGAAAAATCCGAACTATCGTGACGTACTTTACATCGAGGAGTTGATCGGTCCCGACACGGTCAACACCGTCCCGCCCGCCACGCTCGATGCCTTCCGCGATCACGGCAAGCCCCGCCAGAGTCTCACCGAAGACCTCGACGGCGCGCGCAAAACAATGTCCGATCTGGCTTCTGTCGGCATCGTCATGAAGGATGTCACCGGCAAACTGACCGTGGATGGCGTGAAGTTGTTCGCCGACGCCTTCGACAAACTACTCGAAGCGGTTGAAAAAAATACTCACCGGCCCGCCACCCCGCAAGTCAATGCGCAAAGTTCCAAGCTTCCCGCTGACCTCGACGCCGCTGTAAAAAAAAACATTAATGACTGGAGGGCCTGCGGAAAAGTAAGGCGCCTCTGGCAGCACGATGCCTCGCTGTGGACGAATGAAGACGAGGCCGGGTGGCTCGGCTGGCTCGCCATAACTGACGATCAACTCGCCAACACCGCGAAACTGAAAGCTCTCGCTGACGAGGTCAAGGCCGCCGGATTCTCCGACATTCTCCTGCTCGGTATGGGCGGATCAAGCCTGTGCCCGGAGGTCTTTTCGCTGACGTATCCACAAGCGCCCGGCTTCCCGCGCCTGCACATCCTCGACTCCACCGATCCGGCGCAAATCAAAAGCGTCGAAAACAAAATCGATTTGGCCAAAACTCTTTTCATCGTCTCCAGCAAGTCCGGCAGCACGCTCGAACCTAACATTTACAAGCAATATTTCTTCGAGCTCATGCGGCACACCGTAGGCGACAAAGCAGCCAGCCACTTCATCGCGATCACCGATCCCGGTTCCAAGATGCAGCAGGTCGCCGAGCGCGATCGCTTCCGCCGCATCTTCTATGGACTGCCCTCAATCGGTGGACGCTACTCCGCGCTCTCGAACTTCGGCATGATTCCCGCTGCCGCCATGGGAATGGACGTCGACAAATTTCTCGCGCGCACGAAAGAAATGGTTAATGCCTGCGCCCCAGCCGTTCCCGTCAAACAAAACCCGGGAGTCTTTCTCGGCATCATCATGGGCTCTGCAGCAAAACTTGGACGCGACAAAATCACGCTCATCACCTCGCCCGGCATCGCCGACCTGGGCGCATGGCTCGAGCAACTCATTGCCGAATCCACCGGCAAAGTGGGCAAGGGCATTATCCCGGTAGACCGGGAAGCGCTCGGCTCTCCAGATGTCTACGGCAACGACCGGCTCTTCGCCTATGTGCGCCTAGAATCCGCCGCCGACACAGCACAGGATGCTAAGGTCGCAGCGCTCGAGAAAGCAGGACAGCCCGTAGTCCGCATCGCCGTCTCCGATATCTACGATCTCGGCCAGGAATTCTTCCGCTGGGAAATCGCCACCGCCGTCGCCGGTTCCATCATCGGCATCAACGCCTTCAATCAGCCCGACGTCGAGGCCAGCAAAATCGAGACCAAAAAGCTTACCTCCGAGTACGAAAGCAAAGGCTCGCTTCCCGTCGAGACCCCGCTTACTTGAACAAGACGGCTTCAGCCTCTTCACAGACGCGGCAAACTCCGCCGACTTGGCAAAAGCGGTTGGCTCCGATCGTTCGCTCGCAAACTATCTGCGCGCCCACCTGGCGCGCCTGGTTGCAGGCGACTATTTTGCAGTCCTGGCATATGTCGAGATGAATCCCGAGCACGAGGCTCTGCTGCAAAAGATGCGCATGAGCGTACGCGATCGCAAGCACGTAGCGACCTGCCTCGGCTTCGGCCCGCGTTTTCTGCACTCCACGGGGCAATGCTACAAAGGTGGTCCCAACAGCGGCGTTTTCCTGCAAATTACTTGTGACGATGCAGCCGACTTGCCTGTGCCGCAACAAAAATATACTTTCGGCATAGTGAAGGCAGCGCAGGCTCGTGGCGATTTCGCGGTCCTGGCCGAGCGCAAGCGCCGCGCCCTCCGAGTCCACATAGGAAGCGATGTAAGTGCGGGATTAAACAAGTTACGGGAACTTATTCAGCAATCGCAGCCATGAGCGCAAGAAGAAGGAGCAAGAGTGTCGAGTCAACTCGAACAAGGTTGCTCGCGACTCGAAGCTCGCGGCTCAAAGCTCACTAAGGAGCAAGCAATGCAACTTGGAATGGTAGGACTCGGCCGCATGGGCGCCAACATGACGCGGCGCCTGATGCGCGACGGCCATAAACTGGTCGTCTCCGATCTGAGCCCCGACGCCGTCAAGCAACTGGCGGGCGAAGGTGCCGTTGGATCCAGCTCTCTCAACGACCTCGTCGCCAAGCTGACACCCCCGCGCGCCGCCTGGGTCATGGTCCCATCCGGCGATGCCACGGAGAAAACCGTCCAGACTCTGCTCTCCAGCATGCAGGCGGGCGACACCATCATCGACGGCGGCAACTCCTATTTCAAAGATGACGTTCGCCGCGCCGGGATGTGCAAAGCCAAAGGCGTCCACTACGTCGATGTCGGCACCAGCGGCGGCGTCTGGGGACTCGAACGCGGCTATTGCATGATGATCGGCGGACCGCAAGAGGCTGTCCAGCGTCTCGATCCAATCTTCAAAACGCTGGCTCCCGGACGCGGCGATATCCCGCGTACTCCCGGATTTGAAAAACGCGGCGGCACCGCCGAACAAGGCTACATCCACTGCGGCCCGTCCGGCGCCGGACACTTCGTCAAAATGGTTCACAACGGCATCGAGTACGGAATCATGCAGGCCTATGCCGAGGGCTTCGACATTTTCAAGAACGCCACCAGCAAGGAACTTCCCGAAAATATTCGCTACGATCTAAACCTGCCTGACATCGCCGAAGTCTGGCGGCGCGGCAGCGTGATAAGTTCCTGGCTCCTGGATTTGACCGCCATGGCGCTGGTCGAGAATCCAACGCTCGCCGAGTACAGCGGTTACGTGCAGGATTCCGGCGAAGGCCGCTGGACCATCCAGGCAGCGATCGAGGAAGCCGTGCCCGCGGAAGTGCTTACCGCATCGCTCTACGCGCGCTTTCGCTCGCGCCAGGAGCACACCTTTGCGGATAAGATGCTCTCTGCCATGCGGCAAAAGTTCGGCGGTCACGTGGAACCGAAGGCAGCGGCAACAACAAAGTAAGAAACATCCAGACCATGCTCCACCGGCTACAAGCTGCGAGTGGCCAGATGTAATGTTCGCTCGAAGCTCGAAGCTAGATCTTATGTTGGCTCGCGGGTCGCAACTCGAAGCTCGAAGCTAACTGCTCGAAACTCACAAATGAGGAAACCCGATGGCTCATACTGAAGCTCTTCCCGCGGCAACCAAGCCTCGCGTCGGCCGCGTTGCCGATCCCTGCGTTATGGTCATCTTCGGGTTCTCCGGCGACCTCACTCGCCGCAAGCTGATTCCCGCTCTCTACAACCTCGCCAGCCAGCAACTGCTGTCGCGCGAGTTTGCCATCATTGGCGTCGCTCGCAATCCCATGAGCAACGATGAGGCGCGGAAAAAACTGAGCGACGAGTTCAAGGAATTCGCCAGCGGAGCCGTCGACTCCGATCTTTGGGACTGGTTCGTCCGCCGCGTGCACTACGTCAGCGGAGATTTCGACGACCCGAACACCTACGCCAAACTGCAAGACACCCTCACCAAGGTGAATCAGGATCACGACAGCCACGGCAATTTCTTTTTCTACCTCGCCACCGCGCCAAACTATTTCGGAGACATCGTTGAGCGACTCTCCAAGGTCGGCCTGATGACCGAAGAGAATGGTCACTGGCGCCGGGTGATTATCGAAAAGCCCTTTGGCCACGATCTGGAGTCGGCCAAAGCGCTGAACCAGCAACTCCTGAAAGTGGCTGGCGAGCACCAGATCTACCGCATTGATCACTACCTCGGCAAAGAAACCGTCCAGAACATCTTGGCCCTTCGTTTTGCCAACGGAATCTTCGAGCCCATCTGGAATCGTCGCTATATCGATCACGTGCAAATCTCGGTCGCCGAAACCGTGGGCGTTGAAAAACGCGGCGGCTACTACGACAGCGCCGGAGCTCTGCGCGACATGGTGCCCAATCACATCATGCAGCTCATCACGCTCACTGCCATGGAGCCTCCCATCTCGTTCGAAGCGAATGCCGTCCGCGACGAGCAGGCCAAGATCCTGCACGCCGTCCAACCGTTCAGCAACGAAGACGTGCTCAGCAAAACCGTCCGCGGTCAATATGGAGAAGGCATTGTCGACGGCGAGCGCGTCCCCGCCTACCGTTCTGAAGAAGGAGTTCCGCCCGATTCGCGTACCGAAACCTTCGTCGCCATGCGCCTCCTGATCGACAACTGGCGCTGGGCAGGAGTTCCCTTCTATCTGCGCACCGGGAAGCGCCTTCCCGGGCGCAATACGCACGTTGTCATCCAGTTCCGGCGCGCGCCCTTCATGCTCTTCCGCGACACGCCGGTCGAAAACATGATGCCCAACCAACTCGTCCTGCACATCCAGCCCGAGGAAGGCATCTCGCTGCGGTTCGCCGCCAAAACTCCCGGCCCCGCCATGCAACTCGGCGAAGTCAACATGGATTTCGAATACTCCGACTATTTCGGAATGACTCCTTCCACCGGATACGAGCGCCTGCTCCATGATTGCATGATCGGCGACGCGACCCTGTTCCAGCGCGCCGATATGGTCGAGGCTGGCTGGACCATCGTCAGCCCGGTGCTCGACGTCTGGAAGGCGCTTCCGCCGCGCAATTTCCCAAACTACCCTTCCGGCACCTGGGGACCAAAAGAGTCCGAGGAGTTGATGGAACGCGATGGCCGCCGCTGGAGAAACTTCGAAAAATAATTGTGCAATTTAGTAATCGGGTAATTTAGTAATTTGAAAATCGCATGGTGAGACTTGTTATCCCGACGCCGCAAGGAAGGCGTATCGCGACCGCAAAGCTAAACTGTTTCTGCAGTGCGAGCCGTGTGCCTTTTGGTTGAAGACTTTTGTCGCTCCTTGATCACAGCGTGGGCTCGAAAATGAACCTTCGTCAACCACCGGAACGTTGGCCGAAATAGCATGATAGTCCCATGGAAAAACGAGAAACCGAGTAAATGGTTGGTTGTACTGGAAGTGTGCATCGCCCTGATCTTGGTGATCGTTTGGGCCGTCCATCATGGCTGGTTTCACATGACCAGGTAGATCCAGTTGCGTAAAGTATTACCAAATTACTCAATTACAAAATTACGAAATGCCCACCGCGCGCACCATTGAGATCCTCCCCACCGCCGCTGATCTCTTCCACGCGGCCGCCGAAGAATTCGTCCGCAAAGGCCGCCTCGCCATCGGTGCCCAGGGCCGCTATTCGGTTGCTCTCTCTGGCGGCTCGACTCCGAGAAATCTCTATTCCCTGCTCGCCTCAAATTACGCCGACTTTCCCTGGAATCGCACTTTCCTGTTTTTCGGCGATGAACGCCACGTCCCGCCCACCGACCCCGAAAGCAACTACCGCATGGTCAGCGAAGCGATGCTCTCCAGGATCTCGATTCCGGCGTCCAATGTTTTTCGCGTGAAAGCCGAGAATCCCGATGCCGGAGCGGCGGCGGCAGAGTATGAATCACAAATCAGAAAGTTCTTCGAACTCAAACCGGGCGAGTTTCCGCGATTTGATCTGATTTTGCTAGGCATGGGCCCGGATGGCCACACCGCTTCCCTGTTTCCGGACTCGGAAGGTTTGAAGGAACAGTCGAAGTTGGTAATCGCCAACTGGGTGGAGAAGTTTAAAACTCATCGCATCAGCTTCACGTTCCCCGTCCTGAATCGCGCCGCCGAAGTTATGTTCCTCGCCAGCGGTCCTGACAAGGCCGACATGCTACGTCAGGTTCTTGAAGGCAACGCTCCGGAAGAAAACAACACTCCGCCCTATCCCGCACAAAGAATCCAACCGGAAGATGGAACCTTGCTGTGGATGCTCGATGAAGCCGCCGCCTCGAAGCTCACGCAGCGTGCCCAAGGTGCGCGCCCGTCCTCTGAGCGCTAGTGTCGGCATTTAGGGATCCCGCAGGAAATTGGCCCCGAAATTGACAACCGGGCTCGGCCTGTCCCACCGGACTTACGCTGCGCTGCCCCGCCAGTCGCCGGTTTCGCGCAGTCCCTCACCGCGGGAATGCTCGAACAGCCGGACTTTGTGGCGGCTATGTTCGAACTCGTGAATGTCGGCCCAGACCTCCGCCTGCCACGGATGTTCGTGGGTCGCGGCCAGTCCGCACGAAGCGCATCGCGTGTGAAAGGTAACACCCGGCTTCGGTGCGCTCGCCATGTTCTGCAGTTCAAGAAATACGCAGCGCACCTCTTCGATCTCTTCTTCAGAACTTAGAATGTGCTCGTAGCGCAACAGATACTTGAATCCGAGTTTGCGCGCTTCGGCTTCCGCTTCCTCGCGCGTGTGAAACGGCCCGTATTCGGCCCGCAGATCCTCAGTCGAGTCGCAGGCCATCCAGAAAACATCCTTGTATTTCATACCTACCCTCAGCCTAAGAATTTGAGCCCTGGAGATCGAATCCCTGAAGTTCGAATCCAAAGCACTTCGGGTCCAAAATGATGGATCCGAATCTTCGAACTTAATGATTTCTGGACTGGGGGAAGTGGTCGAGCGGGTCCGTCAGTAAGGGAGCAATTTGATTACCGGGATAAGGCAAGCCCAAAGGCGATTTCTGGCGCTGCCCACCGCCAAGATAGATCAGGCATCCGCCTGAAAACATGCCATTTATGCAGGATGCAGCGCAAAGGGCCGAGCTGTTAAGACCTTGCGGCGTATGGTCGGTGTGAAATCCATTGCCGTCTTCTGCCTCCGAGCCGGACGATTCGGCGCTGAATGTCCCGGAGCCGGAGAGCTTTCGCCTTCGGCCCGAACTGCCGCGCGAGTTCGCCTCGCAGGCGATCGAACAGCGCGGAGCGTCCCGGAGAAGGTTCCGTCTCGGCCGACCTGGCACGTGCGAGCCGCAGGCGATCAGGCAGCGTGGCGTCCCAGAGAGGTTTCGACTCGGCCCCCGACTGTCGCGCGGGTCCCCCCGGCAATACAGCCTCAACCGGAAGCCGGGGCCATCGGAAGCGGGCCATTCGTCCCGCGGCGCGTACGCTGGGGAGCTTGTGAGAAGGGCCGCTCCTTTCAGAAACCGCAAAGCGGAATCTCCGGCAATTCCGCCACGTCGAACGCCCGGCCTAGGAAGTGCCTCCCGAAGAGGCCACGGCCGTCTTCGCTTTGCTGTCTGTAAATGTGACGCCTTCCTCGGCGGCGGTTGCGTTCCACTCCGATGCCGCCAATATATCGGCCCGCCCCATTTGCATTTGCCACGTCGCACCCCCATGGCTCGCCACATACAGCGCCAGTTCAAGCCGCGTCCAGACTCCCAGCTTATCGAAGGTTGTGCGCAGATAGTTTTTCACCACCTGCTCGCTGGTTCTCAGCACTGCAGCAATGTCCTTGTTGGTCAGACCCTGCCACACCAGGGACGCCACTTGAATCTCTTTGGTCGTTAGTCGATCGCGCGGTTGCATGGCTGCACCTGCTCCTTGATGAACATCGCGGTCGCAAGCTTCACTCGCTTCCGCCCTTCCTTGATACCTGCGCGCAGAAACAAGGTGCGCAGGTGTTGCTTCACAGTGCGCGGGCTGATATTCAAATGGCTCGCGATCTCCTTGTTGCTGCACCCCTGTACCAGCAGGTGCAACACTTGCTGATCACGCGGCGTGATCTTGATCTCATTTAAGTTAATCATGGGGCCTTTCGTCTGCTCCGTCAGTTCAGTCTTGGGGTCGCGACCCGCTGTCCCTATCAGCACCCCATTCGCCAAACCTTCGCCCCAATCTATCTTCTTCGCTGACAAACACTTACCCCCATCCCCTCCCTTTTCTCAAAGCCCTCTCATGAGTCCCTTCCCACATTGAACTCCCGTTTCGACAATTTACCGCATCTTCCTCAGGCAGAGCAATCCCGCCTTCCCAATCCCCTCTCCAGTCCTTTTTCCTGGTTTCAGTACGCCATAATTGCACTACAATAAGGTCAGTTTAAGATCCCTGATTCCGTTCAGAAGTCATGCCTCCGGGCCGAACCAAACTGATGCTCGACGAGCAATCCTTTCAGGGTTTGCTGGCGGCCGCCTTCACCATTCAGCAACACAATGATCGGCAACTCAATGACCGGCAAGGAGCCGCCTCGAGCGTCAACTTTGCGGCCAATCGACCTCGTCTCAAGCCTCCTGACCTCTGCCGCCATTGTGGCGTTCCTTTGCCCCCCGGACGGACATCCTGCCCGGCCTGCGACGACCAGAACCCTCGCTCCGGCGAACACCTGCAGCATCTTTGGGCCTCAATGTGGCAGGTCAGCCAGGAGCGGGGTTTGGCGCCGCAACCCCGCAAGAATGCGCCGCCCGACCCATCGCCTTTGATGGCGGACGACCTCGCCATCCATTCTTCTTCCTTCGACAATGCTCCCACCGATAATCATGGGCTCCGTTTGTCGTCACGGGGAAATCCAGACTCGGATGACCCAGCGAAGGACTCGGAACCCTCCACGTCTTTAACCGCGCTCTCCGGGCGCAATGATCTGTCGGGCGGTGATCCGTCAGGAAATGATCCGCCAGGAGACGACGATGCCGAGGATCCTTCGATAGCTGCGGCCGATTCAAGCCACGGCCCCGTCGCATGGCTTATCGGTTTTGTGGGGAAAGCTGGGTTCTCGTCGCGCCGATTTGTATCTCGGAGTCGCCGTCCTGGTCGCCGTGCTCGCGCTGGTATGGCCCACGACTACGCCGCAAGGTCCCAGCCTGCCGGCTTGGGAACGGATTCTGGTCGCCATGGGGATCGCGGAAACTACTCAGCCGGTCGCAAATTTTCGTGGAGACCCGAACGTCCGAGTCTGGGTCGATACCCACACCGCGCTCTACTATTGTCCGGGCGAAGAACTGTATGGCAAGTCTCCCGACGGCCACTACAGCACGCAACGGGAAGCCCAGTCCGATCGCTTCGAACCCGCGGAACGCAGCGTCTGCGTCCAGTAGTTCGCACTGGCGTGAACTATTCTGCGCCTCTTCCTGGACGAACTACCACGACGAACCACTATGCAAACAGAAATTCCTTAGTCCGCAACTCCTTGATCGCATCCCGCAGCTTCGCCGCCTTCTCAAACTCGAACCGCTTTGCGCTCTCCCGCATGTCGCTTTCGAGTTTTGCGATGTAAGCATCCAGCTCTTCCTGCGACTTGAACTCTGGAAGGCCGTCGGCTTCCAAGCTGGTCAGGTCGGTGTAGTCGGCTCCGACAATCGCCACCAGCGTCATGTCGAGCGGACGCACGATCGATTCGGGAGTAATTCCATTCGCTTCGTTGTACGCCTGCTGAATCGCGCGCCGCCGGTTCGTCTCGTCCAGTGCGTGCTTCATCGAATCCGTCATGCGATCCGCATAGAGAATCGCGCGCCCGTTCAGATTACGTGCACAGCGCCCAATGGTCTGGATCAGCGATCCCGACGAGCGCAGAAAACCTTCCTTGTCCGCATCCAGAATCGCGACCAGCGAAACCTCCGGCAGGTCGAGCCCTTCGCGCAGAAGATTGATGCCGATCAGCACATCGAATTCGCCCTTCCGCAGGTCGCGCAGAATCTTGACTCGCTCTAGCGTCTCGATCTCGGAGTGCATGTAGCGGCACTTCACTCCCACTTCGCCGTAATACTCCGCCAGATCTTCCGACATGCGCTTGGTCAGCGTCGTCACCAGCACGCGCTCGTTGCGCGCCACCCGGTCGCGAATCATGTGCAGCAGATCGTCAATCTGTCCCTTCACGGGACGAATCTCGACCGGCGGATCGATCAGCCCCGTCGGCCGGATGATCTGCTCGACAACCACTCCCGCAGACTTCGTCAATTCGTAAGGCCCCGGCGTCGCCGACACGTAAACAAGCTGATTTGTCCGATGCTCGAACTCCTCAAACGTCAGCGGACGGTTGTCGAGCGCCGACGGCATGCGGAACCCATACTCCACCAGTGTCTGTTTGCGCGAACGGTCGCCGTGATACATGCCATGCAACTGCGGAACCGTCTGGTGCGACTCGTCAATGAACATCAGGAAGTCACGCGGGAAATAATCCAGCAGCGTCGGCGGAGGCTCGCCCGGCAGCCGCCCCGTAAAATGCCGCGAATAATTTTCAATGCCATGGCAATATCCCATCGCCTTGATCATTTCCAGGTCATACATCACGCGCTGATGGATGCGCTGCGCCTCCACCGTGCGGCCCTGTTTCTCGAGCTCAACCTCCCACCACGCCAACTCCTTTTTGATCGATACGACCGCCGAGGCCCGTGTCTCCTCCTTCATCACATAGTGCGTCTTCGGGTAAATCGGCAACCGCATGTAGCGCTGCTTGACCGTCCCAAAGAGCGGATCGATCTGCGAGAGCGACTCGATCTCATCCCCAAACATCTCGATGCGATACGCCATATCGTCATACGTCGGATAAATCTCGATCACATCCCCGCGTACCCGAAACGTCCCGCGCCGGAATTCACCTTCACTTCGTTCATAGAGAATATCCACCAGCTTTCGCGTAATATCCCCGCGCTTGATCTTCTGTCCCTTTTCGACGAACAGCATCATCCCGTAATATGCCTCGGGCGAGCCCAACCCGTAGATGCAGCTGACCGACGCCACAATCAGGCAATCCCGCCGCTCAAACAGCGACCGCGTGGCCGACAGGCGCAGCTTGTCGAGCTCATCGTTGATGGTCGACTCCTTCTCGATATAAAGATCCGCCGCCGGAACGTAAGCCTCTGGCTGGTAGTAGTCGTAGTAGGAGACGAAGTATTCGACTGCATTCTGGGGGAAAAAGCTCTTGAACTCGTGGTAGAGCTGGGCCGCCAGCGTCTTGTTGTGGGCCATGACCAGCGCCGGACGGTTCGCCGCCTCGATCACTTTGGCCATCGTATAGGTCTTGCCCGACCCGGTGACCCCCAGCAGCACCTGGTGCTGCTCCCGGTCGAATACTCCGCGCGTAAGCGCCTCGATGGCTTTTCCCTGGTCCCCTTGGGGCCGGTAGGTGCTGCTCAGTCTGAAATCCACCGCCTTATTATAGGGGAGGGTAGAGGGAGCCTGGCTTAGAGGGAGCCTGGCTTGCTAGAGCGTGTCTCAAAAAATGGGTTTAGGAAGGGAGGCTTTACACCTTGCGGCAAGAATGCCGCGTAGAGACGGGGCTTGCCCCGTCTCCGGAGTGCAGATGAACTATGGCCGAGCAGGAAAGGAATGACACGGCTTTACAGTTTGCTGAAAAACTGGGTTTCGTATCAGGGTACCGCTTTAGCGATTACCGCAAGTCGTTCGAAATCAATTGCCCCTTTAGTGTGTGCGTGAGAACTCGAATTTCCAACTTGCGGCGGAACAATCTCTGCGATTATCAGCCGCGAAGCGGCGTAAGAATGCAGCCCACGGCGCAAGCCGTGGGTGCCGGTGCGAAACGCTCAAGCCCCGGAGGGGCGCAAGACCATACACTTTAGGGGCTGGCGCTCGAATCCCTACTTTTTCAGCAAACTGTTTAGCCACTGAGGCAATGATGGCAGAACGCTTGCGAAGCAGAACCACGCCCATGCACTAGTGTGTAATTTCACCCGAAAAACCGCCCTAGCCTGGAAGTTTGTACTAAGCTGTTTACCCTAGGGCTGAGGAAAACCGCCATATTCCGTCCCTGAATCCCTGTAAATCCGCATCGGGGATTACCTTAGTTTTCGCGTTTTTCCTGATAAAAATCATATTACTTATGAAAATTCACATTTTATTGATTTTAAACGGCTGGAGTGGCCTCCTGCATGCAAAATGATGCGGTCGAGCCGAATCCATGCTGTGTTCCGGCCGTGCTGGTATGCCGCACTTTTTGTGGCGACCGGGACATGCCTGCGAGGTGCAAGTTCAATGGATGAGATGTTCAGCCAAATGGGGATCCGGGAGCGCCAGATCGTCGATCTTCTGCTCCAGGGATGCGATAACTCGGAAATCGCTCGCGACCTGAACATTGCCGAGCGAACCGTCAAAGCTTATTTCAACCGGATGTTCCTGCGGTTCGGAATCAAGGGTGGCATCAAGCGGGTCAAACTCGCGACTTTATTTTACAGGAGACAATTATGGCAGGAGAGGCAAGCCTCCGCGCGGCCAGCGAACGCGAATCACTTCATCATCCAACGCGTAGCCGAGGGCTGCAAGAATAGCGAGATCGCCGATTCGCTCGGCACGACCGAGCATGTCGTAAAGAATTACCTGCGCCTGATCTACGACAGGTTGGGCCTGTGGAACCGCGTCGAGCTCGCGCTATGGTACGAAGCGCGCCGCTTCGAGCAGGTCTACCACGCGTAAACAAACTAGCACGTCTACCACGCGCAACATACAACCGGTCGACCACGCGTAACAAACACCCGCGTAGAGACGGGGCTTGCCCCGTCTCAGACTCAGGCCCTGACTTAGACGCGCCCGCAGGCGTTTAGGGCAAGGACGTGCGTACGACCTGAATTTGCACGACTGAGCACGCCGGAGACAATGTTCCCAATCGTGATTCCATCCCCAACCGAATAGCGCTTCGCAACATAGCCATTGCAAATTCGTCGAACTGGACCGTCGGGACTGACCGTCGGATACCAAGGGCCTTCAATTCACAGGCTCTGATGTGACTCCTGCGTCCCAAGTGGTTCCCGGATTTCCTGGAAAAAACGCTGGCAATACTCCGAACCGATCTTCCACTGTTCGAGGATGTGAACCAATTGCATTGGAATGCTCCCAAACCTGGTTTCGACGGGATGGCGACCTAGCGGGACGCCGCACGATGGATTGAGGTTAACTTCGCCGAGTGCAGTCGATTCGAGGGTATGAGCAATACCATCGTCCAATTGCGCGCCCCATTTTATTCTGGCTGAATGGTCACAGCTTTACGTCGCCGGGTGGCTTTGTTGAGAGTGTCGTCGGCCCTGTGTGCATTTGCGGCGAGAAGCCTTCGGCATTGTCGGAGTCAAGGCGCCGGCGCTCGCCTTCCACAAGCCGGGCGATATCGAAAATCGGCTCGGATATTACTTGGGCGAAATCGCCGCTATGCCCGCGCCATACACCCCGATTCCGCCAGAGCATTTAGCTTCTGGTCAAATTAAGGGCTCAAGATGAGCGATCAACAAAAGAACGATCAACAAACGAAGGGCCAGTGTTCTGGAGCGCGAGATCAGGAGATTCGCGCGGCGCTGGATCAGCATTGGGCGGCCTCCGATGCCAACGATTTTGAAACTGAGCACTTCATCTACCACGAGGATGCGGTGCTCGACTACCCGCAATCAGGCGAGCGAACGCGCGGTCGAAGCAACATACAAGGCCAACGCGCCAGTCAGCCGAACACGAAGCGGTTTACCGTCCGACGAATCATTGGCAGCGGCGATCTCTGGGTCACCGAATTCGTTCTGACATACGACGGCAGGCCGACTTACACCGTGAGCATCATGGAATTCGCGGGCGACAAGGTTGCGCGGGAGACACAGTACTTCGCGGATCCATTCCCGGCTCCTGCATTTCGCGCTCAATGGGTTGAACGGATGAACACATAATCTCGCACCGTGCAAGACGCGCGAGAATTCGCTGACGATGATTCGCTAACACCGCAACGGGAGGGATAAGAGATGGATTGGAAACGGTTGGTGCAGTTTGCGCTGCTGGGCACGGGTGATTTGGAACAATATGCCATCCTGCTGGTGCGCGTTTCGATCGGGCTGTTTTTCGCCATCTCCGGGGGAAACAAATTGTTTGTCGCCGGCGGCACGAAACCGGTTTACGACACGCTCGTTCAGGCCAAAGTCCCATTTCCCCGGCAGACAGCTTATTTCGTGGCGGGCGTCGAGTTCGTTGGCGGATCCCTGGTGACCGTTGGATTTCTTTCGAGTCCGGCCTGCGTGGCTTTAATGATCGATATGATTGTCGCCACCCTGACCAGCGCCGTTTCCACCCTGCCGAAAGGACTTTCGCCGCTTAGCTGGCTCGACGATTTTCTCTACCTTCCGGAAGTCCTGTACGTGCTCTTCTTTGTCTGGCTGATCTGCTCCGGTCCAGGAAAATTCAGTGTCGATTACTGGCTCGCCGGCAGGTTACTGAGCTGATCGTTCATTCCACAGAAGGCATAGCTACAGAAAACCGATGGAGGTAAGCGCAGTGGAAAGCCCTCAGGGCTTTGCGGGCAGCGGCTGCCAGAGCTCAATCTTGTTCCCATCCGAGTCATAGATCCAGGCAAAGCGGCCGTAGGATTCATCCATTCGTTTGGGGTCGATCTTTACTCCCTCTTGTTTTAAGCGGTCGAGCAAAGCATCCATATCGTCCACGATGTAGTTGATCATGAAGGGTGCGGGGCTGGGGTCGAGATACTTGGTGGAGGCGGGGAAAATAGTCCAAACGGTAGTGTGTTCCTTTTGCGGGTCGTCGTGTTCGCGCCACGGAAGCATCACGCCCTGGCCTTTGTCGGCGAGTCCAAGATGCTTCGCATACCATTCCCGCATCTCATCGCGATTCGCGGATTTGAAGAAGATACCGCCGATTCCAATGACGCGCCCGCGCGGCTCTACTTTCACAGGCGGCTTCGACTTTTCAGGTTGCGGAGATTTCACTTCCTGTCCTCCCATTGAGCGGGCCGAGACGAGCAACAGTGAGCCGAGCGCAATTGTGCTCCAGGGTATTCCTTGCATCGGCGGATTATATACAAATTTTCGATTCGGATGGAGAGCGAGCGGCAGGGACACTCTGTCCAGCCGTCGAACTGCCCCACTCAAGCCAAACGACGGCTTGAATGGGCCGCCCAGCCGGAGTCCTGGCTCCTAGTCTTACCTATGATAGAATGTAAGCATGATACGACAGATAACTTCGGTAAGCACAAAGGGACAGTTTGTAATTCCCGCGGAGATGAGAACATCTCTGGGGATCAGACCCGGTACCCGCATCGCCGTCACGCAGGATGGATCACGCATCGTACTGGAACCGGTGTCGGAAGAGTTGGTAGACAAGACGCGCGGAATTTTTCGCGGCAAGCCTTCCCTTTCCGCGGAACTTAAACGGCAGCGGCGGCGACAGGATAAATGGTAAGGTACGTTCTCGATGCGAGCGCGATTCTGCGGTACCTGGACGATGAAGCCGGCGCGGCGCGCGTGGCGGAGATCATCAAGTCTCATTTGGCAGGAGGGTGCGAGGCCGTCATTTCAGCGCTGCATTGGGGGGAGGTGGCCGGCATCACGTGCAAGTTGCATGGCAGGCCCGCGATGGAACTGGTGCTCTCGCGCTTGAGTTCGTTTGGGCTTCCGATCATTGCCGCCGATGCTGATCGGGCGGTTCGGTCGTCGCTGATTAAACTCAGGTTGATCAAGCTCAAAAGAGAAATTCCTTACGTGAACGCCTTCGGAATAGAACTGGCGTCCGACTCGCGAGATCACGTTTTCGTGACAGCGGACTTTGATTTCAAATCTGCGAGCCGCGACGTGACGATTGAGTTTCTGCCGGCGAAGTAGGGCGGAAGCCCCTCGTGCCCGCTTCGGCTTCACTGAGGGCAGGTTGGGTCGCGGAAACATCCGCAATCCAATTTCAATCCGTGAAAACCTGTGGCGAACATCGTCACTCACGTTTTCGTGAGATCCGAATCAACTGTTCCTCGCCTCCGGAAAGGCTACAAAGTTATCTTCAGAAATTAGAAATCAGCGTTTAAACAATCAGCGATTAAATCCGCATTCCGTCCGGGCCGCGCGTTAACCGTACGTAAGGTCGGTGCTCTGTCCGACTTCGATAATGTAGCCGTCAGGATCGCGGATGTAGCAGCGAATCTCGCCGTACTTGGGTATCGGCGGCGTGATGAACTCGGCTCCTCGACTTTTCCATAATTCATAGCACGCTTGAATATCCGCAACGCGGAAATTCATAAAGCTGTTGATGTGATTCGGGTCGGGGACGCTGAGCGTTACCGTCGGCTTATCCGGGGTCGGTCCGCCCCCAACGTTCAGAATCATCCAGATATTCGCCAGCTGAAGGTACGGAGGCGCGTTGCCGTCACCCATGGTCAGAATGCGAGCGCCGAAGACCTTTTCGTAGTAGCGAGCCGATCGCTCGAGGTCGGCGACGGTGAGAAAACACGCGACGCTGATCCCCTGCTTCGGGGGCATCTCATAGCTGTTTTGGTCGATTTGTACGCTCATTGACGGCTCCTATTCCGATGGACAGTGCTCATCCGCTGATTCTGGTTTCGTATTCTACCTGCTGCCGATTAAGCCTGACGAGGAAAGGGAAAACAATTAGACGAAGGTATCGGGGAACATCGCGTCTGTCCCCAGTTTTTTACAACTTCCTCTCCCCGGTTTACCGAGGCGTTGGCAGCCACCCGCCCACCACTACATTCACCCACCCATGATGCGGTCGATCTGCCGAAGATGGTTCAAGTCGTGTGCCGCTTCCAAGCGGACGAACTCCTCGACCGTTTGCCGTCCGCGTACCTCGTGGACCCCATAGCACTCCACCCACCGTGCGCGCGGGACCGACTCCAACAGTCGCAGGTTGCTCTCGCGCAGCGCCCGAAAGACCCCTGCCGAAAGGCTCGCATCTTGCTGCGCGTAACCCAAGCGCTCCGCCCATACGGCCTGATCCCACCACGTCAGGGCCACGCCCGGATTCGCCAGCATGTTTCGCAATCGCCACCCCATCGCCAGCTCCGCGTCCGCCAAGTGCGCTACGATCTCGGCGATTGACCACTTTTCAGGTTCCGGACGCCGGATCAAGTCGTCGGGCGCGACATCGCGCAGACGCCGATCGATCTGCGATGGGGTGGCTTGTTGGACACCGATGGGCTCCGCATCGCCGAGATAGCTTAGGACTCGAGTTCGGTATGCTTCGAACGTCTCCGCCATTGGTCCTCCCAAAACTGGGGGACAGAAGGGACGTTCACTAATTTCCATTGCCGAAAAATGGAAAACGTCCCGCCTGTCCCCGGTTTCCGGTTTCTCTCCTCCCCGGTTTATCCGATCTGCAATACGATCTTGCCGGACTTGTGTGGTGCCCCCGCAAGCATGCGTTGCGCCTGGCGCGCCTCCGAAAGCGGCAGGATTGAGCCCACACGCGCTGTGATTCTGCCCGCGTCAAATAATGTTGTAAGTGTCTGCAGACGCGCGGTGGTCACTTCAGCATAGAAGAAAATGGCCTCTGCTAGGAGCGGCTGCGTCGAGACCGAGGTGACGAGTTTGCCTTCCGGCTTCAACGCAGCGACGCAGCGCTGAAGCGTACTCCCCCCGACCGTGTCGACGATAGCATCCACCTGTGGGAGGCTCTGCTCGAATGCGGGCTTGCTCGAGTCGATGATGGATTTCACGCCCACGCCCAATGACCGGAGCAGCCGCTCGTCGTCGAGGTGGGCGATGGCGACGACGTTGATTCCGGCGTCTACGGCCATTTGTACGGCGTAGGCCCCGACGTTCCCCGCGGCTCCGACGACCATTACCGTTTGTCCGTGCATCGCCTGTGCATACTGGAACAGCATTTGCCACGCGGTTACCGCAATGACTGGAGCCGATGCTGCTTCTACGTGATTCAGCGATTGTGGTTTGCGGGCGACCATCCTGGACGTGGCCACCGCGAACTCGGCCTGGGCGCCACAGAACTGCGGATTGGTGACACCATAGACTTCGTCGGCCGGCGCGAAGCCCGAAACGCCGGGGCCGACCTTGTCGACGACGCCGGAAAAGTCCGCACCGAGGGTGAGCGGGGGTTGCGGGCTGACCTTGCTCTTGCCCTCACGGATGATCGCGTCCCACGGAGCGACGCCCGCGGCCATCACGCGCACGAGAACTTCGTTTGGGCCCGGCGACGGCATCGGCAGATCCTCGACCACCACGACGTCGGGCGGCCCGAAGCTATGAATCCTGGCTGCTTTCACGGCCAATTCCTCTCCCGCGTTGAAGACGCTCTGGAAAAACTGGGTAAGAAAAACTGGGGACAGACGGAACGTTGACTAATTTCCATTGCCGAAAAATGGAAAACGTCCCCTCTGTCCCGGTTTCCCTCCGATTCTTATGCCGCTGCCGACTTCTTCCTCTCATCGAGTGCCGGCAGAAGAAGTTTTAGAAGCGCTTCATCGGAGAACGGGTTCTGACCTGAGATCAGCTCGCGATCCTGAAGCACGTAGCTCCCCCAAGGCTCGACCACACTTACGTCAGCGCCCGCCGTGCGCAAGGCGAAGTCCGGGTAGAACAGCACCTTGCCACCAATTTCAAGCGGCTCCCGCTGCTGTTCTTCCGCTGTCGAAAAGATGGTCATCTTATACCCGGCGTATATCCAGCCCTGAGCCTTGGCGTGCGCTCCAGCGGCATCGCCCGCCGAGAGCGCGGCGACCACCTCCTTCGAATTCGGAAGCGCCGAGAGAAGTGAAATCGGGCCATGGCAGAGCACTGCCGTAGGCTTGGATGTCTTATGAAAGTGCCGCATCACGGTGCCGGCGTCGGGATCATCGAGAAGATCGATCATCGGGCCATGGCCGCCGGGGACGAAAACAGCGTCATATTGATCCAGGCCCGATGCGATGACATCCGAGATGCGGGTTGGATCTCTGAGCCCAGCCAGGCCGTCGCGGAATAACATATAGTCCTGAAGCTTGGCGGCGTCCCCGCCGAAGAAATCGGCGACCTCTGAATTCACATCCACTTGGGGCGCGTTGCCTTTGGGGTTGGCGAAGGTGATTTCGTAGCCCTCCTTCATCAGGGCGCGAACCGGAACCGTCAGCTCGTTGAGGTAGTAGCCAGCGCCCTTATAAAGCTTGCCATCTTTCAAGGGCAAACCGCGACCGCTCGAGACTAGTACCAGGACTTTTCCTTTGGTTGCCATTTTGTTCTCCTCTTTCCTACCTGCTGCTGATTAAGCCTGACGAGGAAAGGAAAAACAATTAGACCAAGGTATTGGGGAACGTCCCGTCTGTCCCCAGTTTTTTCCCAGTTACTTCAAGACTCCGGGACTGGATCGAAGGGGATAGGTTTGTCTGGCTGGTGATAACGCAAAATGACCCCGGGTATCCGGGGCCATTAAGAACGTGGTGCAGCTCTCTGTCAACTTCAGTATTCGCGGGGGTGGACGCAATGTCAAGTTACTTGGGGAGATTATCTCTGCGTTCTCTCCCCGTTATAGATCTTCTCCACAGATGGGAGAATGGACCCGGCGGGATTCGAACCCGCATCCGCGCTTTGACAGAGAGCTGTGCTACCGTTTGCACCACGGACCCTGTCGGGAGTTTCGCGAGCCGCGGGGATCGCTGCAAGGATGCGAGTCACAATAGTTTCGGTCGGTTTCAAATCGGGAAGGCTGGACCGCACGCCGAAAATGACCGTGAACGTCCCGTCTGTCCCAGGTTCGTCGAGAATAGCAGGATAAAATAACCCGAGGTCGGAAGGGCACGATGACTTTTCAAGCAAACGTACTGCGAGTGATGATTGCCTCACCGGGTGACGTTGCAGAGGAGCGGAAAGCCGTCACCGAAGAGATTCTCCGGTGGAACGATGCGAACGCCTTCGCCCGTAAACAAGTTCTTTTGCCCGTCAAATGGGAAACACATAGCACTCCTCAACAAGGCGACCATCCGCAAGCGATCATCAATCGACAGCTGTTGGATGATGCGGACATCATGGTCGCCATCTTCGGCACGCGAATCGGAACGCCAACCGAAGGATATATCAGTGGGACGGTCGAGGAAATCAAGAAGCACGTTGCTGCGGGCAAAACGGCCAAAATCTACTTTTCCGACGTACCAGTGCCACCCAGTTCACTCGATCCAGGACAATATGCTCAGTTACAGGCGTTTCGTAAGGAGTGTCAGACCACGGGCCTGTATGCAACCTTTGGTAGTGTTCAGCAGCTGAGAACTGACTTCAGGCATCATCTTGATCTTGAACTGAATCAGCCTCGCTACCTCTGGCTGTCGTCACCTCAGCCTTCGACACTGGATATCGCGGAGGATTTAAGCCCCGATGCCATTCGCCTCATCAGAGCGGCAGCATCCACAGATGGAACGGTAATTCTGCAACATACGTTAGGCGGATACGGCCTTTCCGCAGGAAGGCTGCGGAAAAAGGGACGCTGCGAGCTTAGATTCTTTCGCGGTCTCCGTGGTTTTGTGATTGGGGAAGGGTTTTGGCTGCATCCGCTGGTGTCCCTGCGGATTCATTTTCGGTCCATGCGAGCCAAACTTGCGAACTTGGCTTACGTGGCTTGAATCGCCAGATTCCGTCATGCGGACTAAGTTATAGGCAGCCGCGGCAAAGGTGAAGACCCATCCCACCTTGAAGATTCCTCGATGCCGAACCTTCCGCATCAGCGCGATCGTCTTCAGCCAGCCGAAGCATTCTTCAACGCGTTTCCTTTTCTTCTGACTGATAGCATATCCGGCGTAGTGCGTCGTACGAGCATCGATTGCGCTCCCACCGGGTCGCTCCAGGTTCTGGGCCACGTGCGGCGTGACCTTTAAGTTTCTGCACTCGGCCACGAAATCCGCCGTGTCATATCCCTTGTCGCCGCCCACGGTGATTTGTTTCGTGCCCGGAATCTGTTCCAACATCACCAGCGCCGCATCGCGCTCCGCCGTTCCGTTGGCCTCGAACACCTCGGTGTTGACGATCAGCCCGTGGCGGTTCTCCACCAGCAGATTCCCGTTGTAACTCAGCTTGGCTTCCTTGCCCTTGCCTTTGCGTGCCATCTTCGCATCCGGGTCCGTCTTCGATTCATGTGTCTGGTTTGAACGCTTCTGCCCGTGGAAGTCCACCGTCGCATTGCCAGGATCCTCCGGCGGAACGGTCGTTCTTCGCATCCTTGCGTTGATAACTCTTCACACTCGCCCACGCTTCCAGCAACGTTCCATCCACCGTGAAGTGTTCGTCCGAGAGCAAACTCCGCTCGCGCGCCTGCTGGAGTACGGCTTGGAAGAAGGCTTCGGCAATGTCCCCATCGAGCAAGCGCTCGCGGTTCTTGGTGAACACGGTCACATCCCAAAGGGCATCATCCATGTTCAAGCCCACGAACCAGCGGAACAGCAGGTTATAGTCAAGCTGTTCCATCAACAGCCGCTCGCTGCGCACCGAGTACAACGCTTGCAGCAGCAGCGCTCGCAACAACTTCTCCGGCGCGATCGATGGCCGCCCGGTTTTCGCGTACAGCTTGTGGAACCGTGGTTGCAATTCTCTTAATGCCTCATCGGTCATGACACGAAGAGGACGCAAGGGGTGGTCCTGGGGCACTCGCTGCTCTGGGCTTACGTAGCTAAACACATCCAACTGCTGCTCGTCTTTTCCACGCATGCTTTCTTCTTATCAGGTTGTGCTGTGGAAACAAGAGAGTTTCGGGGTACTGCCTCCGCTTCAAATCGAGTTTTTCCGCAGCCTGCTAGAGGAGTTCATGGAGCCCACTCCTCGATCTGCGGCTCAATGGCGAGCAATAGTCAACGATCTCACGAACAGTGCACTCCTGGAGGAGACTTCTCCGGGGTCAGGCGTCTACCAACTCAGTGAAACCGGTTTCAAGATCGCGGATGACTTCGAATCGAGACAGCCGACCGAGATCGAACTTGTCATCGGAGGAGCACCCGACGCTCAATACCTCGAAATCAAATCGAACCGGGTGCTCCGTCTCAGCCAGCTTGACTATTTGACTTCGAGTGATGCGTCAGTAGCGGTTCAAAAACTCATCGAAGAGGGTAAAGAGATCAAAGTCAAGCTTCTTCATGAACGGGTCATCACGTTATTCAATGCGCCTCGGCCTGATCGGAATTCTTATGATCATGCGGGTCCAGCCAAATTGAGGTTACGTTTTGTTGTGAGCGATCACCCCGATGAAATCGTTCTGCCGGTGATGCTTCAGCCAAAGATGGTCCAGAGCACCCAATGGGTCACGCTCATTGGGTCGGAGAACTTTCAGCTTCCGGTATGAGTCTGGACGAAAACTCAGGGACAGGACGGGACGTTTACCTAATTTTCTTTCCGCGGAGACGGTTGAACGCCAAGTCTGTCCTGTCTGTCCCCAGTTTTCTCCAATTTTCTGGACGAATGGACCTTCTGTAGGGCATTCGGGCTTGGTTCCTCAAGTGATGTGCGAGTGCCAGGATTATGACTTGGATCATCGGAGCAGCGGCGACGTTAGGATATGCGGTCGGCGGGGTGGCCCATTCTAAATTTCGCGCTGTTTGCGAAATTTAGAGTGGGGATTTTGAGCCGGTGGCCAACTCTTAAGATCCCGATCTTGGGCAAGCCAGTTCCCATTCCGGGCGATGGATACTTTCGAGGGATTGTCCTTCGAAGTGGATGAAGATACTGTTGCCAGGTTAGGCTGCGTTTGGAGGATGTTGCCAGTGGGTACTGGACGCCGCCTTTCACACGGTCGAGTGGTCTCGTCAGCCACTACGGTTCGAGTCCGTCTTCCTCCGCAGTCCCCTCGACCAATAGTTATGTCGACTTAGTTACTCCATTTGCTATACTGAAAAAGATAGGCGGCGTACCAACTGGCATTTGCCAAGCCCCGGATGACTACCGGGGCTTTCGTTTTTCCAGGCGGCCTTTCCAACCCCTCCATCATGGGCGAAGAAACATTCGCATCAGCGGTTGACGTTTTTTATGCCCCCGGGAATCCAAACATCAGCCACGACTGATTGGCCACCCAATGCGGGTACAGCTCCGTCATCTGATCGAACAGCTCCTGGTCGGATTTCGCGGTTTTCTGCAGGCGATCGAAGTCCTCGAGGTAACGCTTGGTGTCTTGGATGGTCGAAGGAGAATCGGGCGCGCCAGTCTTCTTGTGACCGGCTACAACCATCGTCGGATTGAGCGCCGCTAACCGGTCCAGCGCCGCGATCCAATTCTTTCGGCTCTCGGGAGTGGTGTCGCCAACGTACATGCGGCATTGATTGTAGACAACGTCGCCCGCGACGACCAGGCCGATCGATGGAACATAGAGAGACGTCGAATCGGGACTATCGGTGCGGCCCTGCTCGATGATGCGCAATTCGTGGCCCTCGAGAGTGAACGTCTCCTGCTCATAGGGCTCAGGTGGAACCAACTTGGTGGGCACTTGCCCAGGAAACATCCGGCGGGCTAGCCGCTCCACGGTGGGAGTGAATGACATCTGCATGGCGTTCAGCGTCTTGGGCGTTGCTATCGCCCGAGCGGCCGGGAAACGGTCGAGCAGAATGCTCAGACCGTAGAAGTGGTCGAAATGGGCGTGCGTTATATAGATGGTCTCCAGGTTGCGGTTGTGCAGAGCGACCCATGCCGCGAGAGCCTCGGCCTCAGCCACTGTCCCCATTGCGTCCACCAGCACCGCGTCGTACTCGCCGAAGATTAAAGTCGACGTGATCGGGTCAAAGCCGAGCGCTTCGCCGAAAGGCTTTGGCCGCTCGCCGACCATCGTCTTTCCCGGGGCCGTAAAAACGTTCACGCTTAGTTTGTTCGACTCAGGCGTGTTCGACGCGACAGTAGCGGTCACGCGCGTGGTCTCTTTTAGCTCGTTTTTGCGGACCATTGAGTACCCTTTCGATTGCTGCGAATTTATGGGACAGCACACTAGTTCAGAAGCGATTCCCAGTTGGCCGGCACCCTTCCTGCGGGTCCAGGTGCGGGCTGATTTTTCGGATGCGCGTGCGGCGGAAGCAATTCCACGCCTTTGGTCGTTATCATGCCCTGCTTCTCGTAATCGTAAAACCAGTCCTCACCCGGCTCGAAGCTGGCAATGATCGGATGCCCCGTTGCCGCCGCGTGCTTGGTTGCATGCTGGCTCGGAGAGCTGTCACAGCATCCGATGTGCCCACACTCCGCGCACCGGCGGAGATGCAACCACCAGCCATTCGATGACGCGAGGCATTCCACACACCCATCGCCACTCGGCTTCGAAGCCGGGTTGATTCCGCGCCGATCCTTTTTCATTTACGATTTTCCTTTCGTGTCCCTGTTCGCAAATGTTCGCAAAATAATGTCACGCCACCAGCAGGACCTTCCCGATACCACCCTTTTCTGCCGCTGCTTGAGCCTCGGCCGCTTCGCTGAGTGGCAGTTTCTCGCTAATCGGGATTACCAACTTGCCATCCCGGACGGCTTCGGCCATGAATTCCAGAGTTTTGGCATCCGGCGTCGAGTACACCGGTATCACCTTTACGGTTGGGTACTTCTCGGCATTCCGTGGTGCTCCGAGAACCGATGCGAACACACCTCCTGGCTTCACCTTGGCGATCAATTTTTCGGCAGTCTTGCCGTCGACGGTATCAGCTACGACATCGACCATCGGAAGGTTTGCAATCGCATGGTCGTCATCGGTTGCGACCAACTGATCTGCGCCGATGGTCTTCTTCGCTGCGTCACCCATCTGGCTCTTCAGCACCCCTGCAATCACGGTCGCTCCCCGTTGCTTCGCAGTGAACACGGCCGACCGCCCGACATTTCCAGCCGCACCTATGACGAGAACCGTCTGGCCCGCTTTGATCCCGGTAGCGGAAATGAGCTGGTTGCCAGTCGTCGTCACCAGCGGCAGCGCCGCCGCCTGGATCAAATCGAGTCCCTTGGGAACTTTCGCCAGAATCGCGGCTTTCACGACGCAAAGTTCGGCGTATGCGTCCGCCGCCATGGCAAACACCTGGTCGCCTTGGGAAAAGCCTTCCACTCCGGGCCCAACCGTGACGACTGTCCCCGCAATGTCGACCCCCATCAGTCCTGGAAACTTGATGGGATAGAAGTCTTTCGTCAAGCCGGCACGTCGTTTGTAGTCGATCGGATTCACGCTCGTAGCAGCGACCCGCACCAGTACTTCGCCGGGACCCGCCACCGGATCAGGGTAATCCTCAAACTTGAGTACTTCAGGACCGCCATATTGGTGGACAACAACTGCTTTCATATTCATCTCCTTGGTGCGGTGAGCAAGCCGTCACTGACAAAACTTAGATGAGCGAAGCCAGAATTGGTCGCCGGGTCGATGAAGTTCCGATTCTTAGCTCTGCGCTCGGCCTTCGCGCGTCACAGCGCCTTTGGCGGCAGCCTCTCTTCTATTCTTCTGAGCGTTCTTCTGAGGATGAACGCCCAGGTCGTGCCATGACGTTTCTGCCAGGTTAACGTCGTAGTACTTTGCAGCTTTCTCGATGTTCGCGAACGCCAAAGCACGGTCGGCATCGGAGACGTCAATGACTTGATCGAGTCGCCCGACTGCGTTCCGTACATGTTCTGCGTCGGTTAGCGGTTCTTTGCGCTGCTTCGGAAAGGCGTAGACGCTGTCGGGTAAGTCGCTCTGAGTCGACAGCCGTCCGTGTTTCTCGTGAGGTTTCCAGGTCGCTTCCGGCATGTCTTTGCCATCCTTTCTTTAAATATCTGGCTAGAGGGCGGCGGGCGGAGTGTCGGCCTTTGCGCAAGAGCGAATCGTTTCCGTTATCGCCGCCGTTGATCATTTCTGCGTGCTGCTGATTCCGATTAGGCCAGAAGTGAAAACGGTTTGCAATTGGACTATGGTATTGGCGATGCGCTCGTATCGCGTAAGCCTGAGCATTGAACTAACGTCTCGTGCTCAAACCGGCGGTGCCAGCGTTGAGAAAGATGATCGGAATCCCGTGCCCACGACTCTTCAATTTCCGCTGAAGGTGGAGGCCCAGCACCGCTCGTTCCACATTCATCCCCACCAACTAAACAATCCCCGATGAGCCTTAATCAGTGGACAGGGTTTCCATCAAGACCTCTTCGCCTTTGCGGGAGAAGCCAATGCGACCGCGGCCTCGGTGGTAAGGAGAAGGAAAGTAAATGTCTCCTGCAGATACAGGTGGACAGCAGCATCGGTATGGCTTAGATAACCGATCGAGACGTCCTGGCCGATATGCAGCTCAAAGTCGCCGCCTCGAGTGGTCAGCGCGAACGCGCCGGTGATGGCAGGGGCCCAGATGATTTGATCTTTAACCAACCGCTTGACGTGCTCCAACACCGGATATCCGTGGTCGCTTGTCTCCGCGAGTGCCGTGTAGGCATCGGCGCCGAGCAACACGGCATAGGGACCGTTGACACCGGCGAGACGCAACTGGCTCAAGCTTTGAGCAATCGCATCGGGATACTCAAGAACATCGGAGGGGAGCGTCATGACTGGGTTGCTGGTTCCCTGGCGAATACCCCCAATGCCGGCGGCCGCATAGCCCTCGAATATCGCGGCATCCTCGGCAAAGGCGATCTGTCGAGCGGCGTCCTTGGCCGGTTGCCAGTCGGAGTCGTTTGCGCCCCGATCGACATCGTCGATATTTTTGCGTTCCAATTCGAAGGGAACACGCAGTTCGACCAAAGCCTTCACCTCGCGCTGGCTCGCGACAATGCCTTTTGCCGGGGCGGCGATGGTACGCAGGTGACCGGTGCCGACGGCTGAGAGCGCGAGGCCGGCTGGACCTTTAACGTCGATGACACGTCGTCCGGCAACGTAGCGCTTGAGCGTACGGGACGTTTCCTCTTCGATCTGAGCCCATGCCGAATCGGAAATCGGGGCTAGCTCGCGATGCAGGTTATTCATGTCGTATGTCTCCTTTGAGAGAACCGATACCGAGCGAACCATCGCCCTCCGATCGATTGGATGAAGATGGGACGGATGAAGATGGGACGACTAGCGCCGGCGCTGCAGGAAATTCCGCTTCTTCCGCGGGCTGATCGTCAATGGATGGTCGTTCAATGACTTGGTCCAGAAATGTCGCTGATGGCACGAAGAACAGATTTCCGGTAACCGCACGGCTGAAATCGAGCAGCCGGTCGTAGTTGCCCGGCGGCCGGCCGACAAACATGTTCTCGAGCATCTGCTCAATGGTGCGAGGCGAACGGCTGTAGCCGATGAAGTAAGTGCCAAATTCACCGTGCCCAGGCCGACCGAAGGGCATGTTGTCACGCAGGATTTTGATTTCTTTCCCGTTTTCGACGATGGTAGTGAGCGCATTGTGCGCGGAGGTCGGTTTGACGGAATCGTCCAATTCGATGTCGGAGAGCTTGGTGCGGCCGATGATGCGTTCCTGTGTTTCGGTGGAGAGCGCATTCCATGCGCCAAGATCATGAAGATATTTCTGAACGATGACGTAGCTACCGCCTTCAAACGCGGCGTCCTCATCTCCAATAAGCACGGCCTCGGTCGCTGCCTCGCCGGTCGGGTTCTCAGTCCCGTCGACGAAGCCGAGCAGATCTCGTTCGTCGAAATAACGGAAGCCCTGCACCTCATCAACCGGGGACATTGCATTCCCGATGCGCGCCATGATCTGCGTGACCAGTTCGAAGGATAGGTCCATCTGCTTGGCGCGGATGTGGAAGAGCAAGTCGCCTGAGGTTGAGACCGCATGGCGCGCGCCGAAGCGGATTTCCCTGAAAACGTGCAGCTCTGCCGGGCGGGGCTGGCCGAAAAGCCGGTCCCACGCCTCAGACCCAAACCCCATCACGCAGGAAAGTCCGCCTTCCAGGTTGCGAAATCCCACCGCGCGCACTAGGGCTGGGAGGTCGCCGCAGAATGAGCGCAGAGCAGCACAATTGCTGGAACCCGGCTTAAGTGTCGCGACCAGGAAAATCGCGGCGCGGGTTAGCGGCGCCTCTACCGCCTGCGCGAGCGCTGGCGATCTACCTGCCGCCTTGGGCGCGCTCGTCGAATTGGGAGCGGAATCGGTCTCCATCGGGTATCGTCACCGCTGGGGTAGGCGGATTTCGTTTTGCAAATGCTGCGCTCGCGCTGAGTGTGAAATTCGCCCTGCAAGCTTACCATCAACTGCAAAAACCTTGCGCCGCATTCCGTCGTGACTGCCAGTCGGCTGCGATGGACCGATTAGACGCGAGGTGCTCCAGCGAATCAATTGGACCATAGTATTGGCGATACCTTGGGATGGGCCGATACCATCGTCTAATTGTTTCGCATCCGCGCTTCTGATGTGATGCGCTGAGCGACTCTCCTGGGTGAAACTGGTGCTGACTGTCATGCTCGCGTCATTTCAATTATTCGCCTCAACGGAAAGGTAGACTCCATGAAATATCCGACACTCTATCGCACGACCTATCGCACGACACAGATTGCCGGGCTCTCCATTTTCTATAGAGAGGCCGGTCCGAAAGACGCGCCGACGCTACTTCTGCTGCATGGACTTCCGTCGTCGTCGCGCATGTTTGAGCCGCTCTTCACTCGGCTGTCCGATCGCTATCATCTGGTCGCCCCCGATTACCCCGGCTTCGGGCACAGCGATTGGCCGGATCCGCAACAATTCGCATACACGTTCGATCACTACGCCGACGTCATGAATCGGTTCACCGAGGCGCTCGATCTCTCGCGCTACACGCTTTACATGCAGGATTACGGTGGCCCTGTCGGTTTTCGCATGACATTGGCGCACCCGGACCGGATCGAGGCCCTTATCGTCCAGGACGCAGTGGCGCACAATACCGGCCTGGGCGAGAATTGGAAAACGCGGCGAGCTTTCTGGGCCGATCGCGCCGCCAACGAAAGCGCGCTGCGCGCAAATCTGCTGTCGCTGGCGGCGGCGCGGGCGCGCCACGTCGGCGACGATCCCAACGTCGAACGCCACGACCCGGATCTCTGGACCGATGAATTTTATTTTCTCAACCAGCCCGGCCAGGCCGAAATTCAAAGCGATCTCTTTTACGACTATCGAACCAACGTTGACGCTTACCCCAAATGGCAGGCATGGATGCACGAGAAGCAGCCGCGCCTGCTAGTGATCTGGGGCAAGTATGAGTCCTCGTTCGACCCATCGGAGCCGGAAGCTTATCGCCGGGATGTACCAAAGGCCGAAGTGCACATCGTCGACGGGGGCCATTTCGCATTGGACACGGCTGCAGATGAGATCGCCGCGCTGGTGCGAGGATTCGTCAGTTCTTCACGCGCAGAGGTTGCGGCGCGGCGGGCGGGATGAAGACGCTTTGAGAGCGCCAGTAGCCAACCTGTGTATTGGGTTCGAGCCTTCAAAGCGGGAGGTCATCTGTGTCGGGCAAGAAAACGGCCATCATAACCGGAGCATCGGGGGGCATTGGCGCGGGTTTGGTCGAGGGGTTTCTGCGGGAAGGATATAACGTCGTCGCGACATCCCGTGACGTCAATCGAAAGTTGAGTAGTTCAGGCAGCCTGGTTCTGGTCGATGGCGACATCGGCAAGCAGCAAACTGCTATCGATGCTGTCGAAGCGGCAGTGACTAATTTTGGAGCCGTCGATGTCTTGGTGAATAACGCCGGCATCTTCCTGACCAAGCCTTTCACTGACTTCACGACCGAGGACTTCGACGCCCTGGTCTCCGTTAATCTGCTCGGATTCTTCTACATCACTCAGCGCACTGTGAAAGAGATGCTGAAACACAAATCAGGGTGCGTTGTGAGCATCACCGCGGCGCTTGCCGATCGGCCAATCGCCGGCGAAAATGGCTCGATTTCGATGATTACAAAGGGTGGCCTGAATTCAGCAACCCAGAATCTCGCGATCGAGTATGCAAAAGACGGCATCCGCTTCAATGCCGTAGCCCCGGGCGAAGTGGACACGCCAATGCACCGCAATGATCCCAACAACTCGACAGTGCAGTCGGTTATGAAAAAGGCGACGGTAAAAGACATTGTCGATGCCGTTCTTTACCTGGTACAGGCAGATCATGTGAGCGGTGAGATACTCCACGTGGATGGTGCGGCTCCGGCTCGCCGCTGGTAAAAAATAAAAGGACTCTAGCCAGAACCCCGAGCCGCAGGAAAGGCCTGCCCCCGCAACGTGCTTGTATGCTGCTCCCAGCCAAACGCGGGTGTCATTCTGATCTTTGAGAGAATATCTTCTAAGCGAAGATCTGTGAGAGAACTGGAGGAGTCCAATCATGCGTTCTGATATTGTGCCCGGAGCCATTTTCCCCAACTACGAACTGCCCGATCACACGGGCACACTGCGCAAGCTCAGCGAGCTGCAGGGCGACGATCCGCTGATCCTCACGCTCGCGCGCGGCCACTATTGCCCGAAGGAGCACCAGCAGCATCTGGAACTCGCCGCGTTCTACCCGAAGATTGCGGTGGCTTACACTCAGATCGCTACGATCGCCACCGACGATCACCACACTCTTCAGGAATTCCGTGCCTCAGTCGGAGCCCAGTGGACATTCTTCTCGGACCCCGACCGAACGGTTCAGAAAGATCTCGACATCCAGGAGTACACCGACCCCGAGCACAATCCGATGATCCCGCATACGCTCGTGCTCAAGCCGGGCCTCGTGATTTACAGCATCTATAACGGCTACTGGTTCTGGGGGCGTCCATCGGTCATCGATCTTTGGCACGATCTGCGCGCCGCGACGAGCGAAATTCGCCCCGACTGGGATCTGAGCAAACCCGGACTACGGGAGGCATGGAATGCGGGTGACCTCTCGCGTTTCCACGGGTGGAACAAGAGGGCCAGTGTGGAAGCGCCCTCGATTGCGCGGAAGAAATAGCATTGTCCCTTTGACACCTGGTGCTGAAACAAACGCGAGCTTTTCTCGCCTGTGATTTGAACCACAGTGGCCTATGTAACAAGGCCACCGTGGTAGGTGGAGTGAATTGTACCGGCTCCCTGAATGACCTCAGCCGGCTCACGCCACGCGCGCCGCTTCGGTCGAGGGCTCGTAGCTGTCGATTTGCTCCGCGCCTGAAGTCTTCAACATGTCGCGGGCTTTCGCTACTTCTTCGGCGGTTCCATGTGCGACAAGAACGAACTTGCCGGCTTTGATCGACGTCTCGTATTTGACGACGCTGTTTTTGGGAACGCCGAGGCTGTAGAGCCCTGCACCCAGGGCACTGAGCCCTCCCACCACGACTGCTCCCTCCAGGGCCCCGACGATCCAGGCGACAATGGAGCCGGCAGCAACAACGGGGCCAATGCCCGGGATGATCAAGAACGCCGCGCCGAAGAGCATGCCCCAGAGCCCGCCCCAAAATGCGCCCCATTTTCCCCAGTATTTCATCCTGTCGCCTGTGTTATAGAAACCGACGACATCTTCTTCCGTTTGATAGTCGCGGCCGACGACGGCCAGCTTCTTGATGTCAAACCCGCCACCCTTCAATTCCTTGATGGCATTTTCTGCTGCGGGGTGTTGGCTGAAAACTGCAACCACCGAGTTTTGGTCCTCTCTTGGCATGTTATTCATCGTTCATCTCCTCTTCTTATGTTCAGAATTTATTTGTGTTGACGCGATTCGATTCGCAATTAGTTAAGGTCTGGGCCCTGTGTGATAAACAGGGCCTCGACAGCCTGAAAGTTATGGCGACGATATATGTCGGACGGAGAAGCGTTGAAAACTGGGGCCGCTACAATTCCTGAAGCAATTGTCTCGCCACGTTGATTCTTGCGACCATTCGCCACAGGGTGTTGTTTCCGGCCCCGTTCGAAGGTTTGGTGGAATTATCTGTTGCGATTAGGCCAGAAGCGAACGATTGAGTCCATTGGACGAAGGTATTGGCAATACCAAAGTCCAATGGTGCTCTACTCTGAACTATTGCATCCTTGTAGACACGCGAGAACAGGACAGCAGTATTGTCACACGCGCACCGGAGTTCGATGGCTGAACTGACTATCAAACAAAACGAATCCGGCACTCTGGAGGCACCCTTTGAGCAGGGTGAGGTTCAGGCGGGAAATCCGCTGCCTATTGGGGGTGCGCATCAATACGCCGACGGAGTTAATTTCGTTTTGTTCAGCCGTCACGCAACCCGCGTTCACCTGGAGCTCTATCGAAATGCTGACGATTCGTCTCCAGCCAGGATCATTGATTTGGATCCGATGCGTCATCGAACCGGTGACATTTGGCACGTTTGGGTGCGAGGCATTGCCGCGGGGCAACTCTATGGTTATCGCATCGAAGGACCCTATCAACCGGAAGAAGGCCATCGCTTCAATCCACACAAGTTGCTCCTCGATCCGTATGCACGGGCAATTGCCGGCGTCGAGGATTGGGATTTTTCAGCCGCCCGTGGTTACGATTCGTCCAGCAGCCTGAGTGACTTGAGCATTTCGACCGTCGATGACGCGGGCACCACGCCGAAATGCATCTTTACCAACGACCATTTCGATTGGGAGATGGATGCGCCTCCGAAGCATTCCGCCTCCGACACGGTGGTCTATGAGACGCATGTACGCGGATTCACAATCCATCCCAGTTCGGAGGTGGCGCATCCAGGAACCTTCATCGGCTTGACCGAAAAAATCCCTTACCTCCAGGACCTGGGAGTGACCGCAATTGAATTAATGCCTGTGCTCGAATTTAATGAAAATGAATCGAACCGGCTCAATCCAATAACAGCAGAGAAACTCAAGAACTACTGGGGCTACAATCCGGTCGCTTTCTTTGCTCCAAAGCAATCCTACAGCGTTGCAGGACCGCATCGGCGGCAGACCCTGGAGTTCCGGGAAATGGTCAAGGCCTTTCACCGCGCTGGCATCGAAGTCATCCTGGATATCGTGTTGAACCACACAGCCGAGGCAGATGAACTGGGACCCACGATCTCTCTGCGCGGTTTTGAGAACCCGGTCTTCTACATGTTGCAAGAGAACGCGCGCCGGTACTACAAAAATTTCTCCGGCGTTGGCAATACGCTGAACGCAAATCATCCCGTTGTGCGGGAGTTCGTCAGGAATGTGCTTCGTTACTGGGTCATGCACATGCATGTGGATGGTTTTCGCTTCGACCTCGCTTCGATCCTGGGCCGGGATGAGCATGGGAACATTCTCAGCAACGCTCCGCTTCTCGAGGACATTGCGGAGGATCCCATCCTGCGCGACATAAAAATTATCGCGGAAGCCTGGGACGCGGGCGGTGCCTATCAAGTGGGGAGTTTTTCCACCCAGCGTTGGAGGGAATGGAATGGCCGTTTCCGCGACGATGTGCGCCGCTTCTGGGTGGGCGAGGCGGGCATGATCGGATTGTTCGCAAACCGAATTTCTGGAAGCTCTGATTTGTACCAAAAGTCGGGCAAGGGACCCGCATGCAGCCTCAACTTTGTCACGTGTCATGACGGCTTCACACTGAACGACCTGGTCAGCTACCAGCAGAAGCACAATAACGAAAATGGCGAGTTCAACCGCGATGGAAGCGATGCCAACTACAGCGACAATTGCGGGGTGGAAGGGCCGAGCCAGATTCCCGGTATCGAGGGCATGCGCAACCGCTTGATCAAGAATTTCCTGTTAACCCTGTTTATCTCTCGCGGGGTTCCCATGTTGCTCGGAGGCGATGAATTTCGCCGGACCCAGCGCGGCAATAACAATGCCTACTGCCAGGATAACGAGATGAGTTGGTTCGACTGGAGCCTGCTCGAAAGGCACAAAGAGATCCACCGCTTCACTCGGGGAATGATCGCCTTCCGCCAGGCCCATCATGTTTTACGAAGAGAAACTTTCTACACGGATGCGGACATAAAGTGGTTCGCGCCAAACGGTGCCCCTCCCGACTGGGCGGACCCGCGGCAGAAATCTTTTGCGTGCCTGATTCTGGGGCAAATGAATTTGGGACAGACAGAACCCGACTTGTTCCTCCTGTTTAACGCCGACACCAGACCAGTTGATTTTTCCATTCCTGCCTTGCCGGCCGGGAAGATCTGGCGTTTGGCGGTTGATACTTCCCGAACCGCTCCTGACGATCTCTTCGACCCTGGCAAAGAGCCTTCCATGCAAGGCCAAATCGGTCATCGGCTGGAACCTCGATCAAGCGCAATTCTCTTGACCGCTGACGGCGAGGTGCTACGTGACAATTAACCCTGCTGCCGGGAAGCCGGCTGACCCATCCATTCTTATTAACGTCCCGAAGCTCATCACGGCCTACTACGAGTTACGGCCCGATCCGAGCGATCCCAGGCAGCGGGTCGTCTTCGGTACGTCCGGCCATCGCGGATCTGCTTCCGACGTGGCCTTCAACGAGTGGCACATCCTGGCCATCACGCAGGCAATTTGCGATTACCGCAAACTCCAAAACATCGATGGGCCGCTGTTCCTTGGAATTGACACTCACGCTCTGTCTGAACCGGCATTTGCCAGTGCGCTGGAGGTGCTTGCGGCAAATAGCATCAATGTAATGCTCTCCGAAGGCACACCCTACACCCCGACCCCCGCCGTCTCCCACGCGATTCTGCTTTACAACCGCGCACGAAAGTCAGGACTCGCCGACGGTATCGTCATCACGCCGTCGCACAATCCTCCCGATGACGGAGGCTTTAAATACGACCCTCCGCATGGAGGACCCGCAGATTCGAGCGTGACTTCGTGGATCGAATCGAAAGCCAATGATTTTCTCGAGCGCGCCCTCGACGGTGTCAAGCGCACGCAGTTTGCCAAAGCGCTGCGTGCACCCACAACCCACAAACACGACTTTTTGAGCTCCTATGTCAGCGATCTCAATAGTGTTGTCGACATGAATGCGGTGCGCGACGCGAGGATTAAGCTCGGCGTGGATCCCCTCGGAGGAGCCGGCATTGATTATTGGCCGCGCATCGCCGAGCAGTATGGTCTCGACCTGGCCATCGTCAACCCATCTGTAGATCCTACATTTCGCTTCATGACCGTGGATTGGGACGGAAAGATTCGCATGGATCCTTCCTCGCCTTATGCGATGCAAAGACTCATCGCATTGAAAGACAAGTTCGATATTGCGTTTGCCAGCGATACCGATCACGACCGCCACGGCATCGTGACCAAAGGAAGCGGGTTGCTGCCTCCGAATCACTACCTTTCAGCGTGCGTCAGCTATTTGTTCGCCAACCGGCCCAATTGGCGTGAGGACGTCGCTGTCGGCAAGACCGTAGTGAGCAGCAGCATGATCGATCGTGTCAGCGCTCGCCTGGGGCGGCGGCTTTATGAAGTTCCGGTGGGCTTTAAGTGGTTTGTCGAAGGCTTGCTCGCCGGCCGCTTGGGTTTTGCCGGCGAGGAGAGCGCCGGTTCCTCCTTTCTTCGGCGCGACGGCAGCGTATGGACCACCGATAAAGACGGAATCATTCCTTGTTTACTCGCGGCAGAAATGACGGCGCATGTGGGCAAAGATCCGGGTGAGATCTATCATGAGCTCACCCGCGAACTGGGAGATCCCGTCTACGAACGCATCGATGCTCCCGCTACGCCCGAACAAAAAGCCGCGTCTGGCAAAATTGTCGCCGTCCGACATTCACGCTACCGAAGTTGCCGGTCAGCCGATCCAGAAGATTCTGACCAACGCTCCCGGAGACGGCAATCCAATTGGAGGAATCAAAGTAATCGCCGAGGATGGCTGGTTTGCAGCACGTCCTTCGGGCACGGAGGAAATCTACAAGATTTACGCCGAGAGTTTTCTCGGTCAGAACCATCTACGACAGATCCAGCAAGAGGCCCAGGCCATTGTTTCGGAAACGCTGGCTCGCAGTGCCCAGGCGGCATGAAGCCGGTAAGCCGGGGCCGATAAGTACGAGAGGAGATTGTTTATGAGTAGGTCGACAGTCGTTGGTCGTCCAGGCATTGACCGTCCAATCGTTGATCGTCCAAACGCCGACCGTCTAAGCGCCGATCGTCCAAATAACGATCGTCCCCTCGATCCCGCCATTTCCGATGCTCTTACCGATCTGGCCCTGGATCTTAGATGGTCGTTCAATCACTCGGCGGACCAGCTTTGGGAGCAACTCGATCCCGAACTCTGGGAACTGACCCACAATCCCTGGGTTCTGCTGCAAACCGTCTCCCGGGAAAAACTGCAAACTGTTACCTCCGACCAAAACTTTCAAAAACTCCTGGCGGATCTCCACCGCGAGAGAACGCTTGCCGAAGAGCCGGAAGCGTGGTTTCAAAAAGCGCATCCGCGTTCGGGCGTGTCGACAATTGCGTATTTCTCGATGGAGTTCATGTTGAGCGAAGCGCTGCCGATTTATTCTGGCGGACTCGGCAACGTCGCCGGCGATCAGCTCAAAGCCGCAAGTAACCTGGGCGTCCCGGTGACCGGAATTGGTTTGCTCTACCAACAAGGCTATTTTCGGCAGGAAATTGATGCACAAGGCCACCAGCAAGCTTTGTACCCATTCAATGATCCCGGCCAGCTTCCGATTCGACCGGTGCGCGAGCCAAACGGCGAATGGCTGCGCCTGGCCATCGCTTTGCCCGGCTTTAAGTTGTGGATCAGAGTCTGGCAAGTACAAGTGGGACGGGCCAAATTGTATTTGCTCGATACCAACGATCCCGCGAACCTTCCGTCCTTCCGCGGCATTACGACTGAACTGTATGGCGGTGGTCCGGAGTTGCGTTTGAAACAGGAGTTGGTCCTCGGGGTTGGAGGCTGGCGGCTTCTGCGAGCCTTGGGATTGCAGCCCGAGGTTTGCCATCTCAATGAAGGTCACGCCGCATTCGCGGTGCTGGAACGGGCGCGTTCCTACATGGAAGACAATGGCAAGCCATTCGACGTCGCGCTTGCCGTCACCCGTGCCGGCAACCTTTTTACGACCCATACCCCCGTGGAGGCGGGCTTTGACCGCTTTGCTCCCAGCCTGATCGAGCGCTACCTCAGAAATTATGCCGAGGAGAAACTGTCGATTTCGGTCGACGAACTTCTAGCATTAGGGCGACGCGATCGCCAGGACTCGTCCGAACCGTTCAATATGGCCTATTTGGCGATCCGCGGCAGTGGCGCCATCAACGGCGTCAGCAAATTGCACGGTCAAGTGAGCCGGCGGCTCTTCCAGCCTCTCTTTCCCAGGTGGCCTGAAACAGAGGTGCCGGTAACGCACGTGACCAACGGAGTGCACACCCCTACTTGGGACTCTGCTGAAGCAGACCGCTTGTGGGAACTTTCCTGCGGGAAAAAACGCTGGCACGGCACGCTGGCAAACATGGGAACGGATTTTCGCGCAACCAGCGATTCCAACCTCTGGCAACTCCGCGCCGATAACCGCAAGTCTCTCGTCGAGTACGTCCGAAGATTTTACGGCCGTCAATTAGCCGCTCGGGGAGCGTCGTCGGAAGACCTCGCGCAGGCCGCACTGGTACTCGATGAGAATACTTTGACTTTGGGATTCGCCCGCCGCTTTGCCCCGTACAAACGCCCGAACCTTCTCCTGCACGATCCTGCGCGGCTTCTCAACATCCTGATGAATCGGGACCGCCCGGTTCAACTCGTGCTTGCAGGCAAGGCTCATCCCCAGGATGCCGAGGGGCAGGAAATGATCCGGCAGTGGTTTGAGTTTGCTCGCCGCCCTGAAGTTCGATCCCGAGTGGTCTTCCTTTCGGATTACGACGTTCTCATGGCGGAGCATCTGGTTCAGGGCGTGGACGTCTGGGTGAACACTCCGCGACGGCCATGGGAAGCGAGCGGCACCAGCGGCATGAAGGTGCTGGTGAACGGCGGCTTGAATCTTTCGGAACTCGATGGCTGGTGGGCGGAGGCGTATTCGCCGGAAGTAGGCTGGGCGATCGGAGATGGCCGCGAACATGGCGATGACCCTTCCT
Organism: uncultured Acidobacteriaceae bacterium; assembly: GCA_963709055.1. GTDB lineage: Bacteria > Acidobacteriota > Terriglobia > Terriglobales > Acidobacteriaceae > Acidiflorens. The sequence goes on from CAVPUZ010000006.1 coordinate 292,115, forward strand.
GGGATGCAGCCGACGCTGAGAGTCTTTATGCGGTGATCGAAACAGAAGTTATCCCGGAGTTCTATGCCCGTGACGAACACGGAATTCCGCGCCGCTGGGTTGCCCGCATGCGCGAAAGTATGGCCCGCTTAACTCCGGCCTTTTCGACCAATCGCGTAGTCCGCCAATATACTGACGAACACTATCTCTCGGCGGCAACAGCTTTTCGCCAGCGCGCCGGGAATCGAGGTTCCGTAGGAGCCGATCTCGTCGCTTGGCAGGCCGAACTGGCGAAACATTGGTCAGCGCTGCGATTCGGCCCCGCGACCGTCGAGCAACAGGGCGGGCAATATGTATTTCACGTTCAGGTTTTTTTTGATAACGATGATATCGATCCCGATGCCGTGAGGGTCGAACTGTATGCGGAGCCGCCGAAAGACAAAAACGAGGACCCAACCACCCTCGCTATGAATCGTGGCGAACGCCTCGCCGGAGCGGCAAGTGCCTTCACCTACAGTGCTTCGGTTCCAGTGAGTCGGCCGGCCGCTGACTACACCCCGCGCCTCATTCCGCAGCACGCAGGAGCGTTCGTGCCGCTGGAGGCCCCTTTCATTCTGTGGCATGACGCACCGTCCTGGCGATGAACCTTGAAATTCGCTGCGACGAGATTGGCTGCGACGCGTTGGTAGGACATCGCATTCGCAGGATCGTAACGCGCATTGCAATGATCGAGAAGACAGCGGCAGCGGGGCTGGGACCACTCCCGCAAATCCAAAATTCGAGGAACCAGATGCCCGACAAATCTCGACCGCCCGATAAGCAACCACCGATAGAGCTCACCACCGATTTTCTGGGTGAGGATCGACACGAGTTCGTAGCAAAACTGGCGTACGAGCTTTGGGAACAAAGGGGGCGCCCTCTCGGTTCACCGGACGTCGACTGGTTCGCGGCGGAACATGCTGTGTACGCGTCCTTAGCAGCGTCGGGGTTGATTACCCCATCCCCGAATGACTCGCAGAACATGAGAGAAAAGATCTACCGCTAGCCAATTTTCCGTCTCGGGTGGGAGCAGGTTTAGGGAAGCTCTGATTAACGCCCTGGGATCTCTCCGTGCACCTCTGTGTCCTCTGTGGTTTACGCTTTTTGTCGACACTTAATCACAGTTTCCTTAGGCGGCAGACGCTTGTGCAACATGAAGCTTGCCTGCCATTTTTACCAGTGCGGCGAGAGAGTCGGCTTTCATCTTCTGCATCACCTGCCCGCGATGAGCCTTTACCGTGATCTCGCTAATGCCGAGTTCCCCGCCAACCTGTTTGTTCAAGAGGCCGGAGACGACCAGCGTCATAACCTGCCGTTCGCGAGCCGTAAGCGAGGCGTAGCGGTCCCGGAGATCTTGCATCTCCGTGTCATGTGAGAGAACGAGGCGGCTTCGTTCCAGGGCTTGCCGGACGGCGCCCAACAATACCTCGTCATTAAAGGGCTTCGTTAGAAATTCGACGGCCCCCGCCTTCATGGCCTGGACTGTCTTCGGTACATCGCCGTAGCCCGTGATAAAGATAATCGGCATATCCCTCCGTTCAACGGCAACCCGCTTCTGCAATTCGAGACCGTTGAGGCCGGGAAGAGAAATGTCGAGCACAAGACAGCTCGGAACAAGCGCTCGCGGTCTGTCGAGGAATTCCCCTGCGGACGCGAATGTTTCCGGCTGCCACCCTTCGGTCTGAATAAGGAGTTCCAGAGACTCGCGCACAGAAATGTCGTCGTCAACAATGAACACGATGGGCATGGCAGCTGACATTGGTAATGTCCCCACTTCGTAACCTGTGGTGCGCGCTGAATTCATTGTATTCCCCTGAAGATCTGCCGGTAAAACCTTCAAAAAGCTCGCTTCATCGCTTGTGCGACCCAGGGTGAAATTCCATGCGGGACGAAAGGCTGATAGACGAATGGAAGAATCCTTGCGTTTTCCCGCAAAGTCGCCTTGGGGACTTCCAACCCGTGACAACGTTTGTACTTCCTGCCGCTTCCACAGGGACACGGCGCATTTCTAACGAGGAACCCCATAGTTCACCCCCAAAGAAACATGCTAGTGGCCTGTCGCAGAATAATCGTTACTAGAGCGAGTATAGGTTTACTTGCTTGGGGAAGGGCACGACTTCAGTCGTGCCGGCCCAGAGCCGTAATGATGCGGGCTTCAGCCCCTGAGGGATTCCGCCACGCATTGGAGTTGCCGCAAACTGGCGACCGCGCTGGGTGTCAGCAAAGACGCGGTACATCGGGTCTGGAAAGAAGCCGGTCTCAAACCCCACCGCTTGGAGCGTTACCTGGCCAGCGACGATCCGGAGTTCGAAAGCAAAGCGGCCGACATTATCGGCCTCTATCTGCGGCCTCCGCAGCATGCCGCCGTTTTCTACGTCGATGAGAAAACCGCCATCCAAGCCCTGGACCGGCTCGATCCCGTGCTGCCGCGTTCGCCGGGACGCGCCGAGCGTCACGGCTTCGAGTACTACCGGCACGGAACGCTTTCTCTGTATGCCGCGCTGGACACCAAAACCGGCCGCGTGCACGGAAGAACCACGGCCCGCCATACCAGCCGTAACTTCATTGCCTTCCTCGCAGAAGTGGTGTCGTTGTGCTCGCCCCGGCAGCAGATTCATATCATCCTCGACAACCTCTCTGCCCACAAAACCCAACTCGTTCGAGACTTCCTGCAACAGCATCCGCGTGTGCACTTTCACTTCACCCCTACGTATTCCTCGTGGCTCGACCAGGTCGAGATCTGGTTCGCCAAGATCGAACGCGAGGTCATCGCTCGCGGCATTTTCACTTCGGTCCCGGACCTGGCTCGTAAACTCCGTCGCTACATCAACGCCTACTCCGCCAACGCTCGCCCGATCCAGTGGAAATACTCTGACCCTTCTCGCCGCCTACGTACTAACGAATTCACTGCGACAGGCCACTAGAACAACCCTTTCCCCAAAGCAACTTTCGCCATACAGAGCTAAGAGCTTGGAGCTGAAATCATTTCGGCGCGTAAATCTGCGCTCCAACGATCTTCGCATAACGTCCAAAGTCGAGATCCGAAGTGAAGATCGGCCAACCCCGCCGGTACGCAACCGCACAGAGCAGGCAATCGAAGGCAGATCCCGCCACGCCCCGGGTTCGGCACTGGTTGTGAAAGTGCGCGCGTCTCCTCTAATGCCTCGCCAAATCCTCCGCCAGCAAACTCGCCTTCACCGCCAGCGTGTGCCCTCGAGCAATGGCGCCTTCTTTTAGCGCCGCGTGCGCGCCCCCCATGTAGTTGTGAATCTGCGACACGGTTTCCTGCTGCTCTCGATCGAGCGCATCCGGATCGATCCGCTCCAGAGTGCTGACGGTTTTCTTAAGCAACTGCTCCGCGTCCTGGCGCTGGCGGCTGGCCTCCTCAGGAGCCATGCCCGTTACAATTTGCGCAGTCGGCTCATCCACGCCGCCCTCTCGTACCACCACTTTGCGCGGTCCGCTGTCGGTCACAATCGTGGCGGCGTGCTTTGCTGCCGAATGCCGCTTGACGGCCCTACCCGTGGAAGCACCGTCCGCGTTTTTCGTAGGCGCGCTCTTTGCCTCCGCGGATTGGGGCTCAATCTTCGGTTGCATCATCGGTTGGATTTCTGGTCCGCCTTCTTGTGACTCCACCTTGGGTACGGTTTGGTTTTGGCTTTGCGGTGATTCCGTCGGTGGGGTTTTGGCTTCGGTTTGCGGAGCACCCTGAGCTTCTTTTTCTTGCTCGGCCGGTGACTCTTTCTTCGGCGCGCTCTCCGCTGCCTGTCCCGTGGCATTCACCGAGCCTGCGCCTTCCTGCTGCGGGCAAACCACTCCCCAACCCTGGAATCCCAGGCAAAACACGACGACAATTCCCCCAGCCAGACGCATGCTCAACTTACCTCGGCGCAGATCAGGCAATCGCCTCCGCCTCGCTATTTTGTTTTGCGACCAAAGCGGGCAGCCGCAACCGAAAAGTCGTTCCCTCGCCGACAATCGAATCGAACTCCACCGAGCCGTAATGCCACTGCATGATCTGGTAGGTCTGCGCCAGCCCGATTCCACTCCCACCCTGATCCCCTTTGGTGGTGAAGTAAAGTTCGAATATCTTCTCGCGCGCATCCGCCGGAATCCCGTTGCCCTGGTCACGCACTTCGCCGACAATCGTCTCTTCGTCCCGGCTCGCGGCCACCGTGAGCGTTCCTCCCTTCGCCATCGCCTGCACACCATTGATCACCAGGTTCAGAGTCGCCTGCTTCATCAGATCGGCATCGACCCGCACCATAAGCGGTTCCTCAGGCAGATTCTTCGCCAGGGTAACGTCATGCCGCGCCGCGTCCGGCGCCGCCAGCACCACAACCTCCTCGAATATCTTGCGCAGGTCGGCCTCTTCCAGATGCAGGTCGCGCGGACGCGTAAAATCCACCAGAATTTGCACTACTCGATCCAGCCGCCGGATTTCATTCCCGATGACCTCCACATGCCGGCGCGATTCAGGATCATCCTGTTGCATTTTGTTCTGCAGCAACTGCAAGTGCAGGACGATGGCATTGATCGGGTTCTTGACCTCGTGCGCTACCCCTCGCGTCAGGCGTCCACTGGCCGAAAGGCGGCGCGAAATCTCGATCTCGTCTTCCAGCCGGCGCACCGACTCCGCGTCGCGCATCGTCAGCAACGCGCCAATCGGAGTTCCTTTTTCCTGAATGAAATCGAGCGAAACCTGAACGCGGCGGCCATCGGCAGCCTCGAACTCGTACTGCCCCAGCGGACGCTGCTTCTGGAAGGCGGGCAGAACAACCGCTCCCAATACCGTACCGTCGGAAAAAATCTCTTCCGCCGTGCGCCCCAGAATTTCACGGCGCGGACGTCCTAGAAACTTCTCCGCCGAGGCGCTCACCAGCACCACGCGCGAATCGCGCGTGAACAGCATCAGGCCGTCCTGCAGCTTCGACATGACCTGCTCCACGTTGTCTTTGAGCGCGGAAAAAATCTGATTCGTGTCCCGGATCTGCCGTCCCAGGTGCGCAATCTTCAGCGAAACCAGCCCGACCTCGTCGTCGGCACTGCTCTCTTCATCCGCCGGCAGCACATCTCCCGCACTCGCGCTGTCGAGGTTACGGCTGATCGCCTTCAACGGTCCCAGCGCCACATTCGAAACCACCGCCGCCAGCACCAGCGAACAGAAAATCGCCACCACCGAAAAGAACGCCGCCTGTTGCAATCGCGGCGTCAGTTCGTTGCGCAAAAAGACGGTCGAGACCCCCACGTGGATGCTGCCAAATACCTGCTTATCCATTTCGAGCCCAATGCTCACGTCGTAGACCGTGCCCGGACCGTAAAGCAGCCGCAACTGGCGCCGGAAGCCGGCGTCGCGTAGCACGCTCAACGGCGGACGCGATGGCACCGGCTTGCCGTTCATGACCGGGTTCGTGTCGAGAATCGCGACCCCCTCGGGGTCGACAATCGCCGCATCGTAGATGATGCGGGAATTACCCACCACAGACTCCAGCATCGCGTTCAGATTGGTGTCGGTTTGCAGGTAATTCGTGATGGCAGCGCGCATCTCCTTGGGATTCGCGGTATCGACGCGCGTGCTCGTCAGATCGGGAACCGCTTTGGAGGCTGCGTACTCCAGTTGATTCGTCAGCTGCGAAGCAGTCTCATCGGCCCACAGCAACCGCTGGCGCAGTAATTGCGACAGATAGAACCATGAGAAGGCAACCACCAGCGCCGTGAACAGCGTAGTGATCACAAACACGATAATGAATTTGCGGGTCATGAAAAACAGCTCATCCTGGGCAAAAACCCCATGTCATCCTGAGCGGAGAATCTACCGCGCGAAGCGCGGTAGATGCGGAGTCGAAGGACCTCTACTCCCACTCGACAGTCGGCACAAGGCAAAATCTGCTGAGAGCTGAGAGCTAAGAGCTGACAGCGCTCCTCTACTCTTCCGCCAGCACCGCATCCTGCGGCCGGCCGTATTCTTTCAGTTTGTTATGGAGCGTCTTCAGGCTGATGCCCAGAATCTCCGCCGCCCGTGTCTTGTTGTTGCTGGTCGCCTGCAGAGTTTTCAGGATCAACAGCTTCTCCGCTTCCTCGACCGTCGTGCCCACACCCAGATGCACGGCATCAGGATCGTTCACCACCACGCGCACACTTTGCCCAAAGCCCGGCGGCAAATGTTTCGATTCGATCACTCCTCCATCGCAGACGATCACCGCACGTTCCAGGGTATTGCGCAATTCGCGCACATTGCCCGGCCAGGAGTAACTCTGAAAAATGTTCAGCACCGCCTCGCTCACATGCGACACCTTGCGAGAATGCTTTTCGTTCATATCCTTGAGCAGACTATCCACCAGTTCGCTGATGTCCTCTTTATGCTCGCGCAGCGCCGGCATATGAAGATTGAAAACGTTGAGCCGGTAATAAAGGTCCTCTCGCAGTTCGCCCGCCGCCACCGCCTCATCGGGAACCTTGTTCGTTGCCGCCAGTACGCGAACGTCAACCGAGGTCTCCACTTTGCTGCCCAGCCGGCGCAGTTTGTGATCCTCGAGTACGCGCAGAAGTTTGGCCTGCGTGCCGACCGGCATCTCGCCAATCTCGTCCAGCAGAAGCGTGCCTCCTTCGGCGAGTTCGAAGCAGCCGGTCCGGCGCTCCAGCGCGCCAGTAAACGCGCCTTTTTCGTGGCCAAAAATTTCGCTCTCAATCAGCGTCTCGGGAATCGCCGCGCAATTAATGGGAACAAATGGTTTGTTGCGCCGCGGACTCAAGTCGTGGATGGTGCGCGCCACCAGTTCCTTACCGGTTCCGCTCGCGCCTGTAATCAAAACCGAGGCCGTGCTCGGCGCCACCATCTCCACCAGCCGGAATATTTCCTGCATCGTCGGCGACGATCCAACCAGCAATCCAAGGGCTCCCTTGTCGCGCAGGCGTCGGCGGAGAGCTTCGTTCTCCACGCGGGTGTTCAGGATTTCCCCGATGTTAGTCAGGATCGTGCGCAGCCGCCGGAAATCGATCGGCTTTTCAATGTAATCCTGTACCCCCAATCGTCCGGCATGAAATGCGTTTTCGGTGGTTTTCTGTGCCGTTACCATCACCACCGCGATCGATTGCGATAGCTCCGAGAGCCGCTCCACTAGCTCCATCCCACCCATGCGCGGCATTTTCACGTCGGTGATTACAATTGAAGGTGCGAAAGCGGTCACTTTTTCCAGCGCTTCTACGCCATCCACCGCAGTATCGGTCCGGTATCCCCATCCGGAGATTAGCTCGGCCAGCCCCGTACGCTCATTCTCTTCGTCTTCAACAATCAGCACCCGTTCTTGTGTCATAGGCGTCAACCAGCATTATTCAGGGAAGCGCGAGGCTGCGCAACCGGACTTCCCTGTCCCCAAGCCGCCAAAGCCTGCTACGGACATGACCAGCGCGGCAAGTGAGGAATATCAATTTGAGATGACCTCCGCCCGAATAGCTCGCTCGACCGTTCCACGATCGACATAGTTGCTCTTAAGGCACCACTAATGCTTATCCCCGTTTTGAAAAACTTTTCATTTGCTGTATGATCCTTTGTTTCCAGTGCAATCCCATCTGTACGTTGCATCGGATCGACCATCATTCCGTGTGCTTTATTTGCTAGTTTGCAGATTTGATTTGGAGGAACTATGTCACGTCGTCACGAAACTCACCGGAGTTGCGCGGCTCTCGCGCTCGTCCTGGCAGTTGTTCTGCTTGCGTTGCCGGCTGTGCTCAATGCACAAGAGGAAACACCGCCAAAAATAGACGTGTTTATTGGCTACCAGTGGCTCAACCCCGGTGGCACTGTCCCCGAGGGTCCCAACCCGGATGCCGTAAAGCTGCCAAGCCTCCCGGCCGGTGCGGCGGGCACGTTGACCTATAACTTTGACAAATGGTGGGGACTTTCCGCGGACGTCAGCACCAGCTACAACCGTAAACAGACCAGCGAGCATACTCTGTCAGTTGGTCCGCGCCTGATGTGGCGGGGCGATGGCGTCAACTTCTTCGCACACACCATGTTTGGTCTCAACGTCCTCCGTCCCGATGAGGCTCCCTCAAACACCGGTATTGGCGCAGTGCTCGGCGGAGGCATGGACCTCAAGATCGCGCACGGTTTTGACTGGCGTGTTTTCGAGGCGGACTTCGTCCTCGGACGACATAATTATTCGAGCAGTGCACCCGTTAGCGATTCCTCGCTACGCCATCCAGTTTTGGAAGGCGCTGCTCTCCGCACCGGTTTGGTCTTCAACTGGGGCGGTGGTGAGCCCGAAGCCCTCCCTGCTGCCTCCTGCTCTGTCGACCGCACCGAAGTCATGGTCGGCGAACCAGTGCACGCAACCGTTGCGGCTACAAATTTCAATCCCAAGCACACTCTGACTTACGGCTGGACCAGCACCGGTGGCAAGATCGACGGCAAAGATACTGCCGCCACTATCGACACCAACGGCGTAGCCGGTGGCAGCTATACGGCAACCGCCACCGTTACCGACCCCAAAGCCAAAAAGAACAACTCGGCCAGCTGCACCGCCAGCTTCACCGTGAAGGAACCGCCCAAGAACCCGCCGCAGATGTCCTGCTCGGCCAGTCCGACCCAGGTGAAGGCAGGGGAGTCCGCAACCATTACCTGCTCCTGCACCAGCCCGGATAACGTGCCGGTCACGGTCGGTGGGTGGAGCGCAACCGGTGGCAGTCTCGCTGGCAGCGGAAATTCCGCTACCCTGACCACTACCGGGGCGCCGTCCGGTCCCATCACGATCAACGCCACCTGTACTGACTCCCGCGGCCTGACCGCCTCGTCGTCCAGCACAGTGACCATCGAAAATCCGCCACCTCCGCCTCCGCAGGCCACCAAGCTGAACGAGTGCGAATACCCCAATGTGAAGAAGCCCTGGCGCGTCGACAACACCTGCAAGGCGATGCTCGACGATGTCGCTGGCAAGCTCCAGCAGGATCCCGATGCCAAGCTCGTCGTGGTCGGCAACTCCGGCCCGAAGGAGAAGCGTAAGAACCTGGCTGGCGAGCGGGCCGTTGACGTCAAGGCCTATCTCTCGGGAGGCGAGGCCAAACAGAACATCGATCCCAGCCGGATCGAAACTCGCACCGGAGAGGCTGGCACTGCCACGTCGGAGCAATGGATTATCCCGGCTGGAGCAACCTTCCCCAACGCCAGTTCGACCACACCGGTCGACGAGTCGAAGGTGAAGGCGATCCCCGATCATCCCAAGCCAGCCGCCAAGAAAAAGGCAAAAATGAAAATGTAGAGACGGGGCTTGCCCCGTCTCCCTTGCCGCTGTCTCGGCGGCGGCGGGATAGGGCCCTTCTCCATCTCGAATCGCGAACTAAAGGCCGGTTGGGCTTGCCCTACCGGCCCTTTCTATTTTCCGGCTTCGGTAACCTTGTCCCACCCGTGGTACGCTGTCACTCTGGGGCGAAGGCGAATACGTTCGCAGGGGTCACTTTGACTATATGAAGTTCAATGTGTATGGGCCCGTTCTCCGCACTTTGCGGCAAGATTATTTCCGGTCAAATTCCTGGAAGCGAAATGCTTTCCTGCTTCTCGCGATCACCTTTATCAGTACAGCCCTGCTGGCCTCCGGACCATGGCAGGTTCTCGGTCCCGACGGTGGCGACGCACGCAGCCTTGCCTACGACGCGCATAATCCAGATCACCTCCTGCTCGGCACCAGTACCGGCCAGATGTTTGTCTCGAACGATGGCGGCCGCAACTGGTCCCGCCTCGCCCGCCTCGGCGGCGATGACTATGTGCTCGATCACATCGTCGTCGATCCCCAGAACTCCGATCGCATCTACGTCTCCGCCTGGAGCGTCTCCAGCCAGCAACTCGGCGAAATCTTCCGCTCCCGCGACGGCGGCCACACCTGGCAAACTTTGCCCGCCATGCACGGCAAGTCGATCCGCGCCATGGCCATGTACAAAGGCAATTCCGATGTCCTCGTAGCCGGCACCCTCGACGGCGTTTACCGCACCAACGATGGCGGTAATACCTGGCAGCACCTTGACTCTCCTGCGTCGGAAGTGAAGAACGTAGAATCCATCGCCGTCGATCCCAAGGATCCCAACACGATTTACGCCGGAACCTGGCACCTAGCCTGGAAGACTCCAGACGCCGGCGCGACCTGGCAGCACATCAATAAGGGTATGATCGACGACTCCGACGTCTTCTCCGTCATCGTCGACCACGACAATCCCTCCATCGTCTTCGCCAGCGCCTGCTCCGGAATCTACAAGAGCGAGACCGCTGGCAATCTGTTTTCCAAGATTCCGGGAATCCCGTTCACCGCTCGCCGCACGCGCGTGCTCAAGCAGGATCCCACCAACGAGAACATCGTCTATGCCGGAACCACCGAAGGCCTGTGGAAGACGACTGATCTCGGCAAGTCCTGGAAGCGCGTCAGCAGTGAAGAAGTCGTCGTCAACGACGTCTTCGTCGATCCCCGCGATTCCAATCACGTCCTCATCGCCACCGACCGCAGCGGCGTAATGGCTTCCACCAATGGCGCGGCAACCTGGACCACCTCGAACCATGGTTACGCCCACCGCTATGTCTCCGCGCTGCTAGCCGATAACCAGAACGCGGCCACGCTGTACGTAGGCCTCGTCAACGACCGCGAATACGGCGGCGTCTTCTACTCCCACGACAACGGCCAGCACTGGATGCAGAAAGCGGCCGGCCTCGGAGGACGCGACGTCTTCGCCCTCAAGCAGACCACCAGCGGCATATTGGTCGCGGGCACCAACCGCGGCGTCTTCGCGCTCGAACGCAATGGCGAGTGGCTTCCCATGAACCAGGTCGCCGTCGAACATACCGTCACCACCCATCGCAAAGGTTCGCGCAAACCCGTCACGACCACACTCTGGAAGAAAGGACAACTCGACGCTCGCGTCAACGATCTCGAACTCGATGGTCACCGCTGGCTGGCAGCTACCTCTGAGGGCATTTACATCAGCAAAGACGATGGCAAGATCTGGAAGATAGACCCGGCGGCCGGGCGTCAGGACTTCGTCTCCGTGCGCGCCGAGGGCGATACGGTTGTCGCCACCACTCATTCCAGCGTGCTGGTTTCGAGCGACGCGGGCGCGACCTGGAAGCTTGCGACCCTGCCTTCGTCCGTGCATAGCATCCACGGAGCCGCCATCGCCTCCGAGAACCAGTTCGTGATCGCTTCTCGTGAAGGCGCGTTCCGCAGCGACGACGGCGGCCTCACATGGCAGCATGTCGTCAACGGACTTCCCGACAAGGACATCACGTCAGTAAGCTTCGATTCCGCCCACAAGCGCATGCTGGCTACCAGCTACACCACCGGCGTGATCTTCGAAAGCGTGGATGGCGGCCGCTCCTGGCAGCGCGGTCCCGACAGCGGATTCCCGCTGCGCCGGGTCAGCATAGTAGGCGGACGCTTCATCGGCGCAACTCCATTTGACGGCGTAGTCCTTCAACCCGAAACCGAACCCATAAGCGCTACCGCCCAGGCAGGCAGCTCAGAATAGCCAACGCCAGCGGATCGCCGGAGAGTAGCGTCGGCGTCGCCGGCGGTCCCGAGAGCCTGCCGAAGGGGACATCTCGCCCTCGGCAACAAAAGCGAAGCACAACTATCGCCGTCCTGTCATCTTGAGCGGATAAGCGAAGCGCGCCCCGCGGAGTCGAAAGACCCCTACACCGTTAACGCAACCCGACCCGGCAAAGCATTTTTCCCGCCCATGTGCCGCGGCCCGCTCCGGCCCGAACAGGGGTAGCAAGCGGACCTATCCACCCTATTTCCCGTATTCCTTGGCAGCCTTGCCAATCGCCGGACCGGCCTTGGCAAGATCTTGCGGGTTCATGATCGGCCGCAGCGATACTTTCGCGTTGAACGCCAGAAACCAAGGCTCAGCGATCGCCGGAATCTGCGATGTGTCCGTCATGTCGAAAACAATAGAGCCCGACCGTTGCCCCTCATCGTCCGCAAAGAAGTAGGCTGCTTCCGGTTTGAGGTCGGCGAGAATCCGATCAATCGTAGACCCCAGCGTTCCAGCCTTGACGGCGGCATTTGTGGCTTCCACTGGCAGAGATACTCTCAGCAACATCCGCATACTGGTTTTCCCCCTTCATGGAATAGAGTTTTCTCCAGTTGCTGTAAAGTGCGAATCCAAACCGGTAAGGGCACGACTTTCAGTCGTGCCGCAAGGGCCGCAGCGAATTCGCGGCTTCAGCCGCTGGGGGGAACCACTCTACACCATCAGGAGAACCAGGTCTAAATTGCCGAGCGATTACATCCAGGCGCTGCCTGGAAGCGACCCATGAGGATTTCCGGACAAGCCCTCGCGAGCAAATTGAAACCGTTACAGGAAAAGCTTGACTTAACAATTCCAATCAGCTCAATTGAATCTAGGAGCACCTAAAGTGTCGCCCCCGTGCAATTCGGAGTGTCTTCGAAACGTTCGTTAAAAAGTCGAAGCTGAAGTGGATCAGGTAGCAACCAGTCGATTCGAGCCAAGAAAGGGAGCTAACTCATTATTCCGGAATACTTTACATATAAGTATCTATTTTTGAATACTTTGCGGAGGTAGTCCAGCCCAAAACGGCACTTTTTTGTAGCTAACTCTCATGCATTCAATACTTTGCCTATAAGCAACTGCGAATCAATACTTTGCAAGGAATTTCTCGCCAAGTGATTGATTCTAAAACATCGGGTTAGGAGGGGGGTACCCCCCAAAAAAAGAGTCGAATCACCCGCTCTGGGAAGAAGCACTTTTCTCGCACGCCGCGCCAACTCGGTCAGGGAAGACGAACACGCGCCGCGCCAGGTCGGAGTCAAGCACAGCCTGCGAGTAATACCGCTCAAGGATGCCGCCCTTCCAAACCAGCAGTTCCGGGTTGCGTCCCGAAAACTCTTCCCAACGTCGGCGTAGAACGCGACTGAACCGAGCTCGGCTGAACTGAGGCGAAATGAAGAGCGGACTGAGCCGAGCCCGCCCGAGCCATGCGCTCGTGAATCAGGAGCAAATACGCCCAGGTAATGGTCTGATGGTAAAGATGCGGCTTGCCCTTCGAGAGCGCGAAGCGCTCGAGAGCCGCCGAAAATTTCTCGATCGCCTCCAGCAAAGGCAGTTCCGCCAAGTAGGCAAAAGCGACCCGAACATGATCGGCATGATGAAACTCCCCGAGAGCCTTGCCCAACTCGAATTCAGCGATAAGCTCCCGGTTGGTCATGCCTCGCATCGTCAATAAGTCGATCGTGTTCTTGTTTGAGGGATTCATATGTGCCGAGCAAATATTGTTCGGAACGTGGTTGTGTGGACCAATGCGGCGAGCGCGATTGTTCAGACGGATGTTCTACAAATCAGGCCGACTGCGGAGTCCCGGCCATCACCGCCCAGGTTGCCGCAGCATAGAGCACGAGGATTCCCACGTCGAACCACCCATGCAGCAGGTGCACTACGATGGCAAAACCGAGGACCGTCAGCAGGAACCACCCGCCAATAATCATGGCCGTCGCTTTCGGGACTAGGAAAATGACCGAAGCAACCATCTCCGCCCAAGCCAGGCCCAGATGCACAACATTGGGCATTCCCGTCGCCGCGAACGCACGGGCTGCTCCCGGAGAAAACGCAAAGCGGGCCGATTGCTCCAGCAGGACCAGGCCCAGGACCCAGCGCAGAATGATAAGAGCCGTGCGTGTTCGGTCTTGTCTCATTTTCTTTTCCTTCGGGGAGGTTTGCCCGCCGCTGGCCGCTTACTTTCAGTCAGGTGGTGGCTGGCGCCTGAGTCGAGATCGAGTTCGTAGAACTTTTTCAATTCCCGAATGCGCGCCAGCGATGCCGGACTGAACGGAGTCTTGCCATCGAAAGCATGCAGCACGATGCCTTCGAGCAAATCGCCGAGCGTCATGTCGTGGTATTCGGCGAAGCCCTTCAGAACTTTGAGAATGCGCTTTTCCATGCGAACGCCGGTCTGCACGCGTTCCACGATAAGTTTGGATTCATCAACCATGGTACAAATGTACCCCGGTACAACAATGCTGTCAAATATTTCACCCACTTGGTATTGGCAGTTCCCGAAGGGCAGGGTTAGATGGCTTCTTGGCGTCTCGGCGGTAAAAAGGTCTGCCCTCTCCCGTACAATCGCATCTTAGGAATGGGCCAAACGATGGTGTCATTGCCAATCCGCGCCCTCGCCTTACTCGCGCTCGGCCTCGCCGTCGCCTGCGGAAAGCCGACCGGAGTCCCAGCACCATCTTCGGGCAACACCCAAAAATTGCCGTTTGATCGCGAGGCGCGTCCCAAAGGTATCTCGCCCAGCCAGTCGCTTATTCCCGCCACCACGCGCCTTGCGGAAGGCACATCGCTGACCATTCGCCTGCAGAAATCGCTCTCCAGCGCCTCCGCCCAAGCCGGGGAAAGTTTCGAAGGCACCCTCGACGATCCGGTGCTGTTCGACGGACAGCCATTGCTCGCACGCGGCGCTCCCGTTACTGGTCGCGTGCTCGACGCCGAGCCCGCCGCTGGCGACCGCAATGCGGGTTACCTACGGATCGCACTGGTCAGCGTGAACGTCGGAGGCAAAACCGTTCTCATCGAGACCTCCAGCATCTTCGCGAAAGCAGCTTCGCATGACGATCGCGTGGCCCCACCGACAAACACCGTCACGAAACAGAAAGATGTCACGTTCGCTCCCGACCGTCGCCTGACCTTCCGCCTGGCACAGCCAGTTGATTTGCCTAAAGAGTGACTTGCCGCGCATTCGACAAGCGCAGTGGATTCCAATTTGGCACGTATGCGGCAATCCGATTTGGCAATTCGCCATATGCGGGGTCTCTTCCCTGCTCTCCGGAATCATCACTAAATTGGTGTGACCGCAAACACTTAGCCAGCGAGAGACTCTGGTCTACACTTTCCCTAATCAGGTAAGCGCGGACCATTCGCGGAAGAGCCGAGAACACTGTTCCTGGCTTAGATTGCGATCCTCGCGTGAACCAACTCGCGGCTTTCTCCGGGCCGCAATCGATCGGTCGGGCGCCGAGCTAAACCAATAAGGATTGGTGTCAGCATGCATGCCTCGGCTCAAATTACACATCGGGCGCTCGCTCCAATCGTGAATGCTCGCGTTACGCAGGTCCTCGATTCTCAGGCCGTCGAAATGTCTAACCTCAAGGGAGACTCGCCATGTTAAGTGCATCTACCGCTCCTGCTCTCAGCCATGTCCCGCAACTGCAGGGAGCGAACTTTCTCAACCTGCTGATCCTCGACGATGACCGCGCAGTCCGCGAGGCCGCGCGCGCGGTAGCGCACTCGCTGGGCTTCAGCACCCATATCGCCGAATCGCCCGAACAGGCCTATCGTGCCCTCGACAGCCATGGCATCGACGCTGTCCTGCTCGATCTACGATTGCCAGGCGCGGGCGGAATGGAAGCGCTGCAGACCATCAAGCGGCATCGTCCGGATGCGGTGGTCATCGCGGTGACTGGTTACGGAACCGTGCAGTCGGCGGTGCAGGCCATGAAGAATGGCGCCTACGACTACGTCACCAAACCTTTCAGCATGGAGGAATTGCGTGTGCTGCTCGAACGGGTCGGCGGACATCTGCGGCTCAAGACCGAGAGCCGGTTGCGCCGCGAGACCATCCGGTCGAGCCAAGGTTTCGCCAACATCATCGGGCACACGCCCGAGATGGAGAAGCTTTACAGGATTATCGCCAAGGCAGGCCAGAGTTCTCATCCCGTGCTGATTCTGGGCGAGAGCGGCACCGGGAAAGAGATGGTCGCCAAGGCCATTCACTCCTCCGGCCCGCTTCGCAACAAACCATTCATTCCCGTGGACTGCGGATCGCTGGTGCCCACCCTGATTGAAACCGAATTGTTCGGGCACGTGCGGGGCGCCTTTACGGGCGCGACCAATCCGAAGGATGGTCTGCTCGCTATCGCCGATGGTGGAACCATATTTCTGGACGAGATCGGCGAACTCCCCGTCGACCTGCAAGCCAAACTGCTGCGCGCCATACAGGAAAAGGAGATTCGGCCGGTAGGTAGCGTGAAGAATGTTCCCATCAGCGTTCGCATTCTGGGAGCAACCAATCGCGACCTGGAACAAGCCGTCGCCGCCGGCACCTTCCGGCGCGACCTGTTCTTCCGGCTCAATGTGCTTACCCTTCGCATCCCGCCGCTCCGCGAGCGGCGACAGGACATCCCGCTGCTCGTCGCACACTTCCTCGATCGTATCGGGCGCGACTCCGGTCTCGATAAAACTATTGCCGACGACGCGCTCAAGGCGCTGCTCAATTACGATTGGCCCGGGAATGTCCGCGAACTGGAAAATTCCCTGGAGCGCGCCTGCGCCCTCTCCAGCGCGAATGAGATTCAAATGCGCGACTTGCCTACCAATCTCTCCAGCGCACCAGATGGTTTGGTTGCGCCGCCAACTAGCGGAATCGTGCCCATGGCAGAGCTGAAGAAAGTGACGATTCTCAATGCGCTCGCGCAAGTCAACGGCGACAAGATGCTAGCCGCCCGCCTCCTCGGCATCGGCAAGACCACGCTCTACCGCAAGCTGAAGGAGTACGAGTCCCAAGACTGAACTGCCAGACTGCTGGATTGTTCGTAAATGGGAATGTTCATGCAGTATGTGTGTATAAGCCCTTTCGTTTCAAATGGAACCGATTGGCCCGCGAGTTGCCTAAGTTCAGGCATGATCCTGCTCGTGACTTCCATCGCGAGGCGAAATGAGTGCGCTGCGGCGCTCCAGCAAGCGATCGACGAGCCGGTCGTGATCGCGGAAAACCTCCTGCGCGCAACCACACTGCTGCGCACCGAGGTCTACACGGCTGCAGTATTCGACCAGTCCCTCGCCGAAGCCGAACCGCACGAAACCGATAATGTGTTCGATCATTTGGATTCGGCCATCCCTGTGCAGATCAATCTGGCAATCTGCGGAACCAGGCGTCTAGTATGCGAGGTGAAAGCCGCCATTCGGCTCCGCAAGCACGAGGTGGCGATAGCTCGCGAAGCCGCAGCGCGCTTTCTTTACGGCGAGCTGAACTATACGCTGACAACCCTGCTCCTCGACTGCGAACTAGCACTCCAAACAGCGGGCGTTCCCGCGGCAGCGACGGAACGACTCGCCTCGGTTCACGAAGCGGCGCGGAAGCTAAGATCGCAACTGGAGACCAATGCGGCGGCCGCTCGCGCCGGCGGAGTTTAGAACCGAATGGAGTTCTATCGTTGCGCTGCGGTGCGCGCCCGGCGTGCCTCATAGGCCTTCAGGTGCGTGTAGGCAACTTTGAGAAAGGAATCGCTCCCCGAGATGCCATGCCTCTGCCCGCGCTCCAAAAGATCGCCAACAATATGATCCGCCTCAATCGGACCATTGCGTTCGATGTCGCGCAGCATCGACGCTGTCAGCGTCGACCCAGCCGAAGTGAGCATATCGCGGCTGCGCTTGAATGACTCATCTCGCATCGGGTATCCCTCGGCTCCGGCAATGCGGCGGCACTCCTCCAGCACTCCGAGCACGTAGTCGGTACCGCCTGGCGAAGCGCAAATATCTCCGACGGCTGCTCGCATCAGGCAGGTACTGCTCGCCGCGGAGGTCAGGAACACCCACTTCTCCCACATCTCCAGCAAAATCTGCTGGCTCATCCGCGCATTGAAACGCACACCCTCCATCAAACTGCCGATCGCCTTCACTCGCTGCGATAAGGTCCCGTCGCGTTCGCCAAAAGATAAATCGTGAACGTCATTCAGATGCGCGATCTCACGCTTCTCATTCAATGCCACTGCGATCAGACATTGGCCGCCAAGAACCCGTGCATCCCCGAAGTGTTGTGCGAGGGTATCCAGGTGCCGCATGCCATTCAGCAGCGGCAGGATTGCCGTTGTAGAGCCAACCGCTGGCGCAAAAGCTTCGATTGCGCTTTCCAGATCGAACGCCTTACAGCTAAGCAACACCAGATCGTAAGTGTCGTGGAGATTTTCCGCCAGTACGGTCTTCGGCTCGGGAATCACAACGTCACCAAAGCGGCTTCGAATCGTCAGACCACCGCTGGCCAGTTCAGCAGCTCGCCGCGGCCGGACCAGAAAGGTGACATCGCGTCTAGCTTCAACCAGTCGGCCGCCAAAATAACCGCCGATCGCTCCTGCCCCCACCACCAATGTCTTCATATCTCTGGTTTACTCCATCACTCAACTTGAGGAAGTTCTGATTAAGCAACAAATCCGCACTTGCTACTCCATATTACAAATCTCTACCGACATTGTTCGCAAGCAAGCTCGATAATTTCGTTCTCCTAAGAAGGCACGGGGGCCGCACTGCCACGACTTTCGGCCAAACCAAACGGAGGTTCGTAATGGATGACCGAACTACAGTCTTGTATGTAGATGACAATCCTAAATCCAGCCGTCTCTTAGCACATGTTCTTGATGAATCCGGCTTCCGCGTGATCTCAAAGAACGACCCGGTGGAAGCACTTGCGCTTTGCCGAAAAATCCGTTTCGATCTGGCGCTTCTCGATTACGAAATGCCCGCCATGACCGGAGCGCAGTTAGCCCGGGAGATCAAGTCTATGATGCCCGAGATTCCGGTCGTTCTCATCTCCGGCCGTATCACCATGCCGCCAGCCGAGCTTGCGTTTGTCGATGCGCACTTCGGGTTTGGAACGTCCCTCGACGACCTGCTCTGGAGCATGCGTATCCTCACTCCGCCGAAAGTCGTGGTCGCCGAACACCGATATCATCCGGATCATCAGCCCTATCAGGGCCGGGTCGCCGAGTCGCGCTGGGCTGATTCAACCTAAGGAAGCGCTCCGATTGAGCCAAGGGTTCCTCCCCCGCACCCTGTGCACCCCGTGGTTTACGGTTTCTGCCGCGTGCTTAGTTACAGATCCCTAAGCCAGGCAGCGCACAGGCGCCCCGCCTCCGAGAAAAGCGGACGGCGGGGCCTTTTCCTGCCCCTCAATGCCCGAAATCTGCAGCAAAACCGCAGGAAAAAGCACTCCTCGCCAAGAAAACTCTTCCTTATAAACGCGATCGACCCTAAACTGTTGCTGAGGAATTTGGGCTCGTATTGCCCTCGCCCCCGGAGGACTTCAGTGCGAGTTTTAGTGACTGCGGACACGTTCAGCGGAGTATGGACGTACGCGCGCGAACTCGTCACCGGCCTGGTAACACAGGGCGCGCAAGTCACGCTCGTCAGCTTTGGAGAGATACCTCTTCCCGATCAGACCTCCTGGATGCAGAGCCTGCACGGCCTCGAATATCATCCCACAGCGTTTCGCCTCGACTGGATGCAGGAAGGCGAACAGGATTTCCACGCAGCCCAGGATTATTTGTGTGAGATCGTCCACGATACCCGCCCGGATGTTTTGCACCTGAACCAGCTTAG
The DNA here is from genome assembly GCA_963709055.1 of uncultured Acidobacteriaceae bacterium. Taxonomy (GTDB): domain Bacteria; phylum Acidobacteriota; class Terriglobia; order Terriglobales; family Acidobacteriaceae; genus Acidiflorens. The sequence goes on from CAVPUZ010000006.1 coordinate 311,501, forward strand.
TTTTGGGGCGTTGCCCGTCCCGACGCCGCGCCTGGTAACGGCCCATGGTGACGTGATCACCTGGTGGCTGACCATCCACGGACGCGAACCGGCGCGCTCGGCATGGCTCAACTGGTATCGCGAAACCGTCGTCGCAGGCTTGAAACGCGCCGGTGCGGTGGTAACAACCACGCGCTGGATGAACGAGATGCTGCGGCTCGCCTACGATGACGGGTTCGAAGGCCACGTCATTTCGCCAGGGCGCAATCCAATCTACTTCAATCCCTTTGTCACCAAGGAAGAGTCCGTGCTCGCCATCGGCCGTCTCTGGGATACCGGAAAGCAGGTGGCTCTGCTGACGCAGCATACTCACGGCTTGCCGGTCTGCATCGTCGGGGCCGACAATCCGATTCCCGCTCCGGCGTTGCCAATCCGCGCCGATGTGCGGGTTTCGACGGGAGCGCACGAGATTTCAGTCAAGGGAGCGCAGACCGAATCGCAACTGCGCAACCTCTACAGCAAGTCGACCGTGTTTGCGGCAACCTCGCGTTACGAACCAACCGGGCTCGCCTCGATCGAAGCCGCGTTCTCGCGCTGCGCGATTGTCGCCAATGACACTCCGGTCTATCGCGAGCTGTGGGGCGATGCGGCCTTGTACTTCGAACGCAACGACGGGGAAAGTCTCGCCGAAGTGCTCGCCCAGCTTGATCAGGACCGCGACATGGCCCGTCTTTATGGCACACGGGCCTACAATCGCGCGCGCGAACGCTTTACCGCCCGCCGCATGGTGGATGAATACCTCCAACTCTATCGCCGGCTGCGCACCTCGAAAACAGCAGTCGCGTGATGACGGTACCGGTCAGCGGGTCGCTTCAAATAATCAATAGTCTTTACGGATGCCGCCAGGGCAGCAAGCGAGAACTCTGATCGGAATGCCAACTCCGCGCGACCTGTTCTCGGCCCCATCCGCCGAACCATCGACCGGAATGAGAACCCGCTTACCTCGCTCACTGCCCACTGCCAGCCTCATTTGGGCGCATAGGCAGGACTGGGGAACCGGCGCATCAGCTTACATTCACACCATGCTATACTTTTGAAGCATCTTTTCCTGTCAGATCAGCCGGTTAGATCCAACAGACGGAGGCCAGTATCGACAAACGTTTTATCCGCATGAACGAGCGCATCCGCGCACGCGAGGTGCGTGTGATCGGTGACGAAGGAGAGCAGATTGGTGTTATGCCTCCCTTCGAAGCGCTCAAGATGGCCCGCGAACGAAACCTGGACCTGGTGGAAATTTCCCCAACTGCGCAACCTCCGGTTTGCCGCATCATGGATTATGGGAAATTCCTGTACCAGAACGAAAAGCGCGAGCGCGAAGCCAAAAAAAAGCAGAAGACCATAACCGTCAAGGAAGTAAAGTTTCGTATCAACGTCGACGACCACGACTACGATACGAAAAAGAATCACGTACTGCGCTTTCTCGATGAAGGTGACAAGGTCAAAGCGACAATATTCTTCCGCGGACGCGAAATGACGCGGCAAAGCCTGGGCCGGCAGATTCTGGAGCGGCTGATTAAAGACGTCGAGCAAAAGGGACTGGTCGAGTTCAGGCCACGGCAGGAGGGCAATACGCTGCACCTGATCCTGGCGCCAAAGAAGGAAACGGGAGCAAAAGAGAAGCCGGCAGTCAAACCTGTCTCCAAGCCGGTGCCGCCACCAGCCCAAGGCGGAGCGCAAACCGCCTAGAGCCATCAGCTATCAGCGATCAGCGATCAGTAAAAGCTTCTGGTGCGATTGCTAGCGGGCGAATAGTGGATTTGAGTTTTAGAAACTGAGAGCTGATAACTGAAAGCTGAGAGCTTATTTTTATGCCAAAACTAAAAACGCACAAAGGCGCTGCCAAGCGCTTCAAGAAAACCGGAACGGGAAAGATCAAGCGTCATAAGGCGAATCTGCGTCATATTCTGACCTCCAAGTCGCACAAGCGCAAGAAAAAGCTGGGCGACGCCGTCTTGGTCAGCGACGCAGATTACAAGAAAGTGATGCGGATGATCCCGTACTAGATCGTGGAGCGACGGGTGGCTCGCCCGTCCACAACCGAGTATGCAACAACCAGTCTGCGGATCGGAAGCGAACCGCAGCGGCGCGTGAAGAGGCTGGGCTTTGGAAATCCCGTTTCCCTCCGAGGAACGTGGTAGAAGCCTCCTTACCTCCAACCGCCAGACGAGTAAGAAAAAAGGAGAACAGCAATGCCTCGTGTAAAACGCGGAACCAAACGCCGCGCCAAGCGCAAAAAGATTCTTGAACGCGCAAGCGGATATTTCCTAACAAAATCCAAACTTTATCGTTCGGCGAAAGAAGCCGTCGAGCGCGGGCTGAAATTTGCCTACTCCGGCCGCAAGCAGAAAAAGCGCCAGTACCGTTCGCTCTGGATCGTACGCATCGGCGCCGCCGCCCGTCTGAACGGAATGAACTACAACCAGTTCATCAGCGGATTAAAGAAAGCCGGTGTCGAACTCGATCGCAAGATCCTGGCCGAACTCGCCGTAAACGATGCCGCAGGATTCGCGCACCTGGCCGAACAGGCAAAGAAGGCAAACGCAGCGGCAGCAGCGTAGCGGGAAGCCGTGATAGCGTATCAGGCTTCTCGTAGAGACGCGGCTTGCCGCGTCTCCTCAGAGTTTCTAGTCTTAACTGAATGGTGCGTTGCAACGTCATCCTGAGCGGAGCAGAACGATCCGCGAAGCGAATCGTTCTGCGGAGTCGAAGGACCCCTATTCCCTGCGGACAGTGAGGTCCTCGCTCCGCGTCGCGATGACAATGCTTAACAATTACACAAAGAAGCATGCCTTATACCGTTCCCAAACTCTCTGACTTCTCGACCGCGTTGCTCGACAACGCCGCGCGCGAACTTCTGTCTGCGATCGAGCAGGAATCGGTCGCTGTCGCCTCGGAGAACGATTGGAAGGGTTATCGCGATCGCTGGATGGCGCGCAAGAACGGCATCCTCACCCAACTCAATGATCTGTGGCTGAAAGCTGCCCCCGGTCCGAACAAGAAAGATGTCGGCCAGCGCGTCAACGAACTCAAGAAGAAAGTTGAACAGACGGTCGAGCAAACGCTGTCTCGCATTCAGCGCGGCGCATCTTCAGGACGACTGGCAGCCGAGCGCCTCGACATCACTCTCCCCGGCATTCGCCGTCCCATCGGCGCCGAACATCCCGTCATCAAGACGATGAACGAGATCATCGGCGTCTTCCGCAATCTCGGCTACTCGGTCGAAGAAGGACCGGAGGTCGAGACCGACTATTACAACTTCGAGGCTCTGAACTTTCCGCCCAACCATCCCGCGCGCGACACGCAAGATACGATCTTCATTGCCGGACAGGATTCGAAGCCACAACGCGAGCGGCTGCTGCTGCGCACGCACACTTCGCCCGTGCAGATACGCACTATGCAGAAGATGAAGCCGCCGGTCCGAGTGGTGTGCCCGGGAAAGGTTCATCGCAACGACGCCCCGGACGCCACGCACTCTCCGATTTTCCATCAGGTCGAGGGCCTCGCGGTCGACACGAACATCACCTTCTGCGATCTGAAGGGCACGCTCGATCACGCCATGAAAGCCCTGTTTGGTTCCAACGTGAAAACACGCTTCTACCCGTCGTTCTTTCCGTTCACGGAACCCAGCGCCGACGTGCAGATCAGCTGTATTTTCTGCGATGGAAAGGGCACACGCGATGGCGCTCCCTGCCGCAACTGCAAGGCTAGCGGATGGATCGAACTGCTCGGCTGCGGCATGGTCGATCCAAACGTGTACAGCTTTGTCGATTACGATCCCGCAAAGGTATCAGGATTTGCGTTCGGCATGGGCGTAGAGCGTATCGCAATTCTGAAATATGGCGTGGACGATATTCAGCTGTTCTTTTCAGGTGATGTAAGGTTTTTGGAACAGTTTGCATAAGAGCTGCGAGTTGCGAGCTACGAGTATTCTCGCACGCCGGAATTGGTTTGCTCGAAGCTCGTGGCTCGAAACTCGTGGCTGATTTCCGACAATGAAAATCTCTCCTAATTGGCTCCGCGACTTCGTCGACCTTCCGGTCGATTACCGTCGCCTCGCGGACGAACTTACCCTCGCCGGCGTTGCGGTCGAAGGCATTTCCGGCGAGGGCGATAACACCGTCTTCGAGATGGAGATTACAACCAACCGTCCGGACGCGATGAACCACTACGGTGTGGCGCGCGAGGCTTCGGCGCTTTACGATCTCCCACTCAGGCCAATCGAGCCGAAACTGCCTGCTGCGCAAGGCAAGTCTGAGGTCACAATCGATATTCAGGAGCCGGACCTCTGTCCGCGCTTCACAGCGCGCGAAATTCGTGGCGCGCAAATCAAGCCTTCGCCCGATCACATCGCAAATCGCCTCGCGCTCCTCGATCAGCGACCCATCAGCAATGCGGTCGACGCAACAAACTACGTTCTCTGGGAGAGCGGCAAGCCAACCCACGTTTTCGATCTTGATCTGCTCGAAGGCCGGCGGTTGATTATCCGCAAAGCACGGCCCAGCGAAACGCTGAAGACGCTCGATGGCGTCGAGCGCAAACTTACGCCCGACGACCTGGTCGTAGCCGACGCTTTAAAGCCCGTGGGCCTTGCTGGAGTCATGGGCGGCTTCGACACCATGATCACCGAGAAGACGAAGAACGTGCTCATCGAATCCGCCTGGTGGGACCCGGTAACCGTCCGCCGCATGTCGAAGCGCCACGGCATCCACACCGACGCTTCGCACCGCTTCGAGCGCGGCGCGGATTTCGAATCGACCATCCCCTCCACCAACCGTGTCGCCGAACTCATCCTCGCCTCTGGAGGCGGCACGCTCATCGGCGACGTCATCGATGTCGTCGCTCGCAAGCTCGACCTCGCTCCCGTGGAACTCGACCTCCGCGAAGTGCAGCGCATCCTGGGCGAAAAGCTGAGCACTCTCGAAATCAGCCGCATCCTCAAGCGCCTTGGCTTCACCATGGCAACCGGCGCCGAGGATCGCTATCTGGTGCACATTCCAAGCTGGCGGCTCGATATCGAGCGCGAAATAGATCTCATCGAAGAACTCGCGCGCCTCCACGGCTACGATAAATTCCCCAACACGCTGCCCGCCTACAGCGGCGAGGTTCGCGACCTGCCCGATGCGCGGAAAGACGCGCGGCTCCGCTCTACGCTGCTGGCGCTCGGTTACAACGAAAGCATCTCACCAACCTTCATTTCGAAAGAGGATGCGCAACGATTCTCGACGGCAGCCGAACTCGACCTCGCCAACCCGCTCAGTGATGAAGCATCGGTCATGCGAACGTCGCTCGTCCCCAGCATGTTGAACATGCTGGCCCACAATCTGAATCGCGGCAGCGACAACGTGCGGCTCTTCGAAGCCGGAAATGTATTCGAGGCGGCAGGCAAAAAGTCAATCGAGCGCAAGCGCATCGTGCTGGGCGCGGCCGGCAACGTAGATGCCGGGATCGTCCAAGGACTGGCGCCCGGTGCGGCAGCGCGGCCGTTCTCATTTTTCGATCTGAAAGGTGACGTCGAAGACCTGCTCGCGCCCTTCAGCCATTGGGTGCTCGCCTATGACGCACCAACTGCGAGTGAGAAAAGCTCCAATTACTATCATCCTGGCCGCTCGGCCCGCGCCCTGATGGATGGCGCCGTGGTCGCCCAGTTTGGGCAGATTCATCCCGACGTAGCGGCGGCGCGCAAGCTTAAGCAGGATGTCTTCATCGCCGAGCTCTATCTCGATCGCCTCTATCAACACGACCTGCGCCAGGTGCGCTACGAAGCCCTGCCGCGCTTCCCCGCCGTCGAGCGTGATTTCTCATTCGCATTTGAGGATCGCGTGGAGTTCGAGAAAATCCACCAGAGCGTCGCCGGCATTGAGCATCGCCGAGCTGCGCAGCTTCGTCCCGGTAGAAGTCTTCCGCGGCGAAAAGGTCGGACCGGGAAAATACTCGATTCTCCTGCGGGCGAAGTTCCAGTCTGACGAGCGGACCCTGCGCGACGATGAAGTAGGACAGTGGTCGGGACAGATCACGAAGGCGCTAGAAACACTTGGCGGCGTGCAGCGGGCGTAGTCCTCGCAGCGCGAAGCCGTCCGCGCATAGAGCCATCACCGGTTGCCCATCGTCCGAATCGTCCCCAACCCCAGCAACCGCTCATCGGCCGTAACCAGTGTCAAGTCCAGCACCTCGGCAGTGGCTGCCAAAATTCGGTCAGCGGGGTCCTGATGCAGCGGCAACTGCCGCGCTACGAGCGCGATCTCATGCGTGAGCGGAGCCTCCCGCGTACCGGCCGTCGCTCGCGTCAGCCACTCCTCGATATCCCCGTCAATCTCGAACCTGCCATTGTAATGCAACGTCAGCGCCTCATAGGTGCTTATCGGCGAGAGCCAGAGCTCGTTATTCCGGTCTTTCAGTTGAACTAAAACCCCTCTCCCGATCCGCTTGGGCGCGCTCAGCGACCATAGCCAGATGTGTGTATCAAGCAGCAGCCTCAATCGCGCAGAACCTCCCACTCATCCTCATCGTTCGCCGGAGAAATGATGTCCCCGGTGATCCTCATCGAGTCCTTCATTGAACCGATCCACGCTGCACGATCCTCGACCAATGTCGGAGGAACAATTTCGGCCACGGGCTTACCAAACCGCGTGACGCGAATCGGCTTTTTCGTGGCCCGAACCTGTTCCAGCACAGCCAGGCATTTCGCTTTGAATTCCGAAATGGCAATTTCCCTCATATTATGGTCATTCTATCACACCATGGTCATCAAATCTGACTATTCTTTCTTTAGACAATTAAATTACAATCAAGCTTTCGATTCAAATTGTCTTCTTGAGCGCAGCCGAGACAGGCGCGAAGCGACTGCCTCGGGGAAGTCGAAAGACCCCCTACTCCACCAAGTCCGCTGGGCCCTCCCACTTAAGCAACCCCTGTGCTAGCCTTACTCTCCATGACCCAAGTTTCCACCCATCCCAAGCACTATCTCTCCGACAAAGTCGAGCACTTCACCGAGTCGGTGATTCGTGACATGACGCGCCAGGCTATGCAATATGGCGCCGTCAATCTGGCGCAAGGCTTTCCCGATTTTTCGGCTCCCGCCGAGATCAAACAGGCCGCGCAACAGGCAATTGCCGAGGACGTGAACCAGTACGCCATCACCTGGGGCGCGAAAAGTTTGCGCAACGCGATCGCCCGCCAAATGAAGGAGTGGCAAGGGCTCGACATCGATCCGGAAAAAGAAATCGCCGTCTGTTGTGGTTCGACCGAGGCCATGATTGCCACGCTGCTCGCGGTCTGCAACAAGGGAGACGAGGTCGTGGTCTTCGAGCCCTTTTATGAAAACTACGGCCCCGACTCGATCCTGAGCGGCGCCAGGCCCCGTTATGTCAGCCTGCGTCCGCCGCATTCGCCAGAGGTCGAATGGACCTTTGATCCGCAAGAGTTGCGCCAGGCCTTCCAGCATCACCCGAATTCCGGTCAGACCAAGGCCATCATTCTGAACACGCCCAACAACCCGACTGGCAAGGTTTTCACGCGCAAGGAACTGGAACTGATCCGCGACCTGTGCGTCGAATTCAATGTGCTTGCCATCACCGATGAGATCTACGAGCACATCCTCTACGAGGGCGCGGAACATATTTCGATCGCCAGCCTCGACGGCATGCGCGACCGCACCATCACGATAAACAGCCTTTCGAAAAGCTACAGCGTGACAGGATGGCGCGTGGGTTGGGCGGTTGCGCCTCCCGCCATCACCAATGCGATTCGCAAGGTGCACGACTTTCTCACCGTCGGCGCGCCTGCGCCCTTGCAGGAGGCGGGTGCGGTCGCTTTGAGTCTGCCTCCCACCTATTACCGCGAACTCGCCGACCGCTACCGGATGCGCCGCGATCATCTCATTCCGGCGCTCGAGCGGGCCGGATTCCGCTGCTACCGTCCGCGAGGCGCCTATTACGTCATGACCGACATCAGCAGCTTCGGCTTCGAGAACGACACTCAGTTCGCCGCGCATCTCGTCAAGAAAATCGGAATTGCCTGCGTGCCGGGATCAAGCTTCTACAAGCATGCCAAAGACGGAGCCCAGCAGGTGCGATTCGCGTTCTGCAAGAAGCCGGAAACACTGGATGAGGCGGCGCACCGACTGGAGAAGTTAGGGAGATAACTGAGGTTTCAAAGTTTCAATGTTTCAAGGATGACACTAGTGGCAGAAGGTTGATTAGAATTCAAGAGGCCGTCGACTCTTTCAAGCCTCGCAACTTTGAAACCCTGAAACCTTGAAACTTTCAAACTCCTCCCCTCCGTGTGCGCTCAAGGCAACACATTAGGACATCCCTTTAGCCTAATCCACATCATTCTGCGTTATACTTCGCCTCAAGGCTCGAAATACCTACCGAAAGCGAGTAGTGTCCATGTCCGTTAAAGCGGTGGAAGAGGTATCTGCGCAGGTTCCTGCTGAAGATTTTCAGGCGCTGGAAGAGAAAGTTTATCGCACCATTGAGTTGTACAAGGCCGCCAAGGAGGCTCGTGCGACCGCCGAGCGCGACGCGCAGCGCCTGCGGGAGCAAATCGAGCAACGAGAAGAAGAGAATGAAGCGCTCCGGCGGGAGTTGGTGCAACTGCGCAAGGATCGGGAGGATATACGCGGCCGGGTCGAAAGAATGCTCAGTCAAATGGAAAGCCTGGCCCAGGAACAAGCCGCGAGCTGAAGGACGGCAACCTTCCCCTCGCGCACGAATCAAAACGAGAGGAATTTGCCGAGGAGTGACATGGCGACAGCCAGTAAGCAGTCTCCAATTAAAGATCCAATGAACGGCAGTGTGCGGGTCGAGATTTTCGACCAGGTCTATAACCTGCGCGGCTCCGATGCCGACTACATCCTCAAGCTGGCCGAGTACGTCGATGGCAAGATGCGCGCGGTCTCCGAACAGACGTCAACCGTCGATTCCGTGCGCCTCGCCGTGCTGGCGGCGCTGAACATCGCTGATGAATATCATTTGCTGAAACGAAGCCTGGAAGCGCCCTCGCCCGAAGTACGCGAACGGGCCAGCAAACTGTCAAATGCGCTCGACGAGATTTTGCAAGAAAACCGCCGCACCGGCTGAATCGATAGTAATAGCCTTTTAACAAGCTGTTCATCTTCGCCTCGAGCACCTAGCAAACCTTCTGCCAACTATTTTGTAATTACCTCTTGCGAATCTCTTCGCAGTTTCCTAGCATCGAACGTGAAAGCCGACCTGCAACGTTGGTGTTGGTGGCAACCGATTTTTGAACCAATGCCGAATGAACGGGGACTCGACTCGCAAAAAGATCCGGTGTGCCATGTTCCGCCATGCGGAAAGGCCTAATGGGTCGCGGCGGGTTCCCACCGTCTGAGACGGGTTCATTCTCGGCCCACCACACGGCTACGTGGGTCGGCTTTTATTTTTAGCTCTCAGCTGTCAGCTGTCAGCTCTCAGGAAATTCGTTATTGGCCTAAGATGCGAGGTGCGATGCCCGACCAGGAAGAGTCCCGCGAAGAGTGGGAAAAAGAGTTCATCGATGTGCAACACAGTGTTACTTTTCCTGAGGAGCTGCGCAGTGCTCAGATCATCGCAAAGAAACTCTCGGCCACACCTGCGCCAATCCAGGATTTTTCCCACCTCGTACGGTTGTTCATCAGTGGCATTTTGCTGGTCGTAGGTTTTGTAGTCTTTTCCTCCGACGTTCCACACAAGACAGCATTCGGCGTCGCGGCTCTGGCGGCCAGCTGTTACTTGGGAGTTGCGGCTTTTCGGTGGCCCCGCAAGCACGATTAGTTGCTTTGCCTTTCCTGAGAGCTGACAGCTGAGAGCTGATCCCTGCTTTCCTGCTACACTCTTTCCTGAACTCTACGCAACAATCAGAGCATCTAAACTAACGTGTTCCCAAGACTTTTCCACATTGGCAGTTTCTACCTGCCTACCTACGGTGTTCTGGTCGCAACCGGTGTCTTGCTTGGTCTGTGGATCAGCGTCCGCAATTCTGAAAAGCAGGGCATCAATGGCGATGATGCCTGGAATCTCGGCATCTTCATGGTGCTGGCCGGAATTATCGGCGCCAAGATTCTCTACGTGATCAACGACTGGAGCAGCTACGCCCAAAACTGGCGCGAGATTTTCAGCCTCAACACGTTGCAGGCCGGAGGAGTTTTTTCCGGCGGACTGCTGGCCGCCCTCGCCGTAGGCGCATGGTATATGCGGCGTCATCACATGCCTCCCCTGCGCACCGTCGACGCGTTTTCTCCCGGCCTCGCCTTCGGACACGTGCTCGGCCGCTTCGGATGCTTTTCCGCAGGCTGCTGCTACGGCAAACCGACAAATCATTTCTGGGGTGTGATCTTCACAAATCCCCTGGCCAATTCCGTGAGCGGCACGCCGCTCGGAGTAAGAATCGAGCCGACCCAACTGATCGAGGCAGCCGCCGAATTCTTCAATTTCCTCGTGCTGATGTGGCTGCTGAAGCGCAAGAAATTCGACGGCCAGGTCTTCGCGCTCTTCATGATGCTCTACGGATTCGAGCGTTTCTTCATCGAGTTTCTGCGCGACGATCCCGGCCGCGGCGAAGTTTTTGGCGGCGTAATGAGCGGCACACAGTTGATCTCGATTTGCCTGGTGATCGGCGGCGGGTTGATCTGGTGGCTGAGAAGCGGAGTGCCCAGCAAGCAGCAATCACCAGTCGCAGCCAGGGGGTAACGGCTCAGATCTTAGCTCTTGTTCCTAGCTCTTAGCTCTCAGTGAAGCTCTGAAAATCCGTGGTTTCCGTGGTTTATGCTTCTTGCCGACAGCTTTCTTAAGCTCGAAACCCGCGGCTCGTGACTCGCAGCTACCATGCCTGACTTCCCACTCACCCTGATCGTTTCCCCGGAAGACGCTGCCCAGCGCCTCGACCAATATCTCGCGTCGCAGATCGCCAACGTCAGCCGCGCCCGCGTGCAGCAACTCATCGAGAAGGGCGAGGTGCTTGTGAACGGCACTGCCGCGAAGGCATCGCTCCGCCTGAAGGGCGAAGAAAAAATCACCGTCTCCGGCCCGCCGCAGGCTCCCCCTCTGCGCGCCCTGGCAGAAGAAATTCCGCTCGATATCGTTTACGAGGACGACCATCTCGCCATCGTCAACAAGCCCGCCGGCATGATGGTGCACGCCGGCGCCGGAGCCACCGATGACGCGCGCAACCGCGGAACCCTGGTCAATGCGCTCCTGCATCATTTCCAGGCGCTTTCGGGAGTTGGCGGCGAGCTTCGCCCCGGAATTGTGCATCGCCTGGATCGCGCCACCAGCGGTCTGATGGTGGTCGCCAAGAATGATGAAGCGCATCGTCAATTGGCAAAGCAATTCAGCGCGCGCCAGGTTCACAAAACCTACATGGCCCTCGTGCACGGCTGGCCGAAGCAGGATCGCGGTACGGTTCAAAGTGCGATCAGCCGGCACACCCAAAAGCGCACGCGCATGACCACGCGCGGCTTCGGAGGCCGCGAGGCCGTTACACATTACCTGGTCAAGCGAAAAATCGATTCGCCCTATGGCAAGTTTGCGCTGCTCGAAGTGAAAATTGAGACCGGACGCACTCACCAGATCCGCGTGCACCTGTCATCGCTCGGGCATCCGGTTGTAGGCGATGCACTCTACGGCGCGCCCGGCGAACTGCGGACCCAATCGAACAAACGCCGCGCCGCAGGCATGCCAGCGACCTTGACACTGGACCGGAATTTTCTGCACTCCGCGGCACTCGAGTTGATCCACCCAGCCACCAGCGAACCGCTGAAATTCTCCCGGCCGTTGCCGCCAGACTTGGAAGACCTGCTCGCGAAACTGGAAACCGTCGAACACAAACCCGTGTGACGAGGGAACCCACCCTGAGCGAAGCCGAAGGCCCGTCCCTTAAAGCAAAAGTCCGCAACCCCAATGCCGTCTCGTACCACATACAGCTACCTATTCCTACCCTCCGTTCCGGCTATAATGAAATTAATCCTGATGAAACCACGTATCGCTCTGTTTTTGTCTGTACTCCTTGTGCTCGGAGCCTCGTTCGCTGGCTTGGGGAGGCAATCTGCATGCGCGCAAAACGGCGCCCGCGGCCAAGCCCAGCAGCCCGACCGACGCCCAAGCTTCGACACCCCAAGCGGCGGCCACCCAAACGCCCGATCCGGCAAGTCCGTCCGGGTCCGTTCCGCCTGCCTCGGCACAAACTCCGACGCCTTCACCTGGCAATTCAGGTAAGTCGGAATCCGACGAACCTGTTACGACGATTCCCGTCACGGTCAACGAAGTGCGTGTCGTGTTCACCGTCACCGACCGGCACGGCCATTACATCAAGGATCTGAAGAAAAACGATTTCAAAGTCATCGATAACCGTATGCCTGCGGAAACTGCGCAGCTTCCGCAGCGAAACCGATCTGCCTTTGCAGGTCGGATTGCTCATCGATGCCAGCAACTCGGTGCGCGATCGTTTCAAATTCGAGCAGGAAGCGGCTATCGAGTTTCTGAATGCCACTCTCCGCCCGCATTTTGACGAGGCATTCGTGGTCGGCTTCGACGTGACGCCCGAAGTCGTGCAGGATTTCACCGACAACACTGAGAAGCTCTCGATCGGCGTGCGGAGCCTGCGCGCCGGCGGCGGTACCGCCATGTATGACGCGCTCTATTTCGCCTGCCGTGACAAGTTGCTGAAGCACGAGCAGACCGGTCCGGTGCGCCGCGCCATCATTCTTCTAAGCGACGGCGAAGACAACCAGAGTCACGTCACGCGCGAGGAAGCGATTGAAATGGCGCAGCGCGCCGAAGCCATCGTCTACACCATCAGCACCAATATCAGCGGCATGAAAGGCACCGGCGACAAAACGCTGGAGCGCATTGCCGATGCCACCGGCGGACGCTCCTTCTTCCCGTTCCAGATGCGCGATGTCGCGGATGCCTTTCTCTCCATTCAGGAGGAGTTGCGCAGCCAGTACGCCATCGCCTACAAGCCCGCGAATTTTATCGCCGACGGACGCTATCGCACGATCGAAATCCAGGCCCCAGGCAAGGGACTGAAAGTTCGCACGCGCAAGGGCTATTACGCACCCACCAAGTGAGTTGAGGTTTTCTGATTTTGGGTTTTCTCTGTGACTCTGTGGTGCGAAGGGCTCTGCTCGAACGCGCGTAGCTGTCCTTGTTTGCTCAAAGCTCGCGGCTCGAAGCTCGCGGCTCGTTGCTGATTTCCATGCCTGGTTATTCCGGAACGCCCCTCCCGAAGAAGTTGGGTATCAAGGACGACTTCCGCGTTGCCCTGCTCCATATGCCAGACGACGTGAAGGCCGAACTGCAGGACGCTCTCGCAAAGTGCCGTTCCCACAAAATCACCAGCAAAAATCTCGATTTCATTTTCCTCTTTGCCAAATCCCGTGCCGCGCTGGAGCGCGATCTCTTCCCCGCCGCACAGGCGCTCGCTCCGGCCGGCATGCTCTGGATCGCATGGCCCAAGAAATCTTCCGGCGTCGCCACTGACCTTGACGAGAACATCGTGCGCCAGAGCGGGCTGGCAGTCGGGACTGGTGGATATCAAGGTCTGCGCCGTCACCGACATCTGGTCAGGATTGAAGTTTGTGATCCCGGTCAAGAATCGCCGCACGGCAAAACCGCTGGCATTCTGAGCGGCGTGCCGTAGTTCCCCGCAGGAACTTCCGTTATTAGTCGTCACCGTCTGGAATACCCACTCTTTTCCCTTCCACGCCGCAACTTGGCACCTGAGCACGTGTTTGCATTGGGCAGAAGACGGTTCCCGATGGACGGCAACGGTTTCTGTGGCTAACTTGCATCCCCAGGTAACTTGCAGTTAGCCGCAGTGCCGGGTTCTGATCTTTTCTGAGAGTTCGTCCGTGAGAGATCGTGGTCATAGATCGTCTGGAGATAGCGCGATGCGAATCAGAATCCACGTGGCCGCAGTAGCGATCGCTGGAATCATGGTCTGTGGCCTCGCACACGCTCAATCGCTCGCTGTGCGCACTGAGAGGAACTTGCTTGCCGCTGTAAATCAGGCGCGCCGCAGTCAGGGACTGGCTCCGTTGCGGTGGGACGAGTCCCTGGCGGCGGCCGCGCGCCGTCACGCAGCCCTGATGGCGGAACACGGTTCGGCGCAGCACGCCTTTAGCGGCGAGCCCGGCCTGTCGGCTCGCGTGAAGCAGGCGGGCGCGCATTTCAATTGGCTCTCTGAAAACGTAACCCAGGGACCGACCGCAGATTTCATCCAGTCGCAGTTCATGCGCTCGCCCAGCCACCGCGCCAATATTCTCGACATGGATATGAATTCCATTGGCATCGGAGTAGTCGAGCAGCGCGGCCAGCTATTCGCTGTCGAGGATTTTGCGCAAGTCCACTAGGCTTTGCCGGCCCAGTCCATTCAGTCAGCCTCCAGGATCCGGTAATCGCGCGCAGCGAAAGAGGTAGGGTCGATGCGAGCCGGGCCGCTTCGTTGCGAGTTGATTGAACCGGCCCGCTTCGCGTCACGCGGTTAGTGATGGTCGTGGTCGCCGTGGTCATCGTGCCAATGGCAACGCCGCCTCACCTCATCGAGTTGCTGACGGCGTTTTTCGGCTTGTGGGCTGTGTTCACCATGCTTCGAGATCGCATCCTGCAGCTTGGCTTCCGCCTTGTGAATATCTCTGTCACATTTGTCGTCCGCCCGCGCTGTCACGGACGTTCCAACCAAACCTGCAATCGTCAGCAATGCGACACAAAAAATCTTGATCAAGCGAGTCATTTTCATTTTTCTCCTGAAAAGTGATTTGGGCCGTAACGTCACGCACATCGCTCCGCCTTGGGCGCCCGTGCAGGATCCCAGGCAGAAATTCCAAGCTCTGATGCGGAGCGGCAGCCTCTTGTTGTATTGAAATTTCCCGGAGACGTCAAGCACGCGGGCACGTGCATTCAACTCGCATCGACGACATCCATATCCATGCGCAAGCCTCGCCGTAGTTGTTATTACCGTCCGGTTCCCGTCAGCTTGATCACTGCCGGCCCAAGCGGCGCGCTGTGCGTGGCCGTTGCCGCTCCGCTGATGGCGCCCTTCACATTGGCAGTGAACACCACGTCAAACGTACAGGTCGCGCCTGAGGCCACGGTCGCTCCACAAGGCGTAGCGCCTGAGGGCGTCGCAACAAAGTCTCCGCTGGCTGCGAGGCTCGAAATACTGAGCGTGCCACCGGAATTGTTCGTCAGCGTGACTGTCTTCGGTGCGCTGGTCGTCCCGACGGATTGCGCGGAAAACGTCAGGCTTGTCGGGGACAATGTCACCGGGATCGCCCCCGTACCCGACAGGCCAACAATCTGCGGACTTCCAGATCCCGAGCTGACGATCGCGAGCGCCCCCTTCACCGCTCCCGTTCCTGAAGGCGTGAACGTGACTGAGAGCGTGCACTTGGCTGACTTCGCGAGCGCGCCCCCGCAAGGCGTTGTGCCACTCCCGCTGGCGCCGAAGTTTCCGCTGGCATTGATACCGGAAATCGTGATCGTGCCCGCGCTGTTGTTCGTAACAGTGACAACCTTAGCGACACTCGTGGCGCCGACTCCTGTTGCGCTGAACGTCAAAGCCGCCGGAGTGATCGACAGCGGCACAGTTGGACCGCCTGTGGCCGCTCCGCTCAGGCTCACGGCTAGCGGGCTGAATGCGGCGTCCGAGTTAATGTCAAGCGCGCCTTTAATCGCCCCTTTGTATTGCGGAGTGAAGGTCACCGTGATGGTGCAACTGCTGCTGCCCGCGAGCGAACCCGCACAAGTTCCTCCGGTTATGGAATAATCGCCGCTCGCTGTCGGGTTCAAGCTGATCGAGGTGGCCTGCTTGTTGGTCACGGTGACGGTCGCCGACGATGTTTGTCCGACCGCGGTGCTGGGGAATGTAAGACTGGTGGGAGTCACGGCCACCGGAGCGACGCCGGTTCCCGTCAACTTCACGAGTTGCGGGCTCGTGCCGGCGCTATCGCTGAAAGTGAGCGCTCCAGTAAACACTGCCACCACGCTGGGACTGAACGTTACGTTCACTGTGCAACTGCCCTTCCCTGCCAATGAACTCGAACAGTCATTCGTCTGACTGAAGTCACCACTGGTTTCGATCGAACCGATTGAAAGAGGTTCCGAAGCTGAATTCGTCAGCGTGACCGTCTTGGTTGCGCTGGTGGTTCCAGCGGCCTGATTGCCGAAAGCCAAAGTTTTCGTGCTCACGCTCGCAGTTCCGCCCGAAGCCAGCAACACATAGAACGTTGTTGGAACATAGGCCGCACAACTCGCTCCTGATGGAAAATTTCCCACTGCAACCTGGAAAGCGCCAGCCGTCGCAATATCGGAAGCCAGGATCGGCACGGTCAACTCCGTCGAACTGACGAAGGTTGCCTTCCGGTAGTAGCCGCCGATGTACGCTGCAGTCGACGACGTGAAGCCCGCGCCATTGATCGTGAGCGTGAAGGGCGCGCCGCCGGCCGCAATACTGGCTGGGCTGATGCTGGTCAACTGTAAAGGAGTCGCCGTGGTGCTGTAGTCGGCGGCTACCAGCGTTTCGTCGCTCACGGTCAGATTCTGCGGGCTGGCATTTCCGCTCAGATCGTAAACCCACCCTGTAAAAATCCACCCGGTATTGGGAGTCTGGCTGAAGCTGACCAGGCTGCCCGTGGGATAGAAACCATCGCCGCTCGGCGATCCCGGCGTAACGCCGATCGCGCCCGCGCAGGCTTCCAACGGATAGTTCACGACCAGATAGTCGGGAATAATGTCCGCCGTGTAGACGGCGCCTCCGATTGCAGGCAGCGCGACGTTATGGGTCTCCGAACCGCTATCGCTCCAACTGGAAAAATTGAAGCGCGTATTCGAACTCCACGGATACTGCGGCGAATACGTGCCCACACTGTGGCTGCTCGACGGCGTCCAACTGGAATCGTAAGGCAGCGCGAAATTTGCGGGCGCATGCCAATAGTTGCCATCCACCAGTATCCAGTAGTTGGACTCCAGCGGATTCGTGCTCACCGTGTAGACGGGAGAAGTCGTGAAGTAAGTGGTCAGGTTGATGTCGCTGCCGTCGTCCATCACATAAAACGTCTTGGGATTCGCGCCGTTTGCTCCCGGCAGCCAGTACGGTGAATTGATGTAGTTATAAAAATTCTGGCCCGCATTCGGATTTGCCGCCAGCGTGACCGACTGCCGGATAATGTAGTAGACACCTGACAATCCCGCATACGATTGGGGCGCAGGCGAAGGGGTAACAGTCCCAGTTCCCGCCGGATAAATTGTGTTCACATATTGCGCCAGCTGAATAAAGTTTGCCGAGTAGACTGTCACCGCCGGCGCGGTCGCGGGCTGCGCTACCGTATTGTTGCCGGGCGTGACCGTGATCGTGTGCGTCTTGCTGGCCGAATCGTTCCAGCGACCGTAAATGTAACTGACGCCGCCGAGCGTCTGCGGCGTGGAATCCACACTCACCGTGTGCGTGGAATTCAGTGCCCAGCTATAGACCTGCGGCGTGGTCACCGTCCCGCCATCCACGATCACCTGCAACCCCGGAGGATTGCTGGTCACCGTCACCGCCGCCGGAATCGCGCCGTAGAGGCGGTCGATGCCATCGATATCGGCGGCACTGTATCCGTTCGGATTCGAGAGCGGAATGCCCGCGGGGATCGACTCAATGCACGGCTCTCCGTTGCGCGAAAACGAGAAGGCCGGATACTCCATCACCGAGGCATAGTCAAAGAGCGTCAATTCCTGGTCATTATCGAGGAGTTGATCGAAGTTCCCACGCGATGCTTTGATAACTGCGTCGTAGTTCACATTGATGAAGGTGTTGCGGTCGGGGCGAGACTGCTCATGCCACACGCCAACCGTGTGCCCCATTTCATGCAGAATCGTGGCCACTGTGCAGGTTGCCGATCCTCCAACCGTTTGTTCTCCGCCCACGCGGCCTTCGTAGGCCTCACAGGATCCGCTCGAGTTGTTCGGGTCGAAGCTGAAGTTCACGTAGTCGGCCTGGTTGGTATACGGGACGAACTGGATTACTCCCGCAAAATTGCTGTTGAACTGCGCGACCGCAGTCTGGATATTGCTTTGATCGCCGGAGGCCGGATCGACGGTATATGGAACCTGATAAACGCTGCCCACTTTCGGCCATAGATACTGCGGATACGCTACGCCCAAGCTATCCCCGACCATTCCGCTACCCGGCAGTTGCTGCACATGATCCAGAATGATGTCGCCCTGGAACATCGCTTTGCCCGCGCCGTTATTTCCAGTTCCCGGAATCCAGGCATAGGTAACCTTCCTTCCCCGGAAAATCCCGTTGCGAATTTCGGGCTGTTGGGTCTGTCCCCAGAGGCTATTGACGATGAAGAGACCAATCAGGCTGCAGAGCGCAAGGCGGCGCACGGACATTACAGGAACCTCCTGGGACGGGTGAGAGACAAAAGGGGGAATTCAGGGTCAGTGAAAGGGGAACTAACCGAACGGGGGACGTTCGACTCATCCTAGTTTGGGGGCGAACGGGAGCTATGTCAAGCGAGTTCTCAGCCGCTGTTATTTGGATTCAAAGTTAGGCGAAGTTTACTACTTTGGCATTCCCTCCCCCCAATATCGGTCTTTCAAAATAAAGAACTTAGGAGGAAATTATGGCCAGGTCTTTGAAGAATAAGGACTTAGATGTAAGTCATTTATAATCAATAAATTGGACGTGTTTTAGCGGTTCTTTAGCATCATTTTTGACACTATTTCAATCGTATGTTATTGACGAATAAATACTTTACTGGATTTCCGCCTTGATTCAACTGCGGTCTCACTGTGGTTCAGTTAGTCCTCCGGCCGCGCGACCGCATAATATCCACTGCGCGCCTGGATCTTGTAGGTTCCCTGTTTTGGCTTGATCTCTACCTTGCGGAAGCTGCCATCCCGGGCGGTGTTGGTAGGAGAGTAGCCAATGTTGTACTGGCTGCGCAGTTCCTCGGCAATCTGGTCGAAGGCCTGCCGCAGCTTGTCAATCTTGTTGCCGACTTCGATCATTCGGCCGCCGGTTTGCTCGGTCAGCTTTCTCATCTCCGAATCGCCGGAATAGCCGCCGAAGCCGTAGAATCCGCGGTCGGCGATGAGGAGCACGTAGCAGATGGCATCGGCTTTCTGGGCCGCTTCAATGGCATCCTTGATCTGGAGGCGGCTTCCCTGGTCTTCGCCGTCGGTGAGCAGGACCATCGCCTTGCGGCCGACCTCGTGGCCCAACTCATCGTGCGAGGCCAGGTAAACGGCGTCATAGAGCGCGGTGCCGCGGGGCCCGGTTGACGAACATGGAATCGGTCCTTGCGGCCCAATCGGGCCTGCGGCACAGCTGACTCCGCCGGTATTGATTTTGGCCTCATTCAGCGCATGTCTGAGCCGGCTCACAGAATTCGTAAAGTCCTGCAGCAGCGTGATGTCGATATCGAAGCTGATGACAAAGGCTTCATCTTTCGAGCGCAAAATATTTTCGAGGAACGATGCTCCGACTGTCTTCTCCATATCGAGCACGTTCTGCTGGCTTCCGCTCGAATCGATGAGGATGCCCAGCGTCAGCGGCAGATCGGATTCGGCCTTGAAATATTTGATGGTCTGCGGCTTGCCATCTTCAAAGATGTCAAAGCTCTCTTTGGTAAGGTTGGGGATCAGCGCGCCGTGCTTGTCTTTGACGTTGAAGAATAGCTGAACGACCTCGACGTTGACCTTAAGGGTGGTCGTAGACTCGTCGGATTGGTCTTGCTGGTTGCTCGATCCAGCCGGTTTAGCCTGGGAATTTGCCGGCGATGACGTGGTGGGCTGCGCCGCCGAACTCTGGGCAACCGCAGCCGGAGACGAGGCTAATACAAGAGCAAAAACGACCGCCGCCAGCACGCTGGCGGACAGGCTTGTTTTATAACTTAATTTAGGCATCAGCATGTTTTCCCGATACTTGCTAGTCTATCCTGTAAGGTGCCTGTAGCGGTTAGATGCGCCGGTGATACGGAAACGGGCATCTGAATTGTTAAAAAACGCGCGGGATGGTTGGAAGGCGGTTTGAGTGCAGGTTGACTGCAGTTTGACTGGAAGAAAAAAGAAGAGCACCAGAGCAGGGCAACAAAGACAGAGGGTTCCAGCAATGGCGACAAAGACTAGCGCGCTACTGATTCTTGGGTTGAGCTTGCTCCTGGCAGCCAGCCTGCTTGCCCAGCAGCAACAGCCCGGGGATATCCCCGATGCCCCCTCCGCCACACGTCCAATCCCGCCTCCCCCGCCACCCAGCCCGCGGGATCAGGCCAACCAGCCGGAGTCCACGCCCCGATGCGGCCGGCAATGGAGTCACGACTGGCTCGCAGCAACTACCTCACTCCGCTTCCGATCTGCCGGAATCGAGCTCCCGGCAAAATCCAAATCCCGCGACGGGACAGACGCCTCCGCCGCCAATGCCTCCTGTGAAAACCGTGCCGGCGGGCAGCGTCCCAAAGGATAAAGACACGGGCGAGGACGTTGGTTTCACGATCAGAATCACGCCGAACCTGGTGCTGGTGCCGGTAACTGTGAAAGATAGCAGTGGCCGCATGGTGAATGGGCTGCTGCCCAAAGATTTCACTGTCCTCGAAAACGGGCAGAAACAGCCACTCAAGTTTTTCACCAGCGATCCGTTTGCGCTTTCGGCGGCCGTGGTCATCGATCTTGGCATGCCTGACACTGGGGTGCGCAAGGTGCAACAAACTCTACCCGCGCTGGAAGGCGCCTTCAGCCCGTTCGACGAAGTGGCAATCTACACCTATAGCAGCACGGTCGGCCGGGTCTCGGACTTCACCGCGATCGGCCAGGAACTGACCGCCACGCTCAACGAGATCAGGAGCTACAGCGGCACCAACAACGGACCTCCGGTGACCAGTGGACCTCTTGGGCCGCAAGGGCCGATGATCAACGGCCTTCCGGTTGACACGCCGATCACGCCCATCAGCACGCCTCCCAAGGTTGCACACGTGCTGAACGATGCCATCCTCCTGGCGGCACGCGATCTGGCGAAGCGCGACCGCACGCACCGGAAAATCATCTTCGTCATCAGCGATGGGCGCGAACAAGGCTCGACTGCCAGTTTCAAAGACACGCTGAAAGTGCTTCAGACCCAGCAAATCACCGTGTATGCAGTTGGACTCGAAGGCGCGGCCGCTCCCGGATATGGCACGCTGGAGCGTATTCACCTGCCGAAAACGCGCGCTCTGCTCGGCTATGGCGACATCCTGCCAAAATACGTTTCGGCGACCGGAGGAGGCACCGTCTATAACGAACTGACGAGCCAGGAAATTGAGCGCGCTTACAGCGCGGCTCTGGGAGATTCGCGCAATCAATACACGCTCGGTTACAGCAGTAAGGGCATCGGCGGTTACCGCCAGATCGAAGTTCGGGTGCGCCGTCCCGACGTCAAAGTCTATGCCAGAGACGGATATTACCCTTTGCCAACCGCTCGCTAGTGTGGTTGCTGAAAAGGTGTTTTCTCCGGTCAAGATTCCCCCAGCGGCTGGAAGCCGCTGTTGATTGGGGCACGATTTACGGCATGAGTGGAACTCGTGCCCTTCCCGTTGGTGCCGGATTCCAGAGTTTTTCAGCAAACTGCCAGGGAAGCGATAAGAAGCATCGCTTCGCACGAAACGGGGCAAAGCCCCGTCACCACACGGCCATCTACGGGGCTGGATGAACGGCAAACCGGCAGTTGCAGTGCAGTAACCTGGGTAACCAGCGGCCATACCTCCGGGTGTGGTATAAAAACCAGCAGAATAAGATACTGCAATTTATGAGCTAAGGAACTCCCACGTTGAGGGAGAGGTTCGCAAGGATCTTTTTCGCCGGAGTTCCTGAGGAAGCCTTTTGAGTTTCATCAACTTCGCAGCACGCGAGATTAACTGCAAGATCGTCTACTATGGCGCCGGGTTGGGCGGGAAGACGACCAATCTGCAGTTCATCTTCCAGAAAACCGCGGAACAGCAAAAGGGCAAGATGATCTCGCTCGCCACCGAGACCGATCGCACCCTGTTCTTCGACTTTCTGCCGCTCGATCTGGGAACGGTGCGCGGCTTCAAGACCCGCATTCACCTCTACACGGTCCCCGGGCAAGTGTTCTACGATGCCAGCCGCAAACTGATTCTGCGCGGTGTGGACGGCATCGTCTTCGTCGCCGATTCGCAGCAGGAGCGCATGGACGCCAACGTCGAAGCGCTCGACAACCTGATGTCGAACCTGAAAGAGCACGGCTACGAGTTCAACAAGATTCCCTACGTGCTGCAGCTGAATAAACGCGATCTGCCGAATATTCTTCCGGTGGACGCGCTCTCCAAGGAATTGCGCAAGAAGAACGAGCCGATGGTCGAAGCCGTCGCCTTCCAGGGCGTAGGCGTGTTCGAGACCCTGAAGGAAATCGCCCGCCAGGTGCTGACGGAGTTGAAGCAGGGCGGGTAACAACAGGGCTCAGTTCTCAGTTCTCAGCTGTCAGTTCTCAGTTCTCAGTAACCTCAACACAACCTTATCGTGGAGACGCGGCTTGCCGCGACCAGGCAGCGCCTCGGCCATTGAAGGCACGCAACCTTATGCCGATATACATAACGGACGACACGTTCATCCACGTAATCGGGGGGGAAATGATGACTACCGCATTCAAGTCGCTAACGGGAGTAGCGATGGTGTTTTTCCTTTTTGTATCTGCAACCGCAAGTTTTGCGCAGGATGCCGGAAAGTTGGAGGCTGAGATCAAGCAACTGAAACCCTTCAGCACCGATCCGCAGGTGGTCAGCGCGGTAAAGGCCTATAACTCGACCACGCCATCGCCCGAAGCCAGGGCCATGACGAATGACAAGTGGCACAGCCTGACGCTTTTCGATCCCTTCGTGCGCGGAGTTGGCAAGACTGCCCTGTCCGCGTATCTGAAGACCAAACGAGACGACGTGATCGCCAAGGTTTTCGTTTCCGGAGCCGATGGCGGCAAGGTAGGATTCGACGCCAAGACCGAGCACTGGACCCATAAAGGCATGCCCAAGCATGAGGTCCCCATGAGCGGAAAAATGTGGACTGGCGCCATGAAGCTTGACGATTCCACCGGACTGCAAATGATCCAGGTGGGATTGCCCGTACTTGACGGGGGGAAACCCATTGGTTCGATCGTGTTCGGACTGCGCGCCGACAAACTCCGCTAGCCGGCTCATGTGGTTCTCAGGAAAACGGAACATGAAAAAATCCAGCATCGCGTTCCGAATGACCTTGGCGGTGGCCGCCTCGGTCGCGATCACCTTCAGCGCAGTCCTGGGATTGTCCTACCTGCTGCGGGTCTCTTCGGCTCTCTCCAGCGGCTTGGTGGCGACGACCCGCTCCCAAAGCCAGGCGTCGTTCGAACTGCTGGACTTGGCCGTCAAGATCCAGACCGTCACGCAAAAGATGACCCTGGAGCGCGATCCCGATGCCATCGAAGCGCTCATGCATCAAAGTGAAGCGCTGGCGCAGCAAGCACAAGTTAAGATCCAACAGCTTCAGCGCGAAGACACCAGCATCTCTGCCGCTTTTGAGAAATTGAAGCGGGCCAACGCTGAAGTGTTAGACCTACTGATGCACGCTCACAATGCCGAATCGCACGAGGCGATCATTGAGAAGTCGAATCCGGCTTTTGAAGGATTCCTGCGCGTGATTTCCGACTATCAGGAGAAGCTGGGCCAAACTCTGGACAACCAGGCCCAACAAGCCAATGCCCGGACTCGCCACCTCGCGTTTGTGGTCTATGTCCTGGTGGCAGCCAGTGTCCTGTTAATGTGCTTCGGCAGCCTCACCCTGGTGCGGATGGTCTCGAAGTCCCTCCGGCGATTGGCCGACATGATTCAAGATATCGCGCAGGGTGAAAGCGATGTCACCCGGCGCTTGGAGGTGGTAAGTAACGACGAACTGGGCGAAATCAGCCGCTTCTTCAATTTATTCATGGACAAGTTGCAGGATGTGATGCAACAGGTCGCCTCCAATACGCGGCAGGTGACGACCGCGAGTGAGCAACTGCTCGAGGCCAGCCGCCAGATTACATCCAATTCCGAGGAGACCTCGGTGCAGGCCAACGCCGTTTCGCAGGCCACCCGGCAGGTCGATCAGCACTTGCAGAGCGTCTCGCACGGGGCCGAAGAGATGACGTCCACCATTCAACACATCGCCGACAACGCCCAGCAAGCGGCCAAGATGGCTGCGAAGGCCGTCCAAACGGCACAGGCGGCCAACACCACCGTGTTCAAGCTGGGCCGGTCCAGTTCTGAGATCGGCGCCGTGGTCAAAGTCATCACTTCCATCGCGCAACAGACGAACCTGCTGGCATTGAACGCAACCATCGAGGCCGCTCGCGCCGGAGAAGCGGGCAAGGGTTTCGCCGTGGTTGCCAACGAAGTGAAGGAACTCGCCCAGCAGACTTCCAAAGCCACCGAAGACATCGGTCATAAGATCAACGCTATTCAGACGGACACGAAGGAAGCCGTGGAGGCGATCGGGGTCATCAGCGGCGTGATCAACCAGATCAACAATTTTTCCGGGACGATCGCGACCGCCGTCGAAGAGCAAAGCGCCACCACCAACGAGATGACGCGCAACGTCGGCGAGGCGGCCAAGGGAGCAGGCGGGATCTCCGCCAACATCGGCGGAGCAGCACGGGCCGCGGAGGGCACCTCGGCACGTGCCCAGGAGTCCTACAAAGCAGCCCAGAACTTGGCCGAAGTGGCGGCGCAACTGGGCAATCTGGTGGGCCAGTTCAAAGTCACGGGACGCGAGCCGCAGGTTAAAACAGCGGCTGCCGGTTCTGCCTAGGGGTCCGATGCTTGCGGTCGTCCTCTGGAGTTTATCTTCCCAATTTAAAAAAGGGTCTCGTATACGTGTCATACGGATGGTATGATACTGAGTATGAGCAGCCGTATGCGAGGGGCGCGCAAACTTCGCCGCACATTCACTCTCTCACCCCAGAATGTCGCTTATATCGAGAAGCAGGCACGGGCGCGCAACATGCCCTCGCTGTCGGCATTTCTTGATGAACTGTTGCGGGAGAAGACGCGCGAGCAGAAACTCGCGGAAATCGACGCCAACACGATTGCCTATTACGACAGCCTGACCGATGAGGAAGTCGAGGAACAGCGCGCATGGGGAGAATTTGCAGGACAGACTCTAGTCTTGACTGAGGAGGAACTCGCACATGCCCAATCCGCAGCGCGGCGAGATCTGGTTCACAAAACTGCCGACCGACCCTCCGGAAAAAGGAAGGCGCCCAGTCGTCATCGTCTCGGTCAACGCGCGAAACAATCATCCGCGCGCTAGCACTGTGCTTGTGGTGCCGCTCAGCACCTCTGTGCATAAAGGAGAAGACTTCCATCATCTTGTCCTCGAACCTGGACAAACCGGACTGCGGGAGCGGGTCATAGCGAGAGCCCAGGACGTCACGACCGTGTGGAAGGTAGCGCTCGAAGCGCCGCGAGAGCGTCTGCGCCCACTCAGCTCACACCAGATCTGCGAATTAGCGCGAAAGGTGGAGTTAGCAATGGGATGTATGCCGCAGGAAATCAGCCTGAGCCGTATATTGTCTATCCCACCGCCGCTGACAGCTCTTCCCACTCTTTCATCAATTTCTTTAAATCGCTTTTGTGATTCGCGAGTGTCTGCGTCTGGCGCTGCGTTTCCTCCGCACTAACAAATGATTGCAGCTGGATTTCGATCTGCTCGATGGCCGACTCCGTCTCCGAGATTTTTCCTTCGAGTTCGCGCAGCCGGTCTTCCATCTGCTTCCGCTTGATCGGGTTCAGGCGCTTTGCTTTGGAATCGACGGGCTCCGCAACGTCACCGGCTGATTGCCATTCGTCGGCTGTGGCAGGCCAACTGTCTTTGCTGTCTCCGCTTGAAGGTGCGCCGCTCCGCCCTGTTTGCGCCAGAGATAGTCTTCATAGTTCCCGGGATAAAGCTCGACTTTGCCGTCGCCGATTTCGAAGACCCGCGTCGCCAGCTTGTCGATGAAGTAGCGGTCGTGCGAGACGAAGACGACTGTGCCCGTGTATTTCATGAGCGCCTCGAGCAGTACGTCTTTCGCGCGCAGGTCGAGGTGGTTGGTCGGCTCGTCAAGCAGCAGGAAGTTGGCCGGGTGCAGCAGCATTTTGAGCAGGGCGTAGCGGTTGCGCTCGCCGCCAGAAAGCACGCCGATGCGCTTGAACACATCGTCTCCGGAGAAAAGAAAACAGCCCAACAGGCTGCGCAACTGCGTCTGCGTGGACGAAGGCGAAAGCTCGCCGAGATCGTCAAGGATGCGGGCCTCGGGATCGAGTTCCTTGTATTGATCCTGGGCGAAATAGTCGGGATGAACTTCGTGGCCGAGTTTGTATTCTCCGGCAGTGAGAGGCTCAGCGCCCGCCAGCAGTTTGATCAGGGTCGACTTCCCTGCCCCGTTGACGCCGACCAGCGCGATGCGTTCGCCGCGCTCGATCATGAAATTTACGTTGGCGAAGACCTTGTGTTCATCAGGCCCACGCTCGCCATAGCTTTTCGCGACGTTCGAAAACTCGGCGACGATGCGTCCGCTGGGTTTGGGCTGGGGAAAGGAGAAGTGGACGGTCTTTTCTTCTTCGGGGATTTCGATGCGCTCGATCTTCTCCAGTTCCTTGATGCGGCTCTGCACCTGCTTGGCCTTGGTGGCCGTGTAGCGGAAGCGGTTGATGAACACCTCAAGCTGCTCGATCCGGTCGCGCTGCGTTTTGTAGGCGGATTCAAGCTGCTCTTTGCGCGCGCTCTTCGCGGCGAGATATTGATCGTAGTTTCCGGCATAGAAGTGCAGTTTCTTGTTCCAGATTTCGACGATGCGCCCGACCGTTGTATCGAGAAAATAGCGGTCATGGGAAATCAGGACATACGCGTTGGGATAGCCCTCCAAATATTCTTCCAGCCAGTTGCGGGCCTCAAGGTCAAGATGATTGGTGGGCTCGTCCAGCAGGAGCAGGTTCGGTTTCTGCAGCAGCAGCTTGGCGAGCGCGATTCGCATCTGCCAGCCGCCGGAAAATTCCTCGGTATGCCGAGTCCAATCGTCGCGCTTGAAGCCGAGACCGGTGAGCACCTTTCCAACTTCTGCTTCGAGCGAGTAGCCGTCGCGCGCGGTGAACTCGTGCTCCAGTTTCTGGTAGCGGTCGGCGACCGCGGCATACTCGGCGCTCGCATGGTCAAGTTCGGACATGCTGCCGGTGAGCGACTCCATTTCTTTTTCCATGGCATGCAGTTCGTCGAACACCGACATGCACTCGGCGAAGATGGAGCGGCCAGAAAGCGTGAGGCCGTCCTGTGGCAAATATCCGGCGGAGATGCCTTTGGCACGCGAAATCGAGCCGTAGTCGAGCGTTTCGAGCCCGGCCAGAATCTTCATCACGGTAGATTTGCCGGTGCCGTTCGCGCCGACGAGGCCGAGACGCGATTCGGCCGTAATCAGCCAGTCGGCATCTTCGAACAGAAGCTTGTGGCCATAGCGCTTGCCGGCGCCGGAAAGTTGGATCATGAGAGTGCTCTTATCGTCTCATGAATCCGGTTGTGAAGGTCGTTTTTGGGCGCCCGGCTAGCCCTTCGTCGCAATGCGCCGCGGTCTTTGTTTGGCCGCTATCGACCGGATGATCAAGCGGCTTCGCCCCGAGGATGGGAGTGGCGGATCTGCCTGAGCAACGGCAGCGAGCAGAAGGTCCCGCACCTCCGGTTTCGCGAGCGTGGCCGCGCTCTCCAGCCGGATAAAGCGATTCTGGTTCCCGCTGCCGAGCAGAATTTTGTGCGGATCCGGCAACGTGGACCCATAGTAGAAGGAGAGGCCAACTCCCTTCGCATTGGCCGCCAGGGAAAACATGCAATCGGATGGGCGTTCCGTCGT
Source organism: uncultured Acidobacteriaceae bacterium (assembly GCA_963709055.1). Lineage (GTDB taxonomy): Bacteria > Acidobacteriota > Terriglobia > Terriglobales > Acidobacteriaceae > Acidiflorens. The sequence continues at coordinate 339,401 of CAVPUZ010000006.1, forward strand.
ACAAAATCCAATGACAAAGAAATTGTAGTTGTCATATACCAATTCGTTCGCCGTGGGATGCCGCTTGCGAAGAACCTGGCGCGCAGATCGTATTACCCTGGCGATCTTTGGATCGAACTTGGCAATGAAGCCTGCCAATTGCTTTGCGGGTGGTGCGCTGGCGGCGGGTTTGGCGGGTTTCCTCATGGCGAAGCTCCTAGCCCACCATGCTAAACAGCCTGTCAAGATGGGTAGGCCATGTAGCACGTTCGAGCCATTCACACCCGTCCCCCACCAAGTTAGTCTACGGATGAGCAGACTTCGGGGGAGGGCTGTTCGACGAACGTCCCACGACTCTTTTGAGTCCGGGGCGTTTTCGTTTTGTGGGGGAAAGTTCCTTTGAACATGGTTCCCTGGGTCCTCCAAGCGCCGCCACAACCGGCAAAGGCGCGCCTGGAAGTCCCCGCCGCCGGTTTCAAACCCCAATCCACAGGCCGCCTCGACCGCTGCTCAGGCCATGTAACGTCCTCTCGACAAACCCATTAGCCGTTTTCGGCATCTTTGCTGTGGGCGCCGGAGTCGCATCGGATGCTGGACCGGACTCCGGACATCCGCGCTGACTCGTCTGGCGAACACAAACCCCATCTATAAGGTGGCAGGAGCCCAGCGTTGGCGGCACGGAAAAGTTTCTGGACCGGGTGGCACGAGCGTATCGCAGCGCTCCGCAACGTGCCGGCGGTTCTCAAGATCGTTTGGGACTCCGGCCCCGGGGTGGTGATCTTTGGCCTGATCTCCCGTCTGTTCTCGGCGCTTCTGCCGGTCGTCCTGCTGTGGATTACAAAGCTCATCATTGACGCCATCGTGCACGCCGTCTCCACCCATCAGGCGGTGCAGGCTCGCTTGTGGTGGCTGGTGGCGGCCGAGTTTTCCGTCGCCGTTCTCAATACCATGCTCATCCGGGCGATCGACTACTCCGATTCATTGCTGGCCGACAAGTACGTTCGTTACATCAGTATTCGCGTCATGAATCACGCGGCCAGCCTCGACCTGCTGGCTTATGAGGACCCGGTTTTTTACGACCGGCTGGAACGGGCCCGGGTGCAGGCCACGGACCGTCTCGTCATGATTCAGGCGGTGGGACGGCTCGTCCAGCAGTCCATCACTACCATCACCCTCTCCGTCTCAATCATGATCTTCTCGCCCTGGCTGATGCTGCTGCTGATCGTCGGCGTGGTTCCGGCATTTCTCGGGGAAAGCCATTTCGCCTTTCTGGGATACGCCAAGAACTTCCGGCAGACACCAATCCAGCGGCAACTCGACTACCTGCGAGTGCTAGGAGGAAGCAAAGAAGCTGCCAAGGAATTGAAACTTTTCGGGCTCCGGAATTTCCTGAGCGAGCGCTTTACCCGTTTGGCGAATGAAATCTACGAAGAGAACACCGCCCTGGCCCGCCGCAAACTCATCGCCGGATCGGCGCTTTCCGCGGTCGGCACCATGGGATATTACGCGGCGTATGCGTTCGTGATCTGGCGCACCGTCGCCGGCGCTTTGACGATTGGCACATTGACATTTCTGACGGGCGCGATTCTGCAGGCCAGCAGCAATATTCAGCAGATCTTTTCCACGCTCGCCGCCATTGGCGACCAGGCCTTGTTCCTGACCGATTTGCTGGCGTTCTTCCAGATGAAACCTACCATCCGCTCCAAGCCCAATGCCCTGCCCGCGCCCCGGCCGATCGTGCATGGTGTCGAGTTTCGCAATGTTTCTTTCAGCTATCCCGGAAATTCGCGACTGATTCTGAATCACATCAATTTTCAATTGCACACCGGAGAACGGCTGGCGCTGATCGGCGAAAACGGTCAGGGGAAGACGACGATCGTCAAACTGATTACCCGACTCTACGACCCTACCGATGGACAAATTCTGCTCGACGGCGTCGACCTTCGCGAGTACGACCTCGAGGATTTGCATCGCGTAATGGGCGTCATATTCCAGGATTACATGCGCTATGAAATGACCGCCCGCGACAACATTGCGGTGGGCCGCGTGGAGGAGATTAACAACCTGGAGGCCCTCGAAGCGGCCGCGCGAAAAAGCATGGCCGATCAGACCATCGCGCGACTGCCGCAGGCTTACGACCAGATGCTCGGACGCCGCTTCGAACAAGGCGTGGATATATCAGGCGGCGAGTGGCAGAAAGTTGCGCTCGCCCGGGCCTACCTGCGCGATGCGCAGCTCCTCATCCTCGACGAGCCTACCGCGGCGCTCGATGCGCGCAGCGAATACGAGGTGTTCCATCGCTTTGCCGAACTCACCGCCGGAAAGATGGCGCTCTTCATTTCGCATCGCTTCTCGACCGTGCGTTCGGCCGACCGCATCATCGTCCTCGAAAACGGCGGGATTGCCGAAGAAGGCAGTCACGATCAACTGTCGCGTCTCGGAGGACGTTATGCCGAAATGTTTGAAATGCAGGCCTCAAGCTATCGCTAGGAAAAACGCGGGGAAAACCGCTAGGAAAAACGAATGACGGACAGTCTAGATTTGGGACTCGCGGGCGCGGAAGCCGAAAGCGACCTACATTCCCCGCAACCGGAAGCGGCTCCCGCTACGCTCGCGTTGCCGGCAAGTGCGGCGAAACTCGCGCGCTCGCTGGCATGGATACCGGGGCAGCGGGAGTCACGCGACTTCCATACTCGTTACAGAAAACTGATCGTGGCTTTCCGGCCCGTGCTCGCGGTCCTCGAATCGCCGCCCGCGCCCAATGAGTCTGCGGACTTTCGAAGACTGCGGGAAGATCTTCTCCTGCTCGATGCCGAGTTGCAGGACATTGCCGGGACATTCCAGTCGCCTCACAAAATCCCCCAGGTTCGCACCCGCGATGGCGCTGTAGTTTCCCGAATAGCGGCGGTCGCTGCCGATTTTCTTGGCTCCGTCGGGTTCGAATTCAGCGAACCTACTTTCACCAGCCTACATTCAGGCCTTCCAGGAAATCACAGTTCTCAAACTGGTCGAGCTGTGGATGCTCATCCCCGCAATGAGATTAGCGTTGCTCGAACAGATTGCGAGAGCGCGCCTCTGTTTTGCTTGCCGATCCATCGGCTTCTGACGGCATCCAGCTCCCGGTCCGCAGTCTGCAGGAGATCAAACAAGCAAACTGGAAGGTCATCCTCGAGCCGCTAATGCTATTCGATCGAGTTCTCCGTGGCGATCCCGCGGGGGCTTACGCGCGCATGGACTATGAAAGCCGCGAGTTATATCGCCGGGAGCTTGTCAATATCGCGGACCGTAGCGACTGCGATGAGATGCAGGTTGCCAGCCAGGCGCTCGCGCTCGCCCGTCAGGCTCAGCAACAACTCAATGATGATCCGCGAGTAACCCTGCGCGCATCGCATGTCGGATCGTATTTACTCGCGGAAGGCCGCGACGTGCTGGAGGAAAAAGTCGGATTTAATCCGCCCTTCAGCCAACGCTTCCCCACATGGCTTCGTAAGCATCCCGACGATTTTTATCTCCCCGGTATCGCGGTGCTTACGCTGGTCATTGTTTCCGCGGTTGTTCTCCTTCTGACCCGGGCATCGACCCCTTTGGGACTGGTTTTTCTCTCGCTGCTGGCAGTCTTGCTGCCGGGCTCACAAAGCGCCGTGCAGATCATGAACTATATAGTTACCTGGCTGCTCCCGGCACAAATACTGCCGAAGCTGGATTTTTCCCGCGGACTGCCCAACGACTGCGTCACCATGGTGGCAATCCCCACCATACTTTTGAATGAGAATCAGGTTCGCAAGTTGGTGGACGCACTCGAAGTGCGATTCCTCGGCAACCAGGATGCAAATCTTCACTATGTTCTTTTAACCGACCTTCCCGATTCTCCGTCGGAGCCGCTGGAAAGAGATAACCCTTTGGTGGACCTCGCAGGGAACCTGATCCGCCGTCTGAACGAGAAATATGCCGGCAGAAAAATGGGCTCTTTCCTGCTGCTGCACCGGCATCGTGTTTACAACCCTCGCGAAAGGCTGTGGATGGGCTGGGAGCGCAAGCGCGGCAAATTGATGGACCTGAACAACCTCATGCGGGGGCAGTTTGACAGTTTTCCCGTCAAGGTTGGCAACCTCTCGATTTTGCGTGACGTTCGTTTCGTGATCACACTTGATTCCGACACGGAATTGCCGCGCGGGATCTGCGCGCCGAATGGTGGGCGCACTGGCCCATCCGTTGAATCAGGCAATTATCGATCGGGACTTGGGGATCGTGGTCGCGGGCTACGGCATCCTGCAGCCACGGGTTGGAGTCAGCGTGCAAAGTACCGCGCGCTCCCGCTTGGCAAGTATCTATTCCGGCCAGACAGGATTGGACATTTACACGCATGCCACTTCTGACGTGTATCAGGATCTCTATGGCGAAGGCATTTTTGTCGGCAAAGGGATCTATGAGGTCGGAACGCTGCACTCCATTCTTCACGGCCGCTTCCCGCGCAATGCGCTGCTCAGTCATGACCTGATCGAAGGCGCGTATGCTCGCGCCGGGCTGGTGAGCGATATCGAAGTGATTGAGGACTATCCGTCTCACTACAGCGCTCACAATCGGCGAAAACATCGCTGGCTGAGAGGCGACTGGCAGATTACGGAATGGCTGCTTCCCATGGTGCCCGACGAGTCGGGCCAGCGTGTGCCGAATCCGCTGTCGGTCATTTCGAGTTGGAAGATTCTCGACAACCTGCGGCGCAGCCTGGTCGAACCCGCGCTGTTTCTTTTGTTCGTCCTTGGCTGGACCTGCCTGCCCGGTGGTCCCAAACGTTGGACGCTCGCAACCATCGCGATTCTGTTTCTGCCTGCGACTGTTCCAACTCGCAGTCGAGTTAGTGCAGGCGGTCGGTCACGCGGCGATCCAGCATTCTCGGCGCCCTGGACGGGTTTCTCAACGCCGCGATGGCAAATGCGCTGATCCTCACGTTCCTGGCCCATCAGGCATTGTTGTCCATGGACGCCGTGGTGCGAACCATGGTTCGTCGTTTGATCACTCGCCAGAGGCTTGCTGGAATGGGAGACCGCAGCCGAGGCAGAACTGGCCGGCGAGAAGCGCACCATGCTCGACATCTATCTGAACTGGACCCCTGCGCTTGCCCTCGTCCTGTTCGTCTTCGTATATCTCGTAAACAAGCGCGCGCTTCCGGCGGCGATACCAATTCTTCTGCTGTGGGCCTGCAGCAAGCCGATCTCGCAATGGCTGAACCGCCCTCCGCGCGCTCCGCGCAAGCAGCTGTCGAAGGCTCATCAACGATTGCTGCGCAGCTTCCGGCGCTTCGAACCTGGCGTTACTTCGCTGAATTCAGCACCGAAGAACATCATTGGCTGATTCCCGACAACGTCCAGGAGGACGGCACGAAAGTTGCCCCGCGCATTTCTCCCACCAACCTCGGCTTTCTTTTCAATGTCCGGCAAGTTGCGTGCGACTTCGGCTACCTGACGGTGCCGGAATTTGCGCAACTCAACCTCCTAACCTTGGCGACTGCTTCCCAGATGCAGCGCTATCAAGGCCACTTCCTCAACTGGTATGACACACGATCGCTCGCTCCTCTTACTCCATCGATTGTGTCGAGTGTCGACAACGGCAATCTGGTCGCTTCGCTCTGGACTCTGCAGCAGGGATGCCTACAACTTCTCGACCAGCCTCTCCTGCAGAAGGAATTGGCGGAAGGCATTATCGATCATCTCTATCTTCTGACTACCTTAGGGGCACTTTCGCGGCGTAAGTTTTCGCGCATCGAGAGAGTCGCTCCGGGGGCAGGGCTGGCTGCAGTATTTATTGAGTTTCTCCCGACGCAATTCTCGCCAACATTCGTCCTCGAGTCTCAAACTTGAGGAATGCCGCCGAGGCAAGCTGGATCCGCAAACAGGTCGAACAGCGCATCGAGCAGATTCGCGGATTAGTCCAACTCTTTGCGCCCTGGCTGCTTCCGGAATTTGCCGCGCTGAACGATGACTCCGAAATCCGTCTGCAGCTTCGGCCCGATGATTTACCCGCCCTCGAACGGATGCCGGCCTTCATCGATAGTCTGACTCTCCGACTGCAGGCAGCGGCAGACTCGTCGAAACCTGGGGAGCAGAGCGAGCGTTACCGAAACTCTGCTCGCCTTGCTGGCGGGAGCGCGCGGACATCTCACCAACCTCATAGAGGATCTTAGGAAAATAGACAATCAGGCCGGCCGCCTCGCCGACGAAATGGACTTCGGATTTCTCTTCTGCCATCGCCGCAATCTGCTCTCCGTCGCTTTCGAAGTCGAAAAACAGCAGCTTCTTCCCGCATGTTATGACTTGCTCGCCAGTGAAGCGCGCATCGCATACTTCGTTTCCATCGCCAAAGATGAGATACCGCAAGAAAGTTGGTTTCAGCTTGGTCGCGCCTGCATGGAAGATGACGGCATGGTCGGGTTGCTCTCCTGGACCGGCACCATGTTTGAGTACCTCATGCCCGCGCTCTGGATGCGCACCTATCCCAATACTCTGCTGGAGCGCTCGAAGATGGTAGCCGTACGCGCGCAACAAACCTATGCGGCTGGCAAGGGAGTACCTTGGGGCATTTCCGAATCCGGATGCTCGAAGAAGGATGATGCCGGCAACTATCAGTATTTCCCTTTCGGAGTGCCCGAGCTGGCAATCCACAAGCCCGATCCCGGAGTGCTGGTAATCTCGCCCTATTCCACTTTCATCGCTCTGGATATCGATCCTACGGCAGCGCTACGCAACCTCCGCACCATGCAACGCCAGCGATGGCTGGGCGCTTACGGATTCTACGAAGCTTTGGATTTCAGTCCATTGCGGGGCCGTTCGCAGCCTCGCCGCCCTCAACTGGTGCGGTGTTGGATGGCCCATCATCAGGGCATGAGCCTGCTTTCCATCGCCAATTTCCTGCATGAGGGAGTAGTGCACCGCTGGTTTCATAGCCATCCCAGAGTGCAGGCCACAGAACTCTTGTTACAGGAAAAACCAGTGGACCACCACGCCCCGCGAATTGCCGGCGCCCGGGCAGCATGAGCCGAACATCTGGATTCCATAAAGCGAAGTAGCCCGGATTTTTCCTCGAACTTCGCGCGCCAAACAGAGCGATCGGCATGGCGAGAGCGCCGTTATGACAGTTCGGTGAATAACGCGGATTTAAGTTGACAAGCCGTGTTCACGATGAGAGCATTCTGTTGCTTATCGCCTCGTGAAGATCAGTTCTCGAACAGGGGTAAGCGCTTCCAGAGGCGTAACCTATCCCGGCAGAAAAGTTAAACATAGCTCAATTCAATCCTTCGCCACCTGGGCCGATCCGTTACATTTTTTGCAAGGTGACGATGGAGGTGTTCGGTCACGTCAACCGCAGGCTATAAACGCAAACTGCGAGGATGAAGCACCTTGGATCGCCTGTTCCAGGGCGATCAAGCTGGCGTCAGTTTGAAAAGGAAACGACCCTTCTCCTCGCCAACATTTCCCTTTGAAAAAGGAGAAATTATGGAAAAGCAGAACGCCCGATTTTTGCAGCAGTCGATTGCAGCAATTGCAGCGGCAGTTTTAATGGTGAGCTTCTCAATCTTCGCAATGGCCCAGCGTGAAAACGCAGCCGCCATTTTCGCGACAGCGCCCAGGGTACAAACGAGCGTTAAAGGCGTCACCACCTTTGCGGCCCCGCCCAAGGGCTTCAATCCCTTGACCGCGACCAACGTTGAACTGCTCACCCACGGCTTGCCGCAGCGCCCGGACAAGGCGGCCAACCCGAAGGCCTACCAACAGTGGGAAAGAGGAATGTTGGCGCTGAAGATTCGCCCCACCGATGTCAAACCGATGCCGTATTCGAGCCACACGATGGTACCGGCCGGTCCGCCAGCGGCAGCCGGAATCAATACGGTATCCGTCGGCTCCGCGAACTGGAGTGGAATCGTGAATACCAACAAGCTCAAGACCTGGAGCAACACTACCTCCTTCAATGAGGTTGAGTCAGTCTTCAACGTGCCGGTTGCAAAGGCTCCTTTTGGTGGCGCCCCCTGTGCCGACGGCCCGTGGTTGGAGTCGACATGGAACGGCATCGGCGGCTACTCCGAGGGAAGCCTGGTACAAGGCGGTAGTACCGTGTATTTTGATGGAGGAGGCTGTAAAGGCAAAACCATATACAACGGATGGGTAGAGTGGTACCCCAGTTATCCGGAATTGGAAATCCTTTGTGGAAAGACGGCATGTCCTGTCAGCTCCGGCGACGACTTCTGGGTAATCACCTACGGCGTTGCTGGAACCGCGGAGCAAAGCGTGTTTGTCGAAGACCTCACTCAACAGTGGGGTGGTACGTTCGGGCTGACCTGGGTCAGCGGGCCCGGGCTGATTGGAACCAGCGCGGAGTATATCGTGGAGAGACCGTGCTGCACGTCCGCCAGCAATTTCTATCCTCTGACCAACTACATCTTCGACTTCTTTGACTATAGCTTCGCGTTAGACGGAAAGGGCACGCAGTTCTATCCGGGCTCGGCAGCGGCAACCACCGCCATCGTCACCATGTATGCTGACGATGCCGCGACGCCGATTTCGTTTCCGGTATATGGCAGTGCCGGCAATCAGGGAAAGTACAGCATCTGGTTCGAGGACGAAAACTGCGCCTACTCGGGCGGTTGCACACCGTAAACGCGCTCCTGCTATCCGAACTAGTCTTCGATTCGAGGCCCGCCAGTCTGGCGGGCCTTTTTCCTGGTGGCCGGCCGTCGGGTGGGCGGGTAGATTGAATCAAACCTGATAGCTACCAACGAGCACATTGTATTGGCGGCAATGATCGGTGTAGGATCGTCGGTTGCGACAGGCACTACCAGGATAAGCATTTATTGGAGTGAATCATGAATACCTTTCCGATTTTATTAGGTGCTCTTTGCGTATATGCCATTGGCTACCGTTTTTACAGCGCTTTCATCGCCGCCAAGGCGTTGTCGCTCGACGATCGCCGCACTACGCCCGGCCACCTTTATGCGGACGGCCATAACTATGTGGCCTCGCCGCGCTGGGTGCTCTTCGGGCATCACTTTGCGGCGATCGCTGGCGCAGGGCCGTTGGTCGGCCCCACTCTGGCAGCACAATTTGGATTTGCTCCCGGGTTCCTTTGGATCCTGGTCGGCGCCGTGCTGGCCGGCTGCGTGCAGGACTTCACCGTGCTGGTCGCCTCGGTGCGTCACCGCGGACGCTCCCTGGCGGATATCGCGCGCACCGAGATCAGTCCTTTCGCCGGTCTGGTGGCGATGATTGCCGTTCTCTTCATTCTGCTGGTGACGCTCGCGGGCTTGGGCATTGTGGTGGTCAATGCGCTCTCCAATAGCCCCTGGGGCGTTTTCACCATCGGCATGACGATCCCGATCGCGGTCATCATGGGCTTCTGGATGTTCAAAAGCCATGCCGGACAAATCACGGTCACCGGCCCGAGTATTTTCGGCGTCGTGCTGTTGATCGGCAGCGTGGTCGCCGGACACTGGGTAGCGCAGAGCGGAGCAGCCGCAGCCCTGACCTTCACGCCGCATCAGATCACGATTCTCATGGCCCTTTACGGCCTGATCGCTTCTGTTCTTCCGGTCTGGCTCGTGCTCGAGCCGCGCGATTATCTCTCCACCTACGTCAAGCTCGGCACGATTGCAGTTCTTGTGATTGGCGTGTTCGTGGTACATCCCAACATCCAGTTCCCGAACTTCACTCCCTTTGTGCATGGCGGCGGCCCGATCATTAAAGGTCCGCTGTTTCCGTTCCTCTTTGTGACCATCGCGTGCGGGGCGATTTCGGGCTTCCACTCGCTGGTTTCCTCTGGCACAACCCCCAAAATGCTGGACAAGGAATCCGACGCGCGCTTCATCGGCTATGGCGCCATGATCGCCGAATCGCTGGTTGGCGTTCTTGCCCTGATTGCCGCTTGTTCGATGTATCCCGGCGACTACTTCGCCATCAACACGACTCCAGCGGTCTTCAGCCACCTTGGCTTATCCACAGTGAATCTGGATATGTTCTCCCGTGAAGTGGGCGAGAAACTCGCGGGGCGCACGGGAGGCGCAGTCTCTCTCGCCGTCGGCATGGCGCAAATTTTCAAAGGCCTTCCCGGCATGGCGACCCTGATGGGGTACTGGTATCACTACGCCATCATGTTCGAGGCATTATTCATTCTCACCACGGTTGACACCGGAACTCGTGTAGCCCGCTACGTGCTGCAGGAACTCATGGGCAAGGTCTACAAGCCGTTCGGGAACAATGCATGGCTACCCGGCAACCTGATGACGAGTTCTATCGTGGTGCTGGGCTGGGGATATTTGATCTATACCGGAAACATTTCCACCATCTGGCCGCTCTTCGGGACCGGCAATCAATTACTGGCAACGATCGCGCTGGCCGTTACCACGACGTTCCTCATCAATATGGGAAAGGCCAAGTATGCCTGGATTACTTTTCTTCCCATGTGCTTCGTCGGTGTGACCACGTTGACGGCGGGAGTTTTGTCGATCAAAAACATCTTCTGGCCGCTCACGAAAAAACCGGGACTGGTCTTCACCGGCTACCTGGACTCCATCCTGATGGCCATCTTCATCGCGGGTGTCGTTCTGGTGGTCTTCGACGCGGTACGTCGCTGGATCGCCGCGCACAATGGGGTTCCCGCGCCAGTCGAAGCGTTCGGCCCTCCTCTCACCGAAGCGGGCGAGGTCAAGATGGGTTGTTGTTGAGAATGGGCAGCGCAAAACCGAATCCAAGCCGTCGAAACTGAGGGACTCTCGGAGGCTTTTCAGATGCGCACCGGTCTGAATGCGTCCGGGAGCCTCTTCTGCGCTTTGCTCAACGTAGTTGCAGCCGCCTCAGCAACAGAAGCATCTCAGCGGCCTCGCTGACTGGCGTTTGACCTGGAGGGCTAAGAAACATTTGGAGAAAATGAAGATGAAAAAACAGGCGGGAACGGCTCTGTGCATCGGCTTGGCGGTGATCGCAGCTCTGGCAGTCATGGCGTCGGCGCAGCCCCAGACACAAACAGCCGTTTACCTGAAATGCGGCTGGCTGCTCGATGGCAAGTCGGATCAACCGAAACAAGATGTAATCATCGCAATCGAAGACGAAAAGATTCGCGAAGTGAGTAGCACACCGCCGCCATCATCCGCGCAGATCGTGGATCTTTCGCGTGAAACCTGCCTGCCAGGCTTGATCGACACGCACACCCACATCCTGCTGCAAGGCGACATCACCGCCGCCGACTACGACGCTCAACTGCTGAAAGAGTCGCCGGAGTACCGGACAATCGTAGCGACCGTCAACGCACGCCGCGCCTTGGAGTATGGCTTCACCACCATTCGCGACCTGGAGACCGAAGGCGCCGGCTACGCCGATGTGGACGTAAAGAAAGCGATCCAGAACGGCGTAATTCCCGGTCCCAGGATGCAAATCGCCACTCGTGCCATGGATGTCACCGGAGCGTATCCACTGCAGGGATACGCGCCCAATGTGCAGGTGCCGCACGGCGTGCAGGTCGTAGACGGAGTGGAGGACGGCCGCAAAGCGGTGCGCGAACAGATCAGCCATGGCGCCGACTGGATCAAGGTCTATTCCGACCGCAGCTACTTCGTCCGATCAGATGGAGTGTTGGACGACATCCCCACCTTCACGATGGACGAGTTGCGGGCCATCGTCGACGAGGCGCACCGCGAGCGCCATAAAGTGGCGTCGCATGCGATGGCGTTGCATGGAGTGCATAACTCGGTGGAAGCGGGCGTGGATACCATCGAACATGGCAACTACATTGCCGATGAGGACTTGAAGAAGATGCAGAGTCAGGGCATCTGGTACGTACCGACGATCTTTGTGGGGGAATATGTCGCGCAAGGCCGCGCCGCGACGGGCGCTCCCGTTTGGTTGAAGATGCTGCAGATCCATGAAGACACATTTCGCCGCGCGATGAAGGCAGGAGTCAAAATTGCATTTGGCACCGATGCCGGCGGATTCGACTGGAAGGTCAATCCCGCGAACGAATTTGCTTACATGGTGAAGTGGGGAATGACACCCGCGCAGGCGATTCGCGCGGCAACTTCATCGGCCGCAACCTTGCTCGACATGCAAGACAAAGTAGGCACCATTGAATCCGGTAAGTTCGCCGATATCGTTGCCGTGCCGGGCGATCCTCTAAAAGATGTGACCGTGCTCGAGCACGTAAACTTCGTCATGAAGGGCGGCGTGGTCTACAAGAACCCGAAGTAGATGTTGATTGCGCCACGCTCCGGCAATCTCTGGACAAATCGAATCTCTGATCAAGTACCCGCAGTCCTCCGTGCACCTCTGTGAACTCTGTGGTTATGCTTTTTGCCAACAGCTAAATCAGAGCCTCCCGGTGGACAAATGGCATGCTGGAAAGCGTCACCGAGCGATCCACAAAACATTTAAACTCAAGTCACCTCATGGCCACCAACTGGCAATTGAGCACCGGAAACTGGCAACTGAGCGGCACTGCCCGCGTCGCCCGCCACAATCCTTTGGCGGCCATAGGAGTGCTGTTGGTGACGGTGTTCGTGATCTGCGCGATCTTTGCGCCCTGGATCGCGCCGCAGGATCCCGCCTACATCGACCTGCCCAACCGTCTCGAACCGCCGTCGGCGCATCACCTTTGCGGAACTGACGAACTGGGACGCGATATTCTCTCCCGCCTCATCTGGGGAGCGCGCATTTCTATGTTCGTCGGCTCGAGCGTCGTTGCCGGCTCGTTGTTCCTTGGCCTCATCATCGGCTCGTTCGCCGGATTTTACGGAGGACGCATCGACCGCTTCGTCAACATCGTCCTGATGAATGCCTTTCTTTCATTCCCCGGAATCCTCATTGCCATCGCCTTCGTCGCCTTCCGTGGCCCCGGAGTTTTCAATCTCGTTCTTGCCCTCTCGCTTGGAGGTTGGGTCGGCTATGCGCGCCTGGTGCGGGGCCAGGTGCTCGCGGTCCGCGAAAGAGAATTCGTCGAAGCGGCGCGCGCGCTGGGAGCAAACGATCTGCGCATCGTCTTGCGCCACATTCTGCCGAACATCATTCAGCCCGTGATCGTGCAAGCCGCAATCGGCATGGCGGGCGCAGTTCTCGCCGAAGCGACCATGAGCTTCCTCGGCTTGGGTGTGCCTCCGCCCACCGCCAGCTGGGGATCGATGTTGAACGACGCCCGCTCGCACTTGTTTGACGCTCCTCACCTCGTAATATTTCCAGCGGTCACGGTCATGCTCGCGGTCCTAGCGTTCAACTTCATCGGCGACGCGCTGCGCGACTTCCTCGACCCAAGAGCCCGAATCGAGGCAGGGTTGTAGAGGCCATGCGAGCAAACTATAACGATGCGACGCTGAGCGAACCAGATCGATGTCATGCTGAGAGTGTGTGACTTTTTGTGCCCCAGGTTCGCGCACGTTCTCTGCGCGCTAACCTGGGCTGCTCGTGTCATGCTGAACGTAGCGGAACAATTCGCGTGAGCGAATTGCTCCGCGAAGTCGAAGCACGCCTACTCCCGCACAATCGCAGCCTGGGGTACTGGTGACGAGGCAAGTCACGGCAAAATTCACGTTCCTTTAACATTTGCCCAAAATATTTCAACGACATGCAGATTTGTCCGCAAAAAGGTGACCTTTACCCCGTTCCCACGTCTATAAGGAAGTCGGCGCCACGGAACTTTTCCCAAGGCTGGTTCGTATGATTAAAAGTATGGAACTTCAATACCAAGTCGAATGCTTGCAGGATGTAGCCGTCGTACGCTGCTCCGGGCGCATGGTGCGCGGAGTCGCCCTCGACCAGTTCCGGCGCCGGATCGAACAGCTCCCACGTCTCCGGGTGCTGGTGCTCGATCTTTCCGACGTTCAGCAACTGGATGCTGGTGGTCTGGGAACGCTGTTGCTGGTGCGTCGCTGGGCGTTGCAGAATTCGGCGCGGCTCAAGCTCGTAAATCCGCCGGTCTTTTTTCGCCAGATGCTCGACGCAACGCACCTGAATTCTGTGTTCGAGATTTCCTCGCTGAAAGAAGCGCTTTACATCTTGCGGCCGGAATGTCCCCCTCGCTTCGCGGTGGCGTAAAGCAACTCGGTCTCGTGGGACGCGATGCTTTATAATTCGCGCCCATGAGACCCACGCGGCGCGCGCGTTCCGGACTTGAGCTGGCTAAATTCCCCGTTCGTCACCGCGTTTCTCCCCCCAAACCGATTTCATTGAAGCCGCTCCCGAGCTTTGCCTCGAATCGGCCCGTTCAAGTTCGTCCTGCTTGAGACCCTCATGCTGACCCGTCTCGCGCGCAAACTCACGATCACCGATTACTTCTCTCTCGGTTGGGGAACGATGGTCGGAGTCGGCTGGCTGGTGGTCATGGACGACTGGCTCTTGCGCGGAGGACCGCTCGGCGGCATTCTCGGCTTCGCGATCGGAGGCATTCTCCTGCTTCCCATCGGTTATGTGTACGGCAAACTCGTCGTCATGATGCCCGACGCGTCGGGCGAAGTCGCCTATACCGCCAAAGTCTTTCCGCGGCCAGTCAGCTTCTTTACAGGCTGGATGATGATGCTTTCATATTTCATCGTCTGTCCTTGGGAAGCCGTCGCGGTCGGCCGTATTGCCGGCGCGATTCTTCCCGCGCTTAATCGCATCGCGCTCTATCACGTTTCAGGCAAGCCGGTTTATCTGCCGCACCTGGTAATCGGCCTCGCACTTACCGCGCTGGTTACATTGCTGAACTATCGCGGCATCCGGATGAGTGCCACCTTCCAGAACTGGACGACTTTCGGCACCCTGGCGCTATTCGTCACCTTCGTCGGCCTGGGCGTCGCGCGCGGATCACCCGCCAATTTCCCGCCCTTGTTTACACACACTCCGCTGGTTTCCATCCTGCTCGTATTGCAGATCGTGCCTTATTTCATGACCGGCTTCGAATCCGTGACCAAGGCCGCCGAGGAAGCCAATCCCGAGTTTCGTTCTCGCGGATTCTCGCGCGTGATCTTTGCGGCAATCGTCGTCGGCTTTATGTTCTACATCATCGTGATCGCGGCCGTAGCTTTTGTTGCGCCCTGGAGACAGTTGACGGATACGCCCTTCATGACCGCAGTCGCCTTCGAACATGCGATTGGTTCGCGGTGGATCGTGAGCATCATTATGAGCGCCGCGCTGCTGTCTCTCTTGAAAGTATTTAACGGGAACTTTGTCGCTGCCAGCCGCTTGCTGTTCGCCATGGCGCGCCGCGGATTGCTGGATGACAGGCTCGCCAGCGTGCATCCCCGCAATCAAACGCCTTCCGCTTCAGTTCTCGCAGTCGGCATTGCCACCGGCCTGTGCATGTTCCTGGGAAGCGCCATCCTGGTTCCCATCTCCGAAGTAGGTTCGGTCGCCTCCGCGACCGGATGGTTCGCGGTATGCGCCGCCTTTTTGTGCATGAAACCCTCAACCGCCGACTATCTGATCGCGCTGTTGGGCGCAGTCGTTGGTGTTGCGATGGCGCTCATGAAGTTCCTGCCCTTTGTGCCGGGACATTTCTCCGGTTGGGAGTGGTTCGTATTCGCTCTCTGGATTATCCTTGGCCAATTGCTTCGACGCCCGCGCACCGCACAAGCCAATGCCGAAGAAAACGCGGTTGTATCGCAGTTGAACCCTTGACCACATTTCCATGGGGAAGCTCTGACTAAGACCGTGAGATCTCTCCGTGCACCTCCGTGTCCTCTGTGGTGGACGCTTTTTGTCGACACTCAATCGGAGTTTTCCTACGGCTCGCTCTAATTCTTCGTGTTCGCTTGCGTGCGGCTGAGTTCCTGATTTACAGGCACTACGTGCGGCTTGGTTAGCGTACCCGTCAGGTTCCACGACTGGTCGTCGTCACGAGTGAACATCGCATCGAGTCCTGCGGTTGCAGAGTCTGTTCCGCTCACCCGGTAGATTCCATCCCGCGATTCGAGCCGGCCTCCCGAAAGCTCCCAGACGCCCTTCTTCACGCGCAGGTCGCCGGTAAAGCGGTGGACAGGCAGCGGTCCCTCCGCACTGGAAATCTGAACATGGTTGAGTCGGCCATTGCGCATCACGAAATTCAATTTGCCGTCTGCGTGGGCCAACAAATCGCCGAGGTTTCCTCCCGACGTCTCCAGCTCGAAGCCGCCGTCGCCGCTTCCGGCGATCCAGGCTTCGTTCATCAACCCAACCAACTGGCCCAGCGAGATATTTTGCATTGCGCCAGTGCCGTGGTAGCGCGGCGGCAGTACCGTCGCGTCAATCGTCCAGTTCCCCTGATGCGTGCCCTGCAGTAATTGTCCTTGGAGCGAGGTGAGCGCGATCTTGCCTCGATCCACCACCAGTTGCGTGGTTACCTGCGTAGCGAGCAATTTCTTTAAACCCAGGCGCCCAACATGCAAACTGCCGTGCGCCTGAAGCGCCAGCAGAGGCGAAAGTCCTTGCTGGTCGGCCGAGCTCAAGATGCGGTACCACGGACGTTTCGCAGGGTGCGGCGTGAACCACTCGGCAAGATCGCCGGCCGAGAGCTGATCGGCGGCGAGATCGAACTGAAATAGGCAAGCGGGAGCGCAATGTCGGGGCGCGCTAACCGAGCCACTCCAATGAGTGCTTCCCGTCTGGGCCGAAAGTTTCTGTAGCGAAAATGCGTCAGCAGCCAACAAAACCGTAGCCGACGAAATTTCGATCGGAGCATTTAGTCCGCGCGTCTCAGCCCGCACATTTCGCAATTGTGCGGTCCCGAATGCGGTGGGAGCAGCCAGTCCATGCCACGCCCCGGAAATGCTCACATCCAATTTGGCATCGCCTTCCGCCGCCGGACGCGCCGCCGGCAAGCCAAGAGTATGTTCCAGACGAAAAAGATTTTTCAGTTCTACATCACCGCGCAGAAAGAAACGATAGCCGGCCACCGAGATCCATCCTCCCGCATTCAGAGGCGATGAAGCGTTCACCTTCAATGAGGTGGGTCCAATCCGCAGGTGAGCTTCCACCGGCTCGGGTTCTTTTCCGTTTGTGTTTTGCGCACTGATCTTTGCGCGCACCGTCCCAACTGAGCGAGCAGCCTTACAACACCTCGAATCCCCGATCAGCGCCAACGGAATATTCCCGATCGCAACTACTTCGCTTCCCGCGCTGGAAATCAGGTTCACATCACTGGCAGCGCCGTTACCACTAAGTTCAGCCGGCCTGAGTCCGTCACTCACTGCGTGGAACTCGGCATTCAGCAGCCCTTCCGCAGTGAGGTCGGCGGGCAGTTGTTGTTTCGCCTCATGCAGCAACGAAATTGCCGAGGCGAGCGGCACCTTCTCAGCCGCCAGTGTCAGATCGTAGCTCGGACGCCCCGTCATCGCGCTCACGTTTCCCCGCACCTGAAGCATCCCTCCGCCGACGGGCGATTCGCAGAGCAGGTCGGCAAAGGATCGGCTCGGCGCGTTGTACTTGCCCTTGCAGTTGGCCGCCAGATTTACGATTCTGTTATCGAGAATGTCGTAACGGCGGAAGCCGTTGACCGCGGCCCGGCTCTCCACCGTAAGTGCCTCGGGAGTGCCCGAGAGATTCGCCGTGAAATCAACTCCTCCTCGCCATCCACGGTCAGAGCCCGTCAGCAACGTTGTAATCTGTCCGAGTTGTCCCTTTTCCCATGCGATGCTAACCCGCAGCGGAGTCAGTTGCAGGTTGGGAGCGCGCTGCCACGTCGCGTTGACCTGCAACTGTCCGGTATCGGTAAGGTTGAAATCGGTGCGCACCGGCTGAGCCTTCATGCGCGCGCCCCAGGAGTTCTCGGAATCCTGCCACAGGGCCACATCCGCATCGGTGAGCGCGTAGGACTTTTTCTCCTGCCCAATTTTGAAGTTGATGCGGGCATTACTGGCTTCGAGGTAGGGAAATGCCGGGCGCCGCTCCGAGAGCGGCTTCTGCGTGGGGGCGGCGGGAATCTGGGCGTTGCGCTCGAGCAGGCTCGCAAGATTCCAGCGGCCTTCGTTGTTGCGCACGATGTTGATGCTGGGCTCGGTTGCGCTCAGGGTGGCAATCTCGAGCCGTCCGCGCAGCAGGGACCGGAACCGGATGGCGGCGAACACGTCCTGCGCGCGGATCATCGGCTCCGCGCTGAAGGCGGGATCATCCCAGATAACGAACCCTTCCAGATCGAACCCCGGCCTGGGCAGAACACGAAAACGTACATCCTCGATTGCCACATTGCGCCCCAGAGCGGCTCCGATCGAGCCCGCGATTCGGTTGCGCAGTTGCTGCACGCCGGGCCGAAAAAGAAAAAGAACCACCAGAAGCCCGGCAATGACTGCCATCCCGCGCCTGGAACGAAAAAAATTCACCGTATGATCCGAAGCGTGCGTGACCAGCGGGTCTCATTGAAAAAGTGAATGACGATGTGCGCCAGGAAGCTGAAACGGTCCCCCCAACTGGTCATCTGGTATTGGTCGGGAGGCGTAATAAACGACCAGTAGATAAACATCGGATGTCCGATCACGTTCGGCCGGGGAATAAAGCCCCAGTAGCGGCTGTCATAGCTCACGTCCCGGTTGTCGCCCATCGCGAAGTAGCTGTTGGGGGGCACGACGATGTCCCCGCCCACGATGTGCGAGGGCAGATGAGCTTGCCAGTCGGGGTCGAGGTTGTCCACGCCCGACGGTGGAACAGCTGGAAAATTCGCGCGGTACGATCGCCGCTCGTTATAGGGATCGCCGGGGTCTCCCTTGTGACGAGCGTAGGGCTCGTCCAGTTTCTGTCCGTTGCGGTAGACCGCGTCATCGCGCAAGTGAATGCGGTCGCCCGGACTGCCGATAATCCGCTTCACGACGAACAGGCCGTGCTCGGCGGGCGAGAGGAATACCACGACGTCACCGTCACGAGGATTGCGGTAAGGCAGCAGCGGCCCCAACCAATGCGCGGCCGCGGCAAACTGCTCCCGGTTCACGAATACATGGTCGCCGATCAACAGCGTATCTTCCATGGAACTGGAGGGAATTTCGAAGGCCTGCACCAGGAAAGTGATGATGAACAAACCAATCACCAGCACGCCCGCAATCGAAGACAGGAATTCAACCGTTGTCTCCTGTGGCTTCCCGTCCTGTGCGGCCCCTGTTTCTTTCCTTGGCACCATCGCTCCCTCTCGTAGCCCGTGATGCAAGTTCGAATCGTATCAGGGCACGCATTCATGCGTGCCGTAAAGGCCGTAAAATCAATGCGCCTTCAGGCGCTGGTTCTGAATTTCCGACTTACCATGGGCTGCTGGCTTCTTTCCGGCCCGTCCGTTCACAAAACACCAACGCTCACTTCGGGATTTGGAACGTGCGTGACCAGCGGGTCTCATCGAAGAAGTGGAGGATGGTATGCGCCATGGATGCGAAACGGTCGCCCATGTCGGTCTTCAGATATTCGTCAGGCGGGGTAATAAACGACCAGTAGATGAACAGCGGACGGCCGATCACGTTCGCATGGGGAAGGAAACCCCAGTACCGGCTGTCATAACTCACGTCCCGGTTGTCACCCATGGCAAAGTAGCTGTTTGCAGGTACGACGATGTCGTCGCCCTCAATATGGGGAGGCATCTCCTGACGCCATTTCTCGTTTCGAACTCCATAGAGCGGCGAAGGGAGCACGGCGGGAAAATTGTCGCGATAAGGATTGTAGTCGCCCGCCAGCACGTGCTTCACGTAGGGTTCATCCAGCTTTTGTCCGTTGCGGTAAACGACGCCGTCGCGCAGGTGAATGCGATCCCCGCCAATTCCAATGATGCGCTTAACCAGAAACAGCCCCGGTTGTTCGGGGGAGAGGAACACCGCGATGTCGCCGCGGTGAACGTCGCGATAGGGTACCAGAGGCCCTACCCAGTGCGTGGGCGGCGAAAACTGCTCGCGGTTTACCAGCAGATGGTCTCCGATCAGCAGCGTGTCTTCCATCGAACTGGAAGGAATGGCAAACGTTTGGAAGACAAACGTCATGATGAACAGCACGGTGGCGAGCAACGATGCGATGGAGGCCAGGAACTCGACCGTGGTCTCTCGCGGCGCTTCGGTTTGCGGGACTTCTTTTTCTTTCTTGTCTTTCGTGGGCACGTCGTCGTCCATCTCGGAGAATCTCGTCTCCGCATTTTTCCCAGGTTTTATCTCAACTTACTCTCAGCCTAACGCACCCGCCTGAAGGTCCGTCCCCAGCGTGTCGTGTGGAACACATGGGTTACAGCATAGGCAAGGTGATAAAGTCTATCACCCGCAGTCGGCGATCCGTAGAGGTCATTGCTCGTATTGCCGGATGACCAGTAAATCAAAAGTGGCCGCCCAATCACATTTGCCCGAGGCACAAATCCCCAGTAGCGGCTGTCCTGGCTGTCATCGCGATTGTCGCCCAGCACAAAATAATGTCCTTCCGGCACGATCAACTGGTGGTCCTCAACGAGCTTCGACATCTGCTTCCACCAGCGCGCGTCGACTCCATAATCGGGAGTATCGGTGCGCGGAAAGTCGTCGCGGTAGGGATCGCGCACGTTTGAGATGAACTGCGTAAACCCTTCTTCCTGAAGATCCCGTTGACGTAGACCCGCTTATTGATCAGGCGGACACGATCTCCCGGCAAGGCCACTACGCGCTTCACAAAATCCTGCGCCGGATTCACGGGATAATGGAAGACGACAACATCGCCGCGCCGGATCTGGCGGTAGGGCAACAACCGGCTGAAGATGCCGCCATCGCCGTAGCAAAGCTTATCCACCAGCAGATAGTCGCCGATCAGCAGCGTCTGCTCCATGGATTCGGATGGAATGGTGAACGCCTGCGCGAGAAAAGTCACCACAAACACGGCGATGGCCACCGTTCCCGCAACCGATTGAATCGTCGCGGGCCACTCGCCGGTAAGGATCTTCTCACTCCACGACATAACTTCGACAGCGTGACTGCTTCCAGCATGATGCAACGTAACCTAAGGAAGCTCTGGTCAAGTCCCCAGGGCTCCTCCGTGCACCTCTGTGACCTCTGTGACCTCTGTGGTGAATGCCTTTCGCCGGACACTGAACCAAGGTTTCCCTGCGTCAACCTGAAGGCGGAGCGCCTTTCGCCCCACGTGGCCCGCGAATTTGCGGCAAACTGGACAGGTGCTCCAGAACCTGCCGGGCCGCCTCCTGCTCCGCGCGCTTTTTGGTCGCGCCTTCCGCGCGGCCCACGAATTGTGCCGCCTCCGGTTCAGGCAGCCTCGCTTCCACCGTAAAGGTCTTCCGATGTTCGGGCCCCTCTTCTTTCACCAGGACGTAAACCGGTTGCGCTCTTCCGCTCGCCTGTAGCGTCTCCTGCAGAGCCGACTTGAAGTCCATCACCGGGATGGCGCTGGTTTCCAGATTCATGTGCGCCAGTTCCGGCTCAACAATCACTCGCACGATGAAGTCTCGCGCCGCCTGCCAGCCACCATCGAGATACAATGCGGCGAGAATCGCCTCCAGGGCATCGACCAGCAGGCTCGCTTTGCCGCGGCCACCGCTCTTCTCTTCGCCCCGGCCGAGGAGCATGTAATTACCGATTTGCAATTGCTCGGCGACATGCAACAGGTGCCGCTGCCCCACCAGGTGAGCGCGCAGCTTCGAAAGCTGCCCTTCATGGAATCCCGGGAAGCGGTGAAAAAGCGTCTCGCTCGCGACCAGTCCCAGCACGGCGTCACCCAGAAACTCCAGCAACTCGTTATCGCCGCCGCCCGGCAAATTGCCGCCGCGCACATTATTCGATGCGCCCAACGCCTCCACTTCGCGGGCCTGCGAACTGTGGGTAAGAGCCTGCTCGATCAGTTCCTGGCGCTGGAATCGGTAACCGAGGCTCTCTTCGAGCGCCATAAGTTCGCGTGACTTCATCGGAAATCGCTGCCGGGTCCAGTTGAGACGAATCCCGGTGTCCTCATCTCGATCTGCCCGTCAGTGCTTGGGGAGTGTTGGGCCTGCGGCTGAGCAGGAACACTCCCTGTGAGTTGCTGCAGACGGTCGCGTTCCCGGCGCGCCGAGCTTCCTATCGCGGTGTTGTCCTGCGTGAGTTCTACAGCACGATTGGCAACCTTCAACGCCTCTTCATACTTTTGCTGCTTATCGAGCGACAGCGCCAGCCGCAGTACGTCCGGCGGATAAGGCTGGCTTGGAAAAGCGTCAATCGCCTTTTGGAAGTCAGTTTGAGCCGCCGGTAAAGTTATTCCGGTTGTACTCGATCGCGCCCATGGTCGAGTACGCCTGCGACCGCATTCCAGATTTGTAGGCGTCGATCTTATCCTGCGGCGTGCCCGCCGGCACGGCAATGTCGGTATCCATAGTCTGCAGCGCCTTCTCTGCCATCTTCATGCCTTCCGCGTAGCGTTGATCCTTGTCGAGATCGGTGTCGCGAGTCCGCTCCGCGATCACCTCGGCCACCGTCGTAAGAGCATCCGGATCGTCCGCGTCAATCGCGAGCACTTTCCGGCCCATGGCTTCGGTTTTTTCGGCGTTGTTGGAGTTCTGGTAAAGGTGCATCACGTTCTTATAGAGCAGCACACGCAATTCGCTGTCCGGAAACTTGGTGGCAAAATCGTCGGCTGCCTTTTCCTGAGCGGCCGCATCGGTGAGGGCCGCCGCCACCTTGTAAGCGTCGAATTCCGGCTGCGTCTTCGCTTGCGGCGGCCGCTTGATGGGCGGTGTTACCGCGCCCGGCGCTGGCGTAGTCTGTGCCGCCGGAGTTCCCTGCGCTGGCGTCGCTTGGCTCGCCGCGGGCGTAGTCTGCGCCGCCGCCCCTGTGCTCTGGGCCGCAGCCCAAATCGCAATCGTCAGTAATCCTGCAATGACTGCCGCTCGTTTCATGCTCTCTCCATTAAAAGCAAGTTTCAAGGTTCCAAAATCCCGACGCTTCAAAGAGAAATTTGTGGGTGACCCATAACTTTATCATTGGAGGATGCCAAAGCTTCCTCCAAAAACACCGCCATGTTGGAACTTTGGGTCATCGGAACCTTGAAATCTCGAGACTCTGAAACCTTGTTTATTCCGGCTGTCTTGCCACGGGTGGCTCATAGGGCTTGTCCAGGCCGCGTTCTGCCGCCACTTTCGCCTCCGGAAGCGTCGCCCCGGCCACGCTCAGCGCCGCCCGATACTCCGTTAACGCGGCGTCCCGGTTCTCCTTCAAATCAAAAATACGCCCCAGGTAGATATGCGACCACGCGATGACCTTCGGTTCGTGCGTGGTTTCAAGCGCCCGCTCAAAGTACGTGCGCGCGCCCTCCATGTCGCGATTCGCGGTGGCGACTTGCGCCAGAATGAACAAAGCCCGCCCTGGATCCTCTTCCTGCTCGGCGAGCGCCTGCTCCGCCAGTTTTTGCGCAGTCTTAGCGTCGCCCGCCGCCAGTTGCTTTTCCGCGTTCTGCAGAAGATGCTCGTTTCGTGGACGCGCCAGCCGCAGCAGTTCCGGCGCCGCCTCGCTCGCATACACGATCTCCCGCGCACGCTTCGTCTCCTTGCCGATATCGATCGAGCCCAGCATTCCAGGATAGGCGCTGCGCAGACCCGCCGGATCTTTTTCGAAATTCGCCAGCTCATCGTAGAAAACGCGAGTCAGAATATAGCCTTCCCGGTCGTCCTCGTCGAGGTTCTGTTGGCGTTCGGCCTCGGTGCTCTTCACCGAACCGGTTCGCAGTTCAATCGCGCGCACCAGGCATTCTGTTACCAGCAGCGAAATGTTGCTCTTGAAGGCCTCATCCATGGGAGCTTTCTGCACCGCCTCAAGCAACGGCCGCAAACGCACAAACGACGTATTGTTCTTCATCGCCAGCGGGTCCAGCAGATAATGCAGATAGGTATGGCGGATCTGCTGCATCTTGAGCGCCGTGCCCGCCGTCGGTGAGAAAACGACGTAGTAATCCGACGCATAATTGCGGGCGTTGGTTTCTCCCGGCGCTCCCATGGCATCCAGATAGACGGTGAACTGGCGTCCCAGATAGCCGGCCGACGGCAATTTCAGGTAGATCTCGGTATCGAAGGTCATCTTCGACAGCGGAGCGTGATAACTCTCGGTCAATTCTTCATAACGCGCCCGATGCCGCTCCCAAATGGCGTGCAGGCCGGCCTTGGCATAAAAGGTCTGCATGAGCGGGACAAAGTCCACGATACCTGCGGCGTCCGGAGGCAACTCCGCCTCTTTCAGTTTCGGTGTGAACGTTGGTGGCTCGCCCAGATAAAGCGCCAGCGAGACATACTGCGAGAGATCGTGCGCCGGCTCGCCTACCAAGTGGTGGCGATAGAATTCGCACATCGGAGCCGCGACCTCTTTGGCTCCCGGCGTGGTTTCAACCACCTTATCCACCTCCGCGCGGATTTGCGCCCGCAGTGGATCGGACGAACTCAGCTCCTGATCGTAGCCGCAGGTATTGATGGCGGTCAGAACCGTGAAAATCGTCTCGCTCGTCTCCAGCGAAACCTGGGGATTGCCCTGCGCCAACCCAGATCGGGCGGCCAGAAACAGGGTCAAACTCAAAATCAACGTCAGTCGAAAACGCTGTCCCAGGAAACTCCTCCTAGCAGTCCGTGGTGAAGACCTCGGGCGCGGTGGGTGAACTGAAAAATGCCGGACTGAAAATGTTGAACTGAAAATAGTGTACGAAGTTGCTATCGGGAAGGTCAAACAAGGGCTTTCAGCTCTCAGCCTCTCAGCTTTCAGCTCGCAGCTCGCAGCTCTCAGCTCTCAGCTTTCAACTCTCAGCTCGCAGCTCGCAGCTCACCCTGTCTTCCTGAGCGGAGTGGCTGGTACGCGAAGCGTAGCAGCCACGGAGTCGAAGGACCCCTGTTCCCACGACACGACAGACAAGGGGAGCCCCGGGTCATGAGGAACCGATAACTGATAACTGACGGCTGAGCGCTGATAGCTGACAGCTACCCCTTCACACTGATCTTCGAAAAAGAGATTACAGCGCGTCCGGCGGTGGGTACGCCCATGGAAAGTGCCGGGCTGAAGGTCGTAAAAATCAGCAGGTTTTTTACCTGCGGCGGCACCGCCTTACTGCCGTCCGATTGCGACAGGATGCGGTAGTCTTCCACTCGCCCGTTGGCGCCCACGTAGGCTTCGATCACCACCGAATCTTCCCCCATGCTGCCCAGCGACGTACCGAATACCGACTGCTTCAGCTGCGGCCCGGTGTACAGCATCAGAGGAACGTCGGAACTCGCAATCAATTGCTGTGGCAGGGCAAAAAATCCGAGCAGCAGCCCGAACGTGAGTATCGCGCTCACCACTCCCGCTGTCGCCGGAACCATGAATGCATTCAGTGCATTGCTCAGCCTGACCATGGCGCCTTCGAACCGCCGGCGGCGCGCCTGCTTCGACTCGTGCGAAATAGCCAGCCGCAACTTCAAGGGCAAATCCGCGGGAGCCTTGGTCTTCGCTCGATTCAAAGCCACTACCAATTGCAAAGCGCGCTGCACCTCCGCATACTCCCGCGCGCAACCGCCGCATTCCTGCATGTGCTTCTGGAGCGCGTGCATCTCGGCCCCGCTCACCTGACCGTCGAGGTACGGAGAAAACAGTCTCTTGTACTCGGCGCACTTCATGGTGTCACCTCTGCCTCTCTACCCCCGCTCGAACTCCGATTCAATTCCGCCCCGTTCTCATAGTGCCGGACGATGGCCGGAACGATGGAACTTCAACACTCCGGAACCACCAACCCCAGCTCCGGACCCGCTTCCCGCACATATTTCGCCAGCCTCTTGCGCAGCGCATCGCGCCCGCGAGTAATGCGTGATTTCACCGTCCCCAGCGAGATCTGCAATACCTCCGCGATCTCCTCATAAGACATCTCTTCCAGATCCCGCAGGATGATCGCCGTCCGGTAAGGTTCGGACACATGCGTGAGCGCCAGCTCGACCGCCGCCCGCACCTCGGCATGCGCAAACAGATCGAAAGGCGATTCCCCGCGATCCACTAACCTTTCTTCTCCGTAAAATTGATTCTCGCCCGTTTCCACCGGTTCAATCGGAGTCTCTTGTGCTTTGTGCCGGAACCACCAGCGCCTCCGGTTGGAGGCCTCGTGCAGCGCGATCCTGTAAATCCATGTCTTCAGGCTCGACTCGCCATGGAAATGCTTCATACCCCGGAAGACCTTAAGAAATACTTCCTGTGTGGTATCGGCCGCGTCGGACGGGTCATTCACGATGCGGTAGATAAGGCTATAAATGGGCTGGTGAAATTCTCCGATCAGCCAGGCGTAGGCCTCCTCGGAACCGGCCTTCAATTCCCCAATAACGGCCGACTCTTCAACCCGGACCCCAATCGCCCCAGCAAGATCGCCCAAAGTAGTAGCTCCCGCCATAAAGGCGTGCCTCAATTATAGAGTTATCGCGGCCCAAAAGGCAGGAATCTTCATCGGCAGAAACCACTCCCAAGGAATTCCCGCCTAGTTACTTAGACCCCGAGGGGGTCGCCCGGGTTCCCGGCGTAAGTTGTGTATTTTTGGCTACTTCGGTCCCGCGCTGAACCGCTTTGCAGCCCTGGGGAAGCTCTGATTAAAACCCTGAGATCTCTCTGTGCACCTCTGTGTCCTCTGTGGTTTACGCTTTTTGTCGACACTTAATCGGCGAGAGCCCTTCGCGACCAGACTACTCGATGAGCCATTTGCTTAGTTGCTTTTCGGCGTCTTCTTGGGAGACGGTTCCGCGCTGGCGGGCGTCGTCCAAACCTTGACGAACTTTGTCGAGGACATAGAGGTGATATTGAATGTCCTCCAGGCTGCAGTTCTCCGAAAGCTTGTGGAGCAGCGACTCGACCTGTTGCTTCGCGGTGGCCATGCCGGGCTAGGCTAAGAGTAGCACGACCTCAGCCAGCGAGATCCTGAATGTGATCGGCTGCGGCGGGGTTATCTTGGGCTACGTAGTTCCAAATCTCGAAGGGATCGCTGACCGCGTTTCCCAACGAAAACAGGTTGGCTCAATCGGTCGGCCAGCCAAAGCTTGATGAGCGACTGCCGGGTCACTCCCAGGCGGCGAGCTTCCCGATCGAGGGAATCGACCATCCAGGCCGGGAAGTCGACGTTGACGCGCTTTGGGTCGGTGCCCACACGGCGCGCCCGGTTCAGATCGAGTTGATCCACCACCCGCGCGCCGCGATCGAATTTGCGATCAAATGTCTTCGCTTTCATAAATTGTCACCTCTTCAGACCGCGAACGCCTCACAGAGATCAGCCGGATGCTTTCGCCTCTCCGAGTTACGACCGCGGACCAGTGCTTACCATCGATCTTGCCGATCAGCAACCAGCGCGGTTCATCGCGAGTACGGGCTGGAATCTCCGCCAGCATCGGGTCTGCCCAAAGAGACTGGGCTTCTTCAAAGTCGATGCCGTGCTTCGTCTTGTTCTGGGCGCTCTTTTCGGAATCGTACTCGAACCTCATGAGATCTCAGCGGCGCCGAACCGGTATAGTAAAGGTATAAAAAGTATACCACGACGATTCTATGCTTTAAGTCAAAATGGCGTGCAGATCGCCGAAAATTCCACGCGGGACGCAACCGTGGAATCCCATCCCCCTGCAAAATGCGCAAGGGTGGGGCACCCGGCACCCGGCGCCTTTCCTGTCACCGTGCAGAAATGTTGCCGGGTGCCCCATCCTAACGTCGCGGAACGTAATTCAATCCTCTCCTGACTCTTGCCTTGCGACGTTAGGGTGGGGATTTTGACTTCCTCACCCGGGCCGGGCAATAGCGCACATCTGAAAACTCGCGCGGATCGAGGAAGCCGTCCTACTCCTACTGTCCCTGCTCGCGGTTGTCCCTCCACAACTCGATGGGCGATACCGAGATAGAGCCTCGCATTCGGATTCCCAAGAGTTCGCTGAATGCCAAGCCGTCTTCCCGTCCAAGAGGTGAGCTTTGCACCTCCTCTGGCAGCAATAGATCGAACGTAGCCCAACCATCGGCTGCCGGTGTTCTATAGATTATCCACTCGTTCGGCCCATGCCGAGCGGGTGGGCCCATTCCTATGTTGCAGGCTATCCACGCCGGCATAGGGCCATGCTTCCCATCCTTAGAAGTGACCTGTACGTTGGCATAGATATAGGACTCGGGACAGTCTTTTCCGGGTTTCGTCTGAAACCTCAGTCGATTGCAAAGTCGGTGTTGTGGCTCGACCCTCAGGTCGATGTGATGAGTGCCGGGTGCCACCATGGTCAGGCCTCCGGTGCGTTCTGTCGGAGACGAGAACCGAGGAGGCGAAGTGCTCTTCGGATCGTCCGATGTGAATTTCCATTGATCTAGCGGACTGCCCGCATGGTCAAAGCGAATTTCGACCAGCCTTTCAAGGGAGACGCGTCCCGCCAGCTCCTTCGGTGTCACGATAGAAGACGTTGCAGGTAGCGACGTCTTACACAGTTCCTCTATCCTGTCCATCTCTTGCGTTATGTCTATTGCCCTATGTGTGGCGTAGACCTTTTGTTCACCGCGAAGGCAAAACAAGGCTGCCGCCAAAATCACGCCACACACCAGCGCGCACCAGTCAACGAACACCGCCCAACTCGGGACGTCCTTTGATGCGGAGAAGCCTATCAGCGAGAATATCGCGGCGACCGCAATTCCTATGCATATCGAGCCGGAGACCTCGAACCAGTCTTTCGCGGGCACGATTCCAGAGACCATCCTCTTAATCCGATTCCAATCGGATTTCACGACCAGATAAGCGCCCTCATCTTTCGGGACTTCGACCGAGTATTCTCGGCTTACTTTGATCTCGCTATGCGCCGGTCCTGTCTTTGTTTCATCAGTGTTGTTCATGCCGAATCCGAATCAGCGCTTTAAGATGCCAGCGGCTACCGCGCTAAGGAAAAAGACGTGCCCGCATGTCGAGCACGTGATCGGAATGACCGGGAATACCTCTCTCTGCAAGGAAGTTATTCCCTGACTAAAGCGATTCTCGGTGTACTCGGGAAGCTCGAAGACGAGGGCCGACACTTTCCATTCGTCGCGACGGCAAACTTGGCACTCTACGACCGGAAACTTCTTAAGGTAGACGACCACCCCGTTTACTTGATTCGCAGACAGCTGCATACTCGGATTCTATCCCTCTCCACTGCACGGAGCGCGGCTACCATCGCTCGGCGCCCAAGGTTCGCACCTTTGAGCGCTAACCGGGCCCGCATTAGATCATCGTGTCGCCGGGTTCTATAAAAGGGGAAACCCGGGACGGACGGGACGTACCCCGGTTTCCCTCCCGCCGAATGTCGGGGGTCCTAATAATGCTTCATGCTGCTTTTTCCAGCCCCGATTGATATATCACGCCCTGTCAACTTGACAAAATCCAGCCGCAGAAACACCCTCCAACACGGAAACCTGAATGAACTAAAACCAGTAAATCCTTTGCCCTGAATACTTAGCCGTAAGTGCCTCATTCTAAAACCGCGAATCAGGAATCCGATCTAACTCCAGCATTCTCATAGGTCAAACGAAGATCCGGGGAGAGAACGACATAGCCAGATAGTAAACATCCCGCCAAGCGAAAATCCCCGATTTTCCCACTTTCACGGCACCTTGAAAATCAACTTTATTTTCGCCCTGTCAGATTCGCAGTTTCTTCGCCTTTGTTATGACAATGCTGTACGTACAATAAAGTAATAAAAGTGTTCCACGTGGAACACTTTCCAAAAAATGGAAGACATAGTTTCGGTGCTATTCGACCCCTAACTCCTTCGCGAGCGCCTTCCACTTGCTGTCTACCAGCGCGCGGGTGTTGGCGTCCATTACGATCTCGTCCGGCCATGGACGGGCGAATCCCTCTGTCGGCCACTTTCGGGTTGCGTCGATGCCCATCTTGGAGCCGTAGTTGGCGAGGCGCGCGGCGTGGTCCAGCGAATCGACCGGGCCGAGCGTGAACTGGATGTCGCGCTCGGGATCGATGTTATTCAGCACTTTCAGCGTGACGTCGGCGATATCCTGCACGTCCACGTCTTCGTCGACCACGACGATGCATTTGGTGAACATGGCCTGGCCGAGCGACCAGATGGCGTTCATCACTTTGCGGGCTTGGCCCGGATAGGACTTGCGGATGGAGACGATCATCAGGTTATGGAACACGCCTTCGATGGGCAGGTTGATGTCGACCAATTCGGGGATGGTCAGCTTCATCAGCGGCAGGAAGATGCGCTCGACGGCTTTGCCCATCCAGGCGTCTTCCTGCGGCGGCTTGCCGACGATGGTCGTCGCGTAAATGGGATCTTTGCGGTGCGTGATGCAGGTGACGTGGAAAACGGGATACTCGTCCTCGAGCGAGTAGAAGCCGGTGTGATCGCCGAAGGGGCCTTCGGTGCGGAGTTCGTCGAGATTGACGTAGCCTTCGAGGATGATCTCGGCATTGGCCGGGACTTCGAGATCGACCGTTTCGCACTTCACCAGCTCCACCGGCTTTTGGCGCAGGAAGCCGGCGATGATGAACTCTTCGACGTCTGGCGGCGCGGGAACGATTGCCGAGAAGGTCAGCGCGGGATCGGTGCCGATGGCTACGGCAACTTCCATCTGCCGGAGGGACGATCGCCGGTCGGCTAGCATTGCGCCTCCCGAAGACCGCGCCATGATATCGACGGCGGCCGCTGGCAGCTTCGCTCGCCTGGACGGGCAGGATGCCCGTCCCATACGTGTCCGTGCGACCGCATTCCGCAGGTGGTCGCGGTAATGTTCGGCCGCAACTTTCTGGCGTTGCCAGTGCATGCCGGTGGTGCGCTCGTCGTAGATCTGCATGCGATACATGCCGACATTGCGCTTGCCGGTTTTCGGATCGCGGGTGATCACGCAGGGCAGAGTGATGAAGCGGCCGCCATCTTTCGGCCAGCATTGCAGGATGGGAAAATCCAGCAACGAAAAATTGTCGCGCTTGATCACTTCTTTGCAGGGGCCGGTTGGAACTGTCTTCGGGAAAAACTTGCCCATCTCGGCCAGCATGGGCAGCATCTTCACTTTGTCGAGAAAGCCTTGCGGGGACTTCACGTCCATGAAGGCGCGGATGCGTTCGGCGATTTCGTCGAGGGCGTTGACTTCGAGCGCCAGGCGCATGCGGCTTGCCGAGCCGAACTGGTTGATGAGGAGTTGCTGGCCGGGATAGCCTTTGAGATTTTCGAACAGCAGGGCCTTGCCGCCGAGTTGCGGGGTTGGTCCGCCGGCCCGAGTCGCACCACGCGGTCTTGGAAACGCGGTCGGTGATTTCGGTGATTTCGAGAATCGGGTCTGCTTCAGTGCGGATGCGTTTGAGTTCTCCGGCGCGGTCGAGCGCTTTGATCCAGTCGCGCAGATCGTCGTAGGCCAAAATGTCCTCCCGGGATGACAGACGATTATATGCCGCCATCAAGAAGCGTTAACCACAGAGGACACAGAGGGCCACGGAGGGACGCCATGCTCTTCCACATTTCCGGCCGTGCGAATAGGATATGGAAATCAAATCTGCAATCATCAATATTACGCGCGGGAAATTTAAGCGGGAGGAATGATGATCCGCCTGAAGGTGAACGGGAAAGAGAAGACATTTGACGGCGATCCTGGCATGCCGTTGCTGTGGTATTTGCGCGACGTGGCCGGGCTGACGGGAACCAAGTTTGGCTGCGGCATGGCGCTCTGCGGCGCTTGCACGGTGCACCAGAATGGCGATGCGATCCGCTCCTGCACGACGACGATGCAAGAGGTCAGTGGCACGGAGATCACCACGATTGAAGGCATCGCGGCGATCCACCCCAGCGAGCCAAAACCGGGCTCGCCGGACCGGCCATGCATCCCGTGCAGAAGGCGTGGATGGAAATTCGCGTTCCGCAATGCGGATACTGCCAGCCCGGACAGATCATGCAGGCGATCGCGCTGCTCAAGGAAAACAAAAATCCCAGCGACCAGGAAATCGATACCGCGATGTCGGGGAATCTGTGCCGATGCGGAACCTATCAGCGGATTCGCGCGGCGATCCACGAAGCTGCGAAGGGCCTGGCTGCCAAGGAGACGGCATGAAGATCATCGACAGAAAGATCGTTGAGAATGTCAGCCGCCGCGGATTTTTGCAGGGAGCGCTTGCCTCGGGCGTCTTCATATTGAGCGCGCGCTTTGTTCCCGAACCTTTGTGGGCTGCCGAAGGCGAGGCGGCCGCGGCTTTTGATCCCACGGTGTGGCTGTCGATCGCGTCCGACGGAACGGTGACCATCGTCGCGCACCGGTCGGAGATGGGCTGCGGAAGCCGCACCGCCTTGCCGCTGGTCGTGACCGACGAACTGGACGCGGATTGGTCCAAGGTAAAGATCGAGCAGGCGATTGGCGATCCAAAGTATGGTGACCAGGATACCGACGGCTCGCACTCGGTGCGAAGCAACTTCGACTTGATGCGCCAGGTGGGCGCTACCGGCCGCGCCATGCTGATGAGCGCTGCCGCTACGCAGTGGAATGTTTCCGCGAAAGACTGCTCGACTGAGCCGCACTTCGTTGTGCATCGCGCCAGCC
This sequence comes from uncultured Acidobacteriaceae bacterium, assembly GCA_963709055.1. Taxonomy (GTDB): domain Bacteria; phylum Acidobacteriota; class Terriglobia; order Terriglobales; family Acidobacteriaceae; genus Acidiflorens. The sequence goes on from CAVPUZ010000006.1 coordinate 371,787, forward strand.
GACGCAAGCTGGGCTATGGCGAACTGGCCGCTGCCGCTGCGAAGCTGTCCGTTCCCAAGAAAGAAGATCTGCGATTCAAGACGCGCTCCGAGTGGCGCTACATCGGCAAGGATGGCAATGTTTTGTTCGACCTGGACGACATCGTCACGGGAAAAGCGGTCTTTGGCATGGATGCGACCATGCCCGGCATGGTGTATGCGTCGGTGGAGCATCCTCCGGTGCTTGGACAGAAAATCAAAAGCTACGACGATAAGGCTGCGCTAAAAGTTGCGGGCGTGCAGAAGACGCTGACCGATTGAGCCTTTCAAACCGCCGCACGTGTTCCAGCCGTTGGGCGGCGTGGCGGTGATTGCCGACAATACCTGGGCCGCATTTCAGGGACGCAAGAGCCTGAAGATCGAATGGGACAGCAGTCCGCATTCGGTGTACAACTCCGGGCCGTTCCGCAAGACGCTGGAAGAGACATCGCGACAGCCGGGCAAAGTCGTCCGCAATATCGGAGACGTGGACGCGGCGTTTGCCAAGGCCGGCAAGGATGGGACAAAAATAATTGAGGCCGAATATTACACGCCGCACCTGGCGCATGCTTCGATGGAACCGCCGGTTGCCGTGGCCGAGTATCGCGACGGAAAAGTGCTGGCATGGGCGCCGACGCAGAATCCGCAGGCGGTGCAGGAGACCATTGCCGGCGTGCTTGGCATTAAGAAAGAAGATGTGACTTGCCACGTGACACTGCTGGGCGGCGCCTTCGGCCGCAAGTCGAAGCCGGACCAGGTTGCGGAAGCTGCCATGCTTTCGAAGCAGCTTGGCAAGCCGGTGAAGGTAGTCTGGAGCCGAGAGGACGACATTCACTTTGACTTTTTCCACTCCGTCGCCGCGATGTATATGAAGGCGGCGGTTGGACCCGACGGCAAGCCCACTGCGTGGTTGCAGCGGACGGTATATCCGCCAATCGCTTCGACGTTTGACGTTTCCGCGCGGTATGCCGACGATGAGATGGGCCTGGGCTGGAATAATCTGCCGTTCGATATTCCGAATCATCGCGCGGAGAATGGTCCCGCCGACTTTCATGTGCGGATCGGATGGCTGCGCAGCGTGGCCAACATCTACCATGCGTTCGCGATTCATTCCTTTGCTGACGAACTTGCGGCCGGCGCCAGGAAGGATCCGGCGCAATATCTGCTCGATCTGATCGGGCCGGACCGCATCGTGAACCTGTCATCGAAAGAAGATGAGGAGGTCGCGAAGCAGGGCTATCCGCTGGATACGGCGCGGTTGCGGCGAGTGGTCGAGATCGTGACGGAAAAATCGGGCTGGGCCAAGCGGCCGGTGGGGAAAGGGCGCGGCATGGGTATCGCCGCCCATCGCAGCTTTCTCACCTATGTTGCGACCGTGGTCGAGGTGGAGGTCGACAACAAGGGACAGGTGCACATTCCGAATGTGTGGACGGCAATCGATACCGGCACTACCGTTTGCCCGGACAATATTCGCAACCAGGTCGAGGGAGCGGCGGTATTCGGGACGAGCCTGGCGCTGTTCAGCGACATTACAGCCACCAATGGAGCGATCGACCAGAGCAATTTCAACAATTATCAGATCACGCGCATGAACCGGGCGCCGCGGCACATTGAGGTCGAGGTTGTGAAGAGCGATGCGCCGCCTGCCGGCGTAGGCGAGCCCGGGGTTCCGCCCTTTGCGCCTGCTTTGTGCAACGCCGTGTTCGCGGCGACGGGAAAGCGCGTGCGGGAATTTCCGTTATCGAAGACGAAGCTGGTATGAGGGGATAGATGCTGGTTCGCTCTTAGAACTTGGCTTGCTCCGCTCTTAGCTCGCATCAGGCTCTTGCTTTCGGCCTCCGGTTGACGCGTTTGTTTTTGGCGGCGGCCTTCGCGATCGAGACTCGTAGCGGCATACTCGCGACTCACATGGACTTTCTGATGCTTTGTCGCTTGGCTTCGCGTTTGTGCTGTGTGCCTCGGCCTTTGCCCAGGAAATCACGGTGGCTGCAGCCGCTGACTTGAGCACTGCATTGCCCGAGATTGTCGCGCCGATACAAGAGCCAGACGGGGCATGAAATGAAACTCAGTTTTGGTTCTTCCGGAAACCTGACAACCCAGATCCGCAACGGTGCGCCCTTCGATGTTTTTTTCTCGGCCGATGAAGAGTACCCAAAGCAACTGATCGATGCGGGGCTGGCCGAGAAAGATACGCTTTATCGATACGCCGTCGGACGCCTCGTGTTATGGGTGCCGAATGAGGTGCCGATCGATGTGCAGAAGCTTGGCATGCGGGCTCTGCTCGATTCCTCGGTGAAAAAGATTGCGATCGCAAATCCGCAGCACGCGCCTTATGGCCGCGCAGCCGAATCGGCGCTGCGTCATTACGGAATCTACGATCAGGTTTCGAGCCGGCTGGTGCTGGGAGAAAACGTTTCGCAGGCGGCGCAGTTTGTGGAGTCGGGCAACGCGCAGGCTGGATTGATTGCCTTGTCACACGCGCTTGCGCCCGCAATGAAAACAAGAGGCCGCTACTGGATGGTGCCGCTCGACGCTTATCCCATGCTGAATCAGGCTGCGGTGGTGCTCTCTCACTCGAAACAGCAGCAAGCCGCGCGCAAGTTTCTTGAGTTTGTGCGCTCTCCCGAGGCCACTTCCTTGCTCACCAGTTACGGTTTCAGCCTGCCGGAGAACGAATCCAGCGGAGAAAAGACGAAATGAACTGGGAGGCGTTCTGGCTCACGGTGCGGCTGGCTACGATCGTCTCTTCCGTGCTCTTCGCGATCGGAATCCCGGTCGCATACTGGCTCACCTACTCGCGCTGGCGCTGGAAATTCCTGATCGAAGCCGCGGTCGCTCTGCCAATCATCCTACCGCCGACCGTGCTTGGCTTTTACGTGCTGGTCGCGCTTGGCTCGCGTAGTCCGCTCGGACGCTGGTGGGAATCGCTGACCGGCCACACCTTGGCATTCACTTTTGAGGGCTTGGTGATTGGCTCGCTGCTCTACAGCCTGCCATTCGCCGTGCAACCGTTCGCCACGGCATTTGGCTCGGTCGATTCCGCGCTGCGGCGCGCCTCGGCATCGCTCGGACATTCTCCGGTTCAAACGTTTCGCCGCGTCGTGCTTCCTCTGTCAAAAGCCGGATTGGTCACGGGATTCACGCTCAGCTTCGCGCATACGCTGGGCGAGTTTGGCGTGGTGCTCATGGTGGGCGGCAACATTCCCGGTGTCACGCGCACCATCTCGATCGATATTTACGACCAGGTGGAAGCGGCAAACTACTCCAGCGCGAACCAGACGGCACTGGCGCTGCTGGTGATTTCTTTTCTTCTGCTGTCGGTGGTGTACGGGTTAAACCGGCGTCCCTGGGTAATCACTCCATGGAAGTGAAGAACGATCTCGTTCCGCCGTCCGCAGCTCCGGCAATTTCCTCGGAGTTGGAGGTCCGGATCCGCAAGCGCTTCCTCAACGTTGAGGGGAGTTTTCACTTGAATGTCCACTTTCGCGCGCTGGCGGGATTCACGATTCTTTTTGGCGCTTCGGGCGCTGGCAAGACTACGCTGCTCGATTGCATCGCTGGACTTACGGATCCCGACGACGGACGCATCGTGGTGGGCGGCGAAGACGCGTACGATTCCGAGCGCAAGCGGAATATTCCGGCATGGAAGCGGCGGATCGGATATGTGCTTCAGGATCTGGCGCTTTTCCCGCACATGACCGCGGAGCAGAATGTCGCGTACGGACTGCGTCAACTCGACGCAACTGAAAGACAGAGGCGCAGCCGCGAGATGCTTCAGGCATTTCGCATCGACCATTTGCGTGACCGACGGCCGGCACAAATCTCGGGAGGCGAGCGGCAACGCGTTGCGCTGGCGCGTGCGCTGGTCACCGAACCACGCGCGTTATTGCTGGATGAGCCGTTGGCGGCGCTCGACCGCCCGACGAAATCACAGATCCTCGCCGACTTGCGGCAGTGGAACCAGCATTACCGGGTCCCAATTCTTTTCGTAACGCATAGCCGCGAAGAAGTGTTTGCCCTGGGTCAGGAAGTCATCGTGCTGGATGCGGGAAAAATCGTGGCGCAAGGTCTAGCCCAGGGACGTTTTGCAAGCTCCACAACTCGAGACGGTCGCGCAACTATCGGGATTGGAAAACATCTTCGATGCGACCGTAGTCGCATTGCATGAGAATCGCGGCACGATGGCGTGCCGTATCGGCCTGGGTGAATCGAACGTGGGTCAATCGGGAAGGGATCAATTGGAGATCGAGACGCCGCTGGTTCGAGCCGAAGCAGGATCGCATGTGCGTATTGGGATACAGGCGGGCGATATCCTGCTGGCGATCGAAAACCCGCGCGGACTGAGCGCACGCAATATTCTGCCCGGAACGATTCGCCGGCTTGAACAGCGAGACGGAATGGTTTCAGCAAGCGTGGACTGCGGCGGAGTACAGTTTGAAGTCCATGTGACCTTGGCCGCGCAGGAGGCTCTCAGCTTAGCTCCGGGCAAGAATGTTTGGGTGGTGATCAAAACGCATTCGTGCCATCTGCTGCGTGAGTGTTAATCAAACGAGTAGCGCCGCCGTCTCGGCGGCGGTTCCGGCGGGCGTCCTCGCCCGCCGCTCCAATCGGCAGAGGGTGCTGAGTCATCCGCGCGTCCTGGGCTTTGTTCTTGTCTTCGTCGAACGCGATTACTGCGACCCACTGTCCATTCTCTTCCTTGTGATACAGAATGCTTCCTCCGAGACGCTCGGCGATTTCATTCGGCAACAGGTCGCGATGATACCCGAAGTATTTTTCTTTAATTCGTTGCCACGAGGCCCAATCTTCGAGAAGCGGATGCGGCGGTTGATATTTCGTAGAGAAAACAAGCGCCACATCAAAATGGCCGCGAGCGATGGAAGCCAGCTCAATTTGGGGAGACGTGAAGTCCTCGATACGCAGCACATGAAACGGCCGCGTGACATAGCCCAGCCAGGGACGAGTGAGTTCATCCGAGGCCGGCCAGGCAGTGAGGACTCGGGCATTCGGATCGCGCATGGCCAGGAACCGGCTGGCTTCGGCATGCATCACGATGTAATCGCGATAGGCAAGATTGTCTTCCAGGGAAAATCCATACGGAGGGTTGACGAATAATCCCGCGACAAAGGCGATCGCAATCGCTGCCACGATCAGTTTCCAATAGCGCACGCGCCGCCAGAGGGTTGAAACCCACGCCAGAATCACGAGCGGCACGACGGGCAACAAATAGCGCGCCAGGACCGCTCCGCCCACGGCCGACATGAACAGCAGGTAAGCGAGCAGCACTGCTCCAAGAGCCACCTGTTGCCAGATTGCGATTCGCGGGCGAACACCTCCGCTCTCTTTTTGCGGTGGACTCAGGATCGCAAGCAATCCTGCCAAGGTAAGCAGGTAGAGTCCGAGATATCCGCTGATTTGCCAGAGCCGCATTAACAGAGCCAGCGGGATACGCAAAGGATCTAAAGTTGCGGCCAGGTTGTAGCGAAAAAATTCCGGGTTGCCAAACAGGAAGCCCGTTTTCGCATAGTGGTACGCATACCAGCAGGCCAGTGGAACAACCGGGAGCAATAGATACAAGGCGCGTGTGCGCCTGCCCGGCGGTGGCGGGAGTTCGGGCCATCGCGGACGAAGACTGGAAGCAGTTAATTGCCACGCGAACAACGCCATCGGGGCCAGGATTGCGGTCTCTTTCGCAAGAGCTGCCAGCGAGAACCACAGGACCTGCTTCCACGGATGATCTTCGAGGTACGCAAGCAGCGCCCAAAAGGTAAATCCGGCGGCCGGCAGGTCGACCTGCGCCAGCGAACTTTGCGTGAAGAACACGGGGTAAATCGCGACCAACGCGGCCGTCGCCAACGCAACATGGAGATTCGCGGCGGCTCGCGACAGCCGAAAGAGGCCGAGCAGCGAAAACGCCGACAGCGCCAGCATGGCCGTGCGCGTGACCAGCGGCGAATATCCGGCGATGCGCCACGCCAGCGCCAGTCCGGCCATGACCAGCGGAGGATGCGCATTCGAAGGAGTGGATTGCGGAATGAGTGCACCGCTCAGATACAGATCGCGCGCCGCCGGAATATAGTATCCCGCCTCATCCCAAAAATACGGAAGACGCAGCAGCGGCGCGTGCAGGAGCATCATCCCGGCGAAGAAAAGTGCGAACAGAAGAAATTGCTGCGGCCAGTTCGTGGATCTTGGCTGAGATTGCGTTTTCAGCCCGGAAGGCGCAGCCCGCGCAGCCATCAATGAACGGGTCCAACGGGTGCGCGTGGATCGAGTTTGATTTCGCCAAATGCGGCCTCATAGTTCGCCACATTCTGCTGCAGCAGCGCCATCAGCGCTTTGGCTTGCTGCGGGCTCAGGTAAATTCCCTGGAAGTTGTGCAATTCCACCTGTGTTTCCGAGCTTTGCTGCATGGTTCCGAAAACCAGGAAGAAATCCCAAACATTGACCCGAATCTGCACGCTGTTGGAGTAGGAGTCGCGATAATCGGGAAGCTGAACGAATTTCACATTAGGTTGATTGGCGGTATTCATATCTGGCAGTTTACCCCTGAGGGGAGTTGGGAGCAAAAGGCCGCGGCATAAGTCCAAAACAGAGTCCTGGGCGTATCGCACCGAAATGGACCGACTCCCCGAGAATCCGCGCCAATCGCCGAAAAGCTCGATCCCCGGCAGCGTGTAATCCGAATCAAATTCATCCTCCTTTAACACTGGGGCAACACTGCTGCAACAAAGTCCTACTAGTGTTTATCCGACCAGTGTTGATCCGCCATTTCACCGTGCCCTTTGATGGGAACTGAGCTTTCTTTTCGATCGATGCATTCTCCAGAGGCGGCAGACAACCCGCGCCAGCCGGATCTGATCTACGTGGTCGAAGACGATGTGGATGTCTCTCGCCTGATCGAGCATAACTTGCGAAATGCCGGATACGAGGTTTCCACATTCTTCTCCGGCGCCCCGGTTGTTCCTTCGGCCGCCACGGAACCGCCCTCGCTTTTTCTTCTCGACATCATGCTGCCAGGGATCAGCGGCTTCGATCTGTGCCGCCAGATTCGCCAGCACAAGCTGCTGGGCAGAACCCCCGTCATATTTCTCTCCGCACGCACCCAGGAACCCGACCGCCTGCAGGCGTTCGATGCCGGCGGAGACGGATACATCACCAAACCTTTCAGCCCGCGCGAATTGATTGCGCGTATTCGCAACGTGCTTCGCGCTCAGGTTGACGCTCCCAATCGCGAACTGATTCAGGCGGGGGACCTGGAAATTGATATCGCTTCCATGACCGTGCGTCTGGAGGGCAAGGCCGTGCCCACTACGGTTCGGGAGTTCCGGCTGCTTGAGTATCTTGCGCGACACCGCGGGCGCGTCTTTACCCGCGACCAGTTGCTTGACGCGGTGTGGAAAGATGGATCATTCGTCACGCCGCGCTCGATTGACGTTTTCGTGCGGCGTCTGCGAGAAAAAATCGAACGCGATCCGCGCCACCCTCGTTACTTGAAAACGCTGCGTGGCATTGGCTACCGCTTCGAGGCCGGGCACTGAGATCGCGCGAGCAAGGGCGATCTAGAAGCTCGCCAACGGTGTGATGCCCTTCGCTTCGATGCATTCATACATCCGGCCGGCTGCCAGGTTCTTGTACTCTTCCGTCCTTCCGCTCGGCCATTGGATCACCAGACGATCGATCGCTGTCCCGCCTCCCTAGGCCGAAGGTCACGGGCAATTCCGATTGCGACAGATAACTGGAGCCGCCCTTCACCACGCGAGACTGACTCGATCCTCCATGTGAAATCTTAAGCACAGCTCCGAGGGCATCGCGATTCGACCTGGTTCCCACCAGCCGAAATCGGATACTGCGATTCTTTCCGGACTGGTCTTTGCCTCGGCCGGGACTCGTCAAATCGTTGCGATAGAGATAAGCGGGGCCGTTGTTGGTGGAGATCAACAAATCGAGATCGCCGTCGCGATCGAAATCGCCATAGGCGAGACCTCGTCCGACCTTCGGTTGACTGAATCCGCCGCCGATTTCAGCGGCCACGTCGACGAACCTTCCCTTCCCATCATTCAGAAAAAGCTGTGGAGGCTGCGCGTAGCCCACTCCATTCACGTTGCGCACGGTATCGTCGATATGCCCATTTACAACCGCCAGATCAAGCGAGCCATCCAGATCCGCGTCGAGAAACACGCATCCAAATCCCAATTTATCTTTCGATGCCAGCCCGACTCCGCTCTGCATCGCCACGTCACCAAAATTTCCGGCGTCGGAAGAGCGGTACAGCCCCATCATCTCGTTATCGAAATTCGTGATGGCGACGCCGGAGCGTCCGGAATTATCAAAGTCGGCCACGTCCACGCCCATTCCGGCGCGCGCTTTGCCCTCGGCCGAGAAGGCGATGCCTGCTTCCACGGCCGCATCTTTAAAGGTGCCATTGCGCTGATTCCGGTATAGCTTGTTGGGCTGCGTGTCATTGGTCACCAGCAAATCGGGCCAGCCATCCTGATCGTAATCGAGCATGGCCACGCCCAGCGATTTCGAACTGCTGTCGAAGATTCCGCTGGTCGCGGTCACATCTTCGAAGGTTCCGTTGCCACGATTGTGAAACAGCCAACAGGTTTGTCCGCGATAAGCCTCGGGCGTGCAATACGACTTATGCTTGCCGTCGCGGCTGCAAAAGACGTCGTGCTCCTCGGACCACTTGACGTAGTTGCAGACAAACAGGTCGAGCAGCCCATCGCGATCAAAATCGAACCACAGCGCCGAGGTGCTGAACGCCTGCCGGCCGCCGAGTCCGCTCGACTTGGTAACATCGACGAACGTTCCTTTGCCGGTATTGCTGAAACAAACGGTTCTGGCCGACGCAGGTGATCAATATGTCGGGATAGCCATCGTTGTTGTAATCGCCGACGGCAACGCCCATGCCATACATCTCGACGTCCAGGCCGGCGCTGCGCGTCACGTCGGAAAATGTGCCATTGCGATTATTGCGATAGAGCTTGAGCGTGCTGGCTTCGGATTTATGCGAAGCTTTGGTGTCCAGGCCAATTCGTGCCATTCACCAGCAGAATGTCCTGCCAGCCATCGGCGTCGTAATCAAGGAAGGCGCAGCCGGAGCCAAGCGTTTCCGGCAGCAACTTGCCTCCATAGGCGCCGTTGTTGTGGCGGAAGCGAATTCCAGACTGAGCCGTGACGTCGGTCAACCGGAATCCGGGATTGATTACCTGCGAAGGAGAAGCTGCGAAGGCCTCCAACAACAAGCTTGAAGTCGATGCCAGGCCCGCCATTCCCAAGAGAAAGGAGCGCCGATTCACGGAAGATTTACCAGCCCGTTGCGGATGGCATAGACGACCAGTTCGGCGGTCTTGTGCATTCCCAAGGCATCCATCATGTTCGCACGATGGACGGCGACCGTGTTGGCGCTCAGATCGAGGACCGTTGCAATTTCCTTATTCGATTTACCTTCCACGATCATCTGGAGCACTTCGAGTTCACGAGGGGTGAGGGCGGCACTGCGCTTGCCGCGAAGCACAGACTCGGGCCGCTTGAGCTGGGAGTCCAGTACGGTTTCGCCGGCCACTACGCGGCGGATCGCCATCCCCAACTCGAGGTCAACGGCGTTCTTCAGCACATAGCCGCGCGCGCCCGCATCCAGCGCCTGCCGCACCAGAGTCTCCTCGGGATGCATGCTCAACATGAGCACCAGGGCCTCGGGATGCTTCGCCAGAATTTGCCGCGTCGCATCCAGCCCATTCATGCCCGGCATGGCGCAATCCATCACAATCACTTTAGGGAGCAACTCATCCGCCAGCTTGATGGCCTGGGCGCCATCGGCGGCCTCGCCCACAACATTCATGTCCGGCTCGTCTTCCAGAATGCGCCGGAAGCCGCGCCGCACCAGGCTGTGGTCGTCAACCAGCAAAACTGAAATCTTATCCGCCATGTGCTTCCAGCTTCTCTCTTGGAACTTCGCCCGGCAACTCTCTCGCTGCTTCTCTCGGAACTCGCAATCGCATCATCGTTCCACCTTGCGCGGGGCGCGCAAATTCGACTTTACCGCCCAGTAACTCCGCGCGCTCCCGAATCGCCACCAGGCCAATTCCCTGTTTCGCCGTCTTCGCGTCAAATCCGCACCCATGATCTTCCACTTCGAGTTCCAAAGCCTGCGGCAGAAATCGCAGGCGCACCCAGCTCTCCTTGGCGCCCGAATGGCGCGTGACGTTGTTCAGGGATTCCTGGACGATGCGATACACATGAACGGCGGCGTTGCCATTCACGGGAAATGGTTCCCCCGATTTTTCATAGAATACGTGAATTCCGGCTTGCCTTTCCACCACCGGCAAATACCAGTCGAGCGTGCTTTCCAGTCCGGTTTCCTCGAGCATCACGGGATGCAAGGCCTGCGAAAGACTGCGCACTTTTTCGAGCGTGTCCTGCGTGATCTCGCAAACTTCGCGCAGGTCGGCTCGCAGCGCGGAACCTTCCGGCAACTGCTTTCCCGCGCGCGTCAGCATGGCTCCAATAGCCGTCAGAATCTGTCCGAACTCATCGTGCAATTCGCGCGAGATATGACGCAAGGTGGATTCCTGAGTGGCAATCACCTTCTGCGCGAGTTCGCTGCGCTGTTCGGAAAGCGCCGCCAACTGCGCGAATAGCCGGCGATTCCACCGGATGAGATAAAGGCTGGTGAGAAGAATCGCAACCAGCGTGGCCGTAAGAAAAAGATAGACCTGGCGCTGTACCCGATCGTAGATCTGGCCGATTTGCTGCGCCGCCTGCTCTTCGCTCTCGTTGTTCTGCACCAGCAGGCGCGATACGGCGGTGCTCAGCGCCTCTTGACGCGCGCGCAGCGAAATTCGAATCTGCGTTCGCGCCTCCTCCTGATTCGGACCCTGCGCCAGCGCGAATGTGCGGTCGGCCGCGTCCCAGAACTGCGCCACCGAACTCTTCAGATACTGCTTCTGGTCGGGAGCTGCGATTCACCGGGGCAACCTGCTCCTCGCGGCCGAGCGCATCGTCCAAATCGGTTTGCACACGCTGGAATTGCGCCGACCATGCCGTCAGCGGATAGGGTTCTTCGTTATCCAGCATGTCGCGCATGGCCAAGCCAAGCGAATTCAAGTCGTTCTGGATGCGCAGCAACTGCAGGGAGTCTTTCCGGTTGCGGTCCACCAGATTGTTCTGCAGTTCGCGCAGGCCGGAGATCTGCCGCGTGATATATCCCGAGTAGGCGACCACCGCCGCCAGCGTAATGATCAGCCCGAGGAATAAACCGGGAGTGGGCGAGCGCTCCTGCGCATGAGAGCCGGACACGCCCCGAGGATACAGTCCTCGGGCATCCCCGTCCCAAGAAATATTTCTAATCGTCTCAATGCATTAGGTGTAAATCGTGGAATTCAAGGATTGACAGGGTTTTGCCGAAGGTCTACTGTAGTCTTCCCTAAGGCGAATAAAAGACGAACACCGTTATGCATGCCTCATGGCTACAGCTACAGCCCGCAATTCCAGATGCTGAAATCCCGGTGCTGAAATCCAAGGATCGCAGATCCTCGAAGCGCAGACTGTAAGACCACAGCCGCTAAGATCCCAAATCCTGCGATCGCAGATCCTGAAGTCTGCGATTGAACAGAAACTGCCCTCCGCCTTTACCGTCTATCCCCGCCAGGAGCGGGGCAGCATTGCCACCGGGATCGCGCAAATCGATGAGGCCGTCCAGGGAATACCGCTGCATGCACTCACCGAAATTTGCGGCAGCAACCTGGCCTCTTCGGGAAAGACATCGGTGCTCGCATCTTTGCTGGCGCAGGCCACCAGCAATCATTTCTGCGCCCTGGTGGACGCTGGAGATGGTTTCGATCCCGCTTCCGGACAAGCCGCCGGAATCCATTTACCGCGGCTGCTATGGGTGAGATGCGGCAAAAGCCGAGTCAAACTGCCACCCCTGGAACAGGCGTTCAAGGTGGCGGACATTTTATTGCAGAGCGGCGGCTTCAGGCTGATTGCCGTGGACCTCAGCGGCATTCCTGAACGAGTCGTACGCAAGGTTCCCTTGAGTTCATGGTTCCGCTTCAGCCGCGTCATCGAGAAGCAATCCGCGGCGCTGGTTTTTATCGCGCAGGAGCCGCATGCCACCAGTTGCGCCGGACTGGTGTTGCGGGTAGGGCTGGCCGAATCCGGCGATTCAGCTTCACTCACACGGAAATCTGCTCACGCAATTGAACCTCAAAGTGGAGATGGTGCGGGGCCGGGAAAAGAAACCCGTTCGCTCGGAAATATCACAGGAAAGGAAGAGGCTTTTCACTTCGAACGCAATGGGCCTGATCGGGCAAGTCCCGAGTTCCGCCGTAAAAATTCATGTTCGCATGCTTTTACATTCCCGATTTTGCTCGTGCAAGCTTCCTTGCTGCCAGAACCGGCGGAGACCAGGACGGCGCTGCAGCAGTCTCCTCTGGCTCTTCTCGATGGGCCTGCCAACTTGCCGCGGGTCTTCGCCACCAACGCTGCCGCCCGTCGCGCAGGAATTCAAACCGGCATGGCCAAGCTGCAAGTCGAAACCTATGGCGGCGTTTTGCTGCGCAAGCGCTCAATCGCCGCCGAGGAGTCTGCGCAATCCTCACTGCTCGATTTTGCCGGCAGGTTTTCGCCGCGAGTGGAATCTACCTGCCCCGGCGCAGCCATTCTCGATCTCGCCGGAATGGAAAAGCTGTTGCGCATGGAAAAAAAATTCGTGGCAAAGCGCAGCCCGCGCCATGACTGCGCAGGCAGTTGAGATCGGATTCGATCTTCGCATTGCGATGGCCGCGAATCCCGACACGGCGTTTCTGGCTGCGCGCGGCTTTTCTGCCCAGGGCTCACACATGCTCATTCCCGCCGGAGAAGAGGCCCGGCGCCTCGCTCCCTTGCCGGTGCATGTGCTGCCGATTTCGCCGGAGATGTTGGAGGTTCTGGAGGGTTGGGGAATTCGAACGTTTCAATCTCTGGCCGCGCTGCCCACGGTTGCGGTCGTCGAGCGGCTTGGCCAGGAAGGTTTGTACCTGCAAAAACTGGCGCAAGGACAAATCAATCGTCCGCTGTTGACGATCGAGCCCGATGCGGAATTTGTCGAAAGTTTTGAGTTCGACGATCCGGTGGAAACGCTGGAGTCGCTCTTCTTTATTTTGAACCGGCTGCTCCACCAGCTTTGCTCAAAGTTGATCGCGTGCTGCGCTGGCGGCCAGGAACTGCGGCTGACGGTTGCACTCGAAGTGCGGCAAATTCAGAACGGGCAAAAAGAAGAAGAACAATAAAGCACGAGTGGAAACTGCCGTTTCCCACGCAGGACAGAAATCTGCTCTTCGGCCTGGTTCGCCTGCAGTTGGAGAAGACCACATTCTCGGCTCCCGTCCGCAAGCTGACCCTTGAAGTTGTCCGGTAAAACCTCGAGTCGCGCAGGGAAATCTTTTCGCGCCGCCCTCGCCCGAGCCGGAAAAACTCGAAATCACTTTGGAGCGGATTCGCGGAGTCGTGGGCAGCACCGATGCTGATGGCATGCGACTGCGTGGGCTCGCCGCTGTCTGGTGGACACGCACAAGCCCGGCAGTTTTACAGCATCCGGCATTTTTCCGAGCCTGTCACCTGAGCGTTCCTCATGAATTCATCCTGCGCAACGATCCCTCCCATCGCAATTGCTACTCCTCATCCGTCATCGCGCTGCGAATCTTTCGGCCGGCCCTCGAAACTTCGGTGGAACTCGATGGAGAGAAACCGCATTTCGTCCGCCTGTGGCATCGCCACCGCCGCGTGCTTGCCGCCTCGGGACCATGGTCGAGTTCCGGCAATTGGTGGAACACTTCTCGCCTGGACGCGCGAAGAATGGGACGTGGCTTTGAAAACTCCCGCCGGCCTTGGTTTCTACCGCATTTATCGCGATCGGATCCGGCAGCAGTGGTTCGTGGAAGGAGTCTTTGATTAGTGAGCGTTGCGCCGCCGGCGGCTCGAGAGCCTGCCCTGAGCTTGTCGAAGGGGCGCCTCGCCCTCGGCGCCAGCAGATTTACACTAGCCCCCATGCCCTACATCGAACTCCACGCCCGCTCTGCTTTCAGTTTTCTCGAAGGCGCTTCCCTGCCCGAGAATCCCTCGTCGCCGCCTGCGCGGAGCAGCGGCCTGCCCGCGATGGCTCTCCTCGACCGTCACGGTGTCTATGGAGCGCCGCGCTTTCACATGGCCGCGAAGCAACACAAAATCAAAGCGCACGTCGGAGCGGAAATCAGCATTGCCGAAGGTGGAAACTATCCACTGCTGGTTGCAACCCGCACCGGCTATCAAAATCTCTGCCGCCTGATTACCACTACGAAATTACGCACGCCAAAGAAAACGTCGCGACCGCTAGGCTCGCGGAATTGCAAGAGTCATGCCGAAGGATTGATCTGTCTTACCGGAGATGAAAATGGCCCGCTGGCGCATGCGCTGGCCAAAGATGGAATGGCGGGCGGCCGCCGCCTGCTTCAACAACTTATTTCAATCTTTGGCCGTGAAAACGTGTACGTCGAATTGCAGAGCCACGGCGACCGTTTTCAGGAAGCGCGCAACCAGGCCGCCATCAGCCTGGCGCAGGAACTCCATCTTCCTTTACTGGCGACCAACGGCGTTTGCTATGCAACTCCCGCCGAACGCCAGATTGCCGACGTCTTCACCTGCATCAAGAACAAACGCCGGCTCGATACTGCGGGCCGGCTGCTGGCGCAAAATTCGCAACGCTACGTCCGCAGCGCGGAAGAGATGACTCATCTTTTTGCCGACCTTCCCGAAGCCATCGCGAACACTGGCGAGTTGTCTTCCCGCCTGGAATTCTCGCTGGAGAAGTTGGGCTACGAGTTTCCGCGCTATCCCGTGCCGGAAGGCGAGACCATGGATTCCTTCCTGCACAAACGCACATGGGATGGTGCGCGCTGCCGCTATCGTCCTGTCAGCGCCCGCGTCCGCGCGCAACTCGAAAAAGAACTGGCGCTCATCGAAAAGCTCAAGCTCTCCGGCTATTTCCTCATCGTCTGGGATCTGGTTTGCTTCTGCGAGCGCAACGGCATCCTCGTCCAGGGACGAGGATCGGCCGCCAACAGCGCCGTCTGCTATTCGCTCGGCATCACGGCCATCGATCCCATCGGCATGGATTTGCTCTTCGAGCGTTTTTATCGGAAGAGCGCGGCGAGTGGCCGGACATCGACCTCGATCTCCCGAGCGGAGATCAGCGCGAGCGGGTCATCCAATACGTCTACGAACGTTACGGCAAGCGCGGCGCCGCCATGACGGCCAATGTGTGTACCTATCGCGGACGCTCGGCCGCGCGCGAAATGGGCAAGGTGCTCGGCTTCGACGAAGACACGCTGGCTCCCGCTTATCGGCGATTGTCGGAACCTGGGAGTGGCGCGATCCCAATGACACGATGGAAAAACAATTCACTAACACCGGGCTTGATCTCAGTAATCCGCAGATCGCCGTCTATCTCGACCTCTGCCAGCGCGTGCAGGATTTGCCGCGCCATCTTAGCCAGCATTCGGGCGGCATGGTCATCTGCCAGGGGCAACTGGATTCCGTCGTCCCGCTCGAACCAGCCACCATGCCGGGCCGCGTCGTCGTGCAGTGGGATAAAGATGACTGCGCCGATCTCGGACTCATTAAAGTGGATTTGCTCGGCCTGGGCATGATGGCCGTTCTCAAAGACAGCATCGGCCTGATTCAGGATCATTACGGCGAAGAAGTCGATCTGGCGCACCTGCCGCAGGATTGTCCTGACGTCTATGACACGATCCGCAAAGCGGACACCATCGGCATGTTCCAGATCGAGAGTTGCGCGCAGATGGCGTCGCTCCCGCGCAACAACCCGACAAAGTTTTACGATCTGGTCACGCAAGTCGCGCTCATCCGTCCCGGCCCGATTACGGGCGAGATGACCAGCCCCTATTTAAAGCGGCGGCAGGGCAAAGAACCCGTCACCTATCCGCACGAGTCGCTGATCCCAGTTCTTCATCGCACGCTGGGCGTGCCGTTGTTTCAGGAGCAACTTCTGAAGCTGGCCATGATCTGCGCCAACTTCAGCGGAGGCGAAGCCGAAGAGTTGCGCCGCGCTCTGGGCAGCAAGCGCTCGCACCAGCGCATGATCGAGATCGAAGCCAAACTGCGCGCCGGCATGACGGCGAATGCCATTCCCCCGCAGACGCAAGACCAGATCGTAAAATTCATCAGTTCGTTCGCTCTCTACGGTTTTCCTGAATCCCATGCCGCAAGCTTTGCCCTGATCGCCTATGCCAGCGCATTTTTGAAGGTCCGATATCTGGCGGCATTCACTGCCGCGCTGCTGAACAATTGGCCGATGGGCTTCTACCATCCGGCCACGATTGTGAAAGATGCCCAACGCCACGGCTTGCGAGTGAAGCCGGTGGATGTGACTCGATCCGATTGGAATTGCACACTCGAACCTGCCGATGAGGGTCATGCTTCGACGCTTCGCATCGGCCTCCGCTATGTGCGCGGCTTACAGCAAGCCTCGGCAGAAGCTCTCGTGCACCAGCGTGCAGCGCGCTCCCTTCGCCTCGGTGGAAGATCTGGCGCATCGCGTGCCGCAACTCAGCCGCGACAATCTGGCCATCCTCGCGACCATTGGCGCTCTTAACAATCTGTCCGCCGACGCGAAACTGCATCGCCGCGATGCCTTGTGGCAAGTGGAAAAGGCCGTCAGAAAAACCGGGCCATTGCTCGAAGGCATCGTCGAGTTGGATACGGCTTCTCCTCTCCGCCGCATGAATATCGAAGAGAGGTTGGTGGCCGACTATCACGGCACTGGACTCACCACCGGCCACCATCCCATGGCCTATCGCAGGGATGTTCTTAGCGCGCGTGGGAGTCAAGTCCGCGTGGAGTTGAAGAATCTTCCCCACGGAAAAGAAGCCACCATCGCCGGTTGTGTGATCACGCGCCAGCGGCCGGGAACCGCCAAGGGAATCATCTTCATGACTCTGGAAGACGAAACTGGAACTTCACGCGTAATCATCAGTCCAGACTTTTATGACAAGAATCGAATGGTAGTGCTGAATGAACGCTTCGTGCTGGTTTCGGGCATGGTTCAGAATCAGGACAACATCGTGCATCTCAAAGCGCGCAGCATCCAGCCGCTCTCCATCAGCGCGGCGACTACGCCTTCGCATGATTTTCATTAGAGGTCGGATCGGCGCTTCAGAAGTCTAGGAAAAAGTGAAAATGCGGTGCCGGGAACGCGAGAGTGAAGCGGTAAACGATTCATTCTCAACGCTGCAGTTCTGCGCTGAAGATTCGTCTGCCGCTGCGGATGGATAAGAGGGTGGTCTTCGCGATGGGGCTCGTAACGGACGCGCGCAACATCATGGTTGTATCCAAACGAGGTGCGGCGGAGAGATACACAATGGGACGACGCGTGGGAGTGTTGACGATTATTAGTTTAGGAATTTTAGTTGCTTGCGGCGGATCTGGAGGGAGCGGGGGTATGACTGACCCCGGTCCGGGACCGCGCGTGCAAGTATTTCAGGCACGGTCACGTTCGAAGGCAATGCGCTGTCTGGGATGAAGATTTATGCTCTGGACACTAATACGAACACGATGGTGCAGACAACAACCACGGATGCGAATGGTAATTACACTCTTTCCAACCTAGCGGCCGGGGGAAACGTGGCCGACGGAATACCAGTTCTGGGCGATGAAGAGCGGGATACGGATTTTACCCATCTCCGTCGGCAGCGGCGCTACAGGTGATGCGCGCCGGAATGAACGGCCAGTTTGCGGGACTTAACACGCTACAATCCCGCCGATCGATTTTGACGGTGATCGATTGGACGCCCTCTCCGTCTACGCCTCTTTGAGCGGAGCCAATTTCACGGCGTATGACGGCAGCAACGCGCTGGTTGAAATCTTGCCGCTACGGGCCAAACCATCTCACTGGTATGCAGCCGGCGATGACGGCGACGCTGGCGCAAAGGAACGGCGTGGCCCAGTTACACGCTTCACCGTCGAATCGGAGACGGGACCGTTACCGATAATCGTTACCGGCCTCATCTGGCTGCGAAAATGCGAGTTGTTTCAACACCTCAATCTGGACCGAAGCGTTAGCGGAGGTGAATCAGTTGACGAGCGGACAGTGCGGATTGACGGATGATTCGGCCGCGGGCGCGTGGCGTTTGCCGAAATCTGATCGAACTCGAGAGCCTGGTGGATGTCTCGGCGAGCAACCTGGCGCTTACTGAAGGGAACCTACTTTTGCCAACGTATCGAGCGGAATCTATTGGACGTCCAACTGCCTATTATGGCGGCGAAGACCGGCTTTCCAATTTACGCATGGGTCACCCTCTTCAGCCACAGGCAAGTATCGGGAACGACGAGCGTTTCAAGAACGTCATGGCCACCTCCAAGAATGCGGTTTGGGCGGTCAAAGGCACGACCGGGGGCGCGGGTAGAAGCTGCAGAGCCACCGGGTTTTATGTGCCGTATGTGAGCGGAGACGACGGAACGCTCGAAAAGGGCGTGGGCACTTACCTCTCCGCGATGGATCGACAATGGCAACGGAACAGTCACAGACATCGTGACGGGGCTGATCTGGCTCAAGCAGGCCAATTGCATTCAACCAGCCATGGGCCTGACGCAGTGGCGACTCAGTAAACAAGTTGGCCAACGGACAATGCGGCATTAACGGATGGCTCGACGGCGGGCAATTGGCGAATGCCGAACCGAAATGAAATGCAAAGCATGGCCGACCGCATACAAGCCAACGAGGGCCAGTATTTCGACTACACCATTCTGAACCTCGACGACACGGTGTATCAGGCGGCGATCTTCAACAATTTCGTGGAAGAAGAGTATTACTGGACCTCGACCACGGACGCGGCCACGCGGAGACGCGCCTGGACCGTTTATAGCTGCGATTTCGGAGTATATGACTAGCCGAAGGGCAATAGCGGATACACCCTGGCGGTGCGGTGAAAGTAGCATAGCGATAAGAACAAAAAGGAAGCGTTGGAATAGAAAATAAAAAGGATTCCCCTTTTTGTGTGAGAGAATTTAATTCGTCGCGATACGCGGGGCTGGCGGAATTGGCAGACGCGCTGGCCTTAGGAGCCAGTGGCCGCAAGGCCGTGCAGGTTCAAGTCCTGTGCCCCGCACCACATTTTCGTTTAGAGAAAAAGTTTGGGTTCACCCGGCATCTCTACGTCTTTCTTTTCCTCGCAATCAATTCCGCCGTCGCTTTCCTTGCCACTTCCTCGTGGTAGTGCAACACCTCCAAGCCATCCGCCAGTCGCAAAAGTTCGTTCTTCTCCAGCAAATGAGCCGGGTCCTTTGGGCCTCCCGCCAACCCCAGTTGTGCAATCGTGAGCGTTTTGTACACCAGCAGTCCGCCCGGCTTAATTGACTTCACGATCTCCGGAAAACTCTTTCGCTCCAGATAAAAGAACGCCATCACCACGTCAAACTGCGTTTGCGAAGCGGCAAAGCCGGTGAGATCATCTACTACAAAGTGAATCCGGGACGCGAGCGCGCCGGCATTCATTCGCGCCTGTTCTACTCCGGTCTCTGAAATATCGATGAGCGTTACCTCCCAACCCTGCTTTGCCAGCCAGATGGCGTGGCGTCCGGCGCCTCCCGCCAGGTCGAGGGCATTTCCTCCCGACGGAAACAGCGGACGGATGTATTCGGAAAACGCACGCGGCAGAAAAGGATCGGGTTCGAGCCAGGCCTCGGGCGCTTCGCGATACTTCTGGTTCCAGTGCTCGCGCTCTTCGTCGGAAGAAGAAAAATGTAACGACATTCTGAGTTGTAATTTCGTAATTTGGCAATCGGGTAATTTTGCAATCGAGAATCTTACGCCTTTAGGTTTTTTGAATCGCCGAATTACCCGATTACAAATTACCAAATTTCAAATGATTAAAGTCTGCGATTCCAATCTTGGCCGACGAAGCGAGCAGTGCACATGGCCCGACTGACGCCCATCTCGACGCGTTCCACTGGCCATAACGGTGCTGTTCTGCCACCCCGCCCCGGCGGAGGCGGTAACGGCCGGCGGCGATGGCGACAGCACGCCGAACATGCCGAATTATGGCCAGCGTCTGCGCCAGGCCCGGCTCGGACTGGCGGTCGCCATGCCGCCCATCTTCGTGCTGTTCATTTCTTTCACAGCTGTCTACCTTGTGCGTCGCGGATCTCTCAGCTTCGATATGGCCAGGAATGCTTATGCGCGCGAATGGCTGCCGGTGCCATTGCCCTGGCTCATTTTGCTGGCGAACACTGCGATTTTGATCGTCAGCAGCATCACGATCGAACTCGCGCGACGCGAGATCACGCGCGAAGCCGCTCTCGCACCGATCCAATCAATTCCCGGAATCTCGCTTGGTGAGGAGCGGCGTTTCCCGTGGCTCGCCCTTACCACCGTTCTTGGGCTATTGTTCCTCGCCGGACAACTTTTCGTATGGCACAACCTCTCCGCGCGAGGATTTCACCTGGCTGGAGGAACCAGCAGTTCCTTCGTCTATGTTCTCACTGCGATGCATGGCCTTCATCTGGCGGGAGGCATTCTCGCTCTGCTCTATGCCAACCTTGCAGCCATCTTCCATCGTAACGTGGAGACTCGGCGCATCGTGGTCGACATTACTTCCTGGTATTGGCATTGCATGACCGGGATCTGGCTCTACATTCTTCTGCTGTTTTCAGTCGCCGCGCAGTAGAGCGTCGTTCGCGATTCGTCGTTCGCCATTCGCTTTGTCCCGAGAAAAGCAAGTCGTAACAGCGGGTTTTGCGAAGAGCGAACGACGAGCGACGTTTATAATAGAAAGATTCGGTTGCGATTTTAGTCTGTCTGTATACCAGGGGATGATGTCCACAGAAAGCATTATTGTTCGCGGGGCCCGAGTTCATAACCTCAAGAACATCGATTTTGAAATTCCGTACAACGCTCTTACGGTTGTCACCGGCGTTTCCGGTTCGGGCAAGTCGTCGCTTGCCTTTGACACGATTTACGCCGAAGGCCAGCGGCGTTACGTTGAATCTCTGTCCGCCTATGCGCGCCAGTTTCTGGAGCGGATTGAGAAGCCGGATGTCGATCTGATAGAAGGCATCGCGCCGGCCGTGGCCATCAAGCAGAAGAACTCCACCCGCAATCCGCGATCGACGGTCGCTACCGCTACTGAGATTTACGACTACCTTCGGCTGCTCTTCGCGCGTGTCGGACGCACCTTCTGCGAGGTATGCGGACAGGAAGTAAAGAAGGATACGGTCGACGAGGTTGCGGACCGCATTCTCGCCCTGGACGAAGGGACGCGGTTGAATGTGCTCTTTCCAGTGCAGATGCAACCAGCCGCGGCGGAAGAGAAGCGAGGAAAGCGCGGACCGCAGGAGCGAAAGCCCGCATCTTCCCAGGCGCTTGGCGCCACGACTGAAGCCGTGCCCTTTCCAAAGACGAAGAAGTCTCGCGGTAAAGGAAAAGCAGTGGAGTCTGACGTAGCGCCCAACGCGATCTCCGATGCGATTAAGGACCGTCTTTTCGAACTCCGCAAGCGTGGCTTTAACCGGCTCTTCCAGAATGGCCGGGTCTTTGAATTCTCCACGCCGGAATCGCTGCTCGACATCAATTTTGCGGAGCCTGTTTTCGGCCTGGTTGATCGCCTGGTGGTGACTGCGGATCAGCGCTCCCGCATCGTGGATGCGATTGAGATTGGATATCGCGAAGCAGGCGAAGTGATCTTTGAAACTGCGCCCCGGAATAGCAACGAAGACGGCGAAGTTCCCCAGCGCCTACGTTTCTCCCAGCGCTTCGAATGCAAGAACGATGGCACTCGCTACGAGGAGCCCGAGCCGCGCCTGTTCTCATTCAACAATCCTTATGGCGCTTGCCCACGCTGCCAAGGCTTTGGCAATACCATCGATTTCGATCTCGATCTGGTCATCCCCGACAAAGGCAAGACGCTCAACGAAGGCGCCATCGAACCTTGGACGAAGCCGAAGTACAAGCCGCTATTTACGGAGCTTAAACGCTTCGCTCGCCAGGCCAACATTCCGCTCGACGTGCCCTGGTACGAGCTTGATCCCGAACAGCAGAGAGTGATCACCGAAGGCGAAGCCCGCTTTCCGGGCGTGCGCGGATTTTTCCAGTACCTTGAGCGCAAGAAGTACAAGCTGCACGTGCGCGTCTTTCTTAGCCGTTATCGCGGATACTCGCTCTGCTCGGCATGCGGCGGCACGCGTCTTCGGCCGGAGGCGCGCCAGGTCAAGATCGATGGCAAGAATATTTGCCAGGTTTGCAGCATGACTGTCGAAGAGGCCGCGCGCTTCGTCGATCAACTCCAACTCTCGCCCCAGCAGGCGGCGGTTGCTGAAAGGCTTCTGATCGAACTCCGGGAACGGCTGCGCTTCCTCAATGAGGTTGGACTTGAATACTTGACGCTGAACCGTCTCGCGTCAACTCTGTCGGGCGGCGAAGCGCAGCGCATTCAGCTCGCCACTTCTCTTGGATCGCGCCTGGTTGGCACGCTCTATGTGCTCGATGAGCCGTCGATCGGACTGCACAGCCGCGATACGCACCGGCTGATCAAAATCCTGCACGACTTGCGCGACCTGGGGAATACGATCCTCGTTGTCGAGCACGATCCCGACATCATGCGCGCCGCCGACCGAATTCTCGACCTCGGTCCGGGCGCGGGAGAGAGTGGCGGCAAGGTCATCGGCGCAGGCACCTACGATGAGATTACGAAGATGCCACAATCGCTGACCGGCCGATATCTCGCCGACGAATTGCACATTCAGATTCCGCCGAAACGCCGCGTTCCGGGGTCGCACAAAATCCGTGTCACCGGAGCCCGTGCCCACAATCTGAAGCGCATCGATCTCGAAATCCCGCTGGATATGCTGGTGGCAATCACCGGCGTCTCTGGCTCCGGGAAATCTTCGCTGCTGCATGACGTTCTTTATCAGGGATTAGCAGGCGCTAAAACGCAAACCAGTGGCAGCGCTCCTCCTGCCGTTCTGTGGGACAAGATTGAAGGCAACGAGTGGCTTGACGATGTAATCCTGGTCGATCAATCGCCGATCGGCCGCACTCCTCGCTCGAATCCGGTCACTTATATCAAGGCCTTCGACGTCATCCGCGAACTCTTTGCCGGGCTTCCCGAGTCAAAAAAACGCGGCTTCTCGGCCGGACATTTTTCCTTCAATGTCCCGGGAGGCCGTTGCGAAAATTGCCAGGGCGACGGGACTGTGACCGTCGAGATGCAGTTTCTCGCCGACGTCGAGTTGATCTGCGACGAATGCAAGGGTACGCGCTACAAGCCGCAGGTCCTCGAGATTCGCTATAAGGGCAAGAATATTCATGAGGTCCTGAACATGACGATTCGCGAGGGCCTCAAGTTTTTCGCGGACGTTCCACGGCTCACCGACAAGCTGCGCGGCCTCGACGAGGTCGGCCTTGGCTATCTGCGCTTTGGCCAGTCGGCCACCACGCTCTCTGGAGGAGAAGCGCAGCGTATGAAGCTCGCCGCGCATTTACAAACAGGAGCCCGCGCTTCCATCCATCACTCGGACGGCGGCAGCGTAATGACGCGTAAGCATCGAGTCCTTTATATTTTCGACGAGCCGACCACCGGCCTGCACTTTGACGACGTCAGCAAACTACTCTTTGCCTTCCGCCGGTTAATCGATGCAGGGGGTTCGATCATTGTGATCGAACACAACCTCGAAGTTATCAAGACCGCGGACTGGGTGATTGACCTGGGACCCGAAGGTGGAGATCGCGGCGGCCGCCTCGTAGGCGCAGGTCCGCCGGAGGCCATCGCCGAGTTAAAGAACTCATACACCGGTCAGTACTTGAAGCCGCTGTTGAATGGAAACGGTCACCAGAACGGCGATAACGAGCGAGCAAGCTAGAACGCGTGGTAACGGGGCTACGCCCTGTCCGCGGGGCATAGCCCCGCCACCACAAATGCAGCCACGATTTCAACCGGGCGATCCTCCGCGGCAGACTTGCATGAGAAAACTCGCCAACACGCTTCTTATTATCTTGCTGAGCGCCTGCGTCCTCGGCCAAACGATCGAGAGCCACACCACGGTCCGCCATCACCGCGAGGTCGTCGAAGGCCAGCCACCGGAGATCGCTCAAGCGGAAACTGCCATCCAGAAGAACGATTTCGCGGCTGCGGAAACTCTGCTGGAGAAGGCTCTCGGCACGGCACCCAAGAACGACCAGCCATGGTGCTACCAGGCATGGTTTGATCTTGGATTCGTTCTGAACCGCCTCAACCGCGCGGACGATTCGATTGCCGCCTACCGCAAATCGGTCGCTGCCAAGCCGGAAGTTTTTGAATCCAATCTGAACCTCGGCCTGATGCTCGCGCGCACCCGCAATCCTGAAGCCGAGCAATATCTGCGCGCTGCCACCACGCTCAAGCCGACCGCTCACGTAGAAGAAGGTCAAGCCAGCGCATGGCTCTCACTCGCTCACTTCGTTGAGAATCGCGACCCCGCGCAAGCGTTGCAGGACTATCGCAAAGCCGCGGAACTCACGCCCACTGATCCCGAGCCTCATCTCTCGGCCGGCCTACTCGAGGAGCGGCAAAAGGATTTCGCCGCAGCGGAAGCCGAATACAAGCAAGCTCTCGTCCTAGACCCGCACTCCACCGAAGCCGCCATCGGGCTCACTAACATTTATATGAAGTCCAGCCGCCTTGCCGACGCCGAACCCCTGCTGCGCCGCCTGGCGGCCGAGCGCCCGGATGACTCCGGCATTCACCTGCAACTGGCGCGCGTGCTTGCCGCGCAGAATAAAAACGATGACGCCGTAGTCGAGTTTCAGGCGGCGCTCAAGCTTTCGCCCAGCGACGCAGAGGCCCAACGCGATCTCGCCGATCTTCTCGCCAGCGCTGGAAAGAACGACCAGGCTGAACCCATCTATCGCACTTTGCTCGCCGCCCACCCGAATGATTCCGAACTGCACCGTAGTCTGGGGCAGGCTCTGCTCCGTGAAAGGAAGTTTCCCGAAGCACAACAGGAGTTGCTTACCGCGGTCCGGCTGAAGCGTGACTCGCCCGACGCGTACGTGGATTTGGCCTTTGCCGCCAATGAAAACAAAAACTACGAGCTTACCGTCAGGGCTCTTAACGGGCGTTACCTGCTAAATAAAGATATGCCGCCGATCTGCTTTTTTTTGCGGGCTACGGCTTATGATCATCTGGGTGACAAAAAACAGGCTTCGGCCGACTATCACCTCTTCCTTGATTCCGCCAACGGGAAGTATCCTGATCAGGAGTGGCAAGCTCGCCATCGCCTGATTGCGATCGAGCCCAAGAGGTAACGACCGCAATGCGCCGACTCGCTCGATGCCTGTTTCTCCTCGCGCTCGCCGCCAACTGCGCGGCCCTGCAGGAAAGTCTAGCCGTACTTAAAGAACGAGTTGAAAAGGCGTCTCCTGAGGAGCGTTCTCGGCTCTGCATCGAAATCGCGGAGCAGCAGCTTCGCAATGCCGACAAACTTTACAACGACGGCCATATCGAGGAGGCGCGCGCTGCAGTCGGGGACATCGTGACCTATTCCGAGAAGGCGCGCGATGCCGCAATCCAAACCAGGAAGCGCATGAAAAACGTGGAAATCGACGCCCGAAAGATGTCCGAGAGGCTGCGTGACATCAAGCGCAACCTGGCCTTCGAGGATCAGCCTCCCGTCGACCAGGCAATCCACCGTCTGGAAGACATCCGCACCGCCCTGCTCAATGAGATGTTCTCCACTAAGAAGGAGAAGAAGTGAATCGCCGGGTCCGCTGCCGCACTGCCTTCGGACTTTTCGTGTTGCTTGTGCTTCCGCTCGTCTCTTCGCTTGTGGCCCAGCGCCGCCGCGACCCCCTCAATCCTCTGGAGATCGACCAACTTCGCGATGCCATGCTTGATCCCGACGCGCGCCTGAAGCTTTACGTCAAATTTTCACGGGATCGCATGACCAAGCTCGAACAAATGCGCAGCGAACCCAAGACCACCGAACGTGGCGCCCAGACTCGCGACATGCTCCAGGATTTCCTCACCATCTACGACGAACTGAACGACAACATCGACATGTACGTGGGCCGCAAGAACGATATCCGCAGGCCTATGAAGGAGGTTATCGAAGCCGACACTGAATTTCAGTCCAAGCTGCGGGCTCTTAAGGATTCCGCCAACGCCGACCCAAAGGAAACCAAGCTATATGAGTTTGTGCTCACCGATGCCCTCGACGATGTGGATACGAGCGCCGAAGATCACCACAAAACGCTGGGCGAAGTTGAGGAATACGTCAAGGAACAGAAGAAACAGAAGAAATAGATTCCCAACTTATCTTCAGATTCCTTCACGATGCCCGCGAACTCGACGCTCCGCGCGGCCTTCCCTTGATCCGCGCAGACTGGCATGTGGTTTAGAGCGATTCCGCACTGGATCGGCCGTTGGATCATGCTAATCTTCCCTCACCGTGTCCCCGCGACTCTCCGAAATCTTCCACGCAGCTTTCTCTGATCTGCGCCCGCATACAGCCGCTCCGCCCATGCACATTCGGTTTTACCCGTTCGTCTCCATCAACAACACCATCCGCCTTCGTCAGTCGGAACTTTACATCCGCCTCTCCGACTTGCTCGAAGACGCGCCCGAGCCCGTGCTGCATGCGATCGCACACATTTTGTTGGCCAAACTCTACCGCAAACCGATTGATCGCGCACAAAGCGCCCGCTACCGGCGCTACGTTTCCAGCCATGATCTAGCCGCCAAAGCGCGCCTGGTACGGCAGATGCGCGGACGCAAGCACATCCACTCAGCGCGCGGACACCACTACCATTTAGAAGAAATTTTCGACGACCTTAATCGCCGCTTCTTCCACGGACTGATGGGACGCCCTCAACTTACCTGGAGCCGTGAACACGCCCGCAACCGCCTGGGCCACTACGACCCCGCGCATAATGCCATCGTGATCAGCCGAGTCTTCGACGACCCGCGCGTGCCGCGCTACGCCGTCGAATACATCCTCTACCATGAGATGTTGCACCTGAAGCACCCGGTCAAGTTGCGGGGGAGCCGGAGGTGCGTGCACTCGAAGGAGTTTCTGGAGGAAGAAAATCTGTTTCCTGAGCTCGCGCATGCCAAGAGGTTCTTGAGAATTATCTGAGAGCAGACAGAAACTCCGTTTTTCAATGAGTAACAATGGCAATTCACCACCAACAACCGGATAGTTCCCTCGTTGTTGACACTGGCCCGGCCTCAGCAGGACGGCAGTGGAATCCATTTCGGGCGTCTGGGATTAGAATCACGGTTGGCGGATTTATGTCGGACATGGTGCCATGAAGTTACTTGGGAGGATTGCAGTACCGCTTATCTGCGTGGCTTTGATCTGCGGGGCAGCGATTAGTTGGCATTTCCTCAAAGCGAGGGTTACCGAGCGGAAACTTACTGAGGACGCGAAAGCCTGCCGCGTTCGTGCCGAGCAGGGGGATGCGGAGTCTCAGTTCAGGCTGGGTTCGATGTATTACCACGGCGAGGGGGTGCCGAAGGACTATGCCGAGGCTCTTCATTGGTACCGCGAGTCCGCCGAGCATGGGGACGCAAAAGCCCAGTACAACCTCAGTTACATGTATCGCGAAGGAAAGGGCATTCCTCAGAACTATGCGGAAGCCATACGCTGGTGCCGCAAGGCTGCCGAGCAGGGTGACGCGAAGGCGCAAGACGGTCTCGGCTTCATGTACTACCGTGGCGAAGGGGTGGCACGGGACTATGGGGAAGCTGTCCGTTGGTACCGCAAGTCCGCCGACCAGGGTTATGCGGAAGCTCAATATGCCCTCGGTTACATGTATCACGAAGGAAAGGAAGTGCCACAAGACGACTCCGAGGCTGCGGCCTGGTATCGCAAGGCCGCTGAGCAGGGCGACGCCCAGGCTCAAGCTGCCCTCGGCTACTTGTATTTTCAAGGAAAAGGAGTGCAGCGGAACTATGCTGAGGCTGCCCGATGGTTTCGGAAAGCCTCCCAACAAGGGGACGAGTATTCGCAGCGTGCACTTGCTGCGATGGAGATCGGGTTTGACACACCGACGGAAGTCCTCCTATCAATTGGCTCTCTGGGAAGCCTGCTGCTGCTGATAGGTTCCAGGGGAGACATTCGAAATCGACAACGGCGAAGGCTAGCGCTTGGTGGACTACTTGGCCTGTTGTATGTGGGATTGGACGTCTATGGGCACTCTCACTTCGGCATTCTGCTGGCGCTGTCGGTTCTCAATGCTTTCTACTTCGGCAAGAGCCTTTTGTCCGGAATCCTCGTTGCCGTGCTTCTTCCTGTTGTTTGGCCAAAAGGATTCAAGATTGTGCTGACAATCTGCGCCACGCTGTTCATCGGATTCAACGTCTACGCGATGATGCATTACGATCTCAGGCACCTTACGGCATGTCCCCGCGCATTCTATTCCGCGAATGGGTTATTAATAGGAATCGCGATAACCTCGGCGTTCCATCTTTGGCTGGCGGGCAAAAAAGGCAGAGCAACTCGGAACGGCAATGACGGGATCGCATCCGGAACCGTCGCTGGAACGGAATAGAAACCGATCTCAACGTAGCAACGTTCGACTTGCTGGGTATTGCCGGGTGCCCTTCACACCGCGTTCGTTGCGATGTGTGGGATTGTTCTTCACGGGACGTGCGTGACGTTCGACGGCTCAACTCCCGCAAAGAAAAACCCGAACCGCGCGGGTCCGGGTCTTGGGAACTTGTTAGCCTGTCCAGCCACAACGATTATCGCCAGTGCATATCTCAGTGTCAACATTACCAAGGGGACTCCCTGCCCTGAGTCCCCAGATCAGTCCCCCTACCAAACTGGAAGACTGTGGACCCGACGGGATTCGAACCCGCACCTTCTAGCTGGACAGGCCAACGTGCTCCCGTTACACCACGGGCCCTGCACTTAGCTTTGTGGGTCCGACCATTAAAGACAAGCACGTCTATCACATAATAATCGTGACGAATCCAGGGTCCTTACGCCAAACACCATTCAATGCCCCAATTGCCCATGTGATGCAAATCACAACCAACCGTGACCTCTCGCGTTGACCCCGCCCGCCTCCGCCCCGTATCCTATGCATATTGAAAATGAAATTCATTTTCAACATTCATTTTCAAACAGGAAAGGCTCTGCTGAACGAGGTCGCCCCTTAAATGCTGCAAGCATTCATCATTACCCTGCGCGAAGGCGTTGAAGCCGCTCTGATCGTTGGCATCACGCTCGCGTATCTGGCCAAGATCGGCCGCAACGATCTGCGCAAGTCTGTCTATGCCGCTCTCGCGTCTGCGTTCGCCGGGTCGATCGGTCTGGCTATCGTCGTCTCCCGCTTTAAGTTGAATGAAGACATCTTCGAAGGCTGGGTCATGCTGGCCGCCGCAGTCTTCGTCGTCACCATGATCATTTTCATGATGAAGACGGGGCGCAAACTTAAAGGAGAGATTGAAGGCAAAATCGGCCTCTTTGCGCGCGAGGATGCCTGGATCGGCCTGTTCCTCTTCGTCTTCCTCATGGTTCTGCGGGAGGGCGTGGAAACTGTCCTTATTCTCTCGGCGGTGACGCTCAACTCGACCGAACTGATGAGCTTCATCGGCACCCTGAGCGGCGTGATCGTCGCGATTTTCTTCGGAGTAATGTTTGTCAAAGGAAGCGTCAAGATCAACCTGCAGAAATTCTTCCGCGTCACCACCGCCATTCTTTTCCTGGTGGCGGCGCAACTCTTGATTGGCGGCCTGCACGAACTGTCCGAGAATGGCGTGCTTCCTTCTTCCCGGCAGGAAATGGCGATCGTCGGTCCCATCGTTAGCAACGAATTTTTCTTCTTCGTCACAATACTTGTTTTGGCGGGGTTGATGGTTCTGTTCGAAATGAAGAGCCGCCAGCCGGTTGCGCTGCCGCCAGCCGGCGCCGCTCGCCGCAAAGCGCTGTGGACCGCCCGCAAAGAGCGGCTCTGGATGGCTTCGGTGTACGTCTGCTCTTTCATCTTCATCGTGATGATCACGGCCAGCTTCATCTACGAAAAGAGCGCCAGCGCGCTTTCTCCTGCGACCCAGGTCACGTTCGTCAACGGCAAGGTTTCCATCCCGCTGAAGACCGTCTATGACGGCGACCTGCACCGCTTCGCCGCCAGCGAACGCGGCCTCGAAGTCCGCTTTTTCCTCTATCAGAAACCCGACGGCAAGGTTGCCACGGTTTTCGACGCCTGCGAAATCTGCGGTCCGGTGGGGTTCTATAAAGGGGCGCAAGGCGTGATCTGCAAGAATTGCGCCGCGCCCATCAACCCGCAATCGGTCGGCATGCCGGGTGGATGCAATCCGATTCCCCTGAAGGCAGAAGTCACCGACGACGCAGTTATCATCTCCGAGGCCGATGTAGCGGCGGGACGCCACTACTTCGAGCAGAAGTAAATGTTCCCGCGCCTCGTCTACGAATCGTTCCGGCGCCAGTCGCGGCGCAAGCTCTTAGCCGGAATTGCCATCACGCTGGGCGTGGCGGTCGCGACCGCAATGATCGCGGTGGCGACCGATATCGGCGACAAGATCAACCGCGAACTGCGCAGCTATGGCGCCAACTTGGTCATCACTCCGCAGGAAGATACGCTTGATGTGGAAATCGGCGGCATCAACCTGAAGCCCCCGAGTGACGGCGCGTTCCTGAATGAAGCCGATCTCCCGAAGATTCGCGGCACCTTCTGGCATCACAATATCGTCGGCTTTTCGCCGATGCTGCCCGTGACCGTGAAGCTCGCAAACGCAGGACACACTGAAGACGTAACTCTCCTCGGCACCTACTTCAATAAGCAATTGACCTTCGGCAAAGAGGAGTTCAGCACCGGAGTGCGCATTACTGACCCGTGGTGGAAAGTTGAAGGATCGTGTGGCGACGGGGCGAAGCCTGCCCTGAGCGGAGCCGAAGGGCCCCGTCGAGGTCAAGTTGCAGAATCGCCCGCCAGTGGAGCGAGCCTGGCAAAGACCGGCGAAGAGAACTGCGGCTGGCCCAACGACAACTCGCAAGAGGTTCTGCTGGGCGAACGCCTTGCCACGAAACTCAACAAGCATCCCGGCGACACAATCGAGGTCAGTGGCCGAACGCTGCCAATTTCCGGAGTCCTCTCGACTGGCTCGGTCGAAGACGACCAGATCATCGCGCCGCTCGCTCTCGCCCAGCAGATTCTCGGGAAGCCCGGCGCGGTCCGCCGGGTGTACGTCAGCGCACTTACAAAGCCGCCCGATGCGCTCTCGGCCCGCGATCCCAAGACGATGACGCCCGAGGTTTACGACCGCTGGTATTGCTCGCCCTATGTCGAGTCGATCGCCTACCAGTTGCAGGAAGTCATTCCGCACTCGCACGCCGAGCAGATTCGCCAGGTCGCGCAAAATGAGGGCACGGTGCTTTCGCGCATCAAAGGACTGATGCTGCTGGTCACGCTTGCAGCTCTTTTCGCTTCCGCGCTTGCCGTTTCAGCCGCCATGGCCACCGCCATCTTCGAGCGCCGCGTCGAAGTTGGACTAATGAAGGCTCTCGGGGCCGGCGATTTTACCGTCGCTGCCATCTTCTTCGCGGAGGCCCTGCTCCTTGCGCTCATCGGCGGCGTCGCCGGTTTCACCGCTGGATCTTTGCTCGCGCGCCAGATCGGCCGCTCCATTTTCAGTTCGCAGATTACGATCCAGCCCGTGCTCTTCCCCATCATTCTTGCCATCGCAGTTTTCGTGACGTTCGCCGGCAGCGCCGCCGCCATCCGCCGCGCTGTGAAGTTCGATCCCGTGTTCGCTCTGCGAGGTGAAGCATGAGCACTCCCATGGGTCCCCCACTCAAGCCCTCTGTTGGCTTGGGTGGGAGTCTGCACACCGCGCGCGAAGTCGCAGATCGTCGCGCCGGGGTTCCGCACACTTCCATGTTCGTGCGCATGCTGCTGCGCGCCGCGGCCCTTCGGCGCGGGCGGGCCGCCTCTGCCTTGCTCGCCATGGTCGTCGCCGCCGCGGTCGCCACTGCGATGATGAATCTTTATGTTGATGTCCAGGCCAAACTGCGCAGCGAGTTTCGCAACTACGGCGCCAACGTGGTCATCGTGTCTAAGAACACCGAAGCGAATTCTTCGCAGAGCGCGACGCGAATCCCTGCATCCCAAGCGTCCGGACCCCCGGCGTCCGGATCTTCTCTGCCCACGAACGCGCTCGCGACCGTCGAATCAACACTCGGACCAAGAACGCTGGCTGTCCCCTTTGCATATGCCGTCGCCCGGACGAAGGATGGACAGTCCGTGGTCGTCGTAGGCACCGACTTCGCCCGCGCGCGCCAACTGAATCATTGGTGGAACGTAAACCATTGGCCAGCGCCGCAAATGGACGCGCGGTTAGTCGGAGGCGACTCCACACCGACACTGCCTCCATCCGAGGCCCTGGTCGGCATTCGAGCTGCCACCGTGGTCACCCCCACGCGCCAGCCCTTTGATCTGACCTTCCAGGGCAAAACGATCCATCTCGCTCCCGCCGGCCTACTTCAAACGGGCGCCGGCGAGGACAGCCGCATCTATCTCGACCAAACTGAATTTCAAAACTGGACCGGCGTTGCCCCGACGACCATTGAAGTCGACGTCAATGGCTCGTCGGAAGAAATTCAGCAGGGGATGAAACGGCTGGCCGCGGCGCTGCCTACTGCCGACGTACGCCCGGTCCGCCAGATCATGGAGGGCGAAGCTAACGTGCTCAACAAGACGCGCGCTACGCTCTATGCCTCCGCCACGCTGGTCGTGCTGACGTCCGCCCTCTGTGTGCTGGCCACGCTTATCGGATGGGTCTTCGATCGCCGCCGCGATTTTGCCATCATGAAAGCGCTCGGCGCATCGGAACGTCTGATCAATGGATTCTTCGCCGCCGAAGCCGCCGCATTGGGAGTGGTGGGAGCGATTATCGGCTTTTTTATTGGGATCGGCGTGGCTGTCTGGATCGGCCGTGTCAATTTCCACGCGCCCGTGGTTCCACGCTTCAGCGTTTTCCCGTACGTGCTTGCCGGAAGCGTCGCGGTTGCGCTCATCGCGGCCGTGCTGCCCATCGGCCTGTTGCGCCGCGTTCAGCCCGCGATTATTTTGAGGGGAGAATAGAGTGCCAAGTCAGAATGTTATTAGCGTAGAGACGGGGCTGGGAAGCGAAGAGCGTGACAGGGAGAACATTCAATGATCCAGCTTAAGAACGTCACCAAAAGTTACCCCGCCCGCCAGGAACAAAACGGCGGCGCCAGCCTCATCAATGCGCTCGACGACATTTCCCTCTCTATTGTCCCGGGCGAATGGGTCGCCATGATGGGCCCCTCCGGCTCCGGCAAGAGCACCATGGTCAACCTCATCGGGTGCCTCGACCGACCCACCACCGGCGAAATCTGGATCGACGGGCAGAACGTCGCCAGCCTAAGTTCCTCCGACCTCAATCACGTTCGCGCCGAAACTATTGGCTTCGTCTTCCAGCAGTTCCACATGATTCCGTATCTCACGGCCGTCGAGAATGTGATGCTCGCGCAATACTTCCACAGCATGACCGATGAAAAAGAAGCGCTCGAAGCCCTCGAACGAGTTGGCCTGCGCGAACGCGCCGGGCACCTGCCGTCGCAACTTTCGGGAGGCGAGCAGCAGCGCGTCTGCATCGCGCGCGCCCTTATCAACGATCCCAAAATCATCCTCGCCGATGAACCCACGGGCAACCTCGATGCCCTCAACGAAGAAATTGTTCTGCGCCTGCTGCGCGAACTCCACCAGCAGGGACGCACTATCGTGATGGTTACGCACGATCCGGTCGTCGCTCGTCTGGCTGACCGGCGCATCGAGTTGCACCACGGCAAAATCGCCGCGCAGGAAGTTTTCGCGATGGCCGATGAAGAGCAGTTCGACGAAATTCTGGAAGAGTTATTCGTTCTCGGGGAGCATGGCGAGATCGCCGAAAGCGATCGCATGGAGGTCCACGGCGCCCTACCCGTTTCGATCGCCGTTGAAAAGATGACTGGCATGGGCTTGGTTACAACCCAGCCGCATCCGCCTCAGTCGCACGATCACAAGCCTTTCGTGAACCCCTGCCATGATGCGCTCAAACCCGCTGGCGTGTCGGTGGGCGATGGGGCGCTCATCATCGAACTCACCCCGCGCGGCCACAAGCGCGCTGCCGACATCATCCGCCGCCATCGCCTGGCCGAGCGCCTCTTCACCGACTCGCTCGCCATGGACAGCGAAACCGAGATCGAGCAGCAGGCCTGCAAGTTCGAGCACATCCTCTCCGCCGAAGCGACCGATAAAATCTGCGCGTTCCTCGGCCATCCAAAAACCTGTCCTCACGGCTCGCCCATACCGCCCGGCCCATGCTGCGGAAAGCAGCAGGAGGTAACACGCACGTCGGCTGCGCTGTCACGGCAGTAAGAGCATGGTTAGAGGGTAGGCGCGTTCAGTTGATGAAATCGCCTGATTTCAGCAGTTAGAATCAATGCATGCTGCACCCGCATCGGATCGCCCTATCGGTTGTAACCCTGTTCTTCGTCTCGATTACGCTAAGCGCAGAGCAGCCCCACAAACGGCTGTCAGCAGCCGAGAAGGAACACATTCTCGACGGACCGTTTACCGACGTTATGAAAACTAAAGTATTTCCCGCTGCGGTGAAGCAGGCGTTTGCAACAATTACCGCTGAACCTTCGTTTGCGCTAGCCAATCCCGCGGGAGAAGTTTCAGGTCACGGATGTCAATCCTGACCGAGCTCTGCCTCCAGACGCCTCATTTTCGCAGGAACACGGGGAGATGAATGGTTTGTTCATTACGAGCGGGGTGGGTTAGCACACAGCTATTACGTCGTCGCGTTTAAGGTTGATCCTCATGGCGATGCACATTTCGCTTGGGGTTGTCCGGTAGCGGAGCGCGCAAAGACTTTTGGGCAACTGCGCAGCATGGTAGCTGCCTGTCGATTGTCGGAAGAAGAGAGCTACTGGTGAGTCAGTTGACGAAATATCGTCATTACCCTAACAACGCTGCCTAGGCCATCCACGTATTGCGCAAGATCCAGCTGAGAACGGAATAGTGAACTAGCCGGTGACTTTGGCCTTGGGCGCAACTTCGGTGTTGCTGGCATGGGATGGAAACCGGATGGATACCGCGTCCTGCCCACGGAAGCTGATGGTCACGCTGGTTTCCGCTTCGACGGCTTCGCCGTTCAATTCATGATGAGCATAGCGCCAGAATCTGACGGCCTGAATCGCGGCCTCCGCCAGAATCCGATTGCCCTTCAAGATGTGAATTTCCTTCACCCGGCCATCGGTGGCGATCACCGCCTTCATGCCGACCGTGCCAACGAGATTGGCATCGGGTGCTTCCGGATAGATCACATGGCCCTGCGGCGCTTCCGCCACTTGCAGGAGATTGGCGCTGCCTGCGTCTTCTCCGGAAAAAACAACTTTGACATTGCCGTACGGCCTTGGAGTGGTGTAAATGACAGGCACAACCACCGGAGGAACCGTGGGTGGCAATGTCAGCGTCGCCGATGGCCCAGAGTTCGTTAGGATCCGATACCCCACGAATACCAGCAATAAAGCGGCCGCTAGTAAGCAGGCCGCAAGGGGAATCCAGCGCTTCTGCGAGTTTACGGGTTGGGCCACATGCGGAGGAATCAGAGGCGGCTGGAAAGGCTCTGAATATGTCTCCGCCAGGGACGATTGAGCCGGGATCGCAAAATTATCTTGCGTGAGCAAGTTGGCATAAGAGCTGTCAGGAGACCCCGGTTCGTCGGGAAGCTCGATTCCCCACAACTTTTCTTCGAATGCCACCGACTCGATGCCCGCCTGAATCTCGCCGGGGCCAAGCTGCCTGGTCCAGACCACCCGGAACTGCGACTTGGTTTGCCCCCGCTGCAGCATGATGGTCTGGCCGGTCGTCGAGCGGATTGCGCAATCCACCCAACCGTCCGCCGATAGGGCTGATATCCAGCGTGTGGGCGAGCCGAGGCTCAGCATTCTGACCATTCACATCGTCCGGCCAGACCCGCAACGGCAGCACCATCTTGGTGCGCTTGTAACGCTGTACTCCGGGAGGCATCGACTACAGCTTAGGTTTGTTCCCGACGCGGACCAAGTTACCGAGGTAAGCGGGCGGGATGCCCCGATTAGGCACCGGCAAGAAGCATAACCACAGGGTT
Source organism: uncultured Acidobacteriaceae bacterium (assembly GCA_963709055.1). Lineage (GTDB taxonomy): Bacteria > Acidobacteriota > Terriglobia > Terriglobales > Acidobacteriaceae > Acidiflorens. Next base: position 407,983 of record CAVPUZ010000006.1, read on the forward strand.
CAGAGAGGTGCACGGAGAACCGCAGGTGCTTGATCAGAGTTTTCTTTAAGGAGGGGAGTTCAAATCTCACGCTCCTGCCAACCCCGTCTTTACGCAACTTTACCGATTCTTCACGCAACTTCTCCTATAATCAGCGTTATACCTTAGGGGAACCAACCAATTCCGCTTTTCCGGAGAAACGACCAATGAAGAAATTGAAATATGCACTGCTGCTGGCCCTGTTCGTGCCCGCCGCCTTACTCGCTCAAGCTGGCGAAGGTCAAATGGGTGCTGGGCAACACATGCCATCCGTGGATGACCAAGTTGAACACATCTCTCAGAAGCTCAATTTAACCGACGCGCAAAAGCCGCAGGTCAAAACCATTTTGCAGAATCAGCGCGATCAGATGAAGCAGGCTATGGATAACGCCTCCGCCTCGCGCGAGGAAACCAGAGCCAAAATGAAAGAGATTCACAAGGCTTCCAGCGCCAAGATCCGGGCGCTTCTCACCGACGACCAGAAGGCCACATTCGACTCGATGGAGGAGCACCACCGGCATATGGGGGAAAAGCACGGTGAAGGCGCACCGCCGCCCCAGCAGTAATCAAGATCTCAGCGCGAACCAAGAATAGGGGCCTCGCTACAGCGGGGCCTTTACTTTTCCGAGGCTGGCATTTCTGAGGCTGGCATCGCCCTCGAAGCGATCCATTTTTGAGCGGAAAAGCTATCTCGCGCAATATCATTCCAACGATGCCCTCGCGCCTTAATCAACGGCTCCGTGATCCTCTATTCCTCCTCTGCCTGGCCACCGGCCTGCTCGCCTTCGTTGTGCAGTCGGGCGAACTCGGTACCGCTGACACCATGCATCGGCTCCAGACCACGCACTGGCTCTGGACTTCGGAGCCACAGGTGTTTCCCAACGAGTATCCCGAATTCGGCCTGCACGGCCGCCGCGGCCAAATCTATAGCTGGTACGGGATCGGCCAAAGCCTGCTCATGCTGCCCGCAGATCTCGCAGGCACGTGGCTCGCTCACCTGCCGATGTTCGCCGACTATGAGGCTGACCCTGCCGTCCGCAGCATCGTCGTCAGCTACTCCATCAATATTCTGGTGAACGTGCTGACGGCGCTGATCGCTTTCCGCTTTTTGCGGCAGCTTAACTTTTCTCTGAAAGAAGCCATCGCCGGCGTGCTCGCGCTGATGTTCTGCACCACTCATCTGCACTACACGCAGAACATGCAAGAGAACAACTACATTATGCTTCTGACGTTGACGGGTTTCGCTTTTCAATACGACTGGCTGCGCACCGGGAGCCGGCGGGCGCTCCTCATCGGCTCCGCGGCGCTCGGACTCAATCTGCTGACGCGCCTGACCACGGGCCTCGACCTGATTGCCGTGGGCGTGTTCCTGCTCCTAGTGCTGTGGTTCGAACACGCCGGCCCGCGCACGCTATGGCAGCGTTTCGTCGCCTACTCGAAAATCGCCGCACCCGTATATGCCGGGTCTCTGATCCTCGAGCGCTGCTACAGCTACTACCGTTTCGGCTCGTTCACGCAGACCTACATCCCGATTTTTCGGCGGGAGGCGCTGCAGCAGGACCCGACTCTGCCCGCAAATTACCCATGGAGCACGCCTTTGCATGCCGGCGTCCTGGGCGCGCTCTTCAAGCCGGAGAAGTCCATTTTTCTATTCGACCCGCTGCTCGTGCTGGCGATCGTCCTGCTAGTGACTCTCTGGAAGCGTCTCTCTCCGGAGTGTCGGGCCTATGCAGTAACGTCGTTCTTGTTGTTAGCTGCCTATATCTGCTTCTACGCCAGGTACGCCTTCTGGGCCGGCGACTTTTCCTGGGGAGATCGCTACGTTTCGACCACGGTAGAGTTGGCAGCGCTGCTTGCCGCGCCGTTGCTGATGCACTACCGCGCGCGGCTTAGCGAGTCGGTCGGCCATTCATGCGGCCAGTGGATCTGGCGGAGCGGGATGGCTCTCATGGCCGCCGCATTCGTCATCCAGGTGGCCTCTCTCGCCTTCTGGATGTCGCTCGAGATTTATCAGATGGAAACACTCGGCCATCCGACGTTCGTGATCGCCTTGCGCTTCAAGAATATTGTGGCCTTCGCTCTCGGCAGGATGGATGCCTGGGGACTGAACACGCCATCCATGAGCCAGGATCCATGGGATTACGTTCACGTTACGACGTGGAATTTTCTGCCATTCCTGCTGCACCGCGTCGGAGCCGCGCCCGCTTGGATTGTGAATACGGCTTTCGCAATATGGCTTGCCGGAATCGCCGCCTTGGCATGGGTGATGCTCCGGCTGCGAAAAGGTCTCCACCACCTGTCATCCTGAGCGGAGAAGAAACTCCGCGCAGTGGAGTTTCTTCGGAGTCGAAGGACCCCTATTGCCCTCATCTCAGCATCGGCCCGCGATCACGATCACACGGAAATTCACTTTTTTCCAAAAAACTTCCCGAATCCCAATCTCACCTGCACGGTGTTGATCCCCGGATTCGGCACCGTCAGGCCCGCATTCGAAATATGCATGTAGCGCACTTCGACCGTCCAGGTATGCTCGCGCAGAATATGGACCCCCAGCGCAGCGCTCGATGTAAAATTCACCGTCGACGTCCCCGCCGGGACTTCATGGCTGGTAAACAAGGTCCCGCCATTCAGCTCCAAATAAGGCTGCAGGTCTCCGCGGGTGGCAAAAATCCATTTCAGCGCGAACGGGTCCACGCCCGCTCCATACGCGGTATTCGCACGCTGAAACACCATAAACAATGGGACCGCGTCCACCGCATATTCGAATCTCCCGCTTAAAAATCCGGGCCCATGCGGAGTCGTCAGAATCCATCCATAGCGCACGCCCGCATTCCAAACGCTGGTATCCTTGGTTCCACCGGGGACGGAATATCCGCCGCCCGTCCACACCTCCAGTTCATGTCCTCCCTCTTCGGGATGATCCTGCGCAACCGCGAAAGAAAGCGTCAACAGCAGAAGGGCCAACAGCCATATCGATCGTTTCATAGATTCTTCGAGTCGAAGACGGAACAATACGCGAAGCGAGCGCAGGACACAAATCCGCGCCGGCGGTTTTCTAGTTTGCCGCTACTCACGATAGAGTCACAGGGCTGCGAAACCAATCCCGTTACAATCCCGGCAGAAAGAAACCCGTTCCCCGTTTGTGCTCCGCAAACGCTTCGCCAAAATTTGCCGCCAGGATCTTCTCTTCCCTCGTCGCCTTCACATAATAGTTCGTTCCCAGCAGAACCAGCGCCGCCACGCCGCGCCACTCCCCGACTGTCAATGCCGTACCCGCCACCGCCAGCAAAACCCCGGTATAGATCGGATGCCGCAGATACCGGTACGGCCCGCTTCGAATGAGCTCATGATCCACCTTGAGCACAACCTTGTCGCTCCAGTTGCGTCCCAGATTCCAGCGCGCCCAGATCGCCACCGTCACGCCCACGCCAGTCAGCGCCGCGCCCAACCAAACCCAGCCGGAATCACGCGGCACAAACCGCCAACCCAACGGCCCAATTCGCAGCCAGTCCGTCATGAGCAGCGCCAGCATCAGCGCCAGGATCGCCATCCGAAACACGCGCAGCCCCGTGTTTTCATTGACCGCAATCTTCTTCGTGCCCAGCGCAGTGACGAGCCAATAAGCTCCCAGCACGCCCCAGCACGCATCCACGACAGTCCCAGCCCGAATCATTGCGCTAAAAGATTTTCCCTGACGCTCAACCCACTTTCAAATTGCTCGCCTTCATTTCTGCAAACTGACTACTGCAGTCTGCAATCGCCGCCGCACTTCTTCAATCTGACTTCTAACTTTTGACTTTCCCTACAGGCCGATCCCTCCATCCACCGCCAACACCTGCCCGGTAATGAACGATGGAGCGGTCGCGAAGAACATGACCGCAGCCGCAATGTCGGCCGCGGTTCCGTTGCGCCGCATCGGGGTTTGCCTGGCCATGCGCTTCATAAACGCTGCCGCCGACTTCTCACCTAAGTCGATCATCCCCGGAGCCACCGCATTCACTGCAACCTCCGGCGCCAGCGCCTTCGCCATCACTTTCGTCAGCATATGCACGGCCGCCTTCGACGAACAATAATGCGCATGGGTCGCCCAGGGACGCAATCCGCCCAGCGATCCCATATTCACGATGCGCCCGCGTCTCTTTCTCAGGTACGGCAGCGCCTCGCGCGACACCAGAAACGGTCCGCGCGTATTCGAGGCAAACATCGCGTCCCACTGCCCTACCGTCAGCTCTTCGAACTCGACCGTCTCATAATTCGCGGCATTGTTTACCAGCATATCGATCCCCCCCAGCACGCTCGCCACTTCCTTCACCATCTCCCGGACACTCACCTCATCGGTAATGTCGCAGCGGACCGCCAGCGCATCCACTCCACGTCGCGCCAACTCGCGCACCACCGCCCGCGCCTCGCGCTCCGATTCACGATAGGTAATCGCCACATCCGCACCGTTCTCCGCCGCCGCCAAGGCTATCGCCCGACCCAGTCTTTTCGCGGCCCCGGTCACTAGGATTGTCTTCCCGGAAAGCGGCTTCGGGTTCAAGACCTGACTCATGTTGCGAACTGGGCGTCTGTTCCCCCCGTTTGTCATCTCGCGATTCTACGCCCCTCCGTGTCTTGGAAACCGCGCCGGGTAGCTGCTACACTTTTTCGCATGTCGGAGCCGCGCGAAGTAGTTCTTTATACCCGTAAAGGGTGCCATCTCTGCGAAATCGTCAAGGAGAGCCTGGTCAAACTCCAAAAACGCGGCAGCTTCAACTGGCGCGAAATCGATGTCGACTCCGACTCCGAAGTCCGCCGCCTCTACAACGACGAGGTCCCAGTCGTCTACATCAACGGCCGCAAAGCATTCAAGTACCACATGAACGAACAGGACTTTCTGCGTAAATTGGCCAGCTAGCTCGACGATCACCGCGTGCCTTCCCTTATGTAAGCTTCAACGTCTGCATTCCGACCTCTAACCTCTCGCCTGCCGTATTACCTCTCATTTTCCGTTCTCGATTACAATTTTCCACGATGCCTCGCACCCAGCTCTACGCCGACCCCGCCGGCCGATTCGTTCATGACGTAATCCTCCAGAGTTGCCAGCGCAATTCCGGCAAACTCGCCCTCGTCGACACCTCCTGCGATCGCCGCCTGTCTTATGCTGAATATGCAGAGCTCGTTGAATCGCTCGCCCGCGGCTTGGTCACTGCCGGACTCGCTCCCGGCGACGTCATCGCTATCTTTCTCCCCAACTCCTGGGAATTTGCTGTTACATATCACGCCGCGACCCTTGCGGGGGGCATCCCAACGCTTCTCAATCCCGCATATCGTGAGCGCGAGATCCGCTACCAGCTCGAAAGTTCGGGCGCCACATTCCTTATCACCGATGCTCCGCTAATAGAAAACGTGAACCTCTCTGGACTCCCAAGCCTGCGCCGCGTCTACCTCACCCGCAGTCTCGCCACGCAAAGTCACGTGGGCTCCGAGCCGTTCGCCAACCTGTTCCGCCCCTCTTCAGCCAAGCTTCCCCAACCCGCCCAGGACTCAGCCCTCACCATTGCCGCGCTCCCCTACTCGAGCGGAACCACCGGACTCCCCAAGGGCGTCATGCTCTCGCACTACAATCTGGTCGCCAATGTCTATCAGATCATTGGACCCGGCGCTGCCCTGCTCACGGACGCCGACGTCATGCTTTGCTTTCTGCCGCTCTATCACATCTACGGACTCACCGTCGGCCTCACGTTGATGCTTGCCCTCGGGGGCACGCTTGTGCTCATGCCGCGCTTCGACCCGCAGAAACTCTGCACCCTTCTCATTCAGGAAAGCGTCACCATGATGCCAATGGTCCCGCCCGCCATCAATGCGCTCTGCCAGATTGCGGAGGCCGGCAAATTTCCCAACAACCACAAAGTCCGTTGGATCAAATCCGGCGCTGCTCCTCTCGCTCCCGAACTCGCGCGCCGCCTGACTGACCTCACCGGCATCAACGTCGTCCAAGGTTATGGCATGACCGAAGCTTCTCCCGTCACTCACGTGGGCTACACCAGTCCACCTGAAATGAACCGCCCCGCGTCCATCGGCCAGCCGCTCGCCCTCACCGAATGCCGCATCCTCGATTTGAACGACCGCGAAGTCGCTCCCGGCGAGCCCGGAGAACTTGTCATGCGCGGCCCGCAATTCATGCTGGGATACTGGAAGGAACCGCAAGCCACCGCCGCGGTCTTGCGCGACGGCTGGTACTACTCTGGAGATATCGTCCGCACCGACGCCGATGGGTTCTACTACGTCCTCGACCGCCGTAAGGAGATGATCAAGTACAAAGGATTTCCCGTCGCCCCCGCCGAAGTAGAATCCGTTCTGCTCGAGCATCCGGCCGTGCGCGATTGCGGAGTAGTCGCCAAACCCGATGCCGAAGCCGGAGAAATTCCGTGCGCCTTCGTAGTAGTTCGCGAAGGCATCACCGCGTGCGAGCAGCTCGACCAGGAACTCCGCGAATTCGTGGCCGACCGCTTAGCCCATCACAAACAACCGCGCGAAATCCACTTCGTGGATACCGTCCCCAGAACGCCGTCCGGAAAAATCCTACGCCGCGAGCTGCGCAAGCACGTATCGTGACTGACAAGCGTTTAAGCTGCTTACTGATCGCCGCGGACCTTCCACCAATCCAACTTTTCGAACTCGGCCATCATTTCGGCCCCGTGGTGCGCATACCAGTCTCGCCAAGCGGATGCATCGGCAGGCAGAGCTGCGTCAGTGATTCCCTGTAACGCGAGGAACGTCCAGTTGCGCATTTGCGGGGTATGGGGATCTCCGGCTAGCTCAATCAGTCTGGGCACCATTCGCAGGCGCTGTTTGCGCATGAAGTTGCCGCAGTCGGATACGTTGCAGCCCGCGCGATCGCGGACCGCGGCGGATGGGTCGCGTGTAAAGAGGATTACCCCGATCACTGGCCCCACGATTCCAAAGAAAAACGAAAGGTTGCGTCACAGGCTCCGATGGCGCTGCGCGCAGGGGCCGCAAACGCACGACCCCGATTTCACATGTGAAGAAGCTCGGAATCGATGCGTGCCAGATCGTCTGACTTCATTCGTCTGACTTGTTCTGTCTTCACTCGCTGTCTAACTTCGATTATCTGATTTCCTTTCGTCAGACCCGCGGGATCACCTTCGTCACTCTTCGACATCTGTCGAAATACTTTTCGACATTTTCGACACCGGCTATTTCTGCCTTCTGCTTTACTCAATCCAAATCAGTCGCTTATCGCGAAAATACCGTGGCCTCCCCTTTGGCATGGGCATTGCACTCTATCTAAGCACAAGAAGAACAGCAATGTTCAAGATTTCAATTGTCGAGACACTTGGTCAGCGCAGAGTGGTTTTGCAAGGCAAGCTGGTTTCTCCGTGGACCGCGGAAGTAGAAAGTGCATGGCGAAGCGCTGGAGAACAACTCCGTGGCCGCAAGTTAGTCATTGACCTTACAGACGTCACAGTGATCAGTCCGGACGGCGAAAACACGCTGTTCAAACTGATGAAAGATGGTGCGAAGTTTGCTTGCAACGGCGTCCTGACCAGGCACGTTCTAAAGCAACTCGCGCGGCGATGCCGATGCAAAGCGTAGTGCGGAGACTAGCTGAAAACAATTTTTGGGAAAAAACGAGGAAATCAACAATTGATTGTCGATTTTCCCCTGGTTCAAACGACGGCCAATTGAAGGAGAAGGTTGAAGATGCTCAGGACAAATCACAGCACACATCACAACTCCACAGCCTACGCAACCACTACCGACTTCTGCCGAATTTTCGAGAGTGATATGAACCGTTTGTATCTGCTTGCGTTTCTGCTGACGACGGATCACGCAACCGCCGAGAAGTGTTTTGTCTTGGGATTGGAGGATTCGAAGAACGGCAATCCAGTTTTCAAGGATTGGGCGCAATCCTGGGCCAGACGCTCGATTATCGCGAATGCGATTCGGATGATCCGTCCGCGCCCGCAACTCGCAGCGGTGGACACTCAGTCCGGGAATGAACCTGGGCTTGGAGAACACGCTGGCACGGGCGATGCCACGGCCGTGACTCAACTGGAGACATTCAGTGAAGAGGTCATGGCGATTATCGCGCCACCGGCGTTCCAGCGCTTTGCGTTCGTGATGTCGGTCCTTGAAGGTTATTCGAATCGCGAAGCATCGCTTCTGCTCGACTGTTCCGTCCACGAACTCGTCTCGGCGCGAACTCATGCGCTGCAAAAGATCGGCGGGCGCCCTGAGCTTCATCGCAAGCTCGCTGGCATTGATGCCACGCAGGCCTCGCTGGCCGATGCCGGCACCGCCTACGTGAATAGAGTGATGTCGCTGCTCGCGACTCCGGCATAAGACAACCTTCAAAGACAAAGAAATGGGGATGGCAATGAAAGAACAAAAAAAGGTGGGGATGAACGTATTCCGCAATCAACATCTCATGTTAGCGGCCACAGCACTTGCGCTGGCGGCGACGGTCGCATGCAGCAGAGACAGTGTACAGGCAGCACCGGCCATGCCGCTACCGCTGGTTTCGGTGGTCAAGGCCACGGCGCAGGACGTGCCGCGATATCTCGACGAGATTGGAAGAAATGCGGCCTTCGAGGCGGTCACGGTGACACCGCAAGTCGGAGGCCGCATCGTCGAGCGCCACTTTCAGGATGGCGAGAACCTGGCGAAGGGACAACTTCTGTTTGTAATCGATCCGCGCCCCTACAAGGCGCAGGTCGGTGCCGCTCAAGCGACGCTCGCCCGGGCAAAGGCCGCGCTCGATCTGGCGAAGATCCAGTTCGCGCGTGACGAAGAGGTAATCGGTGAACACGCAATTTCCAAGCAGGACTACGACACGAAAAAAAATGCCGTTGATGTCGATCAGGCCGTCGTCGATTTCGCGCAGGCTGCGCTCGAGACTGCGAAGCTCAACCTGGAATACTGCTACATTCACTCGCCGATTAATGGGCGGGCGGGCGCTCGCCTGGTGGATGTTGGGAACGTGGTGCAGGCGAATTCGACTTCGCTGCTTTCGATCCAGCGCCTTGATCCGATCTACGCGAATTTCACGATCACCGAGAGCGATTTGCCAGCGGTGCAGAAGCAGATGTCGAGGGGCGGCCTGAAAGCTTCGGTCCGTCTTCCGTCTGATCCTGAAAGCGCCGCGCGGATTGGGCGCATTGAATTTCTCGACAACTCGGTGCAGAACGGCAGCGGCACGGTCAACCTGCGCGCCACCCTCAGCAACGCCGACCGCCACTTCTGGCCCGGCCAGTTTGTCGACGTGAAGCTCGTTCTTGCAACAGAAAAAGGAGCGGTGCTGATTCCGAATCAGGCCACGCAGATCAGCCAGCAGGGTCCGTTCGTGTACGTCGTGAAGTCGGATGACACGGCGGAACTGCGTCCGGTAAAACTCGGCCAGCGTCAGGGCGACAACGTAGTCGTCACCTCAGGCGTTACCCCGAATGAGCGCGTCGTGCTCGCCGGCCAAATGCTTGTTCGCCCAGGCGGCAAAGTGCGTGTCGACGGCGCGTCTGCCGCGGCGCCCGCAACCAATCCAGATAAGTCGAACGCCGATAACCAGGCCAATGCGAAGCAGGGAGGCCAGTCGTGAATCTCTCTGAAGTTTTTATTCGTCGTCCAGTGATGACCGTCGCGCTGACGGTCTCGGTATTGTTATTCGGATTGTTCGCGTTCACGCGGCTCCCGGTGAGCGATTTGCCGGCAATCGACTATCCCGTGATTCAGGTGCAGGTGAACTATCCGGGCGCGACGCCGGAGACGATGGCCAACAATGTCGCCACGCCGCTTGAGCGCCAGTTCATGCAGATTCCCGGCCTCGAACTCGTGACCTCGAGCAACCTCCAGGGCCATTCCAGCTTCGTGCTGCAGTTCGACTTGTCGAAGAGCCTGGATGGCGCAGCTACCGACGTTCAAGCCGCCATCACACGTGCGCAAGGGCAGCTGCCCGTCGATCTGCCAAGCCCTCCGACTTTTACCAAGACGAACCCGAACGATCAGCCGATCATGTACATCGCCATCGTGAGCGACACAGCGACGGAGGGCCAGCTTTATGACTACGCCAACACACAGATCGCCGAGCGCATCAGCATTCTTCCCGGAGTGAGCCAGGTTGCTATCTACGGAACGCAATCGGCGGTGCGCATCAAAGCGGATCCCTCGGCAATGGCGACCCGCAATATCACGCTGGAAGATCTGACCAATGCAGTCAAGAACGGCACCTCCTATACCGGCGCCGGACAATTCGATGGTCCGCATCGCAGCTTCCTGCTGCAACCGCAAGGACAGCTGACGACTGCTGACCAATACAACAACCTCATCGTCGGCAATACCAACGGCGCTCCCGTTTACTTGAAAGATGTGGCGAACGCTAAACAGGGAGTGCAAGATGAACGCATCGACATGCGCGTTTGGGTTCGTGGCTATCCTCAACCGGGCGCAAATGTCTTCATCGGCGTGTTTCGCCGGGCGGGAGTGAATGCGGTGGAGGTGGCTAAGTCGGTGCGCGACCTGTTGCCGTCGATCCAATCGCAACTTCCCGGCTCGGTTCTACTGTTCACGGCCTACGACCGCTCGCAGACCATCGTTACCGGCATCAACGACGTCAAGACCACGCTCTACCTCGCCTTCGTGCTGGTGGTCATGGTGATCTTTTTATTCCTTGGCCGTGCAACGGACACGCTGATTCCCGCGGTCGCGCTTCCGCTGTCGTTGCTACTGACGTTTGTCGCAATGAAGATCCTCGGTTACAGCCTCGACAATCTCTCGCTCATGGCGCTCACGCTCGCCATCGGCTTTCTGGTCGATGACGCCATCGTGTTTCTCGAAAACACGGTGCGCCTGATGGAAGAAGGCCGCAACGCCTTCGATGCCTCGATCGAATCGGCCAAGGAGATCGGCTTCACCATCTTGGCGATGACGCTCTCGCTGGCTGCCGTATTCATCCCGCTCGTCTTCATGAGCGGGCTGATGGGGCGCATCTTCCGCGAGTTCTCGATCACGATTGTGATTTCAATTCTCGCCAGCGGCATCGTGTCGCTTACGCTCACGCCGCTGATGACCTCGCGCCTCCTGGGCAATCGCGGCGCGGGCGCCAAGAAGACCTGGATGGAGCGCGTCTTCGGCGCCATCGAGCGCCGCGTTCTCGATATCTACGGACGCCAGCTCTGGTTCTTCCTTCGCCAGCGTTGGATCTCCGCCGTCATCTGGGTCGTCTGCCTCATCGGCACTGGCTACCTCTTCTATGTCGTCCCGAAGGCGTTCCTCCCCGTCGGGGACAGTTCCTTTATCCGCGGCATATTGGTCGCGCAGGAAGGGACTTCGCCTGAGCAGATGCACGCTTACCAGACGCAGGCGGAGAAGGTCATGAGAGCGAATCCTGCCGTGCGCAGCACCTTCACCATGAGCGGCAATGCTGCGTTCCTCGGCTCGAACCAGGCCTTCCTCATCGCCTTCCTCAAACCTCCATCCGAGCGCGCGCCGATCGCTCAAGTCGCGGGACAGCTCATGGGTGGAATCGCGTCCACCATTCCGGGTACCGTCGCCTTCCTCCAGCCGAACCCGGCGCTCGAAATCTCCACCGGCGCGACTGCCAACGCGCAGGGCCAGTTTGCCTATGCGCTTTCTGGCATCGATGCGAAGGAGGTCTATGAAACGGCCGACAAGATGATGGCGAAGATGCACCAGTATCCAGGATTCCTGTTCGTGAACTCGGATCTCTACAATCACACGCCGAACTTGCAGGTCGACATTCTGCGCGATCAGGCGAAGCTCTATGGAGTTTCGGAGACGCGCATTCTAACGCTGCTGCATGATGCCTACTCGCAGAACTACAGCTACCTGATCAAAAAGGCGACCGATCAATATCAGGTCATCCTGGAGGTCGCTGACGACAAGCGTTCGGGTCCGGAAGACCTGGGCAAGCTCTACATCAAGAGCGACGATGGCCAGCGCATGATTCCGCTGAATGCGGTGACGAGTTGGCATCCGGTGATCGGGCCGCAGGCGGTCAATCACATCAACCAGTTCACCAGCGTCACGATGTTCTTCAACCTGAAGCCTGGCTTCGCGATCGGTCCTGCGACTGACTTCGTGGAAAACACGGCCAAGCAGCTTCTTCCTCCTGGAGTGCAGGGCGCGCTGCAAGGCGAGGCGCTGGTCTTTCCAGAACACGGTTCGCGATCTCGCGATCCTGATGGTCGTCGCCGTGTTCGTCATGTACGTGATCCTGGCGATTCTCTACGAGAGCTACCTGCACCCGATTACGGTGCTCTCTTCCCTGCCGGTAGCGCTGCTCGGGCGGTTTGCTCACGCTCTGGATCTTCGGCGCGGAAGCTTCGCTGTATGCGTACATCGGCATGTTCATGCTGATGGGCATCGTGAAGAAGAACGGCATCATGATCGTCGACTTCGCCGAAGCCCGCGTCCGGCAAGGCATCCCCGACGATCAGGCAATTCACGATGCCAGCATGGAGCGCTTCCGTCCCATCATGATGACGACCGCCGCCGCGCTGCTGGGCGCGATGCCGATCGCACTTGGCTATGGCGCGGACGGCTCGTCGCGGCGTCCACTTGGTCTCGTCGTTGTCGGCGGATTGATCGTTTCGCAGTTCATCACGCTGTTCGTGACGCCTGCGATCTATCTATACCTCGAAGAGTTCCAGCAGAAGGTGCTGGATCGCTTCTCGTTCTTCCGCTCGCCTCGCGAGGGCGTGCCTGCGCCGAGCTACGCGCTGCAGGAAGGACATGGAGACTAATCCTATGAATGGCATTGTAAGTCGTCCTTACTTAGCTCTCGCGGTACTTACCGTGGCGGTTGTGAGCACTGTCGGTTGTGCGGTCGGGCCCAAACTACAAGCGGCCAAGCGTCGATGTTCCGGTTACTTATCGCGGAGCGCAAACCGAACAACGACTGGAACGCCTGCGAGTCCTGATGCGCAGCAAGCCGCGCAGTCCACGCGCCAGCAGCGCGAACCTCCGCGCAGCCGTCGGCTCGATCTTCCGCTCAGTCGCTTGGTGACGAGAAGTGGTGGGAAGTCTTCCAGGATCCACAACTGCAATCCCTGATTCGTACCGCGCTCAAGAACAACTATGACGTGCGCATCGCGGCGACGCGCGTCCTCCAGGCGCAGGCGCAAGTTGGCATCACGCGCGCGAACCAGCTTCCAACGCTGAACGCGGGCGGCAACATCGCCAGTCAGCAAAGTCCACAGCTTGGACCGATTCCTTCCTACGAACTCACGCAGGGACAAGTCGCGGCTTCCGCTGCATGGGACCTCGATTTCTGGGGCAAGTATCGGCGCGCGACCGAAGCTGCGCGCGCCAACCTGCTGGCGAACGAGTGGGCGCAGAAAGAGGTCATGTCTACGCTGGTTGCGAGCCTTGCTACCGCTTACTTTCAGCTGCGGCAGTACGATCTCGAACTGGAGATCTCCAATAGCACGCTCAGTTCGCGTCGCGACTCGCTCAAGCTGACGCAAAGCCTCGAGCAGCACGGCATCAACTCGCTTCTCGACGTGCGTCAATCCGAGCAGCTTGTCTACACGGCTGCTACCGAGGTTCCCGACCTCGAGCGCCAGATTGCACAGGAGGAAAACGCCATCAGCATCCTGGTCGGCAAGAATCCGGGAGACGTTCCGCGCGGACTCAAGCTCACCGAGCAGCCGCATTCTCCCGAAGTTCCCGCGGGACTTCCGTCGGCGTTGCTCGAGCGGCGTCCAGACATCCACCAAGCCGAAGCCAGCCTGATTGCGGCAAACGCGCAGATCGGCGTTGCGCGCGCTGCCTACTTTCCGGACATTGCGCTCACGGCCTCCGCGGGTTATGAAAGTCCGGCGTTGACAAACCTTTTCACCGGCCCTGCTGGAATCTGGAACATGGCTGCATCGCTGACGCAGCCGATCTTCCAGGGAGGCCGTCTAAAAAACAATGTGCGGCTCGCGCAGGCCGAGCGCGACCAGATGGTGCTGACTTATCAGCAGACAATTCAGGGCGCGTTTCGTGACGTCTCGAATGCGCTGGTTGCTTACCGCAAGGACCAGGAGACGAGAGAACAGCAACAACACTTGCTGGAATCGGCGCGCGATGCAGCGAGGTTATCGCAAGTGCGCTTCAAAGCTGGAACGACGGATTATTTGGAAGTGCTGACGAACGAAACTAATGCGTTTTCGGCGGAGATCGCGCTCGCGCAAGCGCAAGGCAACGAACTCATCGCGCTGGTTCAGCTCTATCAGGCTTTGGGTGGAGGCTGGGAATGAAGTTCTCGCTCGATTCCATATTTTCTTAGCTTTTCAGAAAACAACCCAGGTTCGCTGAGCGGATGACCTTTTAGCCGCCCCCGGCCCGTTGGCCCTATTTCTCCGGCGCGAGCACCCTGCGGCGTGGGGTACACTATTGTCCGCACCATGCTCACTTCACGCCATTGGTTTTCTGCGGCAAGCGCCTCCGTCGCTGGACTCTCCCTGCTTCTCGCTTGTGGCTGCTCCAGTTTCCGGGCGAACGGCGCGGCTGCCTCTCTCCCCAACGCGGTACCGGCGCATCTGTACACGGTCACGGAGGAAACCACGCGACGCCGGGTGCAGGCAGTAGGGTCTCTTTACCCGCTCGAAGAAAGCACTCTAAGCGCCGAGGTGGAGGGCCGTGTCTCGGAAGTTCTGGCCGACGTGGGGGACACGGTCGAGGAAGGTCAGGCCCTGATTTTGCTCGATGAGCGGGAATTGCGATTTGAGGTGGAACGGCAACAAGGTCTGGTGCGACAGGTGCGCGCCCAGCTTGGTCTTGGCCCGAAGGACCCGCCGCCGCAGGATTCGCACCAGTTGGCATCGGTGCGCAAAGCCGAGGCCGACCGCTTTGACGCCCAGCGGAATTACGAACGGGCTCAAGCATTGTTCAAAGACAATCTGATTTCGCAGCAGCAGTTCGATGAGGTAGCGAGCCGGTTTCAGAGTACCCAAGCCAGCTACGAGCTGGCGTTGCAGGAGGTCGAACGTCTGAAGGCGTTGCTGATCTCGAGCGAAGCGAGCGAGCATCTGGCCGAAAAGAAACTGACGGACGCAACTATACGGGCACCCTACCCCGGTTCCGTGACGTCGCGTACCGTGCATCCCGGTGAGTATTTGAGAGTGCAGAGTCCAGTCATGGTGCTGGTACGCACGGACCGCCTGCGGGCGCGGCTGGCGGTCCCGGAGAGATGGGCGGGATGGGTGAAGGATGGGGAGGTGGTTGACCTGCGTGTAGAGGCGCTTCCGACAGATGTATTTCAGGGCAGGATCACTCGTATCAACCCCGCCGTCTCGCAGGACTCGCGCACGTTCGAAGCCGAGGCGATCATCGAGAACCGTGAGGCTCGTCTCAAACCAGGCTTTTTTGTGCAGGCATCGATCCCAAGCGAAAAAGTGGAAAAAACGATCTCCGTTCCCGAGGCAGCGGTGAATTATCGCTATGGCGTGTACAAGGTTTTCCTGGTCAATGGGGATCGCGTCAACGAGCGCCAGATCAAGCCCGCGGGACAGACCGAAGATGAACAGGGACGGCGGTTCGAGGTTGCCGAAGGGCTCAAGGCTGGGGACCGTGTAGCGACAGCTGCGTCGGGGGACCTGCGCGATGGAGTTCGCATTCAGGAATCCGGCGGCGCGACCGAGCCGGGAATGCGGTAGGGTGAAGGTCTCGTAATGAAGCTGGCCGAAATCTGCGTACGGCATCCCGTATTCACCGTCATGCTCATCGCATTTCTGGTGACCCTTGGTGTGTTTTCTTACCGCGGGCTGGCAGTAGATCTATTTCCCAAAGCAGATCCGGCGACCATCAACGTCGAGGTGGCGCTGCCTGGGGCTACTCCCGACGAGATGGTGACCGGCATCGTTCTACCGCTGGAAGATGCGATCTCCTCGGTGAGTGGCATCGATGAGATCAGCGTGTACGCCAGCGAAGGCAAAGCGGACATTACTTGCACCTTCGTTCTGGAGCGCGAGATCGAAGGCGCCGCGCAGGATGTGCGCGAAAAGGTGGCAGCGGCCATCAATCGGCTGCCCCGGGAAACGCTGCCTCCCGTCATCACAAAAGAAGACCCGCAATCGGACCCGATCATGACCATCCTGGTCAGCGGTCCCATGAGCCTGCGCGAACTGACCGAGATCGCGGATAAGCAGGTGCGGCGGGCCATCCAGCACGTAGATGGAGTAGGTAGCGTCGATCTGCAAGGCGGGCAGGCGCGGCAGATTCGCGTATTGCTCGACGCGCAAAAGCTGGCCTCCCACAATTTCACCGTGCTCGATGTGCGTGAGGCTTTGCAGCGCGAGAACATCGAGGCGCCCGGCGGCCGCATGATCAGCGGCCCGCAGGAACTCGGGCTGCGGACTTTGGGACGTGTTTCCTCCGCCGATCAGTTTGGCGACGTGATGCTTGGTACCCGCGGAAGCGTCCCCATCCGCATGCGGGATGTAGCCCAGGTGGAAGACAGCGCGGCTGAACTGCGGACCTGGTCGGCTCTGTTTCGGCAAGGAGACCGGGGAAAAGACGTGGTCGCGATCAACGTCTTGCGCCAGTCGGGCGCTAATACCGTGAAGGTTGCCGACAACGTCCGCGCCCTGATCGGCGAACTGAACTCCGAATTGCCCCCGGGTGTGCAACTGCTGGTCGTGCACGACATTTCCGATTTCATCAAGGCGTCGGTGCACTCGTTGATCGAGCATCTGGTGCTGGGCAGCATTCTGGCGAGCGCAGTGGTTTGGATCTTCATTCGCAACTGGCGAGCCGTGCTGATTGCGGCCGTGGCCATCCCCGCCTCCATCATTTCTACATTCACCCTGATGAAGGGGATGGATTTCTCGCTCAACAACATCACGCTGCTGGCGCTCACGCTGGCGGTGGGGATCGTGATTGACGATGCGATCATCGTGCTCGAGAACATCTTCCGCTTCATGGAAGACAAGGGCCGCGACCGTTTCCACGCGGCCATCGAGGCGACGCAAGAGATCGGGCTGGCGGTAATGGCGACCACGCTTTCACTGATCATCATTTTTCTGCCCATCGCGTTCATGACCGGCTATGCCCGGAAATATGTGAACTCGTTTGGCTGGACGATGGCGATGGCCATCCTGGTGTCACTACTGGTGGCATTCACGCTGACGCCGATGATGAGTTCCCGCCTGCTGAAACTGGGCGGCCGCGAGAAGGAAGCGCATACCCATGGATTTCTCCATCGCGTCGAAACCTGGTATTTGCAGATGCTGCGATGGTCGCTCGCACACCGCGGCGTGATCGTGATGATTTGCGTTGCGACCTTTCTCTCGACCTTTGGGCTTGTACCACCTGGTCGGACGCGACTGGATTCCCACCGACGACCAATCGGAGCTGCAGAGTTCTTTTACGCTGCCCGGAAGGCACCAGCCTGGCAAAGACAGTGCAGATGGCTACCGACATGGCGCACCGTGTCTCGGCCATGCCGGAGGTTTCCTTTGTGCAGACCTATACGCACGGGCCGACCAACCACGCGCATTTGTTTATCGGACTGGTGCCGCGCGGGCAGCGCAAGTTCACTCACCAGCAGATGGCGACCAAGGTGCGCGCCATTTTGGCGGAGTATCACAATGCCACCTACAACGTGCGCTTGCCTTCGGTGCTGGGCGGCGAAATCTATTTTCCGATCTCCGCCGTCATTCGCGGGCCGGATCTGAATCAACTCGCGGAAATCAGCAAGAAGGTCGCGGACCGGATGCATCAGTATCCGGACCTGGTCGATATCAACCCCAGCCTGAACCTGAATACGCCGGAACTGCAGGTGAAGGTGGACCGGCAGCGGGCGGCCGATATCGGCGTGCGCATGACCGACATCAGCGATGCCGTGCGGTTGTTCTATTCCGGCGAAGACGAGATCACGCGCTTCAAGGAAGGTTCGGAGCAGTATCCGGTGACAATGCAGTTGCTTCCCGAACAGCGTGACAATCCCGACGTGCTGAACCGCATGATGGTGCCCTCGAGCAAACTGGGTCAGGTGCGTCTGGAGAGCGTGGCCACCATCGCTCGCGGCTTTGGCCCGGCCACCCTATGGCGGTATAACCGCGAGTTCGAGGTCAGCGTGTATGCCAATATCGCTTCCGGATACCCGCTCGATCTGGCGGCCGCGCATACCATCGGCTCGATCAAGGAAGTAGGACTGCCCGCAGGCTACTCGTATCTGTTCTCGGGTCAGGTCAAGGTTCTCGAAGAAACAACCTGGAACCTGCTACTGGCAATGCTGCTCGCTTCGGTCTTCATGTACATGGTGCTGGCGGCGCAGTTTGAGAGCTTTTCGTATCCGTTCATTATCATGCTCACCCTGCCGCTCAGCGTTCCTTTCGCGCTGTTCTCACTTTGGATCACGGGACGCGCCTTGAGTCTGTGGAGCGCGCTGGGTATGTTTCTGCTGCTTGGAATTGTGAAAAAGAACGGAATCCTGCAGGTCGATTACACGAACCGGCTCGTAGCCGGCGGCATGCCGGTGCGCGAAGCCATCCTGGAAGCGAATCGAGTGCGCTTGCGTCCCATCCTGATGACTACCCTTTCGATTATCGCGGGACTGATTCCGGTCGCGATCGGAATCGGGGCGGGTTCAGAACAGCGCGCGTCGATCGCTGTGACCATCATCGGCGGCCAGACTCTTTGCCTGCTGCTGACCCTGCTGGTGGTGCCGGTTGGCTACTCGTATCTGGCGGAGTTGCAAGCGGCGCCGTGGCGCCAGTGGGCAGCCCGCGCCATCGAACGTACACGTGGCATTAGTCCAACAGAAGGCGACTGAATTGTCAGCGCGACCACGAAGATACTATGAAGCTAGCATAATAGCCCCGGCAGGAAGATTCCTCTGCGCGCAAAGCTGGGGAACCGCTGTGGGCCGACCCGCGCTTCCCATGCGACATACCAACAAACCGTAGTTGCGATTGATTAATCAATTCCATAGCGCGATTGCAATTTAAACCGGCAGGCAAAATTTGGATTCCTTAGCCATTGCCGGACCAAACTGGAAATAATGCCTCCGGATCGGTCCGATAACGCTTTTTTGGAGGAGGTCATAGCGAATCCTACAGTGCCCGCCACGCATCTCTTGCCGGTAACATGCGAACCTCGGGGATGATCGGCGGCCTTGGGCCTGAATCTACGGTTGATTACTATCGCTCCATCATTGCGCGCTTTCGCGCCCTCAAGCCAGATGCGGGCTATCCGCGCTTGATCATCAACAGCCTCGACGTTGACAGGGGGATCGCTCTGCTTGATGCTGGGCGGCTCGGCGAATTGGCCGACTATCTCACCAGTGGCGTGAAGCTGCTGGCGCGTGCAGGCGCGGACTTTGGTTTCATCGCCGCGAACACTCCGCATCTCGTTTTCGACGAGGTGCAGCGGCGCTCGGCTATTCCTCTTCTTAGCATTGTGCGCGTCACTTGTGATCACACCAAGGCGCTTCGCCTGAAGAAGGTGGGCCTGTTTGGAACGGGGTTTACGATGCGAGCGAGCTTCTATCCGGACGAATTCCTTAAAGCCGGGATCGCCCTGGTTCGACCAACGGAATCAGAGCAAGAACTCATTCACGGAAAGTACATTGGTGAACTGCTGAATAACCGATTTCTACCGGAAACCCGGACGGAGATTCTAAACATTGCGCAAAGGATGAAGAGCGAAGACGGCATTGAAGCGTTAGTCCTTGCCGGCACGGAGCTCCCGTTACTATTGCGCGACACGGCCAGCCCCGGCATCGAGTTTCTCGATACAACCATCATTCACGTCGAAGCCATCGTTGACGAGTTGCTGAGGTGAACGGCTGAGTTGCGACGGCAATTGAGCGCAAAGTTGCGCGGTCGTATGGCTTAGATTTGTTCCGGCATTCAGCCGGGTCACAGATGCAGGAAGTCACGGGCGACTTGAAACAGACGCAGAGCTTTCTTGCGCACGCGAGTATCGGCATTACGAGTGACGTTTACGTTCACTTGCAGCCGGATTCGGAAGTTGAGTCAATGAAGAAGCTGGAAGAGACGTTTTTTAGCGAGTTGTGCTCAACTGTGCTCGAAACAAGGGTGGAAGGTCAAAAGGGAATGGTGATCTAGGAGAGATGCTCGTGAATTGCAATGCTCATAAGCCACAAATATTAAAGGGGTTACCAGCCGCTTGGCTAGCAACCCCGAATGGTTGCGGGGGCTTGGACGCCCTCCAGCCGCCCAGCCTATCGTTTCGCTACAGATTGGCTGTTCGTCGCTGTATCCGATTGATTCCACTGCCTCCATCTCCGAAGGCCGGATTTGAGCCTCCGAACTTGGGGCAAGGCTGAGCCTGCGCAACGTTTCAACCCCTGTTTTCGGGCTTTCTGACCAGCCCAGCGAGCGCGGTCCGTAAACTGATCTGGATCACGGAGTACCCTCTCAGAGGGTCGAAATACTCTCTTCGCTACAATGGCGAACAAAAAGCGAATATGCTAGAGCTGATCCTCATGGACGAGGGTCAGGAAACGCGTCTCTGCTGATCGCAGCAAGCATCCTTGCGGCACGCAAGTTGGCGAACTGGGATGGACGCCCCTCCCCAGCACTAGAATCCGCCATTGCAGATGCCATCACGATTGCTGAGCGGATCATGGCGAGGATCGACAGCAGATGGCCTACGAGGAGCACTGGATAGAATTTCCATTGGCTGAGAATCGCCGAGAAGCGACGACCGGCGAATCGGCTTCGTTATGGTTGGAGCCAGTCTCTATCGGGGCGTGCCAATCCTGACGTGCATTGTTATATGCCATATCCAGAGTGATACACGTGGATGCCCGGTAGAATGCACCGTGATCTTCCACCACCAATGCAAGGTCGGCTGCATTAGGATTGCTGATGCACAACGGAAGTAGTAGCTGCGTGCGTCCTCTGTAGTATTGCGGAATCGCAGTCTTGTAATTCCTCTTTACTCTCTCCCTCGCGTTGTCAATCGCACCCTTCAAGAACGTCTGCAATGCGTAGTTGTCCATAGCCGAATAAGGTTGGGGAAATCGCTCCTTATTGTCTGTGATGATGTGCTCAATGTTTGCACGAAGTTCTTTGCGACTGTCCATCACGAGGCAGGACGGATCATCAAAAATAGTGGGCCATCTCAGGGAGTTGAGAGAACCGCGTCATTTCGAACTGCCCTTTTCGGCACCAAGCCTGAAAATGCCATGGCTGCGTGGCATTTGGGAGGTGGTTGTGATCCGATAGGGCAAAAATCGGTTCCTGATTGGGCGTTACTAAACCCGTGTTGAATGTAATGAACTGCCCGTCATCGGATACTACGATCTTTTCCTCTTCCGCAAGGCGCTGATAGGTGTAGCGAAGGTAATTAAACAAAATGGGCTTGTTGTGTTCCGTCTGGGTACGGTGATAATCCCACTCTTCTCTCTCGGCTAAGTTTGCCAACTCATCAAGACGGTCGTCCATTCGAGGAAAGAAAATAAGATCGAATAAATCCTGAGGCCACACTGGATGTCCGGCAGCCATTGTCAAAACTCCATTCAACGACGGCAGCAATGTCGTTTGTAATTGGTGCGGCTATTCTATGCCGTACTTACCTTCTTCAATCCAGATTGACGCCCAAATGAATCCTTGCACGTCCATTCTGCTCTTGCGGCACTAAACCCTCGCTTTCGCAACTCCGAGTCCACGCGATCAGACAATTCCTGAAGCTTCGAATACGTTAGCCAGTTCGGTTCAGCCTTGTAGTTCAGAGAAACCTTCGAGGGAATCGGCCATACGTTTCATGATTGAAGGCTTCATGAACATCCATTTGCCGTCACTCGCCAAAAATTGGTAATACGTGGCAATCGGCCACTTGTTCGCTCCGATCTGCGAGAGGAGATCGGCGAACTTTACGAATCTCCCCTCCATTTCAGCAGCGCCGTGCAGCAGGTCGAAGAGCGCCCTCGCGAACGGCTCTTGATTCGCGACTCCTTCGACACCATCAACGAGCTTAGCTTTTTCTATCGGGTAAACAAGGTTGGTACTCCGCAAAACATGTTTGGCAATTTCTGGTGCATATCGCTCCGGTCCGTCCATCGCCTAGCAGGTTCTCGAAAGCACCCCTAGCCAGTTGTTCCTTCAGTGTGCTCGCTGCCTTCTGTTTGTAATCACGCTCTTCGTTGTGAAAGTCCTGCCCGTCAAAACCATCAGGAAATCGGCTCTTGAAGCACACAACGAGATGTTCAAAGTCGAGAGGAGGTCGGCGTGGCGGACGCTCTACTTTAAAACGGGGAATGCTGGATTCGTCCTTTGTGGGAGGGAAACCTGAAGCCGGGTGTGGGTGGGCCTGCTGATACCAGTGTCGTTGATTTGAGGAGTGTCCGTTTGCCAGCATTCACGAAGTGAATATCGAGCTTATCGTCTCGATCTTCGATGACTTGCCCGACACCGAAGCTGGAGTGTTCAACCCAATCCTTTGGTTTCCAGTCCATAACTCGTTTTACGGCTCTTCTGTGTGCTCCTCAATCGAGTGAGACATCGTCCGACAATCCGAGTTCGCGCAGGGCGACCTTGATCTCGTCCACCTTCTGATTTGATACGCCGCCTTCCGGGGCGATTTCGACCTTCAGAGCAAGCTTCAGCCCCGTTTGGGTTGCAAATTTCGAAAGACCTTCGTATAGAAGTTCATCCACTTCTGTGGAGGCACGTCGCCTTGCCACGTTACGCGGCATTCCCCGCAGGCTGGCGGCACTTGAACGCGGTCCTGAGCCGGGTTGCGGCGACGCGGGTGAATCCCTTCCCTGATGTTTGCGGTGGCTGCAACCAAGAGTCGGGGACGGAGTCGATTTTCCTGCGGCATACGCTTCCGCAGTCTCACGTTGGATGATGTACATGTCCTCGGACAATTCGACGTCAAAAATAGTCAGCGACGATTTCCAGTGGAACGGAGCATAACTCCCATCGGGCTTCTTGCCGACGTATCCCAGCATCCCATTCTCGACGCCTCGAGCGATTGTTTCCTTCAGGCTCTCCGGATTCAGCAACCGAGGAAACTGCGGAGATGCGAAGAACGCATCACGAACCGCCTTGGTGCTCCATTCTTTGAATGCTGGTGGCCAGTTCCTCGCGAGAAAATTAGGGCTGACCGCATCCTCAATGTCGCCATCCTGACGAAGACGATTTAAAACCAACTCCACGATGGAATTAGCCGCGCTGGAATGCACCAAGCCCAGATCGACCGTCTTCCAAGTGTTGTCTTTGCCGAGCAGCATGAGATTCTTGTACGTGCGCCAGACGCCTCTTTCACATCGCGCTGGGCCTTATCCATGTTCGCGCCAAGTTGCCTCTTTTGCGCTTCATCCAAACGAAAGTCATCCGCTTCGTCGGCGATGTCTTCCCAAGCGAGCACTTTGCGAGCCTCGTCGCGCAGGGCATCTGGCGAGTCTGGAACAGCCCAAACCAATCCGCTCTTATAGGTTCTTCCCGAAGTGCCGCATTCCTTGGTGGCACTCTCGATGAAATCACGGGTCGCTTTATCTGAGAGCGATTGCTCTGGCGCAACCACGACCAACGTCAAGCCGGGCGATCCGAAATCTGCCCGCTCTTTTCCGGGAAAAAGACCCTCTCTACTCCGGCTCCCGTCGTGAACACCTTTTGCACTTCAGCACGCAGCCTCTCCTCGATCTTCTTCGGCTGAACGCTGGCGCGCCGGTCCGCGAGAAGCTTGTTCAGATTCGGCGATAGGCTGAACCGATAGCGGTTCTTTTCGGATGAGAGGAAATAACAGGTCGTCGAGAGCGTTTCGAGAACAGTCTCGATATTCCCAATCTCGATGTCAGGCTCCGCGACAGCCAGTCTAATTTCGGGAAGGGTGGCTTCGGTCTTGGATTGGCCGCCGTTGGACTCGAAGAAGATGGATGTCGCGACTTTTTGGTGCAGCCGGGCTTTCTTGATTGTATCGACCGCCTCTTTGTCCAAGCGCACGGCGTGCGAATCCTTCTTGCCGCAGATGTCTGTCGTGACAGCGCCCTCAAGCTTTGCGCCACCCAGTTGCTCGAAAGCGGCGGATCGAAACATCGGATCATCGAGAGGGGCGGTGCCCATTCCGATCAGTGCGTCTTTGTGCGCCCCCTTGAACCCAGCCTGATACGCATGGGACACCCAAAGCGCCAGCAGCCGCAGGATGCCGCGAGTCTGCTGGAATCGCGGCAGACGCTTGCCATTTGCGCTCGAACACAGAAAGCAACGTCGGATGGAACGGATAGCTCGCCGCGAATGCATCCTTTGCGTTGTCTGCCGGGAACCAATTTGGGAATTGGGTGCGGTTATCAAGGACGAATTCCCCATACTCTTGCGCTGTCTTCCTTCCATCTTCGGGAAGTCCACCCCATTCGAACAGGCGACGGCGGATGATCTCCGACGTTTCGGTCTCAGCCGACATAATCATCGCCTTGCCCAATCGATCAAGAAGCTTCTGAAAGCGGTCAAAGTCGCTTTCATCTTCAGGCGTCATCTCATCGAGCATCGATGGCAACGAAACCGCGAGCACAACGCGATCTTGGGCGCGAGCTTCTTCAGAAAGATTCTGGACGAAGGAATACAACTGGCCCGTCAGGCCCGACTTTCGATTCCGTCCCATGTAATTCAGCAACTCGTCCATCAGGATCAGGGCGGGTTTGTCTTTGGGCAGGAACGCTCGGATCACTTCGCTCGAGGGGGCGGTTGCTCTTGGTCGTGCTTCGCGACTATTGCAAATGCATCTTTGCCGCCGATCTGGAACGCGATTTCGCCCCAAGGTGTCTTCCGCAGAGGCGTGCCGTCTTTGCCGCCGCGCCCGGTGAGGGAGTCGAATTCTGTCCCGACGAAGATCGCGATTGCCGAGGCTGGGGACCGACTTGACGCCAGCAGCTTCAAGGATGCTCGGCACGCCTTTCCACGCCAATGCCTTCGGGCCTCCCTTCGCCAAATGGTAGAGCAGGGTCAGTGCGTGGGTCTTGCCGCCGCCAAACTGCGTGGTGAGATTGAAGACGGCGGAGGTCTCGACTTTGATACCGGAGAGCCGCCGGACGGTGCTAGAGGCGAGTTCGGTTAGATTCTTAGTCAGGAATGTGCGGTCAAAGAACCGCTCTGGTTCCTGATAATCAGCGGGTGCGCGATTGTCACGAACGTGGTCGAGGTGAACCGCAAATTCGGAAGCATCGAGGGGACGACCATCTCTGAGGTCTTCGCGTGGGGTAACGACCTTGTACCAAGGTTTGAGTGCCATATTTGAATTTCTCCAATCAGGCGCGAGCAAACCGCCCCAAATTCTTATCGAACTGCCACTCCTTGAAAAAGCCGTAGGGAAAAGTGGCGGACTCGTTTCTCGATCCAACGATCAGCATGGTTTCTCCACCGATCTGCGTTCTCTCTCGTATGCCCATCGCTGGTGCACCTGCTCAGATAGGTGCCGAACGAGCGTGGTGCCTTCAGCCGAATCTCTGCGGTAGCAGAAAACAATCCGGAGGTCAGCGCGAGTACACAAAACTTTCCAGAGTGAGTACGCGACCCTGTCATCAGTCCGGCTATTCTCTAATTCTATCGCCGCGACGGAAATCGCCAGCGACGATCTCCCGCAGGCTCGAATGCAACAACATCGAGAGCAAAATAGTCTTGAGGGCCCCAGAAAGCAACGTGGATAGATTTCCTTTTGCGGCTGCCTTCCATCCCACGGCTTCGCAGGTCGAACAAACAACTCCAGTAAGGGCCGTTGTCCATTTCCTAGCTGCCCTCGCATAGCTGCATCCTGCAAAAGCGCCGACGATTCGTGGTGCTGGAGGATGTCCAT
>CAVPUZ010000007.1:0-545683 GCA_963709055.1 uncultured Acidobacteriaceae bacterium
AAGCGGGTCTTCCGTACTTTTGGTGAAGGCAGTCTACTCCTGTGTACCGCGCGTACACGACACAAACTCGATCAAGCCGCGTGCAACACGCGAATCCGCAGCAAATCCAGTTTGGCTCGCCCGTACATTTGACGTTTGATCAGCTTCAGTCGATGAATGTGTCCTTCCACCGGTCCCGTGCTCCAAGGTGAGGTAAGCGCGGCCTGTACGGCTGCCGCGTCGCGCTGCAACTGCATCACGAAACGATGAAGAGGAGAGTGGCGGGCCGCCTCTCGCCAGGGCAGCCATGCGGAGGCATTGTGTTCCCGCATCATGCGGCGGAACTGTTTGGCTAGTTCCACACTGATGGCGATCTCAGGAGAGAGGGCACAGAGGGTTTCCACGAAGCTTTGTTGCGATGGATTTGGGTTGGGAACGAGGCCGAGCAACAGCGCACTGGTTTGCCGCGGACTGGGGCATTTGCGGGGTGGAGAGAGCGAACTCTGGTGAGGACGCCCCCGCACTCCCAAACGGACGCGGAACCAGCGGCGCAGGGTAACGGCGGCAAAGTCCGCTCCTTGAGATTGAAGTTCCCGCCAGAGCTGACTGCGATTGTGACAACCTTCGGCCCAACGTTTCTCTAGGTAGGAGAGCCAACGGTCCACCGAGGAGCGTCTTTGCGTGACCTGGCGCTCAGGAAATTGGCCGGCGCGCAACCAATAGCGTACGGTCTTCCGGTTCAGCCCCAGTTGCAATGCGATAGCTCGTTTTGAGGTGCCACGCTGATGTAATTCCATCACTTGCTGGTAGCGTTCCAATCGTCGTTGTCGCCTCTGCCGGCTGAGTTGTTGAGAACGGGTCGGGGTTGCGTTGGGAGGCGTAGTCGGGGGCTGAGTTACAGGCGCAGGAGTGAATTGCCGGAAAGCCTCTTTGATCAGTGACCCATGACGCGCCAATACGTGCTCTAACGCTTCGCGCAGATTGCGTACCAAGTGGAACCGATCTGCGACTTGCACGGCGTGGGGTGCGCCTTGGCGGGCAGCTTCGGCATAGGCTCCCGCACGATCACGACTGATCACCTCGGGCGGAGCATGATCGCGTAGCCACTCGGTGACCGTGCTAGATTGGCGGTCGGGCAGAAGATCTACCACGCAGCGCCGTTCCAGATCACACAGGATGGTGCCGTAGCGCTGGCCTTTGCGCCACGCCCAATCGTCCAGGCCCAACACGCGAGGCGCAATCGGAATTGGCTTCTGCACCAGGGGCATGCGTCGAAGGTGGCGCAGCAATGTGTCGCCGCTGACTACCAGACCCAGTCTTTCTGCGGTGCGCGCCCCGGCTGCCCCGCCCAGTGCCAGTCCCAACCAGCGCAACGCTTGTTCCATACGGAGTGTACGGCGAGCATAGGTGGCCGTCGTCTCCGGCAGACGTTCCGTGAAAATGTGGTGAGCGCATTCTTGCGTGTCACAGAAAAAGCGGCGTGTCCGCAAGCGAATCCTCACTGCGACGCCGTTCCAGGGCAGATCGGCCAATCGCCGCTCATAATAACTATGGATGCGGCTCGAGGGCTGGGCGCAGCCGGGACAAACGGCCGTCCTACGAACCGCACGCAGAATTGACACAATGTGGTCGGCCTTTGCGAGCAGCCGCTCCACCTGCACTTCGGCCGGGCACGGTGACAGCGATTGGCTCATGCGCAGCCGGAAAATCGCCTCAGCTACCCAGCTTACTCAACATCCCTACTGGCCTCGCACCTGCTCTACTAACCAGGCTGGTGCCGCCGTACGCCGATTAGCTCTTGCCCCTTCACCAAAAGTGCGGAAGACCCTCAAAAGCGGCCAACGGTTATCACTTCAAAACCGGCCAACGGGATTGGCCGTCCAGGACTGAGAATGTTCTAACCTGCCGCCTCCTGTGGTGGCAAGTCGGTTTTGGTTCGCCAGCTCCGAGGGCCGCACTTGAGCACGTGTCCGTGGTGCAGTAAACGGTCGAGCATGGCGCTGACGGCGGCCGCGTCTCCCAGCAGTTTGCCCCAGTCTTCTACCGGCCGGTTCGAGGTTAGCATCGTGCTGGCGCGTTCGTAGCGGCGCATGATGATTTCCAGCAGTTCTTCGGCGGCCGTGAGCGGCAGCTTGCGCATGCCGAGATCGTCAACGATGAGCAGGGGCACGGTCACCAGGAACTCCATGTGCTCTTTGCGGGTGCCGTCGAGCGTGGCTTCGGCGAGATCATCGAGCAAGGCGTGGGTCTCGCGATAGAGCACGCGGTATCCCTGTTGGATGGCGGCTTGGCCGATGGCTTGTGCCAGGTGACTCTTGCCGGTGCCGGGCGAACCAGAAACATAGTGCACATCGTTTCGAGACAGTAACGGTCCATTACCGTTGGCATCCGTTATTTGGTCAGCCTTTGCGCGTGCGGCGGCGCGTGAAGAATCGCAATGGGGAGCAGATCTTCTGCGAGTTGCCGAATAAGACGATCTGCGCTCTGCCGACCTGGATGTTCAACGCGGACTGCGCGCGGTTCACTTTGGGCCGTCCACTGATTCGAATCGAGGCTCTTCGTGAGCTCCGCGAGGTGCTGACTGCTTGGCAAACTACTTCTTCTTGCGATAAAGCTTCGCTGAGGCAATCTCCTCTGGAGGTAGTGCATGAAACGCCCAGCGAGGCCGATCGACTTAGCACAGTTGCATCTGCCGCTGCTCACCGCATCCAAGGTAGGGATAGTGGGGATATCCCACGACAAGCAAAAAGAACTCGCAGTAGCACTCGTAGAACTGCTCATCAGCGCAGCACAAGAAAGCAAGACGAGCGGAGGCGAAGATGAACCCGAAGCTTAACGCTAAGCGCCTGTCTCGCCGCGCTATCGTCTACGTTCGCCAGTCCAGCCCTGGGCAGGTCGTCCACAATCAGGAAAGCCAGCGTCGCCAGTATGGACTCGCGGACCGAGCCCATGAGTTGGGGTTCTCGGACGTCACGGTAATCGACGATGATCTCGGGCGCTCTGGTTCTGGCTTTATAGAGCGTCCTGGGTTCCAGCGCCTAGTTGCTGAAGTGTGCAGCGGCGAGGTAGGAGCCATTTTCTGCATCGAGGCGTCGCGCCTGGCGCGCAACGGCCGCGACTGGCATCATCTCATCGAACTTTGTGGGATGACGGATGCGGTGGTTGTGGATCCAGATGGGGTCTACGATCCCAGCATCATCAATGACCGACTGCTACTGGGCCTGAAGGGAACGATGAGCGAGTTCGAGTTGAACTTGCTGCGCCAGCGTTCACTCGAAGCGATCCGCCAAAAAGCCAAACGCGGCGAACTGCAGTTTTGCCTTCCGGTTGGTTTTTGTTGGACTCCAACCGGCAAGATTGAAATGGATCCAGATCGCCGAGTGCAACAAGCGCTCCAGTTGGTGTTTACCAAGATGACGGAGTTGGGAAGCGCGCGCCAAGTCCTACTTTGGTTTCGCCACCGGAAGATGTGTTTGCCCTCTGTCGTCGATCGCCTCGGAGAGAAGGCGGTGTGGAAGTTACCCGTGTACAACACGATCTGGCATCTGTTACGAAATCCGATGTATGCGGGAGCTTACGTCTTCGGGAAAACAGAAGCTCGCACCAAAGTGGTCAACGGACGAGCGCGTAAGACGATCGGACATTTTAAGCCGCAGTCCAGCTGGACAGTATTGATTCGAGAGCATCATCCCGGCTACATTTCTTGGGAACAGTTTGAGCGAAATCAAGAGATAATTGCGAGCAACTCCAACATGAAGTCACGCATGTTGCGCAAGTCGGGTCGTGGGGGTAGGTCATTGCTACCCGGTATCCTTCGCTGTCGACGTTGTGGAAGGATGCTGCGCGTTATTTATAGCGGGACACGAGGCACTATACCCCGGTATCAGTGTAACGGCGCGCAGATTAATCACGGCGAAGACTGGTGCATTTCGTTTAGTGGTCTTCGCGTCGATGCGGCCGTCGCCCAGCAGGTGCTAGATGTGATCAGCGGGAATGCTGTCGAGGCCGCCTTGGAAGCAGTAGATCAACTACGAAACCAGCAACAGCAGCAACGCAAGACACTGGAGTTGGAAGTGGAACAAGCGCACTATGAAGCGCGACTGGCTGCACGACGATATGAAGCCGTGGATCCGGAGAATCGTCTGGTTGCCGGGGAGTTGGAGTTTCGCTGGAACGCAGCTCTTCAAAAGGCAAATGAGCTTAGCGACAAACTGAAGGAGTTCGATGCCGGCGTGGGGCTCGCATCCGTGCCGGACAAAGAACTATTGATGAGTCTCGCTCAGGACCTGCCCGCAGTTTGGAATGCGCCCACCAGCGACATGCGCTTGAAGCAGAGGATCGTTCGGATCCTGATTCATGAGATCGTGGTCGATGTAAATGAGAAGGACCACGAGGTGGTGTTGCTGATTCATTGGGCCGGTGGCCGTCATTCAGAACTGCGAGTGAAGAAGAATCGCACGGGTGAGCACACTCGGTGCACGAGCATGGATGCGATCGACGTGATGCGGCAAATGGCGATTGGTCACACGGATGAACAGATCGCAGCCACGCTCAATCGGCTAGGTTTGCAGACAGGAATCGGAAACTCGTGGAACGATCAACGAGTTTATTCTGCGCGTCGCTACCATCAACTACCTGCTTTTGATCCTAGCCAGGCAAGTACCTTCCTCACGCTGGAACAAACTGCAGAGCGTCTTGGAGTCAGCGCCAACAGTGTTCGACGAATGATTCAACGCAAGACGTTGCCAGCATGTCAGGTCGTACCAACTGCACCTTGGCGCATAGCGGTCGAAGCGCTGGAGTCAGATCGCGTTAAACAAGCAGTAAAGAATATCAAGGATGGTGTGCGCAGCCCGCGAGCTCAAACCACGACTGACCAACAGGCAATCTTTTCAGCAGTTTAGTGAGGTGTAGCAGTATGTATCATGATCGGGTGGGCCGAGAAACAGGGCATCTTCGTGGCGCGAGATGAAGGTGCCGGTGGAGAGGTCGAAGACCAGGCTGCGATTCATCTTCTTGTTGAAAGCGAAGTCGAAGTTGTCGAGGGTCTTCTGGGAGTCGCGGAACTGAGCTTGCTTTTTCCGCCGCTCCAGCAGGCGCTCTCCACGCAAGGCGAGTTCGTCGGAGACCAGGCACGACAGCAGGTCGATGGGGGCGAGCGGTTCGGCCTGGGCCTGGCGCAGACGGGTCTCTAGCACGGCGGCCATTCCGCCCAGGCGAAGTTGTTTGAGCGCACGATCGAGTTCGATCAGATTCATTCTTCTATCTCCTTGGTTCTGTAGTTGATGAAGTCGCGGTATTGCACCAGCTCGCGGATCAGGGGATCGACTTGCTGCAAACTCAGTGGGGCTTGTGGGCAGCGTTCCAGATAGCGGCGGACGAAGCGGTATTCCTGCACTCCCATGTCGAGCGCAGCGGCGCAGGCTTCATCGACCGCCGCGGTGCCGTACTTCTTGGCTAGGGAGAGAACGCCGAGAATGCGGCGCACACCGACCTCGCCTTGCTGGTGGTGGATGGCATCGCAGAGCGCACCGATGTGCGACCCAGCACGACCGGCTCGCCACAGCAGTTGCGAAGTGCGCAGTGGTGTTCGCTTGGGGTGGTCATCTTCTTTAATGCGATACCAGCCGCGCTTCTGGCGCACGTGTTCGCGCAGCAGTTGGCCGGTCTTAGGATCGAGCAGACGAACATACAGCTCATCCCATTGCACGCGCAGCACGCGCCCGATCCAGCCTGGCGGTGCGCCGTAGTAGGCGGCTTCGACCTCGACGCAACCATCCAGATGCACGATGCGCTCGCCGTACTGGTAATAGCGGAACGGCTCCAGCGGCAGCGGTAACAATGTGGGTTTCTCTTCGGCAAACATGGCGGCGACCTGCCGTTTGGTGGTGCCGTGGATGCGCGTGTCGGCCCAGCGTTGCTCCCAGTGATCGAGGTAAGCTTGGGCTTCTTCCAGAGTCTCGAAGCGCAAGCCTTTCAGCGGTGTTTTCTGCGCATGGCCGACGCCGGATTCGACTTTGCCTTTGCGGTCGGGATCTTGAATGCGGCAAGGCATGGCGACCGCGCCGTAGTGCGCCAGCACGTCGCGATAAAGAGGATTGAGAGCGGGATCGTAAATGTCGGGGACGAGCACGCCCTCGCGCAGATTGTCGAGCACGACGATGCGGGTGGCGCCGCCCAGCCGGCGAAAGGCTCGTTCGTGCAGTTCGGCCCAGATGCGCGAACTGGAGCGGAAGGTCAGCAGACGAACCGACTTGCGGCTGCAGCCCAGCGTCATCACGAACAGCCGGGTGCGCCGGTACTTGCGGCTCTCGGGATCGCGCACCATGGGGCCGGTGCCGTAATCGACTTGCGCCTCCTGGCCAGCCGCGGTGACGATCACGACGCGGGCTTCAGGCGTTTGGGTGCCGCGTCGCTTGCGCACGAAGCGTTGCACGCTTTGGTAGCTGCTGGCGAAGCCGTACTCGGAAACCAAGTCCTGCCAGATGGCCATGGCATTGCGGCCGCGGCTGATCCCCAAGTCGATGGCTTCCCGGTACGGCTCGCAGGCGCTGGGGCCGGTGACCACGGCAGAGTCGGTGATCACCTCGTTCTCGTTGGCCGGTTTTGAAGTTGCTTTTGCTTTTCCCTTATTAGAAAGGTTTTCGGGGTTGGGGTTGCAGTTGGGGTCGAGGGGATCGGGAATCACCGGAATGGCCGATTTTGCCGCACCGGAGTCGGTGATCACTTCGTTGGCCGGTTTTGGTTCGCACCGCCCCCAGCCACTGGGCGGACGCACCGCAATCCCCGCCGCTTTCAGGTACGCGCCTGGCGGTTTCCCGACGGACATGGGTCGCTTGCTGGATGCGCCGCAGCGACGATCCCCACTCCAGTCTTCACATGGCTGAAGTCCCGGTCACCGAAAACGTCCGCCACGAGCTTATCCAGCGCCTTCGTCCTGCCGCCAGAAGTGCTGTTCTTCATGACTGTGGGAACGTGTTGCCGATAGAGGCTGTGAATGTCCTCCACTTTGTATCCGAGCGACAACAAAGCCGCGATGATCGCTCCAGTGCTGGTGCCGAAGATCAGGTCGAAGTGTTCGCAGAGCGGCTTGTCTTTGAGCATGGCTTCGACTTGGGCTAAGACGCCGAGGGTATAGAACCCCTTTGCGCCACCGCCGTCCAGAGAAAGAATCCGGCAAGGCTTCCCGCCTGCGCCTGTCTTTATGAGGGTCGCACCATCGTTTGCTTGTTCACGGTTACGCTAAGGATGTCTTTGTCGCGAATCTTACGGACTCGATCCAACCGAGCGTAGACCTCCATTGCATCCATGCCGTCACATAGTCCTTGAACCTTGATCTCTTTCGCCAGATTAACTAACGCTTTCTGGTCAGCTTCGCGGCTGACATCGAGCACCAACAGGCGGCTTAAGGGAATGTATCGGTCTCCTTTCGTCTTTCGTATCGCTGCGTTCGCGACCACAAAATGGGATTCATTCTTCGCTGCCACGTCAAATCGGATGTCGTACCGCTTCAGGATTTTGTTCCACTCATCCGCTGAAGCCCCAACTAATTGAATCTAAATTAGTTGGTGGCCAGGGAGGGAGTTGAACCCCCGACGCCAGCCTTTTCAGAGCTGTATTCTTTGAGCCTAAACCCTTTTTCATTCAACAACTTAATTCGTCAAGATGGCCGATTTATTGTGACCATTCTGTGACCAGCGCCGATGTTCGCCTAAACGTCGGCTTGGAAGCTAAGCATCCAGTGTTCGAGAGGGTTTTGAGAACCGCTTACTTTTCTTCAAGGCTCCAGATTTGCGGTTGTGCCGGCGAAAACTTCGGTTCGTGTGCAAAGCGAACGATATAGCTATCAATCTTTGTAAACTGAGACGGAACTCGCGGCGGAAAGCACCCACGGACAATGGATATAGTCCACGATCCGTTCGATCTGATCGCTAATCATTGTGAACCGAATGGCGGAGTGTGGCGTCCATGCATCCGCACCCCGGCGGAGGACGATCACCACCGATTCCCCGTCCACTTCACCCAGCGCCAGCTTCCAGGGCCAAGGCCACCGCTCGTAATTGAAGAAATAAGCCGCATCGGCAAATTTTCCTGCAAAGCGTTCCAGAACATTCAGGCGCGCATCGGCGCTCGTCAATTCACGGACTCCTTCCCAGTCACGGCGATTAAAGCGATCGACATAGAGCTGCATGATCTGTTTCAGCTCCGGGCTCACGCTTCGAGCCGACTGCGCCGAAGGAGAAGACACAGCCAGCTTTGTGCGCGCGCGGTTGCCCGTGTCGATATGGCCGCTGTTTCAGCGAGAACAAAATCTTGGGCGTCCACCTGCCGATGAAGATCGAGGGAGCGGTTTTCGATACCTGCTCCGTATGCACAGTTTTCTGCCTCCTGCGAAAACGTCTGCGTGAAGTAACCACCCTTTGTTTCGCGCTCGGCATCATTTCAGCTTGCCAGTGCTCGGGCGTCGAGCGCAATTAGGCACATCTATGTGCCTGGTGTCTTCACGTTTCAAACGTCTCCTGCCTGTTGCTAATACGGTCGCTCAGGACGTGAGGATACGTGGACCGTCACCGTCTTTGTAGATTAAGGATAAGCAGATGTAGGCGAACCCTTGAAATTCGTTCTCATCCTGAGTACAATTGTTCTCGGAATGAGTACACACAGCGGCCTCGGGGACCTTTTGTTCGGACGCACACGGGGGGCTATCCTCGCCCTGCTCTATGGCAGGGCCGATCAATCATTTTACACACGACAAATTGCACGTGAAGTAGATGCCAGCGTTGGCGCGGTTCAACGAGAGCTTGAAAACCTCTCGAAAGTGGGACTTATCATTCGCAGTTCAGTGGGCAGTCAGGTTTTTTATCAGGCGAACCGACAAGCCCCCATATTTCGAGAGCTGCAGGCCCTAGTAAACAAGACAATTGGCATCTTTAACGTCTTGCGATCAGCATTGCATCCTTTAGCGAAGCGAGTCCTTGTGGCATTCGTGTACGGATCCGTAGCACGCGAGGAAGAAACAGCACAAAGTGACGTCGATCTGATGGTTGTTGGGAAGGCCACACTTGACGAGATCCTTTCACAGCTTTCTACCGTGGAGAAAAACATCGGCCGCCCTATCAACCCGACCGTGTATTCCGTGGATGAATTCAAGTCGAAAATTGCGAGCGGGAATCATTTTTTGACCGCCGTGCTCAAAGGCCAAAAGGAATTTTTGCTAGGAGACGAGGATGAACTTAGAAAAGTGGGTGGAGTACGGTTGGCTAAGGCGGGAGCCAACCAGCCCAGGTGAGATCAAGGATCTTCTGGGAATTGTGGATCGTAGCCTCGCGGATTCAAAAGTTGAAGCTGTTTCGACCGACCTTCGATTTATCGCTGCGTTCAACGCCGCGCTCTGCGTCGCGACGACAGCGCTCCGCGCATCCAGTCATCGCACCGCAACCCAAGCGGGTCACCACGTTAAGACAATCGAGTCACTGGAACTCACTATAAAGGCAAGTCCTAAGCTCATACAGAGATTCAAGACTTTCAACAACAAGCGAAACAAGTCGGTTTACGACGTTGCCGGCGCGATATCAGACCAGGAATTGGAAGCGATGGTCAAACTTGCAAATGAACTGAGGGAAAACACTCTCTAGTTTGGCTGCAAAGGGTCCATCCGGAGCTATTGATTGTGTAGTGTTCATTTGGAACGGCCTCCACCCTTGAGATACTCTCCAGTCTGTCAGCGCCCTTTCACGTATGTCAGCTTTTCTGGCCTAATCTTCAACCCGCGACTGAATTAGACGCGCTTATCAGAAGGCGATTGCCCGATTCGCCCTCGGTGACTCGTGGGCCAAGCAGCGCAAACGTGCCGCGCACGATAAAGACATTGAGCAATATCGAGATCAACGATGCCGCGATCACCGTACTGAAAACGTTCTCAGCCACCATCCCCGCAGACCGGGCGGCTTGCATCACCACGAATGAGAGTTCGCCAATCTGCGTCAGCCCAGCAGCCACGAGAAGTGCTGTCCTCAGCGGATAACGGAAGAGCCACACGACGAGGCTCCAGACCAGAAACTTGCCGCCGACAATGAGCAGCAGCATGAATCCGAGAAGTGGCAGGCTGTGCAAGAGCACTGCGGGATCAATCAGCGTACCGAGGGAAACGAAGAACAGTGCCACGAAGGCATCCCGCAGGGGAACCAGTTGGGTGTGAGCATCGTGAAGCTCAGGCAGGCTACTGATGGATACACCGGCGAGAAATGCTCCCAGCGCGACGGAGAACCCGACTGCTTGGGCAAGTGCAGCGGTCCCGAGGCAAATGGCAATCGCAACCAGCAGGAGAAGTTCCGAGTTACAGGTTGCCTTGACGCGTCGCAGAAGGGGGGGATAACTTTTATGGCGAGATAGACCAGCGGAACGAGCAAGAGCACAGCCTTGCCGAGAACCCAGGCGGCCATCAGTAAGCCTCCGCGCTGAGCGCTGCCAAATACCGGAATCACCACCGTCATGCAGATCACAGCGAGATCTTCCACGAGAGTGATCGCGATCATTACGCGTCCGTAGGTGGTGGCCAGTCTTCCTGTATCGTTCAACAGGCGCGCGAGTACCATCGTGCTTGCCACCGAAATTGCCGCTCCTATCGCGAACCCTTCGGTTGTGCTTCATCCGAAGAATCTACCGGCGACGATCGCGACACCTAGCATGATCAGGATGCCGATTGGACCTCCGATGAGAGCAACCCATTTCACGCGCATCAGGTCCGGGACGGAGAACTCGACTCCAATCGAGAACATGAGCAACACCACACCGACTTCGGCCATTAACTCGAAGGTGTGCAGATCGGAAAGATGCGGACCCGGCGTAAACGGGCTGACAACGATTCCTCCAAGGACAAAACCGATGATCAGTGGGAGCCGAAGCCGCCACGCCACCAGGCCACCGAGTACCGCGGCCACGAAGATGTACGTTAGGTCGCCCCGGCAAAGAACGCGAAGCCCGCAGGTGTCGGTATTCACGTCCTGCCCAGCGCCAGTGACGTCTACATCCAAGTAGGCATGGAGGCGAATCGGATCTGCGGCTGGAATTACGGGGTGGAGAGTGAAGGCAGCGACGTAAGCTTGACACGAACGACTACTAACTTCAACAACGTAGGAGTTCTGCTCAACAACGCAACGGCCAATATTCTCACCGAAACTACCTCCATCGGAAATCTCACGGGCTTCCAAATCTCCGGCGGATCGGGCAACTCCATCGTCAAGAGCGCTGCCGGACGCAACTCCCAGTACGGGTTTTGGGTCGATGGCAGTCAGGGAAACACGGTCCAGGGCGACGCCGCAGAAGAAAACGCGCTGGCCGGGATTTATCTCGGTTGCTCGGCCAAGGGCAATGTGAATCCGACGATTCCGTGCACCATTACCACCACCACCGGGAACACCATCCTGAGCAATGAACTGTCTCTCAACAGGGACGGGATCGCACTCGAACGAAAAAGCATCTACAACAAAATCGAAGGCAACTCGTCCTCGGGTAGCCTCAAGTACGACATGGATGACGACAATGGCAACTGTATCTATAACACCTATCTCGGCGATGCGTTCGGAAGCAAGAACCTGCCCTGCATTCAGTGAATCGAGGGGGCGGAGCCGTCGGGTCGAGGCTTCGCCCCGCCTTCGTACGCTGACGGGGCAGATTAGGGCAACGGGCGCGTGCCATTTCCCAGAAGGATGCACTCCTTCAGACTTCTGCCTTCTAACTTAGCTTTTCGCTGGTTTGCCGAACCGCTCCACCATGGCGAACATGAGGCGGACGGTATCCATGTCCTTCGCCTGAACCTTGCTTGCCGGAACCTTGCGTCCCGTAATTTTCTGCAGTTCGAGAAAAATCTCAATCAGCGCAAAGGAATCGATCAGCCCGGATGAGACCAGCGGCGTGTCTTCATTGATCTCCGCGCCTTTGCCCTTCATTACTTTTTCCGCAATAAAGCTGGTGAGCTGCTTCATCATCTCGCAGGTATCCGCTAACTGTTCAACTCCCATGACCGACTTTCCCCAAGGTTCGATCTACTTTACAACTTCCCTTCTCTATTTATGCTGCAACCGCGAGAGCGGCATCGGATTCGCGGCGAAGAACTGCCAGCGTTGCGTGTTGTATTGCTGCTCGAAAGCGTGCCCGACGTTCGGTTCCCAAATGAACTGGACCTGCACATTGTTCGTGCAGCTGGTGGCGATGTTTCCCGTCATGTTTGGCAAGCCCGGAGTCGGCGCGTCGTTCGCATTGTTGGGCGCACTATTCAAGCAGAGGGGCTGGGTGGTTTGCAGCGAAGTGCAGCCATTCTGTTGCACCCAATAATTGAAAGTGTCATCGACCGTGTCGAGCGTATAAGTGACGCCAGAGTATTTGGTGGTGCCGTAGTTGCAGGGCCACAAATTGTTATCGAGCGTGCCGTGCCATTCCTGAACGGAAATGGGAGCGACCGCGTTGCCGGGCAGGACGGGCGGAGGAACCTGCTGGCCGACCATCTGGCCCGAGGCGGGAGAGATCGCCGCCACCAGATCCGAGATTTCTACGCCCACCCGTTCCGCCATCTGGGCGCCGGAAGAGAAACCGGCGACATAAACCTGCGCGGGATTGACGTTGTACTGCGCCGTCAGATTGATAATCAACTGCCGCAGAAAACCAGAATCGTCAGGCGCGGGCGCGGGAAATGCCGCATCCATGAAATATGCGTTCCAATTCCACTGATGCGTCTTCTGATTGTAAGTGGAGGCGGGTTTGACCAGGATAAATCCGTTCTGGTCGGCGACGAGACCGCCAACCCCACATCGGGCTGATAATCGCCTCCGGATTAAAGATGGAATTTGTCATGGTTCCGTGCAGCATCAGGACCATCGGCGGGTTGGCGGACATGGTTGCCGGCAGATAAACTTCGTAATAACGGGTCATGTTCTGCCACGTCATGGTGGAATCAATGGTTGTCGAACCGTTCACAACCTGGCTCAGTACATTGAGGTACTGGTTTCGAAGAAAATGCTCCCGTTATAGACCGCTGTAATCGAATTGGTCCCGACAGGTAACTTGGTGGTCGCGTAGTTGGCAACACCGCCGGAAAGCATGACACTCCCCAGCTTCGTGCTTCCGTTATAAATGCCGACCGTTCCGGTGGCCGTGCCGGCAAACTCCGGCGCGACGACGGCTGTAAAGGTCACGGACTGTCCAGTACCGGACGGATTCTGCGAGGAAACCAAAATGGTCGTGGTGGTGGCTGGGCTTACCAACTGCTTCACCGTATTCGAGGTGCTGGCGGCGAAGGTAGAGTCGCCGGAATATACCGCCTTGATATTGTCAGTGGCGGCCGTGAAGGTC
Organism: uncultured Acidobacteriaceae bacterium; assembly: GCA_963709055.1. Taxonomy (GTDB): domain Bacteria; phylum Acidobacteriota; class Terriglobia; order Terriglobales; family Acidobacteriaceae; genus Acidiflorens. The sequence goes on from CAVPUZ010000007.1 coordinate 13,327, forward strand.
GAGATCGTAAGATTGGCGGAACCACCACTCAACGGAGCCGTTCCCAATATTTTGGTTCCTTGCTCGAACGTAACGTTGTCTCCATCCGGCGGGGCGCCCATCGCGGAATTGACCACTGCGGTAAAGGTCACCGCTTCCCCGTAAACGGACGGATTCAGCGAAGATGAGAGGTTGGTCGTGGTCTTGGTTCCGGTCGCGCTCAGGGAGGAAGCTGTCCCCAGCAACAACAAAAAAATCATCAGGATGCCACGATGTTTCACAGATGTTAGCGTCATTTCCAGCCACGTTCCTAGCGAAGTTGGATTGGGTTCACTTTCCCGAATGGATCTCAAAATTGTAAAAAAACCTTATTATCGTAGAAGACCTATGATCGACACGAATGCTGGTTAGTACGGGGGAATAGGTTGCGTTCTTAAAGAATAGCCTGAGTCCTCACTTTGTCAAGACCCCAAAGTTCCCGCCGGACGGCCCTTTTGGTGGCCGAAGGCCATTATCCACGTCACTGATAATGAGGGCGCTTACAGGCTTCCGCAGGCTCGAAGAAAGGTTACCGTCTTCGCCTGCCTTTCCGGCGGCACTCAAAGTGCGGCGTCGGGCGATCAGCTGCTGGCGCTTAACGAGACCGACGACGATCCGGCTTCCCGGGTCGGATTCCGGCTGTCGGGACAGATGCCCGCGAGAAAATTCCAGTCAAAGCCAACGTCGGCACAACTGAGTGTGCATCCCACGGGTATCGGACCAGTACAATCTTGCACCGGAGCCATTTGCCCCCGAACTATTTGCGCGTGCCGTGTGTGGTCGGCCACGAGGGAAGCTCCGATTAGTCGTTGGCAAGAAGCTGATAGTTGCACGGCGCGTTCACAGACGGCTCGCCAGGGAGGCCGACATTGTACTGCTTGATCAGTCCTTCCATTTGAGGAGAGTGCGAGTGATGCAGCGGAAGGCGGGCCTTTTGTTTTTGTGCATGATCTGCCTGGGCGGAGTTCTGGGCGGTTGCGGCGGTGTATCCAATCCGATGAAGATCACCGGCGGACCCAAGATCAGCCACGTGGTGATCATCTTCCAGGAGAATCGCACGCCCGACAATTTGTTTCAGGATCCCGTACTAATTCAGCGCGGCGCCGATATCCAAAATTACGGCTACGCGCACGACGGAACCAAGGTTCAACTAGCCCCGGTTTCGCTGCGGACCACCTATGATCTCGGCCACAGCCACCTGGCCTTTCTGAGTGCCTGCCAGTGGAATGGCAGCCAATGCGCGATGAATGGCTCGGATCTGGTGGAATGCGTGCCTGCCGGCAATTGTCCTTCGAATCCTCAATATCAGTATGTGCAGGCCTCCGACGTGCAGCCTTACTACACGATGGCTGAGACCTATACCTTCGGCGACCGGATGTTTCAAACCAATGAGGGGCCGAGTTTTCCGGCGCACCAATACATCCTCTCTGGAACGTCGGCAGTTTGCGTGCCGGGTGGAACCTGCCCCGGTTCCGCAACCAGCGCGGCCTATGTGGCGGACAACCCGTCGCTCGATATCCGCTCCGATGGCACGGCCTGGGCGGGATGTCTGGCGCCTCCGAATTCCGTTCTCAATCTCATTGACACAAGCCAGCCGTTCCCTAACCGTACGCTCACTTACCTTACCGGTCCGGAGTGCTTTGAACATCCCACACTGACCGATTTGCTCGATGCCCAGAGTCTCTCCTGGAAGTATTACGCTGCGTTACCCGGTTCGATTTGGACCTCACCCGACGTGATCCAGCACATGTGCCAGCCTTCGGGCGGGCCGGACAACACCGTGTGCAGCGGGCCCGACTGGACAAAGGCGAACCCGAATGTCGTGATGGAAGGAACAGGTGCGCAGGTCATCACAGATATTCAGAGCGGACAACTTGCCGCGGTCACCTGGGTCATTCCCGATGGCCAGGCGTCGGATCACCCAAACGGCAACCATGGTCTCGGACCATCCTGGGTAGCGTCGATCGTGAATGCAATCGGCCAGAGCGCTTTCTGGTCCGATACCGCGATCATCATCACCTGGGATGACTGGGGAGGCTGGTACGATCACGTGGCGCCGCCCATCCGCAACTCCGGCTCTAATCTCAACTCTTATGAGTATGGATTTCGCGTGCCGCTGGTCGTCATTTCGCCCTATGCGAAACCGGCATACGTTTCACACCAGCAGAACGATTTTGGCAGCATTTTGAAGTTCATCGAGCAGACATTCTCCTTGCCGCAAATCGATCCCTCGGTCGGCTATGCGGACTCTTATGCTTTGGGAGATTTGTCGGATTGCTTCGACTTCAACCAAACGCCGCTGGCGTTCAAAGCGATTGCGGCTCCACAGGATGCGTCGTTTTTCATCAACAGCAAGACAAAACCGACGCCTCCGGATACCGACTAGGCTCGTGGATGGAGGTTTCCGCGCGAACGATTCCACCCCAGGGATGCTCCGATAGAGTGTCGGCAGGAAGCATGAACCACAGAGTTCACAGAGGTGCACGGCGGGACCGAGGTACTTGATCGGAAGGTCGTCTAGGCATCCGCTTGATAGACTTCGGGGCCGGAAGCGACGCCGCTTGCGGCTTGCGCGGAGGTTCCATTCAAGGTTAAATCGCCGATGTGGAGCGCCCGATTGGTCAACACTGCCCAGAGTAAGCCCAGTCCGTACACGACCATCGCAATGAAGAGCTGCACACCCAATTGCAGATACGTGTGCGGGATGAACCAGCGCCGCATCAGCAAGAGCGCGGCCAGCAGCGGCAGGGAAAGTAGAACTGGCAAAGTATAGGACTCGCGGAGAAACGTTCGCATACGGATGTCGAGCTTTCTGCACAGATGCCAGGGCATAAAAAACAGCATGGTGCAGCTCAGCGGGATCGCGGTTCCGAACGCGTCTCCGAAGATGCCGTAAGGATGAACAAGAATGATGCTCAGGATCAGATTGGCGATGCCCTCGCCGAGCGTGACAAAGGCCCACGTGCGATGCTGGCTGATTCCGAATAACACACGCCCACTCGTCGCCTGCGCCCACATCAGTGTCGCTGGGATAATCAGGATCACCATTACCGGGTAACTGGTCGCCACATATCGCTTTCCAACCCACACCTCGATCACCGACTTGCCCAGCATGAGCAGCGTCAGCGTTATAGGCAGACTGGTGAAAGCGCAGAAACGGTTGCCGGCCAGGAAGACTTTGCGCAACCGGTCGATATTTCCCGTGGCCTCGGACTGGCTCGCGATCGGCAGAAAATTCTGCGCCAGCGCCATGACCAGCTGTTGTGCGTAACTCACAATGCGCGCGCCGAAGCTGAAATAAGTGACCGCGGCCGCCGAAATCATCGTCCCGATCACGATGTTGTCGGTCTTGAATTTGAGCTGCGTGGCGATCATGATGACCAGCGTGACGCTGCTGTAATTGGCCATCATGCGAAAGGTCGCGCGATCCACGTACTTGAAGCCAAAAGGAACCGGCAGGATGCGGTAGGCGATGACTCCGCGGATCGCGGCGAGAACTGGCGGAAGAATGACGGTGATCGCAGCAATCGTCAACAAGCCGCGCCCATGGCGGACAGCCAGAATGATCAAAACCAGCCGCGCGATATCGCCCGCTACGTTAGCCCAGTTGTTGACATAGAATTTCTGCAGGCCATCCAGGTACCCGCCCACCACTCCCAGGGGAAAACCGACGCCGACCGAAGCGCCGACCATCAAGAGCAGCCAGCGCGCGGTGGAATGAAACTCGGGCGGAATCTTGAAAATATGGTCGACGTAGAACGCCAGAACACCCGTCAGCAGAAGGCTGAAAAGCCCGATGCAGCTGTAGGTGAAGAGGCTGGTATTGATCAGTTTGGCCAGGTCTTCGACGTCGTCGGTGGCCGTGAATTTCGAAACATAGCGCACCACCGACGAGCGGATGCCGAGGTCGAATAAACCGTAATACCCGGTGACGGAAAAAATCAGAACCCAGATACCGAACGCGGTGTCGCCCAGCCAGTGCACCAGAAAGGGCGATAAAACAGGCCGACAAGAACATCGAATCCCAGCGAGAACCAACTGGACCCGACGTTCTTGACGATTTGCCGCTTGTTGATCTTGCTCATTCAGCCGCGCTCATTCACCGACACTCGATCCCACGCTGGCGACGCACATCCCGAGAATCTTTTTCCGCGACCGGCGCTGACACGCCACCTGTTCCGTCGCGGTTGATTCGACTGTAGCAGGAACGCTTACAGTGGCTGGCCGGCCTTCACCCATACCGGCATGGCTTTGCTGTCCAATTCCCGGCTCTGCAATTCGTAGCCGAGGAAATTCATAAGCGGGAACCACGCAACTTCAATCTCTTCGACTAGATGAGGTGGAAGGCTCTCTTTCCATCCACCCGACTTCGCCGAGCGCACAAACGGAATTTCTTTCACGGTATTTTTCGTTCCCGTCCATTTGTCCGCGTCCTGTTTTTCGAGCTGGCGCATGCGGTCAGCGGAGCTACGATCCACCGCGGTTCTCAGCCTTTCGTTATCTGCTTTGATGCCGAGGAATTCCGCAATCTTCGCGGTCTCCGCGATCGGATCGGCCAGCAGGTCTTCGTAGCGCATCAGCAGAAACGCGGGATTGCCGTAACGCGGCCCAATCCAGCTGGCCGCATGCTCCCACCACGAGCCATAGGAAGAGGTTTCACCGGCGAGAAACGGCTTGATGAATTGCTCGAGCGTCGTTTCCGCCGCAATATATTTTTTCTTGCGATCGAAGTGGTACTCCGAGACGGCAACATCGCGGGGATCGCGAACCAGGTAGATTACCTTCCGGAAACGCACATCAAATGGCTCGTGGCTCTTCAGGATGCGCGGCCGCGGCAACGTCTTGAGAAAACGTTTCGACAAGACTCCGGGAGCGGGCAGAAGCTGGTTGATATTGGCAAAACCGACGGTCTCGTTCGGATGAATCAGATTGGCCAGCAGGAAGCGCACCCAGGTGTTGCCCGATTTTGGGTACGAGACCAGAAACGTGTCGTCGGGATAGACGGTGTAGTGCTTTCCGGCCAGGTCGAGACCGAGCGCATATTTCGCGGCGTATTTGAGCTGGCCGAACATTAGGAGGATTGGTGATTCTAAGTTGTAATTGGCAATTTGAACAGCTCCGGTTTTGGTTTAAAATTGCCAATTACAAATCAGAAATTTACAAATTTCGACCGCTGTTCGCCACTCCCAAAGACGCGTACTCGCGCGCCTCTGAAGGAGACTGCGTGTTTAGTTCATATCCCAGATGCTGCATCAGCGGTCCCCAGGCGGCCTCGATCGTCGCGACCATTGGGGCTGGCAACCCGGTGCGCCATCCCCCGGACCCGGCCGCGCGGACAAATGACATATCGTTGCGCGAGCCTTTGAAGAGTCCGTTTTTATCCCGCTGCGCCTTTTCGAGTTCCCGCATCCGGTCCGCTGAGCTTCGCGCGACTGCTTGCGCAATCTGCTCCGGGCCGGCTGAGAAGTGCAGGAAATTCACAACCTTCGCCAGTTCGCGCGCGGTATCCGCAACCAGGTCCTCGTAGCGCAACAATAGAAAGCGCGGATCGCCCTCGCTCGTGTACAGCCAGGTGGCGATGTTCTGTCCCCATGACCCGTGCGGACAAGTTTCGCCCGCCAGAAAACGCGTGACGAATTTCTCAATCGGCGAATCGACTTCGATTTTCCTGATCTTGCGATGGTAGTGGTATTGCGAAACGACCACGTCTCGCGGGTCGCGCACAATATAGATGACGCGCGGATAGCGCGGATCGAAGCACTCATGGCTTTTGATAATGCGAGGCCGGGGCATGCGGTCGAAATCTTTTTTCGCAGTGCCCGTCGGATCGGGAATCAGGCGGTCAATGTTTGCCCAGGTGGCGGGCTCGTCGGGAAATCTCAGATTCGCGAGCAGAAACCGTGTCCAGGTATTGCCGGATTTGGGAAACGAAACCAGAAAAATGTCATCGGGCAGAATGAGCAAGCTGCGGCCCGGACGATGCCGCCCCAGTCCACGATCGATTCCGGCCTTGATTCGCTTGATCATCCTCCCTCGCCTGCCTTCCCTGGTTATCTTCCCGTACGCATTCCGTCCGCTTCCATCCCCGCCTGCACCATCTCTGCACGAACCAGGCTGGATGCGGCCAGTTCATAGCCAATCTCACGCATCAGGCTGCCCCATGCCGATTCGATTTCGGCGACGCTCGACTCCGGCAATTCCGCCTTCCATCCCCCCGCTTTGGCGGAGCGGACAAAGGGCTTGTCTTGCCTCGTCTGTTTGGTGGAGGACCACAAATGTCCCTGCTTCTTTTCCAGTTCGCGCATCCGGTCGGCGGAACTCTGCTCAATCGCGAAGGCCAGCCGTTCCGGATCCGGCGGAATATTCATAAAACGCGCGATCCTCTGCATTTCTTCCATGGGTTGCGATTGCAGGGCCTCGTAGGTCACCAGCAGGAACCGGGGATCGCCGCGCCGCGTGTAGAACCAGGTGGCGACGTTTTCTCCCCAGGTTCCGTAGGGATGGTTCAGTTCGCCACGCACAAAGCGCGAAACAAACTGCGCCAGCGGAAAATCGTCGGGAATCGCGCGCCGCTTTATGTCGAAGTAGTACTCCGAAAGCGCCACGTCCCGCGGATCGCGCACGACATAGAGAATCTTCGGGTAGCGGGGATCGAAATATTGATGGCTCTTTAGAATGCGCGGACGGGCGGCGCGCTCCAGATCCCGCCTCGACATTCCCTCAACATCGGGCAGCAGGTCGTTGATATTCGAGAAGTCGGGATTCTTTTCCGGGTAGACCAGGTTGGCGATCAGAAACCGTGTCCAGGTGTTCCCCGACTTCGGATAGGAAACCAGAAACAGGTCGTCGGGAAAAATACCTACCCGGCGGCCCGGAGGATACATCCCGAAAAAATACTTTCCGCCCGCAATCAGACGCTTAATCATTGCCGTGCCCAGCCCCGTCGCGGCAAACCTCGTTGTGCCAGACCTTGATCCCTGTGCATGATGAGCTTCCTTCGTGCGCTCACGCCGACGCTCCATTCTTCATTCGAGTCTTCATTCGCCGCCAGAAAGACATGAGTTTCCGGGTAGCGCCCGGTGCAATCGTCAAGCCAATCAGCGCCACGCTCAATGACGGCCTGTGCCAGTGCTGGTTCGCTTCTGAAATAAGTTCGCGAGCTTTTTGGAAATCGCGCTCCTCAACCTTGCACTTGCCCTCTTCCAGCAGATACCTCGCTTTGATTTCGGCTGCCCGCTTCTCCACCAGGGCGCGGTCTGAATCTTTGAGGGGGAGTGTCCGCTTGAATTTCTCCAGAATCGTCAAATACCCCTCGGCCATCTTCGCCTGGGACTGGCTGAGGGAGCCGGGGCGACCGGTAAAAAACCGCGCCCCCAGCTTGCGGGTATAGGCGATCTTAGCACCGTGGAAGGCGGTGCGGGCCCACATGTCGTAATCGTCGCAGCGCGCCAGTTTTTCGTCGAACAATCCCGCGTCCATGATCGCCTGCCGGCGGGCCACCACGGTTGAAATCGAAACCTGGCATCGTTCCATAATCAGGGCGTCGAAGGTCGCATCGCCTTGCGACGGGCACCTGTCCATGAATTCACATTCCTGCCCCTGAACTCCCACCACGAGGCCGTTGGAATACACCAGACCGAGCGAAGGATCGTCCGCGAACAACTGCATTTGTGCAGCCAGATGATCGGGAAACCAGGTGTCGTCACTGTCGAGAAAGGCGACGAACTCACCCCGAGCCTGCCGAATGGCATTGTTTCGCGCTCCGGCCGCGCGCTTGTTCTCCTGTTTGATGTAGACAATCCGGTCCAGGTAGGGCGCGAGCACTTTTTCCAGTTCGGGCGTATCCGGGGAGCCGTCGTTGACGACGATCGCCTCAAAATCCGTATATGTCTGGGCAAACACACTGTCCAGACATGCCGCGATCAGGCCCGCGGTCTTGTAGGCAGGAATGATAACGCTGACCTTCGGCGAGCTGGACTGAGCGGTCCCCATATCTCGGTTCGTTCGATCTTGTACGGCGGAGCCCATCGTCAGTTTTAACTCCCTCCAAGATACCGCTGTTGCGCCAGCGGCGAGGTGCAAGGTTGCCTCCACGCCAAACGGACGGGCGCAAAAGGCATTCTTCCGTAACCAGATTCGTCGCCTCGGGGTTACCTCGTCAAGTTACCGAGGATTCAAAATTCCAAGCAGCAAACCTTAACTGACTCCTCCCAGGAACGCGCGCTCCAGCCGCCACGCTAACTGCCCCGGGTCCTTCCCGGCGGTCGTCCGTTTGAGGCTGAGCGGCTCGTCTCCCGGCTGAACCGACCCGGGCGTTGTCAGCATGGCGGACTTGAATCCCGCCTCGCGCGTGATCTGGAGCGTTTGCTGGTTCCACTGCGGATTCAGTGCCGGGTGCGGGTAAGAAAAATGTTGTATGGGCTCCCCCAGATTCTCTTCCAGCCGCTGCTTGCAGCCTCGAATTTCCGACCGCGCCTCGGCCTCGGTAACGTGGGCGAGATTGGGATGCGAGAGGGTATGTCCTCCGATGGTATGGCCGGCCTTTCTGAAGGCGCGTACCTGATCCCAGTTCATCATCAAGCGCGTGTCGAGTGCCTTCACCCGGAGCGAATTCTCGGTCTGCCGTATGAACTGCTCTTGCGCATCGCCGGTTAACGCGGCGCCCCAGTCCCAGGCCGTATTCAACGCCGCATTTTTTTCGTCGCCCCGCCCGAACTCGAAGGCCCGGCCACTTTGCGGGTGTTTCCACGCAGAAACAGTCGTAGTCCGGAAAGCGAAATTCAGCCGCACATACCACGGAGCCGTTCCGGTCTCCACTGCATTTACAAGAATATAGAAGGCTGCAGGAATACCGTAGCGAGCAAGAATGGGCAGCGCGGTCTCGTAGTTGTCGGCGAAGCCGTCGTCGAAGGTTACGGCCACCGGCCACTTTGGAAGAGATCGGCCCTCGGCGGCGAACTCGGTAACTTGATCAATGCTGACGGGGTTAAAGCGCCGCGCCAAGGTGCTCATTTGCGCTTCGAAAGTGGCCCGGGAGTGCGAAATGCGAATCGTGTTTGCGGTGTCGTCGGGGTTTTCGACCACCGAGTGGTAGGCCAACACCACCGCCCGCGGCTTGGCAAAGCGAGCCGCAGCCCTCAGAACCCTGCCCTGCACGGCCACCTGCTTTACCCACAGCTTGGGTCTGAATCGAAACAAACCTGCTCCCGCGCTGGCGCATCCAGTGACCAGCGTGCTCTTGTCATCGCGAAATAATATCGTATTATGACAACCGCTGGCCAGTTTTTGAAGGCCAGGTCGCGTCAGGATAAACTCGGGTAATTGCACTACTGGCAGGAGGGGAGAGGATGCTCTCGAAAGAACAGCTCAAAGTCGACGAGGTCAAGGAGCAGGTAGACGAATTGTTCACCCGAACGGTGGACGACTGGGCTCGGTTCTATGCCGATCCCAAGCCTGCTAACTTCACCGCCCAGAACCTGGTCTCGCGGCGGCAGTTCGCGCTGCAGATGATCGAGGCTCGGGTTCCGAAGGGATCGACGATTTTGGACGTGGGCTGCGGCACCGGCCACCTGGCCGGGGAACTGATGCGGCGTGGGTACCAGGCCATGGGGGTCGACTTCTCCGAGGGAATGGTGAACTATGCCCGCGAATATTACGGAGCCGACCGCTTCCAGGTGGGTGACATCGAGCACATTCCCTTCGCCGACAATTCTTTCGACGGCATTGTGTGCCTCGGCGTGATGGAGTATCTCAGCAGCGACGAGCCGGCCCTGCGCGAGATGCGGCGAGTGCTCAAGCCGGGCGGTTGGGCGGTGATCACGACTCCCAGCAGTGTTTGCCCTTTCTTCTATGCCGATCGTGCGCTGGTGAACATGCGCTACTTCGCGCGGCCACTGGTGAACCTGGTTCGCAGAGGGCTGGGCGCGGAGCCAAGACCGGCGACCCGGAAAGCGCCGGCCGTCAATCATCGCCGCTACTCCCACGGGAAGTGGGTAAAGCTGATGCGTTCGGTGGGACTCGAGACCGACGATTGGGTGTGCCACGCCTGGGGATTCTACAGTCTGGAGCGATTCTGGCCGCAGGCAGCATTCTGTCGCGCCAGCGACCGCTTCGCTCGCAATCCGTTGATCAACTGGATCGCCTCCGACCAACTGGCCTGCGTTCGCGCGGTGAAGTAGGGACGCGGAATTAGCCACGGCGCGTAAATTAAAGTGGAAGTGCTTTGAAAGGGCGCGGCTTCTGGGGCGCTGCAGCTTTGGAACGCCACACCAGGAACTGGTATTACGAACTGTGAAAGACCAGTTCTTTCTCCCCGGCAACGATGTTGTTCACCGCTTCTACGCCCATCATCACCGAGTGGTCCATGTTTCCGATCTCGTACCGCCAGGCGCCAAATCGCCCGCGGGAGTAGATTCCCTGCTGGAGCAATGCCGGTTGCAGCACTTCGAGTGCGCGGTCCCGGCCAAGCGTAGGAATCGGATAGGAGTATCCGACAATCCGCTGATAGCGCGAGACGACTCGACTCCGGTCCGACTCCTCCAGCATCTTTGCCTTGATCAATCCGGTTGTGACCTGGTCCAGAACCTTCTCGGGATCCGGCGTTTCGTCCACCCGGAATGACATCTCGCACATCAGCGAACTGTACTGCTCGGTATCGCCATTGGGGACGTTGTTGGGTGAGTAGTGCGAGAAGTAGGTTGCCCGGTAGCAGGGCATGTCCGCATCGGTGAAATAAATCCAGCACCGCCCGGTCTCGATTTTCTTCTTCAGGCCCAGCCCGACTACCAGCAAATTATTGTGTACGAGGCCGGTCGCGGCCTCCTGTAACTTGCCATCCGCCGGCTTCATCATTCCCACCAGCAGGTCCAGAGGCGCGGTCGAAATCAGCACGTCGTAGTTGTCGCCGGTGCCGTCCGCAAACGAGACGCGCCGCCGCACCGGGTCAATCTCGGCCAGCTTTTTCCCGGTCTTTATCTTCTCCGGAAAATGCCCGGCGATCCGGCGGTAGATCTCGCCCGTTCCGCCATGCAGCGGGAATTTGAACTTGTTGTTTGGACCCCAGCTGACGTCGTCGCGCTCATACAAGACATTTTCGAGCAGCCGCTTGAAGTCCATGACCGCGACTCGATCGGCAATCCATGATTTCGACATCTGCTCGAGCGGCGTCGTCCAGACCTTGGAGTTGTACGGGAACATGAACGCTTCGGCCACGCCTTCACCCATCGTGGCCAGGATCCAGTCACGAAAATTGGCTGCCTCACGCCCGCCCCCATTGGACGCCGCCTTCGCCGCTCCCACCAGGCAACTGACCTGCACATCCTTCGGCAGGTAGCGCAGGTTGCTCTGAAAGGGATACGGAACCCAATGTTCGCCCTTAACGATCCAGCTTTCGCGGATGCGCTCGTGCTGCTCCTTGCCCAGAACCTTGTCGATCAGGGTGTCGAAGTATTTGTAATGCGAAAAAATGACGTGCCCGCCCTCGTCCCAGACGAATCCCTGCTTATCGACGTGCGAGGTGGCATGGCCGCCGACGTCGTCGGACTTCTCGTACATCACCCAGTTGTCATAGCCCAGTTCGTGCAGACGGTAGGCCGCACCCAGTCCGGTCGGCCCTGCTCCGATGATGACGATCTTCTTGCTCATAGATTTTGCTCATAGATTTGACTGGAGGAACCGGTTCCGGGCTCGAAGAAATGGCCAATTGCGCAAAATGAGCGATCGGCCAAAAGAACTCTGAGTCCGCTCCGGCGACCCGTCCGCCATCACCTCAATACTACAATCAGCCGTCTCTGCAACAATTCTGGGGGTGAACGCCCGAATTGCACCAGCCCAATTTTGGGCCCTAGTGTTCCCTAAGTAACACCGCTGCTTTGCTTCTGCGTGATAACTGGACTCGATTCTGGCAGAGCGCGGGGCAAGCCCCGCCACCACACGAGCTCCGCTGCCACACGCGCTACAATTATTCCGCTTATGGACAACAAAGCCATCGCTGGAATTCTCTACGAAACCGCCGACCTGCTCGAAATCGACGGCCAGGATTCCTTCCGCGTTCGTTCCTACCGCAATGCCGCCGAGGCGATCGAGGCGCTGCCCCAGCAAGTTTCCAATCTGATCGCCGAACCCAAAAAGCTGCTGGCAGTCCCCGGCATCGGCAAGGGCATGCTCGCCAACCTGCAGCATCTTTTTCAGGAGGGCACAGTCGAGGTCCATGCCGAACTGCTGAAGAAATACCGTCCCTCCATGCTCGAACTGCTCAAGATTCAAGGCCTCGGGCCCAAGACCATCGCCCTGATCTGGAGCGCCTACCAGGTCAGCGATCTCGATGGCGTCGAAAAGCTGGCCCGCGAAGGCAAAATCCGCGAACTGCCGCGCATGGGCGAAAAGCACGAACAGAAGCTGCTGAAGGCCATCGAAGACTATCGCCGCATCGGCGGCCGATTCCTGCTCGACACGGCCGAGCAACTCGCCGCCAAGCTGGTCGCGCATCTGATCGAGGCTCCCGGCGTCGAAAAGGTCACGCCCGCCGGATCGCTTCGCCGCGGGACGGGAAACCGTCGGCGACCTCGACATCCTCGTCACTGGCAAAGGCTGCTGCGAAGACGAGACGCGCGAGGCGATCGCGCAGCATCTGCTGCGCTTCCCCGGCTTGATGGAGATCATTGCCAAGGGAGAAAACAAGGTCAGCTTCCGCCAGCGCAACGGCATGCAGGTCGACGTGCGGCTGCTTCCGCCCGAGTCATTCGGAGCCGCCATGCAGTACTTCACCGGCTCGAAAGCCCACAATGTCGCGCTTCGCCAGCGCGCGCTGAAAATGGGTTACACGCTCAGCGAATACAGCCTGGCCGATCTCAAGACCGAAAAACCTGTAGCCGGAGCCAGCGAAGAAGAGATCTACGCCAAACTCAAACTTGATTTCATCCCTCCCGAGTTGCGCGAAAACCTCGGCGAACTGGAAGCCGCCGCCAAGCATGAATTGCCGGCAACTGCTCGAACTCTCCGACCTGCGCGGCGATGTGCACATGCATACCATCGAAACCGACGGCCGCAACACGATCGAAGAGATGGCCGAAGCCGCCCGCGATCGCGGATACCAGTACATGGCCATCACCGATCACTCGAAGAATCTGGCCTTCGCGAACGGCCTGACCGACGAGCGCGCGCTGCAGCACATCGAACGAATTCGCGCCGCCGATAAAAAGTTCTCCGCCGACAAGAAGCCCATTCGCATTTTCGCGGGCGTTGAAGTCGACATCCTCGCCGACGGCACGCTCGATCTCAGCGACTCCGTGCTCGAACAAATGGACATCGTCATCGCCAGCGTGCATTCCCACTTCAATCAGGACCGCGCCACCATGACGGAACGGCTGCTGAAGGCGATTTCCAATCCGAATACCTCGATCATCGGCCATCCCACCGGCCGCCAGTTGCTGCGCCGGGATGCCTATCCCTTCGACGTCGACGCTGTTCTTGATTCCGCCGCCAAACACAAGGTCGCCATGGAACTCAACTCCTATCCCGACCGGCTGGACCTCTGCGACGTTCACTTGCGGATGGCGAAACAGCACGGCGTGAAGATCGTCGTCAACACCGACTCTCACCACACCTCGCACATGGAAAAGATTCGTTATGGGGTGACGCAGGCGCGGCGAGCCTGGCTGACGCAAAGAGGATGTCCTGAATACCCTGCCCGCCCCTGACTTTGCGAAGGCCATGAAGCACAAGTGGTGATGCGGCCTGCCAGCAGGGCGTAAAGTTTCCAGATAATCCTTTGCAGACAATCCTTCGTTCCTCCCTGACGCTAGTAACCTTGACATCGGGTACCACACCGCTCTTAACTGGTAGTTGAGAACTGAGGAGCGATCCCAATTGTGGTAGATCGCGTCCCAAGTGGGGCAGAAGGTTGCAATTTCTTGCACAGTCTCCCTCAGTCTCGTGGGAAAACTCAGCGAACTTTTGCAATTTCAATGTTTTGCAGAAGGATGCATAGGGCCGTAGGGAATTGGAATTGCTCTTTAATGCGGTTACACTACTTTACAACCTTGCCGTATAACTTAGACAGAGACTCCGCCTTCAGGATCAATCCTCGCACCCCCCAGCGAGAATCAGGGGCGTGTCGAGGAGCTTAAATTGACTCACAACGATACAAAAATCACGGAAAAACTTGGTGTGCATTCCGGGAGGATCAACGACTTGACCGTTTCGAACAGCCATCTTATCGCCCCGCATGGGGGAGAACTGGTCCAACTGTTAGCACCTGCCGATCTCGCCGCGGAACTGAAGGGACATTCCAAAGAGTGGCCGTCGTGGGACCTGACCGCTCGCCAGCTCTGCGACCTGGAACTGCTCATGAATGGCGGCTTTTCGCCGCTGCGCGGCTTCATGAACCGCAAGGATTACGAAGGCGTCTGTAACAACATGCGTCTGGCCGATGGAACGCTTTGGCCGATGCCGATCACGCTCGATGTGACCGAGGAATTCGCCAAGAAGCTGACTCCGGGCCGGAGCAAGATTGCCCTGCGCGATGCCGAAGGGGTGATGCTGGCCGTCGTCAACGTGGGCGATGTCTGGCAGGCGGATCGCACTGCCGAGGCGAAAGCCGTATTCAATTCCACCAGCAGCGCGCATCCGGGCGCCGATTATGCCATGAACAAAGCCAATCCCTGGTACGTGGGCGGCGGCGTTCAGGGCGTACAAGCGCCTTCGCATTACGATTTCCGCGCCTTGCGCCTCAACCCCGCCGAATTGCGCGATGAATTCAAGCGCCTCGGCTGGACCCGGGTGGTCGCGTTCCAGACCCGCAATCCCATGCACCGCGCCCATGTCGAACTGACCATGCGCGCCGCCAAGCAGGTTGCCGCGAATTTGCTGATTCATCCTTCCGTTGGCATGACCAAGCCGGGCGACGTGGACTACTTTGTGCGCACGCGCTGCTATGAATTGCTGCTCTCGAAATATCCGCACGGTACCGTGAAGCTCTCCATGTTGCCGCTCGCCATGCGCATGGGTGGTCCGCGCGAGGCGATCTGGCACGGACTGATCCGCAAGAACCACGGCTGCACGCACTTCATCGTGGGCCGCGATCACGCCGGCCCGGGCAAGGACACCGACGGCAAGCCGTTCTATGGTCCCTACGACGCGCAGGAATTGTTCAAGAAACATGAAGCCGAAATGGGCGTCACCATGGTGCCCTTCCAGATGATGGTTTATCTGGAAAATGAAGATCGTTACGTGCCGTCGGACGAGATTCCAAAAGGAGCCAAGGTGCTCGACATTTCGGGTACTGAGTTGCGCGCGCGCCTGAACGAAGGCCGCGACATCCCGGCCTGGTTCACCTATCCCGAAGTCGTGAAGGAGCTGCGCCGCAGCTATCCGCCACGCAACAAGCAGGGCGTCACCATCTTCTTCACCGGGCTTTCGGGTTCCGGCAAATCGACCATCGCGAACGCGCTGATCACGAAATTCCTGGAGACGGGCGGCCGTCCGGTCACCCTGCTCGATGGCGACCTGGTGCGCAAGCACCTGTCGTCGGAACTGGGTTTCTCCAAGGAACATCGCGACATCAATATTCGCCGCATCGGTTATGTCGCTTCGGAAATTACCAAGAACGGTGGTATCGCGATCTGCGCTCCCATCGCTCCCTATGAAGCGACCCGCAAACATGTGCGGCAGATGATCGAGCCGGTGGGCGGCTTTATCCTGGTCCACGTCGCCACCTCGATCGATGTCTGCGAGCAGCGCGACCGCAAGGGCCTGTACGCCAAGGCTCGTGCCGGTATCGTCAAGGAATTCACCGGTATCTCCGATCCCTATGAGGCGCCGACCGACGCCGAAGTAGTAATCGATACCGCACAACTGAGCCCCGAAGAGGCAGCGCAGTCAATTATTCTTCATCTGGAGCGCGAGGGCTTCATCGGCGTCAACGGCAACAGCTAGAACGGCGGTTCCCGGTTCCCGGTTCACATTTTCTCAGTCTCTTAACTTGATTTTGCTTTACTGGGAACCGGGAACTGGGACCCGGAACTCTGTACGGAACACGGCATGGAATCCTTGCTGGCAAAGATCCTGATCGGCTTCGTGGTGGGAACGCTGATCGGACTGACGGGATTGGGCGGCGGCGTTTTGCTGCTGCCCATGCTCATCTTTGGCCTGCGTATTCCGGCTATCATCGCCGTCGGTTCGGACGCCCTCTTTAATTTCTTCACCAAGATTCCCGCCAGCCTTCTTCACCTCTACAAAGGCACGGTCCGCAGGAAAGTCGTTCTGGCGATGGCGGTGGGCAGCGTTCCCGGCTCCTTTCTTGGCGTCACTTTTCTGGTTCACCTGCGCCAAGTCTACGGCAACGGCGTCAACGATTTCATCAAATCTGCGGTCGGATTGCTGCTGGTGCTGATTCCCACGCTGCTTATGTTTCAGGGCAGAATTGAAGACCATTTGGCGGGACGAAAACCCACCATGAAAAATTTCGCCGGCATGAGTCTGATTGGCCTGATCGGCGGGTTCCTCGTCGGTATGACGTCGGTCGGGTCGGGCAGCATCATTATGATGATGCTTCTCCTGTTTTATTCGTTCGCGCCCAAAGTCATGGTCGGGACCGACATTGTTCACGCCGTCATTTTGACCGGCGTCACCAGCCTGCTCCACTGGCGCGCAGGCAACGTCGATCCTCGTCTGGTCGTTTCCCTGCTCATCGGCTCGATCCCCGGCGGTATTCTGGGATCGCACCTGAGCACACGCGTCCCGGTGCTCTGGCTGCGGCGGATCCTGTGCGCGGTCCTGTTAATGACCGGAGCAAGAATGCTGTGGGCATAGGTTTATGTAGAGACGGGGCTTGCCCCGTCTGAAAGCACCCAGATTAAGGGTGCGCGGATACGAGACTGCCGTCTTCCCCGCGCTGCCAGAGACGCGGCAAGCCGCGTCTCTACGAAACTTTCGATTCACGAAAATGCCGATTTCGCGAAAACGAAAAGGCCGATCTCACGAAACTGAGGATTGAATGCCGTCTCTTGATTCCAAAGAAACTCTCGAACGCATCCACGCCGCCCTCGAAGAGGCGCGCACCGTCCTGAACACCTTCACCCCCGGCGCCATTGAAGCCCAATATAAAGTCGGCACCGATCCCGTCACCGAAGCCGATCGCCAAGTCGACGCCGTTCTCAAGAAGAACCTGCTGCGTCCCGGCGAGGGCTGGCTCTCCGAGGAGACCGTCGATGATTTCACCCGTCTCGACAAGCAGCGCGTCTGGGTCGTCGATCCGCTCGACGGCACCCGCGAATTCGTACAGGGCATTCCCGAATTCTGCGTCTCCATCGCCATGGTCGAAAACGGCGTCCCGGTCGCGGGCGGAATCTGCAATCCCGCCACCAACGAACTCATCCTCGGCTCGCGCGACACGGGCGTGACTTACAACGGCAAGCCCGCGCAACCCAGCCAGAGAAAAGATCTCCACGGGGCCCTCGTTCTCGCCAGCCGCAGCGAAGTCAAGCGCGGCGAGTGGAAGCAGTTTGAATCCGCCGAATTCAATATCCGTCCCATGGGCTCGGTCGCCTACAAACTCGGACTCGTCTCCGCGGGCCTCGCCGACCTGACCTTTACTCTGGTTCCGAAGAATGAATGGGACGTTGCTGCCGGCGCGGCTTTGGTCGAGAGCGCCGGAGGATGGACGCTGAAGCTCGACCATACTGCGCTGCGTTGCAATCAGAAGAATCCTCTGATTTCCGGCTTGCTGGCGGGCGGCCCTTTCTTGCGCGATCCGCTGCTGGCCATGCTCGATCACCACTCGCAAACAGTCGGCACTCCGCGATCCTGAACCGGCGAATCCAACGCAAAGAAAAGTTTTGCGCATTCCCGAACCGCGTCTGCAACCAGCGCGCGGCGACGGCGCGGGAATCTCGCCAGTAACGTGACGTTGGTCATTTTCCTCATCCGTTCCTCATTCGGAACAATAATTCTGCCTTCGTCAACTCCGGATCGCGCCGCCATGACGTCACGCCAAACCCCTCGTCCCGCACCGGGTTTGCTTCAGTCCGAATTCTACTCAAGAGAACAGGGGCCCGCGCGAAAACGTACATGCCAGGTTCACATGCACTAACGCGTGGATGAGTGAACTTGTGGTATCTGGGAAGCCTAGTCCCCCCTAGGTAGATTCATGTAGTCGGACTCGCTCGACTAGGTCCCCCATTTTTGAAGGTCGAGGTTTTATACATGTACTTACCTGGAATCGTTTTCGCCGATAATAATCATGCAATTTCTTTGCGGCAGCACGTGGAACGCGTTGGCGGGCTGCTACTACTGCTGGTAGTGGTACTGTTTTCCATCTCATGCGGTTCGATCGCGCGGGCCTCGGGAGCGGTTGTGGGCCCGCAGATCCTGGAGCTATCGTCTCCACTTCCCGCCGGCACGGCCAATCAACCTTATAACTCCGTGCTGTCAGTAAGTGGTGGCAACGCGCCCTACAATTTCGCGGTCACGGCGGGCACTTTGCCGCCGGGCATCACTCTCAACTCGGCGACCGGGTCATTCACAGGGCAGCCGTCCACCCCAGGCTCATATAGGTTCGAAGTCATGGTGAACGATAGCCCACGCCCGGACCTGGGTACTCACGCCTACGTTGTACAAATCGCAAACGGTGGCGCAGCCTCGGTCAGCGTCAGCGTCTCTCCCGCGAGTGTCACTTTGGTTTCGGGTGGCACCCAGCAATTCACCGCCAACGTCACTGGCACCGCCAACACAGCCGTTACGTGGACCGCCTCGGCGGGTTCGATCAACAGCAGCGGTCTTTACACTGCGCCGTCCGTCACCGCGGCCACCAATGCAACGGTGACAGCTACCAGCCAGGCGGATTCTTCCAAGTCGAGCAGCGCGGCCGTCACTATTAATCCGAGTCAGGTACAACCGCCGCAAATCGCCACCTCGGGTCTTTCCCCGGCACAGCAGGGAGAAAGCTATAGCGCCAGCTTCGCAGGTACCGGCGGAACTCAGCCCTATAGCTGGGCCATTGCGAGCGGCAATCCTCCGGCAGGAATCGCGCTCGACGCGAGCGGAAATCTTTCCGGCAGTCCGACGGCCACCGGCACCTTCGGTTTCACGGTGCAGCTGACGGATGCGGCCAACAAAACAGCCACTGGCAATTTCAGCATGACCGTCGCGGCCGGCAGCGGTTACGATGGCCCCGCGCAATTGCCCATCGTCACCGTGTCCAGCTCCATGGCCGATTCGCCCGCTTCCGGAAAAGTGGTCAGTGTTAACTCCGGCGCCAATTTGCAACTGGCGTTGAACAGCGTGCAATGCGGAGAGACCCTCCAACTGCAGGCAGGCGCGACCTTCACCGGCCAATTTACTTTGCAGCCCAAGAACTGCGATGCCAATAATTGGATCATCATCCGAACCAGTTCTCCCGACAGCGCCCTGCCTGCGGAAGGACAGCGGATAACTCCCTGCTACGCTGGTGTCAGTTCACTGCAGGGACGCCCGGCCTTCAATTGCTCCAGCCCGAATAATGTTCTGGCGAAGGTGCAGATGGCGGCAGCCGGCGATGGGCCTTTCCAACTCGCCAATGGCGCCAACTTCTACCGCCTCGTCGGCCTGGAACTTACTCGCGCCAACGGCGTCAAGGGCACGGCAGCTCTGATCTCGCTCGAGGGCGCCGCCGATCACATCATCGTCGACCGCTCCTGGCTGCATGGCAACGCGCAGGATGAAACCAGCATTGGTTTCGCGATGAAAGGGGGTACCTACGTTGCCGTTGTCGACTCCTATTTCAACGATTTCCATTGCATCGCGGGCACCGGAAGCTGTACCGACGCTCACGCAGTGAGTGGCGGACTCGGTGACAACCAAGACGGTCCTTATCTGATCCAGGATAACTTCCTGGAGGCCTCGGGCGAGGCCATCCTGTTCGGCGGCGGACCCGCCACCAAGACTCCCACCGACATCGAGATCCTCGGCAACCACTTCTGGAAGCCCTGGCAATGGATGAAGGGGAGCTCGCCATTTGTCGGAGGAACAAACGGTAATCCGTTCATCGTCAAGAATCACATCGAACTCAAGAACGCGGTGCGAGTGCTGATTGAGGGAAACCTTGTGGAGAACCTCTGGGGAGGCTTCGGCCAAGCCGGTTACGGCATTCTGCTCACCCCTAAGAACCAGCACGAATCCAATGGCACCGAAGTTTGTTCCATTTGCCAGGTGACCGACGTGACCGTGCGCTACGTTCGCATCTCTCATGCCGGTGGTGGATTCGTGCTGGCAACCTCAATCTCCGGAAATGGCGGCGATGGAGCGGGAGCTCTGGCAGGCGCTCGCTGGAGTATCCATGATGTGGTTCTCGACGACCTCAGCACCAAGTACCTGGGGCCGGGCACCCCGTTTCTGATCGCGAACTCGTGGAAGAAAAACGCGGTCAACAACGTCACCATCAATCACGTCACTGCTTTCCCGGAGACGAACGGCCACATGATGTTCATCGGAAACGCGATCGCAGCGGCGCCCATGACCGCGCTCGTTTTCACCAACAACCTGGTCGTGACCGGCCAGTATCCCATATGGAGTTCGGGCGGCGGAACAGCCAGTTGCGGCGCGAAGGATGTTCCCCTCACCACCATGAACAACTGTTTTACAACCTATGCGTTCAGCAATAACGCGTTGGTTGGCAGCCCGAAGGCATTTCCTCCATCCAAGTGGCCGTCGAATAACATGTTCCAACCGACGGTCCAGGATGTTCAATTCGTCAACTACAACGCTGGAAACTACGAACTCCAGACCACCAGCCCCTACAAGAACATGGGCACCGACGGAAAAGATCTCGGAGCAGACATCGTCGGACTAACCGCAATGATGGCCAACGTCCAATAGCCCACACCAACCGGAACTCCCATCCTTGCGCGTTTTTCTGCGCAAGGGTGGGATTCCCGGCCGCCCGTCAAGCCTTCCGATAAATTCCCAGCACCTTCACCAACTCGGCCACTTCACCGAGATGCCGCAGGGCGTTCCGCAACTCACGGTCATCTCCGCGCAACAGATCCACGAAAAACACGTACTCCCACGGACGTCCCCGCATCGGCCGCGACTCGATCTTGCTCAAACTGATATCGCGCAGAGCAAACACGCTCAACGCCTTGAAGAGCGCCCCCGGAATATTCCTGACGCTGAACGCCAGCGACGTCTTGTCAGCGCCCGCTGCGGCTCGTGCCTTCCCGCGACGAATCCAAAAGAAGCGCGTGAAGTTCTTCTTGTCATCCTCGATGCCTGCCTTCAGAATCCTGCCCTTGTACACCTCAGCAGCGCGCCGGCTGGCAATCCCAGCCGCATCTTGCAACCTTTCGGCGACGACGTGCTTTACGCTTCCAGCGGTGTCATAGAACGGAACCGCTTCCAATCGCCGATTCCTGGCAAACAGATCGCGGCACTGGTCGAGCGCCACCGGATGCGAAAACACGCGCCGGATATTTCCGAGCGTGGCGCCCGGCAACGCGATCAGGTTGTGCACAATGCGCAGCCGAAATTCGCGCACGATGTGCACTTCGCGGCTCAGCAATAAATCAAAATGTTCCGCCACCGACCCGGCCAGCGAATTCTCAATGGGAATCACCGCGCCATCGACGCTTCCGCGCTTGATCCGATCAAATACCTCCAGCGACCGCGCACAAGGCACAACCGCAGCGGACGGCAACATCTTCTGTGCCGCCTCGTGGCTGAAAGAACCGAGCTCCCCTTGAATGGCAATTTTCATGAAACCGTCCTGGGCGCAGCGCGCGCCGCGAGAATCAATTCTTGACGTAGCATACTAGGCACAGTGCTCCCGTTAAAATCTTGATTCTAATAGATCGGCACCGGCGGCTAACTTAATTCCAGCGAATTGCAAACGCGTTTCCCTGCCCGGAAGTCAGATAATTCGTAGCCAGAGACTTCGCCATCACCAGCGCATCCAAGTGATTGGAGTAATACCCTCGCGCGGTCCTTTCAACGAAGTAGCCTTTCTGCTTGTAGAAGCGAATGGCTGCGGCGTTGTTTACCGCTGTTTCGAGCGCAACTGTCGTGGCACCGCTCTCGCGCAAGCGCTCTTCCGCTGCCCGCAGTAAGGCCGAGCCGACGCCCGAGCGGCGCGCTGCGGCGACGACATCGATGGTAATAATGTGGCCATTCTGGCGACGAACCTCGGCCACAATAAAGCCTAGTATGCCAGGCACGGGCGCGGCGTTTGGATCGCGGAGGTTAGAAGGGTTCGGCACGCGATGGTCCGGACGTGGCTGGAGTCCTAGGTTCGCCGTTCGGAGGTGCTTCCGCGACCAGGGAGAATGCTCCGGGACGGCGCATGTAGAAGGCCATTTCCGGCTGAGAATAGGCGAGTTGAGGATCAAAACAGGCCTGGTCGATCCGCCAGAGCGTCTCAAAATCGGCCTTCCGGAATGGTCGGATTTGGAACGACACGCCGCCATTGTAGCGGGATTGTGGCAATATTTGGCGCCTCGCCGCCAAGACCCGATTTTTTTCTGTTTATCCACTTGCGAATTTGCATCTTATCGACGTACGATTCTTTCAGAGAGGCAGCGCGTGGGGCGTTGGATCCTGATCGGCGTCAGTTTAGCGTGGGCATACGCTCTGCTCTGGTACCTGTGGTTTGCCCGCTATAACCGCCGGAAAGCGGCAAATGTACTGCAATGGGTGCAAGCCGCGTGCCTCGGTAAAGCACATTTCACCGATCTCAGCTGGCAGGCCGCCAGTTCCCGTCTCAGGGCTACCCTGCATCTTTCGTCGCGCTGGTTTGACGAGGCCCGTCTCACCATCCGGCTGCTGCCGCGGCCGCTGCCGTTGAAGTGGGCTCTGAGCCGATGGCGCGAGCAGCAGGAGACGTTGAGTTTCGAAGCCGACATGGGCTTTCCGCCGGGCTTTCGTCTCGACATTATGCGTCACCGCTGGTCGGGTCAAACGAGCGCGAAGAAGGGGAATCGGAAGTGGACGGTTGCGCGTCCCGGCCCAGTCATTCTGACGACTAAAGAGGATTGGCCGGTGGAACTGACTCCGGTGGTGAATGCTCTTGCCACCTGGCGTGACAAGGATTTTGTCAACATACGGTTTAATCAGAGTTCGCCGCATTTCACGGCGACGGTCGCGCTCGAAACTCTCTCCGACCAGGAATCGGCGGCCTCGTTGCTGAGCTTGTTCCGGGAACTGGCGGCGAGTTCCTCGGCCAAGCAGCACTAAGAGCGCGTCGTTCGTCGTTCGCGTCGTCGTCCGCTCGGCGAAATTCTTCTGATCAATTCCTCAAACGGCTGTCGGATCGCACGTTCTACCGCAAACCGGGCGAGGGCGAACAGCGAACGACGAAATGGCGAACGACGGGTTTTCATTCCGGCTCGGCCACAAAGCGGTAGCCAACTCCGCGCACGGTTTGTAGATGCTTCGGCCGCGACGGATCTTCTTCTATATAGCGCCGCAGCCGCACAACAAAATTATCGATGGCGCGCGTATCGGTGTCCTCGTGCAATCCCCAGACATCTTCGAGAAGCGCCTTGCGGGAAACAATGCGTCCCGCGCTGCGGACGAGGTAGCGTAGAAGCTCAGCTTCCATCACGGTGAGATGGATGGTATTGCCCAGGCTGCGCAGTTCGAGTTCCGCGAAGTCGATCGACTTGCCGGCAAACGTAAAGCTGTCGCTCTCGCGCCTCCGTTCACGACGACAGGTTCACGCTGACCAGATTTGCGCCTGTCTTTTGGGCACTAGCTTGGGCAACGTTCTGGGCAGACGGAGTTCACGCCGGCGTCGTCGCTCTGCCTCATCCAGACGCTACGCCGCAACAGGCCCTCCAGGCGCGCGATCAGGATGGCCAACTCAAACGGCTTGGGCAGATAGTCATCGGCGCCCGAGGCGAATCCTTGCAGCACATCTTCGGGGCGTCCGCGCGCGGTCAGCATCAGGATCGGAATGTAGTTCTTCTTTTCGCGCAGCAGCGAGGCCACTTCAAAGCCGCTCTTGCCCGGGAGCATCACGTCGAGCACGACGGCATCAAAGCGTTCTGCCTTATCGACCAGGCGTTGCAGCGCGGTTTCGCCGTCGCCGGCGACTTCGACCTCGTGCCCTTCGGCTTGCAGGTTAAAGCGCAAACCCTGCGCCAGGTGCGCCTCGTCCTCGACGACCAGCACGCGGCTCATGCGACTCTCCGCGGTAATTCCAGGGTCACGGTTGTTCCCTTCCCCGCGCCGTCGCTTTGCGCAAACACTCTTCCGCCATGATTCTTTGCGATCGAGCGCACGATGAACAATCCCAGTCCTGTGCCCTTCACGCGCGAACGCGGCCGCTGGCGAACGCGGTAGAAGCGTTTGAATATGCGCTTGAGTTCATCCTGCGGAATGCCGACGCCCTGATCGCGCACGCGGAGCACGATCTTTTCCTCATCAGGAACTTTCAGCTCCACCGCGATGTGGACGCCATCCGGCGAGTACTTTACGGCGTTGTCGAGCAGGTTGGTGACGGCTGTGTGCAATTCGTCAGGATCGCCCAGCACGCGCGCACTGTCCGGACTCGGGCAGAGAATCGCGGTAGTCAAGATCCTGGGGCCGCAGATGATGACGCACGCGCGCCAGTTCCACGCACTCGCGGACGAGTGGCATTGAAATCGACCGTCAGGCGCTGCGCCTTGTTTTTCTTCTGTCCCGCGGCACCCGCTTTCAGCACTTGTTCCACGGTGCCCATGAGGCGCTCGGTATCGACCAGCATCGATTGGTAAAACTCGCGGCGTTGCGCCTCGTCCACTTCGCGCCGCTGCAGCGTTTCGAGATAGAGGCGAATCGAGGCGATCGGAGTCTTCAGCTCATGCGTAACGGCATTGATAAAGCTGTCGTGCTGCTCGTTGCGCCGGATTTCGCGCACCAGAAAGATGGTATTGAGAACGAGTCCGGTGACGATAGCGCCGAAGAAGATGATACCGAGAAAGACCTTGATGCCTTCGCGCCAGTTGAGGATGATCCAACCGCTGCCGACAGCGAAGGCGACCGCAGCCAGGATGACTCCGAAGCTGAGGAAGAACGCAATCGCTTTGCGCCGGCTGGAGATCCGCACAGGGAGATTGTAGCGACTTCACCGCCGCGACGCAGAGTGCATCTGGAAACACCTGCGGGAACACGGCACGATCTTGACGATGGGCACCGCCTGCGTAGAAAGAAAACAATGTTGCTGCGCCGCTAGAATGCCTCTATGTGTGCGCGATGGCCCGCGCTCGATGCGAGCCGGCCGTCATGCGTGATCAACGTGGCGCCAAGCTCTTCGGCGAGCGCTACGTAGCATGCGTCGTAGGCGGAGAAATTGTCTCGGCGACGCCAAATCCAGGGAAGAAAAACGAAATGCGGATATCGAGCAACCCGGAGGTCGAGCAGATCGCCAACTGCCTCATCGGCGCGGCGCGCTGGGATCGTTCCGCCGCGCACGAGACGCCGCATCACCTGGACAACCTCAAGATCCAGCAGGTGAGGAGCGTGCAGGGATTCGTTGCGCGCGTAAATTCGCTTTTCAATGCGTTCGCCGACCGATGTCTGTAGAAGCCACTCGACCGCGGCCGAGGCATCCAGTACGATCAACGGGCCTCCCGCTCTTCCCGCACCAAGCGTGCGCTGTCAAATTGCGCCCGAACAGGTTTGCGCCGCTGCAACCGTTCCCGCAGTTCGGCAAGCGTCGGCCGCTCCGCGATTTCTTTGATTTCCAAAAGTAGGTAGTCGGACAGCGCCATTCCCGCCAGCGCAGCGCGCGCTTTCAGACTGCGATGCAAATCATCGGGCACGTTACGAAGCTGTATCATCTTTGACATGCTTATAAACTACTTTCATGTGCTGCACATGTCAACAGGAAGAGTACTCCGGTTGCGGCTGGCGGCCAAAAGCGAGCGCCGGCTGGAGATCCGCACAGGGAGATTGTAGCGATTTCACCGCCGAGACGCAGAGGGCGCCGAGAAAACCAGGGGATTAATCTGGGCGTGGGGTGACTGTGAGAGGATTAAAGATTCCGGGGTTATGAGTGTAATCGGGGGATTATCAACAGCTATTCCTCTCCCGGGTGAAAATACCTGTATACGGGTGACCCCTTGGGTGCCCAGCGCTTGGCCTTTTCCAGCCACGCTTCGCTATTTGGGATGTCGGCCAAAGCCTTGTATGTTGAGCTTAGGTTCATAGCCAGTTCGCTCTTCTCGGCCATCTGGGATTCCGAATCACCGCACAACGCGATGCAAGCCTGATATTGCGTTGCGGCCTCCTTGTAGCTTTTCAGATGAAGGTAAGCAAAAGCCATTTCCCGGCACAGCAACTCGTCCTTGGGATTCTTGGCGAACTCGCTCTTGGACAGCCGAATAGCATCTTCCGGTCGTTCAAGTGCGTTGTAGGCATAAACAAGTTCGAACATGAGCTTAGGTGCATCAGGTCGTTCCTTATAGGCAGATTCGAGATAAACGATCGCTCGGCGCGAGTCTCCAATGCCGTTGTAAAAGGAGCCCCAGTTGACTTTGTGCGTAAGGGGGTCGGCCTTGTCCTCGTAAAAGTTCAGCCAGTCCGGTTTCTCCGGCAGCCCAAGCTGTGTTAAAGCACGGGGCGGGAGCAGAGCCGCAATTCCGTTTCCCTCCAAGCGAATCTTAAGACTCATTTTGTCTGGAGGGATTGGGTTAGGTGCGGGTCTATATTTCCCAAACGCATCGATCGTAAACCGTCCTCCGAAGTGGAACGTGAATCCCGCTTGCGGGTCAATATAGACGAAACCGTAGATGTAGTCGCGCTCCTCCGGCTTGTGATATAGAGCCACCCAGTGGTCTTCGCAATCGGACATATGGACGTCATAACTAAGACCTGCGGCTTTCCCAATTGGATCAACGACATTCAAATTGTTTTGCTGAACCGCACTGAGAAGTTCGGAGCTTATCTGCATTGCTATGGCATCTGCCTGCGCGTCGGCCCCCTTTTGTGCCACGGCAGGTTTATTGGTCTGCGCTGAAGCGAGGCAGACGACAGCGAGTATCAGGAGGCACGCTCGTACTCCGCCGTTTCTCATGTGAAAAGACTAGCCGCATCACTTGCAGAATGCTAGGAATTTCAATTGCCGAAACCAGGCAGTTACACGAAAAAGGCTCTCAACCCAGCCACCACGGCCGGGTGCGAGAGCCTTTCCTAAGAACCAAGAGCTTGGAGCTGAGAGCTGCCTTTCTAGTCGTTCCCCGCCGCTGCGGGCACTGCCGCCAGTTCCGCCGCTTTCAGATCGCGAACCAGTTCCGGCTTCGGTGGGAGATTATCGACCGTCAGCTTGTAAACGTGCCGCGCCAGTCCCAGTTTTTTCAGCGCCCAAATCCCGTACCAATTCATATCAATTTCGTACCACTTCATTCCGTGCCGCGCCGATACCGGATGCGCATGATGATTGTTGTGCCAGCCTTCGCCGAAGGTGAGCAGGGCCACCAGAAGATTGTTGGTCGACATATCCTTGGTTGCGAAGCGCCGCGTTCCCCAGAGATGGGTCACCGAGTTCACCATCCAGGTCGCGTGCAGTCCGACGACGACGCGGGCAAAGACTCCCCAGAGCAGCCAGGGCAGGCCGCCGATGGCGTAGAGAATGATGCCCACGATGACGTTACTCGTCCAGTGGTATTTGCTCAGCCAGAGCTGAACTTTGTCTTTGGTCAGGTCGGGGACATACCGGGCGAGAGTGGTGGCGTCGTGGTGCATGGACTTGCCCATCAGGATCCAGCCCATGTGCGACCACCACTTGCCGTCGTTCGGAGAATGCGGGTCGCCCTCCTCGTCAGAGAACTGATGATGAATGCGGTGCGTCGCCACCCAGAAAATCGGGCCACCTTCGAGCGCCAGCGTGGCGCACCAGGTGAGGAAATATTCCACCCACTTCGGAGTCTTGTACCCGCGATGCGTCAGCAGGCGGTGATAGCTCATACCGATGCCGAGGCTGCCGGAAACCCACCAGAGAAAGCACGGCAACGAAGAAAGCCTTCCAGGTAAAAAAAAAGAGCGCCGCAATGGCGCCGATATGAAACAGGATCATGGCAGTCGCCGTGCCCCAGTTGATGCCGTCACGGTCGGCACGGTCTTTGCGCAGGCTGGTGCCATTATCTATATCTATTGCCTGCAAGGTTTCGGTATTTGTCTCGCTCATCCGCTTCTCCCCACATCATCGGTTCTTCCGATGGCCTATACGACAATAGCAAGCTTGCGCGGCTCCCATCTGTAATACTTCTGTAATCCTCGCTGAGGCAAGGAGTTACGAGGGTAACGACTTTTCGAGGTGGATCAAGACCGTCCGGGCCGGCCATGAGCGCCGCAGTCTCAGATGTCGGATGGAGGACCGTAGCTAGCGTGATCCCGCATACCCTAACAGGTGACATTTGCCCTTTCGGCGCGGACGCACGGGTCGTAGAATTCTCGCTAGCATTCGAAGCATGACCCGAACAGGAGGTCCCGTGTTGAGAAAGACTTGGTTGCAAGAAATCGTGCTGATCGTTCTGGCCGTACTGGTTTTTGCATGCGTGCTTGCGGCGCAGCAGGCTCAGCCCCCCGCAAAAGCGCCCGCACCCGAATACAAAATTCCGCCGGAGGCCGCGCAGAAGGCGAATCCCGTGAAACCGACTCCTGAATCGCTCGCCAAAGGCAAGAAGATGTACGCGATCGACTGCGCCATGTGCCACGGCGAGAAGGGTGACGGCAAAGGCGACATGGCTCCGGATATCAAGAACGTCACCGACTTCACCAATCCCGACGCGCTCAAGAATCGTACCGACGGTGAGTTGTTTTACATCATCCGCAAAGGCAAAGGCGAAATGCCGCCCGAAGGCGACCGCGCGAAAGATGAAGAAATCTGGAACATCGTGAACTATATCCGGGCGTTCGCGAAGAAGTAACGCGGCGTCAAAACTCAAATGCCAGACCCGCTGTGGGCAGGATCGGCAAGCCGCGTCCCAGCACAACCGAGGGGGCTCCGCCGTTGGGATCGTAGGAAGTATAGAGGTATCTCGGATTATTGTGGTCAGTCAGGTTGAGCACCTCCCCATACAGGACCAGCTTCCAGCGATCAAAAGCCCAATCCTTTTCCGCGCGCACATCGAGGCGCTGATAGTCCCCGAGCCTCGGCGGATTGGGCGCGCTCGGAATTGCAAAACCTGAACCGAAGAGGAACTTACCACTCAGATGAACGCTGGGACTGATTCGATAACTGCCAAACACATTGAGCGTGTTGCGCTGATCGTCCGGAGTTGGAAAGTATGGTAGCCAGATCTGGCCTGTATTGTTAGTGGGAGAGCTCTGTCGCGCGGTAAGCACTGTGTACCCAATCCAGCCCGATAGGCGATTTGCGGTTCGGCTCTGCAGGACGATCTGAGCGCCACGCGAATAATCGCGCTCAAAGCTGAAAGTCGAGGTAGAACACTGAGTCGGCGAATAGCGGGAGTAATGCTCCGACGTGGAGTTTTGCCGGTCAAACAACAGGAGCTTTACGCGCGTGTTTTGGCGGACCCGCTGTTCGATGCCAGCGGTGTAATGGTTTGCAGTTTGATAGAAGTCAACCTGGATCGGGCAATTTCCAATTTGTGGCAGGGCAGGCTCAGGAAAATCGAATTGGTTGTAGCGCCCGACTCCAAACTGCAACTGAGTGGCGGAAGCGATCTGCAAACTGGCTGAGAGCTGCGGCGATACCGGATGGATGTCAAACTGTTCGACCGTATCAACGCGCACTCCTCCCGTCAAATGCAGGCGATTGGTGAAGAAACTCGAAGACTCCTGCGCATATTCACTGGTCCTCCAGCCTATCGCGGACTGGCTCTCAGTTGAGTTAAGAGTTCCGTCAGGATCGTAAGAGGTGGCCGCATAACTGTTGTCCGCGCGACGCAGCGTCCACCCGCCTTCCAGAACATGATCCTTGCGCCAGCCCCACACTACATCCGCGCCGCCCACCCATTCCGTGTAATTGTCCTCGCTGAGAGGCTGGCGATTCGAATTCCAGTAATCGAAGGGCGCTCGCAAATAGGCGGCCCGCGTATCGATCATCAGCTGTGGATTCACCGTCCAACGCCAACCCGCGCGTGTCATTACGAAATCGTTCGTTATGAACTGTTGAATGCGAATTACATCCCAACATCGAATGACATTCAGCGAGCCGAGAAGGTGTGGCCGCCGACGCCGTAAAAATTCACATTTTGTTTCGGAGTGAGGTCATAGGTCAATTTCAAGTCGGCATCGTAAAACGAAATGTCGTCCGAGGTATCGTTTAGCCGGTTCCGGGAGCAGATAGCCGAGATAGCTCTTGCGTGCGGACGCCAGCCACGAACCCCGCTTCTCGCGGCCCAGTTGCCCTTCCCCGAGGAATTCCGAATCGGCAAGTCCGACGGAGGCACGGAAACTGGGCGCCACGCGGCCGCCATCGCGCGTGTGGAGATCGATAGCGGCTCCCACGGCATCGCCATATTCTCGGGATAGGCTGCAGGCAAGAGCTTGACGTCCTCGATCGTCTCGCTGGTAAACATACTCAGAGTCGCGCCTTGCGAGATGTCGGCTCCGTGAAACGGCGACGGCACCAGGATTCCATCCAGGTAAATGCTCGTGTTTGCGTACGAGGCGCCCATGACGGAAAATTGCGCGAAGAAATCATTTCCGCCCGACGGCGGAAACCCCGGGCAAGGCCTGGATGGCGCGAAAAGGATCATCGGCGAGCACCGTCGATGTCTCGCGAATCTCCGAGCTCGTCAGGTTTTCCTCTACAATCGCGGGCGAATCTGGTCCTTGAAAGATGTCGCCCTTCACTTCTACATGTTCAGTGTGGCGAAAGTTGTCGGGCACGAGTGTAATATCAAGTTCCCTGATCTCGTTGGCTGCCCAACGAAACTGCGATTGTGACTAAGACGGAATCCAACCGCATTGAAACGCAGCGTGTAGTTGCCCGACGCGAGGCCTCGAATCGCAAATGTGCCGTCGTTGGCGGTAATGGCTTCGGCCGTCGTTTCCAGAAGCAGCGACTTCCACCCGTGCCAAGCGGCTCTCCGCCCACCACGTCCACAACTTTGCCACGAATTTCAGAGGCTTGCGCGAGGATTGAAAACAAAAAGAGGATTGAAGACAAAAAGAAGACAGATACACCTAGACGAACGAGCATTTTGCCCTCAATCGGTGGAGACGGGGCTGAGCGGCGTGATTACGTAGCGAACCACAGCAGCCTGCGGCAAGCTGAATGCCATGCACTTACATGGAGGAATGCTGACAACTATGAAACCTGTAAGTATAACTTTAGCTTGGGCTGTTACGCAGAATAATTTCAACTATTGCGAAGCGCCCTTCACTTCGACCCCCGCCCACTTCTCCAGCAACGTGAGTGTCGCGGCGTAATCCAGATCCTTTTGTCCCTCCTCGGCCGCAACGTCATAGACCTCTTCGACCGCCTCCAGTCCCGGCAGCCGCACGCGCGATTCCCGGGCTGCCTCGAGCGCAAGGTGGATATCCTTCAGCATCAGGCGCAGCGGAAAATTGGGTGAGAAGTCGCGCTTCAAAATGAATGGAGCTTTGTACTCCACCACTCCGGATCGCACCATGGAAGCCTGAATCAGCGGCACCAGTTTTTCGATGCTCACACCGAGTTTGGCGGCCAGCGTCAAGGCTTCTGCGAAGCCTTCAAAGATCAGGGCGATCTGCAAATTCATGACTAGCTTCGTCGCTTGCCCTTTGCCGGTTTCGCCCATGTGGAACACCTGCTTGCCCATCGCCTGGAACAGCGGCTGCAAACGTGCCAGCACAGCGTCGTCGCCTCCCACCATAAAAATCAGACTGCCACTTTCGGCGGCAATCTTTGAGCCGGTCATGGGCGCATCGACATAGTCGACTCCGCGCGCCTTCACGCGTTCGGCGAAGCGCAGCGTCGCTGACGGAGAGATCGTGCTCGAGTCGGCAATAATCATGCCGGAGGTGAGCGACGCTTCGGCGCCATCCGGCCCAAACAATACGCTCTCCACGGCCTTCGTGTCGGAGACGCACATCCAGATGACTTCTACGCCCTTTGCGGCATCCGCCGGAGAAGCCGCGGTACGCGCGCCTTCCACATCTTTGCCGGGAGTGCGATTCCAGATCGCGACCTCGTGTCCGGCTTTTACCAGGTTGGCGGCCATGACCGCCCCATGATTCCCAATCCAAGAAAGGCTACGCGCATCGAAGATTTGCTCCTTCCACAAAATCGAGTTCGCCTGCTGCCTTTTCGGTCAGGCGTGTTTTCTTGCATCCTGCAATTGCCAAGTTCGATTAGATATGACCACGAAAGTAACGGTCAAGGAAAACAGATTGTCATACACTGGAAACTGCACCCAAGCACTTGAGAGATTATCCGAACTGATGCGTCCGCGCCGGCTTTTGCCGCATCCAACTTAAGTGCAGGATGTTCCATCATAACTGGCCAGGTGGCGCGCGTCAGGAGCAACTGGTCGAATTCATGCTTAAGTCCTCATTGAAAAATCGGGCTCTGCGCAAGCGGGCAAGCCAATTCACGCGTCTGGTGCGGCATTCCGCGGTTACTCCGCGCACGGGCCAGACCCATAAGCCGCTCCTGGTCTCAAACGGAGAACTGGGAGTGACTTTCATCGGGCATTCCAGCTTTTTCCTGCAGATGGGCGGAATGAACGTGGTCATCGATCCCAACTTTGCGCGCTGGCTGTTTGTTCTGAAGCGGCTGCGGCAGCCCGGATTGAAGCTGCGCGATCTGCCTCCAATCGATGTGGTGCTGGTGACGCATGCTCACTTCGATCACCTGCACCGCCAGTCGTTGCGCGCCATCGCGCGGCAGACACGCCGGGAAACTGGAAGCGCGCCCACGCTGGTCGTCCCGCATCACGTCTTCGACCTGGTTTCGGATCTGGGCTTCAACGACATTGTCGAACTGGAGTGGTGGAACACGCATCTCCAGGGCGGGCTCGAAATCACGCATGTTCCGTCGCGCCATTGGGGAGCCCGCGTGCTCAAGGATTCCCACCGCGGCTATGGTGGCTACGTGCTGCGCGCCGGAAAGCACTCGGTTTATCACGCCGGCGACACCGCCTATTTTGCGGGCTTCCGCGAGATTGGAAGACGCCTGTCGCCAGAACTGGCGCTGTTGCCCATCGGCGCCTACAATCCTCCGCAATTTCGCAATGTGCACACTAACCCCGCCGACGCCATGCAGGCCTTTCTGGATCTTAAGTCGCGCTGGATGGTGCCCATGCATTATGGGACGTTTCGTCTGTCGCACGAGCCGATCGAAGAGCCGCTCCAACTGCTGGCGCGCGAAGCCGCCGCGGCCGGCGTGAAGGATAGGGTAGTAGTGCTCGAAGAGGGCGTTACACGCCTGTTTTGAAGCGCGTTTTTTGGCGTGTCGCGCTTATGATTGTGGCCAGGTTTTCCCGGTGGTACCCCGAACCGCGGTAACCTCTCGGGTCAATCGGCATCCAATTAAGAGGGCGCTTTCCCATGTTATACTGCGCTCAGAAGGGGTGGGTCTCCCTCGATGTGCCTGCCCGAGGATCTTGAAACATGGCCGGTAGTTCTCGTCGTTCTCTCTTCCTGGTAGTTTTTGTTCTCGCGCTCTTCGGTTTGCTCGGCATGTTGTTCGCCCAAAGAATCAGCCCGGCGGCGACCCCCAGCACCGACTCCGACGTGCGTGACAGCTTCAAGGAGTTCACCCAGGTTTATGAGACGGTCGAGCAGAACTATGCCGACCCGGTGAATCCCGACAAGGCGATTTATGACGGCGCCATCCCGAGCATGTTGCACCAGCTCGATCCGCACTCCAATTTCTTCGATCCCAAATCATATTCGCAGCTTCGCGAGGAGCAGCGCGGCAAGTATTACGGCGTAGGTATGACGGTCGGCCCGCGCAACAATAAGGTGATCGTGATCGCTCCGTTCGTGGGCACGCCGGCATATCGCGCAGGCATTCGGCCGGGCGATATCATCGCGGCCATTGACGGCAAGTCCACCGACAACATGAGCACCACCGATGTGGCCGATCTGCTCAAAGGGCCAAAAGGAACCACTGTGCGGATCACGATGCTCCGCGAAGGCGCCAGTCATCCGCTCGAGTTCAGCGTGGTTCGCGACGAGATTCCCCGCTACAGCGTCGATCTGCACTTCATGATCAAGCCCGGCATCGGCTATATGCATATTTCCGGCTTCCAGGAAACGACCGAGCATGAGGTTAGCGAAGCGCTCGATCAGATGGGCGACCTGAAGGGATTGGTTCTCGATCTGCGGCAAAACCCGGGTGGATTGTTAAGCGAGGGAGTTGGGGTCGCCGACAAGTTTCTCAAGAAGGGTCAGCTGATTGTTTCCCACCACGGGCGGTCGTCTCCCGAAAAGCGCTACACGGCGTCGCGCGGCAACGGCGGCAAAGACTATCCCCTGGTGGTTCTGGTCAATCGCGGCACTGCGTCCGCGGCGGAGATTGTGGCGGGTGCGATTCAGGATCACGATCGCGGCCTGATCGTCGGTGAAACCACCTTCGGCAAGGGACTCGTGCAGACCGTCTATCCTCTGGCCGAAAACACAGGCTTGGCGCTTACCACCGCCAAGTACTACACGCCGAGCGGCCGTTTGATTCAGCGCGATTACACCAATCTTTCTCTCTACGATTACTATTACAACCGCGAAAACGAGGACAACACCGCGAACAAGGAAGTCAAGCTGACTGATGGCGGCCGCACCGTCTATGGCGGCGGCGGCATTACGCCCGATGTGAAGCTGGCACCCTACAAGTCGAACAGGTTTCAGGATGACTTGCTGCAGCACTATGCCCTGTTCAACTTTGCCAAGAACTATTCGAATGCCCACAAGGTGACCCAGAGCTTCGAAGTGGACGACGCGATCCTGCAGGACTTCCGCAAGTTCCTCGACGAAGAGAAGATCCCTTATACCGAAGGAGAGCTGATCGAGAATAACGATTGGCTGCGCTCCAATCTTAAGAGCGAGATCTTCGTCGATGCCTTCGGCCAGGAAGAGGGCCTGAAGGTCCGGGCCGAAACCGATCCCGATGTGATGAAGGCGTTGGAGTTGATGCCGCAGGCGCGCGCGCTGGCGGACAACGCCCGCCGGGTGATTGCCGAAAGAAATTCGACGCCGGCGGTCCGCCGCTAACTCAGCTGTATTCTTAGTTCCTATTTCAAGAGAAAAGGCCCGGAGGATCGGGCCTTTCGCTTTTTCGACCCTGGAATTTTTCGCCATCCGAGGCGGCAGGTTTGCATCTTAGTTAACCTGGTTAGTTAACCTGGATTTTCAATAGTCTGAGGACCCAATGACCCAATCACGTCGCCTTCGCCATGGCATCCCCGGTCTGCTCCTGTTGGCGGCTCTGGTTTCGGGCGTGGCAATTTGCGCAGACGTAGCTGTGCCGGACACCCAAGGCAATGTTTCGCCTTCACACGCAGCCCGTGTGTTCGGCGAGAAGCGCAAAGTCAAGGGCATTCGCAATTTCGGCGAAGTGTCACCCGCGCTTTTTCGCGGCGGGCAACCGACCCGGCAAGGATTCGAAGCGCTCGCGAAAATGGGCGTCGATATCGTAGTGGACGCTCGCGGCGATCGGAGCAACAGCGAGGGCAAGGAAGTTCGCCGGCTTGGGATGGAGTATGTTGCGATTCCGTGGCACTGCCCGTTTCCGCATGACGATGTGTTCGTGCAGTTCTTGAAACTGCTCAAGGACAATCCCCACAAGAAAATATTTGTGCACTGCCGGCTGGGCGACGATCGCACCGGAATGATGATCGCGTCCTATCGCATGGCCGTTGAACGCTGGAGCGCGGACGACGCGATGCTGGAAATGCGGCACTTCGGCTTTACTTTCGATCATCATTTCATCTGCCCTCGCCTGGCAGGCTACGAGCATAGCTTTCCGAGCCATTTGAAGCGGAACCCGGCATTCAAAGACCTGGGCCTTCCCGCCACTTCTGCGGCGACGGTTTCCAAGTAGTTTCTTCTGCCACTGGTCAGGTTTTGGGGACGGGCCGTTGAAAAGCCCCGGCTCGCATTCTATCATATCAGTCATCAATCATCAGCCCGAGAGTCATCAATCCGGCGAAATGCCGCTTGAGTGCGGCTGCCGAAAGCCCTACAGTACATTGAGAAGTGCGCGGAGGCGCCACTCTGCCGGGAACGTTCCTACTCCAACTTGGGCCGAGGGTTGCAGGGTGGACCATGGATTCCTGCGGTTCTTCTGGCGACTCTTGCCGCGTTCACGGATTGGCAATACCGGAGGGTTCCAAACTGGCTCACAGTCTCAGGCGCGGCTGCGGGGATTGCCGTCAACGCAATTTTTTATCGCTGGACGGGTGTGAAAGCGGCGCTGCTGGGGATGGCGGTTGGCCTCGCCCTACTATTGCCATTTGTGCTGGTGCGCAGCCTGGGTGCCGGCGATTGGAAACTGGCCGGCGCTCTGGGAGCCTGCCTGGGTTGGCGGCAGCTCTTGACCGTGCTTATGGGGGCGATTCTGGTGGCAGGCGTGATGGCGTTCGCGGTCGTGATCTGGAAGGGACGCCTGAAGCAAACGCTCCTGAATATTGCCCATATGCTGGCCGCGTTTTTCAGCCTGCGGATGCCCGGCCCGGAGGTATCGCTCGATAATCCGCGAGTCTACGAAGATTCCGTTTGGCGTGGCGATGGCCGTGGCCACAGTCTTCTATGTTGTTGCGGGAGCGTTTTGCAAGATTGGGCTGCTATGCCGCCCGTAACACCTGACGTGGCAGATCTCTTTCGTGGCAAATCCCGGTTTTCGCCCCAGTTCGCGGCGATTATAATGACGAATTATCGATAGTCAACGCTGCTGAAAACAGAACCATTAGGAAAGAACAATTACTATTACTGCACTACTACGACCAAAGATGAAAACGCTCGCCCACAGATTAAGAAGCAGCGAAGCGGCTGAAATCGCGGAGGCCGCGCTCGTACTGCCGGTCGTGTTTGTGTTTTTGCTGGGGATCGTCTGGTTTGGACGAGCGTTCAATATCTACTCGACGATCCAGCAGGCCGCACAGCAAGGGGCGATCGCGGCGGCGCGGCCGACGTGCGCGACGTGCACCGCTTCCACCACCACACACCTTCCCCACGGCCGACCACCGTCGACGACGCAGTTTCCGCGGTAATGCAGGCCTCCAGCCTCGACCCGGGACAAATCATCAACCCAGCTCTGCCAGTGTGCCTCCACCGGGGTGCGCTACCTCTACAGAGCCACAAGATCACGATCTGCCAGGAAGTGCTGCTCAATCCACGTCATCGGCCACGCAATCGCCCAACTGCGCATCGACGCCCATCCAGCCGTCCCAAATCTGCGGCACGCTGGTAACGTTTCAGTATCCGTTCCAGTTTTATCTGCCCTTTACTTCGCTCAACCTGAGTAAGGTCATTTTGACGGCCCAAGCGCAGAGCCGGACGGAGAACTAGATGCTCCGATTCGAAATTCTCACTTTCGGAGTATTGGCGGTCGCGCAATCGAGCTCGCGCGGGGTGACGAAGGATCAGCTATTCTCGAATTTGCCATCGCTCTGCCGCTGCTGGTCGTCTTCGTCGTAGGCATTTACGATTTCAGCGCAGCCTTCAACCAGAAACAGAAAATAGAACAAGCCGCGCAAGAGGGAGCGATTATTGCCGGCGGACAGCCGACCAGCGACTGAGATTCTCTAACCGGCCAAGTAGCGAACCCTCCCTCTCTGCAACCAGTAGTCGCTGCCGTGTTCAATTCCCTGGCGGGCAGCGGCGTGCTGGCGCAGGCCAACCAGGGAAATTGCACTGCTGGGATCCGCCACTGTCCAGACAGCCGCCCCTTCCCGGCGTGGCTGCTGGGCCATTGACGTGGATCTATGACGATTTCCGGATGTTCGGGTTACCACCGACACGAATCGAGGCTGCATGGGCTATTCCGGGAACAATCTGTGGATCGTGATTAATCGAGCCTGGGTACCTGCGGTGGCTCCGGGATCTACGGCTGCAGCGCCGATAGGAACCTCCGTGATGGTGAGCTATGACTATCACTGGCGCTTCAACAGCGCGATTCAGTTGCTGATTCCGGGGGCGGGCTACAGCGCGAAATCGTGCATCAGCGAGAGTTCCACCGTTCTCAACCAGTCCTGAGGGGTCCGTGCGAAGATCTCCATCCAATTCCGGCCGTAATCACGAACAGGGCATCATCGTCACCCTGGTGGCGGTCTTCATGCTGTTCGTGGTGGGCGCGATGGCTGCGCTGTCAATTGACGTGGTCACGTTTTATACGGCCCGCAGCGAGGCGCAAATCGCAGCCGACAGCGCGGCGCTCGCAGCGGCACGCGTCCTGGCAAACTCGGGCATGACATCTTCGACCGGCACCACCAGTAACCCGAATACATTCCCCATCACCGCCACTGAAACGCTGGCTTCGAACGATCGCGACCCAGGTCGCGCAACAGAATCCGGTCGGCGGAAGCACGCTCGCGGCCTCGCAAGTCAGCGTCAGCTTTTCCAACGACGCTCCGACTGCTCCCAATAATCCCCTCGTCACCGTAAAGGTGCACGAGAACCGATCTCCCGACATTCTTCGCGCGTATATGGGGCACCACAACGGTTACGGTGAGTGCATCAGCCACGGCCGAAGCTTACAATCCTTCCGGTTTGGCCATTGGCAGCAGCGGCAGCAACCCTGTTCCGGTGGCTTCCACTTGCGTAAAGCCCTGGCTGCTGCCGAACATGGATCCCAGCCGACGCATCCGGCAAGAGCACCATCTTCGATCCGGCTTCCGGAGCGATTTCCGATCCGGGCCTCCTTGGGCTCGAGACGTGGTCGACTGCTCACGGACTCGTTTGCACGCGGCCTGCTCCGGCGGCACCGGCGATTGCAGCACTGTCCCCCTGACACCCCTCGCCCTGGCAATACTATCCCGGGAGATCCCGGAACTTTCGTTCCGCCCAGCAGCGCCTCAGTCTCGTGCATTGGTAGCTGCTGGATTCACGCCTCAACAGCTCAACGTCGCCGGTTGCGTGCAAACTCCGATCGCCTGCAACGCAACAAACGTTGCCATAGATCTTAGCCGCTTATACCACTCGCGATTCCGAAACCGCCGCTGCGGTAGACTGCCTGACGCACAACTCGCTCACGGCGGTGGCGGAGACAAAGTTGATGACACGACCAACCCAACTCTCCTTTTCCATTTGAGTTTCTTGCCGGCGATCAACAATCCCATTGTCCTGGCTGGCGGGACGCCGGGTCTCAGCGCAGGAACCGATGTGCATGGTCAGCGATTCGCTGGTGACCGTTCCAGTTTTTAACAGCACTTCTGCGTCAACGTTACCAGCCCTGTTCAGGTCATCGGCTTTGTGCAACTGTTTCTTCAGCCGACAGGAAGCCGAGTGCCGGCAGGTGGCTGAGCCATCAACACAATCAGAACCACGGTCATCAACATGGTGGGATGTGGGACGAATCTCGCCAATTCAACTGCAGTGCCCGTCTACGGCAACGGCCCTTCTGCCGTCCCGGTGCGTTTGATCTCGCCTCCGGCACCAGCCAACTAGCGGGCCGCTGACCCGCCATATCAGCCAGCGCAAATTGTGGGAGTAGAAGAAACTCTGCGAGGGGCAAAAGCGGCAAATCCTAAGAGCTGGGCAGGTCTTATTGGGGGAGGGCCGGCACGTCGGGCGTCCGACTGCCTGTATCAAGAAGATCCGCCCAGCACCATCATCCTACTCATCCTGATGCGTCTGCGCAATTCCGACAATGACGTACCACAAAAGGAGTAGTACACGAAATACTCCTTGAGGCAGATCGGGAGCGTGAGCGCTCGGGAAGGGCGGGGTTTCAGAATGCCAAGCCCATCGATGACTGCGGGAAAAATTGATGACTGTTAACAATCCGGAATCAGGTTCCAGGCGTTCGGTTCTTCTTCGTTTCCTGGATGGAACGGTATTCAGTTTGTGGGGCCAAGCGGTGTATATAGCTAGGGCTGAGCGCGAACGCCCAGCCCCGTGTGGAAGCCTTGCGGTTAGTCCCGGTTTGGTTTGTAGGGTGAAGGCCGGAGATGCTTGGCGGAAGGGGCGGCGCTCGTCTTCGGCTGCATTTGTTCCGCGTCTGGAGCCAAAGTTGGCGAGCAGCTATCGGAATCGCCCAGCACCGTATAGGTCACGTTCAGGAAGGTATTCGCGCTGGCCCCGGTCAATGGGATCGTGTCGCCAGTGGCCGCAGGACCTTGAAGAATTCCGGCACAAGCCTCGTTAATCGTGTTCTTCTCTACGATGATGTTGCTTCCTGAGCTCGGGGGACAGGTATCATCCAAATGGATAGCGTCCTGGCTGCTTCCGTAGATGACGTTGCTGGTAACTTGACCACCATCGCCGCAATCGTCGATGGCATCGTAGGTTTGAGTCCCGCCCACATGGTTCCCTGTAATGAGTGTACGGTTTGCGACACGGGACAATTCCGAACTGAGTGCTCTCCACAGTATTGCCGGCAACAGCCGTTCCGTCAGATAGATAAATCAGAATACCGGAGGAGCCATAACAGTACTCTGGTATACCCGTGGGTGAACAGTCTGCCGGGTTTATGTAGATAGCGTCGGTTACATAATTGTTTTGGACTGTAGCCCCCGCGCCATAGCCGATCTGAATGCCATTCTGGGCAATAACAGTTGTGGCACCCAGGCCAACGACGGTGTTGCCGCTGACGGTGGCGTTCGGTCCACCAGTGCCCGGACCGCTGACCGTAATCCCATTCTTGTCGTAATTCCGCACGGAATTATTGGTGATGTTGACAACCGGGTGTCCACTGCTGCTCTCCACATTGATGGCGAGGCCGTCCTGACAACCCTGGAGACCTGGAGGCAAGAGCACATTCCGAACCGCGTTGTCGGTAATCGTGCCCGCCGCGTTCTGGTAGTAAATTCCTATCGCGTCAATTGAACAGTCGGTCAATCCGTCGTTGGCGCCGTCTACGGCCATATGAGAAATCGTCACGGCGGTCGCGTCCTGGACAAAAATCTGGGCGCGCTGCCGGATAACCAGCAATGTCTGTAACGCCGTTGGTCACGAGACCACCGGCAGGCACCACCACGGTGGAAGCGGTAGGGCCAATTCCAATGAGTGTCAGGTTCTTGGTAATCGTGACCTGCTCCGGGTAAGTGCCCGGGCATACTTTGACGGTGCCGCCCGCGGGGACGGCGGTCACTGCCTGCTGAATGGTTATATAACTCGGAAATTTTGTGCAGGTTCCAACCGCGACTGTGGTAGAAGAAAAGGCTTGTCCGCCCAGTGCGAGCAGCACAACGAAAGCGAAGCCAGAGAACATTAAATTACGAAGGGAGCGCATTCTGATATTCCTCCAGTGCGGCCATGACTAAGGCCTGTGAAGAGCCAAATGAGTCGCGGCGAAACTATAACTTGGCAGGAGCTCAAATGCAACCAAACTGCAATCGCATTGTCGGGTTACTGTGTTTAGACTAATCCGCTCTTCTCCAATCAACTAACCTGAGATGCAGAACAAACAAAACGTCTGGTTCAGATGGGTACGAGAACCAGGGAGTATCTTGCCGGATTGTGCAACCGCGACGGTAGCTCGTGAGCGCTCTTATGCCCGATGCCGGGAACCATTCATTTTTCGTTTGGATTGTGGTTGCCAGCCGCGACCGGACGAGTGCCTGCATGCTGCCGGCTGGCGAAGTTCAGCCCGTTACGATCGTAGTTCCCTTCCGAGTATTTCCCTTGCAAGACACCGGCGTCCGGGCATTCTATAGTGTACGTATGCGATGGTTCCGGGCTGGAATCCTTCTGTCGTTGGCCTTCGTGTTTTTGGCCGCCGAATGCCGGGCGGCTGACACGGCCTCGCTTTCCGCCGCCGAGCCCTGTGCCAAAACAGGGGACGCGCTGGATTGCCCGGCGGCGGGTCCAGCTCCTCTGCCGAATTCCTCCAAAGACCGCAAGGCCGCCCACCACGCATTTAACCGGGGCCTCAAGCTTGAGCATGCCGGGAAGCTGGACGAAGCTTTCTATCAATTCGAGGAGGCGTCGCGGCTGGTTCCGCAGAACGCGGAGTACCTGGCCGCCTCGGTGATGACCCGCGAAAACCTCGCAGGCACGCATCTGGAGCGCGGGAATCAGGATCTTCTCGAAGGCCGCCAGGCCGAAGGTCTCGCCGAGTTCCGCGCGGCGCTCAACCTCGATCCGCAGAACGAATATGCGCAACAACGTGTTCTGGATGCCGCCGGTCCCCCGACGGCGCGGACTCCCGCGCGAGTGCAAGTCGTCGCCAGCGCCGACCGTATCACCGCTAAGCCCCTGGACGCGCTCCATGACATTCATTACGCGGGCGATTCGCGCGGCCTGCTGACCGCAGTCGCCACGAGCTACGGATTGACGGTCATATTCGACGATTCCTTCCCCACCCGCCACGTTCGTTTCGACATCGATCAGGCCGATTTCGCAGCCGCCCTGCAAGCAGCCTTGGCGGTCACGAAAGGCTTCGCCGTGCCGGTCGAGGATACGGTTCTGTTTGCCGCACCTGACAATCCCGAAAGCCATCGCCTCTACGATCGCTTGGGCATGCGTTCGTTTTATATTTCCGGCGCCGATCAGGCAAAGGATCTGACTGAACTGGTCAATTCGCTGCGAACCCTGTTTGAGTTTCGCTTTGTCAGCCTGAATGCCGCCTCCAGCACCATCACGGTCCGCGGGCCCATCGGGGCGCTCAAGGCCGCAACCCAGTTCCTCGGACAACTCAATTCTCCGCGCCCGGAAGTTCTGCTTGATGTCCAGGTCTTCGAGGTAAGTCACACCTTCGCAAAAAACATCGGTGTGCATTTCCCCGACCAATTCAATCTCTTCAACATCCCGGCTTCGGCGCTGCTTGCACTGGGCGGCGGGCAAAACGTCCAGCAACTGATCAACCAGCTGATCGGCTCGGGCGGCATCAACCAGGCGGGTAACACAACCATCGCCTCACTGCTCGCCCAGTTGCAAGGAAGCGGGCAGAATTCCGTCTTCAGCCAGCCGGTCGCGACTTTTGGCGGCGGTCTTACGTTCTTTGGCCTCAGCCTCGATCAACT
Source organism: uncultured Acidobacteriaceae bacterium (assembly GCA_963709055.1). Taxonomy (GTDB): domain Bacteria; phylum Acidobacteriota; class Terriglobia; order Terriglobales; family Acidobacteriaceae; genus Acidiflorens. Next base: position 56,364 of record CAVPUZ010000007.1, read on the forward strand.
GGCCTCCGTACTGTCCCTCAATGAGAGTTCGGCGCGCTCGCTTCAGCACGTTACCCTGCGCGCCTCGCAGGAAAAGGAAGCCACCTTCAAGGTGGGATCGCGTTATCCAGTGCTCAACGCCAGTTTTTCGCCGATCTCCAATAGTCCGGCCATTGCCGGGGTCTTGGGAAATCAGTCCTACACCGCGCCCTTCCCTTCCGTGAATTATGAGGACATCGGTCTCACACTCAAGGCCAAGCCGCTGGTCCATGGAAATTCCGATGTTGCCCTCGAGTTGAGCATGCAGATCCGCGCCCTGGGAGCGGGAGACGTAAACGGCGTACCCATCATCACCAGCCGCGAATTCACAGGTGGAATCCTGCTAAAGAATGGAGAACCAGCTTTCATCGCGGGCATGATTACTACCTCCGACCAGCGGAGCCTCAACGGTTTGCCCTTATTCTCGCGGGTTCCAGGTTTCGGTGTGCTGACTTCGCAGAATTCCCACCAGGAAATGGACGACGAACTCCTGATCCTCGTTACACCCAACGTCGTAAGCGATTCGGAGCGCGGTGAGGCGCCGGAAATCTGGGTGAGCAGGTAGCTGGCGGATTCGAACGCCTGCCGCGAAGGCCAACATCGGCCACGAGCACTCTTAATCAAATACTCTTAATCAGAACCCCGCCTACTTGCCGCTTTTGCCGCTTTTCTCGTCCTTCTTCTCGCTGGCCATGAACTCTATGATCTTCTTCATCGTATCCACGGGAACGCCACCGCTTACGGAGCGTCCATTGATGTACAGAGTTGGCGTTCCGGCCACGCCTACCGACCGGCCCAACGCCATGGAAGCTTCGATGCGGGCCTTGGTCTCGGGCTTCACGGCGCAGGCCGCGATCTCGTCCGCATTCACTCCTGACGCAGTCGCGATCGCCTTTAGCTTTTCGTCGGCATTCGCCTCCGTAATATTGGACTGGTCCTCAAATGTTTTCGCAATAAACTTCCATACCGCTTCATTCGAAGCCCGCCCCACGCAATCCACATAGCCCGCCGCTTTCTCCGCCCAGTTGTGCGACGGCAGCGGAAAATTCTGAAAGACGAAGTGGACGTCGGGCTCCTGCGCCAATAGCGACTCGATCATGGGCGCCACTTTCTGACAGTGCGGACATTGCATATCGCTGAATTCGACCACCGTCACCGGTGCATTTGCCGGCCCCTTGGATGGGCCATTCACCCCTTTTTCGAGTTTCAGCCGCGCCTCTTCAAACGGCTTCGCCCCGAACGGCAGGATCTCGCCCGTAATGGCATGTTTTCCGTCGGCACTCACCAGCAGCTTGTTCGAGTTCGCCCCTTGCGGGCTGGTGATCACTACCCCTACCTCGGCGAGACCCGGAATCTCAGACGGACGAATGTTCACAACCTTCCACGTGATCGTCGGATCGTAGCCGAAAGTCTGGAATAGAAACGAGTTCACCGTGTCTTCCGTGGGCAGCACGGTTGTGACGGTCGCAGCCGGGCCGGCCGCCTCCTTGGCAGCCGGTTTCGCCGCCGGTCTCTTTGAAAGGCTGGGCTGGGTCTGGGCAACATCGATCTGGCTCTGGGCGACGATGATGCCAGCGAACACAAAAACTGCGAGCAGGGCACGATGCATGGTTGTCATATGGTCAGGAGTTCGATTGTTACAAAACCCAGGCGAATTGTCATTCCGTGGTGCCCCAAGGTTCACGCCCGTCCTTTGGGCGTTAACCTGGGAAGAGCGAACTTCGCCATTCACAACTGTTACACTACTTTCAATGGCAACTCAAGCTGCAACCTTTTCTGCGACTCCTCCCGCATCCTCCGGAGTCTTGCTTCCCGCCTTCACGCTCTGGTGGCGTGAGGTGGTGCGCTTTTACCGGCAGAAAGCGCGCGTCGCCGGCGTTATTCTGTCTCCCCTTTTGTTCTGGGTCGTGATCGGGTCCGGTTTCGGAACCTCGTTCCGATCCGGAGAATCGGCCGGACAGCAGAATTACCTCGACTATTTCTTCCCGGGCGCGCTGGTAATGATTGTGCTCTTCACGGCGATCTTCACCATGATGTCGGTGATCGAAGACCGTAACGAGGGTTTCCTGCTTTCGGTCCTGGTCGCGCCGGTTCCGCGCGCGGCTATCGTTCTCGGCAAGGTTCTTGGAGGAACGACGCTCGCCACCGTTCAGGGATTGATCTTTCTGGTCTTTCGCGCCGCTGGTGGGGGTGCACTTCACACTGGCCTCGTTCGTCCTGATCGCGCTGACCGTGTTCCTGGTTTCGTTTGCCTTGACCGCCCTTGGCTTCGCTATTGCCTGGCCCATGGATTCGACTCAGGCCTTTCATGCCATTATCAATTTGTTCCTGATTCCGCTCTGGCTGCTTTCCGGAGCGCTTTTTCCGATCTCCAAGGCTTCGCAATGGATCCGCTGGCTCATGTATGCCAACCCTCTGACCTATGGAGTCGAGGCACTGCGTACCCTGATGTATCCCGAGGCGCCCAGCGCCTTCTCGCTGACCGCATCACTGCTAACGCTGCTGCTGTTTACCCTGTTCATGTTCGGGCTTGCCTTTGTCCTCGCCAACCGTCGTACCACCAAGCCTGCGGCGTAGAATCGGTAACAACCTTCTATGACTGATCCAGCTCTCGACATTCTCGCCCTGGCCGCGCATCGCGACGACGTGGAGCAAACCTGCGGCGGCACGCTTCTAAAAATGGCGGAACGCGGTCACCGCACCGGCATTCTCGACCTCACCCAGGGTGAGATGGGAACCCGTGGCACTGCCGAAGATCGCGCTCGCGAGGCCAGCGAAGCCGCACGGATTCTAAAAGTCTCCTGGCGTCACGCTCTCGATATCCCCGACGGCCGCGTCGAGAACACCTGGGAGAATCGTCTCAAGGTAGCGCGCGTCATCCGCGAAGTGCGGCCGCGAGTGCTGATTCTTCCCTTCTGGGAGGGCCGGCATCCCGATCACTACACTGCCTCCATACTGGGATATGAAGCCAGCTTCCTTGCCGGTTTGGCCAAGCTCCCAATCAGCGACCAACCTCCTCCCGCCAGCGGAAGCAAGTCTTTTTACGATTATGGATCGGTCGGCGTCGCGCCTCATCGCCCATTCAAGATCATTTATGCCAGCCTCTACCGCGATGTGCGACCGACCTTCATCGTTGACATCACCGACCAGTTCGAAACACGCATGGCTTCGCTGATGGCCTACAAATCGCAGTTTACCGACCAGCAGGCGGGCAGCGAAATCTTCCCCGCCCAAGCCGAAATCCGCGCCCGCGTGGAATCCATGGCGCGCTTCTACGGGATGCTGGGCGGCGTCACCTACGGCGAACCGTTTGTGCAGAAAGAAGTCGGCCTGGTCGATGATCTGCTCGCAATCCCGGTGAAATCCATCTGACTTCTTTTCCCACACTGAATTTCCATTCGCGCAGGAAAATAGCCCGTTAAAATACGGACCATGGCCGGCATACGTATCGACAAGTGGCTCTGGGCCGCGAGATTTTTCAGGACCCGGGCACTGGCTGCGCGAGCCTGTGATCTGGGCAGGGTTCAATCCAACGGACAACCCTCCAAGCCTGCACGCGAGGTGCGCATTGGAGATATGCTGCGCATCACCAACGAGGGCGGCGACTTCGAGGTAGCAATCCTCGCTCTCAGCGAGGTGCGCGGTCCCGCGCCGGTCGCGCAAACGCTCTATCGCGAAACCGATGACAGCCGCGAGTTGCGCCTGAAAGTCGCGGCGGAGCGCAAGGCCATGCGCCAGTTCGAACAGTTGCCTGCGGGCAGACCCTCGAAGCGCGATCGCGGGAAGATCATCAAGTTCCGGCGCGGAATGATGTGACGAAGCGCCTCGCCCAGCAAAGCAGAACTGGAAGTAATGGCCTGGCGCGACGGACTGACGAAGAAGTGATGGGAATGGCGGTTGCAGTTAGTACTCCACTCAAGCCGGCACACGGCTTGAGTGGGCTACCTATCGGACATCCTTTACCAGATAGTGCGGACGGCTCTCGATTGGCGTATTTGGCGGTCGGCTGTTAGAAGCGGCAAACCCTCGACCAGGGCAGTCGCACCGATGATTCGGTCGGCTGGATCCTTAGGATAGTTCGAGGGAAAACTGAAGGCGCATGTGCAGGCGCGTCCGGTAATAGGCAGGACGACAAAGCGTGACTCGACCTCTTGCAGGAAGGACTCCAGGCCAATCTGGAGGCGCACCCTTCGCTTACCGACCAGGGTAGCCAACTCCAGCAGTGTGATGTCGGAGATGGCCAAACCCTCTCCGTTCTGGCGGGCATCGTCGATGGCTGACCTTGCCTTCTTCGAGAGCCGCTGTTGCTCGAACGCCAACCACAGGACGACGTGGGTATCCAGGAGGATCACTTGAGCTTGCCCCAATCCTTGGCGGAAAGCGCGGGCAAAACGACGTCGCCTTTGATCGACCCTTTACCGGCGAGGAAGTTGTAGATTTCGTCCTGTCCCTGGTCAGCCGGGACCAGCTTGGCTACGGGTTTTCCGTGCTTGGTGATCAGGACGGTTTCACGCTTGGCCTGGACTTCGTCCATTACAGAGAGACAATGGATTTTGAAAGCGCCGGCGGCAATGGTCTTCATGGCGGCTCCTTATTATGAGCATAGTCATTCTACTATAGTCATAACTTGCACGCATCGAAAACCGTCCGCCTGGGCGTCTCTCAAGAAGTCAACCATGGCGGAGCCGGCGGCGAAAAAGCAGTTGACGATTCGTCTAGATGAGGACGTACTCGATTGGCGGAAGGGCCATGGCAAGGGCTACCAGACGCGCATCAACCGCATTCTACGGGTGGTAATGGAAAGTCAACCGCCGCGGACGGCGCGCGGGTAGTACCCACTCAAGCCAACCGCTTGAGTGGGCCACCCAGCCCAATCGGGAGTATACTTTCCGCCAGTTACCTACCCTGCCGGCAGCGCACTTTTGTGGGGACCCGCGCATTGGCTGACGCGGCGAGGCCGCGCTCCCATCGGCAGAACCTTCACGATGTGCTGACAACCTAACGCAAGGAGAGATTCCATGGCGACAATCACAACCAAAGACGGCACAACTATCTATTACAAGGACTGGGGCAAAGGCCAGCCCATTGTGTTCAGCCACGGTTGGCCGCTCACGGCGGACGACTGGGATGGACAGATGATGTACTTCGGCCAGCGGGGCTACCGCGTCATCGCGCACGACCGCCGAGGGCACGGCCGCTCCGACCAGACGTGGGATGGGAACGATATGGACACCTATGCCGACGATCTCGCCGCTCTGACTGAAAAGCTCGACTTGAAGAATGCAATTCACGTGGGCCACTCCACCGGCGGCGGAGAAGTTGCGCGCTATATCGGGCGGCACGGTTCAAAACGTGTGGCGATGGCTGTGCTCATCAGTGCGGTGCCGCCGCTGATGGTAAAGACGGATAAGAATCCGGCGGGCGCGCCGATCGAGGTGTTCAACGACCTGCGAGCCCAATATCTGAAGAATCGGCCGCAGTTTTACAAGGACATTACGCTTCCCTTCTACGGCTACAACCGGCCCGGCGCGAAGATTTCTGAAGGCATCCGGGAGAAGTGGTGGCTCCAGAGCATGATGGGAGGCGTCAAGGCGGGCTACGACTGCATCAAGGCCTTCTCCGAGACGGACTTCACCGAAGACCTAAAGAAGTTCGACATGCCCACTCTCATTCTTCACGGCGACGATGACCAGATCGTGCCCATCGGCGCGGCTGCCCTGCAGTCCTCGAAGATTGTGAAGGGAGCCACGCTGAAGGTGTATCCGGGTTTTCCGCACGGAATGCCCACAACCAACGCCGACCAGATTAATGCCGATCTGCTGGCGTTTGTCGAGCAAAGAAGGCAAGCGGCGGCTTAGAGGACGATCGAGCCCACGTTAGATACCCACTCAAGCCAACACAAAGGCTTGAGTGGGCCCCGCCGTTTCGTTTTCGGGATCGAAAAAAACACGATGGTGCCCCATCCTAACGTCGCGCCTTTTGCGACGTTAGGGTGGGATTCCACATAATCATCCCCCATGGGCTTTACCGCGATGAGGACGTGCTCGATTGGCGGAAGGGCCATGGCAAGGGCTGCCAGACGCGCATCAACCGTATTCTGCGCGTGGTGAATGGAAAGTCAACCGTCGCGGAGGCGCGGGGGTACCGCCGCACTCAAGCACAACACACGGCATAAGTGGCCACCGGCCGGAGTAACTATGGCTTTCTTGACAGGCCTATCGTCCTTACCGATGGGCTCCCAAGGCTCAGTGACTCAATTCCTTGACACTCCACGCTTTCCCCTATACAGTGGCCCGGAATTTAAATATCTGCCCTGGCGAAAGAGATACCTAATAAGTCTAGCTTTGTTACCCGAGGATACGGAGGCTGTGCTTGGACATCACCGAGGCTCTCGCATTTCTCCTTTTCATCACACTCGGCGTTTGCTTCATCTTGTGGTTTGGCTATTGGGGACCGCGATCACGGGCCTTCAAGTTAGGTGAACGTGCAGTTCCTGTTTGGTTTGGAACCGGATGGCTCGTGCTTTGGAACGAAGGTGAAACTTTTGTCTTCCAAAAAAACAAACAGTTTCAAGACATTGGCGAACCGACAGGAGGCATGCGCACCATTTCATGGATCCGCGGGGAACAATTCGTGGGCCCTATACCCCTCCGCACCTCCCTTCTTGATTGGGAAGATCCACAGGTGCTTACGCGCGAGGCGCAACCACTAGCCATCAGAGTTGCGGTATGGTGGAAAATTAAAAACCCAAGGGCATACGCATTCCAAATCTCGACTGACCAGCCGCAGACCAGAGAGGTCCGTGCGAGTAACAATCTTTTGTTGGATGACGCGGCGGTGCACAACACCGTTAAGCACTGGATCGCGGTGCTTACGGAGTCAGCCGTGCGTGCGCAAGTGAATCAACTTAGTGTCGCCGACGTTGTCTCGGCGCAGGCTACCCAGTTCCTTCAAGACGTTGGAGAGAACGGCCAACAGCCGAAACTGGACTCCATCGCACACCTTTTCGAATCCGCAATGGAGGGCGCCCTGAAAACCATCCGCGCCAAAGCGCTCGACTATGGAATTGACGTGGAGCGTCTTGAGGTTCAGCACGTGCATCTGCCTCAGGAAATCCAGGAGGCGATCAACGATACACGAAAAGCGTTTCTGTCTCCGATCCGTAGTGAGCGTGAAGCTGAAGCTGTCAAAATCAAGTTGGAAAAACTTGCTCAAGTGTTAGGCAAAGACACGGTAGCACTCAACGAACTCATGAAGAATCTACAGGGCGCGCAAGTTGTCACTCCCTTAAATTTTATGGCTTCTCTATTTAATGGTCTAGCAGGCTGCGGAAAAATGGACGTTGCGAGTTAGAATCTTTGGCGGTTGCGTAATTTTTTGACTGGGAGAAGGACTTTGGCTGCGTTCGCTGCTGGCCCTGAAGATCGTTTCCGGCCCAGGCAGCCCAACTTGGCGTTGGGTTACGTCGCTTGCAGAGCCAGATTCCGTAGGCGGACTAAATTATAGGCAGCTGCGGCAAAGGTGAAGACCCATCCGACCTTCAAGACCCCGCGATGCCGAACCTTCCGCAACAGCGCGATCGTCTTCAGCCAGCCGAAGCATTCTTCCACGCGTTTCCTCTTCCTCTGACTGATGGCATATCCGGCGTGCTGCGTCGTACGAGCATCGATGGCGCTCCCACCGGGTCGCTCCAGGTTCTGCGCCACGTGCGGCGTGACCTTTAAGTTTCTGCACTCGGCCACGAAATCCGCCGTGTCATATCCCTTGTCGCCGCCCACGGTTACTTGTTTCGTTCCCGGAATCTGTTCCAGCATCACCAGCGCCGCATCGCGCTCCGCCGTTCCGTTGGCCTCGAACACCTCGGTGTTGACGATCAGCCCGTGGCGGTTCTCCACCAGCAGATTCCCGTTGTAACTCAGCTTGGCTTCCTTGCCCTTGCCTTTGCGTGCCATCTTCGCATCCGGGTCCGTCTTCGATGCGTGCGTCTGGTTCGACCGCTTCTCCCCGTGGAAGTCCACTGTCGCATTGCCGGGATCGTCCGGCGGAACGTCGTTCTTCGCATCTCTGCGTTGATAACTCTTCACACTCGCCCACGCTTCCAGTAACGTTCCATCCACCGTGAAGTGTTCCTCCGAGAGCAAACCCCGCTCACGCGCCTGCTGCAGCACGGCTTGGAAGAAGGCTTCGGCAATGTCCCCAGCGAGCAGCCGCTCCCGGTTCTTGGTGAACACGGTCACATCCCAGATGGCATCGTCCATGTTCAAGCCCACGAACCAGCGGAACAGAAGGTTATAGTCGAGCTGTTCCATCAACAGTCGTTCGCTGCGCACCGTGTACAACGCTTGCAGCAGAAGCGCTCGCAACAACTTCTCCGGCGCAATCGAAGGCCGCCCCGTTTTGGCGTAAAGCTTGTGGAATCGTGGTTGCAAATCCCGCAATGCCTCATCGGTCATGACACGAAGAGGACGCAGCGGGTGGTCTTGCGGTACTCGCTGCTCTGGGCTTACGTAGCTGAACACATCCAACTGCTGCTCGTCTTGTCCTCGCATACCTTCTTCTTATCAGGTTGTGCTGTGGAAACAAGACAGTTTTTAGGTACTCCCCCCGCTGCAAAACGAGTTTTTCCGCAGCCTGCTAGATAGGCGAGTTGATTCGGCTGTAAATGCTACTCAGCCAAAGAAAGAGCTATCTGAAGGTGATCAAGCAAGGTAGAAACGATTTCTGAGGAGGAGATAAGTATGGCCTTTTGTTCTCAATGCGGTTCTACGATTCAACCCGGATCCTCATTCTGCACAGGATGTGGAAAAGCCTCAGGACCCTCCGTTGAAACGCATACTTCCACAACCGGTGGAGCGGCAAGTTCAGAAAGGGAGTTTTACAACACGGCCGGTGTGCTAGTTACGAACGCTCGATTTGTTGTCGGTCCACAGACGTTTACGATGGGTGGCGTTACGTCGGTCACACCTTTTACTGAGCCACCTTCATACAAAGGTCCGGGGATAGTGATCGTGCTAGGTATACTGGCCGCCCTTGGAGGCTGCGCCCAAAATGCTCAAGGTCAAGGATGGGGTGGCATAGTTGCGGGCCTCGTCATAGTGGCACTTGGTGTTTGGTGGCTTTCAAGACGCAAGCCCACATATCATGTGCTTCTCCGGACGGCGTCGGGAGAAGCGAAGCCCCTGAACAGTCAGGACGCTAACTATATTGGGCAGGTCGTGAATGCATTGAACGAGGCTATCGTCTACCGGCGATAGCAGCGAAACCAGTAAGATTTGCTTCCGGCCGGGTGCCCGACACATTTCGCGCACTTGCGAGTGTCTGGGTGCTGCCCACGTCGATTCACTGATGGGCCAGATCCACGAAGGCCCGGGATCGGACGGGACGTTGCCTGAGAGTTAGTCCATCCAACCTACCGCGCCGCGAGTGCGTCCAGTCGGGCCAGCGTGTCTGGATAGCGGCGCACCAGCAGCACAAGAGCGGCCGCCTGTGGATTCGGTTTGGCGCGGCCCTGTTCCCATTTTTCCAGCGTTCTTTCGTTAATGCGCAACCGGCGCGCGAAAACGGCGCGCGAGCAGCGGAGTTTCTTTCGCGTGTCGAGGATGAGTTTCGAATCCACGGTGGGAAGCGGCGCGGCCTCGACCTTGTGCGTCCGCAAGGTGATCTTGCCTTCACGGTGGGCCTTCATCGCCCCCACACCCTCCATCAACTCGCCGGGTGCCCCACCCTTCGTTTTTTGAAGGGTGGGATTCGACAACCGCCGACCGCTTGAGATCTTCGTTTGGCAGCGAAATTAACCCTCGCGTTCAGCAACGACTGCGAACTTCACGCCCAGGGCGTGCAATACGGAATTGATCGTCTCAAAGCGTGGATGTGCACCTGCGCTCAGAGTTTTGTACAAGCTCTCCCGGCCGAGCCCGGCGTCTTTGGCGATCTGGGCCATGCCTCGCGCTTTCGCCACGTTGCCGAGCGCAGCGACGAACACTTCGGGGTTTGAGTCTTCGGCCGCCGCCGAAAGATACTCCGCAATGACCGCGTCGTTATCGAGATAGGACGCTGCGTCGAATGGCTTGTAAGTTGTCTTCTTTCCCTTCTTCATGATTCCCTCAATGTATCCGAGTGGATACTCAAACGCAACGCCTATCCCCCAATCTTTCATCACATCCGAACTGTGCGCGCCCTCACAGACACAGCACCCGCCAAGCCCGAAAATCGAACCACCTATGATCGGCGAAGGCACAACCGTGTCCGCCCTCAGAACGCTGTCAACGCCCTCCACAATCCTCCTGTCGTGCCAGCATTCCACCCCTAACTCCTTATTCCGGAAGGTAATTATCCCTTGACATCACGTATAGTAAAAACTTACGATGTTAGACATGATCCACGGATGGGAATCCGGGATGGCAAAAATCGTCAGGGCACTGGAGCATTACAAGCCTGTCGAAGACTGCATCGCCGACTATGCCCGCAGAAAGCCGTACCGAAAAGTTGCCCAACCGAATGGTCCACCAACACTGGAGATCACCGAGCAGCCGCCTATCGAAATCTCCGTGTTCTCTGGCGAAATCATCTATCAACTGCGTTCTGCCTTGGATCACTTTTTCTTCGATCTCATCGAGAGGAATGGGGCGCCCCTCACTTCCAAGCAAATTCATAGCTGCATCTTCCCGCTGAGGACCGAGCGACCAGTACCGGGATCGGTCAGCAAGGGAGACTTGCTGCTCAGCTATCAAATGAGAATCCCCGATGAAGCATTTACATTGATCGAGGGGTTGCAACCATACAATCGAATCCATCACGGGCACACATTGCTGAGGATGTTGACTAAATTCTCGAACATCGACAAACACAGATACCTTGTGCCCACCGTGCTCAAAATTACCCGGACTTACTCGACAACGAGTGCCGGGGGCGGAATCCGGCATACTACTGTCATTCCGATGCTGGACCATGGCGCAAAACTTTATGACGAAATCCCCAACCCTTATCCGTGGGCGAAGAATCCCGTGAAGGTGGAAGATGAGTATGCCTTGGTGATAGCGTTCGATGAACCGGAGTTTGGTCCGCCCCAGATAGCCACTATCGAGGAGCTGACCCACGCGCTTCCAACGTTCGTCTTTCGCATCGGTATTGAGTTGAAGAAGTTCCTTTGCTAACAGAATCCCATCTTCGAGTGACACACTCCCGTCGTTTCCGTCACCGTGCTAGACTGGTGACGACGGGAGGCGGGCATACGCTAGTGAGCCGGGAAGCTGACAAGAGCGATCAACCCCGCGAGAACGAAGATTTTGAAACCATCCGCAAGAAGTAGCGGCTAAAATGGCTCCTGTATCGCGGGCGTCATTCCACGATCTACTGCGGCGGGCGGCGCGGCCATCTCAGCGACGCGCTTCAAAAGCGAAGTGAAAATCAGATTCCCCTGATCTCTCCGGTTGTACCTGAAACGAATACTCATCCAAATAGCTCTGCAAATATTTCTGCTGAAACTGCGTGATAGACGCCGCCGATCCCGCGTTTCACTAGCGACCAAAAGCCTTCAATCGTGTTCGTGTGAACATCGCCAAGGACGTAGACCTTGGCGTGTGATTGATGCGCTTATGTTCTATCACCCGTCCCCCAACACGATCATAGATTCGGTACTCATCGGTGAATACGGTGCTCTTCGGCAGTATGTGCTCATGCACAATGCCCAGCACGCGTTCTGCGGTGACATCTGGAGTAGCCAAAGCCTTCACTCTGCCGATCGCGCGTTCCCTGCTGCGCTCGACAATGCCGATCACTGGAGATTTCTGTTTGTCGCCGCGCATCGGACGCCCAGATTGCCTTTGCGCGTTCCGCCGTAATACGTTTCGTCCATCTCCACCGCCGATCCCTCCAGTTGCATGTCTGTTTCGGACAGCAACGAGCGAATTTGGCGGAACATCCGCCAAGCGGTTTTGTAGGTGACTCCAGTTTCACGCTGAATTTGCTTTGCCGAGATGCCGCAACGAGTCGAGGCCATCAGGTACATGGCGTAGTACCAGAGTCGAAGTGACGTGCTGCTGTGCTCAAAGATCGTCCCGGCCATCGGGGAAATCTGGGTCACGCATTCATCGCAGGCATAGACTGGACGCCCTTTGATGCGGTGGTGCTTGCGATCCTGTTTGCACTTGTCGCAGTACGCGATGCCGTCGGGGAAACGCTGCTCATGAAGGTGCTCAAAGCAAGCATCATCGTCGGGAAACTGACGGTTGAAATCCTCGATGGTATACCGTAAGTGCTTTGGAATCGTCTGTCTGCGGTTCATGATGACCTCACAGACATAGCCATATTCCTAACGTGATGTCAAGGGATAATTACCTTCCAGAATACTTTGCGTGTAAGCCCTTATTTTTGAATATTTTAACCCAAAATAGGTAAGGGGGGAGGGGGTACAAAATCAGCAAAAATTCCCGTCAAGCCATACTAAACAAAGGGCATAACGCGAAATCGCAAGAGATGAGTTTTCGCATGAAATTGGCCTTCTCCGTGTCTCCGTGACTCCGTGGTGAAGCCGAATTCTTGAACCTCCCCCACCGATCGCAACGTAGGCTTTGCCTTTCACGCCGCCGTATAATGTTCGGTTCCTCATCATAGGAGATTTCATCATGGCCACTCTTACTGAACATGCCGAAACTCACACGAAGACCCGCACCGAATCCGACTCCATGGGAAAGATCGAAGTTCCCTCCAACGTTTATTGGGGAGCGCAGACGCAGCGGTCGCTTTTGCATTTTGATATTGGGCGCGACGTGATGCCTCCGGAGCTGATTCGGGCGTTTGGGATTTTGAAGAAGGCTTGCGCTCTGGTGAATCAGGATCTGGGAAAGCTTCCGGCCGATAAGGCCAAGCTGATTGTCGCAGGCCGCGGACGAGGTGATTGCCGGCAAGCTCAACGATCAGTTCCCTCTTCGTATTTGGCAAACCGGTTCGGGCACGCAGACCAATATGAATGTGAACGAGGTCATCTCGAATCGCGCGATTGAGATTGCGGGCGGCGAGATGGGGATCGAAGAAGCCGGTGCATCCGAACGATCACGTGAATATGTCGCAGTCGTCGAACGATACGTTTCCGGCGGCGATGCATATTGCGGCAGCGTTGCGGGTGAAGAACGATTTGATTCCGGCGGTGAAGACGGTGCGCGATGCGATTGCGGCGAAGGCTCGCGAGTTCGATTCGATCGTGAAGATCGGGCGCACGCACCTGCAGGATGCGGTGCCGTTGACGATTGGGCAGGAGTTTGGCGGATGGGCATCGTTGCTGGAGCGCGACGTTCAGCGGCTGGAGCTGGCGCTGGACGGGCTTTACGACCTGGCGATTGGCGGGACGGCGGTGGGAACAGGATTGAATACGCATCCGGAGTTTGCGGAGCGGGCGGCGGCGAAGGTTGCGGAGCTGACGGGACTGCCGTTCCGGTCGCATCCGAACAAGTTTGCAGCGCTGTCGGCGCACGATGAGATCGTGTTTGCGCAGGGCGCGATGCAGACGCTGGCGGCGTCGTTCACGAAGATTTCGAACGATATTCGGTGGCTGGCGTCGGGTCCGCGGTGCGGGCTGGGCGAGCTGGTGATTCCGGAGAATGAGCCGGGATCGTCGATCATGCCGGGCAAGGTGAATCCTACGCAGTGCGAGGCGATGACGATGGTGTGCGCGCAGGTGCATGGCGCGACGGCGGCGGTGGGATTCGCGGGATCGCAGGGGAACTTTGAGCTGAATGTGTACAAGCCGGTGATCATCTACAACTTTCTGCACTCGGTGACCCTGATTCATGACGCTTGCCATGGCTATGTGGAGTACATGATCAAGGGGATCGAGGTGGATCGGGCGAAGGTCGATTGGTATGTGAAGAATTCGCTGATGCTGGTGACGGCGCTGGCTCCGAAGGTTGGATATGACAACGCGGCGAAGATTGCGCACACGGCGCATGTGGAGCACTCTTCGTTGCGCGAGGCGGCGGTGAAGTTGGGACATCTTACGGGCGAGGAGTTTGATGCGCTGGTTAAGCCGGAGAAGATGACGAGACCTTGAGTCGCGAGCTTCGAGCCACGAGTTGCGAGCAAGCTTTTGCGGCTCACGCCGTGCAGTTCAGTGAGCGGGCACGCACTCCCGAGTCGTTGTATCACCCAGCTTCGGCGCAACTGTGAGTGCTCGCGGCTCGAAACCAGGTGCAACCGGAGCGGCTACTGGTGCTTGTACTGGCACAGGGACGGATGCCTGCGACGACTCGGCTGCGGTCTTAATAGCAGCAAGGATCGCGTCTTGCTTTTTCCGGGCCCCGCTTGTATGGTCCTCAACAAGGCGAAAGCAAGATGGTGGGCCAACCGTATTGTCGCTCAACGCTTCACTGGAAGTAACAAAGGTCTGTCCGTTAACATCGGCGAAGTCCATTGTAAGAAATACGCGGGCTTCTGGCGCACATTGACCTTGAATATTTTTAGGACCGAGTGCACCGAATGCATAAGTCAGTGAGGTCATGGCCTGTATTCCAGCGCTTCGGGGCCGAACAAACACAACTTGGAACTGACCTTCCGAGTTAATCGTCCATCCGTCACGCGCGAGTTGCTTGACAGCGGCGTTCTTAACGGCCTGCGCGCTTGCTGCAACGGTCGTCTGCGTAAGATGTTTGTCCCCAGCTTGCGAGACGCTCGCTAGCATCGCCACTAGGGCGTGTTAACACTACGCAGGGCCTCGACGATTAAGGCGAAGTTGAGAAATCCGAGAAAGAGGACGTCGAGTTTGTCGAAGCGGGAGAAGATGCGCCGGAAGCCCTTGAGCCGGCGAAACAGCCGTTCCACTTCGTTGCGCTTGCGGTAGAGGGCCTTGTCGTACTGCCATGGTTCCAAGCGATTGCACTTGGGAGGAACCACGGGAATGAAGCCGAAATCCAGTGCCAGTTGCCGGGTTTCGTTGTCTTCGTAGGCGCGGTCCATGATCAGATGCAGGGGCGCAGGCAGCGGTCCGATGCCGCCCAGCAGCAAGCGGCCCTGCTTCGCATCGGAGGCTTGACCGGGAGACAAGGCGAAGCTTATGGCCGTTCGAGCATTCGCGGCAACCAGATGAATCTTGGTGGTCCATCCGCCGCGGGACTTGCCGATGGCCTGGGGACCGTTTTTTTTAACGCGCCGGTGCCATCGGGATGCACTTTGACGGTGGTGGAGTCCAGTTTGACGGCGGTGATGGTGATGCGCACGATCTGCTCGCGCTGCAATTGCTCAAAGATGCGATCCAATACGCCGTTCTTGGACCAACGGTTCATACGGGTGTAAATGGTGTGCCAGTTGCCGAAACGCTTGGGAAGACCCCGCCATTTGCAGCCTTGCTCGGCGACGTACAGGATTGCGTTTAACACGGCGAGGTTGGTCAGGCTCACGTTGCCGCGCTGTCGCGGAAGACTGGACTCGATGTGGCTGTATTGCGCCTCGGTAATCTCCATAAATGGAGAATACCACAAAATTCTATTTAGTGTTAACACGCCCTAGTGCGATTGTTACGAGTGCCGTTTTCATTTTTCCGCCTCAGGCATTAGCGTCCTCCAACAAACTTGCGACGTTTTCATGGCAGATTCCTCTTTTTACCCCTTAGTCTCCTGCGAGCTGAAACTGCGGGCAAGTAACCTAAGTTTCCCTATCCGTTACGCGGGCGGCGCACCCCGGCACACCCAAAGCGGGCGCGCTGGTGGCCCTGGTTCACTCGGGGTGACAAGGTTCAAAGAAGAGAAATGTCGTCGGGTGATTGAAGGGCAAAATCACTGTCAAAGAGCCCCGAGCTTCGCGCGAGCTTTCGCGGCGATTCTACTTCGCAGCCGCTGACGTCCGGGTCATGAGAGCCAGGATGGTAGCTGGGGATTCCTTTTTAATGCTTTCACTGCTTCTTCTAGTTCTTGCGGACCGGTTGGGGAGAGCGAGGTTGGTCTTTGCGTGGCACTACGCAGGCGATGGAATGCTGTGACGAATTTGTAGCCGGGAAGAAGCTCTTTCAGGGTTGCCAGCAAAGCGATCTCGTTCCAGGCAGAGCCGTCATGTTGCGCCTGGAGCGCGACAACTCTTTCGGCCAAGGCGTCGATGGGGGATTCGCGCTTCAGCATCCGTATTCCTTAGGTCCGCCATCTTACTCTGCAAATGCTGGAACGGCAATGCAGAATTGACCCGATGGTCGAGGCTTTCGGTAAGATATTGATTCCAAAGACCGCCTTGGGAGCGGGGTTTGCGGCGAAACGCGGCTGCTAGCCTTGCATCTCGGTTCTGGTCGACAGGTCGCGGTAGAGAGCGGCTGCGCAGATCGCGGCGATCGCCAGGAACAAAGCGCCTCTTCCCCGAGGGCCGATGATGAGCCATCCTCCGCCGAAGAGCGCGGCGTAAACCATGGCGCAGCCGAGAATCCAGCAGAAAAGATTGCGGCCGAGGTCGCGGGTGGGAACTACTTCTGGAGCGAGACGAGCCACCGGCTCCCAGCCGCGTACATGCGGGCGCACGTGGCGGTAGAACGCCACGAGCACGCTCTCCGGCTCAGGAGATGTGAGCCAGGTGACGAGGATCCAGACGATGGTGGTGAGGGCCGTGGTTGCCAGAGCGGTCTTGGCAAAGAGCACCGGCTGGTTGCCGGAGAATGGCGACCACCAGCGCAGCGCGAGCGTCGAGGCGAGCGCCGTGGCCATGGCGGAAATTTCGCTCCAGGCATTGATGCGCCACCAGTACCAGCGCAAGAGATAGACGCCTCCGGTTCCCGCTCCAACTTCGAGCACGAACTCCCATCCGGAACGGATGGAGGCGAGTTGCGCGGAAACATAGGCGGAAACGATCACGAGCAAACGGTAGCGAGACGCGAGATGTTTACATAATGAGCGTCGCTGCCGTCTTTCTTTAGAAACCTCCTATAAAAGTCCGCGACCAGATACGACGCGCCCCAATTTAACTGCGTGGCCAAGGTGGACATGAAAGCCGCCATGAAGCCAGCGATGATGATGCCTCGCAGAGCGGTGGGCACATGCTGCGTGACGACCATCATGTAGCCGGCCTCGGGATGCTCCAGCTTTGGATAAAGCACGATCACCGAGAGCGCGGTCAGAATCCAGGGCCAGGGCCGCACGGCATAATGGGCAATGTTGAACCACAAGACTGAGAGCACGCCGTTGCGTTCATCTTTCGCGCTGAAGATGCGTTGGGCGATGTAGCCGCCGCCTCCGGGCTCCGCGCCGGGATACCAGAAGGCCCACCATTGCAGGCCGAGATTCACGAGGAAGGTCAGCGCGGGGAGGGTCCAGAGGGCTTCCGAACTCAGCGGACGGGAGAAATCCGGGAAGAAGGAAGTGGCATCGCCCGCGGTCGGCCCGGCCGCTGCGCGCATCGCGGAGAGACGCGCGAGCAGGTTGGTCATGCCTCCGCAGGCGCGCACGCCGTAGTAGGCGACGGCAATCACGATGCCCATTTTCAGCACGAATTGGAAGAGGTCGGTCCACAGGACTCCCCAGAGGCCGCCAAGCGCGACATAGAGGCCGGTGAATGGAATCAGAAAAAACACGCAGACCATCAACGCGCCGCGATCGGTGAGGCCGAGCGTGGTGGCTACGATGGTGGTCATGGCCTTGGTGACCCAGCCGAGGATGAGGCAATTCATCAGGAGGCCGAGGTAGATGGCGCGGAATCCGCGAAGGAAGGCCGCGGGCTTCCCGGCATAGCGCATCTCGGCAAACTGGACGTCAGTGAGCAGGCCGGAACGCCGCCACAGCCGCGCGAAGAGAAAGACGGTCATCATCCCGGAGAGCAGAAATGACCACCAGAGCCAGTTCCCGGCGATTCCCTGGGAATAGACGAGGCCGGTCACGACCAGCGGAGTATCGGCGGCGAAGGTGGTGGCGACCATCGAGGTCCCGGCGAGCCACCAACTGACGGTGCGCCCGGAGACGAAATAATCGTCTACGCTCTTGCCCGAGCGTCTTCGGAAGTAAAGGCCGAGGACGAGCGTGATCAGCAGGTAGCCGACGATTGCGGACCAATCGAGGATGGTGAAGTTCATGAGTTGTCGCAAGAATACTTCAGGGGTGGGGCGGGGAGAAGTTGCGGGTTCGATTCCCTGTTTGTGCGCGCACCCTGAAATGCGGAGCATGCGGCGGGCGAGGACGCCCGCCTAACCGCCGGCGGGACGCCGGCGCTACGGTCTACTTTGTTAGACTTTGCTTTGACACGACGATATCCAAGAGGAATCCATGCGCACTCTTTGCTGGTTTGTTATGGTCATTCTGATGACCACGATCTTGACGACCAGGTTTGTCCGATCCGAGACTTTACCGGCACCGCAAGCCGTCACCGATCCGAAGCAGATTACTTCCAAACAGGATGCGCGGGTGGAGAGAGAATCTTTCCATCGAAAAGCTGTATATGACGCGCCAGGTGGGCGGGGCGACGTGGTCTCCCGATGGCAAGACGGTCGCCTTCATCAGCAACCTGAGCGGCCGCAGCAACCTCTGGCTGGTGCCATCGGAAGGGGGATGGCCGACGCAACTGACCATCAGCGACCAGCGGCAGTCGAGTCCCACGTGGTCGCCCGACGGCAAGTGGATCGCCTACATGTCGGATTACGACGGCGATGAGCAATGGGATATTTTTCTGGTCTCGCCCAAAACCGGGCAGGTCGACTAACCTTACCAACACGCGCGAGATCGCCGAGGAAAGTCCGGCGTGGTCGCCCGATGGGCGCTATCTGGCTTACATGGTCAAGCCGAAGACATCGTCTGTGTTTGAAATCGATGTATATGACACGGTGCTACGCGATGTGAAACACCTGACTACCGGAACTGCGAAAGATCGCATGAACGTCGCGCCGATCTGGTCTGGCCGATGGGAAATTCATCTTCTATACGCAAGAGCAGGCGAAGGGCACGGACTCCAATATTTTTGTGGTGGAGGTCGGCGAAGGCGAGAGCACGCTGCTGACGCCGCACGACGGCGAGAAGATGTACGAGGCGGATGATGTTTCGCCCGATGGGAAATATCTTCTGATCACATCGAACGCCGGCAATGGGTACGACAATGTTGGATTGCTCGAAGTTGCCAGCAAGAAAATCCATTGGCTGACCGAAGATAAATGGGAGATTGAAGGAGCGAAATTTTCTCCTGACGGCAAATCTCTGACCTACACCGCAAATGTCGATGGCAACAACGAGATTTATCTGTACGACGTGGCTGCAGGAAAAGCTCGTGCTTTGCCGTTGCCGAAGGGCCTGAACTGGCCTGCGGGGCGTACGTCACCGTTCACGCGCGACGGATCGAGAATGCTCTATATGCATAGCGGTGCGACAGCGCCTGGCGATTTGTGGGTTTATACGTTTTCCGATGAAGCGGAGAAGACCAGCGGCACGCGGGCGGGGGCGCCCGCGCCACACGAGCAGTTGGCACACGACGCATCGCATCAGCTCACGCATTCGCTGGTGGGAGGGGTGCGTGCCGAGGATATGGTCGAGCCCTATCTGGTTCGCTATCCCAGCCGGGATGGGAAGTGGACGATCTCGGCGTTTGTTTACGTGCCGTATAACCTGCCGCGGAATGGCGAGAGCCCGGCCATTGTTTATGTGCACGGGGGACCGACGGCGCAGACGATGAATTCCTTCAATCGCTTCGTGCAGTACATGGCGAATCAGGGATACCTGGTGATCGCTCCTAACTATCGCGGGTCAACCGGATACGGGAAGGAATTTCAGCAGGCGAATCTGTTCGATATGGGCGGCGGCGATCTGCAGGATGTGCTGGCGGCGGCCGACTGGATCAAGCAGACGGGGTACGTCGATCCCAAGAAACTGATTCTGATGGGCGGCAGCTACGGCGGATATTTGACGATGATGGGGGTTACGAAGGCTCCCGATATGTGGGCGGCAGGAGTTCCAATTGTGCCTTTTGTGAACTGGTTCACCGAGATCGAGCATGAGGACCCGGTTTTGCAACAGTCCGATCTGGCAACTATGGGCGACCCGGTGAAGAACAAGGATCGCTACGAAGACCGGTCGCCGATTAACTTCGTGGATCAGATCAAGGCGCCGTTGTATTTGCTGGCCGGGGGCAATGATCCGCGTTGCCCCAAGACCGAGGCGCAGCAAGTGGTGGATGCGGTCAAGAAGCGTGGGGGAGTGGTGGAATACAAAGTTTATGAGAACGAAGGCCACGGCTTCGCGCGGGTTGAAAATCAGATCGATGCGTATAAACGCGTGGCGGACTTTTTGAAGGCGCACGTCCCGCCCGCCGATTGCGGCTGCGAACTGAATCAATGAGTGCGCAAGCGGCGATGGGTGACTGTCGAGGAGAAGCGTAAACCACAGAGGACACAGAGGTGCACGGAGATCCCGGGTTTTAATCAGAGCTACCCTAAGTTGAGGGGGCGTGGTGGTGAACTGCGCGGCGTTTCTTCTCGGCTTCGAATCGCAGGTAAAGCATGTAGAGGACGATGATGGTATTGATGATGATCACCAGCAATCGAAACGATGTAACTCTGCGGAAGAGGTCGGCTAGCTCAAATGGGATGTAGATGCCGCCGGTGATGGCGGCCATCCACTCCGCCCAGGGCAAGGCATACCAGAGGCCAAAGGCTTCTATGAAGCGCAAAATTGCGTAAATGCTCGCGGCCACGGCGAGCTTCCACAGGTGGACGTCACTGATCTTGGACACGAGATCAATAAAAACTCCGACGTAGTGATGGTGTGGACTGATGTGGAAGAACTCCAGGAAGCTCTCGGCGACTCCCCAGATACTTTTGTGACGAATGGACAGCAGGCCCAGGCCCGCGAGGACGACGATCACGCCTTTTGTAAATTCAATGGTGGCGACGGTGCGGACGCCTTTGATGTGCTGGGAGTCGTGAATGACGGGATGCATGCTCAATCTGGTATGGGTCGAGGATGTCACGCCCGAGCACGCACGCTGGCGCGCAACTCCTCGACGATCTCCTGCGCCGCTTTGTGGGCGGCATCGTTCTGGCTGACTTCGAACGAGATTGCGCCCACGCGCGCATGCCCACCGCCGCCATAGCGTTCGCAAACCTTGGCGAGGTTGACGCTGGGCTCGCGATGGGACCAGGGATTGGATCCGACTGAAACTTTCACACGAAAAGAACTCTTGCTGACGCCGACGCTGTAGATGGAATCGGGATGGAGGTAGTAGGGAATGAATTTATTGTAGCCCTCCAGGTCGAGGTCGGTGATGTCGAAGAAAATGGTGCCGTCACTTTCTTTAGTGCGCTCGCGCAGGATGTCGACGGAGCGGCGATGGCGATCGAGCAGGGGCGGCAAAACGGCAGCGACGAACGGTTCGTGCAGAAGTTTTTCGAGCGGGTGATAGGCGAGCAGCGGAATGAGCTTTTTGACAAACTCCCGATCGGTGGAGGCCTCGATGGCCATGGTGAGCTTCATCGCGGGCGCCTGCATCTCGACTGCCGACTTGGCGTCCTGGTACATGGCGCCATCGACGATATCGGTCCAGTGCACCAATTCGGAGACAGGATGCGGATCGAATCCGAAGCGTTGTTCGGCCACTATGGCGATGAAGCTGGTACAGGATTTGAAAGCCGGGTCGTAGAACTTGCGATTACTCTGGTCCTGTTCGAAGTGGGCGGCATCGGCAGGCGAAAGAAAAGCGCTCTCGTGGTGATCGAACCACCAGGTGATTTTGGGCGAACTGGAATATTTGAAGTCGACGATTGCATTCTCATCGCCGTCGAACTGGTTTTCGTCGAAGAGCGAGCCGGCGCGATGGAGCAGGCCGGAGTAGACGAAATCGACGTCGCTGCGAACCCGCTCGCGGTAGAAGCGGCTGAACAGGGCGGCGGCGGAAGCCCCGTCAAAACACTTATCATGGTAAAAAACACGAACTCGCAAAATGGCTTCCTTCGTTCTCTCACCCGTGGAGTGAAAAACAACTAGAGTTGCTGGTTTCGAGGTTTATGTCAAGGCTGATCTTTGGTACTGCCGGCTACGAAAGGGAAATTGATAACGACTGACTTACGGTGTCGCTAGATAGGTTTGTGGAAAAGTCTTTGCGTCCGCGAGATGCGACCGCCGGCCCGAGGCGCGGCAAGCCGTGTCTCTACGATGGTCTTTGCCCTTCCCTTTTCCCTACATTCTTCGAGTTTTTCGCAGCCTGGCAATCGCGGCAGCCGGAATTGGCGCGTTATTTTTTGCGCCGCCGTATTCTGAGGTCGAAACTGACCACTCCATTCTGGTCGCGCAACGCCACAATCGAGATGTTGCGCGTTAAATTGTATTCGGCCTGAATGATCTGCTGGTTGGAGACCGCGACGTTGGTACTGTAAGTGACGGTCAGGTTACTGACCACTTGTTGCTCAATCGTCAGTTGCGGCCCACGAACCACGGCGGTTTCGCTGGCTAGTCCCTGGGGATCGATCTTGATACGACTGACGCCGAACAGCCTTTGCACGCGGCTGGTGACGGTGTTCTGGAGGGCCTCATTGATGAGAAGGTTGGAGGCCTCACCGCCGAAACCGAGCGATCCGCTGGACTGCGCGTTGGCGGCTTCTTCCTGGGTGCGGCCGAGAGCCAGTAACGCGATCACGTCAGCTTCCGGGAGTTGGGGCTCGGACTGCCAGGAGATTTTCAGGCCGTTGGGCACGCTGGCGTCGCCGCGAACCCGGACAGTGATGTCATAGTCGCGGACGCGGGTGGCGGCCTGCAGATCGATAATGGGCTGGGTTTTCGCGGGATTGGCGAAGGTGACGTCTCCGCGTTCGAGGCGATATTTGGTCCCATTGAACGAAATTTCCCCCTCCAGAACTTCAGCTCTACCCAGGA
Source organism: uncultured Acidobacteriaceae bacterium (assembly GCA_963709055.1). Lineage (GTDB taxonomy): Bacteria > Acidobacteriota > Terriglobia > Terriglobales > Acidobacteriaceae > Acidiflorens. The sequence continues at coordinate 79,184 of CAVPUZ010000007.1, forward strand.
TCACAGGACGATCCGCGGTGCCGCGCACCCTGAGGTCGGCGTTGCCCGAGAGCCTGGCAATCGCGGTTTGCATTTGCAGTTCAGGAGTTGTGGTGACGTGAACGTCCAGTCGAACCCGGCCAGCCAGGCTGTCGGTTTGGGTAAAGACAGCCGTTTGCCTGCTCCGTTCGATATAGGCGCCGAAATCAAATCCCGGGGTTACGGCGAGCTTGGTTACGACTACATTGCCGCTGAGCACGGCAGAATTTGTGGAGCCGGTGAGGCGGAGATCGGCGTTGGCCGTGGAACTTACGCCGGGCGGATAGCGCAGCCGGACGCCTTGCGCATTCGCGCCCAGGTCGAGCAAGAAGAGGCTGCCCTGGCGGGTGGCGGAGCCAGTGAGGGAGATCGTCCCGCCGCCGGTGGTGCCATTCAGGTTTTCGATTTGTACGCGGTCGTGATCAAAGAGCAGGACTCCGTTCAGATCGCTCAGGCCGCTGGGAAAATCGATGTCACTGATGAAGGTATCCTTGACTGCCAGACGACCTTGCAGTACAGGGTGCTGAAGACTGCCGGTCGCGCTGAGGTTCACGTTGAGGTTTCCACGCGCCAGAAGTTTGGGGTTCAAGGATTGCAGCAATGTCATGTTGACCGAGCCGTCAAGGCGGATGTCAACTTCCTGCGCGCCCGTTAAAAGGGCCCGGCCGTGCGCGGCAAAGTCGGTTCCGCTGCCCGCCAGGTGGAGGCTCTCGATTATGACGGCTTGATCGACGACCTCAAATCGAATGGGTTCCACGGAGCGCACCTGGACATGTTCCACTTCGGCGGTGAAGGAGCGGATTTCCGCGGCTGCCTTTAATTCCCGAGGCGTGCGCAGAGGGCCGGCAAGCTGGATCGTCCCCTCAATAGGGGAGGGTCCTGCGAATTTTCCGGGCACGTAGATGCTCAGCAGGGAGACCACATCGAGATCATGAAAATCGAGTTTGAGGTCAGCGGGAAAATCATTCTCCAAACTGACGGTGCCCTGAATTGTCAAACCGGACTTTTCGAAATTGGAACGCGCCGTGATGTCGAGTTGCCGACCACGGGTGACTCCATCGGCGAAGAAATCCCCGAAGCGCTGGTTGTCGAGCGACAAATCCTTGAGGTGCACATGCGCCTCGAGCGATGGCTCTTCCGGCGTGCCGCTGGCGCGAGCCGTGAAATCGGCTGTGCCAGCTGTGGTGAAACGGCTTGACTGGAGCCGAGGAAAACGGCGGAGATCGATATTTTGCCCGGTGAGATTCAGATGAAACTCGTGACTGGAGGTGCTGATGCTGCCGCTGCCGGCGAGGGTGGCGTAACCGTAGGTCCGGCCTTCAAGGTTGTTGAACTCAGCCTCTCCATCCGCCAGCCGAAGATCCCCTCGCAAGGAGGGAATAGCTACTCCGTAGGCCGTGCCATCACTGATCTCAAAATGGCCGTCCCCGTGAGGGTTGCTGCGTGTACCGGAAAGGTTGAGAGTGAGGCCCAGGGTGCCGGTCAATGGGCGAGCGACTCCGGTCAAGCGGGCAAACTCGGCGACGTCGGCGTTGAGGACATCCGCGTGCAGAGTGAAGGGCGCATTGTCGCTGAATGTGCCGCTCGTCAGAACGGCACTCATGTCGAAGTGCGCGACTGTGTGGCCGTGAATCAAGGAGCCATTGCGGGCAGCGAAGTTCGTGTTCGAGTATTGCAAAGCAGTGGAGAGGGCGTCCCAGTGGATGGCCTCGGAGGGCGTTCGTCCGGTGGCGGGCAAGTTGGTGTCAAAATCGTAGGCTTCGAGGTTGCCGTTGAACGACAAAGCGGAGATGCGGCCGCTGGCATTGCCTTTGAGGCTTGCCCAGCCGTGAACGGCGAAAGGCAAGGGAGAAGATGCGGATGCAAAGGCCGATTGGAGCAGGGGCGTCCACTCATTCATGTTGTGGGTGGTCAGCGAGAAGCGAAGCGCGGAAGTAGCGGCCAGGCTTCCGGAGGCCTCGATCTCAGAGCCACTGGTTGTCAGGTGCAGCACGGTCACGTCAAGTTCATCGCGGGAGCCACGGTAGACGCCCTCGACCTGCCCGTGCACCGGAATTTCGTTGGGCGCCGGTCGCGGAGGCGAAGACAGGTCGAGTTTCAGGCGCGCTTCAGCATCGCGGATTGAGCCGACCCAAAGCAGATCGACGGTGCCGCTGGTGCTTCCGGCAAAAGCGAGACGATTGAGCGGGAGCTTCCTTGAGCTCAGCAACAGTCATGGCGGGAGTGAGCGGGAAGCCTGCCAATTGCAGATGGACCGAGCCGCGCTGCAAGCTCTCGGGTGGAACTCGTCCAATTAAGTGGCGACGGACTGGCGTTGGTGAAGGCTCCAGAGAACTTTGCCAGTTGGTTACATCCACGTCGCCCAGCAGATCGCCGCCCAGCAAGTTTGCTTTCAGGGATGAAACGTGCAAGTGTACCGGGGTGATGTCGAAGGCGGCGTCTACGCGCCCATTGCGCATTTGCAGCTTTCCATTTGCCCAGTCGAGATCTTTCGCCTGCAAGGTGCCTTGCGGTCGAAAAATCGCGCAAGGCTCCAAGTACCCTTGCCCTGCGAATTGCGCTGTGCCCTTGCGGAGTTCTTTCTGGCGGGCCAGCGAGGCGAGTTCTGCGAGATCGGCCACGCCGTGATAATCGCCGCTGATCTGCGGGTCGTGAAAATTCTGCAATTGTCCCGCGAAATGAAACTCGGATTTTCCCGACCTTAACGGTCAAGCTGTTGATGTCAGCGTGTCCGCGAGCGAGTACGAGGGAAGCATCCGCGCCCCAGGCAAACTCAGGATATTGCTGCCATCGGGTGGTCGACGCTGCCAGCGGAGACTCGCGCCTCGTAACGTTGGCGCAGCAAGGAGTAGTGCAGCAGCAGAGCAAGATCGCGAGCGGTCGAAATCGAAAGGAACTTTGCGGTTCTGCCACAGAAGCTCGCCGTTTTGCACCTCGATGCGCGATACCGAAAGTGAGATGAGTTGCTCGATCGGGCCTTGATCGGACGAATACTTCACAGGCGGTGCGGGAATATTCGTCGTGCCATCTGGATAGTCGATGACGTGCACGACCGGATGTTCGAGTAGCGAGAGAATGCAGGCCGATGGTGGTTTCCAATAGCGAGATAATCTTCAACTCGGCTTGCAGGCGATCTACTTTCAAGAATGGCGCGCTGATCGGGAGCTTCGCGGCCATGAATGGTCAGGCTGCGCGCGTCCACACGCAAACGAAACGGGATGGTGTGCAGCTCCCCGAGTTCAACGCGGCCGCCGGTCGCCTTCTCCAGTTCCGCGATCACCCGGTGCCGCATGCGACGCTGAAAGGAATCGGTGGTCGCGTACCAGGCAAGCAGACCCAGGGCGAGCAGGCTGAATCCGCAGAAGAGCAGGAACAGATTTCGCAGAATGCGGCGGCGCGGTTGGGGAGCGGACGGCTCGCTCAACGGTTCCCTTCTCCGGCACTGGACTCGGGAGTCATAATGTGGCTCCCCGAGCGCAGACTCGCCAACCAACCGGAGAGCAGTTCATTCATTTTTTGCTCGGCAAGCAGGGTCCTGATTCGGCCATAGACGTCGCGTGAGAGGCTTGGCGGAGTCTCCAGCCTGCTTGAGCTCGGGCAACAGCTTGATCCTGGTAGTAAGTTTCGACAGCATGTTGATCGATCTGAATGGAGGGACGGAGGCGATCCTCGACCAGCCTCATGAGCTGGATCTGGTCGCTTAGTCGTTTCTCCAGCGAGCTTTGCGTCAATCCATAATGTTGGAGAGCGGCGTGCCATCCCGCATCGGTGGAAGAGTCGGGCTGCATTTTGAGAACTTCGGCTCGAACTTCGGCCACACGCGCCGCTACCTGCTCAGCGGGAGCCGGTTGCGAGGGTCGAACCTGCTCGCGCAGCAGTTCCTGATCGACCAGGCGATCGAGCGCGGCCTGGCGCTCGGCGGTTGTGAACGAGTCGGGAGCCCGCCCATTCTCGAATGCCTCAAAGTCCACTTCCTCTTCCCAATCGCTCTGCAGAACCACATGGCCGTTTACGTTGGCCACCACGCGGTCGACGATGGTGCCGGCTGGGGACCAGGAGGCGAAGGCGATCACTAAGACGGCTGCCAGTGCGCAACGTTTCCACAGGTCCGGGCGTCGCGATCCTGGTCGCTGCAAGTCTGGGCGTCGCAATTTAATCAGCCAGAGTTTCATCAGAAAGACTGCCCTACGTTGAATGAAAAATTGAAATGTCCCGCGCGCTGTGCGTCAAAGATTCCAGATCGTGAGCGCCGTTGACCGATATTGGTCGTATGTTCGTATAGCTTGGAAAAGCCGGCGGATTCAGATTGTATCCGAAATCAAAGCGCAGCGGTCCGATGGGTGTTTGATAGCGCACCCCCAAGCCGATCGCGTGCGAGAGATAGTTGTAATTGCATTGGCAGCTGTCCTGGTGGTGGGATTGAAAGCAGAGTGCGGGGTCGGGCTGGTGCCAGCGTCCCAGGCTTCGGAGCATTTCCTGCGGCCGCGCAAAGACATTCCCCATATCATGGAAGATCGCAAAGCCGATGTTGTCATGCAGGTAAGGCAGGGCAACATAGGGCAGGCGCAGCTCCAGACTATTCAGGAACACGGCACTCCCTCCTACGGGAAATCCGGTAAATGGATCGCGGGGTCCTGCTTGATTTAACCCGAAACCGCGATGAGAGTTGCCCCCGCCGCTATAAAAACGTTCGGGGAGCGGAATCAGGGTTTGGCCGCTGGGCGCGGTCTGGCTGGGGTCCAGGACGACCGTGTTGCTGAAGGGGTTTTCGACGCCGACGGTGGTAGAGCGGGCAAAGACAAATCTTCCGCCCCGGTGATTTCGGCCGAACGAATAATAGGTTGAGTTCTTCACCAGTGCTCTGCTGAAATCGGCCTCCGAGCCGAAGTAGCTCGCGGCCACGCCCCCTTCGACGGTGGTGTAGTTTCCGCGGGTGGTCTCCAGGACATTATCGCGCCGATCGCGTATGAAGAGAAAATTCGGAGTGCCGACTCGAGTCGGCGAGGAGAGCAATGGAATCAGATTGCTGGTGACCTCAATGTTCGAGGCCACCACGCGACGATAGGAGAAGCCGTAGGAAATTGTCGTCAGGTCACGGTCATTCGCCCGGTATAACACCTCCAGATCACGCAGGCTGAGCTCCAGACGTTTCGAGGTGAAGGTGGAGACGTCCACCGTGTTGTCATAAAAGGCGGTGAACGAAAGATGGAGATCCTCCCGGTTGAGGAATTTGGGAATGTCGTAGTTGATGAGAGCCCTCTGTTGCAGGCGACCAAGGTTGCCTTTGAGTGTCAGGGTCTGGTCGCGGCCGCCCACATTGATGCGGTTTATACCCCCCAACACTCTGGGGCTCACTCCCGTCTGCCCGAGCGGCTGATTGGCGCCGACCGCGGGCTGGCCGGTTTGGAACTCGAAGCCGCCTCCGTAATCGAATGTGTAACGCTTTGCTTCGCGTGCGGCGACGACAACATTCTTGCGCGACTCGGTGCCATCCGGGTTCTGGATGGCGGTGTCGACCTCGCTAAAGAGGCCGAGGTCGTAGAGACGGCGCTGGCTCTCCAGCATCTCCTGCTGGCTTAGCGGATCGCCGGGATGCACTTTCAGTTCGCGCCGAGCGACGCCTGCACGCGTGTAGTTGAGCCCGTCCAGAAATACCTGGTTGACGAAAAACTGCTCGCCCTCATGGATGGTGAAGGTCACGCCGACTCGCGGCAATCCATCAGGTCCGGCCGGAGCGGTGACGTAGGCTACATCAACGGCCGCGTTGGGGAAGCCATCGTCGAAATACTTACCGAGTATGCGGTCGCGATCATCGGCCAGGGTGGACTCGTCAAATCCCTGCCCCTCCGCGGTCTGAAGCTCGGGAAGCTGTTCCTGCGGAAGAGTGTAAGTGCCCTCAATTCGTACCCAGGCTACGCGCGTCTGCGGACCCTCATTAATTGTGAACTCAATCGCCAACAGTGAGGGATCATTCTGATATTTGGTGATGAGTTTGCCGGTGACTTCAGCCTGCCGAAATCCGCTTGCGCGATACAGGCCTTGCACTCTTTGCACGTCCTCGTCGAGGAGTGCTTCGCTATAGCGGCCGTGGCTGAACAAGCGGCTGGCGGACTGCTCCTGCAAGCGAGCGCGAATGATTTCGTCCGGGAAAAAGCGGTTACCCAAAATCCGAATGGCTGCCAGCTTGTGGCGCTCCCCGGGATCGATCGCATAGACCAGCTGCAAGCCTTTGCCGTCCTGCACGGTGTGCTGGCTTACGGAGACGGTAGCCTCAAAATAGCCAAGCCCCTCCATGTGATTTTGAATGTTGCGGCGGCCTTCATTCAACAGATCCTCGTCGACTGCGCCCTCCTGATAAACGGGCACCAGCCGCCGCAGGGTGCCCGGGCGGAGTTTGTAACCTTCCGCCAGGACCCGCACCACCGGACCTGCGATCGATCTTGAAGGTGTAATCCACAGTATTGTGCTCCGGATGGTAGACCACCGTCGACAACGAAACCTGAGCGAGAAGACGGTTTTCCTTCTGATAGCGCGCGCGAATGCGCTGCAAGGCACGAGTAGTCCGGGTTGAGATCACGGGGTCGCCGGAATGCAGCTTCGCGATGTCTTTCATCTCTGCCCGGGAAATGCTGGAGTCGCCTTCGACCGTGACTTCGCCAACCAGAGCGCGGGTGCCGGGCGACGACCTGAAAAGTTATGTTGACCTGATGTTGCTGTTCGTCGCGCTGCTCTGAAGTCGTGATCTTTGCGCGGTGAAAGCCGTTCTCTTCCAGAATCTCGCTGCATGCCCGCCATGGCATGGTCAAGTTTTTCCCGGGAGAAAAGCTCGCCCAGTTGCAGGCGAGTCGCGCTTACGAGCTGGTTCTGCGAAGGGTTGGTGGAGACGCCCTCGACGCTCACGATTCCCACAAAAAAATTGGCGACGGTGAAGAAGCGGAGCCTGACACCGGTGGTCTCGACGCGATCCGCTTCGGCCTGAATGTCGGAGAAGCGTCCGCTGGCAAACAAAGCTTTCATGGCGTCATGCAGGTTGTCGCGCGTCAACGGTTCGCCGATCTTCAGCGGGGTCGAGGCCAGCAGCGTGGCCGCTTCCTCGGGAGCGACTCCGGGCAGCTCGATCTGATCGATCGTCAAACCAAGATAGGGGGTGATCGCTCCAAACTGCGACGCCGACTCCTCCGGTTGCTGCCCGGCGGCTTGCGGCCCAACCGCCCAACTGGTTGCGGTGATCAGCGCCAGCAACACGACAAGGCATGCGAGGAGATGGCGCGGGACGTGCTTTCGTGGCAAAGTTTCTCTTCCCGCCCCATGCTGATCGAACCCATTCGCTCGTCTGAACCCAGAGCTCGTCGAATACCGCACCTATCGGGTTCGATGAACAAATCATCGGCACACGTTGCTCACTGGGAAGAAGTTTGACGATCGGAACCTATAATACTGGGTAGAAGGGTTGCGAAAGGTAATCGCTTGGGAACGGAGCGCATTCGGATGGAGAGTTCAGGAGCGGCGTTTTGAGAGAAGATGACCGTTATTCGCGACAGATGCTGTTCAAACAGATCGGCGCGGAGGGCCAGAGCAAGCTCTCACAGGCTCGTGTTGTCATCGTTGGATGCGGCGCTACCGGCTCAGTGCTGGCTTCATTGCTGGCCCGGTCGGGCGTGGGAACGATTCGCATTGTCGACCGCGACTACGTCGAGCCCAGCAACCTGCAGCGACAATCGCTCTTCGATGAGAACGATGCCCGCGAGTCTGTGCCGAAGGCAATTGCGGCTGCGCGCCAGATCGCCCGCTTCAATTCGCAGATTGTCATCGAGCCTCATGTCGCCGACCTGATCCCGAAGAACGTCGATTCCCTGCTGGGCGGGGTCGACCTCATTCTCGATGGCACGGACAATTTCGAAACCCGCTACCTGATCAACGATTATGCGCTGAAGAATTCCGTGCCGTGGATTTACGCGGCGGCGGTCGGCAGTTATGCCGTGACCATGAATGTGCTGCCCGGCGAAACAGCTTGCCTGGCTTGTATTTTTCCCGCATTCGCCGCGAGGGAGCATCGAGACCTGTGAGACCGCGGGCATTTTGAATTCCGCCGTCAACCTGGTGGCATCGCTTGCATCCACTGAGGCGCTGAAGTTTCTGGTGGGAGCGCGCTCGAAGATGCGGCGGACGCTGCTTTCATGGGACGTTTGGGAGAACGAGCAGGCGGAGGTCGCTGCCGCTTCTCCACGCGTGCGGGTGCCAGGTCTGTGGCGAGCGTGACTTTGTCCATCTTGCCGGGGAAGGCCGTCCTCACATTACGCTCTGCGGCCGGAACTCGGTGCAGATTCATGAACGCGAAAGGCCAGTCGACTTTGAGGAAATAAGCGCTCGACTTCAGCCGCATGGCAACGTGCGCCACAACAGCTTTGTGCTGAAGTTCTGGCGTGAGCCGTACGAGATTACGCTGTTCCCCGATGGGCGCGCCATCATTAAAGGCACGACGGAACCGGCCATTGCCCGCAGTTTGTATGCCCGCTATGTGGGCAGTTGAGACGTGTGGGAAACGAAGGGCTTCAGCAGCGAAAGTCAAATTCCGTGCACGAATTCCGCACCAAGCGGTTGCAGGTTGTGCGCATGAGTTTTCACTAGCCTCGCAGTAGCTCGCTCGCAGAATTGCAGGTCTTTAGCCGACGCCGCCGTAAATCCCCGAAGATGCCGTGATTCTGGCCCTCAGGCGACGACTGGCACGCAAACTGCACCTAAACCAATAGGTGAAGTTTCCCTCTGTGGAGGCAATATGCGACCCTGTTTGGTTTTGTGTGCGGTAGTTCTGATTGCGGGCGCGGCTTTTGGCCAGCAGCCTGTTCCTCGAGTTTACGGTGGCTACGGATATGGATTCGGTCCGTACGTTCCTCTGGTGAGCACACCGATGGTCTCTCTTGAGACCGTGTCTCCGAATCCTGTGGGGGCGACCAACGCCACCACCGGGCTTATTGCCGGCGCGACCAATTCGACCGTTTCCGAGCTGGAAGGATCGACCAGTTCGGAATTCACCGCGCCCGTCTGGTACCAGGGCGGGGCTCCGCTGACTGGCTCAGACGTTAACCTGTGGCCGGAGCCGATTGGCCGCGAAGGCCATCGGATGCACGGCCCGATGATGGAAGAGCGCGGCAGACCCGAGCACGCTCGCGAGGGAGCGCGGGGCCAGTGGGAATATTTCAGCGGGCCGGAATACACGACCGATTTGACGTCAGTGGCGAAAGGCCCTGGCCCGGGCAAGCACGTTTACACCAACGAGGACGTAACACGCCAGAACGAAAAGAACGGGACCGTCAAGTACGACGGCAAGTCGGAAAAGATCCAGTAGCGGATTTTCGGGTTGAAAGAAATTGGGCTCTCGGTCGCGAGGTTTGAATCGCGGCTGAGAGCCTTTTTGATTTTTCCTAATTTCTAAGAAGCTTCGTCGAGCCGCGCGCTCTGCTGTTTTCTCCGGTAGAATCCTGCCCTGTGGTTTCGGAGGGAAGAATCATGCGAAAATTAATTTCTGCCCTGCTTCTGGTATTGGCTTGCTCGGCAGGACTCGCCGCCCAAACGCTCTCTCCTGCCGTGCGCCGGTTTGTTACGGTGGATGCGCCGGTGGTGGCGTTAAGCCACGTGCGCGTGATCGACGGCACGGGTGCGGCAGCGCGGGAAGATCAGACCATCGTAATTTCGCAGGGAAAGATCGAGTCGGTCTCCGATGCCGCGTCAGCGAATGTTCCCAAGGATGCGAGGGTGCTTGACCTGCATGGTTACAGTGTCATCCCGGGCATGGTCGGTATGCACGATCATCTTTTTTATCCCATGGGCAACGGGATTTTCGGGGAGATGGCATACAGTTTTCCGCGTTTGTATCTTGCCGGAGGAGTCACCACGATCCGCACGACGGGCGGGCTCGAACCTTATACCGACCTTGAACTCAAGAAGCAGATTGATAAGGGCGAGACTCCGGGGCCGAAGATTCACGTGACTGGGCCTTATCTGGAAGGACCGGGCACTTTTGCGGTGCAGATGCATCAACTCACCGGGCCGGATGACGCGACCAAGACCGTCAATTTCTGGCTCGACCAGGGTGTCGATAATTTCAAAGCCTACATGTTCATTACTCCGGCGGATCTGTCGGCGGCGGTGGACGCCGCTCACAAACGGGGCGCCAAGGTTACCGGACATCTCTGCTCCATTGGCTTTCGTGAAGCAGCCTCCATCGGTATTGATGACCTCGAACATGGTTTGCTGGTGGACACGGAATTCTATCCCTGGAAGAAAGCGGGGGAGTGTCCGGAGAAATCGGACTTTGAGTTGATCTCGAAGCTGGACGTGCAAAACGGGCCACTGCACGACACGATCGTCGATCTTGTTCAACACCACGTCGCGGTTACGTCGACGCTGCCGGTGTTTGAAATGTTCGTTCCCGGCCGCCCTACCATCGAGCAGCGTGTTCTCGATGCGCTGACATCTGATGCTCGCGTCGCGTTTCTCAACAACAAGGTGCGGGCCGGGGATGCGAATGCCATCCGGCAGCGATATCACACCGATTCGTCGCCCTGGCCGGCGGCGTTCAAGAAGGAGATGGAATTTGAACACGCGTTCGCGCAGGCTGGCGGGTTGCTGCTGGCCGGATTGGATCCCACCGGCATGGGGGGCGTGATCGCGGGCTTCGGCGATCAGCGCGAAGTCGAGTTGCTAGTCGAAGCGGGGTTCACGCCGGTGGAGGCGATTCACATTGCGACGGCCAACGGAGCGCAGTTTATGGGAGAGCTGGATCGCATCGGCACTATTGCTCCGGGCAAGCAGGCGGATCTGCGTCGTGATCAAGGGCGACCCGTCGAAGCAGATCGAGGATATCGAGAAGGTTGAGACGGTGTTCAAGGACGGCGTTGGGTACGATTCGGGGAAGCTGATTGAAGCGGTGAGAGGGATGGTGGGGAGCCGATGAACACTCGACTTCTAACTTGCGAGCGCGATGCAGAGCATTCCATTCGCGTCGTGGTGTCGTCAGAATTCCTCCCACTCGTCTGCAGTTGAGGGCGTAGAGATCCTTCGACACCGTCGGCTGCTTCGCAGGGCGAAGCAACCCCTGCGCTCAGATGACTCAGAAAGATGGATTTAAAGATGGATTTATTGAAGACGACTTTTGCTAACCCACCTGCCCTGCCAATCTGCTATCTTCGTCCGGTTGATTCTCTACCCATCCCACGCAGGCGCGACTGTGCGCCGAGGATAAGTGTTTGAATGGTTGTTGCAGCTCGCCCTGAACCGTCTCGCCTGTACCGCTGGATCGTGTTGCTGTTTGTCAGCCTGGCGATGGGCGGCAACTACTACATTTACGACAGCATCAACCCGCTGGAACGTATTTTCATCGACAAGCTGGGCTTCTCTGCTACGGCCTTCGGCTGGCTGAATTCTTCTTATAGCGTGGCCGCGGTTGCGACGCTGCTGATCGGTGGCATCATCATCGACCGCATCGGCACAAAAAAGGCAATGACGTTTTTCGCTGTGCTTTGCCTCATCGGGGCGGCCCTCACCGCCGCGCGCGGCCGACCGGGAATCATGATTGCGGGCCGGACGGTACTCGGGTTGGGCGCCGAATCGATGATCGTGGCCGCCACTACTGTCCTTGCGAAGTGGTTCAAGGGCAAAGAACTGAGTTTTGCGTTCGGGATCAATCTGACGATCGCGCGGTTGGCATCGTTGGCGGCGGACAATTCTCCCACCTGGGCCAACAAGGTGTTTTATCCTAACGGGCCGAATGGTCGCACCCAGTTGGCAGGGACCGCTCATGCTGGCGGTAGGTGCGGGGGTGCTGGCCGTGATCTGCTCGGTAACCTACTGGGCGCTGGAGAGCCACGCCGAGGGCCGTTACGAACTGGGACAGGCGGGGTCGATCGACAAACTCGAGTTCGGGCAGATTTTCAGGTTTAACACGTCGTACTGGTATGTCGTGGGTCTGTGTTTTACGTTCTACTCGGCGATCTTCCCATTTCGAACCTTCGCGATTGATTTCTTCACAAACAAGATTCTGGCGTCCCATGGTGGCGTTTTGGCGGCCGAAACAGTGCGCGTGCACGCTCTTGAGCAGGCCGGGTTCTTCAACAGTTTGCTTCCCCTCTCGGCCATGGTTGCGACCCCTCTTTTCGGACTGCTTTCCGACAAAATCGGCAAGCGCGCCTTGCTGATGATGTTCGGTTCCATCCTGCTGATGCCGGTTTACTTGTTAATGGCCTACTCCAATGTTTCTCTATTCGTGCCGGTATGCATGATGGGAATCGCCTTCTCCCTGATCCCGGCGGTTATGTGGCCGTCAGTTGCCTACATTGTGGACCAGTCGCGCCTGGGAACTGCCTATGCCCTTATGACGATGATTCAGCAGATCGGCTTCTTTCTCCTGAACCTGTTCATCGGCACGGCCAATGACTATACGCATGCCGGGCTGGACAATCCGGGAGGATACGCTTTGGGGATGTGGATATTTTCCATTTTGGGCTTTGTCGGCCTGACGTTCGCCATCCTGTTGCGGATGCGCGAAACCGGGCCTTATGGTCATGGGTTGGAGACGATAACGGCAGGAAAGGCGTAGCTGGTTTTCTAATCAGGTGTCGGCAAAAGGCATAAACCAAAGGCATAAAACCACAGAGGACACAGAGGACCCGTCGCGCTGTGAGTAGGGTGCATTACCAAAGTGACCTTGGCCATTTCAATTTCGACGATTCAAAGCCGGATACGTTGGTCGAAATTCCTCGCCCTGCTACGGTTTTTGGTATTCTTTGATTACTTTGACACGTTGGTGAGCGCCTTGGCGACTCCCTTGGCAAATTAGTACAACGAATAGAGTTCGAAGCCGCATCTGATGCAGTAGCGGCCGGAAAAGGCGACTTGACCGACCCAAAGCAAAGAATCAACGAATTAGAGGCCATTGAGCGAGCGAAGCAGGGAGACGAAGCAGCTTTCGAAACCCTCTATCAGCTCCACAAGCGCCGCGTGTATTCCCTATGTTTGCGCATGGTGTCCAATCCTTCGCAGGCGGAAGATCTTGCGCAGGAGGCATTTCTTCAGCTCTTTCGCAAGATTGGCACGTTTCGCGGCGAATCCGCTTTTTCGACCTGGCTGCACCGGATGACGGTCAACGTTGTGCTGATGCAACTGCGCAAAAAGGCTTTGCCGGCGGTTTCGCTGGAGGAAACGCTCGAAGCCGAAGAGGAGGCTCCGCGGAAAGAGTTTGGAGCGGACGATGTCAAGTTAAAGGGATCGGTCGACCGGTTGCAGTTGAAGCGGGCCATCGACCGGTTGCCGCCGGGGTACAAAACGGTTTTTGTGCTGCACGATGTGGAGGGATTTGAGCACAACGAAATTGCCAAGCTTGTAGGATGCTCGATTGGCAATAGCAAGTCGCAGTTACACAAGGCACGATTGAAGCTGCGCGATTACCTGAAGTTCATGAGAGCCGAAAAGGCCAAGACTGGATAGCGGCGGTTGCGGTATCGGGGAGAGAGTCAGTTATGAACTGTTCCGATGTAGATCGAATTCTGCCTGACATCATTGACGGCACTTCGAGCGATGGCAACCGGGATCAGCGGCGATCAGGATCTTGAGTTTCAGTCTCATCTGAGAACTTGTTCGCATTGCTCGGAGCTGGTGTCTGACCTGAAATTAATTGCCAGCGAGGCGCGGGAACTGTCCCACACTGAGGAGCCGTCGCCCCGAGTGTGGCTGCGGATCGCGGCTGAATTGCGCGCGGAAGGGCTGATTCGGGATTCCGAACTGACCTCCGCGCGCCCGGTTTCGTTTCGGCTCCCCAACGCCGATGGCGTGCCTTGTGGCTTGCGCCCGTCGCGGTCGCCATTCTGGCGGCTGGCTCCTATGTTACTGACTCACAAATCGACCTCCCCTGCGACACCACAGATGGCAGAGAGCGGCACCCAGCAGCCTGCGATGCAGGCTGCGGCGAAATCTGCGACGCAGGCCGCTCAGCAAAGCAGCAACACTCCTACCCAAAAACGGCGCGAGACAGAGATCGCCCAGCAGACGAGCCCGGCGCGTGCCAAGCGCGCTGCGGCTTCAGAAGCTCCACAGACTCCGGCCGAGCAGGCCGAACTTTCCGCGCCGGCGAGTACGGATGATCAGGAGTTTCTCAGCGAAGTTTCTTCGCGCGCTCCGACCATGCGGGCGACTTATGAAAATCAGCTGCGAGCGGTGAATACCGAGATTCGTGAAACGCAGGCCTACATCAATCACTATCCCGGGGATATGGACGCCCGGCAGCACTTGTTAGAGGTCTATCAGCAGAAGGCGATGCTTTATCAAATGGCATTGGATCGAATTCAATAGGGTAAGGGTAGGCTGGTATTCGGCCAAAGGGGCTTTGTTATGGAGAGGGTTCAGCAGGCCACGGTCGTAACACTTGTCTTGGCAACTTGCCTGGTATCGGCAGCCATCGCCGAATCCCGGAAAGAGTATCGCTTTAACGTCGGTCCGAACGCCAATATCTCCGTGGATACGCAGTACGGAGCAATTTCAGTGAAGCCCGGCACCAGCACCGAGGTGGTGGTAACGGCGATCCTTCAGTCTGACAAGACGGAAGTCGATAACATGCAACGGGGCAATCGAGTTGAAATCGCATCGCACCTGTTGTCAGGCGCCGACCAGCAAAGCGGGCGGGTTGACTACGAACTGCTGATTCCTGCCGACGCTACGGTCAGCCTGCGCTCTTCAACCGGCCCTCTGTCAGCGGAGAGCCTGCAAGGGGACTTGACCTTCGAGGGAACCGACGCGGCAGTCAACGTTCACAATGTGAGCAACGGGCACGTGCACGTCCGGACCATGCGTGGCCCGATTACGCTCTCCGATGTAAGCAACGGCCATATCGAGCTTTCCTCCATCAGCGGGGCAGTTACTTTGAAGTCGGTCACTGGCCCTTTTGTTCGAGCCAACTCCGGCAGCGGGAGGATTTTCTACGACGGCGATTTTGGATCGGGCGGCGACTATAAGCTGTCCACCCATACCGGCAATATCGAGGCCGTTGTGCCCGCCGATACTTCGGCCGAGTTTAGCGCGCACTCCATGCTGGGCAAGGTAAGGAACGAACTGGATCTGATGCCGCAGCACACCCGCTACGCCTCCGAGCGGGGACGATCCTTCTTTGGTACCGTGGGCAAGGCCTCATCCAAGGTCGTGTTGCACTCTTTCAGTGGTAAAATCCGCCTCAAGCAACGCTGAACCAACGTTCAATCAACGATCAAGCAGTCGCGGACGGTTTTGGGTGGGCGCGGTTTCCGCCGGTCCGTTCAAGCCCGCCCGCGCGGCGCCTAAGTGCCATAAGGTATCGCAATGGGAGTTCGTGCTGTGTTTCTGGTAGGGTTCATGGGGTCCGGCAAAAACACGGTTGGGCAGGAACTTGCCCGCCGACTGGCATGGGACTTTGTGGATCTGGACGCGCGGATCGAGGCGCGCGAAGAGCAGACGATTCCGGAGATTTTTCGTCTTCAGGGAGAGGCGGCGTTCCGAACCGCTGAAACCAATGCGCTGCGCGATCTGCTGACGAAATCACTCGATCGCGATAGTGTGGTTGCGCTGGGCGGCGGGGCTTTCGCGCAGGAGAATAACCGCGAGTTGCTGCGGGCCGTGGCCTTCGATTTTTCTGGATGCGCCGCCCGAGGAACTGTGGCAGCGTTGCCTGCAGGATGAAACCGCAGCGCGAGCGGGAAGCGGATCAGGCACGCTGGCTGAACGGCGGCCTCTGCGGAGGGATCCTGAGCAATTTGCCCGCTTGCACGCGGAACGGCTTCCTTATTACCGGCGGGCGTCTGTTGGTGGTGCAGACCTCTGGCAAGGAGATCGCGGCTATTTGCCATGAGATTGAGCGTGCGTTGCAACTCAGGGGAGATCCGAAGATGCGTTCGAAACGCTCCCGCAATTCGGCGGGGATTCAGATGGAGAAGTTCTGCTGGAAGATCACGATCGCGAATCATCCCAAGGTCCTCATCCCAAGAATCTTAAGACAGGAGAATTAAAGTGAAGTTGTCTGGTCGGGTGCGAAGGATGGCTTTCAGCTTGTCTTTGTCTTCGTCTTTGTCGCTGCGACGGCATTGTTCTCGTCCATTGCGGCGATTGCGGCTCCCTTTCCGAAGGACAAAGACAAGGAAAGCGAGAAGGAACATAACGGGCAGAAAATCGACTCCGGCTCTTTTGGCATTTTTATGAGCGGCCATCGGGTTGGAACCGAGACATTTTCCATCTATCAAAACAATACCGGCAGCGTGATCAAGTCGGAGTTTAAGACCGAGAATGATCCCAACCAGGCCGTGCAGGATTCGGTGCTGCAGCTCAGCGCGACGGGCGAGATCCGGCGCTATGAATGGAAAGAAATCAGCCCCGGGAAGGCTGAATCAGTCATCGTCCCGAACGATCAATTCCTTAATCAGAAGTGGAGCTCTGGACCGCAAGATAAACCACACGAACAGCCGTACCTGCTTTCGCCTTCGACCAGCATTCTCGACGACTACTTCTTTATTCACCGTGAGGTGCTGGTGTGGAAGTTCCTGGCCGCGACGTGCAAACAGGAGAAAGGCCAGGTGCAGTGCCCCATTAAACAACGTGCCCAGTTTGGAACTCTCGATCCGCGCCAACACTCTTCCGCGCCGCTGAGCGCAGAGTACCTGGGTCGCGAGAAGATCAATTTCAAGGGCAGCCCACAGGAATTCAACCGGGTCGAATTCAAAACCGATGTGGGAAGCTGGCAATTATGGCTGGACGATCAATTCAAGGTGATGCGCATCGTCATCGAGGGCGACAATACTGAGGTGATTCGCGACTAGGAGCGTCCCGGTCAGGATGCCGAACGTTACTCACGTTCTGCTTTCATGCGGTTGCGGACCCGCGTTACGGTAAAGTGAGGGTGGGGCTTGGTAGCTGGCGCGCTTTCACGGCTGCGGAAACAAGTCGCGAACATCCGCCGTTTAAGCCGCGCGTTTAGGACCCTCGGAAATAATCAGTGACGATCCTCGACTCACGCACGTCGCGCGTTCTGTTCACGCTCTTGCTCTTCGCGCTGGGCCTGGGATTTCTCTATGCCGCGCGTCGGACCCTGATCCTGTTCCTCTTCGCCATTTTCTTTGCCTATCTCATTAATCCCGCGGTAGGGCGTCTTGAAAAACTCGTGCGCGGCCGTACCCGCGCGATCGCGGTAATCTATCTGCTGCTGGTGCTGGCGGTCAGCCTGTTTTTTGTGGTTGCGGGCCCCAGAATCAGCCGGCAAAGCGCGCGCTTTGCAGGAGCACTCCCCACGCTGGTGGAGAAAGCCAGCAGCGGTCAAATCTCGGGCCAGATCGGCGAACTCGCGGCCCGCATCAGCGCACAGCATGGCTGGAGCGCGGCAACGCAGGACCGCATTCAGACTTTTCTCTACAATCACCGCGAAAATCTGTCCAAGCTCGCGCAACGGATCGGCGTGCGAGCCGCCGAAGCCGCGCAGGAGCTTTGGGTGCTGTTTCTGGTGCCAATTCTCGCGATCTTTTTTCTGCGCGATGGAGATATGTTCCATGGCGTGGTGATTTCACTGGTGCCTTCGCGCACGCAGCGCGAGTTTCTGGAAGACGTTCTGCACGACCTCAACCAGATGCTGGCGCAATTTATTCGCGCCCAATTAACGCTTGCCGCGCTATCGCTTATCGCCTACACCTCGGTTTTGGGAGCGATGCGTGTTCCCTATGCCCTGATGCTCGGCACCGCAGGGGGCGCCATGGAGTTCGTTCCGCTGGTCGGCCCGCTGGTGGCTGGCGTCCTCATGACGGTCGTCGCGGTGCTCTCCGGTTATTCGCACTGGGTGGTCCTGGTGGTGTTTTTGCTCGTGTGGCGGATGGTACAGGACTATGTAATCTCCCCTCGCATAATGGGAGCGAGCGTCGAACTGCATCCCCTTGCTGCCTTGTTCGGCATTCTAGCCGGGGGCGAGATTGCCGGCGTCCTCGGTGTTTACCTTTCCATCCCCGTTATGGCCAGCTTGCGGATTGTCTGGCGGCGTTGGCGAATCTATGCGGAAAAACGCAAATTTGGTCCGCTCAACGAGTACCTGCCTCACGAAATTGGGCATGGAAGGGCCTGATTACCCCTGCACCGGGACCCTTGGTGCCCGCCGCGGCATTCCCCGTGAATTTTCGCTGGTATAAAATCACTTCTTACCCATGTCGAACAAACTACCTATAGGAATTCTCGGTGCCACGGGCATCGTCGGACAGCGTTTCATCCAGATGCTCGAGGACCATCCCTGGTTCGAGGTGGCATGGCTGGCCGCCTCCGACCGATCCGAGGGCCGCCCTTATGCAGAAGCTGCGCGATGGCGGCTGAAGACCGCCATCCCTAGCCGGGTCGCCAATATGACGATTGCGCCCGCCAAGCCCGAGGGTGCTCCGAAGATTATTTTCGCGGCGCTCGATGCTTCGATTGCCCGCGAACTGGAGCCGCAATTTGCCGAGGCCGGGTGCGCCGTCGTTTCCAATTCCAGCGCGTTGCGCATGCAGGCCGACGTGCCGCTGGTAATTCCGGAGGTCAACCCGGATCACCTCGCGCTGATCGAAACCCAAGCCTGGCACAGCAGCTCGAAGGGCTTTGCCGTCACGAATCCCAACTGCTCAGCGATTGGACTTGTGCTCGCGCTGGCTCCTCTGCATCGCCGTTTCGGACTCGAAACCGTTATGGCGGTAACGATGCAAGCCATCAGCGGAGCTGGATACCCGGGCGTGGCTTCGCTCGACATTCTTGGCAATGTCATCCCCTACATCAAGAACGAAGAAGAGAAGATGGAAGAGGAGACGCAAAAGCTGCTCGGAACGCTCAAGGATGGCAAGGTGGTTCCGGCCCCATTTGCAATGAGCGCCCAGTGCAATCGGGTTGCAGTGGAAGATGGCCACACTGAGTCTGTTTCAGTTCGCCTGAAGAAGAAAGCCAAACCGGAAGAGATCATTGCTGCGTGGAATGATTTTCGCGCCGAGCCGCAACACCTGCGGCTACCGAGCGCACCTGAGAAGCCAGTCGTCTATCTGACTGCCCCGGATCGTCCGCAGCCGCGCTTTGACGTCGATCTGGGAGGAGGCATGACTACGGCTGTGGGTCGGCTGCGCCCTTGCAACGTGCTGGAGTGGAAGTTCACCGTGCTCTCCCACAACACGATTCGTGGCGCGGCTGGCGCTGCGCTGCTGAATGCCGAGTTGCTCAAAGCGAAGGGTTATTTAGGATGACGATCTTCTTCACCACAGAGGCACAGAGACACGGAGAAAGGCCAAGGAATTCGTTTTCCTCCGTGTCTCCGTGCCTCCGTGGTGGATTCACTGTCCGCTGTGAATCTCCAGCTAGCCGCCAGGAGTGCTCCGCCTCATGATCGTCATGAAGTTCGGCGGGACCTCCGTTCAGGATGCCAAGGCCATCGACCGCGTCGCCCAGATTGTGCAGGGCCGCTTGGCTGACCGTCCTGTGGTAGTCGTCAGCGCCATGGCCAAGGTTACCGATTCCCTGCTTGCGATGGGTAAAGCGGCCGGAAGCGGCGATCGCAAGACGGCTCTCAAAATGGCGCGCTCGCTTCGCGAGCGCCACTACGACACCGCTGGAGAACTGCTTGGCACGGCGCTCTTTACCGAATTCCACGGCGATCTGGGCGCGGACTTCGAGGATCTTGACGAACTCCTGCGCGGCATCGGCGCAGTTGGGGAAATCACTCCACGCACCTACGACTACGTTGCCTCATTTGGTGAAGTGCTTTCCAGCAAAATCGTAGCGGCCGCCTTCACTGCGCGCGGATTACCGGGCGCCCACGTCGATTCGCGGCAATGCCTGCTCACCGATAGCAGTTTCACCCGCGCCGTTCCGCAGTTTGAAGAGACCAACGAGCGCCTGAAGAAAAAAGTCGCGCCCCTGATCGAGGACGGCAGCGTTCCGGTGATGGGAGGATTTATCGGCTCCAATCGCGCCGGCATTACGACTACGATCGGGCGCGGCGGCTCCGACTTCTCCGCTGCTATCTTCGGTGCCGGCCTCAATGCCCAGCGCATCGAGATCTGGACTGACGTGGACGGCATGATGACGACCGACCCGCGGCTCTGTCCCGATGCACGCCGCAT
The DNA here is from genome assembly GCA_963709055.1 of uncultured Acidobacteriaceae bacterium. Classification (GTDB taxonomy): domain Bacteria; phylum Acidobacteriota; class Terriglobia; order Terriglobales; family Acidobacteriaceae; genus Acidiflorens. The sequence goes on from CAVPUZ010000007.1 coordinate 99,325, forward strand.
CAAGGTCATCAGCTTCGACGAGGCGGCCGAACTCGCGTATTTCGGCGCCAAGGTTCTTCATCCCGCCACGGTGCTGCCCGCGATTCAGCAAAACATTCCGGTGTTCGTTCTGAACTCACAGAACCCGACCTGCGAAGGCACCAAGGTTACGGCGCGGGCCCCGCGCTGCAAGAATATTTTCAAAGCCATTGCGCTCAAGAAAAAAATCACGCTTGTCGAAGTGGCCGCGCCTCGACGCCTGCTCGTCCACGGATACCTCAAATCCATCTTTGAGCTTTTTGATCAGCACAAAGTGGCCGTCGATGTGGTCTCAACGTCGGAAGTCAGCGTCTCCGTCACCGCTGAGACCAACGAGGCAATCCCGGCGCTGGCCGCCGATCTCGCCAAGCTGGCCGACGTGAAATACGAGGGCCGCAAAGCCATCGTCTGCCTGGTGGGGGTGAATCTGCGGGAAACGCCCGGCATCGCCGCCAAGGTTTTCAGCCTGCTCGAAAACGTGAAGATCCGCATGATCTCGCAGGGCGCATCGGAAATTAATTTGACGTTCGTGATCGAAGAAGACGATGCCACAGAAGTATCCGCCGCCTGCACCACGCCTTCTTCGCCGAAGCAGACCCGGAAGTATTCGCGTAAAATCGTTTTACCGCCGAGACGCCGAGTACGCCGAGAAAATCTGGAAATAATCGGTTAAGCTTTCGCTCTTGTTTTCCTCTGCGTCATTTCCCGCTGCGTCTGAGCGGCGAACAGGTTTCCTCATGAAGCTCCTAATCCTGGGCCGCGGCAAAACCGGCTCACTTGTCGCTGACATGGCGCGGGAACGCCGCCATCACGTCGAGACGCTGAGTGACGTCGAAAATGGCAACGCATGCGCACTCACGGCGGACTTTCTCGCCTCCTTCAATGCCATTATCGACTTCACCACGCCCGCGGCGGTGGTCGCCAATGCCGAGGCCTGCATCCGCGCCCACAAGAGTATTGTCATCGGCACCACGGGGTGGTACGAGCACCTCCCGCGGCTCCGCGAACTGGCGCTCGCCGCGGAGACTGGTTTTCTCTATGGCTCGAATTTCTCCATCGGCGTAAACCTTTTTTTCGATGTCGTTCAGAGCGCTGCCAGTGCGCTCAAATACGATTACTCCGGACAGATCTTCGAGCGCCACCACGCACAGAAGAAAGACGCGCCCTCCGGGACAGCCATTATTATCGAGAAGATTATTCGGGAATGCAGCCAGCAGGAACTGGAGATCGTCTCCTTCCGGGAAGGCGATGCTGTCGGCATGCATGAAGTGGTTTTCAATTCGCCCGCCGACCGGATCTATCTCTGCCACGACGCCAAGTCGCGGCGGGGATTCGCCGAGGGCGCCGTCCGCGCCGCCGAATGGCTGGTTGGCAAATCGGGGCGTTTACGACTTCCGCGACGTCTGGCGCGAACTGTAGCACTGCGCTGGTGCTGGCCCCCGTCCAAGGTGGCTCCTGCAGCTGGCCGGCCGCAGTGCTACGATATTGGAAAGAACTGCGTAACCATCTGCGCCCTCGGCGCAGCCTGCGAAAACGACCGGCACGCTTTCTTTCGCAGAGGAGCAGATTCGACATGATTGTCGCTCTCTTACTCGTCGGGATTGGCATTCTGCTCTGCACGCGCCGACCTGGGCGAGACCACACTCCGGGTCTAATGGTCTTAATCGCCGGCTTCATCTGGCTGGCGATCGAGATCCACCTGCTCAGCATGCTTGGCGATTTGTTCGCCGCCGCGTTGAGGAACTGGAGCCAGATCGTCGTGGCGTTCGGCGCCGCCATTCTGCTCATCGTGCCTGCGATCATGATCTACATCGCCGTCCGCGATCAGTTCGACGGCCGCACGAAGGTTCTGGATGCGCACAACCCTGTTCGCAACACGTTCGAACGCCGAGTCGACACCCTGAGAGCCCTGGGCTACGGGCGAACCGAAGCCGAGGCGACCGCCCTCCGCCTGCTGAAAAGGGACTTTCACAATCACCCAATCTTAAAACACGCCTCGAAAAACTACGGGTAGCTGCGGTCGTGACCGGCTTTGCAGCCGGGAGTTGCTGGTCCGCGGCTGACAACTGACACGTGCCCCGTTCCGCGTTATGCTTAGGATCATGCAATTGCGAGGCTGTGGTACTGCTTTAGTGACTCCGTTCTCCCAGGACGGGGCTGTTGATGAAACTGCTCTGCGCAATCTGGTTGCATGGCAGGTCGAATCGGGCATCGATTTCCTGATTCCCTGCGGCACCACCGGAGAGACTCCCACGCTTTCTCACGATGAGTGGCTGCACGTTATCGATGTGACCATCGAAGTTGTCGCTGGCCGCGTGCCGATCATGGCCGGAGCCACATCCAACTCCACGCAGGAGGCGGTGGCGAAGGCAAAAGAACTTTCGTCGCGTCCGGGAGTGGACGCGATCCTCAGCGCGTCGCCCTATTACAACAAGCCAACACAGGAAGGCCAGTACCGGCACTTCAAGGCGATCGCCGAAGCCGTCGAAAAGCCGATCATTCTCTACAATGTTCCGGGACGAACGTCGGTTAACATCGAGCCCGCGACCCTGGCCAGATTGAGCGAAGTCCCGAACATCGCGGGAGTGAAAGAGGCCAGCGGCAGCATCACGCAGATCGCCGAAGTGCTGAATCTTGTCCCCGACACTTTTCTTGTATTCTCCGGCGACGACGCGGTCACTTTGCCGGTGATTGCGCTGGGAGGGGTTGGCATCGTTTCGGTTGCGTCGAATGAAATTCCGCACGAGATGGCGGAGATGACTCGGGCCGCGCTCGCTAATGACTGGCAGACGGCACGCGCGATTCATCGCAAATATCTTCCGCTCATGCAGGCCAATTTCATCGAGTCGAACCCGTTGCCGGTCAAGGCGGTGCTGACGATGATGGGCAAGATCCAGGAGGTCTACCGGCTGCCCTTGCTTCCCATGCGCCGCGATACGCGCTCGAAGCTGCAAAAGGTGGCTACGGATGTGGGATTGCTCGCTCGCCCGGCCGCCCCCGTTGCAGCGACTGAATTTTACGTCTACGAAAGCTGGGCTTCGGGACCGCACAAAGTCATTCTGCACCGCGCATCCTGCGGCCAATGCAGTTCGGGCAAAGGACGCCCTGCGGGCCACGATCCGAACCATTCGCGCTGGCATGGACCCTTCACCAATCCGAACGAAGCGCGCGAGGCGACGCACCACATGCCGGGCGTCCTGATTCGCAGCGAATGCAAGTGCGTGGCGTGAGAAGCAGTGGCGAGCCGCGAGCTAAATGCAACAACTTCATGAACGCTCAGCGTGAAGAGTACCTCGGAGCCTGTCATCTGGGGCGGAGCAGGCTTTTCAAGGCGTGAAATGGTGGCGGAGTCCAAGGCCCCCTACTCCCGAGCGCGGCCTTTTGTTTGAAGATTATTGCGATGGGCAGAATGGGCCTCGCGAGCTAAGGACTGAACCTCAAACCATGCATAACCCGGTCTCTGAATTGAAGTCGGCCATTGAACGCCTCTCGGCGAACGAAACGATCAGCAACCCTGACGAAGCCCGCCCCATTTTTTTCAACTTCCGCAACGCTCTGACTCGCGGCGTGATTCGCGCCGCCGAGAAAGTCGGCGGAAACTGGGTCGTTAATGCCTGGGTCAAGCAAGGAATCTTGCTCGGGTTCCGCCTTGGCGAATTACAGCAGATGTCGGACGGAGACGTACTCTCCTTTATCGATAAGGACACTTTCCCTGCCCGCCGCCTCACCCTCGCCGACCGCGTGCGCCTGGTTCCCGGAGGCTCAAGTATCCGCGAAGGAGCCTACGTTGCGCCTTCCGTCGTTTGCATGCCGCCCATGTTCATCAACGTCGGCGCCTATGTTGACGAGGGCACGATGATCGACTCGCACGCGCTGGTCGGCTCCTGCGCGCAGGTTGGAAAGCGTGTTCACCTAAGTGCCGCCGCGCAAGTGGGAGGCGTGCTCGAACCCATTAACGCGGCTCCAGTGATCATTGAGGATGACGTGCTGATCGGGGGCAACTGCGGCGTATATGAGGGAACGCTGGTGCGCGCGCGCGCCGTGTTAGGAGCGGGAACGATTCTTACCCGATCGACTCCGGTCTATGATCTGGTGCGCGGGGAAATCTATCGCGCTACGTCGGAACATCCACTCGAAGTTCCCGAGAATGCCGTTGTCGTTCCGGGCTCGCGGGCCGTGACTAAAGGCAAAGGTAAGTCTGAGTGGAACCTTTCACTCTATACGCCGGTGATCGTCAAGTATCGCGATGAGAAAACGGATCGCGGAATTGAGTTGGAAGACTGGCTGCGGTAGAAAACAATCGGAGTCAGGATAATAATGGCGTCGACGCCTGAGCTGATAAAGTTTGCTGCTTGGCCGCGAGCCGCGTCCGCGTTTCGGTATGCTTCTTGCGGAAATGCGCGAGAGCCCGCCGACCCCAGGCGCGCACGAAGTAATAGTTCAGCGCGCATCCAATGGCGGAGCTGGCAATCGGAATGAATCGTCCGGCCCACTTCTCTACCACTTCCGTGCTGGCGCGGGCCGCGATGCGCTGGATCACTTTCGGTACGAAGCGGTTGACCACTTCCTTCTCCAGCAATTCCCTGCTGATGTCGACTCCGGCCGCGCTGGCGGCGGCGATCCAGAGCTCTGCGATTTCGTCATCGGTGTTCATTTCGAATCCATAGATAAGGCTGAGCTTCTGAATGGTGCGCATGGTGATCGCCGAAAGAATGCCCAGATCCGGCATGATCGTGAGAATTCCGCCGAGGCCAAATCCTGCGCCCTCGGCGGCTGCCAGCTTCATGCCGCTGCGAATCACCGATTCGGCGACATCATCGAGCCGGGATAGCTCAACTGAATACACGCCGTGGAAGGTAACGATGGGCAAGCCATAGGCAGCACGGAGTTGAAACAAAAAGTGCTCGGGATCGACCTTCACGGTTTCGTAGGCGCGCGTGAGGCCGCTGCGGATCGCATCTTCGGTGCGACGCCGCAGCCATGATTTCTTTTCGTCCGCCATCTCCCCCTTCATCTCTAAGTTTGATTTTATCAGCCGGTCGAAGGTCGGAATAATTCGTCGTAGAGATCGCGGCTTGCCGCGTCTCCGCACGCGTCCAAAGCAGACGGGGCAAGCCCCGTCTCTACGTCGTGTGCTAGCATCGACTCTAATAATGCCAACAGGAAAGCTGCACATTATTCCGCTGGGCGGAATGGGCGAGTTCGGTATGAACTGCATGGCCATCCGCTATGGCGATGACATTATCGTGGTCGATGCCGGCCTGATGTTCCCTGAAACGGAATTGCTGGGCGTCGACATCGTCGTGCCCGACATTTCTTATCTGCTCGAAAATCGCGCGCACGTACGCGGCATCATCCTGACGCACGGGCACGAGGACCACATCGGCGGGCTTGCCGTGGATTCTCAGCGAATTGAACGTGCCGGTCTGGGGCACCGAGTTCACACTCGCTTACGTTGAAGACAAGCTCGAGGAACATCAACTGCTTGACGATTCGGACCTGCGCGAAATGCGCGCAGGGAACCGCTTCAAGGTTGGTCCGTTCACGATCCATCCTCTGCAGGTAACGCACAGCCTGGTCGAATGCGTCGCGCTGGCGATTCACACGCCGCTCGGCGTGGTGCTGCACACCGGCGACTTCAAGGTCGATCCCACTCCGACGGACAACCGCCTTTTCGACCTCCATAGCTTTGCCGAGTATGGCAAGGAAGGCGTGCTCGTTTTGCTGCAGGATTCAACCAACGTCGAGCGCAAGGGCTACACGCCCAGCGAGCGCGCCGTTCACCGCAAGTTTGAAGAGATTTTCGTGCGCACCAAGCGGCGCTTGTTCATCTCCTGTTTCTCGTCCTCGATTCACCGCATCAAGCTGTCGGTCGATATGGCCTGGGAACATGGCCGCAAAATTTGTTTCATCGGCCGCTCGATGAACAGTTCGTCGGAGATCGCCGAGGACCTCGGTTATGTCGAGATTCCCGAAGGCATGCTCATCCACCCCGGCGAGATGAAGAACTTCCCGCCGGAGAAAGTGTGCGTGCTGATCAGCGGCACGCAGGGGGAGCCGATGTCGGCGCTGTCGCGCGCGGCGGTCGATAATCACAAGCACGCCAAGATCGAAAAGGGCGATACCGTCGTTCTCTCTTCGCGCATCATTCCCGGCAACGAAAAAGCAATCTACCGGATGGTCGACCATCTCTTCCGCCGCGAAGCGTTCGTCGTCTATGACGACGGATCTTATCCGCCGGTGCACGTCAGCGGACACGCCAGCCAGGAGGAGTTGAAGCTGATCATCAATCTGGTGCGGCCGAAATATTTCGTTCCCATCCACGGCGAATACCGCCAGCTTAAACTTCATGCCGAACTGGCGGGAACGATGCGCGGCGCGGTGGGCAACGTGATGCTGATCGAAAGTGGAGACGTGCTCGAAATCGACGAGCGCGGCGCGCGCAAAGCGGGCCGCGTGAATGTGGGCCGGGTGTGCATCGATTCCGGCTCGCGCACGGATGTGGTCGAAGATCTCGTCATCAAAGACCGGCGGCATTTGAGTGAAGACGGATTTGTGATGCCGATCATCGCCATCAACAAGCTCACGGGACGGGTCGAATCCGCGGCGGAAATTGTGACGCGCGGCTTCGCTCCCGGAGAGAACGGCGTGATCGAGCGCGCCCGCGAGATCGTGATGGAGACCCTTGATGCCTCCAGCGCCGAAGAGAAAGCGGATTATGGCGTGATCAAGGAAAAGATACGCACCGACTTGAAGAGATATATCTCGCGGCAGACGCAGCGGCGGCCGCTGATCATGCCGGTGATATTGGAGATCTAAGAATTCTTCACCGCCGAGACGCCGAGAACCCGAACGAGCAGCTCAATATCCGGCTTCGCGCCCATGCCACATGGCGAGTATCACGATCTCTCTCCCGTCGAAATGATAGAGGGCGACGTAGGCTCCACTTCCGAATTCAATCACCCACTCGCGGAACTCCGGCGGCAACTCTTCTATGGGACGGCCGATCTCCGGATGCTTGCTGAGAGCTTTTATTCCCTGCCGGATCGCCTTAACCGCGCGTTTGGCTGCATCCTGGCTCTTGGGAGCCAGAAAGTCATGGAGACGGGCCACACCCAGCAAAGCGGGTTGAGACCACTTCAGCTGTGGCATTTCGGTGGCTTGGTTTTCTTACCCACCTCCAGTTTGCCGAGCCAAGCATCGGCTTCCTCGGCGGACGCGTGGAGACCGGTCGTCTGGTAGTGGGTCCAGGCGGCAAGCGCGTCCTGACGAAATTGCTCGCGCCTCTCTTCGCGATCCACGTACTGCTGGATGGCTTCGCGCATCACCCAGTGGGGCGAACGGCGGCAAACAGAGGCGAGCCGCTGTATGCGTTTTTTTATATTAGTATCGAGCTTCAGGCTGGTCGTAGAGGACGCCGGCATGCTATGGTGCTCCAAGGTGTTACCTCTTGTTACCGTACCACCGTGGTTGAAGGTTTTCAACCATTACGGGGAACTCACGAATAATGGTCTCTCTCCACGACATCGTCGCTGCTCAAACCCTGCTTCGCGGCATTGCCGTCCGCACTCCCTTGCTGGAGTGGACGGGCGTTACCGCGAAGCGCAAGCTTTTTCTCAAGCTGGAAAATCTGCAGCCGATCGGCGCCTTCAAATTGCGGGGCGCATACAACAAAGTCGCCTCCTTCAGCGAGGAGGAGCGACTCCGGGGCGTGATCTCTTATTCCAGCGGAAATCATGGGCAGGGCGTGGCGTATGCGGCGCGGGCGATGGGCATAAAGGCGGTCATCGTCATGCCGGGCAATGCTCCGAAGAACAAACTGGAATCGACGGCGGCCCTGGGAGCCGAGGTGATCATGGTGGGGCCAGGCAGCGAAGAGCGCCGGTTGCGCGCCGAGCAACTTGCCGCTGAGCACGGGTACGCGATTGTCCCGCCCTACAACGATGAAAAAATCATTGCCGGGCAAGGAACGGTCGGACTTGAGATTCTTGAGGATCTGCCTGAGGTTGAGACTGTACTGGTCCCGGTCGGCGGAGGCGGACTCATCAGCGGAGTTTCGGCCGCCATCAAGCTGACAAATCCCGCGATCAAGATGATTGGCGTGGAGCCGGAACTTGCGGGCGATGCGCGGGCCAGCTTGCACTCAGGCCACATCGTCACGTTCGCCGCTGAGCAGGTCACTCAGACTCTTGCCGACGGGCTGCGCACGCAGAGCATCGGGGAGGTTAATTTCGAGCACATTCGGGCCTACGTGGACGAAATCGTGAGCGTGAAGGAAGACGAGATTCGCGAGGCCACACGCGCCCTCAGCGTGAATCCGAAAACCATGGCCGAACCCAGCGGTGCGGTAACGGTGGCCGCATTTATGTTCCATTCGGCGGAGTTGCCGAGCACCAGGAATAATGTCGCAGTCATCAGCGGCGGAAATATCGATCCGGAGTTCCTGGTCGAGATTCGCAAGGGCTGATCTCAGTATTCGGTGATTCTCGCTATTGATTGTGCGGAGCACGCAGCGAAGTGCGATAACCACGGAGGGCACAGGGGAACACAGAGGAAAGCAAGTCACTCGTTCTGCACCCCGCGCGAATGTACAATGCTCCCTTCTCAAGTGGGGGGCGCTTTGAACGGCTGGCTCGAAAAGTTCTTTGAACTCTCCCGTCACCAGACGACTGCCCGGCGCGAAGTGGTTGCCGGGCTGACTACGTTCTTCACGATGTCCTACATCGTGGCTGTCAATCCTGCCATCCTCAAGACCGCCGGCATGCCGGTGGGGGCCTCACTCACCGCGACCATTCTGACCTGCATTTTCGGAACGCTGCTGATGGGTTTCTATGCCAACCGGCCTTTCGCCATCGGGCCATACATGGGCGAAAACGCTTTCATCGCATTCACGGTGGTTCATGTTCTCGGCTACCCGTGGCAGAGCGCATTGGGCGCGGTCTTTATTGCGGGCGTGCTTTTTACGCTGATGACACTGCTGCGCCTCCGCCAATGGATGGTGGACGCAATACCGACGACGTTGCGTTACAGCTACGCGGTTGGGATTGGATTATTTCTCACCTTCATCGGGCTGAATCAAACGGGAATCGTGGTGCTGGGATCTCCCGGCGCGCCGGTGCGCCCGGGACATCTCACCTCGCCTGCGATTTTGCTGGCGATCTTCGGATTTTTGCTCATTACGGTGCTCAGCATCCGGCGATTTCCGGCCGCGATTCTCACCAGCATTATCGTCACTGCGATTCTTAGCTTCGTAATGCGAGTCTCTCCCGCGCCAACTGCATGGGTGAGCCGACCTCCCAGCCTGCGACCGGTGTTCTTCCAGTTTTCTTTGCACAGTCTTTTGAGCTGGGGCTTCTTCCCGGTCGTTCTGACGATCCTGATTATGGCCTTTGTCGATACGATGGGGACACTGATTGGAGTGTCGGCGCGGGCAGGATTCCTCGACACAGATGGCAATCTGCCGCAGATTGAGCGGCCTATGATGGCGGACGCGCTGGCGACAACATTTGCGGCACTCATCGGGACGACCACATCCGGAGCCTACATCGAATCCGCAACCGGGGTAGAAGCGGGCGGGCGAACGGGGTTGACCTCGGTGATCACGGCATTGTGTTTCATGGGCACATTATTCTTTGCGCCATTTATCTCGGCTGTGCCGCCGCAAGCTTACGGACCGGCCCTGATCTTCGTGGGACTGCTGATGCTGACGCCGATCACTCGCATTCCCTTTGACGATCTCAGCGAACTGGTTCCCGCGTTCGGCGTGATCGCGCTCATGGCTTTCACCTACAACGTGGGAATCGGAATGACGGCGGGTTTTATTCTCTACCCGTTCTGCAAATTGACCTCAGGGCGTGTGAGAGAGGTTCGGGCAGCGCTCTGGGCGCTGATGGGCCTTTCGCTGTTGTTTTTTGTCTTTTACCCCTACTCATAGCTCTTTGATCGAGAAAGTTTGATCACTCATGATTATTCTCTGATTCTTGGCTTTACAAGAATAAGTGAAAGTGCTGGTGGATAGGTGCAGAGAGCTCAATTGTTGGGCGTGGTGAGGCAGGGACCCAGGAAAAGGCCGCGCAAATAAGAAGCGCCCCGGATTATTAATCGCGGGACGCCCGAACAGCCCTCCCCCAGAACTGCTCGAGCCAACGATAGGGGAAGCCAGGGGCCGGGAATATACCACGATGGGGCCGGCGGCGTAGCCCAAAAGGGCCAGTTGCCAAACAGGAAATCTTTGGTAACATCCCTCCACTGCGATTGAGGTTACCAATCGCTCCTGGTTCTGGAACGGTCTCTCAGGGCTTTTCGATGACGAGATTTCTCCCCGATCCGAACCTCGGCCTGCATCGTTTTCACGAGCCGCAAAACAGTGCGGCCTGGGAAATAGGCTATCTCGTTAGTTGAGAAGTCGATTATTGCTAGTGTGCAGGAGATTGCAACCGGAGGCAGCGGGTGCGGGTAGAAAATCTCCGTATGTCATTGATAAATATGGTCGATTACGGAGCTGAAGCTTTGGAATGGCAAGTGCACTAAAAGGGGTGTGGGGCAGTCTATATCCCCGAGGTGAAAGCCTGGGGGAGTAAGGCGTCACAAGAAGAAAACTTTGGGAGGGAACTAAAATGAGGCGAGTGGTAGTTTTGACATTACTGGCGTTGGCACTGCCGATAGCCGCTTGGGCGAACGGTATCGATCTCACCAACCAATACGGATCACTCTCTGTTTCGACTTCGGGCATCAGCTCGACGGGCTCGGAACTGACGAGCTTTAACGGGTTTACTGCGCCGGCAAAGCATTCCATGGGCACAGTAAGCTACACAACTGGAGCCTTGCTAACAGGTTCTATTGCTGCGGGCGGGACTTTCGACTCGGCCGGCTCTTCGTTTGTCGTGGTCGGAAACGGCCACTACGGGGTGCCCGTAAAGGGAACGCTCTTCTCGGGAAGCTTTGTTGGCCCAATCACCTGGACCCTGGTCAGCCAAACCCATCAGAAGGTGTATTACACGCTGACTGGTGACTTGTCGGGACAGCTGTACACCGGCAGAACCGTGACGGGAACAACCACCCAGAACGTTTTCTCCTCGGTGGGGCAGCTCTCGTCGGGCATCGGACACATCACGCTAGGTAGCACCCACCTGAACACGACTCCGGAGCCTGGAACTCTGGGTCTGTTGGGCACGGGTCTTCTTGGAATCGCGGGAACGTTCCGTCGCAAGAAGGTCTAGCTAAGCTGGATCGTGTTCGCTCAAAACACTCACCCATGGCCCCGCCGCAAGGCGGGGCTTTTGATTCTCCTGGCACCGCTTGGCCCAGCCTGCTGACAACTCCGACCGCTCGGTACTTCTTTCCAAGACTCTTCTGCGAAGTCTCTGTACCCCGACGGTGCCCCTACCCCCCTCCCCCCGGTATATTAGAATCAAGACTTTAGCTAGCTTTCCATGCCAAAGTATTGATCTTCAAAGACTTATAGTCAAAGTATTCAAAACATTTGACTTACGGTTTGCTCAGGTGGGCAGCACCCGCTCGATGAGGTTCAGTTAAAACCTTTATTCCCTGTAACTTGGATGGAATCTAGGTGCGCTGCTCCCCGGACGACTATTCGCAAAGTATTCCGGAATAAGGAGTTAAAGGTAAACTGTTGAGCATATTGGCCTTATGAGCTACAAAAAGACTGTTTTTCCGAACCTTGCCTGCAAAGTATTCCGGAATAGGGAGTTACATCCTACTTGTCAAAGATCGAAGGGTTCGGAGAGCACTTGTGCTCTTCATCTATCTTGACTTTCTAATTTCTTAAGTCAAGCGGTTTTTGGTTGTTACCACTAAGTTCAGGACGATGGACGCATGATTCCATTCCTGGCCGCGCATACGACAGCAAGCGGATCCCGCCGGGGACACGGGTGGAGTAAAGGGGCCCTTCGACTCCGGTTGCCGCTCCTTAACGGCACCCCTGGTTCCCCTGATTACTGCCGTAATGGCGGGATCGGGCTTTGAAGTTGACCTTAAGTTGGCACAAACCTAGAGTCAGGCGCAGGGGGTTGTATGAAGGATATCCACGAGGTTTTGCGCCGCAAACAGGCGCAGCACGCCCAGTTGAGCAAGCAAATCGAACTCTTGCAGCAGGCTGCCGAGAAACTGCGGGAGGTCGCACCCCTGCTCGCCGAGAATGAAACCGAGGACGACAGCGCCGTGCTTGCGGAAGCAGAAGAGGAGAACGGCAATGCCATGGCTGCCAAGGCCGGCATGCAATCCTCATCGACGTCAGCGAAGCCCGGGCGCAGCATAACGCCGCGCTGGCCATAGCCGAGCAGGAGGCAGGGTGCGATGATGCTGCAGGCGCTGCTGGTGTCGAAGGACGACCAGACGGCGGAAACACTGACTGGAGTGTTGACGCAGTTCGGGTTCGTGGTGGCGCAGGTGGACGTGTCCGGTGCCGCCGTTGCCCGACTGATGGAGGAGCGCTTCGACCAGGTGATTGTGGACTTCGACGATCCGGCTTCCGCCTCTGCAGTGCTGGAAAGCTGCCTTGCTGGTCGCAAGCAACATCCTGCGGTCACCGTCGCCGTGTTGCCCGACGCCAAGCAGATTCGCGCCATTCTGGGCACGGGAGCCCATTTCATCCTGACAAAGCCCCTGAATGCGGAGCAGGTCCACAATACATTCATGGCTGCATCCGCACTGGTGAGAGCGAACCAAGCGGCGAGTGTTGCCGTGCAGACGCCGGTCGCCATCTGTCTTGAAGAAGGCATTACGGTTGAGGGCATTCTGCTCGAATTGAATGAGGGCGGAATGGAAGTTCTTTCCGCCAAGCCGTTATCCTCCTCGGCTTTGGTGCGTGTGTCCTTTGAGCTTCCGGACGGCGCTGTTCGGGTGGAAGCTGAAGCGAAGGTTGCCTGGAGCATGGCGAATGGCCAAACCGGGCTGCGGTTTCTTCACATGGACGACGTCCTGGCTCAAGAACTGAATGAATGGCTAACCTCGCATTCGCAAGGCGTCATTCCGGCAGACACACACGGCGCTAGTCCCTGTAAGCTGACCGATCTGAGCCTAGGCGCATGCTATGTAGAAACCGGATCGCCGTTGCCACAACGTTCACTGGTCGACCTTTGGCTTCGCGCCGGAGGAATTGAGATTCATACCGAGGGCCTGGTCCGGGTGATGCATCCCGGACACGGGATGGGTATTGAACTGCCGCAAAGCGCCGCGGAGCTCAGGAGTCTGGGCGAGTTCATCGATCTCCTCACGCACCATCCGGGGACCGAACCTCAACTGGAAGTCTCTCCGCGGTCACTGGTTGCAAGTGCCGCAGATTTGAGCCAAAGCGCGAGCAGAGATAACCGGATTGATCCTTTGTTGCAGTTATTGCGGTCGGGCGGGGGGCTGGATGAAGAAGAGTTTCTCTCCGAACTTGCGGGGCAGCGTGCGCCGGCGTGCGTTAGCCAGTAAGATCTGATCCCAAGCAAAACTCCTCTAGTGCTCTTTGCGCACAGGTCTTCGTGCGTACAAATCTTCGCGCGGGAATCAGTTTGCCATTCTCCGAATCGGTTTCACGATGTCCGGTGATTGATTGCGCGGCAGTTCGTTTCACCCAATATTTTTCCCATGCAATAGAATTGCTCAGTCCGAGTCTTTTTTACGGTCTCGCGTCAGGCGATCCCAGGTCAGGGTCAGGACCCATTCATTGCTCAGGCATCCCATTTTACGTTTCCTGATTCTGGCCGGTATCTGCTGGGTCGCCATTGCTCCATTCTTGAAATGGGGCATCCCCTCGGGACACGACTTTGAGTTCCACATGTATTCGTGGATGGAAGTCGTCAACCAGTGGAAGCAAGGCGTCGTCTATCCGAAGTGGGCGGAGCTCGCGCACTGGGGATACGGAGAGGCGCGGTTCATATTTTATCCGCCGGGATCGTGGACGCTGGGCGCGGTTCTGGGTGCAATCCTGCCGTGGAAGATGGTTCCGGCTGCGTATTGCTGGATTGTCCTGACGGCGACGGGAATCGGCATGTACGCGCTGGCGCGACAGTGGCTGGAGCCGCCGGATGCGCTATTTGCCGCTACGTTCTATGCATTGAATCCTTACCATCTGTTGATTGCGTACTGGCGCAGCGCTTATGCGGAACTGCTGGCGGCTGTCATTGTGCCGCTCATGCTGTTCTGCATGCTGCGGCTTAGGGAGGAAGGTTTTCGACCTACCTTGTGGTTGAGCCTGACGCTGGCGGGGGCCTGGCTCACAAACGATCCAGCAGCATTGATGATCTACTATTCGGCTGCAGGGTTGGCGGTGGTAATGGCCGTGCAGGAAAGATCGGTGCGTCCGTTGCTGCGAACTGCGGTTGCGATGGTGCTGGGCGCAGGCTTGGCCTCTTTCTATCTGTTGCCCGCGATCTATGAACAGCCCTGGGTAAGCATCGCTCAAGTGCTGTCTCCGGGCGTGAGACCGCAGGACAACTTTCTATTCACTACCAATGCCGACCCGGATCACAATCGCTTCAATCTGCTGGTTTCATGGCTGGCGGTGGCGGAAATTGTTGCACTGGCGTTGGCGATCCGGTACTCGCGGCCAGACCGACTAAACAAGGAGCGATCGGGTGAAACTCAATTTGACGATGCACGATTCGAGAAAAGCGCGTGGACGCTGGCCGCTGCCTGGGGTGCGGTTGCGGCCTTTACGATGCTTCCCGCGAGCAAACTTCTTTGGGAACTCTTGCCGAAATTTCGCTTCGTGCAACTTCCGTTTCGCTGGCTGCTGTGTTTGAACGCGTCGCTGGCGATACTTTTGGCGATGGCGACGCGGCGGTCGAGCGTAGCTGAGTCGAGCCCTCACTCGGCGGGCACTCACTCGGCGAGTCCTCCTCGCTTTGCATTCCGTCGCTCTGCGATTGGTCGATGGATGGCGCGCGGAATGGTCTCAGCCATCTTGCTGCTCGTGCTCTTGCTGGTGGGCCATCGAATCCAACCTCCGTGGTGGGATACTTCCGGTGACATTGCGGAAATGGAGGATGCGATCTCCGATGAGCTTGGGTATGACGGAACGGACGAATATGTGCCGACGGGAGCCGACCCATCTGAAGTGAAAAAGGACTTGCCTCGAGTTAGCGACATGGGCGGACCAGCGGTGGGTGTTCAGATGTTGGAGTGGGATGCGACGGAGAAGCATTTTGTGGCGCACACCGATCGCACGCAGAAACTCACGGTACGATTGTTCAACTATCCGGCGTGGAAGGTGGTAGTGAACGGCAAACCGACGGCCACGCAAACCACAGACGTAACGGGATTGATGGTCATTCCCGTGGCGGCTGGCCAGAACGATGTGCACATTTATTTCGCGCGAACGGCGGATCGGTTGGTGGGAGGGATCGTTTCGCTGATCAGTGTGATTGTTTTCGGGCTGGCATGGATCATGACAGGACCGAAGCCGCGATCGCCGATCGTCACGAGGAACTTCACGAGGGCCGGAGGTCTGATGCACACTGTGCTGGTTGCGACGTCGAACGCCGGCAAATTGCGCGATTTTGCCGGGGCGGCTGAGGCTCATGGCGTCACGATTGCAGGGATTCCTGGCTTCGCTTCCCTGCCTGCGGTTGTCGAAGATGGCGCTACTTTCGAGGCGAATGCCCGGAAGAAGGCTGAAGAATACAGCCGAGCTGCGCCGGGCGAGCTTGTGCTGGCAGACGATTCCGGCTTGGAGATTGATGCGCTGGGCGGCGCGCCGGGAGTGCACTCTGCGCGCTATGCTGCCGGTCTTCAGAATGATGACATCCACAACAAAGAACCGCACAAAGCCGACGCGAACACGGACGACGAGGCCAACAACGCTCGCGTGCTGCGCGAACTGGCTGGCGTTCCGCAGGAGAAGCGCACGGCCCGATTTATCTGTGTGCTTGCCGCCGCGCGCGACGGGCGAACACTGGGGACATTCCGAGGCAGTGGCTGAAGGCATCATTCTCGAGGCACCTCGCGGGCAAAACGGATTTGGATACGATCCGCTTTTTTACTTCCCGCGCATCGGCAAAACATTCGCGGAACTCTCGCGCGGTCGAGAAAGCCCAGTATAGCCATCGCGGCGCGGCGTTCCGATCATTCCTCGAGTGGTATCGATCCGAGGCCCAAAGCACCCGCGCCGGGCAAGGTGTTCCACATCACAACGAGCTGTGACGCAGGCCTCCTTGACTCGGGTTCCACGGCACACCGATAATGTCCGGTTCGTCGTTTTATTATTGGATCAATAAGGAGCCCATTGTGGCCTCAACCGCCAGCCCCGTCGCTCCCAGAATCAAGTCCGGCGTTGCGCCTTTGCGAGCCGGCGTCGGCAACTCGTTCCTGTGGCGACGCCTGCACTCGATCTCCGGGATCGTTCCCATCGGGGCGTTTCTGCTCGAACACTTCATCTCGAACTACGAAGCCTTGCACGGACCGGAAGCTTACGGCAAGCAAGTCGCGTTCCTGAATAGCTTGCCCTTCGTCCTTGCGATGGAAATTTGCTTCATCTGGATTCCGATCCTGTATCACGGCCTGTACGGCGTCTGGATCTGGTGGCGCGGCGATTCGAATATCGCGGAATATCCGTGGCAAGGGAATTGGCTGTACACATCGCAGCGCTGGACCGGCATCATCGCACTTATCTACATGGTGCAGCATACTTATTACTTGCGCTTTACCGGTGTGCACCTGCCCACGCACCCGATGGATTCGTTCGCCAAGGTGCAGGGAGAATTTCAGCATCCCTGGATGATCGCATTTTATGCGATTGGAATCATCGCGGCCTCGTGGCATTTTGCATACGGAGTGTGGTTGTTCTGCGCGAAATGGGGAATCACGACGGGCGAAACGGCACGCCGCCGTTTGGGATATGTTTGCCTGTTGCTCGCTCTCGGCCTGATTGGTCTGGGCGGCGCCAGCATGTACGGATTCCTGAGCGCTCCGTATCATCCCTTGGATTCCAACGCCTCCGAAAACATCGTTCAGATGAAATAAGAATGGGAATGAAGACCGGGTGTGTCCCGGCAGATCGGACTCATAAAGATGGCAGCTCCGAAAATTATCGTCGTGGGCGGTGGTCTGGCAGGCTTGGCCGCTGTGATCAAGATCGCCGAGATGGGCGGCGAGGTCGATCTGTTCTCGATCGTCCCAGTCAAGCGCTCGCACTCGGTTTGCGCCCAGGGCGGAATCAATGCGGCCAAGAACCTGAAGGGTGAGGGTGACTCGACCTACAAGCACTTTGACGACACGATTTATGGCGGTGACTTTCTGGCGAACCAGCCGCCGGTGAAGGCCATGTGCGAGGCGGCGCCCGGGATTATTGATCTGCTCGACCGCATGGGCGTCCCGTTTAACCGCACGCCGGAAGGACTGCTTGATTTCCGCCGCTTTGGCGGGACGTTATATAACCGCACCGCATTTGCCGGGGCGACCACCGGCCAGCAACTTCTTTACGCGCTCGACGAGCAGGTTCGCCGCTACGAAGCCGAAGGCAAGGTCAAGAAGTACGAGCACTGGGAGTTTCTCTCCGCCGTACTAGACGGAACTCGCACCTGCCGCGGCATTTGCGCGATGGATCTGCGGACGATGGAGATTCGCACCTTCCCTGCCGACGCCATCATCATCGCGACCGGCGGCATCGGCGCGATCTTCGGCAAGTCCACAAACTCGGTTGTGTGCACGGGATCGGCGCAATCGGCGCTTTATCAGCAGGGCTGCTATTACGCGAATGGCGAGTTCATCCAGGTGCATCCAACGTCGATTCCGGGAGAAGACAAGCTGCGGTTGATGTCGGAGTCGGCGCGCGGGGAAGGTGGACGCGTCTGGGTTCCGCGCACGCCCGGGGATAAACGCGATCCGAAATCGATTCCAGAAAAAGAGCGCTGGTACTTTCTTGAAGAGTGGTATCCGAAGTATGGGAACCTGGTGCCGCGCGATGTGGCGACGCGCGCGATCTTTAAGGTGGTCTATGAGAACAACCTCGGGATCGACGGCAAGCCGATGGTCTATCTTGACCTGACGCACATCGACCGCAAGATTCTTGATAAGAAGCTGGAAGGCATTCTCGAAATTTACGAGAAGTTTGTCGGCGACGATCCGCGCGACGTGCCCATGAAGATTTTCCCGGGCATGCATTACACCATGGGCGGGCTCTGGATTGACTACCAGCAGGCGACCAACATCCCTGGGATTTTTGCTGCGGGCGAGTGCCGAATACCAGTACCATGGCGCCAACCGGCTGGGTGCGAATTCGCTGGTGTCGTGCATCTATGGCGGATTTGTTTCGGGCCCGCATGCGGTGCAGTATGCGAAGAACCTGCAGGCGGCTCCGGCGAATGGCCACTTCGATTCCGAGCGCAAACGACAGCAGGAAATCAATGACGGCTTGATGAAGGCGGATGGGAACGAAAATCCGTTTCTCATCTGGCGCGAACTGGGCGAAGTGATGACCGAGAATTGCACGGTCATCCGCTACAACAAAAAATGCCAGGCGGCCGATGCCAAGATTGTCGACCTGCTGCATCGCTTCCAGAAGATCAACCTGAGCGACCGCACGCAGTGGGCGAACACGACCGTGGCCTTTGCGCGCCAGCTCTACAACATGCTGCAACTTGCCCGAGTCATTGCGCAGGGAGCGGCCATGCGCGACGAGTCACGCGGCTCGCACTACAAACCGGACTTTCCCGAGCGCGACGACAAGAACTGGATGAAGACAACGAAAGCCAGCTTCGCGCCCGATGCGGATGAGCCGAAGTTCGAGTTCGAGGCGGTGGACGCGGGGTTGATTCCGCCGCGGCCGAGGAAGTACTGATGAGTTTTGCGGATTCTTATTGCAAACCGGGAAGGACACGAGTTCCACTCGTGCGGGTTGAAGCATCACCAATGACGGCGGCTTTAGCCGCTGGGGACCACGGGTCTAGCTTGAATCCCGGAAAGGCGGAGCAATAACGATACTCAGAAGGATTGGAGACCAACCGGGCGACCACTGGGTTCTGATGAACATAATTCTGATGATGAGCGAAGTCTTGAATATCGCGAATCCGATGATCTGTAAATCCGCGTTGCCAGATTTCAGACTTTCGCCCGATAAGAGTGCCGATCGCGTGCGAGTATCCGCCCTTGATTAACTGGACGGCGCGCTCGACGGTTACATCCTGAGCCGGGGTAAGCAGGAGATGGACATGATCGGGCATCAGAACAAAGCCGTGCAGGAGATAGCGACCTTCGCGGCGGTAGTGAAAAAGAGTTTTGAGAAATAACCGGGCATAGACTTCGACGGGAAATAAGTTGCGATGATGCCAGGTCAGAACGTAAGGAAATAAGTTCCGGGAGGAGAAAAGAGTCGTGAAGGCCTCAAGAGATACCTTAGCGGCTGGAAGCCGCGTCATCTCTCTCAGCCTAAATCGGCACGAGTGGAACTCGTGCCCTTCCCGGTTGATTTTCTTACAACGGTTTTTCATTTCGGGAAAATGGGAATTTGGGAAGGGCACGAGTTCCACTCGCGCCAATAGCAACGTCTCCCAGAACCTCGGCTTTAGCCGCTGGGGGACGGTTCTGTTGGAAACCCTCGCGTGTCGTGGCAACGGCAATTTTAGCGGCCTGTTCGATGTTCCCGACCCGCTTCAGCGCCCAGCTAGACCAAAGACAAGCAGAACGAGACGCTTCCTTGAAGAAATTTCTACTGGAGTATGCCGGAAAGCCGTTGGCAGAGAAAGAGAACAAGACACGTTATTCGGCCGCATTCGTCAACCTTGCTGGTGACGGGACACGGCAAGTCATCGTCTATCTCACGGGACGAGGATGGTGTGGCAGCGGGGGTTGCGTAACATTAGTTTTATCTCGCAACGATTCCTCCTATGAACTTGTGACGAAAATCACGGTTTCCAGACCGCCGATCCGCATCCTAAACTCCAAATCAAATGGCTGGAAAGATATAACCGTCCAAGTTGCGGGCGGCGCCGTTGCTGTCATGAAGCAAAGCTGTCATTTAATGGCAAAACGTACCCGAGCAATCCTTCCATGCCCCCAGCCGATTCGCTAGATGAGAACGTATCAGGCAATGTAGTAATACGCTATGAGGGACAAGGAACGCCCTTATATGAGTAACCGAGATGTCCAGCTAGGAGCTACAGGCTAGAAGCTAATGGCTAATAATAAAACCGTAATCATCAAGATCAAACGCCAACTCACCCCCGATGCTCCGGCGACGTGGGAGGAGTTCGAGATTAACTACCGGCCGAACATGAACGTCACTTCGGCGCTCATGGATATCGCGGCTAACCCGGTCACGCGCGACGGCAAGAAGACTACGCCCGTCACCTATGACTCGAATTGCCTCGAAGAGGTATGCGGCTCGTGCGCCATGATCATCAATGGCAAGGCGCGCATGGCTTGCTCTGCCCTGCTCGATCATCTCGATCAGCCCATCAAGCTCGAGCCGTTTTCGAAGTTTCCCGGTCGTGCGCGATCTGGCCGTCGATCGCAGCGTGATCTTTGAGAATCTGAAAAAGGTCAAGGCATGGGTGCCCGTCGATGGCACTTACGACCTCGGCTCGGGCCCGCGCCAGTCGGCCGAAATGCAGGAGGCCGCCTACCCGCTGTCGCGCTGCATTTCCTGCTGCTGTTGCATGGAGGCCTGTCCGCAGTTCACCGAAGATACCGGCTTCGTCGGGGCGGCCACCATTTCCCAAGTCCGCCTGTTCAACACGCACCCGACTGGCGCCGCGCTGAAGCGCGAACGGCTGTCAGCCCTGATGGGCGACGGCGGTATCCAGGAGTGCGGCTACGCGCAGAACTGCGTCGAGATTTGCCCGAAGGACATTCCGCTGACGAGGTCGATCTCGGAAGTGGGCGGGCAGGTGATGAAGCAGGCACTTGGAGATTTGTTCAGGAAATAGGCCGGAGATGCTGGTTCTGCCCTTCCGGCGCCGGTTTTTTTGCGGTTGACCTCAGCGTTTTACGAGTGGCTTTCCGGTTTTTTCGGAGACCTGATACCTGTCGCCTCCGGCCTGCTTTTCGAGCTGGCCGGTAACTTCCTTCCGTAATGTCGTTTGCGCAGATTGTTTGACCAGTTCCTTCATCTCTGGGTTACAATTGCGATTCCTCATGGGATATCGGGGTTTTCCGGTATGCCATAGGGTCCCCCAATGACCCAAGGGCCAAGAACTTTCGCAATGCGTTTGCCAGTGCTGTTTGCGCTGATCGCCGTTGTGGTCTGCGCGCCAGGCACCGCCCTTGCCCTGCATTCGGTCAACCCTCACCAGCGTGCTTCATTCCGTCACCACCCTATACGGCGCATACGCCGATTGCTTTGGAACCCTTTGTTCCGGCCATCGCATGATTCGCTATTGCGGCAAAACGAGGAGATTGACCGCCTGGAGCTGCCCCGGATCGTAGACGACGCGCAACTGGAGGAACTGAAAGCCACGCATGAACTGGTGCCGATCGAAGCCAGTGAGACCTTGC
Organism: uncultured Acidobacteriaceae bacterium; assembly: GCA_963709055.1. GTDB lineage: Bacteria > Acidobacteriota > Terriglobia > Terriglobales > Acidobacteriaceae > Acidiflorens. Next base: position 120,781 of record CAVPUZ010000007.1, read on the forward strand.
GGATCGAACCCAGCCTCGATCCTTCACGCCGCTATTGCCGCCCGTGGACGCTCGATTTTGTGCAGGATCTTTCCGGAGGTCTATTACGACCGGTTCCACGAGCAGATCCAGCTCAATTCGGCCGTGCGCACGGTGAAAGTGCAGAAGAAGCTTCGCCGGCGTAACCGCAATGCGGCCCCGGCTGAGGGCGAGACCGCGTCTTCGCATCTTGCCGGCATCACGGTGGACCTGCAGCGCCGCGGCATGACGAAGGATGAGATCCGGTTCGTCGAGTACTACCTTTTCTATCTGCGAGCTCTCAGCTTGGTCGAGCCGGAGGAAGAGCGGCGCCACTGGTGCTTCCACGTGATGGTCTCCAACCGCTACGATGACTGGCGGCAGACCCAGACGCTGCTTCCGCGCCACCCGGCGGACGAAACGGTCACGGCCATGGGCGCCGCGAACTAAGCGACCCTTCGCCGTTGTCGCTAGCCGCTGCTGAATCAGTTCGGCGGTTTGTTCCTTGAGTTGAATCTCTTCACTTCCCCGGCACTAAAAGCTTCATCCCTGCCGCTGTATTTTCCGAAAGAGAATTTGCTGATCGCAAACACGGAGAACTAGTACGTCCGTGTTAGTTACAGGCTGGCATGTGAACAACCGGCCGAGAAATATGACTTGGGACTTTCACAACACACGTCAGCAAGTTACGGAGTAATGTCGACAATCCAATTTACTCCTTGTTACAAAACAACTTGACAGGACTCATAAGTTGGCGTTAACTGCGAGTGCCTCTCTGGAAGGCCCCGCCCGACTCAGTAACCCTTGAGGTGAAAGGACCCTATTTTCCCGAATGAACTGAAAACAAATTCCAAAGGAGAAGGAAAATGACTGTCGAATTGAAGCGGTCCTACATGGAAAAAGTCTCGAAGTACCTGCTTGTTTCCTTGCTGGCTCTGATTCCCGCGGCTGCGGCGGGTCAGACTCTCGAATTTAATTTCATTAACCCCGTCCAACTCGCCGCCACCGAAACCCCAGGCGCCTGGTATCCGGACCGTCACCCGCCGTGCGGATTTGCTGCTCAGCAAACCGCGCCGAACCACACCGTGAATGTTCTCCAAGAGTCCATCTGTGCATCCGATTACCAAACACCCACTCCGAGTTTCTACAACACGCAAGGTCGCAAGTACGACGTGTTCGCAAACACTTATTCCGCCTCGATCCTCCTCTATGTTCCCAAGAGTTGGAGCAAAACGAACCGACGCCTGGCAGGATTCTGGGCCACGGCGTCCGATTCCGGCAATACGCTTGGGAATGATTACCCGATCATCGAGTTCCAAGGACCGATCACCAGCGATGCCGGAGGCCCCGGCTACTATCCCAACGGCGGCGTTGCCGGATTCTATGGCTGGAACAATGCGACTAGCCTGTTCACTTACATCGGCTTCCCCCCGGGCTTTAAATACGATAACTGGGTCGAACTCACCATAACCGTGGTACCCGGAAAGGGCTTCGTATACACGGTTACCGCTCTGAATTCGCCAACGGGTGTGTCGCTGAAGAGTCCATTCTACGATTCCACTGAGACAACACTCGCGAACGTGATCCTCGAAGCCTACAACTATGACAACTCTTATAGCGTCTACTGGGACGATTTCAGCTTCTCCTTCACTTCATTAGTTTGCAAATGAAGGACATGCCAGAGGAACTTCGATAAATCCACGCCGCCCGTTGTCTGGGCGGCTTTTCTTTTGCGCTCACCCAAGTAGGAGCTGCGGTAACCAGGGCGAATGCAAGCTCGAAGAATTTTTTCAAACCAGGAGTCCGTTTTTGCCACACTCGAAGCACGGAGCCAAGGTCGGTCGTCCCTGCAGCCAGGTTCTGAGGTCTCCATTGGTCGTGTAGAATCCTTTTCCTATGAATCTTCGGATGCTAGTTTTCTTCCCTGTGCTTGCCCTCTCGCTTCCCGCATACCCACAGTCCCTCAGCGCGAAGGCTCGCGAGATTCAGAACTCAGCAATCGTTATCGACACGCATGCGGACACGCCGCAACGTTTTCTGGACGAGAACTATGACATCGGGTCGACCGATCCGAACGATCATGGACACATCAGTCTCGACAAGGCCAAGGCCGGAAATCTGGGCGCCGAGTTCTTCTCGATCTGGGTTGAGCCAGAGAGCAATCGAGGCCACTTCGCCCGGCACACGCTCGATCTGATCGATTCCGTTTACGAGCAGGCGGGGCGCCATCCCGATCGAATGATGATGGCATTCAGCGTTGAGGATATAGAGCGAGCTCACCGCGAGCACAAACTGGCCGCGCTGATGGGGATCGAAGGCGGACACTCGATTGAAAACGATATTCATCTGTTGCGCGATTACTACCGGCTGGGGGTACGCTACATGACCTTGAGCTGGTCGAATACGAATGAGTTCGCCGACTCGTCGGGGGATATTAACGATCCAAAGGTCGAGCATCATAACGGCCTTACCGAAGGTGGAAAACGGATTGTGCTGGAAATGAACCGGCTAGGGATGCTGGTGGATATCTCGCATGTTGCCGACAAGACTTTCTGGGACACGATCGCGGTCACGAAGGCTCCGGTCATCGCCTCGCATTCGTCGGCGCGGGCCTTGACTAACCATCCGCGCAACATGACCGACGACATGCTGCGGGCGGTTGCAAAAAACGGAGGCGTCGTCGATGTCAACTTTTATAATGCTTTCGTCGACGAGAACTACCGTAAAGCCGCCGAAGCACAGACCAAAGACAGGGACGCCGCTGTAAAGGCCTATATGGACAAGCTCAAGGCTGAAGGGAAAACCCCGACTTACCTTGATTCCGACAACATCGAGCGTGAATGGGCGGCGAAAATTCCTCGTCCTCCGCTGAGTTCGTTGATCGACCACATCGACCATATCGCCAAGGTTGCAGGCATTGATCATGTTGGCCTGGGATCGGATTTTGATGGCGTGAGCGGTGCGACACCGCAAGGGATCGACTCTGCGGCTGATCTGCCGAAGATCACGCAGGCGCTTCTCGACCGCGGATACAGCGCTGACGATATTCGAAAAATATTGGGCGGCAACCTGCTTCGCGTTTTTGGTCAGGCCGAACAGGTGAGCCGCGAGGCCGAACGAGTAAGCCGCGAGTTACGGACGACGGCTTCACCGCGGTAGCCGCATTCAGTCGCGCACCGCATTCTGTCGAGCCCCCGCATGTCGTACAATCAGGAGTTGCCTCTGCAAAATTTCGGCTAACGAAGCTAAGGAGCATCGATGAAAATATCTCTTTGTAGTCTCATCCTGATCTGTTGTACATCCTTGCTGGTTGCTGCCCAGGCCGCGCGGCCAACCGCCAAGCCGGCGGCTGCCTCTAGCGACCCGGTCGCGATCATCCACACTACTGCGGGGGACCTGCACTGCACACTCTTTGAAAAGCAAGCGCCGATTGGCGTCGCCAACTTTATCGGGCTGGCGGAAGGAACCAAGGATTGGACCAACCCGGTCTCGCGCGCGAAAAAGCACGGCGTTCCCCTTTATGACGGAACTGTCTTCCACCGCATCATTCCCGAGTTCATGATCCAGGGTGGCGATCCGGCTGGAAACGGATCGGGCGATCCCGGCTATCAATTCAAGAATGAGACGCCTTCTGATTTGCGTTTCGACCGGCCGGGCCGTCTTGCCTATGCCAATTCCGGACCCGACACGAACGGCTCGCAGTTCTTCATTACCGAGGACGTCGCCCATAGCGCTCACCTCAGCGGACACTACACGATCTTTGGCCAGTGTGATGCGGCGGCGGTGACCTTGGTGAAGCAGATCGCGCGGATGTCTCGCGATCCAAGCAATGACCGTCCGTTCCACCCGGTCAAGATCGAACATATCGAAATAAAAAAAGGTGGCTTATAACCGCGCCAAGACAAACGATTGGCGAAGCTATCAAACGACGTAAAGAATATTTAGTCGCACTCATAATTCGACGAAAGCACAAGGGGAAACTATGACCCGTACACCCGGAACCTATGCCGTCATTGAAACCAGCGAGGGAACGATTGTTTGCCGCCTGTTTGAGAAAGAGGCGCCCAAAACCGTCGCGAACTTTACCGAGCTAGCCGAGGGCAAACGCGAATGGACGCATCCCACCTCGCGCAAGAAAGTCAAAGATCCGCTTTACAACGGCACCATCTTCCATCGCGTGATCCCCGACTTCATGATTCAGGGCGGAGATCCCATGGGCACGGGCATGGGCGGTCCGGGCTACCAGTTCGAGGATGAAACCAAGGGCTCAGCGCATCGCTTCGACAAGGTTGGAAAGCTCGCCATGGCGAATGCGGGACCGAACACTAATGGTTCGCAGTTCTTTATCACGGTGGGCAAAACGGAGTGGCTTACGGGCAAGCACACCATTTTCGGAGAAGTTGTGGAAGGCTACGATGTGGTGGAGAAGATTTCGAAGGCTCCCCGCAACCGCCAGGACAAGCCCAACAAGGAGGTAGCCGTGAAATCAGTCAAGATCGAACGCTAGAGTTTTTGGAAGGTCGAGTCTGAGTGAGGCTTGCGCCGGTATATCCCCAAACAGACGCGGCAAGCCGCGTCTCTACGAACGACCGTGTTTCTACCAAAAAGACCGCGAAGCGATGACGCGTGTCTTTGTGTGACGGGCATCACACAATGGTGTGACAACGCCCGTCGAGTTCCCTCTCTTCTTTCACTATTCTTTATAATTATTTCTGAACCCTTAAATTTCTGGAGGCAATACTCATGGCGTCGTTCAACGGAGTTCCGGTCCCATCCAACGGGCAAAAAATTGAATACAGCAATGGCAAGTACCGCGTGCCCGATCGGCCCATCATTCCTTTTATTGAGGGCGATGGCACCGGACGCGACATCTGGAAGGCGTCGGTCCGCGTCTTCGATGCTGCCGTTGAAAAGGCTTATGAGGGCAAACGTTCAGTCGCATGGTATGAAGTATTCGCGGGCGAAAAAGCGAAGTCCCAATTTAACAACTGGCTGCCCGATGACACGGTCAACGCCATCCGCGAGTTCCGCGTCGCCATAAAAGGGCCGCTTACTACGCCGGTGGGCGGAGGTATCCGCTCGCTCAATGTGGCCCTGCGGCAAACCCTCGACCTGTATTCATGCATTCGTCCCGTGAAGTACTATCACGGCGTCCCGTCGCCCGTGAAGCATCCCGAGCGCATGAACCTCGTGATCTTCCGCGAAAACACCGAAGACGTCTATGCCGGAATTGAATGGGAAGAGGGTACCCCCGAAGTAGCGCGCCTCATCGAGTTCCTCAATAAGGACATGCTGAAGGGCGGCAAGAAGCAGATCCGGCTCGACTCGGGCGTTGGCATCAAGCCGATTTCCGTGACCGGAACCAAGCGCCTGGTGCGTATGGCGATCCAGCATGCTCTCGAAAATAACTGCAAGTCGGTCACGCTCGTTCACAAGGGCAACATTCAAAAGTTCACAGAAGGCGCGTTTCGCCAGTGGGGATACGACCTCGCCACACAGGAATTCCGCAGCCAGGTCGTCACCGAGCGCGAGAGCTGGATTCTGGACAACAAGGATAAGAATCCCAACCTCACCATCGAGCAGAACGCCCATCTCGTCGAACCCGGCCTCGAATTCGCCCAGGAAGACTTCCGCCAGACTATCTACAAGGAAGTGAAAGATTGTCTCGATTCGATCTACGCAACGCATGGCAAGGGCGCGTGGAGGAAGAAGCTGCTCATCAACGACCGCATTGCCGATTCGATCTTCCAGCAAGTTGTGACGCGGGCGGACGAATACAAGGTGCTGGCGACGCCGAACTTGAACGGCGACTATATTTCCGACGCTTGCGCGGCGCAGGTTGGCGGCCTGGGCATCGCTCCGGGAGCCAATGTTGGCGACGGCTACGCGATCTTCGAAGCCACCCACGGCACCGCTCCCAAGTATGCCGATAAGGATGTGATTAATCCCGGCTCCGTCATTCTTTCGGGAGTGATGATGTTCCGGTTCCTGGGCTGGGGCGAGGCGGCCGACCTGATCGAGCATAGTCTGGAGCGTACGATCGAACAAAAAAAAGTGACTTATGATTTCGAGCGGCTGATGGAAGGCGCGACCAAGGTAAAGACCAGCGAGTTCGCGACTTGCATGATCGAGAATATGCAGGTTGCGGTAGCCGCCGACTAATACAACGTTGGTGTAGAGACGGGGCTTGCCCCCGTCTCCGCTGCGGGAGACGCGGCAAGCCGCGTCTCTACCGACAAGGCATTTGTTAACGATCTGGAAAGGAAACTTCATGCGCAATAAAGTTACGATTGTTGGTTCTGGAAACGTAGGCGCCACCGCCGCTCACTGGATTGCCTCCAAAGAACTCGCCGATGTAGTGCTCATCGACATCATCGACGGAGTCCCACAAGGCAAAGGCCTCGACCTGCTCGAAGCCATGCCGATCGAAAAACGCGACTCGTATGTGATCGGCACAAACGACTATGCCGACACCGCGAACTCCAACATCGTCGTCATCACCGCCGGAATCCCACGCAAGCCCGGCATGAGCCGCGACGACCTTCTGAATACGAACTACAAAATCATGAGCGATGTGGTCGGCAAGGTCGTGCACTATTCGCCGAACTGCATCCTCATCATCGTCTCCAACCCGCTCGATGCGATGGCGCAGGCCGCGTACAAAATCAGCGGCTTCCCGCGCGAACGGGTCATTGGCATGGCCGGGGTGCTCGACTCGGCCCGCTTCCGCGCCTTCATCGCTGACGAACTCAAGGTTAGCGTTGAGAACGTGAATGCCTTCGTGCTCGGCGGACACGGCGACACCATGGTTCCGCTTCCCCGCTATTCCACCGTGGCAGGTATTCCGATCACCGAACTGATGGACAAAGCTACCCTCGATCGCCTGGTGCAGCGCACGCGTGACGGTGGCGCAGAGATCGTCAAGTATCTGAAAACCGGCTCCGCGTATTATGCGCCGTCTGCTGCGGCCACCGAGATGGTCGAGGCCATCCTCAAGGACAAGAAAAAAATTCTCCCCTGCGCCGCTTACCTCGATGGGGAGTACGGCATCAAGGGGCTTTTTGTGGGTGTTCCCGTGAAGCTGGGCTCTAAGGGTATTGAGCAGATCATCGAGATTAAGCTCAGCGCGGAAGAGAAAACGGCGCTTGAGAAGAGCGTGGGCGCGGTGAAGGAACTGGTCGCCGTAATCGGCGTCTAACTCCGTTGATCGTCGTTGACCGTAGCGCCGGCATCTTGCCGGCGCTCCCGAGGGCGTCTCGCCTCGGTGTCTATTCGACGTCCTCCCATTGTTGACCATGGTAATTGACCATGGTACGATCTAATTCTTGAAGGAAATTGCCATTTCCGAGTTCAAGGCCAAGTGCCTGGGCATACTGGAGGAGGTCCGCAAGACGCGCAAGCCTATTCGCGTGACCCGGTTCGGTGAACCGGTCGCCGAAGTGATTCCACCCGCGCCGCAACCGCGCCCAAAGCACTGGCTTGGATGTATGGAGGGCACGATCGAAATCGTGGGCGATATCGTCGGTCCTACCGGCAGCCTCGACGATTGGGAAGCGGGCCGCGATTGAAACTCCTTCTCGACACGCATATCTGGATTTGGACGGTCGCGAAGTCAAACCGGCTCACTCCCCGCGTCGCCAAAGCGCTCACCGATCCTGCCAACGAACTCTGGCTCTCTCCGATAAGTGTTTGGGAGTTCTTCCTTCTGCACCGCAAGGGCCGCGTCAAAATTCCTGAGGGATTCACCACGTGGGTAACACGAGCCTTGACCGTCACGCCGCTGAAGGAAGCGCCGTTGACTTTTGAAGTTGCACAGGCACTCGCTACCATCGACCTGCCTCACGGAGACCCAGCCGATAAATTCCTGGCTGCGTCGGCAAAGGTGTTTGGGCTCACATTGGTAACGGCAGACGACAAACTGATCGCCGCTCGCGGCCTTAAAGTCCTGGCAAACCGCTGATTGAATCCTCCCCATTACCTCGCTATAGTGTGAGCGACCGACTCCACCATGGATTTTGACCAGCTCGAGATTTTTCTTGAAGTAGCACGCCTGTCCAGCTTTTCGCGGGCGGCTGAGAAGCGTTTTCGAACACAGCCCGCCATTTCCTCGCAGATTCGCGCCCTCGAAGAAGAAGTTGGCGCGCGCGTGCTCGACCGCTCCGGTGGCCGTGTCTCTCTCACTGCAGCCGGCAAATTATTCTTTAAGTATGCGGAGGAGACGATCGAACATCGCAAGACGATTCTCACAGAAATTGCGGAGACCGAGCGCGTCCCTCGCGGCGAAATCGTCGTTGGCGCCAATGAGGGCACATGCCTGCACATTCTGCCGGAGGTCTTCGCCCAATTCAAACGCGACTATCCCAACGTGGCTGTGAGCATCAAACGCTCCGACTACGCGAAGATTCTCGAGTCAATTCTCGAAAATGCGGTGGATTTTGGGGTGGTCTCACTGCCCGTGAATGACAACCGGCTGGAGGCGCAGATGATTCATCGCGATCACCTGGTGGCCATCACTGCGCCGAAGCACCCGCTGGCGGCGAAGAAGACGGTCACCGTGCCCGAAGTAGCGGCTTATCCGCTGGTGGTGCCAAAGCTTGGACATACGCGGGACGCACTCGATGCATTGTTTTATGACCATCACGTGAAGCCGAATTTGGCGATGGAGCTGGATTCCAGCGAACTGCTCAAGCGATTTGTGGCGGCGGGCGTTGGTGTAGGTTTTATTGCCCGGTCTAATATAGAGGATGATATTCGGGCAAAAGCCCTGGTTGCCATTACTCTGGCCGACCTGGAAATCCGCCGCGACCTCGCGCTTGTCTTCCGTAAAGACAAGTCGCTGAGCCGCGCCGCCCGGGCGTTTATGGATATTGCGCTGAAGCAGAAGAATTTTTCCTCGATTCCGGCTGCCGCCAAGCGATCCAAATGAAGAAGCGGCTAGATCTCGTCCCGCTCTTGTGCGTTGTTTTGTTGTCTTGGAGCGGGGCACAAAGACGCAATTCCAGCGAACGAGCAGTTGCTTCTACACCTCATCGGCTTCTAGCGCTGAAGGCTGTGGGCAGCACGCGCTATACGGACAAGGAAATTCTAGCCGCCAGCGGGCTGCACATCGGACAAGATGCCGCTGAGGGGGACTTCCAGGAGGCAGCCCACCGACTGGGGGAATCTGGCGTCTTCTCCAATGTTGTCTACTCGTTTTCTTATTCGGATGCCGGCGTCAAGCTGGATCTGCGGCTCACCGATGTCGATAAGAGCAAGCTTGTCCCGGCAAGTTTCGAGAACTTCGTCTGGTTTACGGATGCGGAGTTGCTCGCGGACATCGAGCAACGCGTTCCATTGTTCAAGCAATTGCTGCCGGCCTCAGGAACGCTGCCGGATGAAGTGAACCAGGCTCTGCAGGCGCTTCTAAGTGAAAAGCGCTATGCGGGCCGAGTCGACTTTCAGCGCGAGGCAAAGCAGGGTAGCGGAGACTTGATCCGCATCGTCTACCGGGTCGAGGAAATCAGTATCCACATTCGCAATGTACAATTTCCGGGAGCCCCGCAGACCAGGTTGTCTTTCTCAAGAATGCCGCCCGCACTCTGTCCAATGCCCAATATGTTCGGTCCGGATTAGCGGCGATTGCTCAAAATGATTTCTTGCCGCTCTATCTGGAGCGCGGCTATCTGAAGGCTGCGTTTGGCCCACCGGAGCCGCATGTCGTAAGCGAACCGGAAACGAAACCGGAAGAGGCGGCTCTTAATGAAATCGATGTAGACGTGATGCTCCCGGTAACGCCCGGCAAAATGTATTCGGTCTCCGGTGTCACCTGGACAGGAAACTCCGCGGTCAAACCGGACGAGGCTTCGCATCTATTTCATCTGAGTCGCTGGCCAACCCGCGAATCCGGTACGTCTGGAGAGGGACGAGGAAAGCCTGAGCAATCTCTATCACAGCCGCGGCTATATGACGGTCCAGATCAAGCCCCAGGCAAAGATTGACGACGACAATGCTACCGTGCAATACAACATTCAGATCAGCGAAGGGGAGCGCTACATGATGGGTGAATTGGATATCCTGGGCGTCGACAGTGCCTCGAAGGATCGTTTGCGGGAGGCATGGACCTTGCGTGAAGGAGATCCTTACAACGCCGCCTACGCGCGAAAATTTCTGGACGACGCCGCACGGTTTCTGCCCAGGGGGTTGCAGTATTCAACTCATCTGGACGAGGATTTGGACGCCAAGAGCAAGACAGTGGACGTGACAATCCATTTCAAGCAGCAATAGACAATATATTCTCAAAGTCAGGCATAGAATGAGTTGTAGCCCTGAGGGTTGTCTGGGGAGCATTATGTTGGCATCATAGATATCAAGCCTTCTTCGAGGAGAGAAGCCGAATGAAAATTAATCGAATTGCGACTGCAGTTGTGGGGATGCAGTTACTGCTGGGGATGGCGGCGGTTCCAGCGCTGGCTGCGAAGAGTCAAACGCTGACGGGCGAGGTCAGCGACAGCATGTGCGGGGCGAAGCATCAGATGCCAGGCAAGGCCGCTGATTGCACACGCGCCTGCGTCAAACACGGAGCGAACTATGCGCTCGTGGTGGGTGACAAGGTGTACACGCTGGAGACTTCGGACGCAACCGCTCTCGATGAGCTCGATAAGCTCGCAGGCGCCAAGGCGAAGGTGACGGGAGCGGTGGACGGTACAACCATCAAGGTGAAATCCGTTGCAGCGGGATCGTGAGGATTCGCCAGCTGAATTGACCGCCAGGCCTCAACCATCACATCCCTTAGCCATCGGATCTTAAGATCACCGCAGACTAAAGAGCCGGCAGATACCATGTATCTGCCGGCTTCACTTCTTCAGTTTTTGAACGGCTAATTCTGACCTGAATCGCTATCGGGCCGCCGCTTGAGCGTGGGCCGATCATCGTCGCCGCTCTTGTCCGAACCGCCGGACTTGTCGGTGCTGGACGTCCGGCGCAGCGTAGGCTTGCTGCCTTCCTTGTCATCGATCACCTTGTGCCGGTTCTCGATCATCGCCAGGCGGGATTTCACGTCGTCGAACTCCGAGGTCGACACAATGTATTCCGCCTTCGCGGGGAGGATGGTGGCAATCTCCTCTTGCGATTTCTCGATGCGATCCGGAGTCTGGGGGTGCGAAGCGAAGGCCTTGGCGAGCGTGCCCGGTTTCTTCTTCTCCTTCGCCTGAATCTTTTCGAAGAAGCTGATGAAGGCCTGCGGATCGTAGCCGGTCTTGTACATGTATTGCAGGCCAAGATAGTCCGCTTCGGCTTCGAAATTACGCTGGAACTTCATGAAGGTCAGCGGCAATCCCAGCCCGGCCGCTTCATAGGCGGCGTATCCGATTCCGCCTCCAACGAAAATGAGCGGAAGCGTGCCGATTTGCGCCCAATTCGCTCGCGTCATCTGCCGCATCTGGTGGCGGGCGCAAACGTGAGCAATCTCATGCGCCATCACGCCGGCCAGTTCCGCCTCTTCGTCCGCGGCCAGAATCAAGCCGGAATTGACGTAGAAGAATCCGCCCGGTAGCGCAAATGCGTTGATCTCGTCGGAGTCGATGACCTTAATCGTAAACGGTACCTTCGCATCCGAATTCCGCACCAGGTTCTGGCCGATCCGGTTCACATATTCGGTCACCACCGGATCCGGTGATCATCTTCACGCTGTTGTCGACCTGCATTGAGTATTGCTTGCCAATTCTTATTTCCGTTTCGAGCGAGTACCAGTCGCCCAAGCCCTCGTCCACCGATCTTGCGGTTTCCAATGGCATCCACATCGTCCTCGCCCCCATCGTGCTTGACTTTGCTGGGGGGAGGCTCCTGGACGGTAGGCGGAAGAGTCGGTGCGGCGGAAGAGTCGGTTGCCGGAGTCGTGGAATCTTGCGGAGGCGCAGGATTCGACGGCACAGGCGTGCTGGGCTGCGATGCTGAGGGAGTCGCCGCTGGCGGCGCCGGAGTTTGCGGCTGTTTGATCTTTTTCGTTTGATCCGATTTCGTTTGATCGGTCGTCTGAGCGGTTGTCGTTGGATCGGTCGACGGAGTCGACGCGGTTGGGGTCGGAGAGCTTGAGAGTCTGCGAGTTTTGAACCTGCGCCTGGGCGAGCATCGTCGCCAGTGCCAGTAAACTCAGGGGAATGAGCGTCTTATGCAACGACATTTGAACACCCCGCGGGAACCCGGTCGGTTGAGGTAATTATACGCCCGATGGCCAGTCGGGATGGGGCGGATTTCCCCACATAGTTGGACGCGGGCAATCCGCCTTAAAGTTACCCGTTATTTTGCCTCGGGAGTGATCTTGTGCCCGTTCCAGACGGCTGCGAGCCGCGAGTTCCGAGCCTCGAAATACCCGATGCGCGTTGCTCACGGATCGCGGCTCGTAGCCCGAGGCGAGATTTCCAGGATTTTTTCTCATTCTCCACACTCGGTGTTACCATGACGCGTTTTAGAAAGGCGGTCCCCACATGTTCAACCGTCGCACTTTCTTATCTTCGTCGTTTGCCTCGTCTTTGGCGGTCGGCACCACTCTGGCATGGCCTGGCAACTTGTGGGCGCAACTCGAGTCGCTGCCAGCGCATTTGCCTGACCGGTCTCTATACGACTCGAACGAGGATGCCTACTGGCGTGAACTGCGCAAGCAATTCCTGATTCCGGCCGACGAGGTATATCTGAATAACGGCACCGTCGGATCGAGTCCGGCACCGGTGCTGCGCGCGGTGTTTGAGGGCTATGAGACGACCGAGAAGTTGAACCAGGCCGACCCCGAGGATTATCCGATCTGGGGATACGCGTCCTGGAACGAGTTTCGCGACCCGCTAGCCGCGTTCGTCGGTTGCAATCGCGACGAGATTGCGCTGCTCCGCAACGCCACCGAGGCGAACAGCTACATCGCAAACGGAGTCGATCTGAAGGCAGGAGACGAAGTCCTGATGACCGATCAGGAGCATCCCGGGGGCGAACATCCCTGGAACTTGCGCGCCAAACGGTATGGGATCGTGGTGAAGAAAATTGTGTTGCCGAAGCCGGTGAAGAATCCCGCGCAGGTTCTGACTTTGTTTAGCGATGCGATCACCCCTCGCACGCGAGTAATTTTCTTCAGCCATATCACGACCTATTCAGGTGTGGTATTGCCGGCGAAGGAAATCTGCGGGTTGGCTCGCAGCAAAGGAATTATTTCCGCGGTCGATGGCGCGCACGTTCCCGGCATGATGCGCCTCAACTTGCACGAGCTCGGCTGCGACATGTATTCGTCGAGTCCGCACAAATGGCTGCAAGCTCCCAAAGGTTCGGGCTTTCTTTTTGTGCGGGACGAAATGATTGACCGCTTGTGGAACACGATCGCGACCGAGGGTTGGGACGAACCGCAGCTTCGCGCCGAGCGCTTTCAACGTATCGGCAGTTCGAACGTGCCTGCGCTTTGGGGACTGCGCGCCTCCATTCAACTCGCCAACGACATTGGCATGGACCGAATCGAGCGCCGGCAGCGCCAACTCTGCGACTACATTCTGGAAGCCATGATCAAGCGAGGGGCTGAGTCCTGGACTTCGCCGGACGCCTCGCTGCGGTGCGCGATTGCGACGGTGAATGTACCGCCGATCGCTCGCATGGACCTGGAAAACTGGATGTGGAAGGAAAAGAGGATTCGCATCCGCGGCGGCGATCCCAACAAGCTGCGTCTGTCGACGCCCTACTACCTTTCCATGCAGGATATCGACCGATTCCTGGATGCCTTCGACGAATATAAGAAGTCGAAAGTCTAATCAGGTTGTGCGGGACTAGCGCCGGCCTCGTCCATTCAGCGGATCGAGCCCGGCATTTTGAGGATCCCGGGTTAGCGCCCGAATGAACGGGCCCGAACCTGGGGGTGTCGTTCTCAGATCATCCCTACATCATGGGGGAATCGGAGTTGAAGGTATCGGCTACAGCCTTCCAGCTTCCATCCGGCTGCTTGGTATAGACGGTCAGAAATTTCCCTTTATCGGTCATCGGCTTCTTGGTCTTGGGGTCAGTCATGGTCATCGAGTAGGTGCCCTGCGAATAGACCATGTCACCGCTCTTTGAAGCCATCGACCGCGTGGATTCAAAGGTCAACGCAAAATTGGGATCGGAGAAATACGGCGCCATTGCCGCCTGGATTGCGGCTTTTCCGTTCAGCGTCGCAAGCCCCGGGTACAGCCCTGAGCCATCTTCGGTGAAATAGCTGGCCCATTTGGCGGGGTCCTTGGAGTTCGCATCTTTCACCCAGGCGGCCTCGATGTCCTTGACCGCCTTCACATCGGCGGCGCGTGTGTCGGGAGCCGGAGCTGGAGCATTTGAACAGCCGACAGCCAGTGCGGCAAGCACCAGGCATAGTATTAACGAAGTGTTTCGCAGCATGTTTCTCTCTCCTCGGGGTTTTAGACTCGCGCCAGTATACTCTTGGAACGGTTAGGCGCAACTCCAGTAGAGGTGCGGGCCGGGATCGGCTTACTGCGAAGGCCACACTGGAATCAATTTCTCCACACGCGGCGGGTCAACGTTGTTCTTCTTCCATTTCGAGTAGCTAACGCAGCTTTTCGACCATACTCCCAGTGGGCAAAACCTAAGACTTGCTTCGCAGGCTGCGGGGTTCTTCGCGCGTATGCGCGCGCAGGTGTCATCGTCAGGCACTCCGCCCAAGGAATGAATTCCGTTCGACGTGATATAAAACCATTTCGGACTGGTGAGCTTGACGGGGGGATTCGCGTCAGGCGGGTCAGCCGTCGTAGTGGCGGCGTCGGGTCTTCGGCAGGGCTTGCCATCGATGGGAGAGACGACATCGTGTGGATCGAGGCAAGGAAATGCGGAATAGAAACCGTCGGAAGCCGAAACATTCCCGACGGCGGCTTTATGTTGCCTTAGTCCAACCAGGAGCCCGACAGCGGGCAGTAACACCAGGATGACCAGGCAACCAGCGAGCGACGGATATCTACGCGCCCAATGCAAAAGCGGTCGCCAGTTATATCTTCTCTTGCGTCTGCCCGTGCGAGGATTTGGCGACCGAATAGTCGAAGGTGGTGGCGGAGTTACATCAACATTCGGCTGCCAGGAAGAAGGAGCAGGCGCGAATCTTTGGCGATACGTGGCTAATCGTTCGTCATAGAGCAGCCGTCGATCCGGGTCAACAAGTACGTGATAAGCCTCATTGAGTTCCTTGCTCTTTTCCTCTGCCGTTCGCTTCCAGTATGGCGTGGCGTTCGGGACATGATCGGGGTGTACCTGCCGAATCAAATCCCGGTAGGCCCGCTTGATCTCGTCTTGCGTTGCGCTCTCAGGAATGCCGAGGACGGCGTAATAGGTATCGCTATCCTTGCTCATGGCTGCGCCTCAAGCAAACGGATGGCTGCTCGCAGGGACAGTTGTCCGGCCCTCTTGAGTGTGAATAACTTTCTCATGGGGTCACTGCTCGTATCCGATTCTGAGCATTGTTACAACAGGGGGAGGCGTGCAATTTTTCCACTTAGTAAGTGGACAGAAGAGTGTAACAGGCTGGTTTTTCATTGTCACGAAGGAATTACGATTCTGGAAGGAGACCCCCTCTGGGCGGTCTTGTAGAATCAAAGACTTGGCGGGAATTTGTCGCTTGGTCTTTGAATCTAAAGGACTTATGTTAAAGTATTGTGGAATAATGGGTTAGCACACAGACCGTCCGGACTGCCCTGTGGGTGCAAAGGGCACTCGGCATCACGGAGCGTTCGCACTCACCCGGATATAGTACAAGGCAGGACCGGCTCCGCTTTGAGGATTCCACACTGCAACTTCCAGACTGTCTCCAGGAAGGAGCTTCCAACGGTTGCGGCCATAGTCCCCGCTGAAACCGCCAATTACGATTTCATTGTCCGTCCAACTCTCCACATCCACCATGACGTCATCGTAATTTTGCGGGATAATGCGCCCCGCTGCCCAATCGGCGGTTTTGTCGCGAATGGCAATGTATGGGGAATCGGTGTGGGCGTATGGAACGTGTAACCCGAAGCCCCGGCCCGTTATGGTTATTTTCTGTCTGGCCTGCGGAAAAATTGGACTGACCGAGGCAATCTTTGGTTCAGCTTCAGCCGCAGTACCTGATGGCTGTTGTTCTCATGTTTGAAAACGCCGCAGAGCTCTCCCTGTCGTGTCGCAAAGCCAGTACTGCCGTAGTTGCCACCGCAATGACGACGAAGGTCAGCAGCGCGAGAAAGGGTCCGTTGATCCCAAGTTGAAGCCCGTTATGTTCAATTAACGTCCCCCGCAATGACCTTGGCAAACTACCACCTGCTCCCGATCCGAACGATCAGCGGAATCGCAAGCAACGGGAGAGGGCACGTTAGATTCCCGCACAGGAGCAATGAACCGGTATCCTGCGTTGCGTACGGTCTGAACGTAGCGTGGCTGTTCGGCGTCGTCGCCCAGCGCTTTCTTAATTTTCTGACTGCGAAAGTTCAGCCTGCTGTCAAAGTCGCCATGGGTCTCGCCGGGCCACAGCGCTTCTTTGATCTCTTTGCGGGTGACAAGCTCTTCGGGACGCTCGACCAGCGTGCCAAGACTGTCATTAGTTGTGGTGAAAGATCGACTGGCATCCCGCCGCGCCGGAGCTGACCATTGTTTGGATCGAGCTCGAATAGGCCAAACCGGATTCATGAACCTGATGTAATAATGAGGACTCGTTTTTTTCTTGGACCGGCACAACGCCCTCCCACGAACAGTCGGAGTGATCGTTATCGTACGGGCCACTCTTCTCACGGACCCACAAGTTACCGCAACTTATCGCCTGCAGTCAAAGCCTGTTTCTTCAGCAATCTCGGTCGCTCATATAGTGCTCAGTTAGAACTTCGTTGACCGAGGGGCGCGAAGACCTCATTGTCGAGCTACGTGGACTACTCCAGAATAAGCGGTCCAAGTCCACGTCTCTCATACCGGCATCCCCCAGCGGGAGTCGGACGAACGGAATCGTAAGCCAGACAATATTCGACGGAGGATTTCACATGAAACTGATCGCCAAGGTTCTCTTGCTGCTTGCCGTGACTGGGGCGATGGTCTCCCAAGCCCAAACACTCCTGGTCGATAACTTCACTAAGGATCCCAGCTTAAACGCAAGCCTGTGGACCACAAACTCGCCATTTCTGACCGCGCTCGCTGCTGCATCTTCATCTCCAGCGGCGACGTTTGTCACACCGCAATTAACCTTCAATAGTCAATTCGGAATGACTCTCACGGGTCCTACGGAAAATTATCAAACTGCCGGTGTGCAGTCACTGTTGACTTTCACCCCACCATTCAAGGTCGTCACATACGTGATAGCGGCCGGAGGAACGGCAGATCCGTTTGAGATCTTTCTGGCAAGCGCCGATCTGACGCAGTTTCTTACTGTAGACAGCCAATGTGAGCCCGTGCTACGACGGGTTTTTGGGTATCAGCTCCCAATGTCAGCCAACTTTGGCAGCTCGGCAAGCAATTCTCGCCTCCCTTCTCACCAAACTTCTACGCCCCCTACATCGTCATAATCAATGTAAACGCGGAGGGCATAGCAACCGTAACATCGAAAATTTTGTAGGCACCACGCTGGGCAAGGTTCTCAAACTGGAGGCTGGCACAGGGCCGTTCTACCTTGTGCTCGGTCAGCGGATAGGGCTGCCCGATCAGACAGGATCACAATTTGCCAATTGGTTTAGTGTTAAGGTCACTGCTCCCTGAGGTCGAGACCACGTGATTGCGTTGGGGCGCGAAGAACGCAGGGGTCCTTCCAGACTCCGCAGGGGCTTCACTTCGTGAAGTCCCTGCTGCGCTCTCAGGATGACAATTTGGATAGGGTGGCTGACGGTTCATTGCCGATGGCGGACGGCTAAAAGCTACCCTACGTCCAGCGGAACCAGCGCAGCGCCAGAACAAACGACACTCCTCCCCAGATTGCGAGGACGAGCAGGCGTCCGGATTGCGAGGCGAGGGTTGCTCCTTCGGTGATTGTGGACCGCAGCGCATCGTTCAGCGCGGTCAGCGGCAGGGCCTTGATGAAGGGTTGGGCGATGGCGGGAAATCGTTCGTAGGAGAAGAAGACTCCGGAGAAAATCCACATGGGCATCATGACCAGGTTGATGAGGCCGGAGACGCTTTCGATTTTTTGCGCGCGGCAGGCGGTGAGCAGGCCAACTCCGCCGAATGCAATTGCACCAATTGAACCGAGCACGACGACAGACAGGATCGAGCCCTGGACGGGCGTGTGGAAGACCACGACTCCGAAGCCGAGGAGCAGCGCGACTTCAATCACCATCAGGACGAGACGGCTGCTGACGAGCGCCAGCAGGAAATCGCTCTTCCGCATGGGTGTCGCTACAAAGCGCTTCAGCAATTTGCGCTGCCGCATTTCTACCAGCGCGAAGCCTACTCCCCACATGCCGGAGTTCATCAAGTTCATCCCAAGCAAGCCAGGGATAAGGAAATCGATGTAGCGCGATCCGGGCTCGCTGGAGGCTTGGGTGGAGGTGGCAATGACATCTTTTCGTCCGGCCGCGGATTGCAGGGCGGCATCAACTTCGGCCCTGGAGAGCACGCTTTCGGGACGCGCGGGATCGTAATGATACGTGTAACTGCCGTCGGGCCTAGGCTCGATGGCCAGATCGAACTTGCCAAAGCGGAAGCCTTTGAGCGCAGCATCGCGGTCAAGGATGGTCGCGCGAATGCTCGAATGTTGCGGGGAATTCTGCAGCATGGACAACGTCTTCTGGGCGCCCTCGCCAGCGATCACAACGACCGAACTAACGTCGGCGGGCTTGTTGCGGAAGGCGACGCCCAATCCTAGAGCGAGCAGCAGCGGAAAGATGAAGACCCAGAAGACGACTTCAGGCTCGCGCTTCAGTTCGAGTATGCGCGCCCAGAGCAGGTGCCGGTAGGCGGACCAGCGGCCGGGGCGTGGCTCGGGCCCGCGGGAAGCCGGCGGGAGATTCTCGGCTTTGGGTGCTTGCGGGGTCGTGGTTTCGGTGGCCATTTAACTTTATTCTATTCCTCCCGCAAGTGGCGGCCGGTAAGACGCACAAAAACGTCTTCGAGGCTGGCCTGACGAGTGCTGAGATGCTCGAGTTGATGCCCCTCCTGCTGGAGCGTGGCAAGCAGAGCGGGAATGGTGAGATGCGGCTCGCGCACGCTGAGGCAGACGGTCGAATCGTCGCTGCGGACGGACTGGACGCTGGGGAGTGCCCGCCAGGCTTCGACTTCGGCGGGCTTGCTGTTTCCGTTCGAGCCGGCGTCACGAGTGATCTGGAACTCCACCATGTGGTGGCCGCCGAGGCGGTCGATGAGATCGGCGGGCGTGCCTTCCGCGATGATCACGCCGTGATCGACGATGGCGAGGCGGTCGCACAGGCGCTCGGCTTCATCCATGTAGTGAGTGGTGAGCAGAACCGTTCCGCCTTTTTTCTGGAAGACGCGAATGATGTCCCAGAGCTGGCGCCGGCTTTGGGGATCGAGTCCGGTGGTGGGCTCGTCGAGAAACAGGATGCGCGGGTTGCCGACGAGCGCGGTCGCGACGGCGAGGCGCTGCTTTTGGCCGCCGGAGAGTTTGCCGACCCAGCTATCGGACTTTTCGGTGAGCTGCAGTTCGTCGAGGACTTCGGCGGCGGGGCGCGGCTCGTCGTAGAAGCTGGCGAATAGCTCGATGGTCTCGCGGACGGTCAATTTTTCCGAGAGCCGCGTCTCCTGCAGCGAAATGCCGATCCACTCGCGCAACTGGCGTGGATTGTCGCTCCAGGGGTGGCCGAAGATGCGAACGTCGCCGGAAGTGGGCGCGAGCAGGCCTTCGAGGATCTCGATGGTGGTGGTCTTCCCTGCTCCGTTCGGCCCGAGCAGGCCGAAGCATTCGCCGGCGTCAATGCGCAGACTGAGGCCGCGGACGGCTTCTACTTTGCCGTCGTAGGTTTTGCGCAGGTTGGTGCACTCGATTGGAGACCCCACGAGGGAATTTTAACTTAGCGAGGCTCTGATTAAGTGTCCCGAAAAGCTCAGAAACCACAGAGGACACGGAGGTACACAGAGGACCCAAGGTGCCTAATCAGGGTCCCGAGTATATGGTTCGGAATGTGAACGGCCGGCAACTGGCATTGGCGTCGCCCTTGGCATTTTGCCAGAGGATTGCGTTCAGCTTCTCCGCGTCGTTTGCGTCAGGACGGGAGAAATCCATTCTTAACGATTCTTTCGCGCCGGCTGCTTTCTTTTCGTTCACGCGATAAATGAGGCCGCTGCGCAGGTTCTGGTCGTCGGCCTGATATGGCGGCTGCGTTCCGGGGCCCGCGAAGAGGGGAGCGATCAGCGGGGCATGGGCGTCGAACAGATTCATGGGCGGAAGGCCGAGCAGATCTTCCATGGTATGCATCATGCTGACGGTGGTGTAGAAGTGATGGTCGACGAAAGGCTTGTCGCTGCGCGCGGCGAATACTTGCTGATGACGAGGGCGATGGAGCGATGCGCGTCGACGTGATCGGCGCCATTTTGCGCGTCATCTTCGACGACGAAGATTGCAGTGTCGTCCCAGTACGGGCTGTGGGAGACGGCATCGACCACGCGGCCAACCGCTAGATCGTTGTCGGCGACCGAGGCTTGTGGCGTGGGCTTGCCGGGGCGCGTGCCTCCGGTGTGGTCGTCGGGCAGATAGAGCAGGATGAACTGCGGCAATTCTTTCGGTGTTCCCTTCGCTTTCACGAACTCGTCGAATTCGCGCAGGAATTCATCGGCGCGGAGTTGATCGGGATAGTCGACCTCGAAATCCGGATAAAGAGGATCAAAGTGGTCACGCTGCGCGGCTTTGGTTGGGCGGACGCTTTTTAGACGAGGCACGGCCCACGGCCATGGACTTGGCCCTCCGCGCGGATTGCCGACGTTCGAGGGCAACGGATCACCTTTCTTGATTTCTGCGGACGCGCATGAAGCGGAAACGGGCGACGGCGTTCCTTCGCACGCGGCGAACTCACCCTTTCGTTCTTGCACCAGGTGAGATGCATCATTTCGCCATAGATGCGATAGGTCAGGTTGTGTTTGGCGAGGTTGTCCCAGAGGTAGCCGGTGCCGGGATCGTCGACATCGGGAATGCCCTGATCGAGCGGATACTCTTCGGCGACTGCGCCGCTGAAATCGTAGGTGCGCTCCTTGCCGCGATAGGCAATCGGCCACGTTTTCTCGTTGTAGTCGGAAGTGGTGGAAGCATCGGACCAGAGATGGCCGTCGCCGGAGACTTCTCCGCTGTCGTAGAAGTTGTCGAGCACGCCGAACTGGAGGGCGAGTTTGTGCTCGTTGGGCGTGATGCCGGCGCCGTACATGGTAAGAGAGGGGTCGCCGTCGCCGGCTGAGCAGGTCGCCGAGAATCTGATCGTAGGTGCGATTTTCCTTGAGGATATAGAGCACGTGCCTGATCGGATTCTTTCCGGCTGCGAATTCGATCTTGCCGGGATCGGCGTGAAGGAGATTGTCTTCTTCGACCTGGCGCGTGTAGGCCGGGAGATTTTTTTCGATATCGGCGAGATGCAGGCGCTGGATGGAGCCGCCGATTAAAGTTGCGATGTACGGCTGCTCGCGATGATAAGGGCCAATCTGCACCGTGGCTTTCATGTTGTTCGGGCCGCTGCCCTGGCCCTTGGCGGTGGCGATGAGAAGATCATTGCCGACGACGGCGAGCGCGCTGGGGTACCACTCGGTGGGGATGAAACCGCGAGGGTTCTGCGCCGCAGCGTAAAAGGTAAAGGCCTTCGTATCCAGGTTAGGGAGTGGCTTAATATCAAACACGGCCACTGCATCCAAGGCCGCGCTCGCCGCATAGAGGGTTCGTCCATCCGGAGAGAGAGCGATGGACAGGGGAACCGAGCCGCGAGGACCGACGGCAGTGGAATAGAGTTGCAGCGCGAGGCCACTCTTCAGGTCGACTGCTGCAACGGTGTCTTTATTCGCGAGCGTCACATAGAGCGTGTCCTCTGCGGAATTGAGTTGCATTGCTGTCGGGTGAGAACTTGAGGCCGCTGGCCCTTCCGACACTCCTAATCGAATCAACTTTGAGACCTTGCCGGCTGCTAGGTCCAGTTCGGCTACGACATCTCCATTCCACAAGCTGACCCATGCTTTGGTTCCCGCCTTGTTGGCGATGACTGTGTATGGATATTCGGCAGGCACGTAGCGACTGTGGCTCAGGTCGAAGGACTTCAGAATCTGGCCGGAAGCTCACATCGAGCAACACGACATTGTCGGAAAGATTATTGGCGATGAGCAGGCGGTCGCCCTTTGCTGACGGCAAGACCGCGAAGCCAGCCGGATACGGAATTGCAGTTCCGGGAGGAGTCTTACGCACACCGTAGGCGACTTCTTTGCCTTCTGCGAGGCGTTGCGGGGGAATCTTGATGAAGCGCTCTGGCGTGACTTTTCCGTCCGCAAAGTTGTATACGGCGATGCCATTTCCCAGGTTGCCGGGACGTTCGCCCGTGGGATCGGTGATCGATCCCATCGAGGCATATAGATGTTTGCCATCGCTTGAGAAGGCGAGGCCGATGAAATAGCTCTGGTGAGCGTCTCCCCCGAGGCGGTCGTCCGGGAAATCGCGCAGTTGATTGTTGCTGAGATCGAGAATCGCAATCGACTGGCGACCACTAGTCTCCAGCGTGCCATAGCCCTGGTTGAGGAGAGCGGCATAACGGCCGTCAGGGCTGAGGGCGATGGTCGCGGGGAAGCTGTTGGTGCGGGCGAGGTAGCCGGGGACGGGGAGGGTTAGAGTCTTGCTGGTGGGTAGATTGATTTTGCGCGATTGATTGGCGGCCCGTGCAGCCACGAACACGATGAGCGAGGAAAGAGCGAGGAGGGAGACAACCACGATTCTTTTCACGAGACGAATCCTCGTGCGGTTCTATCATCCGAAGGTCAAAGAAGGCAAATGGGAACGTGAGTACTGAGGAAGATGGCCGGCACTGGGAGCTCAATAAAAATTCAATTCCTTCATCGGATAGTGCTTGCGATTCCGGGTCCACAACTCCGCGCGATTGATTACTGCGGCTGCGGCGATCAGGGCGTCGCCTATCTCCAGGCCATGACTCCTGCGATATTGCCGGAGATAATCGCCAGCCTGGCGGCCTGTTTCATAGTCAATCGGCGCGCAAAGGAGGGTGCGAAAGAGTTGCACAGTAGCCTCGTGCTCGCGCGGCAACGCTCCAGCCCACAGTTCCGCCGAGCTTACCGGAGAACACAGGATTGCCGTTCCCGATCCTGCCAGTTGAGTCCACTTAATCAAGACATCTTGATTTCGTTCGCGAGAAATCTCGATGAGAATGTCGGAGTCGACCAGAACACTCACGGCCGTCTGCGCCTTTCAAGCCTCTCCAGACGGGTATCACGCCGCAGGCTGCGCACGTACTCTTCAGTGGAATCGGGCAAGTCTTTGCGATTCTTCCGGATTCCCACGAAAGCAAGCATGGCCTTGCGACGCTCCTCTAAATTGCCGAGATAGCGCTCGCGCGCCGCCTGGCGAACCAGATCGGAGATGGTCGTTTTCTCGCTCCGAGCACGCGCGTGCAGAGCATTCCAGAGATCGTCGTCGAGATAGAGTTGAGTGCGCCGCACGATGTATAGTATACATCGCAGTTATTCATTTCTCAACTATTTCGTGCCTACCAAATGCGCCTCACAGACTGGCTCGCCCGAGCGCGACTTCTTCACGCCCATCAGTTCCACTGCCTTGGCGGCGATGTGTTCGGCGGAGACTTCGAATTCCTTGATCAGCTCCCAGGGGGCTCCGGAGTCGCCGAAGCGGTCTTTGACGCCGATTGCGCCGGTAATCACTGGAATGGCATAGAGCTCGGGCGACTCCGTGATGGCGCTGGCAACTGGCCATGCCAGGGCGCCGATCTGGTGTTCTTCGGCGGTCAGGACAACGCTCGTATCGCGCGCGGCTCGCACGATCGCTTCCTTATCGAGCGGCTTCATGGTGTGCATGTTGAGGACGCGGGTTTCGTAGCCGAAGTCCGACTTGAGGATCCACGCTGCACGCATGGCTTCCGGGACCATTGGACCGCACGCGATGATGGTGAGGTCTTCGCCTTCATCGCGGTATTCGGATTCGAGCCTGGTTTCGAAGGCATCGATGAAGTTGGGCGACTCGCGGCGCAGACGAATGACATTTGCTTTGCCGAAGACGAACGGCGTTTTTTCGTCGGTGACAATGGGCGTTGCCTCGCGAGCAAAGCGGATGTACTTCGGGCCAACGTGCTTGAGCAGGAGGTAGTCGGTGGCCTTGCGCGTCTCAACCATGTCGCAGGGGACGACCACATTCATGTTGGGTAGTCCGCACACGGCGAAGAGGTCTTCGAGCGCCTGGTGAGTGGCGCCGTCGGGGCCGACGCTGACGCCGCCGTGCGCGCCCGCGATCAGCACGTTGAAGTTGCCGTAGCAGATCGAGGTGCGGATCTGATCGAGATTGCGCGCGGCTGCAAAGGTCGCGTAGGTGCCGAAGACGGGGAGCTTCCCTTCCCTGGCCAGTCCGGCCGCGGCTGAGGTTGCGGATTGCTCGGCGATGCCCATGCTGATCCAGCGCGATTTGCGCTCGGGCTTATTGGCATAAAACTCGCTGATGGTGATGGAGCCGGAGATATCGAGGCCGAAGCAGACTACGCGCGGGTCGTCGCCGTTGGCGGCGAGCGACTGGCCAAAACCGAGGCGCGTGGGCTTCATCTGGGCTTTCATGTTGTCGGCGGCATTCCACCAGTAGTTGCGATGGAACTTTGGCATTTTGGCATCGAGTTTGCGCTCGACTTCGGCTTGATATTGTTTGGCGTGCGCGAATAGTTGTTCGACCGGAATCTGGCCGTCATCCATTCAGGCCGAGTTCTTTCAAGGCTTTGTTTAGCTCTTCGACATTGGGCGCCTTGCCGTGCCATCCGGCGATGTCTTCCATGAAGCTGACGCCTTTGCCTTTGACGGTGTCAGCGATGATGACTGTGGGCTTGCCGCATCCGACCTTGGCTTTTTCGAGCGCCTCGACCACTTGCCGCATGTTGTGACCGTTGATGGTGATCACTTCCCAGCCGAAGCTGGCGTATTTCTCCTCGAGCGGCTCGACGTTCATGACGTCTTTCACCCAGCCGTCGATCTGCAGGCGGTTGCGGTCGACGATGCCGATCAGGTTGTCGAGATTGAAATGGCCGGCTTCCATGGCGGCTTCCCAGATCTGGCCTTCCTGCTGCTCGCCGTCTCCCATGAGGCAGAATATGCGGTGATTTTTCTTGTTGAGCTTGGCGGCGAGCGCGAGACCGACGGCGATGCTCAGGCCCTGGCCGAGAGAGCCGGTTGAGGCTTCCACGCCGGGGAGTTTGAGCCAGTGCGGATGACCCTGATAAGCCGAGTATAGTTTGCGAAGGAGCGCGACATCTTCTTTCGGGCAGAAGCCGGCGAAGGCCAGGCCGAGATAAAGGCTTGGGCGCCTTGTGGCCTGTGGACCAGACGATGCGATCGCGATCTGGCCAGTTGGGATTCTTGGGATCGTGATTGGCCACGCGAAGGTAGAGCGCGGCGGCGATATCCATGATGGAGAGCGTGCCGCCGGCATGGCCGGAACCGGCTGCGCACAATGCGACCAGGTCGTAGCCGCGCATCAGGTTGGCCTGCTCTTTCAGTTCGTCAATGTTGTAGCTGCGCAGCACTTTGCCGGTGGTCGAATTCTGGATAGACATGGGGTTGCTCCTCCGCGTACGCCTCCACCCCAATGGGCCAAAAGAGGGCCCAGTCGGGGACCCTGGCCGCGTGTTAGGCAAGGCGGGAAACGGCGCATAGGCTTGCAAGATGAGCGTAGCGTGCCATGTCGCAAGGGTCTGTGAGGAGAGTCACAGGCGGGGGTGATGCGGGATGCGCATGGATGGAGGCCAGAATTGCTTTGGCGCACACAGCTGCCGAGCTTCGCTCGGCTTGGACGGGCCAGAGGCCCGTCCCCACATAAGCTGAGCTGGTACAGCGCGCTGGATCGACTCTAGCGCGCCGACTTGAAGATCGCGAAGACCGCGCCTTGCGGGTCGGCCATCACCGACATGCGGCCCACGCCTTCCATGCTCATGGGCGGCACAAAAAGCTTCGCGCCCATTTCTTTGGCCTTGTTCGCCGTGGCGTCCACGTCGTCGACGAGAAAATACGCTAGCCAGTGCGCGGGCGTTCCGGGCTGCTTGTATTTGGCGGGCGGCAGGCCTCCGATGAAGTGCTCGCCGTTCTTGATGTGCAGGTAGCCGGAGTCGTCTTTTTCGCCCTTGTCGAATTGCCATCCGAGGAGGGCGGAATAGAACTTCTGCGCGCTGTCGGGGTCGGAGGTGCTGAGATCGGCCCAGCATAACGTGCCGTGAACGGAATGAATCCCGATGCCGGCGTTCTTGTCTGGTTGCCACAGACAGAAATAGGCTCCCGTGGGATCCTGAATCACGGCCATGCGGCCGGCGTCGAAGACATCAAAAGGCGCGAGGATCACCTTGCCGCCGAGTTGCGGCACTTTGGCGGCGGAGGCATCGACGCTGTCGACCTGAATGTAGAGCATCCAGTGCGGGGGCACGTGCTGGGCAATCTGATCGGGGCGCAAGGTGTAGCCAGCGGCTGCGTCGCGCCCGTCGAGCCGCCAGATCGTGTAGAAAGCGCCCGGGCCCATGGGCATGTCGTTCGGGGTCCATCCAAAGACGGAGCCGTAGAAATTCTTGGCGGCGGACTGGTCGGTGGTGGCGAGTTCGATCCAGCAGAAGGATCCGGCGGGATGCTTGTCGATGTTGGTCATGGCGAGGAGAGTTTACAACAAATCGCGAAATGGATTGTCAACTGGAGGTGAATGGAAGAGTTTGCTAGCCAGTGACAAAGATCTTTACCACGGAGGACACAGAGGACACGGAGGAAACCAAATGCTTTGTGCGCCCGACCTCTGCGGTTTAGTTATAGGTTCTTTTTCGTCCAGGCTTCGATTCTGGTCAGTGCTTTAGTTCAGATTCTCCAGCGAATTGGCTACGCTGAAGCGGAGATAGCCCTCTCCATAGGCGCCGAAGGCCGTGCCTGACAGGCAGGCTACTCCGGCTTCTTCCAGCAGCGCGTCGGCCAGTTTTTTCGATGGCCAGCCGGTCTTCGTTATGTTGGGGAAGGCGTAGAACGCGCCCTTTGGCATGCGGCAGGAGAATCCTTTGATTTTGTTCAGGCCGGCGACGAAGACATCACGGCGGCGTTTGAATTCGGCGTTCATTTTGTCGACCGAAGCCTGGTCGCCGTGCAGCGCTTCAATACCGGCGATCTGGGTAAAGCTGGCGGTGCAGGAATTCGAGTTCGTCATCAGGCGCGTCATCTGAGCGGCCAAGTCGGGCCGCATCACGCCGTAGCCCATGCGCCAGCCGGTCATGGCGTAAGTCTTCGAAAAACCGTCGAGCAGGATGGTGCGCTCTTTGAAGCCGGGAACACTCATGATCGAAAAGTCTTCGCCTTCGAAGATGAGGCGGCTGTAGATTTCGTCCGACAGAACCATGATGTTGCGGTCGCCGATGGCTTCGGCGATCGCGAAAATATCGCGCTTGGTGAGCGTGCCACCGGTCGGATTGTGCGGCGAGTTCAGGATGATGAGCTTGGTGCGGTCGGTGATCAGCGATGCCAACTCTTTTACATCCACGGAGAAGTCGCGCTCTTCGCGCAGCGGAATCGGGACGGCTTGGCCACCGACGTAGTTGATCATGGATTCGTAGATCGGGAAGCCGGGATTGGGGTAGATGACTTCATCTCCTTCATCAATCAATGCCAGGATTGTGAAGAAAATAATCGGCTTGCCACCGGGAACTACGACTACTTCTTCGCTGGCGACCGGCACGTTGCGGGTGCGGCTTACGTAGTCGGCGATGGTCTGGCGCAGGTCGGGAAGGCCAGCGGCGGGGCCGTAGTGAGTCCAACCCTTGCGGAGGGCGTTGACGCCGGCGTCGACCACATTGGCGGGCGTATCAAAATCGGGTTCGCCGATTTCGAGGTGGACGATGTCTTTTCCCTGCTTTTCGAGCGCGCGGGCGCGGTTCAGGACTTCAAAGGCAGTTTCGGTGCCGAGCCGCGACATGCGGTTGGCAAGGCGTAATTCTAGCTGTGTGGTTGGCATAAGGGCGGTTGGCATTATAGCGCCTCGGAGGCTGGGTTTGCCTGTACTGTGATTGTCAGGCCAGTGACAGGGAGCGGTCAATTGCAAGGATCACCAGGAATTGTGATGGATTCAATCAGGCCAACTCAATCAGGTCAGAGGTAAGAGGTCAGATTGCAGAGGTACAAGGCGTTAGACTTCCAGACCATTTAGAAATCTTGGATTTTTACCTGTGCAATCTGACCTCTAACCTCTGACCTCTCTTCACTCCGAGATGGTGCTCTCTTCGCTTTGGGCGCGCAGAATGCGATCGACCGAATAGGGGGCGCGCTGCGAAGGCTCGTGGTAGTGGCGAACCTGCATTTCGCCGAGCAGGCCGACTGCTAACAGGTTCAGTCCGGCGAGCAGGAGCACGGCGGCGAATAACATCAGCGGGCCGTGTTTGGTCATCACGTCGGTCTGATGCAGGAGCTTTTCGAGACCGAGATAGCCCGCCACGGCGACTCCGCCCATGATGCTGAACATTCCCATCGTGCCAAAGAAATGCAGCGGGCGCGACAGATATTTGAGCAGGAAGCGGATGGTCATCAGGTCGAAAAAGACGCGGAAGGTGCGCGAGATTCCGTAGTGCGAGACGCCACGCTCGCGGTTCACATTCTTGATCGGGACTTCAACGATGGACGCGCCGTGCCAGGAGGCTAATGCCGGGATGAAGCGATGCAGTTCTCCGTAGAGCGGAACCTGGGTGAGGATGTCGCGGCGATAGGCTTTGAAGGTGGTGCCGAAATCGTGAATATCGACGCCGCTCAACTTGGCCATAAGCCAGTTGGCGCAGCGTGAAGGGATGCGGCGCAGCCAGAAATTATCCACGCGATTCTTGCGCCAGCCGCTGACGATGTCATAGCCCTCGGCGATTTTTTCGAGGAAAAGCGGAATGTCGGCGGGATCGTGCTGCAGATCGCCATCCATGGCGATGATGTATTCGCCGCGGGCGTGGTCGAAGCCAGCGGCGAGGCCGGCGGTCTGTCCGAAATTGCGGCGAAGCTTGACGACGGTGACGCGACTATCGACGGCGGCGATTTCGCGCAACAACGCGAACGTACCGTCGATGGAACCGTCATCGACGAGCACCATCTCAAAGGTTTCGCCGCTGGCCTCCATGACGGACTTCAGCCGTGCGTACAGGTCGGTGACGTTCTCCTGCTCGTTGTGGAGAGGGACTACGATGGAATATTTGAGCACTGTGTTTTTATTATACGGGAACGTTGGACCGTGGTCGAAGTGACTACGGTGGTATCGCTCGGCGGCGGTGAACTTGCGGGGAGTGTCTGCGATCGAGAGTGGTCACCTCAGCGGCTCAAAGCCGCATTCATGGCGGCATTGGTTCGCAACGCTGAAGCGTTGCGCCACCCAAAATCGGGACTCGACTTGCGGCTCCCCACACACTGTTCATCGCTCCCGTTCCTGGGATGTGCTTCCCGTCAACGTGCGGCCGCTCCTTCCCTATATTGCTGGTGCACGTCTTCTTGCATATCGAGGCGGACTTCGCTGAGTTCGGTGATCAGGTTGCCGGCCCAGCGATAGATGTTGTTCTCTTTGATCACGCGGCGCATGCGTTGCACGCGCAACTGCTTCTCTTCGGGCTCCATCTCGAGGGCAGCGCGGATGGCATCGGCGGTCTGTTCGATGTTGTACGGGTTCACGAGCAGCGCGTCGCGGAGCTCGCGGGCTGCGCCTGTGAACTGGCTCAGGATCAGGACGCCGCGGTCATCTTTGCGGGCGGCCAGGAATTCCTTGGCGACCAGATTCATGCCATCGTGGAGCGAGGTCACCAGGCAGAGATCGGCGGTGCGGTAGTAGGGCTCGATCTCGCGATGGCTGTGCTGGCGATTGAGGAAGACAATGGGCTTCCACTTGCCGGACTGAAAGCGCCAATTGATGCGTTCCGCTTCCGCTTCCACTTCGGCGCCCAAATCGTGATAGCGCTTGATGTGCGTGCGGCTGGGCGCTCCAATCTGCACGAAGACAAATTTGCCCTGGTAGAAAGGATATTTTTCCAGGAAGCGCTCAATCGCCAGGAAGCGTTCGAGAATGCCTTTTGTGTAATCAACGCGGTCCACACCCACACCGATATAGGTCGCCTCCACTCCCAGGTTGCGTGTGATGGCGGAGCGCTCCTCGTAGGTGAATGCCTGGGGATCGCTGTCGGTTGGATCTTCGTCGGTAAAGGCAACGCTGATGGGGAACGGCTTTACCAGCGTGCGATGGTCCTGCCGAAGAACGGAGAAGTGCTCCCAGTCGACGCGTGACTCGACGACCCGGTCGACCGTTTGCAGGAAATTGTTGCAGTGGGACTGCACGTGGAACCCAATCAGGTCGGCGCCTAGCAGGCCGTCGACCAACTGGTGCTGCCAGGGGCAAATTCCGAAGGCTTCCGGGTTGGGCCACGGGATGTGCCAGAAGATCGCGACGCGCGCATCCGGCCTTTTGTCTTTGATCATTCGGGGCAGCAGAGCGAAGTGGTAATCCTGGACGAGGATCACGGGATTGCGATCATCGGCTATTTCCTCGAGGACGGCGTCGCGGAACTTGCGGTTGACATCCTGGTAGTGCTGCCAGTCAGCAGCGCGAAAGAGCGGGCGCGTGTGCGCGATGTGGCAGAGCGGCCATAAACCCTCATTGGCAAAGCCGTAGTAGTAACCTTCTTCTTCCTCTTTTGACAGCCACACCCGCCGCAGAGTGTAGTGAGGATCGTCGGGAGGGACGCGCAGGCGGTCTTGAGCGTCGACGACTTCTGCATCGGCGTTGCCGTTGGCATGAGCGATCCAGGTGCCGTCACATGCATTGAGGATGGGCTCAAGCGCGGTGACCAGGCCGCTGGGAGGAACCACCACCTCGATCTCCTTTCCATTGCGCCGATGCATGTAGGGTTCGCGATTGGAGACAACAAAGAGGTGGCTGCCAGCGAGTCGTGTTTGAACTTGCACGGAAAGGCGGTCGGCGGTCCACATGGATTCCGCGGCATCACGCAGACGGGCTTCGTTCTCGGCTGCGCTACGAGCCTGATTCAGGCTCTCGGCCATGGTGGCCAGCTCACGCGCCAAGGGCCGAAACATGGAGAGGTCGGGAACGCCCTGACGGAAGGAAACCTTGCCGGTGCGGAGAGCACGCATCCACTGGGCGGCGCGAGCGATTGGGCCGGCGATGCTCCAGCGGATAATGAGGAGCGTGATCAGAACAATGATGACGACCTGGGCCAGAATGTGGAAAAACGACTGGCGCCAATAGAGAAGAATCTGAGAGCGAATGTAGCTGGCATCGTGCACCACCGCCAGACCGCCTACGACTTCATTGTCATGGCGAATCGGCGATGCGAGAATGTGCAGCGCATGTCCGTTTTCCCGGAGGAATGTTCCCTGCTGGCGACCGTCGCCCATTACCTGCATGACCGGCCATGAACTGCCGCTCAGCGTCTGCCGAAGGTCGGGGGTGATTGCGATCAGCTCGCCGGTGCGGGCATAGATGGCAACGCCCAGGAGGTGCTCGCGATTTCCAAAGCGTAGTACGAGCTGTTGCAACTCCCGCTCTCTGTCCTTTTCATGACCTGGATTCCACGATCGCTCGGCATTGCCAACCAGACTTTCCGAAAGCAGCTCGGCGCGGCGCTCGAGATCGCTGCGAAGGGCACGTTTTTCACCTAACACTTCGAAGTAGGAAAACGCACATGACACCAGCGTGATGCCGACGATCAGCGAGATAATCAGGCGAACGCTCAACAGTCGCATCGGATTCCTTAGATGTATGGATAGTGGTTCCGAGTAGCCGGTAAGGTGCAACTGCGCTGCCAACAAGCCAGGGAGCTGTAAGTGATTGAAAAAGGAGTATTGTCGGGTAGGGTGAGTGCTTTGGCGCTACGCAAGGATGCCTGGACGCAAGCAAAATGTTCCCGCGGGGGATCGCGGTGGGCGTCTTGCACTAGCGCGCGATGGAGGTGTTTCCAGTCGCCGCAGGCGGACGTTGTAAACTGAAGCAGGTAAGAAACTGGCCCCGTAGCTCAGTTGGATAGAGCAGCGGTTTCCTAATTCTTCCAATTGACGCTACGCGACGTAACCCCTTGTTTTTTCAATAGCCCTCACTGACGCCAGAGCACGCAAAGTGATGTGAGGAGTCACTTTCAGGACAGCAAACGGGACAGCAAATCAGATTCTTCCTGTAGCGCAGGGCGTCCCGATTTTCATCATATACTCACTAGCTGATGGCAGGCAGTCGCCTACAAACGAGCCCAAGCTGAAGACGAGGCATCCTAGAAGTGGATGTCGGAGTTCGCCTCGTGGTCCAGTTCATTGCCCGGCCATCTTTTTCTCGCGCATGAGGGCAAACACGGCATTGTCGATACGAACGATGACTGCGCCTTTCAGGTCAGCGTAGTCGTGGTCGTAGTGCGGATCACCTGGATGGAGGATCCTCGCGTTGTAGTCCTCCCCTTCCCGCAAACTAGTGCAACTGGATCTCGCGGTGTGGCAAATCAGCGAGAACCTGTCATCCGGCGCGTCTTTCCGATACGCTTTGGCTAACAGCATGGCGTGGCCCATCGGGTCAATGTGTTGCACGACCTTCGTCTTTATTACCGTCACCATCAGCACATCGGAACGGGGAGCCTCGGTTGGCGTCGCCGGAACGACTACCGGAGCCTGCGCCGAAGCCACGTCTTGGACAGGAGGTATGTAGGGAGCGTCTGAAATCTTTGTGGTCGCCCCGTTCGTCACCGACTCCCGCCTGATCAGTGTGCAATCTCCTAACAATGCTCCGGAAGACGCAGCAAGACCGCCGTACCTACCCCTCAGTACAACTAAATCTCCGGCCGCGTACGACGAATGCACGTAAGAATAGTCTTGCGCCGAGACGCCACAGCTTGCTCTATGCGTAACATTCGCCCAACCTCCCGTGGTTGGCACGGAAGGCTGCGCTTGATCGCCAAGGCACACGATGTACCTTCCAGAGTCTTCATCTTGACTTGCCTTCAGGAGATAACCGTCTAAAAGTACCCACTCGCCAATCTCGGGCTCCCGTCTAGAAAAGAGGTCCGCGACGGAAAACTGCCGTTGGTGGTCATACGTAGTCGTGGTGGTAGGCACGGACATTGGCTTATCGGGTAGGGTCTGGTCGGTGGGGGGAGGAGATTCCGGCTTGCTGCCGCCTTCTTGTTCTTCTTCCCTAATTGCGGCATCTATAGCAGCCTTCCGCTGAATCAATTGCTGTACGTGCTCGTGTTCGTCGTCTGGTATACCTTGGATACCTTTTTCACGAAGAACCTCGTTAATGGCTTCGTGTTCGACGAACATTTCCCTTTCAATCTCTTCCCGTTTTTCTCGCAGAACGGCTAGGCGCTCTTGATGCGTCGTGGCGGTTGATTCTTGGAGCGCCGAGGTCACCCTTACGTTTTGGCCAGTGCTGCTAGGAACCCCGTTGTAATTGGGGCCTTTGACGATTGGCGCGGGATGATGTTCTGTAGCAGGATTGGAAACCCAGCTAAAGATCAGGAGCAGGAGTACGATGCCTGCTATTACGCTCGACACAGTGATCGCTCTGCGTGGATTGGTCCTTAAGTTCTCGAAGAACGCCGAGCTTCGCGTTAAGCCACAGTTGATGCAGCGCGCGGGATAAAGTGGAATTATGAGTAGCCACAAGCCGAACGTGACCACAACCATGAACAGCGTGCCGAATCCTAGCGTCCTCTTGAATCCGGAGGGTCTTCCACAGTTTGGGCAGAAGATCATTTCCATGACGTGGTACCCCGACCGAGCAAGAGATACTACCGGACTAACGCTAGTCCGACGGCGGGAGTCGCGTCGGTGATTCAGGTCACAGAACTGAGATTCGCCGAATCTTTACTCAGTTCCCCGCCCAATGAATTCAGCATTTTCGGAGCCTGCTGTCCCGCAGGTGTCCCCTAACTCGTCTTTGGTGTATTTATCTACCCCTCCCGGGAACACTGGCCTACGGGTCAGGAAACGGCTCTGCCAGCGATTTTATTGGGTACCGCGCGGCCTTCTGATTAGGGCTTGGGGGGCAGGTCCTGGCGGTAGGATCGTCGCTCCCATCACCAGTTTCGATAAGGGATGTCAGAGGATTGAACTTCGACGGCCTTAGTGTCTGTCCTGCTGTTCAACAAACTTCGCACAGAGCGGTGAGCTTGCTCGGGATTTGGATTCGGCCCGACGATAACCTTCTTCAGCAGAAAGCCTCCACTGCCGTCATTCACGCTGATGCATCGATAGGGTATCAGCATGGACTTGCCAACTCGAAATTCGAGTCGAGTGGCATCTTCAATAGGAAAGGCGGGCGCGTCGTCCATCATGACGCGTGAGACGATTCGCCACTCTCTTTCCTCCGCAAATTTCGGATGTTTGAGAATCAGAGCAAGGGCATGCAGTTCGAAAAGCAACATGACCTTCACGATTTGCACTGCGGTAAAGAGACCCACCTTTTTGGAGCGGTCAAGAACTTCAGAGACGATAGCATCGACAACCTCAGATTGCTTCTCTGGCTGGTAGATGCAGCGCGCTAGCACAAAAGCTTCGGGTAGAATCAAGCGCTCACATTGGAATCCAAGAGCAAAACCAGACGATGCGCCTCCATATGCTCGCCATTGAGGCAACGAGTCCGGCTCCTCAGAGAATGAGGCAACGTAAAGATTTACATCCTCGTTTCCCGGACCACCTAACGCCGAGGACATCCTCTCTAGCA
Source organism: uncultured Acidobacteriaceae bacterium (assembly GCA_963709055.1). Classification (GTDB taxonomy): domain Bacteria; phylum Acidobacteriota; class Terriglobia; order Terriglobales; family Acidobacteriaceae; genus Acidiflorens. Next base: position 155,600 of record CAVPUZ010000007.1, read on the forward strand.
ATGATCGGGTACTGTTGTCTGCGGATATTCGCTTCTTGAGTTCTTCGCGAACTAATTCCTTGGCGTAGAGGAACTCTTGGGTATCGTTGAGACACTGATGGTGAGTGGCCCAAATCTCCTTGCTTTTGAGGATCCCCAAGAGCCCGTTCTGGTCTGTGTAATGATAGAGCAATTTGTTTGGGACTTCTTCGAGCACCGTGTTCAGGACATTGCTCTTCACATCGAGCCTAATTCCAGCAGCACGCATACTTGAGGAGCCTCCATCCTTGCATGTCAATCGAAGGGCGTAGTGCAGCAGGTGAGTCTCCCTACACTACATTTTCCATCCCGCAATTCTGGACCACTGGCGTGAGATGGTCAATTTGTGAAAAAAGGGCGGGCAAAGCATCTAAGCCGGGACTCCACCCTTTTCGAGTCGCGCTGGCATACCACCAGCGTTTGCCGGCGCTTTGATCGCAACGGCACGACGGAGGCCGTTTGTGGTATCTCGCCAGGTGTCGCAATTAAAGCCCCACGCTGGCAAGCCCGCCACTCCGGGGGTGCGAATCGGGGCCAAACCAAACTTGAAAATAGCTCAGAGCCCCCGGCGTGCCCGCGCGAACCGTTCAGCATGATCGCTGCTGGTTTCTACCGCAGGACAGGATGAAGGGTTTTCTTCGGCTGCCGCCGGTTGACGGCCCGCCTCGTCCTTCTGTGCTCGATTGAAATCTTCGAGTGCCTGCCGGTCCTGAGATTCAGTGACCGACCGGCACCGGCGAAAAGCATCGGCCTCGCTCGCATTTCTCTCTTGTTCGTTCATTTTGTTTTCCTCGCTTTCCTCAAAACTTTTCCGCTGACACGTACAGACCGAATTCGCGATCCCTCACAGGCTTCCCGCTCAGTGCCGTCCGCAAATCCTCTTCGGCCTGCGCTAGTTTCTGTAGCTCTGCCCGCTGCGCTCGCAACCGTCCGGCAATGTCGGTGAGTTGTCCTGCGATGTCCCGTTCTTTTTCGCTCGCTGCCTCAAGCTCTTTTTGCGCGTCTTCGAGCCCGCGTTGCCAATCGAGCAATTCGAGCCGAGTGGGAAAAGTTTCCGGGCGCGGCTTGCTGTCTTCCCAGCTGCGGATCTCAACCCTGCACTTGCCTGTGTTTTCTCTGGCACGTCGGAGCAAGCCTTCGACTGGCCCCGCCTCTAGTTGAGTTGCCTTGAAAGTATCCAGCGCCGTGCGGGCCGCTGCTCGCGCGCTCTCGTGGCGTTCAGACAAACGCTCGAAATGCCGCTTGCGATGAAGCGATACGAGCGCACAAATTCTTTCCTCCGCATCACGCAGAATGCTCAGCAGGTCGGCGCTTTCACCGGCCAGCTCAGGATCTGACCCTGAATCCTCGACGGCGCGGACAACCGCCCCAAACGCTACGGACCGCGCGGAAAAGTCCGGCGGCGCTGGGGCTTTCACTTCACCGGGGGAAGCTAATACCTCGATGATGTTGACGACATCTTCAGCTGAATCCTCCGCAACTTCGGGCAACTCCGGCTCGGAAATCAATCGCGCCATGGGCCCATTGCCGTCGACGGAGTTCAGCAACCTAACGCCCGGACCGAAGTCCGGCTCGCGGAAACCTGCTTGAAAATCAGATGGATTTCTATGTTTGAACATTATCGCGTTTCTCCATTTCGAGTTATGGTCTATTCCTGCGAGCCCAAGAACGCCCCCGGTTTTTCCCAGCCCGTTCCTGCTCGGACTCAATCAACACCCGAGCCAATAGAATCGCGGCCTCGTTCGGCGCGGCGTCTCTGGCCATCGCCTTCGTCGGTCGCTCCAGAGATTCGTCGAGAAAATCCAGCAGTTCTCGAAGTTCTGAGTTCAGAAGTTTTACCGGCTCGCTCATCGCTTCCCTCGCTTTCTGTTTATGCCCGAGCATTCTGCAATGCAGTCGGTTTCTCGAAGTATCGTGTCAGCCCAGCGCTTCGCTTGCGCCCGCCGTTTTGGATCTGGGTCGCTTTTGGCGAGTACCGCTATCTCCTGACTCATCTGCTCGACATCCGCGAGCAACTTGACGAATTCCTTGGTGCTCAACATTCGCCCCCTCCGTACACCTGATATGAGATTTTCATAATCTAGTGTCACCATTTCGACCGCATGAACACTGGCTCAAACAATGATGCTGTCCCCTTGCTGTCCCGAGAGCGCTTTTCCCTCGTAATGTATCGGGTCCATCGCGCGCAGCAGTTCGAACAACCTGTTGCCATCTTCGGACCGCACACTCCGCGAAAGCTGATCTCGCAACATTGCCTTTTTCGCTTCGTCGCTCCCGCGAAGTACCCCGTCCGCCCACTGCATCCAACGCAAAGCGCTCAGGTCGCGTTGGATGACCGGCCTCCCTTGGTCGTCATAGGTTCGATAACCCCCCGGCGTCGATTCTTCCAACGCTGCCAATCGAGACCCTAGGTTTCCGTTCATACTGTTCCTTTCATCGCTTCATGCCTCCGTTCCAGAGCGGCGATCCGCTCTTCGAACTGTCCAACCGACAGCGCCTGCAGAATCCCAGACGCCAGATACGCGCAAGCGTTCGCCACCTTCGGTTCGAGTCGCCCAGCATGGACTTCGGAGAAGCATTGGCCGAGCGCCCTAAGAATGTCTTGCACGTTCTGCGGTGGCTCGATTGTCGGCAACTCTTCATAGCTGAACCGTGCCCGCCGACGCCCGCCGCGTGCGCCCAACTTCTGCGCCATGCCTTTCTCTGAGTGGAACTGGCACCGTCGCTCACCGTGCCGCGCCCATGCCCGGCATCGCTCACCCCGTTTGTTCTTAGCGGTACACTTCATGCTTGGCATAGTTAAGCTGTACCCCGTAGAGGGTCTGCGTTACGCATCTGTGCTTTCCGTCGCTGCCCCTTCTCTGCCCAAGATTTCCCCGATAAGGGCGCGTAACTTCCCTTCCCAATATGCTCGCCTTTCTTGAAGCGTCAGCCGTTGAAATCGCCGCCACTCAGGCCAAGGCATGACTAGGTTTTGCTCATCTTCTGTTTGCTGTTCGAGTTGCTGCAGTCGTTGTTCCATGCTCATTTTCAGTGCACTCCTGACGCGGCGATTTCGGGCCAACGCGCCGCAGTTTTCTTTGAGCGAGCCAATTTTTCGGATAGGTCGTCTTGGCCATCCGGGACTGAAGAGACAATCGCCCCCTCAGTCCCGGTATTGTCCGGGTGAACGTTGTGAGTCTGCTGTGTGTCACCCAAGCTTGAATTCGATTGATCTCTTGCAACACTCACAACACTGGCAACACCATTACTGCTTCCCAGCGCAGTTGGCCTCGGGTGTGTTGTTGTGTTGAGGTGTTGCTGGGTTTCTTTAAGGGTTAAAAGGTTAGAGGGTTGTGGTGTTGTCGGTGTTGTGGTGTTGTCAGTGTTGCTGGTGTTAGAGTGTTGTCGGTGTTGGCGTGTTGCCTGCTCAGCCTTGCAGAAAGTTACATCGCCGACGACGGAATACCAGTGCTCTGCCGGAATCGGCGTTTTCTCTTTGTCGGCTTTTGCCCGCACTGTGCGGACTACGATTTCAAAAACGTGGCCAACGAAAATTCCCAAGTCAACTTCGCCCTGGGTGGGTTGAGCGCCGTTCGCTTCGACCCACAGCTTCCGGAAGATGCTCGCTTGTCCGGCGCGAGGTTTCTTCGGGTCGGTTCCGAGGGACAAGAATTTGCAGAGCTCACCACTGTAGGGACGCCCGACATAATCCAGCGGATCCATGTGAAGCACCGCGATCCACTTCCGCCAGCGCTTGCTCCATGCAATCGTCGCTTCGGTGCAACGTGCGCGATATTCGCCTTCGTCCAGAAGCGGCCTGCCCGCCTCAAGGCTTATCGTCACGGAAATGGATGCAGCATTGCCGTTCGTCTTCACTGCTTCGGTTCCTGCGCTTGGCCCCGCGCCACGGCGATCCATTGGCGAGCCAACTCAAGCCTTCGGCTTTCATCCGGTCGATAGTAGGGCGCGATCTGGGGCCCAGAATCGCTCTTTTCAGGCTGCAAGTTTGCAGTCGGCATCACTCGCACTCCCGGTGCTCGCCAAGCCACCGCTCGACAGCTGCCCATTCGTAGCGCCGATAGCGTCCCAAGGCGATGCTCGGCAGTCGGTCGAGGCTTCTGCTTCGTGTCCGGGATCGAACCCAACTCACGGGCAGCTTCAGACGATCAGCGATTTCTTCGGCGGTGAGCAGTTCAGTCGGTTTTGGTCCGAAAATCAGCTTTGGGGACAGCACTGGTCCAGACGCATTTGGAACTGCTTTCTCCTCAATGGCGTGCAGAGATAAGCTATCCACGGATTCTCTGCTCATGGCGTTTACTCCGCACCATTCCGGGAAACCGACGCCCGTCCTGCAATGAGTTCGTCCAGCACGTCGGTCCGGACGCAGACGGTCCGGCCAATTCGAACGACGGGAATACGCCCAGCGCAGATCATGTTGCGAAGCGTGCCTTCGGCTATCACGCCGTCCAAGTAGCGCACCGCTTTTGGAACCCGCAGCAACCGGGGTCGAGCCTCTTTGCACTTCATCTCTGGTTACCTCTTGAGCTTTCTTATAAATTCTGTTCACAGTTTTACTCTGGACATAACGGTTGTCCAGAGTTATAGTTTCCTTACTATGGCCACACGAACTGCGGTAACACGTCGAAACGCTCTCAACGCTCAACCTGTGCCGGGACTGGCTGGTCAGAAGAGCGACGACCGACAACGCGCGTTGGCAATTCGCTCTGACGCAGCGGTCGCGGTTACTTGGCTCAACGCGGCCCGCGAAGCGAAGGCAATGTCATCCTATCGGCGCGTAGTCTCGATCCGCGACGATCTTGGGGAATTACGTTCGAAGCGGGAAGAGGTGAGGGAGACATTCGGACCCGACCCACAGGCATGGAATGCGGCGGTTGAACAGCTCCAAAAGAAGAAAGCCGCGCAGCGGATGGCGATCCGTCGCGGAGAAAAACCTGATCCTGACGCGCTTTCACCCACTGCATTTCCCTCAGATCGCGGCACCGATGCTGACTACGACAAATCACTCCGACAGATCGAACGATTCTCGATCTCGCTGAACGCCAGATTATCGAAATACAAATTCCGTCCAGCGGTCGCCTACGCCCGTCTTCCGGGCACCATCAGCGCCGTGCAAAACATCTGGGCTGGTGGAATGGTTCCCGATGTCAAGAAGCGATGGTTCCAAACCACGTTGAATGGCTGGCCGATCTCAGAAGGGGATGCGGTCCTCAGTCTGGTTCGTCTCGATTTGAGCGGCGAGTTGCACAAGGTTGCCCTCTGCGAGATGTGTAAGAAGAATTGGCGGGTTGCGGCGAAAAGCCATTACAAATTCTGCTCCGGGGAATGTCGCGTGGCCTATTACGCAGAGTCCCCTGACTTCAACAGCAGAAAAGCAGCGAACCAGCGCGAGTATCGCGAGAGAGAAAAGCGGAAAGAGGCGGAAGCTCTCAAATGGGTACTACATCCGAAAAGGAGCGACTGACGCTGGTTTCAAAGTGTAGATGTAAAAAAGGAGGCAACACAAATGCAGAAGAAACGACGAAAGCAGGGGGGCACCATCACCCAGTTCTCCGGACGCTGGTACTTGCGATACTGGGAAAAGAGGATCGAAGGCGGTGTGCTCGTTCGCAAGAGGATGTCACACCTGCTCGGTCCAGCAGAAGGACGGGAAACGAAGCATCCGCCGGACGACATCGAGCGTCAGGCCGAGCGCTTCATGTCAAACCTCAACAACTCCGCGATTCAGCCCGAGCACGTCACTACCTTGTCCGACTTCGTGGAAAGCATCTACCTGCCGTGGGTCGAGCAGTTCAAGCGACCAGCGACAGCAAAGAGCTATCGCGATCTTTGGGAGGATCACCTGAAGGCTGGCACGAGCCGTTATCGCAAGTCGATGAAGGACGTGCGGACTTGCGACACGCAAGGCTGGCTCAATCAAATCGCCAGGGGAAAGAACCTCAGCCGGAACACGCTCAAGCACATCAAATCCGCGCTGAGCGGGATCTTCACGCTCGCCAAGCAACAAGGCTACTTTGACGGTGCCAATCCGATGCAAGGCACCGCGATCAGTCCTGCGGCCAGCGAGCCGGAAGAAACCTACGCTCTTTCCTTCGACGAAGTGCAGACGATCCTGAGCGTTTTGCCCGAACCTGCTGCCACGGTTTTTTCAACGGCAGCATTCACGGGTCTGAGGTTCGGCGAGCTGCAGGGGTTGAACTGGGAGGATTACCGCGAAGGCGCACTTTGGGTTTCGCGTTCGGTCTGGAATGGACACGAGAACGAACCGAAAACGCGGAAGTCTAAAGCGCCCGTTCCAGTCATCAAGCAACTCGCAGCGCGCCTCGAAATGCACCGCTTGCGCGTTGGGAATCCGCAGAGTGGGGCGATGTTTGCGAATTCCATCGGCGGGCGCTTGAATCTCAACAACCTGCTCGGTCGCGTCATGCTGCCAGCGTTGAACCGCTGCGCGGTGTGCGGACTGAGCGAAGGCAAGCCACACTTGAAGGCGAAAGAGCCTCACGACTTCAGGCGTGATGAGCGATTGCCCGAATGGCATGGCTGGCACGCGTGTCGGCGGGGACTCGGCAGCGAATCTGTACGCGCTGGGCGTTCCGGAGAAAGTGATACAACTGATTCTGCGGCACGCGAACGTGAGCACAACCAACACGTACTACATCAAACCGATGAGCGATGATGTCCTGAGCGCGATGGCGAACCTTGAGAGAGATCGAGCAGGAGCAAATCTCTGCTCAGGCTCTTCGGGACAGCTTATTGGACAGTAAACCCGCTTCAGGTTCCCAGACCGAAACGGTAAATTAAGTGATATCTTGGGGTTGCGTCGCAGTGGCCCCGTAGCTCAGTTGGATAGAGCAGCGGTTTCCTAAACCGTTGGTCGGCGGTTCGACTCCGCCCGGGGCCTCCAGATTCGCGGAGCGCACTGGCGGCTTGTCTTCTATATTCTCGCGCTCTCTTTATTCATTATCGTTGCAGTCTTAAGGACCAGGAAGCCGGATCCACCGCCGACGAAGTGCACGATCTCCAATCGATCTCCATCGTTCAATCGGGTTTGCGGCCATTGGTCGCGAGCGACGATCTCCCGGTTCAGTTCGATTGCCACGCGATCGGATTTCAAGCCCAGCTGCTCGACCAGTGCGCTCAGGGTATCCGCGGACACCTCGCGGGTCTCGCCGTTGACGGTTAGATTCATTGGTGCAGCTCTCAGCTCTCAGCTTTCAATTCATTGCAGATATCAAAATCGACTGATGATTCTCGGTGCTATTCCCATAAAACTAGCTTGGGCGCACTCGAAACTTGCGGGTTGCAGTTCGCCCGCCGAAGGTGGCTTGTACAAGCACGGACGAATCGGGTAATGACTCCTCACTAACCTGGAAGCTCATCTCGGCTCTGCCCTGGTCGTTGGTGAGAACCTGGGCGTAATAGGGAGCAGCACTGGGGCGGGAGAACCGAAAGGTCAGGCGAGCGCCTGGGACGGGAGCGCCTGCTTCGGTGACCAGGATGTTCATCATCAGGGCGCCCTGCGAATGCACCGACTCGGCATTGGTCCATTGCAATTCGAGTTCTTTGACGGAGGCCAGCACGTCGGGCGCATCGCGCTTGTCGAGGACGGAGTCGAGGCGGCCTTCGCGGATCGCATCGAGGACCTGGCGATGCAGATCGCGCAGCAACTTCTCTTTGTACTGGTCTCCATTTACCTCCGCTGCATTCGCGTCCACGTTATCGAGTTCGTTGTCGCCTGCATCCGCGGACCCTGTATCACTCGCAGCGGCATTCCGCTCGTCGACCTTTTCCGCTGTACTGCCGTGGGCGTAGGAAATCGCGCGCTTGCCGATGCAGCGGCCGCGGACAAAAACCTGGGTCTGCAGCAACTGCTCTCCCTCGCGCGCCTCGCTTTGCACGTGGTAGACGATGTCATCGTGCCGAATATCGGTGTTAAAGCCAAAGATCATGCGTTGCCGGCTTCCTCAGTCCCTGCGAAGTCGCGGATACCAGATTAAACTACTGTTAAAGTCAGGGTTCGCGCCACATCGAAATTTCGCACTTTGCTTGACACCTCTCCCAGCCAAAAACTAATCTAGAGAGTTTAGTGATGTTGCTTGTCGCGAATTATATATAGCTGCTCCTATGCCCGACAATCATTTTGCCGCGTACCTGCCCCTCCTGATGCACTTCGCGATCGCTTTGGGCCTGGCAACCGCGATTGTCCTGCTCTCCTACTTCATCGGGCAGCATAAGACAGGTCTGGCCAAGATGTCTCCTTATGAATGCGGCGTGCAGCCGATCGGAGATGCGCGGGGACGCTTCTCGGTGAAGTTCTACCTGGTGGCCATGCTCTTTATTCTGTTCGACGTGGAAGCCGTTTTTCTTTATCCCTGGGCGGTCGTACTGCGCGAACTGAAGATGTTTGGCTTCTGGGAGATGATGGTGTACATCGGAATCATTCTGGTGGGATTGTTTTATGTGTGGAAAAAGGGCGTGCTCGACTGGGGCCTCTCTGCCGCAAAGCGGGGGGATATCTAGTGGCGCTCGCTCCCCCGATCACAGATATCGAGAAGTTGAAGTCGCATCCTGCGCTGGGCCGCCTGGTGGAGTGGAATGCGGCGGCTGTGCAAGCCGTGAAATTCGATCGCAACGAACTCACCATCTGGATTGATAAGGGATTCATCCGAGAGGTGTGCGCGATTTTGCGCGATGATGCCGGTTGTCCCTTCAACTATCTGGCCGACCTCACGTGTGTGGATTGGTATCCGTCGGAGCCGCGCTTTGAGGTGGTCTACCATCTTCTGTCGATTCCGAAAAAAGAGCGGGTGCGGTTGAAGGCGCGGCTGGACGGTTCGAGTGCGGCCATCGAGTCGGTGACCTCGGTGTGGCCCGCGGCCAATAACTACGAGCGCGAGGTATTCGATCTTTTCGGAGTGCGCTTTACAGGGCACCCCGATCTGAAACGCATCCTCATGCCCGATGACTGGGAAGGCCATCCGCTGCGGAAGGACTATCCGGTGGAGGGATACCGGTAAGCCATGCCGCCAAGCCCTGCCACCTTCACGGAAACCGGCGATAACACACTCGTCCTGAACATGGGACCGCAGCATCCCTCGACGCACGGGGTGCTGCGCCTGGTGCTTGAAATTGACGGCGAAACGGTCGTCAAGTTGAGGCCGGAGATCGGCTACCTGCACACCGGCATTGAGAAGACCTGCGAGGCCAAGTTCTACCAGCAGGTGGTTCCGCTCACTGACCGTATCGACTACCTCTGTCCGCTCACCAATAACCTGACCTACTGCCTGGCAGTGGAGAAATTGCTGGGGCTGGAGATTCCTCCGAAGGCGCAGTGGATGCGGGTTCTGATGAACGAACTGACCCGCATCAATTCGCACCTGGTCTGGCTGGGGACGCACGCCATGGACCTGGGGGCGATGACGGTCTTCTTATATTGTTTCCGGGAGCGCGAAGACGTCCTGCGATTTTTCGAGATGGTCAGCGGCCAGCGGATGATGACCTCGTATTTCCGAATTGGCGGGCTTGGCGCTCGAGCCGCCGATCGGCTTCTTTGACAAGGTGAAGAAATTCGCCGACCGTTTTCCGGGCAACATCGATGAATACGAAGGGTTGCTTACGGGAAACCCGATTTTCCTGATGCGGACCAAGGGCGTGGCGAAGCTGAGCGCGGAGGATGCGATTGCTCTGGGTGCATGCGGCCCGACATTACGCGCCAGCGGAGTCGACATTGACCTGCGGCGCGACGATCCGTACACGGGCTACGAGAATTTCAAGTTCAAGGTTCCGGTTTCGGACGGATGCGATGTGTTCGCGCGATATGTGTGCCGGGTACAGGAATTGCGCGAGTCAATCGGCATTGTGCAACAGGCGCTGGCCGGGATGCCGGAAGGGCCAATCAAGGCGGATGCGCCGAAGGTTGTGCTCCCCGATCGCGAGAAGATGAAGACCCAGATGGAAGCGCTCATCTATCACTTCAAGATCATCACCGAGGGCTTTTCGGTTCCGGCGGGCGAAGTCTACCAGGCGGTGGAATCGCCGCGCGGCGAGATGGGTTACTACATCGTCAGCGATGGGACGGCGAAGCCTTATCGCGTGCACATGCGAGGGCCGTCGTTCGCGAATCTGCAGGCGCTGGCCAAGATGTGCGAAGGATATCTGATTGCCGATGTGGTTGCGGCGATCGGAAGCATTGATGTGGTGCTGGGAGATATTGACCGGTGAAGTTTTCTGACGAATTCGAGACGCGGTTCGGCGAGATGCTGACACATTATCCGACGAAGCGCTCCGCTCTGGTTCCAACGCTTCTTTATGCACAGGACGAAGTTGGCTATCTAAGCGACGAAGTGATCGCCGAACTGGCGCAACGGCTTAGTCTCACCGAACTCGAAGTGCGCAACGTGATCAGCTACTACTCAATGCTGACTACAAAGCCGCGTGGAAAGTACAACGTGCAGGTGTGCACGAATATTGCCTGCATGCTGCGGGGCGGCGAGGAATTGCTCGGCCACTGCAAGAAGAAACTTGGGATCGGCCACAAGGGAACGACACAGGACGGGTTGTTTTCGCTCGAGGAAGTGGAGTGCATCGGCGGCTGCAGTTGGGCTCCGGCGGTGCAGGTGAATTACGACTATCACGAAAATCTGACCATCGAAAAGATGGACAAGGTTCTCGACGAATGTAAGAGGAAGTGAACGCAGTAAATTTGTAATTTGCAATTTGTGATTTGTAATTGAGAAGTACGCGCCGGCGAGCTCGGCCTTTCAATTAGAAATTGCATATCACAGATTTGAAATGGCAACTCTTGTCTCCCATCCCGACGAAGTAAAGGTCATCTCAAAGCGCTTTGGGCAGGGCGCGACGAACATTGACCGCTACCTCGAACTCGACGGCTACAAGGCCGTGCAGAAGGCGCTCGGCATGGAGCCGGACGCGATTATTAATGAGGTGAAGAATTCCGGTCTGCGCGGGCGCGGCGGGGCGGGATTCTCGACCGGGATGAAGTGGTCGTTCGTTCCCAAGCAGTCTGCCAAGCCGAAATACGTGCTGTGCAATGGCGATGAAAGCGAGCCTGGCACTTGCAAAGACCGGCTGATTTTTGAGCACGATCCGCATTCTGTAATTGAAGGAGTGATGATCGCGGCGCGAGCGGTCGGTTCGCACACCGGCTACATCTACATCCGAGGCGAGTATCGCTACCTGTCGGTCATCATGCAGAAGGCGATCAAGGACGCTTACGCGAAGGGCTTTCTTGGCAAGAACATTTTCGGCAGCGGATACGATCTTGACGTTTACTGGCACGGCGGCGCTGGGCGCGTATGAAGTCGGCGAGGAATCGGCGCTCATGGAGTCGCTTGAGGGCAAGCGTGGCATTCCGCGAATTCGGCCGCCGTTTCCTGCCGTGGTCGGGCTGTGGGGCGGTCCGACGGTTATTAATAATGCGGAGACGTTGGCCAGCGTGCCGCACATCATGCTCGGCGGCGCCGAGTGGTATGCCAAACTCGGCACTCCGAAGAATGGCGGAACGCGCTTGTTCTGTCTGGCAGGCCATCTCAACAAGCCGGGCGTCTATGAATTGCCAATGGGCTACAACCTCAAGAAGATGATCCATGAGGTCGGGGGCGGGATTCCCAACGGGCGCGCTTTGAAAGCCGTGGTTCCCGGCGGTTCGTCAACACCGGTACTGCTTCCCGAAGAGATTGATATTCCGATGGACTTCGATGGGGTGGCGAAGGCCGGATCGATGCTGGGATCGGGCGGCGTGGTGGTGCTCGACGACACGACTTGCATCGTAAAATTCGCGCTCCGGACCATCAAGTTCTACCAGCATGAAAGCTGCGGCTGGTGCATTCCGTGCCGCGAAGGGACGGACTGGCTGAAGAAGACGCTGACGCGCTTTCATGCCGGCGGAGGAGTAAAGAAAGACATCGACAATATTTATTACCTTTCAGAAAACATGCTGGGGAAGACTTTCTGTCCGCTGGGCGATGCGGCGGCGATGCCGACGATGGCGTTCGTGAAGAAGTTCAGGAAAGAGTTTGAAGATCATTTGGACGGGAAGCCCTGTCCGTTTGAGAACGCGGCGGAGCTGGCTTTAGTGTAGCTGTGCGCGACCAAGACCATGGCTGATGTCAATCTCATTGTCGACGGCAAGAAAGTAACGGCTCCCGCTGGGACGCTTCTGATCGAAGCCTGCAAATCCGCGGGCATCGAAGTTCCCTCATTCTGCTATTACCCCGGCTTGTCGTTGCAGGGCGCGTGCCGCATGTGCGTGGTCAAGGTCGAGAAGATGCCCAAGTTGCAGACCGCGTGTACCACCGTGGTTTCCGAAGGCATGATTGTCGCGACCGACAGCGACGAGGTACGCCAGGCACGTAAGGCGATGGTCGAACTCCTGCTCGGGAATCATCCGCTGGATTGCCCGGTGTGCGACGCGGGCGGGGAGTGTGAACTGCAGGACATGGCGTTTTCCTATGGCGCCTCCGAATCGAAGTACACCGAGGCGAAGAATCATCGCGAGGAGCAGCAATGGTCTCCGGTAGTGTATTTCGACCGGCCGCGATGCATCCTTTGTTATCGGTGTGTCCGCGTGTGCGGCGAAGGCATGGACGTTTGGGCGCTGGGCGTGCAGAACCGCGGCGTCAGTTCGATCATTGCGCCCAATCAGGACGATCATCTCGACTGCGAAGAGTGCGGCATGTGCATCGACATTTGCCCCGTCGGTGCTCTCACATCAGGCTCTTACCGCTACAAAACGCGGCCTTGGGAGATGAAACATGTTGGAACGATTTGCACGCACTGCGGGGACGGATGCAAGACCACGCTCGGTGTGCGCCGCTGCGACACCGGCATGGAGATTGTGCGCGGGGATAACCGCGACAAGAGCGGCATTAATGGCGATTTCCTCTGCATCAAGGGGCGGTATGCATTCGATTTTGCGCACAGCGAAGAGCGGCTTACAACGCCGCTGATCCGAAAGAACGGCAAACTCACCCCTTCGAGTTGGGAAGAGGCGTTTGAACTGGTCGGCAAACGCTTTGCCGAGGTTCGGGACAGAGATGGCGGCCAGACGATTGGCGTAATCGGGTCGAATCGAACGACGAATGAAGAGAATTATCTGCTTTCAAAATTTGCCCGCGTCGTGCTGAAGACAAACAACGTCGATCATCATCGGACGGCCGACTTCCCTGCCCTAGCGGCGGCGCTTCATGACAAACTCGGCAAGACAGCTACCATGCGCGAAGTGCTGACCGCGCCCGCCATTCTGCTGATCGGAAACGATCCGACAAATCAGCATCCCCTGCTGGGCTGGCAGATCCGCACGAATGTTCGGCTGCGACGCGCCAAACTCTACATTATTAATTCGGCTGAAATCAAATTGAAGAAACAGGCGACGGGATTCGGGTTGCTGCCTGCTGGTTCCGAGGCAAAAGCGGTCGCGTTTCTCGGCGGCGACGATTCCGTCCTCGATACTCTCGTCAGCGGGGCCACCACTCGCGAAGCGTGGACTACTTTGCGCGATCAGATCCGGGGCGAACAGAACCTTGTGATCGCCTTCGGCTCCGAACTTCGCGGTGCGGATATCGAAAGGCTCGTCACGTTTGCCTCATCGCTGAGCGGCGCAAAACTGATCTGCCTGGGCGATTATTCAAATTCGCGCGGCGCCAGTGAAATGGGACTTTATCCCGATCTTCTGCCGGGATACGAGCCCATTGCGAACTCCGGCAAGTTTCACCAGGAATGGGGCGATCTTCCGACTGAAAAAGGGTTGAGTCTGCCGGAGATGATTGACGCGGCGAAAGCGGGAAAACTAAAAGCTTTGTATGTGGTCGGCTCGAATCCGGTCGGACGTTCCGGCATTGATCCGTTCGCAATCTCCAAGAGTTTCGTGGTGGTGCAGGACATGTTCCTCACCGAAACGGCCACGATCGCGGATGTGGTTTTGCCGGCCGCTAACGCTTATGAAAAAACGGGGACGTGCACGAACACATGCGGCGATCTCCAACTGGTCAAGAAAGCGGGAGAGGTCACCGACTGCAAGCCGGATTTTGAGATGATCGTTCGTATTGCCGACGCCATGGGCTTCGATGTGCACAGGTTGGTTCCGTTTGGCGGCGGCACTCGATCCGACATGGGGCAGACGCGGGGCGCGCAATCGGGCGAAGCCGACCGGCATGCCGTGTGGCTTGAGGCGCACAACCTTGAACCGAAGATGACACCCTTCGATCCGATGGCGATTCTGGACGAGATTCAGCGCGTGGTTGCGGGCTACGATGTTTCGCGCGCCAATCTGTTGGCTGGAAACGATGTGCATCTGGAAATCGCCGAGAGCGGAGCGAGCGTGATGCAGAAGCCGGGACTCATCGTGCCGGCCAACGACGGTCTGTTCAGCTCTGGAACTCTTGGCCGCTATTCGAAGACTCTGAATTCGGTTTACGAGAACAAATCGGCGGAAACGGAAGTTGCAGCGGATTAGAAGGACTATCGATAGAACACCAAGAGCTAAGTGAGAATTAAAGTTCAAGATCAAAAGCCGCGGGCGAGGGCGCCCGCGCCACACGAGGAACACGTTGAGCATAACGACGTTCATTATTATTTCGATTATCAAGTCTCTCGCCGTGATCGGCGTTCTGCTCACGGCGGTCGCCTACAGCGTCTGGCTGGAGCGCAAAGTGTCGGCGCACATCCAGAACCGCTGGGGACCGACGCGGGTTGGGCCATTTGGGTTGCTGCAACCGCTGGCGGACGGCGCCAAGTTCATCTTTAAGGAAGATCTGACCCAGCCCCACGTGTATAAGCCGCTCTACATCGCGGCGCCGATGATCGCGCTGGTTTTTGCAATCACATCCATTTCCGTGATCCCGTTTGGGAACTGGGTGAACATTGGGCCGTGGGGCACGTACTTGCAGATCACGGACGTCGATATCGGGCTGCTGGTGGTGCTCGGCATTACATCGATGGGCGTGTACGGCGTGGCATTGGCGGGATGGGCGTCGAACAATAAATACTCGTTGCTTGGCGGGCTGCGCGCCAGCGCGCAGATGATCAGTTATGAAGTTTCGCTCGGCCTGTCGCTGGTGGGAGTGCTGATCGTTTCCGGAAGCCTGAGCCTGCGCGACATTGTGGATTACCAGGGCGGGACGTTTCTGGCAATTCATTCCGCGCTGGAATATTTTTCACGGACAGACGCTCGCCTTTTTTATCTATCTGATTTCGGCATACGCGGAAACCAACCGCACGCCTTTCGATCTGCCCGAGGCGGAGTCGGAATTGGTTGCGGGCTATCACACCGAATACAGCGCCATGAAGTTCGCCATGTTCTTTATGGCGGAGTACGCCAACATGGTGACGGTTGCCTGCCTGGCGACGCTGCTTTTCTTGGGTGGATGGCACGGGCCGATTTTTGGTCCGCCGATTCTGCAGGCAGTGATGCCGGTGTTCTGGTTTTGCTTGAAGGTTTTCTTTTTTATGTTTCTCTACGTTTGGGTGCGCTGGACGCTGCCACGCTTTCGGTATGACCAACTTATGGCATTTGGGTGGAAGGTCCTGCTGCCGCTGGCAGTGTTGAATATTGTGGTCACGGCGTTGATTGTGGCTTGGAGAGCGTAAGAGCAGTTCTCAGTTCCCGGTTCGCAGTTCCCAGTTCAGACCTGGGTTTACTGAGAGCTGACGGCTGAGAGCTGAAAGCTGACAAATGCTGCACTTAATTCTATTTCTCTTTTTCGGTGCGATTTGCGCGGCGGGAGCGATCAACCTGCTGGCGCAGAGCCATCCCATCAACAGCGCGCTGTCGCTGATCGTGGTGTTGGGGGCTTTGGCTGCGGAATACCTGCTTTTGGGCGCGGAGTTCGTGGCGGCCGTGCAGGTGATTGTTTATGCCGGCGCCATCATGGTGCTGTTTCTGATCACCATCATGTTGCTGAATGCGGGCAAAGAGGAACGCACCAAGGGCAGCCGGGTGGCGATTCTTCTTGGAGTTCCCGGCGTGCTGATCGGCGCGGTACTGGTTGCCTGGACGTTCTGTTTCGCGGCCACACACAATCGGTGGCAATTGGCGCGGAGCCGGGCAGTCCGCAGGCCATTGCGCGCCTTCTCTTTCACGATTTTCTGTTGCCCTTCGAGGTCACATCGGTGCTGATCCTGATTGCGATTATGGGTGCGGTGGTGCTCGCCAGCCGGCCGGAAGCAATCGCGCATCGTCCTGGCAAAACTGAACCGAGAGAGGCGCAGGAACTCGTGGGCGCCGGGAAGGAGCACTAAGCAGATGGTTCCTCTTTCCTATTACCTGGCGCTCAGCGGATTTCTGTTTGTGTGTGGCGTGCTCGGCTTTCTCATCAAGCGCAACATCATCACGATCTTCATGTCGATCGAGCTGATGCTGAACGGCGTGAATCTTTCATTCGTGGCTTTCGCTGCGCAGTGGCACTCGCTCAGCGGACAGATCTTCGTATTCTTCGTGATGGTCGTCGCCGCCGCCGAGGCGACCGTCGGACTGGCGATCATCATCGCCGTCTATCGCACGCGCGAAACTTTGAACGTCGACCAGGTGAACCTGCTCAAGCTATGACGCCGAATCCTTATCTCTGGCTGCTTCCGATTCTGCCGCTCGCCGGGGCGGCGATCAATGGCTTTTGGGGGCGTCAATCTTCGAAGAAGGCGATTACAGCGTCGCGCTCATCTTTTGCGGCGCTGCGTTCGTGCTGGCGTTGTGGATTGCGCTTTTCCGGTTCTCCTCCGCTTCCGCTCCTTATTACTTCGATCTCGCGCACTGGATTCGCTCCGGCGATTTTCACGTGGACTTCAGCTTCTACCTCGATCAGCTCTCGCTGGTCATGTTGCTCGTCGTCACCGGAGTGGGTTTCCTCATCCACATCTATTCGGTCGGCTACATGTGGGACGATGACGGGTATTACCGGTTCATGGCGTACCTGAACCTGTTCATGTTCTTCATGCTGACGCTGGTGCTGGCGAAGAACTACCTGATGATGTTCATCGGCTGGGAGGGCGTGGGGCTTGCGTCGTACCTCCTGATCGGATTCTGGTTCATCAAAGATTCCGCCGCTCCGCCGGCAAGAAAGCATTCATCGTCAACCGCATCGGCGACTTCGGATTTCTCATCGCGCTGTTCCTGATGATCAAGCATTTTGGGTCGCTCGATTTCCCGACACTCTTTTGCAAAGATTCAGCCGCTCGCGCCCGAATCTGCGGGCGCCGGTCTTCTCACCGCTATCGGATTTTGCTGATGGTTGGCGCAGCAGGCAAGTCTGCGCAGATTCCTCTTTATGTCTGGCTGCCGGATGCGATGGAAGGTCCGACGCCCGTCTCCGCGTTGATCCATGCGGCGACCATGGTGACTGCAGGCGTATACATGGTGGCGCGTTCACACGTGATTTTCGACCGGGCTCCGGCGGCGCTCACCGTGGTCGCAATCATCGGAACGCTTACCGCGCTGTTTGCCGCAACCATCGGCATTGCGCAGACCGACATAAAGAAGGTGCTGGCGTACTCCACCGTCTCGCAGCTTGGCTACATGTTCATGGCTTGCGGCGTGGGAGCGTTCTCAGCCGGCATCTTTCACCTGATGACGCATGCATTCTTTAAGGGCCTGCTGTTTCTGGCGGCTGGATCGGTGATTCATGGCATCGGCGGCGAACAGGACATGCGCAAGATGGGCGGGTTGCGCCACTACATGCCCATCACGTTCATCACCATGGGCATCGCAACCTTCGCGATCGCCGGCATTCCGGGATTCGCCGGATTTTTCTCCAAAGATGAAATTCTCTGGAAAGCCTACTCCAGCCCTTACGGAAGCTGGGTGTACTGGCTGATTGGCGTCGTCACGGCCTTCATCACATCCTTTTATATGTTCCGCCTGATGTACATGACGTTTGGCGGCGATTACCGCGGCGCGACAGCGCAGGATGCGCATGGTCACGACCCCGGGCGGGGGCGCCCGCCACACGGCCACGGGGGCCGCATGAGAGTCCATGGGTGATGTTGGCTCCGCTGGTGATTTTGGCTGTTCTTTCGGCCGTTGGGGGCTGGATTGGAGTGGGCGGGCGTTTCGAGCATTTTCTCGCTCCGGTTTTCCAGGGCGGAGTCGCAGTCGAACTCGCCCATGAAACCGGCGGAGAGACCGCAAGGCCAGTTCACCGAGAAGCTACTAATGGGTATCTCGATCCTGGCGGCGTTCCTCGGATGGTTCCTTGCCGATCTTCTTTATCGCCGCGCTCCGCAGTTGCCAGGGCGCATTGCCCAAGGCTTGGGTGGACTCTACGAGGCTGTTGTCCACAAGTATTACATAGACGAGTTATACGCGACTCTCTTTGTCAAGCCCCTCATCGACGGCTCGACCACAATCCTATGGCATGGCGTGGACCAGGGAGTGATTGATGCGGCGGTTAACAATTCCGCAGATGCGGCGCGCCACCTTTCGGACGAGGCTCGCCACATGCAGTCGGGTAATTTGCGATCGTATGCCGGATGGGTGGCCGCCGGCGGCGCGGTGGTGATCGCCTACATGGTCTGGATGGGAGTGCGATGAAGGAACCCGATGAACACGGCAAGCCTCAACCCGATGATTCTTTCGCTGGTGACCTTCATTCCGGCGGTGGGCGGACTGCTGCTGCTGCTGATCCCGCGCCGCAACCGCGACATCAAAGTTTTTGCCCTCGTCATTTCGATCCTGGCATTCGTGGCCTCCCTGCACTTGCCGGTTCATTTGCATCGCAACCTTGCCGGTTTTCAGTTCGAAATCGATAAGCCCTGGATTGCGAGCCCCAACATTCATTACCACATGGGAATTGACGGGATTTCCGTGTGGCTGGTGGTGCTGACCACCTTCCTCACACCCTTGTGCGTGTTGATTTCGTGGACATCGATTCATGAGCGGGTAAAGGAATTTTTCGTCCTGCTGCTGTTGCTGGAGACGGCGCTCATCGGCGTCTTTACCGCGCTGGATTTATTCCTGTTCTACTTCTTCTGGGAAGCGACGCTGATCCCGATGGCGCTTTTGATCGGGATGTACGGGCATGGGCGCAAGGTCTATGCCGCCGTAAAGTATTTTCTCTTTACGATGATCGGCTCGATGTTCATGCTGGCCGCGATTATCTGGCTGTATGCGAAGATCGGCAGCTTCGATTTCGTGATCATCCAGCAGCGCGATTCACAACGGAAACGTTGCGGGCTTCGCCTCCGCCGCGCAATGGCTGTTCCTCGGCTTCTTCATTGCGTTCGCCGTAAAGGTTCCGCTCTTCCCTCTTCACACCTGGCTGCCCGACGCGCACGTGGAAGCGCCGACGGCAGGTTCGGTGTTGCTGGCCGGCGTGCTTTTGAAGATGGGCACCTACGGTCTGCTGCGCTTCAATCTCTCGCTCTTTCCCGACCAGGCGCGACGCAACGCTCCATGGATCATGGTTCTTGCGCTCATTGGCATTATCTACGGCGCGCTGGTTTCTCTGGTGCAGCCGAACATGAAGAAGCTGATCGCCTACTCTTCGGTCAGCCATCTGGGATTCGTAGTGCTCGGAATTTTCAGCTTTACTACCGCCGGTTTGAATGGAGCCGTCTTTATCATGCTGGCGCACGGCGTCGCCACCGGCGGACTCTTCATGCTGGCGGGCATTCTCTACGAACGGCGGCACACCTATGCGATCTCCGATTTTGGCGGTCTTGCTACACCGATGCCGAAGTATGCGACGTTCTTCCTGATCACAGTTCTGGCTTCGGTCGGGTTGCCACTGCTGAACGGATTTATCGGCGAGTTTCTGGTGCTGAGCGGCGCATTTCAGGCCAGGCCCATATACGGCATTCTGGCGGCAACGGGAGTGATCTGGAGCGCCTGTTACCTGCTCTGGATGTATCAGCGCGTTTTCTTCGGCAAGGTGACGCATGAGGTCAACAACACGCTGCCCGATCTGAACCTGCGCGAGAAGTCGGCCCTATTCCCCATTGCAGTCGCAGCGCTCGTGATGGGAGTTGCGCCCTTGCTGTGGCTCGCTGCGATTGATCCGGCGGTTCAAGCGGCGCTCGCCCCCTACACGCAGTTGGCTGCCCAGGTGGTGGGCCGATGATGACGATGGCAGTCTGGCTGCACTCGATGTCTGGAGCGTCGCTGCCGGCGCACTTGCTTCCTGCAGCGTTAGCCTCCGGAAATTTCGCGGCTCCTCCGATTGAGGACTACCTGCGGCATGCTGCCCGAGTTGGTGCTGTCGATCTTCGGCATGATCATCATGGTGGTCGATCCGTTGCTCGACCCGGAGCGCAACCAGAAGCCGCTGGGCGCGATTGCCTTGATCGGGGCGCTGGCAGCGTTGGCATCCGCATTCATTATGGCCCGGTATCCGGGCATGGCGTTCTCGGGCATGGTGCAGGTTGACAGCTTCAGCGTCTTCTTTCACGTGCTGGTGATTGCGATTACCACGCGTGGTCATTCTCAGCTCCTACGAATACATGGCCGTGCAGCGCATCCGCGCCGGAGAATATTACGGCCTGATTCTGTTCTGCACCGTGGGCATGTGCCTGATGTCGTCGGCGGTGGAGCTGGTGCTGATTTTCATCGCCCTTGAGATTTCGTCCATTTCCACATACGTGCTGGCCGGATTCCGGCGGCGCGACGCGGCCAGCAGCGAATCGTCGCTGAAGTATTTCCTCCTGGGCTCGTTTGCTACCGCGTTCTTTCTTTATGGCGTGGCGTTGATGTACGGGGCGACGGGATCGACGAATATTGCGGCCATTCGCGAGTCGCTGGCCGCCGGCCGCAATGACCTGCTTCCCTATGTGGCCGTGGCGCTCATGTTCATCGGACTTGGATTCAAGGTCGCGGCGGCTCCCTTTCATATCTGGACGCCCGACGTTTACGAAGGTGCGCCCGCGCCGATTGTCGGGCTCATGTCGACGGGTCCCAAGGCCGCGGCATTCGCCGTCCTGTTGCGGGTTTTGATCGAAACCAAAGCGCCGGGCTGGTTCTGGCTGGTCTGGGTTGCAGCGGCGCTTTCGATGACGCTGGGAAATCTGGGCGCTCTGGTGCAGGACAACGTCAAGCGCCTGCTCGCCTATTCCTCGATCGCGCACGCCGGCTATCTGCTGGTCGCATTTGTGGCCAATCCGGAATTGGGCACATCTCCGGCAATGTTCTATACCGCCGCTTATGCCGCCATGAATGTGGGCGCTTTTGCGGTGGTCAGCCACTTTGGCGGGTGCGGGCGAGAAATATGTAACTCTGGAAGACTATGCCGGGCTCGGGAGAAAGTCGCCCGCTGCTGGCCGCAACGCTTACGTTCTTCCTGATGTCCCTGATCGGCATTCCAATTACCGGTGGCTTCTTTGCCAAGTTTTACGTACTGAATTCAGCTCTCAAATCCGGTCTGGTCGGTTTGGCGATCATTCTGGTGTTCAATAGCGCGCTGGGCGCCTATTACTACCTTAAAGTCATCGTCATGATGTACATGCGGGAGCCACGTGGCGATGTTCCGGTGGCGCCCGTGCCACTTGCAGCGACGCTGGCCATTGCAGTGTGCGTGCTCGCCACACTTTGTCTGGGAGTGTTTCCCGGGCGCGTGCTGGAGTTCACGACCAAATCCGCAGCACAACTGGTCGGGGCTACTGTGACGCCAATTGCTTCCCCGCGTGGGCAGTAGATAACAGCCTTGAAGAGATTTGCTGCAGCGCCGGTACCGCCCGAAACTCCGCTGTCTGGCAGGCGTTTCCAGCGGTGGAAAACTTGTTTCTGTCGCAATTGACAATCGCCGCGCCAGACGGCATTATGGGGTACACGAGCTGGCCGAAGAATTTCCGGCATTTCGGAGGGTATATGCTTCAGTTTTTCCGTGACATCTGGTCGGACGAGGAAGGCCAGGACATTGCCGAGTATGCCGTGATGCTGGCGGTGATTCTGGTACTGGTGATCGGCACTGTTCGTCTGATCGGAACCAACGCCAATACTGCGTTTTCGCAGTGTTGCCAGTTCACTGCAGCCGCAGTAATGGAGTTGCGACAAAGTTTGAAGGCAAAGTTCGTTTAGAGATCCAATCACGAATAGCAATGACACGATTTAGCACCTTCGATTCTTTAGCCGCTATTGGTTTATGAGCGCGGCGGAGGTGCAGGACCGGAGCTAGACAGCACAACGAAAGACAGCTCAAGTTCTTCCACCAAGGCCGCGGAAATCGCGGCTTTTTCTTTTGTCAGCAGCAAGAACAAAGAAAGGATCAAAGACCCATGATCGTAAATATGTCCGACAATGCTACTGAGCAGCAGATCGAGCACATCATCCAGCGGATCCGCGAAGCTGGATTCCAGCCCCACGTCACGCGCGGCACGGAGCGCACAATAGTTGCCGCCGTTGGCAGTGGCGGACGGCGGCACGAAATCGAAGCGCTTTCGGTCGCGCCCGGTGTGGACAACGTCGTCGCGATCGCTCAGCCATTCAAACTAGTCAGCTGGCAAACCCAGCCGGATCCCACAGTCGTCAACGTTTCTGGCGTCAAGATCGGGGGGCGCGAAGTGGTCGTGATCGCTGGGCCTTGCTCAGTGGAATCACGCGAACAACTGCTTGAAACGGCAAAGGGAGTGAAGCGTGCTGGCGCCACAATGCTGCGCGGCGGAGCCTACAAGCCGCGTACTTCCCCATACGAGTTTCAGGGGCTTGGGATTGAAGCGCTGAAGATTCTAGCCGAAGCGCGCGAACTGACGGGCCTGCCAGTCGTCACCGAGGTGATGGGGACCGAAGACGTCGAGGTCATCTGCGAGTATGCAGACATGCTCCAGGTGGGCGCGCGCAACATGCAGAACTTTGCGCTGCTGAGAAGGCTCGCCACCCTGAAGAAACCTATTCTGCTCAAGCGCGGGCCCTCTGCGTCCGTAAAGGAGTGGCTGCTGGCTGCAGAATATCTGCTCTCGGGCGGGAACAAGCAGGTAGTACTTTGCGAGCGAGGAATCAAGACCTTCGAAACCGGCATGCGGAACACGATGGATCTGGCCGCCATCGCGCTGGCCAAGGAACTCTCCCATTTGCCGGTGGTGGCCGATCCTTCTCATGGGACGGGCAAGCAAAGCTTGATTGGAATGGTTTCGCGCGCGGCGATCGCGGTCGGAGCGGACGGCATCATTGTTGAGGTGCATCCATGTCCGGAGCGCGCGCTTTCGGACGGGCCACAATCGCTCGACATTCCACAGTTCGAGCGCGTAATGCAGGGGTTGGGGGAGCCGCTACGGCCGGTGCTTGTTTAGCAGGACGGGCTGGCGTGGGCGTAGCGTTCGGGCCGCACTCTTCGGTCCGAGGAAATGCAAGAGCTATTCTTCGGGGTTACTGCAGAAACTGAAAAGGCGACCTCCGAAGAGATCGCCGTTTCGATGCGTGAGCAGGCTTACAGTGCCTGGACGTTTTCTGCTTGCCAGCCCTTGGGCCCTTTGGTGACGTCGAACTGCACTGTCTGGCCCTCCTGCAGGCTCTTGAAGCCGCCCGCTTGGATTGCTGAGAAGTGCACGAAAACATCTTCGCCATTCTGGCGGCTGATAAAGCCGTAGCCCTTGGCGTCATTAAACCACTTTACTGTTCCTTGTTCTGCCATGTTGATACTGGTGTTCCTTTCAATCGATTTACGCTGGAGAGATTCGGAGGTATTGCTGGCAGGTTACTAGCTGTTGAGGCAAGAGCTGCTCACGACCGACTCGGTCTAACGCACACAATCATAGTACGCCAAGCGGCCACAATTAGCAACAAGCATCGGTAGTGGCAGATTCTGACTATCAGGCCCGTTATCGCTATCGTCCCGATATCGCCATACTCGCCACTGGGATTCCGAAGGGCGGTCTCTTCATCGCTTGCCGTTGTAGAATCAAGGATTATTTATTATCAGAGGATTTCTAATTCCATGCCCCAGGAAGAAAAATCCGCAACTGCTCGCGATGAGCGCTATGACGCGCAGCGCATCGAGCAGAAATGGGGAGAGCGCTGGCTGAGCGATCCTTCGCTCTACGCCGCTGAAGCCAACCCGACCAAACCGAAATATTACGTACTGGAGATGCTTCCCTACCCTTCCGGCGCGCTGCACATGGGACACGTCCGCAATTACTCGATCGGCGATGCGCTGGCGCGCTACATGTGGATGAACGGCTACAACGTGCTGCATCCCATGGGATGGGACTCATTCGGGCTACCCGCGGAAAATGCCGCCATCAAGAACAACACCCCGCCGCGCGAGTGGACGCTGCACAACATTGAGGCGATGAAGCGGCAGATGAAGCGGCTGGGCTTCGCCTATGACTGGTCGCGCGAAGTTACGACCTGTCTGCCCGATTACTACCGCTGGAATCAGTGGTTCTTTCTGAAACTTTACGAATCGGGATTGGCCTACCGCAAGAAGAGCAAGGTGAACTGGTGTCCGCAGTGCGCGACGGTCCTGGCGAATGAGCAGGTAGTGGGCGGGAACTGCTGGCGGCACGAAGACACACCCGTTGAACAGCGAGAGTTGGAGCAGTGGTTCCTCAAGATTACCAAGTATGCGGACGAATTGTTGCGCGACCTGGATAAGCTGAGCGGCTGGCCGGAAAAAGTCCGGATCATGCAGCAGAACTGGATTGGCCGCAGCGAGGGCACGCTGGTGGATTTCGACCTGGGCGGCACGATCGGGCCGGCGGGATCGACCATCACGGTATTTACGACCCGCGTCGACACGATATACGGTGCGACCTCGTTACAGCTCGCACCGGAGCATCCTATCGTCGCGGACATGACAGGCCGCAATCCAGAACTGCGCTCCCAGGTCGAGAAGATGCTCGCCGAACAACGCCGCGCAAAAGAAGCGGGCGACATCGGTGAGATTGAGAAGCACGGGATCTTTACCGGGCGCTATGCGAAGAATCCCTACAACGGCGAAGCGCTGCCCGTGTGGGTGGCAAACTACATCCTGATGGACTACGGGACGGGCGCGATCATGAGCGTGCCCGCGCACGATGAGCGCGACTTCGAGTTCGCGACGAAATACAAACTCGATATCCGGCTGGTGATTTTGCCGGCGAGCACGGACCCCGAAGAGACCATGACGGCGCCGCCACTGCCCTTCACCGCCGAGGACGGCATTCTGGTGAACTCGGGCGAGTACAGCGGCCTCAGTTGCGCGGACGCAATCCGGAAGATGTCAGCTCTTGCCGAAGAGAAAGGTTTCGGCAAGGCGACGGTCACGTTCCGGCTGAAAGACTGGGGCATCTCGCGCCAGCGTTATTGGGGCACGCCAATTCCGATGGTGTATTGCGCAAAAGATGGCGTCGTGCCGGTGGCGGAAAAAGATCTGCCGGTGATTTTGCCGGACAACGTGAAAGTCACGCTGGCAGGTGGATCGCCGCTCGGAAGTGTGCCGGAGTTTGTCAATACGATATGCCCGAAGTGCGGCGGCCCCGCGCGGCGCGAGACCGACACGATGGACACGTTTGTCGATTCGTCGTGGTACTTCTACCGCTACACCGACGCGCGCAACGATAAGGCGCCGTTTGATCCCGCCAAAATCGATTACTGGTTTCCCATTGATCAATACATTGGCGGCGTGGAACACGCCATTCTTCACCTTATCTATTCGCGCTTTTGGACGAAGTTTATGCGCGACATGGGGCTGGTGAAAAACGACGAACCGGCGCAGCGCCTCTTCACCCAAGGGATGGTGATCAAAGAAGGCGCGAAGATGTCGAAGAGCCTGGGCAACACGGTCTCTCCCGATGAGATGGTCGAGCGCTACGGGGCGGATGCGGTGCGCATGTATACGCTGTTCGCGGCGCCTCCGGATCGAGATCTGGATTGGCAGGATACGGGGATCGAAGGCATTCAACGCTTCCTGGGGCGTGTGTACCGTTTCTACGAGACCGATTGGGGCGCTCCCTTGGACGCGCCTCTAACCGAGTCTGCCCGGCGACTTCAGCGCAAGCTTCACCAGACCATAAAACGAGTAACCGACGACTTCAAGGGACGCTGGCACTTCAACACCTGCATCTCGGCCATTATGGAACTGCTTAACGACGCCAACCGAAGGATGTTAGGAACTCAGGACACCCACCCCGTGACCGGAGAACCCGTCAAAGCGGATAAGATTCCACTAAAGCTTCTGGCCGAGGTCCAACGATCAATTGCGCTGCTGTTGGCGCCGATGGCTCCGTACCTGGCGCATGAACTGTGGGAGATGGCGGGCGAAACGGGCAATCTGCTCAAGGCTCCGTGGCCAAAATACGATGCGGAACTGGCGGCCGAAGATGAAATCGAAATCCCGGTGCAGGTTAACGGCAAGTTGCGGGGCAAGGTGGTGGTTCCGGCGACGGCTAGTGACGATCAGGTAAAGCAGGCAGCAATGGCCGATGAAAAAGTGCAGGCGGCGATTGCGGGCAAGCACGTGGTTAAAGGTAATTGTGGTGCCCAAGAAACTGGTAAATATCGTCGTAAAGTAATGAGCACCTCGGTGAGCAATCATTTCCTCAAAGCTTACTGCGGAGAGATTCAAAAAGGATATACGCGATGACCGAGGCCACTGCAGCAATTTCAAAATTGGCAGTAGTACAAACATCTTTGATTGCCCAAGCAATACCCCTCTTCTGCCCCATCCCGGTGCGTTCAAATTCTCCCATCAAGAGATTGGAATAAAACAGGAAGATGATAAAACCGATCTCGACCACCGCCCTCCTGGCACTTCGCTTCATGGAGATAACGAATCCTCGGCTTCGATTTCGCAGGTCACAGGGCAAAACGAGCGGGGCGGATGCTCCGCTGCTCGTTCCTTGCGTGAAGGAAAGAATACTAGCCATCATCACGAAAGAACAAGAAGAATAGAATTGAACAGTAACTTGCGACGGCTTCGAAATAAACCGTGTTAACCGCTTGGCTTTTCATTGACTTATCCCGTTTTCTCCACGTAAGATTCGCCCATGCTCGGCCAGACAATTTCGCACTACCACATCGTCGAAAAGCTTGGCGGTGGTGGCATGGGAATCGTCTACAAGGCCGAGGACATCACCCTGCACCGTTTTGTCGCCCTCAAATTTCTGCCGCATGACGTTGCGGCCGACGCACAAGCCCTCGCCCGGTTTCAGCGGGAAGCGCAAGCTGCCTCCGCCTTGAACCATCCCAATATCTGCACTATTTATGAGATTGGCGAGCAGGACGGCCAGCCCTTCATCGTCATGGAGTTTCTGGACGGCATGACGCTGAAGCACCGCATTGCCGGTAGACCTGTCGACAACGATGTCCTGCTCGGCCTGGCCATCGAGATCGCTGACGCACTGGATGCGGCTCATTCTCAGGGAATCGTTCACCGCGACATCAAACCCGCAAACATTTTCGTTACGAAGCGCGGACATGCCAAGATCCTGGATTTTGGTCTGGCGAAGGTAGAAATTGCTTCGGTTTCTTCGAGCGGGATCACTGCAGCGGAGGAGGATTCCCATTTAACCAGCCCAGGTTCGACACTCGGCACGGTGGCCTACATGTCGCCGGAGCAGGCGCGCGCGAGAGAACTGGATGCGCGCAGCGATTTATTTTCCTTCGGCTCCGTGCTCTACGAGATGGCAACCGGCCTGCTGCCATTTCGCGGGGAGAGCTCGGCGGTAATCTTCAAGGCCATTCTGGACGCGGCGCCAACGCCCGTAGTGCGATTGAATCCGGACGCGCCGCCGGATCTGGAGAGGATCATCAACAAAGCGCTGGAGAAAGACCGCAACCTGCGTTACCAGAGCGCGGCGGAGATAAGGACCGACCTGCAGCGTCTGAAGCGGGATACCGAGTCGCACGTGTCAGGCCGCCAGCTCTTCGCCAGAACGCGCCAGAACATCGGGGACGTTGGCGGTCGCGGAGCATGCCGGACGCAAATACTACGTCCGATATGCCATGGCTGTCCTGGTCGTCGCGCTGCTCGTTGCGGGCGGCCTCTACTATTATCACGCACGTCATCCCAAGCGCCTGACCGACAAAGATACGGTGGTCCTGGCCGATTTTGCCAACAGTACGGGCGATGCTGTTTTCGACGACGCGCTCAAGACCGCGCTCAGCGTCGCCCTGAATCAATCACCGTTTCTCAATGTCCTCTCCGAAAATAAAGTGGCGGACACATTACAACAGATGACCCGCCCGTCGGGGACGAAGCTCACACCAGACTTGGCGCGCGAAGTATGCCAGCGTGCAGGCAGCCAGGCTTATATTGCCGGCTCGATTGGCAGCCTGGGCAGCGAGTATGTGCTCGGGCTGAAGGCGGTGAATTGCGAGACCGGAGACACGCTGGCCCAAGAACAAGTCACGGCTGCGGCCAAGGAAAAAGTCCTGGACGTGCTGGGCGGCGCGGTCAGCAAGCTGCGCGGTGAGCTGGGCGAATCGCTGGCGACGGTACAGAGATTCGATGTTCCCCTGGAGCAGGCTACCACGTCATCGTTGGAAGCGCTCAAGGCCTACAGCCTTGGGCAGAAAGCCGATCGTGAAAAAGGCCCTGGCGCCGCTTTGCCCTACAACCAGCGCGCCATCCAGCTCGACCCTAATTTTGCCATGGGCTACATGGCGGTGGGCGGGGAGTACTTCAGTCTCGCCGAGCCGGGCCGGGCAAGTGAATACCTCAGCAAAGCCTTCCAGTTGCGCGACCATGCCAGCGAGCGGGAGAAGCTTGCGCTCACGGCAAACTACTATCTGAATGTCACTGGAGAGTTAGACAAGGCAGCTCAGACATTTGAGGAGCAGATTGAGAGTTATCCGAAACAATTCGCATCCCGTCTCAATCTGGGCGTCGTCTACGCAGAAGAAGGACAGCACGAGAAGTCTGCCGACCTGACCCGCCAGGAACTACTTATTAACTCCGCGAATGTCGCTCCGTACGACAACCTGGCGAATGCCTATCTGGCGCTGCAGCGATTCGACGATGCGCGGAAGACCATCCGCGAGGCGCAGGCGAAAAAGCTGGATGACTACATTACTCGCAATGCGCTCTACGCGCTTGCATTTTTGTCGTCCGACTCGGCTACAATGGCGGAGCAGCAGAAATGGTTCGCCGGCAAGCCGGAGGAGAATTATGGGCTGGCACTCGCCTCGGATACCGAGGCCTACGCCGGTCACTTGGCCAAGGCTCGCGAACTGGCCAAGCGAGCTGTGGACTCCGCCATTCACGCCGATAGCAGGGAGAACGGAGCGATCTGGGAGGAGAACAATGCCCTTCACGAATCCGCCTACGGCAATTTTGCCGAAGCGCTCCGTGGAGCACAGGAAGGCCTGAAGTTAGCCCCCAGCAGTCAAGGTGTGAAGAGTGAAGCGGCGTTGGCATTCGCCATGGCGGGAGACGCGACCGGGGCCGAAGCATTGGCCAAAGACCTGAATTCACGCTACCCGCTGGACACGCAGATGCAGTCGCTCTGGCTGCCAGCGATCCACGCTCAGTTGGATCTGGACAAGAGAGATCCTAAAGCAGCGCTGGATGCACTACAGGCAGCCTCGACCATTGAGTTAGGGCAAATTACGTTCGTCAGCAACCTCTCCTGCCTTTATGACATTTACATCCGTGGCGAGGCCTACCTGGCTGCGGGACAGTCGACCGCCGCTAGCGCTGAGTTCCAGAAAATTATCGATCACAGCGGAATCGTCTGGAACTGCTGGACGGGAGCACTGGCACACCTTGGTGTGGCCCGCGCGAATGCCCAGCAGGCAAGATCTTTGCAAGGCGCCGACGCGGACGCCGCGCGGGTGAGGGCGCTTTCCGCTTATAAAGAATTCCTCACTCTCTGGAAAGATGCCGATCCCGATATCCCCATTCTTAAAGAAGCCAAGGCGGAGTATGCGAAGCTGCTGTAGGCGGCAATCGCCGGAGAATTAGAGCGGATGACAGCCGGCCACCCGCCTCGCTAAGTCGTTACCTACGGGCAATTGCCTGGAGCGGGACGCCCGGCAAAACGCGCGGCTACCCAAGCCATCTGATCTCTAACAGAGCCCCCGAGGACCTGTCCCCGTTCAGAGCCGGAGAACTTAACGACTTGAATACGGTCTCCTAGTTTGCACATTCGGGCAACTGCGTGCGCCGTCATCGATGGCGGCACGACAAAATCTGTGTCATCCGTGATCACAAGAAGTGGGCCGTATGCCGGGTTCCGGCCAAGCCTGTTCCTGTCAAAGAACTCTTCCACGAACTTATTCTTGTCCCAATTCTGCTTTACCATCTCACTCGTCGATAACTCGGCGTCGCTTCCGATGCTGCCGCAGGACTCGCCAATCTGGTGAAACGCCGGAAGCGCTTTCTCAGTCAGCATACCTCGAACATCGAAGTCCGGATTGACCGTTTTAATTGCGTAAGCGAGAGACGTCAGCATCCTGAGCGATTGCTCTTTGGGCAAACGCTCGTACGCGTCTTGCAAATCGGCAACACCTGAGATGGCCACGCTGCCAAGGTAGTTAGGATCGCGGATACGACCTTCCAGTTCAGCCACGCCAATGATGGCGTTGGCGCCAAGGGAGGGCCCCATGGCAACCCATCTCGAACCCAGTTGAGGCACGGCAGCGCGCGCGGCTGGAATGGAATCGATCACGTCGGTTGCATTGGACTGAACGTCCATCACGGCACTTCTGAAATCAGTTCCCAATCCGGCGTAATCGGTTGCGACAACCGCATAGCCAAGATTGAGATACATCGAAAGAAAAGGTCCGTAGTTCAGATTTCTCGACAGCGACGGCGCACATTGCCGGCCTGCGCCGGTAAAGGCGTGCGCCCAGGCAATGACCGGCCAGCCTCCCTGCGGCGGCGTGCCCTCGGGAACCAGAACCACGCCCGATGCAGCCACATCCTGCCCCGTTGCGGAACGGGAATGATAGAGGATGCGGAAAGCCGAAAAATCCGACGATAGAAGATAATCGTCGACAGCGGTTGCGCGAATCGGTTCACCAGGCTTGCCCGCAGGTAAAGGCTTGGGAGTATCGTAAAACTTCGAGATAGGTAACGTGAGAGATCGTTTCGAGGAAGAGGATAGCTGCGCATGAACATGCACCACTCCCAAGGGCAGGATTGGCAACACGCACAACATTGTTGCTAAGGCTAAGATCCGCCAAGACCGGTAATCGTTCAGCGATACTAGCTGGGAAACATCCAAATCAAACCCTGGATTCCGCACTTCAGAGGATTCCGGTCAGCGACCGCGATTTCACCAGTCCTGGCCGGATCCGTTGCGGTACTTTGTTGGTCGAATCTGGTTCCGCTTACGATGCATTACGAAAATCATGCCAACGGATCCGAGCGTAGGCGGGATGACGAGAATCAGAATGCCGCTCTTTAGCGCCTGGATCATCTTCGCGCCAGCAAGAGCCGCCTGGGTGTAGCAAAGCGCGCAGCTCTGCGAGAAGGCTGGCAAAGCCGTCAGCAGCAGCAATCCAGCCAGGATTATGCCAAAGCGCGGGGCTCGCCAGTTGCACGCAATTTCCGGCTCGATCTTCTTATCGCGCATCATCTTGCCCATCGCACGCCGTCCAATATACGGAAGCTATCCGTCCAACCATACTGCATTCCCAATATTACAGCGACGGTGAAAATCACGACAAACCACAGGAGCGCACGATTGTCTGCCAGGTGCATAAAATACAAGAGCGCGAAAGCGGCCTCGACGCATGCCAGAATCAGCATGCGAGCGAACATCTGCTCACCTGAAATATTGGAATACGCGACCACAAACTGCAGAGCGGCGATTACGAGGATAACAACATAGATCGCCACATATTTTCCAGCGTTGCTTCGGTGTGCTTCAGCCATAGCCATGGTGTACTCCAAAGCCTTCCTTAGTGTGCAAGGTTGAGAAGATAGACGAGCGGAACAACGAACATCCATACCAAGTCCACGAAATGCCAGTAGAGGCCCGTGATTTCCAGATCGTCGGCGTTGTACCGTCCTCCGTTGTAGCGGATACCTACCGCAATCAAAGCGATCACACCGCCCGTCACGTGCAAAAGATGCAGACCGGTAATACTGAAAAACGCCGAGCCAAACAGCGGGGTTCCCCATGGGTTCTTGAACAACGTCATACCCTTATCAATCAATTCCAGCCACTCGCGAATGTGCAGTATGGCAAACACGGTTCCAAGACCGGCCGTAATCAGAGTCCAGCGAAGCGCTTTGGCCTTGTCGCCCATTTTGGCAGCATCGATTCCGAAAAGCATGGTGAGGCTGCTGGTGACAAGAATGAAAGTCATGATCGCGACGTTGGTAATGCTGGGGAACGGTCGGGGCCAATTGGGAGTTGCGTTGCGGAGAAACCCATACGCCACCAGACACCCGGCGAAGGTCGCGCTATCGGCGATGATGAACAGCCACATCGCCATTTTCTTTGCAGGCACCGAAAACGCAGGTTTCTCCATCAAGACCGAATGTCCTGCCATCGTTATCTCCGCTTCGCTCACAGCGCCTCCTATATTGTTTGAGTTGCTAAAGCTTCATCCACAGCAACAAAAGCAGATATACCCAGAGCCCGCCCATGAAATGCCAGTAGGTCGCGGTTGCATCCAGCGTGTTCTTCCGCAGAACGGACTTATTCAGCCTATGAATCACCCGGACCAATCCGCCCAATCCTCCGGAGACATGCAAAGCATGCATGGCGGTCAGCACATAGAAGAACGAGCTATTAGGATTGGTGGCCAGGTATAGTCCCTGTGAGCGCAATTGCAGCCATGCGACGTACTGCCCGACGACAAAGAGCATTCCCAAGGACAAAGTGATATACAGCCAGCGCGTCGGTTTGTTGGTTTCGGTTCTGGGGCCTCCCATGAAAAGGCCCACTTGGCGGCGAGCCAGTTCCAACGTGACACTGCTGACCAACAGCACCACGGTGTTGAAGTAAAGAATCGCTGGAAGAGCGAGATGCCGCCAGTCGTTAGCCGATCCCTGGCGAACAACTAAGGCGCTGGTGAACGCCAGGAAGGTCATGCTGATCGATGCCAGTACGACCCAGATTCCGGTTGAAGATGGCGGCGGCGAATAATCTTTGACTGCGCGCAGATCACCCGCGGCGGGAGTCAGGTTCCGCCCCCCGCCGTTGCCTGAGTTACTAAGGCGTTGCGACGGGCCTCGTTGCTGCTCGATTCTTGGCGGCTCAGGAACTGTGGTTGCCATTTGCTACTAACTCCCGGTGAAAACAGTCAAACACTAAGCTTCGTCTTGCTCGGACTTCACCTGCTCAGGCGACGCTTGCATTACATAATCGCCAACCGAGCTCTCAACTCCGTACTGATAGGGATCGTGATAAACGACCGGCAATTTGTCCCCGAAGTTGTTATGCGGCGGCGGAGTGGTGGGCGTGCTCCACTCCAGCGAGGTTGCTTCCCACGGATTGTCCGGAGCCGGCGTACCCCAGAACCGGCTGTAAATCAGGTTGTACAAGAAGATCGCTTGCGCCGCGCCGGTTAGCAAGGCGGCAATTGTAATGAACCGGTGAACGGGGATCAGGGGCTGCAAATAGTCATCAACAAATGCCTGGTAACGGCGCACATTGCCTGCCAATCCAAGGTAATGGAACGGCATGAAGATGCAATACGCGCCGACGAAGCTGAGCCAAAAATGGATCTTCCCCAGAGTCTCATTCATCATTCGGCCAAACATCTTTGGGAACCAGAAGTAAGTCCCGGCAAAAATTGCGAACATCGCCGAAACTGCCATGACAAAGTGAAAGTGGCCAACCACGAAATAGGTTGCGTGCAGCATGATGTCGAGAGAAGGTTGCGCCAGAAAGAAGCCGCTGACGCCACCACTAATGAACATCGAAACCATGCCCAGAGAAAACAACGACGCGCTGTTGAGACGCAATCTCGAGCCGTACACACTACCCAGCCAGATCAGTACGATAATGGTGGCTGGGATCGTGATGATGAGGGTCGGGAAGGAAAATGCCATCGAGGAAACTGGATTCATCCCGCTAACGAACATGTGATGGCCATAAACCATGTAGCTGAGCACGGCGATGGATCCCATGGAGTAAATCAGCACCCGGTGACTGAGAAGCGGGCGCCTGATGTTTGCCATCAATATATGCGACACGATGCCCATCGCTGGAACGATGGCGATATACACTTCCGGGTGTCCAAAGAACCAGAACAGGTGTTGCCACAAGAGTGTCGAACCGCCTGAGTGAGGCTGCAACTGATCATTGATCACGAGATTCGAAGGCACGAAGAAACTGGTTCCGGCCACGTGATCGAGGATCAGCAGGATGCAGGCTGGCATCAAGACCGCGAACGCGGTCAGCCCCATGCAGGACGTGATGAACCAGGCCCAGGCGCTGAGAGGGAGGCGCCACAGACTCATACCTTTTGTTCGCATGTCCAAGCGTGGTGGTGATGAAATTCAATGACCCCAACAACTGGCCAACACAAAAGATCGCAATGGACGAAGCCCAGAGGACCTCGCCGAGGCCCTGACCCGGGCCCGCGACAGAACCCACCGCGCTCAAAGGAGCATATTGAGTCCAACCGGCCAAAGTCGGCCCGTCGCCCACGAAGAACGACGAGAGCAGGACGAGGAACCCCACAAATGTCACCCAGAATGACATCATGTTGAAGTGGGGAAACGGCATATCCTCGGCACCGACCTGGATCGGCAGGAAATAATTGCCAAACGCCGCGAAGGGTGCCGTGGTCAACACGAAGAAGACCATGATGGTTCCGTGCATGGTCATGAGCTGCAGGTAGTATTCTGGCGTCATGACGTTGCCGGGAGCGCCGGTCTTGGAAAGCAAGTGCAGTCCTGGAATGGCGAAGTTAGTCCATCCCAAATGGATGCGCATCAGCCAGGAGAGGATCATCCCGATGATGGCCGCCACCAAGGCCAGTCCGTAGTACTGTTTTCCGATCACTTTGTGGTCGAGACTGAAAATGTGCGTCCGAATGAAGCTAGTCGGCGGTGCGTGATGCGCTACCGCCGCATGCCCTGACACGTCATGCATGGCCTGACCTCGAAAAAAATATTCCGTCCATCTCAACGCGGACGGCCAACTGTTACTGAAGCGCCGCTTCTTTCTTTAGCCAATCATCGTAGTCAGCCTGGGACATGACGCTGAGATACGCTTTCATGTTGTAGTGGCCCAAGCCGCAAAGCTGGGTGCAGACAATCTCGTATCTCCCGATTTTGGTCGCCGTGAAGTGCACGGAGAGGTCCAAGCCGGGAACAAAATCCTGTTGTACCCTCAACTCCGGCACGTAAAACGAGTGCCCCAGATCTTTCGAGTGCATGAGCAAATGAATCTCCCGGTTTACTGGGATGGCCATCTCAGCCGTCACGATGTCGTCTTTGGAGTCGGGGTCGTTGGTGGTATCGAGGCCA
This sequence comes from uncultured Acidobacteriaceae bacterium, assembly GCA_963709055.1. Lineage (GTDB taxonomy): Bacteria > Acidobacteriota > Terriglobia > Terriglobales > Acidobacteriaceae > Acidiflorens. The sequence goes on from CAVPUZ010000007.1 coordinate 190,909, forward strand.
AAGAAATTCTCGTTGGCTTCATTAATCATCTCGGGGTGAAGGGGACCAAACTTTCCATCCGGGACCGGGATAGCGGAAATAGAAGGCGAATTGGCCAGCCTGCACTTGAACCGGCAGCGCGTCGGCTGCGGGCGGGGTGAGGTAGACGTTCGCCCAAGCCTTGGCTCCAAATGCGCCCAGAGCTAGAACCTCGGATCCAACAAGCAGAAAAGCTGCGATGACCAACGCCTTGGCTCCGCCCGGAAACTTCTTGATCTTCTCTCCGGGTCTCGGCTGGGAAAACCTCCAGATGAAAATGGCCAGCAGGATTTGCGAGGCAAGGAACGAAATTCCCGCCTCCGCCATGGTCTCTGACATCTGTTCGTCGATTGCAGGCCCATGGGTAGAGATATCCTGCGGGAGCCACCACGTGTGCCGCAGAATTGGAATCGCGGAAACGATCGCGATCACGATGATGGTAACGGCCAAGAGCTTCGCCATGTCGCCCCTCGAGTGTGCGTCGGTCGATCGTGTCAAACCAAATTCTGAGAGCCCCATCACAATCTGAAGCGACTCTCAGTTAACTACCTGCTACTCGACCTGAAAGTTACTTTGCCTTATACGTGAAGTCGGCTTTCGCAGCTTGTCCGCCGGCCACGGTTACTTTTGCAGTCTGCGTTCCATATTCCTCTTGCCATGCGGTTACGGTGTAGGAGCCCGCTGGTACATTCTTGATAGTGAAGTCACCTTTATCATCCGTGATTGCGTAGGGACCCTTGACGACCACATGCCATCCATGCATCCAGGGATGGATGTTGCACTTTACCGGGATCGCGATCTCTTCAGCTCTTCCAACTCTTCACGATAGGCGGCGCCCCGGCGGCTGGGACTCGTTCCATGGGATATTGCCGGTCAGCGGATTCGGCAACGGGTGAATGTTGTGCGTGGTCTGGTCGCTGGTCACAACCTTGTACTTCTGGTTGACGTCGACGGCCATCACGTGCGGTGGGTACATGCAGCCCTTCTGGTCGAATTCCGGCTCCTGCGACGGAACGGCGCTTGCGGCACCGGCCGGCAGGCCCTGCGAGATATAAAGAACCACGTTCTGCAGGCCTCCATTGGCGCCCACGACGACGTTTTCCAATTTCGCCGGGTTGTCCTTGTGCTGTGCGACGCAATAGGGGTCCTTCGACATGTCGATGCCCTTCATGTGAGGGGGCGTTCCACTGAGTTTGACCGTGCCGGTGATCGATCCTTCGCCCGCGGCCTTGACTCGCTCGCCGACGATTGCCACCAGGACGGCGGCGACGCTGATCGCCGATAGCATTGCGAAGGTGCGTTTATACCGAGTCTTCATCGAATCTCTCCTGACACTTTTTTACTTACTCTCCTATTGAGAAGGAGGCGGTGCATTGGGATTGAGCGGCTTCAAATTGAGTCCCTTGGCGATTTCCTTGGCCTTGGTGTGGAAGGGCTGAAGAGTCCGCAGGAAAAACACCAGATCCCAAGCCTCATCCGGCTTGATGTTGTCGGCGAACGAGGGCATCGGAGTACCGTCCAGCCCTGTCATAAAAATTCTGTAGAGATCGCTGTCGGTGCTTCCGCATTTGAAGCGGCCACCTTCCGCGAAGTTGTAGGGCAGAATGGGACGGCCTAAGTCATCGGTGAGCGTCGACGCGGACGGGCCGTTTGCCTTGCCGTGACGCCGTGACATTTCCAGCACTGCACACGGTTGAAGACCTCCTGGCCGGCTTTGATTCTTTCCGCGGTTACCTCAGGTGCGGGCGGAATCACGATAGGTGTGCCCGCCTTTTCCGTTTGCCAGCGCGGCGAGAAGTGCTTGATCCATGCGACCAGGTCCGCCCGTTGCTGCTTGCTGAACGTGTTCCATGGCGGCATGTTCGAGCGATCGAGCCCGCGCGCAATGGTGTCAAAAATATCTTCGTCCGTGGGCAGGGTGCCAGTCGGAGTCGACCGGCACTCGAAAACCGCGAGATTGAAATCGCGGGGCTTCGGGTATAAAGGAGGTTCAAACCACCTGGCGCTCTCGCCATTCCCGTCGCCGAGATCGCCGTGACAAACGAGACAGTAACGGCGATATGGTTCCTCCGCCGCCTTGGCGTTTCCGGTGATATTGCCGATATGCGCGGTAACGGCCGGTGTGTTGAGCCATTCTTCTTCCTGGTACTTGGTGATTTGCGCTTGAACCAGAGCGGGCAACGCAAGGAAACAAGCAATCACCACTAGATACATGCTTTTCAGCAATCGCGAGTTCATCGTTTTCCCTCTCTAGAAGTCGAAGTCAAATCCAGCCAGCAATTCGCTGCTGGTAAGGTTGGTGCCGGTAACCGGCGAAGTTCCGTCCTGATGGAACCAGTTGTATTCCGCGTGCTACGCGAAACCGGCCCGGTTATTCATGAATGGGTTGATACGCGGTACCCACCGTGTACGTGGATGATATTGCCCAGGTTAGACGGATTGCCGACCGTTGCCTGCTGCGACATGCGGATGGTTTCGTAGCGCGTAAGGAGGATCCACTGCGGGCTAACAACGTAGTGCGGCTCGACAAGAACGCCATTCCAGGTTGGAGCGCGCGCAGTGGAGGAAGCGTCGTGCCCGGCAAATTGTTGCACGCCGGGGGACAAGTGGTAGCGCCCGAGGCGACCTGGTCGATGTAGTCGCCATAGCCTTGCCCGAACCATGCGTTGTCCCAGCCGTGCTGCGTAACGACCGTCACGTCGGCATGCTCGCCGAAGTAGAATCTGGCCGATGAATCCTTCACGGTGGTAGCCCTTGTTCTGGGCGCCTGAGCCAGGAATGGGCACTCCGCCACTGGTAAGCCAACTGGTTGGCGCTTCACCCAACATAGCGTACGCAGCCGAAGCGGGAAACGCCCAATTTGCCGAAGTCGAACGCCTGACTCGCGGTAAAAAACGCCGGAGTAAGAATTCGGCACCATACGGCAGGCCGACTTGACCGTCATTCGAACTGAGCAGGGCCGCCGAGTAGCGTGTGCGGTCATTCGCGGAGTGTCCCATCACTTCCAGGCCGAGTTGGTTGTCTCCCATTTGCCCGAAGATGTTGTTATCGCCGAACGGGAATGAAGTGGTAGAGCTGGTAGATACCGCCATTCCCGGTGAGGGTCAAAATGCGCTTCTCGGAAAGCAAGTTGTCGAGCTCGAACTTGCCGAACTTGATATTGAGCCAAGGGCTGCCGCCCACATTGTCGAGACGCGCCATGACGGTTTCAAAGTGGAAGGCACCCGTGTTGTCGGAGGAGGGAGCACGAAGAACGAAAAGTTCTTTCTCCAGGTGCCGCCGGTGTGGAAGTCGAGACCGCTCAGGTCAAAGCCCTCGGATGTGATCCTCTGCTCACCAGTTCAGCGCACTGATCTGTCGGCCACTTTGTTGGTGCTGACCCGATGCCAGATCGGAGTCATGCGGAACGTGACTGGCCAGTACCAGGGATTCTGCCAGATTGGCGAATCCCGATCGTTCATGAGCTGGTAGCCATTGTCTTTGAATTTTTGGCCGAAGAAATTCAGCATTGGCCAACTCTCATGGCATGCCGAACAGCGCAGCCCATATTTCCTGGCGAAGGCGGGGAGTGCGCTGGCAGGCTGACTTACAGCCATGAGCAGGAAAGCTACCGCGAATGCAGCGGCAAGAATGGACGTTGCACGCCGCGACTTCTGACAGAGATGAGACTGCGCCCACATACGCATGCTGCACTCCTCAGACACACTATTCAGATTTTGAAAAACCCCAAATTCCCCACGACTTGCGATGGCAAGACCCGCGAAGCAATGAAAGCGTAATCGGGCCCTGCCAGCTACTCGATCGCCCACAAGCGCAAACCTTGTCTGGTTGAGTGGTCCAACCACCCAAGCCCGCGGGGCATACTACTACCACGTTCACTAAAAGTGCAATAGGGTCAATCAAAAATTATTTTACAAAATGTTTACAACCGATACGGCGCGTGCGGCATCGCCGCGCACAAGCGCAATTCGCAAGTTGACAGCACGCGTTCTCCGTATGAGACTTTGAAATCGGAATCAATGGAGCCGGTCGTGACCAGGGAGCAAGGGTTTTGCCGCAGGTGCCCGCATTGTGCGGGTGCGATTCGGCTCCGCGCCGCATTGATTCAGCTCGCAACCGTGTCGCTGATCACCAGTCTCTTTCTCACTGCGTTGCCCTTTTCGCTGCAGGCACGCGAAAAAGATGTTTTGCAATACGGAGCCGGGCTGATCGTTAACATCCCGCTTCCGGTCGAAGAAGTCACGCAAGCCGTCGAAGACGTGGCCGGGAACGGTATCATCCGCGGAACCAAGGAATACAACAAAGACGAATATGTGAGCCGGGCGGTCGCAGCCAACTCGACTCCGGTGTTTAAGGCCTGGACCGACCCAGGTAAGGTTTTTTACAAGGTTCGGACGGCGGCGATCAATCCCTGGAACTTCAAAGACAGCGCCGACGTTGGGACTTTAGCCGTGCGCTACGTGGTGCAGCCGCAGGGCAATAAAAATACCGTCCTGCGCATTGATGCGCTCTTCGTGGAAGATTTCCGGCACAGCGTTCATCAATCGAACGGTTCGGTGGAGGGCAGCGAGTACAAGGACATTCAGGACCACCTCGCCCAGATGGAGCTGTTAAAGAAAGAAACCGCCGAGGCACTAAAGAGAAAAACAGGAGCATGAAGCAAGGAAAAACTTCGGCCTGAGCGATAACACCCCAGCCAATGACAATAATACGGAACTGCTCAGCACACCTTCCGCGACAGCCCTGGACAGCTCGACGGAAAGTTCAAGCCGCACCGACAAATCCGGCGCCATCGGCGCGTGCGGAGTCACCGGACCCTAATGAAACACCGGAACAACATCTTGCCAGGCTGCGCCACCAGGTCGAGCGGCTGGTCAAGCAACCTGGAGCTCCACTCAAGTCGGCTCCCTTCCACACGGCGAGCACATTGAAATCGCTGAATCCAGGCACGGAAGTCCTGATTGTGATTTTGTCTCCCTACTGGTTCGGGGTTGAAACCCACGATGGGGAGCACGGGTGGATTCGGCGGGACGAATTGGAGCCGCTGCCATGATCTGGCATCGGTTGCCGTTAACGCGCGCGCTGCTTCCAACCGCCATTTGCGCCGCGCTTCTCTCATTCACGGCTGCCATCGTGAACGCCCAGGCAGGGCCGTCCGAACGCACGTTTCGTGAATCGAAAGCTGCAGTGGAAAAAGCGCTGAAGCAATTGCGGCCTTCCATGAGCGGACGCCTGCCCGCGCTGGAAGGCTTTGCTCTGGTGGGTGATCACCCTTTGACGCGCTACCAGCGGGGGTTTTACCAATGCACGGCGCAAGTCAGCGCAACCCCATCGGGTACGCTTGTGCGCTTGAGCGCGAAGGTGACCGCCTGGTATGCGGACGCGAATCCGTCGCGCTCGGGCTATCAGTTGCTGGTTTCGAATGGCCGGCTCGAATCTGATCTGCTCGACCAACTATCCGATCAACTCTCCAATGCCGAGGGGAACGCGGGGCCAACCTCTTCCGCAACGATTCCTCCGGCTCGCGCAAAGCGAACAGCGTCGGACGAGCCTACCCTGTCGGCGCCGATGCCAAGACCGCCGGAAACGGGCGGCTCATTCTCACCGCCGGAGAGCAAGACCTCACCCGGTTTGACATCACCAGGTTTAACATCGCCAGGTCAGCAATCAGCGGACTTCAAGCCCGCACAAAACGAAGCAACCAGCGACGCACAAGACCAAGGTCGCCGCACTGGAGGAAGTGCTGAAAAATCAGGCGCGCCCGAAAAATCTGGTCGCCATAAAAAAGTCAGGAACTCCGGTGGTTGCGTCCCCCAGTTTGACCGGGAAAACTCTGTTTCTGGCCAGCGCGCACGATGAGTTTGAAATGCTGGATTTCAATGATGACTGGGTCCACGTGCGCATTTCTGGCTTGTCGCGGGGCTGGATCTGGCGCACCAGCCTGGAAATGCCGGAGGGTATTTCGGATGTCCCGCTGAACGCCGCTAATTCCGCGCCCACCGTCGCTGACATCTTTCAGGTCAGCCGCGAGGAGAGTGCGCCATTTCCGGGGGATTGGGGACCGCTTCGCGGGAAGAATGTAAAGATCCTCACGGTGCAGAAAATCCGGGAAAACGACCAGGATGGCGGAGCGCGTGCCAAGCTGGAGTTTGCCAAATCCCTGCTCGATCAAAGTTATGACGGGCTGGCGAAGTCACAGGATCTGGCGGGACTTGTGGTGATTTTTGATGCAGTCGATGGCGGCATGATCGCAGCAACGCTGCCGACGATTGCGCGGTGGAAGGCAGGCGGGTTAACTGACGCAGCGCTTTGGCATCAGTGTTACTTTGATCCGCCCGAAACCTTCAGCTTATCGAGCGCCAAGGCGGCCCATTAGTTTTCCGAGGAATTGGTTCTACCGCGGGCTACGGTGTAAGATTTTGCGATGAGATTTGGCAGTCAGAATTTGCCAGGGGATTTTGCGATCGTCGAGTTTTGACTTGACATTGGACAGATGAAGCGATAGGAATGCTTTCCGTTAGCGTTGTTTGTAATTCGCCGTTGAGCCGCCGGTGGGGGCGGAGAGAAAAGTAACCAGGTGTGGGGGTCATGCTCAAAACAATTTCTGTTGGCCGGGTGACAGGTCGGCTGCGCGATTATGCGGAACTGACCAAAGCACGTATTACTACGCTCATCGTCCTGACCGCATGGTGTGGCTATTTTTTTGGCGCGCACCGCGCTGGCGTCTCGTCATGGTCGTTCGGCCTTTTGCATGCCCTGCTGGGCATCGCCCTGGTTTCAAGCGGCACGGCAGCGCTGAATGAAGTGATGGAAGCAAGTGTGGACGCACGCATGCGGCGGACGGCCACGCGACCGTTGCCTTCCGGACGCATGTCGCGGGCACATGCCCTTACAGTAGGACTGGCGCTGACTTTGGGCGGCTCGGCTTACCTCGCCGTCTTTTCAAACCCACTGACGGGATTGCTGGTCTTCTTAACCGCGCTGGTTTATCTGGCCGCGTACACTCCGCTGAAGAAAGTCTCGCCCCTGTGCACATTCGTGGGCGCCTTTCCGGGCGCCATGCCGGTGGCTCTGGGCTGGACGGCCGTGCGCGGACGAATCGAGACCGAGACCCTGATTTTGTTCGCCATCATGTTCGTCTGGCAGTTCCCGCATTTTCTCTCGATCGCCTGGCTCTATCGCGAAGATTATGCGCAGGGAGAGATTCGCATGTTGCCGGTCGTGGACTCGAACGGAAAGTCCACCGTGTGGCGCATTCTGGCTTACTCCGCGGCATTGATTCCCGTCAGCGTTTTACCGGTCGCCCTGGGAATGGCCGGACGCATCTATCTTGTGGGCGCGATATTGATGGGCGCCATGCTGTTCCGAGTATCGATGGGAATGGCGCTGCCGCAACTTCCGGCGACCGCCGCGGCGTCCAAACCGTCCGCCCGACGCTTGCTTCAGGCAACCATCTTTTACCTGCCCGCCCTGTTCGCTCTGATGATGATCAATGCTGGTCACTAAGCGGCTTTTGTGGCTGAGAGGCTCCCAATAGTCTCTGAACCATTGTCATTTGCAGGAAGACCCCCTTACCAATATCGTTCAGCCTAAGGCACTGCGGTAGTGGGACCGCAAGCTCTGGAATCTCCTCCTCCTGAGGCCAATAATTCTCCTTAAAGTGAGGTTATTATGCGCTGGGTTTCGCGTAGCTTGGCGTTAGCGATGATGGTTTGCGCCGTACGAGTTCTGCGCCGCGCAATCGGGCTATCGAGTCATTTCCGTCCAGGATGGTGGAACAATCAAAGGGACCGTGAAGTGGCAGGGAGCATTACCTCATCTGTTCTCCTCGGAGATCAACAAAGACCCACAGATCTGTGATCCGCTCGGCCAGAAGCACCGCGACTTGGAGCGGCTACTGGTCTCTCCGAATGGGGGCGTGGCCAACACGGTCGTTTATCTCAGGAACATCACTGCCGGAAAGGCGATGGATCTGCCGCTCGAGCGCCGCTTCCTGAATCAAAAGAATTGCCGTTACGAACCCCACATTTTGCTTGTGCCCGAACAAGCTAGTCTGACGGTTAAGAGCAGCGATCCCGTCTTGCACACGGTGCACATGTCGGGCAGCGCGGACTACAACCTTCCCTTTGTCACCGAGGGGCAGGAGATCAGTCGTCCGATGACCCGCGAGGGCGTGGTTGACCTGCGCTGCAACGCGGGACACGTTTGGATGAACGGTGAAATGGTGGTTGCGCCCCATCCGTATTATGCGGTGACCGACCAGGAGGGCAATTTCGAACTGACCAATGTGCCGCCCGGCCAGTACGAAATCGCCGCCTGGCACGAAGGGTGGAGAGTGGTGGGAGAGAGCCCGCTGTATGACGTCATGACGCAGGTGCGGGTGAAGCGGCCCATTTTTTCCGATCCCACAGTCTGGAGCAAGACGGTCACGGTCCCCGCGCGTGGCACGGCCGAAGTGCACTTCACGCTCGGGGAACGCACTCCGCAGATGGCACAGGGGCATTGAGCACGCGATCTGCGGTCGCTCATTGCGCATTGACTAACCTCGCTCTACCAGCGCAACCAAAAAGGAACCATGGTCGTTTCCAACTCGCCCGGTGGTAAGACTGGTAAAGCGAGATTGCAGGAGTGCGGCTTATTCCGGTGACAAATTCTTACTCCACACTGATGGAATCACTCAGGTCGGTGACTATTATAAGTAACCCGGACGCCGAGCTTAACACTCGGGCGTCCGGGATATTCGGGATTTACTTACTTCCGTAAGGCCAACGACTAAAAGTCGTGGTCTTCCGGCGTGCACGTGCAGGGCAGTCCGCTCAACAGTGCGTCATAGTAGCAGAGGTTCTGCAACAGTGTTTCTTCTGCGCCGCCCAGGTTCGCGTCAGCGAACTTGGTCTCGGTGATGGCATACGTGTTGGCTTTAACAGCCTGGATGTGCGTCGCGAAGCCACGGAGTCCGGCCGTCGGGATAACGTTGGTCGGGTCCAGAGACGAGGACGAAATGACCTTGATCACGCCACGAGTCGGCACTTTGCCGGTCAGGGGGTTCGCGGTCAGGTTGGTCTTTACGTCTTCCGAGAGCAAGCCGTCAGGCGTGATCTGGCAGGCGCAGCATTCCGTCAGTTCCTGGCTGTCATCGAACACATAGAAGGCCGCCCACAGGTTGCCCGCTGTGTCGCCATCGTTGATGAAACGAACCGTTGCGTCCGGAGCAGCGGCCACGTTGTTGGAGAAATAGGAGACAAAGTAAACGCTATTGTCGCCCGTTGAAGTTACGGCCTGAGCCGAAGCAGATCCAGCAATGCCCATCAGCAGGGCGATCGCCAGCATGTAAAAGACTGTGCTAATTTTTCATGGTTATTGATCCTCCTCTTGGATACGCCGAACGCTGGGGGGAGGTCAGCCTGTGGCGCTCATCGCACTCTACCTTATAAGGAGTTGTTTACAAGCGTTCAGGTGGATTAGCCAAACACACTAAGTGCAATAGCTAATGCTTACAGGCTAGCCGGAGATGGTGGTCCACACTTGTTTTATCGTTTTGTCGTAGTCTACTTAGTGGCCGTCAAATTGAGGTGACAGTACGAGTCGATTGGAGTACCATAACCCGCGCTGGGTAAGCTCTTTCTGGCGCTTGGTCCTCCAAGAATATGAAATCATCGAATCTCGCCGGGGCTGCTTGGCCAAGTTCAATTGCGAGACCTCCCCATGACGATTTACCGATTCGCGCAAGTGTTTGCATTAGTCGGAGTATTGCTGTGGTTAATTAGGAGTGCCGTTGATCTCCGTCACGCGGTTGTGCATCATAGTGATGGAGAAAGGCGGCCCAATATACGGATTACCAAGAGGAACGCTTTTGCTTCCCCGACAATAATCCAATCATCTGCCAGCAATCATTCCGCAGAGATCTCTGTCACCACGACACCTTGTGCCAGAACCTAGCTAGTACTACCGTGTTATAAAAATGGCGATCCACAAAAAGGACAACCCGAGAGTTGTCGGAGCAGAACCGGTGCGATGGTTTGTCGAAGCGTAGCAATGGACCAGGGGTTATGCCGCTCCACGCGTACCGGGCGAACCCCGAGGGCGGAACTTGAGCGGCATTTCGGGGACGGGTAAGTCCACCTGACCGGCGCGAGCGGAGGGGGAAAAACGGCTCCGCTCGGCGACCAGGAACCCATAGGCCGCAATACAGAGAGTCGCGTGATGATGAAAGCCGCGCCAGCCTCGTCCTTCATAGTGGCCCAGTCCAAGTTCTTGCTTCAGTTCTTGGTAGTCACGCTCGATGATCCAGCGCTGCTTAGCCACACGCACCAGATCGGAAAGGTTCGTGGAGGCGGGCAACGTAGATAACCAGTACTTGGTGGGTTCGGCTTCTTGCTTCGGCCACTCGATCAGCAGCCACTCCTCGGGCCGAGGCTCGCTGCTCCAGTAATCGCGATGGGCCGCACGCACGCGCACAGCCGCAAAACGGGAACGGAGGGGTTTACGAGTTCCTTCCCGCCAGCGCACCGTCTTCCAGTGAGAGGAAGGCAAGCTCATCGCCAATTCGCGCACTGCAACCGGAGCATGCTTGTCATCACGGCGTAACAGCTTGGTGGGACGTCCGATTCCTTTCCACTTCCGTTTGGGTAACGGTGCCTGGCCTGGTTTCCACACACTCACCGACGACTGGATACCCACTACGTACAGCAAACCTAATTCGGTGATGCCGTCGCGAAACCCGGTGTCGTTGCCATAGGCCGCGTCAGCCAGTACCGGAGCGGTGGGGATCTCTCGGTCCAGGGCGGTGCGAATTTGTTGCAAAGCAATTTCCGGCTTGGTTTGAAAACTGATTTCCGGCGGTATGCCAGTGGCCTTTCTCCGCCTCTTATCTTGGGTCCATACTTCCGGTAAGTAGAGACGCCAGGCGATCGGCAAACTCACCTCCGCAGTGCTGATCGACAAACTCACCGCCACCCGGCAGTTCTCTTGCTTGCCCACTTGTCCACAGTACTGTCGCGTGACTCCTACCGAATGCCTCCCCTTCTTCACCAATCCCGTGTCATCGACGATCCAGGCTTCGATCGGTCCTGGCTTCTGCATGGCGGGCAGCGCATACCGACGCACCGCTTCCAGAATGTCTTCATCCCTCCAGGGCGCATGGGCCACGACAGGGTGCAACGACTGATGGGTTTGGCGCACGTTGTCGGGGCAGAGACGAGCCGCCATCGGTTCCACGCTTTTGCGTTCCCCGGGAAGCAGCAAACCGGTGCAATAGGACTTCAGAGGAACCACGCGATCCAGGTGCCCCGCGGCTTGCGCCAGGCGATTCAGATAGGCCGCGAAGCGTTTTTGCTGGGCGCCTGGCGCAACAGAATGGGCGCTCATGACCAGCAACTTAACATTAAAGCATGCAGTCCCGGGTGGTTTCTCAGTCCAGGGTATCCACTTTATAACACAGTAGTACTAAAAGGTCTCAGTGGGAGGGCGCGAGAATGTTCATCAGTTTTGCGAATCACTAATGATGCCGAAGGCCCTAACTGCGCGCCTCCTTCCGGAACAAGCTCATAGGATCATGAATGCGCCCTCACATCCTCAACTCTCGTGCAATTCGCGGGCCACGCGACAACGGGTTCACTGTCTTCGCACGTTTTATATGTCCAAATGAATACAGGATGGAAGGATAGACATAAGCTGCTTGGGCGAGCGCGAAGCGGCAGGGGTTCGGCGCTGGGTTTGAAGGTAACACAAGGTTGTAAGCATCTTGGTTGATCTATGGTCGGAGTTAATTGACTAAGTCTAAAGGTTCACGATCTCATGATCACTCTGGGCCCCACACCGCCTGCAGCAAGCGAAGGTGCCGGATGAGTTGAGCGGGATGGGGCTGACCGGGTCCGAGGCTAAGGGCGTGTCTGAAGACGCCGTTATTGGGGGGACAGCCGCGTTTCCCAAACTCAAGTGCAATTTCGAGTCTCTCAGCGGCCTGCAAGCGCCTCAGAATGAATACCGCAGGGACTCGGTTACCGTGTTGGCATGAAAATACCGTGGCGCAGTCGGCCCGACAAACGAATCCTCGTTGTATTGGTAGTAATTCCAGCCCATATTCCACGCCAGCTTATAGCCAATGGCCACGCTGAGGTTTGCCACCGGCTGCTGGTACTTGTACTGCAGAGAGCCTAGAGGCTGCAAAATATTGAACTGCGGAGTGCTGCCGTCAACGCTGGTGATGCTGTAGCCGATATTGGTTGTAACCCGTTTCTGAGGCTTGAACCTGATTGTACTCATGCCAAAATTAGTGTGATTCGTGTAATAGGAATTGTTGAGCAACGGATTGGCTGACTCGTTCGTTGTACAAAACGTGCCAGTGCCGGTGGTGGCGCCCGTCACAAAGGGAAGGGTCGCGCCGGTTGGCGGCGTGTCGTTGAAGCAGATCAGGGCGTTCTGCATCACGCTGTTGAAGTTGTACGCCATATCCACTCCGAAGCGTTCGCGCGGCGCCAGTGTGGCGGTGAGTCCGTAGTTTTGGTTGTGTCCCACGTACTGAGTGTTGGCGTCGGCGTTGGCATCCTGCAAAATGTTGATGGACCCGCCCACTGTCGCCCACGGCCGGGGCGAATAGGTCGTCTGAAAGCGATAGCGAGATTCCTTGCGCGGAGCCATTCGAACAATCACGTTGTCATAGTTGGTGTGTTCGAGGTCGAAATTCAAGCGCAAGGCATGGGTGGGTCTCGCCCAGAAGCCCAGAAGCGCCGTGTACTCATTGACCACAAAATGGTCTTGGCCAGTCGTGGAAAAACCGTTGAAGGTCTCGGACCCTCCATAAGTGTTGAATAGGTCGAACAGCCGATCGCCATAGCGGAAACCGACACGCGCTCCCGCCTTTTTCGACACGTCCCAAGCCAGTTCGGTTTGATTTCTCTTCCACGTCTGGTTGAAGGAGGATGCGGCCAACGTGTTGATCGTTGTCGGCGTGGTCGCGCTCGGCGAAGTCAGCAGCGTGCAGGTAGCAGTCACTGTGCAATCGTTGTCGATTTCGGTGAAATTGCCGTTCTCCGGAATGCGATAGGCCGAAAGATAGAATTTCTCGATCAGGCGCAGATGTTGCGTCAAGTGCAGCGTAGCCTCGGCATCGAGTACATTGGAAATCCGGTTCGCGCTGGCTTCGCCGGTGCCGTTGAACGAGAGGGTGTGGGTGCGTGTGATCAGGCCAGAGAAATTCTCGTCCAAGGGCGTGCTCATGTTGGCCGAACTATAGGAATAAGAGGCGACCAGCTCCAGCCTCTGGATGTTATTGCTCCGCAAACTGAGCCGTTCGGTAGGTGTGGAAGTGCGAATCCGCTGGTTCCGCGAATAGCCGAAATAGGCACTGCAATTGACGTTGGTTAGGACGCCACTGGAATTAATCAGACTGGTAGCCGGTGCCTTCACGGCACAGGGTTCACTGTTCGCCGTGTCGATTGACAGACCCAGCTCAACCGGTGTCCCGGTCGAAAGGAGCGCTGGCGCGAACAGCGCCAATTGATAACCCGTGTCTCCCTTGTAGTAATTGAGGAATTGGTCGTAACTGATAACCGTCCGTGGCGCGGCCTTCCAGTCCACCCCAAAGCGGTAGGAGTTCATGGTGGTGTTCCAGTCCTGGAGGAGCAGGGCGTCGGTACCCTCGTGAATGCTGCTATACGAAGGGCCGGTCATGTTGTTGTGCGAGAATCCAACTCGAAAACTCACACGCGACTGGGGAAGCAGAGTGAGGTCAACATCGCTCATGCGCCGCACCGTATCAAATAAATGAGGTGAGTTCAGCGCTGGAATCGATGGAGTCGAGGTCGGAGGGTTCAGGGGATTGACCAGCAGGTCGAAGTCGGAAAAATTCTGATCGCGGCGGAAGCTGCCTACCAGGTTGTACCATTTGCCCTTGTCCGCCCGAATCCGCAAGGCGTTGTTCGGGTCGCCACCCCAGCCAAAGCTGTTGATATAAAGATTGTCGAACGGCACACCCTGATGGTCGAGCGCTTGCATCGAGAGGGTCTGATCGAGAAGACGAGGACCCTGGTGAAGATTCACCAGCGTGTCGTACATGTCGCCACTGCCTGTAACGTCGCTGGTCCGGTAGCCTAGCTCACCCGAGGAGTGAATCTGGTAGCCGCCGCGGGTAACGCCGTCTGGCTCCCCGGTCGGATTCTGTGCCGAACCGGAAGCTTGCGCCAACAGAAGAGTGGGTGACCAGATCATCGAGATCGCGGCCAGCGCGGCGAGGAGCAGCACCAATCTACAGTTCTTGCGGTCACACGCGGCTGCCGAATTACCGTCATCCGTGACGGGCAAAGCGCCCATCTCTTCACGAGTCCGTCCCTGGACGAGCAGGGATCGCAGAGCAAGTTTTCGTAGCGTCGACATAGGCTCTTCCTCACTTGAAAAAGACACTGCTGAAGTTCGACCCGTGAATCTGGCTGTGACACATGGTGCAGGCCTGGTACTTGGCGGATTGATTGTGTGCGGGCCCGATCGGCCCTATGGTCGGGAAGGTATGGCATTGCAGACAAAGCATGTTCACCAGGCTGACCTTGAGAAGCCGAGGATTTGTAGAGCCGTGTGGCGTGTGGCAAGACGCGCATCCTTCGGTCTTTACCGGCACATGCTCGTAAACGAAGGGCCCCTGCTTGTCGGCATGGCACTTGTAGCAAACAGCATCCCCGCTCGGAAGCGCGCGTACTTGCCGCACCGTCGCCGTGCCATGAGGGTTGTGGCAGTCACCGCATTGCACCAGACCCTCGTTGACGCGGTGGTGAAAGGGTTTGGCAAAATCTGCCTTAGCCGAGGTATGGCATCCGTAGCACAACTGGGGCTGGTTCTGGACCAGCAGATGCTCGGGATCTTTAGCATGATGCGGGGAGTGGCAGTCAAGACAGCCAACGTCGCTGCTGGAGTGGGCCGATTCCGCAAAATGCGACTGCGCGTGGCCGTCGCCGTGGCAAGTTAGACAGCGAGCGCTCGTCTCCTGTCGTGACGCATCCTTGAAGGTGTATATCTTGGTCACGTCGCCGCCCCCGGCCACGTGCTCCGCCCCCGGACCATGGCAGCCTTCGCAGCCTTGATGCGAGGGTCCACCCTCCTTATTTAGAGTGGTCTTCCAGTGCGGCGTTTTCTCCCACGCCTGGTAGACATCCTCGTGACAAGTCTTGCAGGTCTCCGATCCGACATAGGCAGATGCACTCTTTTCGTCGGTACCAACCCCGGCCGACGATGAGTTAGCAGCGACCGCCGCGCGCGATTCGGCCTGCAATGCGGGTTGAGCTACAGCGCACCAGACAATAAAAAATACGAATAGGCTTGGGAAAGTAGTGAGGCGGATGCACCTGCTGGCATTCACGAGTTCCTCCACATTAATGAACCAGTTGACTCTTCTTCGTGAGCGTTAACCGGTCCAAGGATGAATACTAACTACTCGCTTTGCTACCAGAGACCTGTTACCGCTACTACCGGAAAAACATGAGCAATCCTGTGGCCACCGGATCAGTGAAAATATTAAGACGTCCACATTAAAGAAGTCATCACGGATCGCATTTGATCGTCTCGAATGAGAATGCTGGGGAATGTTGGAAGATCATAAATAAAGTAAAGGTTGTCGGGTGGCGGCAAAGTCCAAAGATTTGGCTGATAAGCCACGGTTAACCTCTCCGTATTCAACTTCGTTAATCGCAGGACCAACTTGCAGCGGCGCATGATTCCCCTCATCGGCTGTAACCAGCCCAAGGTTGAGTCAGGTCGCGCAAGTCCGGCCATCAAGCCGCATGTCTCCGAGCCGAACACCGTTTTGGTCTTCACGGTTGACGATTTCTTCCCGAAACGACTTCAGGTTACCCGTTGCCAAGTTTCGAATGCTGTTCACTTCTATACATTTTACAAAATGTACCTAAAAGCCACGCTGGCATAGCGTGTTTCAAAAAATGCCTTTCGGGTCTGACGGCTCATACCTGAGGGGATAAACGCGCATTTTTTTGCCCTAAAAAGTTGGCACGCCAAGTTTCCTCAAACCCTGGACTGGGTCGACGATTGGTCCTTGTTTGGGTCCAGGGGAGACACATGCTCGGCAATTCGGCTTCGTGCTTTGGTTGAAGTCTCAGGCTCTTAATGCGGGCATCCCCAAACCTCGTTCCGCGCCCGATCAGGGAAAGCATAAATCGGTGACCCGTTGGCCCACATCTCGTTTGCGCGAACCGTTTCGACCGCCTGCGCACATAATCAGGATTGCCCTCGGGGGGCAGCTGCGAGGGGGGCCAAACTCAAAACGCGATGGGATCGCTTGTCAATTGCGGTCAGCCGCATTCGCCTTCCCAGGGGCGGACACTGTCCAAGGAAGTCGAGCCAGTCCTAAATGTGATCGTCGAGGCAACGCGAGATGGCCAAGATTGCTCTCGCAACTCGAACGCTTAGTTGGATTGTGCTGTGCGGAAGCAATGTGCTGAAAATGACAGCAGTTGACATACCCCCGGTTTTCGGCTTTTTGCAGCGTAGAGACCATCTGCCTTTTTTCCAGAGTCTTCCTCAGTTTTTCCACATTATGATCCCGCTAAAATCAGCTATGGACAAGCCTTCTGGCGTATTCTGGAACTGTCAACTCTTTTCCTTCGGCTGGTGTGCGATGCGACCGGGAGCGTGTGATCGAAAGCGTTGACAAATTTTCTGCCGCGATTAGAATACGCGACAGTTTTCTCCCGGTAAGATTAATCAATGAGCCCCCATATTCTCGATTCCGTTCTGCTACAAACCGACTATAGCGACCTCGAATTATTCGCCAGCGGCAAGGTGCGAGATGTCTACAGCCTGGACCGCGACCACCTGCTGTTTGTCGCCACCGACCGCATTTCCGCCTTCGACTACATACTGGCTACCGGCATTCCCCACAAGGGCCGCGTCCTGACCCAGATCTCGCTGTTCTGGTTCGACTTTCTCAAGGACATTGTGCCCAACCATTTCGTCACCGCGGATGTGAATCGCTATCCGCAAGCCGTCCGCAAGCATGCTGACGAACTGCGCGGGCGCTCCATGATGGTGATGCGTGCCGCGATGTTTCCCGTGGAATGCGTGGCGCGCGGCTACCTCTCGGGCTCAGGCTGGAAGGAATACAAATCGACTGGCACGGTCTGCGGCATCAAACTGCCAGCCGGCTTGAAAGAGTCCGACCAGCTCCCGGAGCCGATCTTTACACCCGCCACCAAGGCCACGACCGGGCACGACATCAACATTTCCTTTGAAGAGATGTGCAAACTGGTCGACCCCAAACTGAGCCACCAGCTCCGCGACCTTACGTTGCGCGTCTACAAAAAGGCCGCCGACTATGCGCGCGAGCGCGGCATTCTGATCGCCGACACCAAGTTTGAATTTGGCATGACTGCCCAGGGAATTACTCTGGCGGACGAAGTACTCACACCGGATTCGTCGCGCTTCTGGCCGGCCGACACGTATCAACCGGGCAAAGCGCAAAATTCGTACGACAAGCAGTATGTAAGGGATTACCTCGAAGAAATCCGCTGGAACAAACAACCGCCGGCGCCTGCCCTCCCTCAAGAGGTTGCGTTGCGGACGAGCGAAAAGTACCTCGGGGCGTATCGTCAGTTGACGGGACGCGAGTTGGAGATCTAGCAGCCGGGCTGGCATCACGGTCGTGAAACATTGTCGTGAAATATGAGCCTCGCGGACTGGATCATTCTGGCAATCCTGGCTTTTTCTGTGATTGGGGCAGCCATCGAGGGCTTTTTCCATGAAGCCTTTCATCTGGCTGGCCTGGTCGTCGGATATCTGCTGGCCGCCTGGCAGTATCAGCGCCTGGCGAACTGGTTCGCGCCTCATTTGAAGTCGCCATGGGTTGGTGAAATAGCCGGGTTCCTGATCATCTTTTTCGCGGTTCTGATTCTTGCCGGTTTTGCGGGCAGGATCGCGCGCTGGTTGATGAAGAAAGCCGGCTTGAGCACGATTGATCGGATTCTGGGAGCTGCTCTGGGCCTGTTGCGCGGCGGTTTGGTGGTGGCGATCGTGCTCACCGCCATGGCCGCCTTTGCACCCTCCGCCAGGTGGTTGGCGGAGTCCCAATTGGCTCCCTATTTCCTGGTAGGCGGAAGGGCTGCAATCTGGCTCGCACCGTCAGAATTGCGCCAACGCTTCTACCAGGGACTGGATTACTTGCGGCACGTGCCAGTGGCATCGGAAGCCAATCATCCGAAGCCGGCCGAGCCGTCCAGGTAGGTTTTTCCGGTTGGAGTTCTTTATGTTGTAAGGTGCGGAAAAGAGGCGGCGAGTGAAAGACCAACTGGAAGCGCTTATCCTGCAGATGTACAAAAGCAATATTCTCTATTCGGAAGCGGTCCGCGAATTCAAGAAGCGCTTCATCGTGACCGTGCTGGAAGAAAACCGCGGCAATCAGTGCAAGTCCGCGCGTGAACTTGGCATGCACAGAAATACCCTGAGCCGCACCATGCAGGAGCTCAAGATTGATGTTCGCCAGTTGCGCGCCGGCGCCAAACGCCCGCCCCGGAGCGCGCGTCCAGTCTCAACTATGGAAAGAAAACAGGTACGCTAGCTCCCAAGGCCCTATCAGGCGCAATAAACTCAAGACTAGTACTTAGACCGCGAGATCATTACCACAAGCGCCGGGAGTGTAGCGCCGGCAACTTGCCGGCTGTTCCAAGGGGCGCCTTGCCCTCGGCGCGGCCAGCCGGCATAGAAAGAATCATACGATCACAGCACTAGCAAGAAAAAGGGCGTCCCTTCGGGGACACCCTGATTTTTTGTTAAGCCGATTTCTCGCTCTTCCGCGGGCGCAGTCTCAGTGCGCCGGTTTCTTGTGAACAACAGGCCGCTTCGGCGCCGCTTTCACCAGCAACGCCCCGTCGTCCATCGTCATCATGAAAGGCTTCGGCGTGTACGATTGCGGCGTTCCCTGGAACTGAAAGTCAGTATCCTCCTTGGGCATATCTTTCTTCGGGATCACTGCCGTCATCGTCAGATCGATGTCCGCTTTCTTGGCTTCGATGTCATCTTCGCTTCCCGCCAGTTGCAGCCGAGTGGCTTTGCCCGTCGTGTCGATGCTGATGATGTGGGCCAGCATCTGCAATGGCTTCCCTTTCAGCGTACTCCAAACCTTGTCGGCATCTGCCGGAGCGCCCTCTGACAGGCACAACTCCCATTCCGCGAAAGCCATTTCCTCCACTTTCTTGGTCTTCAGCAGGTCGGTACATTGTTGTGCCGGTGTCGGCGGAACGTACTGCGTAATCGTGATACCCGCAGGCGTCGTCGCCGTAGCTCCTTTGGCCATCAGATCACTCCAGCCGTCGTCGCTTCCATGGAACTTGTCGTATCTGCTCTGGCCGAACTTCGCGATCTGAGTTTTCCCGGCGCCTTGCGCAAGATCGGCAGCCCGCGCGATATAGAACAGTCCGGCGGTCTCCTGCTCTGGGCCCGAGCATCCGGCAGGAGCCGGAGGTGGGGTGCCGCCGCCCGCAGGGGGTGCTGGCGGAGGACACACTGGTGGGGTGAGATACGCCAGCGCCAGCGGATAAACATCTCGCAAACTGCTGGCATCAGGAGGATCGCCCGCAACTGCCGCGGCCAGATCCTGCTGCGCTTTGGGATAGTTTTTGGCCTGGTATGCCGCCATGCCAGCCGCACCATTGAAAATACCGGATGTCTGTACTTTTAACTTCTGGAAATCGGCATCCGTAGTGCCTTCGGGCTTGGGCGCCGTTTGCAGGCATTGCAAACCCTTGTCACCGTACTCACCAGCTTCCGTCAGGCTCTGCGCCGCTCCTGCGCCTCCTGCCTCCGCGGCCGCGCGCTTGGTGTAGGCCAGCAGCGCCAGCGCTCGCAGGTTGCAGGGATTGGAAACCAGAACTTTCTTCGCCGTCTCCTGCGTCTTGGCCGCGTTTCCAGTCTGCTCGTACGCGCCCATCAGAAGTTCCAGCGCATCCTCTTTCATCACACTGTTGGGATACTGCGTTAGAAATGCCTCCAATCCGCTGACTTTCGCGGCTGGATCCTTTTGTTCCACGGCTCCGACATACGCGTTATATTCAGCCGGATCCTTGATCTCTTTTTTTTGCTGCGGCGGAGTGGTTTGGGTTGGCGCAGCACCGGTTTGCGCGACGGCGGTAACTGCGGCTACCAGCAACATCGCAAGAACGATTTTCTTCATTCCTGTTGCTCCTTGACTCTTCGGGAAAGCGGATTCACGTATGGGAAACTGGATTCACGTGCTGCCCGGCGATTGCAAAGCCGGGGTTTCCGATGGATCGTCTCCATCTCTCATCCATGGAACACTCCCGTAAATCCTTGGCCGCAGACGAGATCAGCGCGGCTTCAGAATTATTCCGGTGAGCGGATTATAAGGATGTAATGCGCCTTAGGCAAGCAACTTGCGCTCTCAATCGTTCCCACGCAACTTGGATGCCAAAAAGATTGCGCCGGGATGGATTCCCTCCCCCACCGGCTGATGCACAATTGATGCGGATTCACGACAGACAACGATCTACCAGCAGCCGCTCATCCCGAGTTGGAATACCATTCCCCAAGGAGTCCATTTTGAGCCAAGACAACTCGCAGTTGCCTCTCTCAGGACAAGTCGCGGTCATCACCGGCGCCGGTCGCGGCATTGGCGCGGCCGTCGCCAGCCAGCTCGCCTCGCTGGGTGCGCACGCCATTCTCTGCGGACGCACGCGCGCCGCACTCGAACATACCGCAGCGACCATTCAACACAGCGGCCACCAGAGCACCGTCATCGAATGCGATGTCGCCGATCTGCGCTCGGTGGAATCGCTGGCGGAGCATGTTGAGGGCACCTTCCATCGGCTCGACATCCTCGTCAACAACGCCGGAATCCGGGGTCCGCAAGGCCCGCTTCAGGATCTTCCGCCCGACGCCTGGGACAAGCATCGTCAACACCAATCTGCGCGGGGTTTACTACATGATCCGTGGATTCGCGCCGCTCATGGTCCGCGCCCGCAGCGGACACATCATCAACATCTCGTCACTCGCCGGCAAGAATCCCATTCCAAACGGAGCTGCCTATTCCGCATCGAAGTGGGGACTGAACGGCTTGAGCTATTCGGTAGCGGAGGAACTGCGCGTGCACAACATCCGCGTCTCCGTTATCTGTCCAGGATCGGTGCACACAGAATTCAACCCGCACACCGGCAAGGACGCCGAAAAGATGCTTCAGCCAAGCGACGTGGCGCATGCGGTTGCCATGCTTGTGACGCAGACGCAGCGGTCGTTCGTGAGCGAAATATTACTGCGGCCAACGCAGAAACCGTGACCGCGACGTCGGAGATTTGAATGACTCTCAACGTAGATGACTTTTCTGGGACTACGAAGGTGCATTCTACCGACGAGCTCGGGGAAATCCTTCGAAGACGTTTCGATCGAACAAACGAGTTCTGGCTTGCGCACGATGGTGCCAAGCATCCCTCACTCGCAATATTGGTTCGAGGTGATTTGGCCTGCTTGCACTATTTCCCGACTGAACAACATCCAGGATTTCTATCGCAAGGATACGTAGAGGAACTGAATCCGTCTGGAGCAACTGCCTTCGTTATCGGCGGCGAGGAAACGGAGATCCCGAATACAGCGGTCATCCGCCTCAACGAGGCAGTAGAATCTGCTAAAGAGTTCCTCTTGTCGAACGCGCTGCCGAAGTCTACAAAATGGCTTGAGCTCTAGACTGAGATCTAAGGAGCGACGGTACGCTCACGATTGAATGAGTTCCCGATCAGGTTGCTCGCAACTCGCGGCTCAAGACTCGCGGGCCCGATGTTCACTTCTTGAACAAATTCTCAAACGCCTGCCGCGCGTCATTGGGACGCTGCGCCACCTTGCTCGACGTCTCCTTTTCGATCATCACCCGGATGGAATAGAACGTGCAGTCGTTGCGCTTGTCCTTGGGCGAGATTCTTTCCGGAATCGGCTGATTGCATTCAAAGCGGCTGGAAGGATCGAAGTGTTCGCATTGCTTGCAGGCATGCAAGTCGAATCCACACTTCGGGCACTGCCCAAGAGGCTCGCTCAGATTCTGCAGCAAGGCTCCGCATTCGGCGCAGCGGGAAACCGTTCGCGTCCCAGGCATGTTGATCGGGCGTGGTCCGAAGGTATTGTCTTTCCTGGCAGCCGCCGGTTTGTCCAGCTTGTTTTTCTCCGCTTCCTTGCCGGAATCCTGGTACCCCCGCTGCCGGTATTTACGATCGGACAAACATGCCTCCTCAAAAACGCCCCATTGTGCGCTATTCGCACGCCCCGCACAAGAGTTTCTTTAACGCTCTGACGGCAACCCCTCGGGCCGGCAACTCATCTAGTCAACGTTGTATTCGGCATGATATCTGGTGCCGAATGGTGGAGCGCCCTGAATTGTCTTTCACATATCGGAGTGCTACCATCCGAACAGGACGAACTATGTCGGAGCAATTAACAATATCGGGGAGGCAGTGATGGCGGATCGTGACAGCAACAGCTTCTTGTGGTTTCTTGCGGGTCTCGGCGTTGGTGCCGCAGTCGGTGTGCTATATGCCCCCAAGTCGGGCGACGAGATGCGGGATGTAATCCGCTCCAAAGCGCAGGATAGCGCGGACCGCGCGCGTCAGCAGGCTCGCCGGGCGCGCGAACAGGCCAATGATTGGGTAGACCGCGGACGCGACGTAATCAACCAGCAGAAGGAACAGTTCCGCAGCGCCTACGAAGCTGGGCGTCAGGCTTACAACGAGACGACCGCCGCCGCCGAGCCGCAAAAGAATCCGTAACATCAGCCTCTCGAGGAGCAGCCCATGGACGACACATGGCTAAAAGTTTTTGTAGCGGTCACTTCCGGCGCCGTTCTGCTTCAGGCGCTGATTCTGGCGGCTCTTTATCTCTCGGTCCGCAAGAGCACGGCGAAAATGGATGCGCTCGCCACCGAAGTCAAGGAAAAGGCTCTGCCTACCATGGAGACGGTGCAGAGTTTCCTGGTCGAAATGCGCCCTAAAATTGAGTCGATCACGACGAACGTTTCGGAATCCAGCACACTCATCAAGAATCAGCTCACCCGTTTCGATGCCACGCTCACCGATGCCCTCGACCGTACGCGCTTGCAGGTAATCCGGGCCGATGAGCTTCTCAACCGCACCATGGATAAAGTCGAGGAGACGAGCGAGATCGTGCATAAGACCGTGGTGTCACCGCTGCGTCATGTCAACGGCTTCATGGCGGCCATATCTACCGGAGTGGAAGTCTTCCTCGGCCAAAAGCGGCGCCACGGAAGAAATGGAATGGGCGTCCCGCAGGACGAGATGTTTATCTAGACGTTTCGCCTTTCCAGAAATCTCCATGCGCTCGTGTGGTGACGGGGCTTTGCCCCGTCCAGCGGGGCGGAGCCCCGCTACCGCACGATTGATCGTGTCAGCCCATTCATCTTCCACCATCCATCATTTATCGCCGTCTCCGCCAAGCACGCGCTCGCTCTTGGCATCAGGCACAGAGATTGAATGCGCATTCTGTTCCGCTGCCAGCTTCTGGAAGTTCCCGATGTCCACCTTCTGCACCTGCTCCCACCGCACCAGCAATTCATCGGTTTGCTTCTTCAGCTTGTCGAATTCCTGATACTCCGCTTCGGTGGGTGCGGAGTCCGCGAATCCCGCCACAGCCATCGAGAGAAATGCCAGCTTTCCATCGATCCCAGGTACATAAGCCAATGAATCCTCGCTCGCGCTGATTCGAAAGTTGATCAGCGGGTCGCGTACTGCGATCAGCTTTGCGTCAAGCGTGCCCATACCGTCCAGCAACGCCGAATCGTTCGGCCCGACACGCTTTTTGAGCCCGTCCAATTGTGCGCGCACGTCCTGAATCTGGTTCACGGCGTCGTAGACCCGATTCAACTGCGCGCGGATATCCATCTGCAGTTTGAATTGCTTCTCGAGATCGCTCTGCGAAACCGTAACTCGCGGATCGATCTTCAACTCGAAAGAAGCCGTTTGACTCTTGCCGTTGGCTGTCAGCCGCACCTGGTATTTGCCGGGGACTGCCAAGGGACCATGCGCACCCTCGCCATACTCCCACAGGTAGTAACCCGGAACGCGGTGCGCCTCATCGTAATGCAGATCCCAAACGAAACGGTTCAGACCATCTTCAACCTTGATCTGCTTCTCCGGCTTCTTGTCATCCGGATCGAGTGGCTCCTCCAACGATGCGTTCCGCTTGCTCGAATAACTTCGAATCACGCCGCCGCCAGCGTCCAAGATTTCAATCTTCACCTCTTCCTTCGGAGCTTTCTTGAAGTAGTAATAAGTGACCGCCCCGTTTGGAGGATTCTTTCCACTAAACAGATTGCGATGCGGAGCTTCTTCGTTGTGGATGCGATATGCTGTCGCCGGTTCATAGAGGTGCATGTCCTGGTTGGCGACGGAATCGGCGAACTGCCGAAGCGGCGTGACATCGTCCAGGATCCAGAACGCGCGACCATGCGTCGCCACCACCAAGTCGTCATTTTTTACAACCAGGTCGTGGACCGGTACGTTCGGCAGGTTCAGTTGCAGGTTGCGCCAGTGCGCCCCATCGTCGAAGGAAACATAGATGCCGCGCTCGGTACCCGCATAGAGCAAGCCTTTTCTCTTCGGATCCTCGCGCACGGCGCGTACAAAGGCACCCTCCGGGATCCCGTTTCCAAGCCGAACCCAGGACGCTCCATAGTCGGCCGTTTTATAGATGTAGACTCCAAGGTCGTCGTTTTGATGACGGTCGATGGCCACATATGCAGTCCCAGCCTCAAACGGAGAAGCCTCAATCAAGCTGACCCGGCTCCACTCCGGCAAATCCTTCGGCGTGACGTTCGACCAGTTCTTCCCTTCATCGCGCGTGATCTGAATCAACCCATCATCCGTCCCCGCCCAGATCAGACCTTTGACCACTTGCGAAGGCGCAATCGAAAACACCGTGTCGTAGTATTCCGTGCCGGTGTCGTCAACGGTGACCGGTCCGCCCGAAGGAATCTGCTTCGATTTGTCATTCCGCGTCAGGTCAGGACTAATCGCCTCCCAATGCATTCCTCCATCGGTGGTTTTGAAGATACGCTCGCCGCCGTAGTAGACCGTGTTGGGATCCTGCGGAGAAATCACGATCGGTGCCGTCCATTGAAAGCGGTGATCGAGCGGGGCCGCGCCGCGCGCGTCGGTCAACTCCGGCCACACGGCGATACTCTGAACCTGGTTGGTCCGCCGGTCGAAGCGTGTGAGGTTGCCCTGATAATCGCCCGCATAAACAATGGTCGGGTCCGGCGGATACGGCGCAATATATCCCGCCTCCCCGCCGCCAACCGGATACCAGTTATCGCGTCCAATTGCACCGTCATCGCTTCGGCTTGCAATGGCCACGCTGGAGTTGTCCTGCTGCGCGCCATAAACATAGTAGGGTGTGCGCATATCGGTGATCACATGGTAGAACTGCGCGGTCGGCTGATTGTCTTCTCGCGTCCAGGAATTGCCGCCATCCAGGCTCACCGTCACCCCGCCATCGTTGTACGCAATCATGCGTTTGGTGTCTTTGGGATCGATCCACAGCCCATGATTGTCGCCGTGCGGAACTTTCACTTTATTGAAGTTTCTACCGCCGTCGGTTGACTTGAAAAATTCCACATCCGCCACGTAAACCGTGTCCGCATCCCGTGGATCGGCGATAACGTGCATGTAATACCAGGCCCGTTGAAATAAGCCATGGCTGCCGTTCACGAGTTGCCAACTGTCTCCCCCATCGTCGGAACGATAGAGTCCGCCATCTTCTTTCGCCTCAATGATCGTGTACACGCGTTCGGAATTCGCCGCCACCGCCACGCCCACGCGCCCGTACGGTCCCTTCGGCAGCCCGTGTTCTTCCAGATGTTTCCAGGTTGTGCCACCGTCGTTGGAACGATAAATTCCACTGCCCGGACCACCGCTTGACAGCGTCCAGGGCGTTCTCCGCACCTCCCACAATGCGGCAAACAAAATATTCGGATTGTGCGGATCGAACGCCACGTCGATCGCGCCGGTGTTCTCATCCTTATAAAGGACCTTCTCCCATGTCTTGCCGCCATCGGTCGTGCGAAAAACGCCGCGCTCCGTGTTCGGTCCATAAGGATGACCGAGCGCTGCCACAAACGCGATATCCGCATTGCGAGGATTTACAATCACCTTGCCGATCGCGCGCGAATCTTTCAGGCCAACGTTCTTCCAGGTCTTCCCCGCATCCACCGACTTCCAGACACCGTCCCCCTGTGCGATGTTGCCGCGCAGGCAACCTTCGCCTGTCCCCACATAGACGACGTTCGGATCGGAGACGGCGACGGCGATGCTGCCGATCGCAGGCGATCCATCATGATCAAAGACAGGCGACCAGGTGTTCGCGCCGTCCGTCGATTTCCAAACGCCTCCGCCCGTCGCGCCGAAATAATAGGTCGTCGGATCGCCGGGAATTCCGGATGCGGTGATTGATCGCCCGCCTCGATAGGGACCGATCGAGCGGTACTTCATCCCCCGGAATAGTGGGTCGCCCACGTTTTTGTCTTCCTTATTGTCTTTCGCCGCAGAATCGCTGGTCGCCGAAGCCGCCTTTTGGACCGTATCCAGTTTGCGATTCCGCTCCTTTTGCTGGGAAAAAGTAAATACGGCAGAGAATAAAACGAGCAGCGCAAGCGCCGCGACGCGAACGTGCAGTCGTTGGTTCATGAAATCGTGATCCCCGATTACAGAATTGTTGGTGTTCGTTTATGGTAATGCCCCAACCTTGAAACGCACAAATCGCCAAGGCTCTGTCGTGCGTGCGTTGCGTGTGAAATTCTCCGTACTCTGTGACCGGAGTTCACGCCCGCGCTTAGGGAAGCCCTGATTAAGTCCCTGGGGGCCTCCGTGTACCTCTGTGACCCCGGTGGTTTACGCTCCTCGCCGACACTTAATCAGAGCTCCCTTAAAGCGCCATTTCCGGGAATCTAACGGATTCGCGTCGTACCCGCATAGTCAATAACCAATGCGATGCAATGTTGACTGGATTCTGCCGTTCCCGCCTAGAATGTTTCAAACATTTGTTCAGTTACTTGTTTAAAACAAAATGGGCCCAAAATGAAGCGACAGTTTGCCAGCAACGAAGTGATCGCACTCACCGGAATTAGCGCCCGCCAATTGCAATGGTGGGACGAGCGCGGCTTGCTGAAGGCCGATCGCAAGGGACACCGCCGCATCTACAACTGGGATCAACTTGTAACGGCTGCGGTGATCTGCCAACTTCGCCGGCGCGGCTTTTCCCTCCAGCGCATGCGGAAGATGATCGTCTTTCTGGGGCGTGAATTCGGCACTACCCTGGCCGCGACCGTCCGCGCCGCTTCCGAATATCACCTGCTTACCGATGGGACACGTCTGTACCTCCGCACGTCGGCTAGACAGGTTGTCGACCTGTTAAAGAATTCTTCTCAGCCGATGTTCGATATATGCCTGAGCGATGAAGTCCGCAGGGTCAGAGGAGAGATGGTTCGGGGAAAAGCAGCGCGAGGAGGGACGGCGCGGGGCGTGATTCTGCCGCGCAAGAAAGTTGCAGCTTCAGAACGGGCGCGGCCCGTACGCAGGGGTCGCAGAGCATAAGCGCATAGCCGGGAGGCGTGATGATCGGTGAATTGAGCATTATCAGCGAGTGGATTCCCGAGCAGATGGAACCGGGCACGGTTTTTGTGCTCGAAAATGCTGGCGAAGTGGGCGAAAAAGAAGACCCCTACTGGGCCGTACTCTCCTGCCCTTCGTGCGGCACCTTGGGCTTGATCACGCGCAAGCAAATGGCCGGCCTGCTCCCCACCATTTGCGGCTCCTCGCAATGTTCCGCGCAATTTTTCATTAAAGATGAAGTGATTACGCCGAGAAAACCGTTTTAGTTGGATCGGACTCCATATCCCAACATCGGTAGAGACGCGGCTTGCCGCGTCTTTGTTTTTTGGATAATGAATATTAGGTGCCCCGGGGGAGGGGGAAAAACCCTGTCCCTAAAGGCTCTCTCTCTGCACCGGCAGCCTCACGGGAATCTGTTCCACAATCTCAATGTCAAACCCTTCGAGCGCCGCCACGCGTCGCGGATGGTTCGTCAACAGGCGAATCCGCTTAAGGTTCAAATCCGAGAGAATCTGCGCTCCCAGCCCAATCTCGCGTTGAATCTTGCGCTCGCTGTCTGGCAGCGTCGGCAGGCGACGCTCCCGATGAAATGTCAGGAACGATTGCTCGCCAATCTTCTCGGCCGAAAAGCCGCGCGAGGTCTGATGCAGGTAAATCAGAGCGCCCCGATCCTCGGCCGCAATCGTCTCGAGCGAAGCTTGCAACGTGCGATTGCATTCACACCCCGTGGCGCCAAAAACGTCGCCCAGCAGGCAATGCGCGTGCATGCGGACCAGCACCGGTTTTGCCGGGTCGCCGATATCGCCCCGAATGAGCGCAATGTGCGAATCGCCGCCATCCACCTCGCTCTCATAAGCAATCAGGCGGAACTCCCCATGCTTAGTCTCGACCAGCGCCTCCCCCACTCGATGCACGTAACGCTCGTGCTGCATGCGGTACCGGATCAGTTCGGCAACTGTCAGCATCTTCATGTTGTGGGTGCGGCAGAAGTCGATCAGGTCGGGCACGCGCGCCATGGTGCCGTCGTCTTTCATGATTTCGCAGATGATTCCGGCCGGGACCATGCCCGCCAGGCGCGCCAGATCGACTGAAGCTTCGGTCTGGCCGGCGCGTACCAGCACTCCGCCCTTGCGCGCCCTAAGGGGAAACACATGCCCCGGCCGTGCCAGGTCCAGGGGCCGCGACGCCGGGTCGATGGCTACCTTAATGGTGTGACAGCGATCGTAAGCGGAGATCCCGGTGGTGACCCCCTCCCGAGCATCAATGGCCTCGCAGAATGCGGTTCCATATTGCGAGGTATTTTCGGCGGTCATGTTGCCGATCCGCAGATGATCGAGGCGCTCTTCGGTCATCGCGAGGCAGACCAGCCCGCGGCCATACTTTGCCATGAAGTTAATGGCTTCGGGCGTGACCTTTTCGGCGGCCAGGGTCAGATCGCCTTCGTTCTCGCGATCTTCGTCGTCAACGACCACGATCATCCGGCCCTCGCGAATGTCGTCGATCGCGGTCGTCACGTCAGTAAAAGGTGAATAGGGAGTCATAGGTTTCTTGTCTCAGCGTAGCGCTTACGCGCATACTAACCGGCGCTCCGCCGGCCATGCAGGTGGTCGAAGACATCGAGCTTCGAGTCGCGAGCCTCAAGCAATCAAAGAAGGCTTTTGCTCGCTCGTAGGCCAAGGCCCGTAGCTTTTGCCTCTCAACAAGAAAGGGTCGCACGAGGCGACCCTTTCAGTAAATCCATTCCCTCAGCTTACAAGGTCGATTCGATCTCAAAACCCCAGGCCTCAAGTAACGGCTCAGGAATATACTTGGAGTTCTTGTTTCGACGGGCCCATTCCCTCAGCCGCGTCGACCGCAAATATTGATCGGGCGACAACTTGTACTCGTGCACAACCTGTTCGAACTCTGTGATGGTGGGCGTAATAGGACCGATGGGCTCGGGCTTACCCCAATTTGGGTTTCCGCGTCGTTTAGCCATGAAAAATATACCCTCGTTTTTCCAGTGAAATGAGGACTTCTCGCCTAGTCTCTACAGGCTTTGATTCCACGAAGCTCCCAGGGGATTCACCACAAAATAAGGAAATGCAGAATCGTACGACCCACGCCCCTCGGTACCCATGGAAGCTATTGATAATAATAGATTTCTAATGCCTAGTCAACAGGAAAATGGCCCTGGAAGGTTGCACATACTGATCCCCTTTATAAACAGTAGCTTGCAGTCTCCAGTCCCTATTCCGCGCCTCAAGCTCTTCCCTTACCTCCCGCTCGGTTCGATGAAAAACAGAATCTTTGGACTCTCTTCCAAGGAATCGACCGAACTACGAAAGCTCCCAAGTGACGGGCGTAACCGGACAAGTTTCATTTGGCGTTGACCTAATCGGATCAGAGACATAGAGTGAAAACAGAGCCGTGGTCCGCAGATTGTTAAGCTTGGCGACGACTGCCTGGACAGACGCTCTGTGGAGATTTACAACGGTCCGGGACCGCCAGAACCGGCATACCAGTGACCTTAGCACCATCGCCTTAAAGGGTGTCTTGCAATGGACTTGAAGTCTTTACTGGTTAGTTCTGACGATAGAACGGTCCGCGTCCTGCGTCGCGTCCTCAGCGACCTCGAAATCGGCGTCGACCATTGCGCCGATTCCGAGGATGCTGTTCGGCGCCTTACGCGTCAGCGGTTCGAAGCGATCATCGTGGACTGTTCCGATACCGAGGAATCGGGCAACGTTCTGCGCGCCTCCAAAGCCGCTCCGGTCAATAAGCGTGCCCTCTCGATTGTCCTGGTCGAGGCGAACGTCGGGCTCAAGGGCGGCTTTGAGATGGGGGCCCATTTCGTGCTTCACAAGCCGCTAGCCGTCGAGCGGGCCAAGGCGAGTTTTCGTGCCGTACGAGCCTTAATGAAGAGCGAGCGGCGTCTTCAGATGCGGGTTCCGGTTCAGGTTCCGGTGGCGTGTCTCGGTTCAGGCAAGTATGACGCCCGGACCATCGATCTGTGCGAAGGCGGAATGGCCATCCAGTTCCTCGGTCGGCCCGCCAAAGAGAATTCCCTCCGCTTCTCATTAGAGCTGCCCCGCCTGGACCAGAAACTCGAACTATGGGGAGAGTTGGCCTGGGAGGGAGAAGGCGATCGCGCTGGTGTCCGCTTCAAGGGCGTGACCGAAGACCAGCGCAACCTGCTGCGCAACTGGCTGAACACCCAACTTCCCGACCGCGAACCGGATGATCCGCCCGTGACCTGCCGTCTCAAACACTTCAGTCGCGGGGGCTGCTATATCACCACCACCACCCCATTTCCAAAGTCCACTCGCGTGGTCCTCTCTGTAGGCGGCGTTCGCGCTGGCGGGGTCGTTCGCCTGGCGCATCCGGAGTTCGGAATGGGTGTAGAGTTCGTACAGGCGACCCCGGAACAGCAGGACCATGTTCGCCAACTCATTGAAACCTTGCGCGCTGGTGGAGAATCGCCTGAGCTTCAGGTCGAGCCCGATGGTCTGGAAGGCGCCTCACCCGATGAGGCATCGATAAGCCACCCACCCGCCAAGGCTGGCGATAGCCTGGTGGATCTGTTCCGCCAGCAGTCCCAGGTTTCGGTTGAAGTCTTCCTTAAACAAATGCAGGTGCAGCAGCTTCACTTGCAGCAGCAATCGAGCTAAGAATCTTCGCTGGCCTCGCCGATTGTTCTAAATAGCAGATTCCTTGCCAGTTCCTAGCTCAGCCCCCCAGCCACCTCGCCTGATGCCCTGACCAGCGAACGGTATTGGCTTGGTTATCCTACTCCCGCCAGAACACCTGAAAGATTCCAGCCTGAGTGTGGTATGGAAATCTCCGCTGGACTTCGGCCCTCACTTCGGGATTCATCCGGCCCGCCGGAAAAAATGGCGCTTCGTTAATGACTACTACCTTCAGATCGTTCGACTGCAGAGCTCGCAGCACCTCATCCGCCTTGGCGCCGCCGTCGTCGCGCGTCACATTCCGTAGTCCGGAGAGAAAATATAGTTCTGGGCAATCGGTCCCGGCATACATCACGCCGTTCGGCGAACGCTGCTGCAGGAAATGAATCAAGTCCTCGAAGAAACGCGCATTCTCGATCCGCACTCCACCCCGTGGCAGTTGCAGTTTGTCCATGTGGCCGACTTGGTGGGTCAATTCGGCAACCTGCATGGGAACCAGCGTCACCACTCCAAATGCCATGTAGAGACCCGCTACCGAGGCCAGCACATACGTCCCGCGCTGCGTCTTGCGCGTGGCCACAATCGCCGCCAGGGCAAGCAACGTCAATGGCAACGTGTAGCACAGGTAGATGGGAGCGGCGAACGGATACTGCACCAGACTGCAGGTCGCGGCCAGAGAGGTCAGCAGCATGATCTGCTGTCGTCTCGAGTCGCTTCGATTCGCTGTTCGACCGTGGCTTCTGGCCGCAAACACAACTGCTGCCGCACCCAGCACTACGACCACCGGCGTTAGCATTACGGCCGAAAACCAGACTCCCGACAGAATTCTCATGGAGTGGGCCGCTCGCGCAACGATCACAATCGCTCCCAGCCCCACAGCCGCACCCACGACTTTTCCCTGAAACTTGTCCCAATACATCGCCGCCGCCAGGATTCCCACCAGCGGCAACACGAACACGACGTACTGAGGAGGCGCCGGGCGGATGACTGCCAGGTCCGCCACATGGCCAACAATGCTCGACTTCATTCCGCGAGAGGAAGCTGCCCAGCGCGCCCGATATTGCATACGGCGTCAGAAAAATGGCAAGCGGGGTCAATATCCCGAGGCCAAACGGAGTCACCAACCGAGCGAGTGCGCGGAAACGGTCCGCGGTCGCCGCCGACACTTTTCGTTCGCCCAGTAAGACCAGCGCTACAACCACCGCGGAAGGCAGCACGAAATGGTAGAGCTCGGCCAAGGTGAGCCGCGCGCGCAGTACATAAATGAGCGTGCCTACGAACACGGAAAATGCGCTCACGCTAAATGCTCGA
Source organism: uncultured Acidobacteriaceae bacterium (assembly GCA_963709055.1). Lineage (GTDB taxonomy): Bacteria > Acidobacteriota > Terriglobia > Terriglobales > Acidobacteriaceae > Acidiflorens. The sequence goes on from CAVPUZ010000007.1 coordinate 223,517, forward strand.
TATCCCCAACTATTTTTCGCTGACTCCTTCCCCGTGTTTTCGCCCTGTTCCAGGAAGGCGAGAAACAACAGTGCTCCAGCGGCAAAATAGGCTCCGATCACTTTGATCGCGAGCGAGACTCCACCACAAACCCCGGCCACAAACAACCACCGCCTTGTTCTTACCTCGAGATAGCGCAGCAACGCCGCTGCTCCGAACGTGGCAAAAAACAGGTTGTACCAGGACGGCATCGCCGCGGGATAATTTGGAAAGCTCCAGGAGACCGCCAAGAGCGTGACTACACCAGCCCCAACGGCGGACATGAAGCGAAGAGCAATGTAATAGACGGCCGGGATCCACGCCAGAAAAAACAGGAACACGCAGATTCTTAACGACATCAGATTCACGCCAAGCACACGAAATGCGAGCGCGTGAATCATGCTGAGGCCGCCCGTGTAGATCTCGGCAAAATCGCGGTGCGGAAGTTGTCCCTGTAATACACGCAGAGCGCTCTGGGCCAGAGTCCCATCATCTGCCGGAACCCACCCGCCACCGAGGTGGAGACCAACGTAGACTCCCGCGATTAACCAGACCGCGCCCAGGACCGCCCACCGAACCAACCGATCATTGCGGGCAAGGAACAGCAGCTCTTCCCTCTCGCTCGGAGCCTGGAACGTCTTGCCCCACCTCTCTGACCCGCACTTCGACGGTCAGCGTTTCACGGCCCGGAATCGCTCCCAACGGTGTATCCGAGCTAGCAGAGGTGTTTTCCCTGTCGTTACTCACTTTGCCTCCAGTGCCGTCAGTCGCACCTTCGCTTCTGTACTGTCCTGATTCAACTGCAGGGCTTCCTTGTACTCCGCCCGGGCCGCGTCCCGCTTACCACTTTTTTCGAGCGACTCGCCCAGCCAATAGTGGTAGTCCCATACCTTCGGATCGATCGCCACCGCTTGCTGCAGATACGGTTGGGCTTCGTCGTTCCGGCCTTCTTCAAACAGGGCGCGCCCCAGAAAATGTTTCGGCCCCGCCTCTTCCGGAGCCAGCGCCACCGCCCGCGACAACAATCGTTCCGCTTCCCGGTACTGGCCATCCATTAAGTGAATATTGCCGCAGTTGTAGAGCGCCGAATAGAGATCTGGTTCTTTCTCCAGAATCTCCGAGCAGAGCGCGAACGCCTTGTCGAAGTCACCCATCCGCCCATATAGTCCGGCAACCGACGCCATCCCCATCTCGGACCTCACGTAGTCCGGGCTCACCCTTTGCAGCCAAAAGCGGCCCTGGTCGAACCTTCCCGCCCGAATGTAAGTTTCCGCGAGCGCCAGCGGAGCATAGCTCAGATTCGGATGCTTTCTCGCTGCCGACTCCGCGAGTTCAATCGCCCGATCGTTGGCGCCGCGCTTGCTGTACTCCGCCGCAAGACCAACCGCGGCATATGGATTATCAGGATAAAGCGCGTAGCCGCGCGTCCAGAGCAGCAGATCGCTCGCCCAGTACACCTGCTGCGATAGTGAAGCGCCCACATAGGCAACGCACAGCAAAAGCACCGCCGCCACCTGCACCGTTTGCGCGCTCCATTGCTTGATGGCCGGCAAGCGCTGGCATCCCATCGCCAGCAAGATCGCAAACCCGACCGACGGCAGGTAAATGTAGCGATCCCGTACGAAATCGCCGTTTCCGAAATTGCGCAGATAGAGAGCGGGCGCCAGACCTACCAGCAGCCAAAGACCCGCAAATGCGACTGTCGAGTTCCCTTCCCGCCGATTCCAATACCACAATCCAGCCACCACTCCGCCGAGCACCAATACCGGTGCTACGACTTGACTGAGAATCGCGCTGGTAACATAGGGTGTGTAATAGAGCCCTGTAAGTCCAAGCGGGAACGAGTAGCTTCCACAGATAGAAACTCAGCACCAGTGGCAATGTGCGAACCACATCGACCATTCCGTGGCCGGGATCAAACTGCCCGGTTGTGTGCGCCAGCGCATCCTTTCGTAACAGAAAATATGCGGCAGTCAATAACGCAAACGGCATCGCCTCCATCACTGCACCGAGGGCTCTTCGGACCGGCGACGTCCTGCCTTGCGCGGGATGCAGCCATGCATAGATCGCCACCAGCGCCGCGAATGTCACAGCCATTTCCTTGGTCAGAAGCGCGCATGCCAGCAAGATCAACGATGCGATCCACCATGCCGCTTTCTTCTTTTGCCCAGTTTGCGCGGAATCCCGCGCGTTCAGGAACGCAACAAACGCCAGCGCCACAAACATCGTGACCATCGAGTCAGAGGCCGCGGAAATCCAAGCGGCCACTTCAATGTGAATGGGATGCAGCGCGAAAATCAGCGCGGCCAGGGCGGCCGTCCAATATTCCAATCCCAGCTTCCGGGCCAGCCAGAAGACGGACGCGACCGCCGCCACATGCACCAGCAAGGCGCCCAGGTGCCAGCCCCATGGCCGCAATCCGAAAAGCGCATAATTCAGCATCGACCAGGCGACAAACAATGGCCGGTAATACACCTGATGCCGTGCCATGTGGTACCACAGATCGCTTCCGAAGGCGCGCGGCAGGTTGCTCCAGCTGCGCACAATCGGACTGTTCACGATCTGCGGCCAGTCATCCCAGACAAAATCAAAGAACAATGAGCCGCTATACACCACCACGGTAGTAAGTGCCAGGAGCGACAGGAACACACTCGGTCGTCGCAGATACTTGCTCAGCACCTCCGCTGCGCTGACTTCGGTATTCGCCTGCGTCTCGTTCATCTCCACCATCGGCCAGCAGACAGTCCTTTCGTGAGGCTCGCCCAGAGCCGATTCAGCTCTCCAGACTGGCTCATACTAACCGTCTCCGGCGCTCCGCGCATGTTACCCAGGTTACCTACGTGTCCCACTTATTCCCCTATTTCGTTGCGCCATTTGCGACGATTATTTTCATGGGGTCGATCGCCGGAACCCAAGCCGCCACGGAGGCATCGCCGGTATTGTGCGTCGATCTCGACGGCACTCTGATCCGGGGAAACCTGCTGTGGGAGTGCGTTCTTTCTCCTGCTCAAGACCCACCCGGCCACGCTGTTTCTGGCTGCCGTTCTGGCTGCTTCGCGGGACGTGCCTTCCTCAAACGCCAGCTCGCTGACCGCGTTCAAATCGATCCCGCTCGCCTTCCCTATCGGCAGCAGGTTCTCGATCTTCTTCAGCGCGAGAAACTCGCTGGCCGCCGGATCGCACTGGTGACAGCAGCTGATCGCACGCTTGCCGAGCCGATCTCCAATTACCTTGGCTTGTTCGACGAAATCCATGCCAGCGACGGCCAGCGAAATCTCAAAGGCTCCAACAAGGCCGCATTTCTGGTCGAGCATTTCGCGCTTTTCGGCTTCGACTACGTCGGCGATTCAGGTGCTGACCTGGAAGTTTGGCGCTATGCTCGCGCGGCTTACGTAGTCGGAACGCCCGCGCGCGCCCTCCAGGCAGCCGAAGTGACTTCGGTCAAAGCGACGATCGTCGAGCCGCGGGCGTCCTTGCGTACCTGGATCAATGCTCTTCGCGGGCACCACTGGGCTAAGAACCTGTTGCTCTTTCTGCCGCTTGCTCTCTCGCATAACCTTGCGCTCGACCCCATCGTCCGCACTCTGGCCGGCTTTATACTCTACGGCTTTTGCGCTTCGGGACTCTACATTCTCAACGACCTTCTCGATCTTCATTCCGATCGTGAGCATCCCTGGAAAAAAGAGCGCCCATTTGCCGCCGGGAACATTTCAATTCCTGAAGGCCTGTTCGCTTCTCTCAGCCTCTTATCCTCAGCGATTGGGCTTGGGTTCCTGCTCGACCTGCAATTTGGCCTGGTTCTGCTCGCGTACGCGGCGCTCACAATGTGGTACTCGCTCTATCTCAAGAAAATCGCCCTGCTCGACGTCTTCGTTCTTTCGAGCTTTTACAGTTTCCGCATTCTTGCCGGAGCGATGATTTCCGCGACACCGCTCTCCCAGTGGTTTCTGGCATTCTCCATGTTTTTCTTTCTCAGTCTGGCGATGGCGAAGCGTTATTCCGAGTTACTCCACGCCACAGACTTAGTAACATCCGGAAACTCGAGACGCGGTTATCGTGTCGCGGATCGCGAACTCCTTCTCGCTCTTGGAGTCGGCAGCAGTTTTTCCGCGGTCGTCATTCTTAGCCTCTACGTTCACAGCCCGGAAGTGCGAGTGCTCTACTTATCGCCCGAATGTTTATTTCTGCTTTGTCCGATCGTTCTCTACTGGCTCAGCCGGATCTGGCTGCAGGCACATCGCGGCGAATTGAAGGAAGACCCGGTCACTCTCGCCATTCGCGACCGGGTTAGTTATGCGGTGGCAGTGGCCTCGGCGGTCGTCATCGCCGCCAGCATGATAAGCGTGACTTTCTAGCGGATCTCTTCCTATGTCTGGTCAATCGGCAACGGTTTTGAAAAGAAAACCCGAGGCAACCTCACCGCACCGGGAAATATCTCTCCTGGGGACGATACCCAAAGGTAAGCCACGGCCACGTCTACAAACCGGCCTGGGATGATCAGGTGCCGGCGATCCTCAAAGGCGCTTCCGCGGGTTCGCTGCTTCCCTATGGTTTGGGTCGCAGTTACGGAGACTCGTGCCTCAACGCGGAGCGTGCATTGGTCGATTGCCGCCGCCTTAACCGCATTCTTGGCTTTCGATGACTCAACGGGCGTGCTTCGCTGCGAAAGTGGAATCACCTTCGCCGAGATCATCGACGTGTTTCTCCCGAAAGGATGGTTTTTTCCGGTGACACCGGGCACACAATTCGTCACCGTGGGAGGGGCCATTGCCAATGATGTCCACGGCAAGAATCATCACTGCGCTGGAACTTTTGGCGCCCATGTTCGTCAACTTGGGCTGCACCGCTCGAACGACGGACCGGTGTTCTGTAGCCCCGAAGAGAATCCGCGCATGTTTCGCGCGACCATCGGAGGCCTTGGCCTGACCGGCGTCATTGCCTGGGCCGATATTCAGCTTCGACCTGTCGCTGGACCGTGGATCGACTCCGAACTCATTCCCTTTGAATCTCTCTCTGCGTTTCTCGATCTCAGCCGCGAGAGTGACGGGCGCTTCGAGTACACCGTCGCATGGCTCGACTGTTTCGCAGGAAAGAATCCACGCGGAATTTTTTTTCGCGGAAATCATTCCGCTGAAACCGGCAGGAAATTTCAGGCCAAGCGTGGCCCGAAACTGCCCTTCGCCTTGCCCGCATGGTTGCTCAACCGTTACACCGTGAAGGCGTTCAACACGGCATACTATCGGGCGCATGCGGCGGGAAAACGTTCATCGCTCGTGGGCTACGATTCGTTCTTCTATCCGCTCGATTCCATTCGCCAATGGAACCTGCTCTACGGCAAACAAGGATTTTCTGCAATATCAATGCGTGATACCGGAGACTAACGTCGCGGCCATCGAGGAATTGCTCGATCGCATCGCTCGCTCTGGCATGGGTTCTTTTCTCGGTGTCCTCAAACAATTTGGCTCCGCGCCGGCGGCTGGAATGTTGTCTTTTCCTCGTCCGGGACTGACTCTGGCGCTTGATTTTGTCATGCGTGGCGAGCGCACCTTGCAACTGTTGCGTTCTCTTGACGAGGTCGTCCTGCAAAGTGGAGGCGCTCTTTATCCCGCCAAGGACGCCCGCATGAGCCCCGCTCTGTTCGAGGCCTCGTTTCCGCGCTGGCGGAACTTCGTGCCTTACATCGATCCGAAGATGTCATCGTCGTTCTGGCGCCGCGTCACCGAGGAAAAATGCCAATAGCAATGACCATGCCCGCGTCCTCCTCGACTTCGCACGCAACACCGATGCAGAAAGTCGTTTTGCTCGGGGCAACTTCCGGTATCGCGCTCGAAGTCGAGCGGCAACTCGCGCGGCGCGGATGCGAATTGCTGTTGGTTGCGCGATCGCCCGAGCGCCTGGAGGCATTACAATCCGACCTCATGGCTCGCGGCGCAAAACAGGTTCTGACCTGTGCAGCCGACTTGTCCTCCATCCAACAGCACAGCGGAATTGTCGACTTTGTCCGGCGCTCGTTTTCGGATTACGATACCGTGCTGCTCGCGTATGGATCGATGCACGACCAGAAAGACTCCGAAGCTTCGATCGACATTTTGCTCGAGGAACTCAATGTCAACTTCGTGAGCGCCTCTGCAATCCTCACGTTTTTCGCAGCTGACCTTGAGCCGCGCCGCACTGGCTGCATCGCCGCCATCACCTCGGTTGCCGGAGATCGTGGCCGCCGCTCCAATTACGTTTACGGTTCCGCCAAGGGTGCGCTTTCGCTTTTTCTGCAAGGCCTGCGCAGCCGACTCCATCCCGCGGGAGTCAAAGTGATCACCATAAAGCCGGGGCCGGTGCAGACTCCGATGACCGACCATCTTCCCAACGCCGGCCGCTTCGCCGAGCCCGAGGTCGTTGCCCGCGATATCGTCCGCGCGCTCGAGCGCCGCTCACCCGACGTCCTCTACACGCCGAAAATCTGGCGCTACGTCATGACGGCGGTCGGGCACATTCCCGAGACGATTTTCAAACGCTTGTCGCTTTGAATCATGCCCTGACAGTCACGGCCTGATAATCACGGCGCAAGAAGCGACGAACCACCACAATTAAAAAGGGCCGCATCGCTGCGGCCCGACTGATAACAGGTACTGGGTACTGGCAACTGGATACTGGGTTCCGGGTACTGACTTACCGTCTTCCCCGTCCACCACCGCCGCCGTGGCACCCCATGGCCTCCACGATCGCCTCCGCCTCCCGGGCCGCGTCCACGACCGCGCCGGCGCCGATTGCGATCACGATCGCCTCCGCCACCGCGTGTGTCACGTGCACCATCCGGCCGTGCGGCAACTGGCTCTGCCGAACCGGCCATAGCATCCACGCGGTTAAAGTTCGGCTCGTCGTCGGCGTCAAAATTGGCGCCGCCTTCGATCACCGCAGTCGGCGTGCCCTGCGCTGCGCCTTGCGAGACCATCGGTTCAGACGGCGCCGGTCCCGCTCCTTCCTCCACTTCCGGCGGCGGAGCGCCGCCACCCATTTTGGCGCGCTGTTCTTTCAGAATGGCTTTACGTGACAGCTTGATGCGGTTGCCTTCCACGGCCAGAACTTTCACCAGCACCTGATCGCCTTCTTTTAATTCGTCGCGAACATCCTTGATTCTATGTTCGGCAACTTCGCTGATGTGGAGAAGTCCATCGAGGCCGGGCAGAATTTCGACGAACGCGCCGAAATCGGCCAGCCGGCTGACTTTCCCAAGGTAGGTTTTTCCCACCTCGGCCGAAGCCGTCAGGTCGCGAATGATCTGCAGCGCCTTGTTCGCTGAAACTTCATCGTTCGACGCGACGTTTACCTTGCCGGAATCCTCAACGTCGATCTTCACACCGGTCTGCTCGATGATGCTGCGAATCATCTTGCCACCGGGCCCAATCACGTCGCGAATCTTGTCGACCGGAATCTGCAGCGTGTAGATTCGCGGCGCGTATGCCGAAACCTTGACGCGCTGTTCGGTGAGCACCTCGCCCATTTTTTCGAGGATGAACAAACGTCCGCGCTGCGCCTGAGCCAGCGCTTCGCGCATGATCTGGGCGGTGATGCCGCCGACCTTGATGTCCATCTGCAGAGCGGTGATGCCATCTTTCGTTCCGGCGACTTTGAAATCCATGTCGCCGTAGTGGTCTTCGGCGCCGGCAATGTCCGTCAGAATGGCATACTGGTCGCCTTCTTTCACCAGACCCATCGCCACTCCGGCTACCGGAGCTTTCAGGGGAACACCCGCGTCCATCAGCGAAAGGGACGCGCCGCAAATCGTCGCCATCGACGAGGAACCGTTCGACTCCAGAATGTCGGAGACGACGCGCATCGCATAGGGCCAGTTGTCTTCCGTGGGGAGCACGGCCGATACGGCGCGTTCCGCAAGCGCGCCATGGCCGATCTCGCGGCGGCCGGCGCCGCGAAGGAACGCGACTTCTCCTACCGAGAATGGCGGGAAATTGTAGTGCAGCATGAAGCGCTTCTTGGCTTCGCCTTCGAAGCCTTCCAGACGCTGCATGTCGTCGCTGGTGCCGAGCGTGGTAGTGACCAGCGCCTGGGTCTCGCCGCGGGTGAAGATCGCGCTCCCGTGAGCGCGCGGCAGAACGCCAGCTTCGATCCAGATCTCGCGAATCTGATCGAAGGCGCGTCCGTCGGGTCGATGTTTCTTGTTGATGACCTGATCGCGGAAGATGCGCTCGCGCAAGGTCTCGTAATACTCCTTGAGCTTCGCTTTGGCATCATCGTCGTCTTCGGGCAAAGCCGCCAGCAGCTCTTTCTCGAGAGTCCGCACCAGTTCGTAGCTTTCGGACTTTGGATGCTTCTGGGTGTCGAGAGCATCGGCCAGACGCGCGCCAATCTTCGACTGCAGCGCCTTGTAATAGGCTTCGTCGAACTCGGGCGGCGTTACTTTGCGCTTCGGCTTTCCGGCCTTGCTGCGCAGCTCTTCGATGGCGGCGCAAATCTTCTTGATTTCGGTGTGCGCGAATTCGATGGCGTCGACCACCGTCTCTTCTTTTACTTCTTTCGCGCCCGACTCGATCATCAGGATCGCTTCGGAGGTGCCGACGACCATGATGTTCAGCAGGCCTTCGCGCATCTCCGTGTACGTGGGATTGGCGATGAACCGGCCATCGACCAGGCCGACGCGCACCGCGCCGATTGGGCCGAGGAACGGAATGTCAGAAACAGTCAAGGCAGCCGAGGCAGCGTTGATGCCGACCACATCGGGATCGTTTTCGGTATCGGCCGACAGAACAAAAGCAATGACCTGCGTCTCGCATTTGAAACCTTCGGCGAACATGGGGCGGATGGGGCGGTCAATCTGGCGGCTGGTGAGCACTTCGCGCTCACTCATGCGGCCTTCGCGCTTGATGAAGCCGCCGGGAATACGTCCGCCGGCATAGGTGTACTCGCGATAGTCGACCGTGAGCGGGAAAAAATCGATGCCGGTGCGCGGTTCGGGATTAGCGACGGCAGTGGCGAGCACGACGTTTTCGCCGAGGCGCACTACGGCCGAGCCGTGGGCCTGTTTCGCCAGCTTTCCGGTTTCGAAGGAGATGGTTTTGCCGCCGGCGATCTCGACGGTGACTGTGGTCGGTTCAGGCTTCATAGGTCATCCTTTATACGGGCAGGAGCGCGGGCGCACCAATGCGGAACTCGCATGCATCGGCGAAAGGCAAGAGGCGAATGCCAAGTGCTCGCGGTTGGGAAAACGCACGTTGCTGAGGCTCTCGGAGTTGAAATCCGGCCCCCACTGGGCCGGTCACGTTTATTTGCGGATACCGAGCTTGGTAATAACGGTCTTATACCGTTCCGAGTCGTATTTCTTCAGGTAGTCGAGCAGGCGGCGTCGCCGGCTCACCATCATGAGAAGTCCGCGGCGTGAACCGTGATCTTTCAGGTGCGTTTTGAAGTGTTCCGTCAACTGACCGATGCGCTCGCTCAATAGCGCGATTTGAACTTCCGGACTTCCGGTATCGGTAGGGTGCGTGCGATACGTGTCAACGACGGATTGCTTTTGCTCTCTGGCTAGCACTAACCTGTTGCACTCCTGTCTCTTCTCGTTTTCGTAACGTCATTGAGAATAACACACACATGCCTGGACTTGCCACTCGGCGTCATTTTCCGAAAATCAGTGTCCGAAAATCGGCATCGGAAAATTGACGCCTGAAAGACGGCTGAACTAATCGGCATCCGGCATGAGAGTGCCGCGCGTTTCAGGGGTATACTAAATCGGTAAACATCGTTAAGGAAGCGGCCACCCTCGGTTGACTCCATCCGGCAGGACCTGGACCAACCCGTACTTTTGTGCGCCCGGCCACTCAACGAACCAACGCCATTATTTGGGAGACTGTGCATGCCTAGAGGCCGATCGACTTTTACCAAGCGTCAAAAAGAGCAAGCGCGACAGCAGAAACAGCGGGACAAGAACGAACGCAAGACTCAGCGTAAACAGGAAAGGCCGGAAGGAAGCACCGGCGAGATGGACGAAGAACGAGAGATGCGTGAACTCGCCGAGGCTCAGGCCGCGTTATTCCGCATCGGGTCGGACGACGAAACCGAGTCTCCGGAAATCTTCAATCCCCACGACGGCAAGTAATCACGGAAAGTAATCCAGGTGCGGGCGTCTTCCTCGCGGGGTTTAGCCCGCGAGGAATTCGACGCTTTCTAAACAAATACTTCGCCCGGCAACGCAGTTAGTGTCCGCGATGCGAGCGTATTCTGAATAACCCTTCTGGGCTTTTCTTCGGCCGATCCATCGACCTGCTTCCGTTCGATGCGCAGTTTCAAAGTGCGCTCAATATTGCGCAGATCCAGAACCTCCACGCCCGTAACCAGCGTCGAAGCCCTTCCCTCTAAACCCGCCCGCCCAGTCCGGCCAACGCGGTGAATGAAGTCCTCCGCCATCTTGGGAAGGTCGTAGTTAATCACATGGGCCACATCGTCGACGTGCAGACCACGCGACGCAACATCGGTCGCCACCAGAATCTGATAGCGGCCTTCCTGGAATCCGCTCAACGCGCTGTTACGCTGCGATTGCGTGCGGTCGCCATGAATCATGGCCACGGAGAAACCGTCCCGTTCCAGATCCCGGGCCAGCCGCTGCGTGCCGCGCTTGGTGCGCGCGAAAATCAACGTCTGTCCTTTCTCCTCGTAAAGTAACTGCCGGAGCACCTCCAGCTTTTCGTGCGGACGCACCTCGTACGCCTCAAGTCGCACACTCTCCGCCGGCTTCAGCGTCGAGCCCAGCGCCACGCGCACGGGATCGCACATGTAATCGTTCACCAGCGCGGCCACCGATTGTTCGAGAGTCGCGGAGAAACACAGCGTCTGCCGCTGCTCGGGCACGACCTGCAAGATGCGCCGGATGGAAGGCAGAAAGCCCATGTCCAGCATGCGATCCGCTTCGTCGAGCACCAGTATCTTCACGTGCCGCAGGTTGGCGAACCTGCGCGTGATGAAATCCTGTAACCGGCCAGGGGTTGCGATCACAAATGGCGAGCCAGCACGCAGACTCTCGATTTGCGCCTTCTCCGATACGCCGCCGATCACCAGCGCGGCCTTCGGCATGTTCTTGCCGCAGAGTTGCTGGTATTGCTCATGAACCTGCATGGCAAGTTCCCGCGTCGGCAGCAGCACCAGCGCACTTATAGCGCCGTGCGCCGATGGTTCCGTCCGCAGCATCTCGATGATCGGAATCAGAAAAGCCAGCGTTTTGCCAGTTCCCGTCTGGGCCGTGCCCAGTACGTCTTTACCGGCCAGTGCTGGAGGAATTGCCAGCGCCTGCACCGGGGTTGGGGTGATAAATTTCGCTGCCGCCAGCTTCTGCTGCAACGCAGCAGACAAGGGCAGTTCACTAAATGTTTTCATTCGTAGGTTTTCTTTCTGGAGGGGCCAAAGTCAGGTCTCAAATAGACCTTTCTCAGACAGACTTTCAGATAGACATGTCGAGAGTTCAATGCCGCTCGCATTCAAATTGGCGCTGGAACCAAGGCGGGCAGGAAATGCGGAAGTGTTGCGGATCCATCGGGATCCCCGCGTAACTAGCAAACCATAGCAATAGCGTTAACAGCAGTATAGCAGAAGACGCGGCAGCATGCGGTTACCTCGGTCACTCAAAGGACTTATGCAGAAAGGCAGGCTGGATTTCTCCAGCCTGCCTTGTTCTTTTATTACTTGGCCGGCGCACCTGCCGCGGCAATCGCCGAGACAAAGCTCGCGCCATTAGGGGTACCGAGTCCGGTGACGTTGTCCCATCCCGGGCCCGTTGTCAGCGAGGTATCGGTGCCAAAGCTCAGCACGTACCAGCGAGTTGAGGTTCCGTTGTAGAGCAAGCTCATGTAGTCGGTGGTATTTTGCAATGGAGCGGCCAGATCGTCCGCCGTTTCGGTGATCGGCGGAGTCTTTGGCTGATAGATAACGCCGGTGACATTGGCCGGCCCGTCGACGTTGGTCACGTCCGTGATCGCGTCCGCTGGCAGCCCATAAAGAAGCGCAGCAGCGTTGCCGAGCCACGCGCCGGCAGCTTGCGTTGCAATCGCCCAGTTACCCGAGAACATCGGGCACGCGAGGCTGGTGCCTCCAACGACGGAGACAAAAGTCTGTCCGCCTTCCGTATCGATAAACTCGGCGCCAGTGTATGGATCAGCCAGGTATGCGATGTCGGGAACAAGCCGCCAGCTCCCCGGCAAGCCTCCCTGGTAATCCGGCTTCGACCAAACTGCGCTCGTGCCGCCGCCTGATCCGGCATAGAAACCGACCTGGAGCGGTGGGATAACGGGCGGATTAGGGGTGACATTGGCAATGCGGGTTATGTTGTTACCCCAACCGGTCTGCAGCTTGATGGAGCGGTCGGGATTGAGGAACATGCTTGTGCCGCCGACGCTGGTCGAATAGGGCGAAGAGGCAGGCATGGAAACGGTGGTCGAGCCATAAGCATAGGAGAAATCCCCGTCGTCACCGCTCGAGAAATTGACCGAAACGCCGAACGCGGCGCCCGTCTCGCTGATAGCATTCTCAATGATGAGTTCGCCCGGCGCGTAGGTGGCGAGCAAAGCCTCTTCGATGCCGTAGCTGTTGGAAATCACCGAACCCAGCGGATAGCCGTTGGGCCCGTCCTCGAGGGCATAGAGCACCGCGATGTCAAGGTCGCCGCCGTTGTTAGTGAGCCCCAGAACGAGGGCAATGTTGGCTCCTGGAGCAACTGAGTGTGACCATTCCACGTCGAGGCTGGTCTCGACATCCCAGCCGCAGGTATTACCCCCGCAATTTGTGGGGCCACCTGGGTAGTAGATCGCGAAGTTGCTTGAAGTCAACGGCGGGAGCCCGTTGATCTCAGAGAAAATATTGGCGTCGCTCGTGATCGTATCGGATCCGTACGCATCGACAATGACTATGGTCTGGCCGGTACCATCGAGCTTCTGTTTGTACAGTGAAGTCAGGCCGTATGCCTTCTCCACCTGCGGCGCAGTGTAACCGCAAGGCGGTAGATTTGGAGGGCCGGCGCTGATGGGGCCACCGTAGCGAGCGCCTTTGTAGATCGCGTAGGGGCCGCCCGCACCGGTTCTGAAATCATGCGCCTGCGTCGTGCGGAGGCAGTTGGCATTAAAGAACTGCTCAGCCGGTCCGACCTTCGGGCCTAGCTTGGACAGCGGGATCGTCGCCATTGGTTTGCCCGTATCGGGATCGAGAGCGCGCTTCGCAAAGCTCTTGTATTTGAAGTCCGTGAGGCCCTGGACGGCGTATACCAGTTTGCCCGCGGCGCCGGCGAGGACCGGTTCCCGGCTCGGCAGGCGGTGCGTCTCGCCATTGATTAACGCGCGGTTGATTTGCACGCCGGTCGCGCGTTCGATATCCGCCACTGTGCCACGCGCCGTGACGGCGTGGTTGAGTTTGTCAACGCTAACCACGCTGAGATGATTCGCCGCCAGATACTGCTTGACGACTGCCATGTCCGCGGCGCTCGGCGCAAATTGTGCCTGATATTCCTTCGGAGTGAGCCAATGATGGTAACTGGCAGAATTCTTGTCGTACATCTGGCGGACCATCTCGTCAAGTTGGGCCTTGTTGTGCTGCTTGAGCCAGAATGTAACATTAAGCTGTTGGGACGGACTTTCAGCGCCGAGGATCTGAGCATTCGGCATGGGGCGGCTGCCTTTCGCCGCCTGCGAGAAGCCGGGAATGGCGGCCAGCAATACCGCAAGGCTAACAAGAATCGCAGCAAGAAAGTTCTTACGTGTTTTTGGGGGCATAAGTGACATCTCCTGGAAAAGGGGTCAATGTGTCCGGTAAACGCCAGCGGTCCGCATCGAGCGGAGTCGATTCGGACAGCGAAGCGTTAAAGGTATTCCGTTGATCGATGCGCGAAACCAAGCGCTGGGAGCCTGAAAGCGCAGCACAGTAAGCGGCCATCGTTGCAAAGAAATACCACCGGTACAAAGTGCTCTAATTAAGTACGCCGTTGAATGCCGCATGTCAACAAGCGTTTGCGACTAGGCAAAAAGTTTACGCTTAAGAATCTAAACAGGGACATTCAGCGATGTGACGAAGAGACTACTACGCCTGCAGTGATTCAGCTCAGTTGTTTGCCGAACTGAGCGGCTACTATCGGCTATACAATCACGAGTTGCCATCCCACATTATGAGAGACACCCAAACTTCTACTGCTCGCAGTTCTCGTTCCGTCGTTATTCGCGCAAATTACCCCACACTCCCGGGAAGTAGACACCGCCTACCCCGCCGCCCATGACCTCTATGTCGATCTGCACGAGAACCCTGAACTCTCTTCTCATGAGACCCACACTGCGGCCAAGCTTGCCGAACGCTTGCGTAGTCTCGGCTACGAAGTCACCGAGCACGTCGGCGGCACCGGAATCGTAGCGATCCTGAAGAACGGAACCGGCCCGACGGTTATGCTGCGCACCGAACTTGACGCGCTCCCGGTGGAAGAAAAAACTGGCCTTCCCTACGCGAGCAAAGTGCACAGCAAAGATGACGCCGGCCGCGACGTTCCTGTAATGCATGCCTGCGGACACGACCTCCACATGGCGGCATTGGTCGCCACCGCGTCAATCATGGCGCACAGCAAGGACACCTGGCACGGCACTCTGATGCTGATTGCCCAACCCGCCGAAGAGACGATCTCCGGGGCCAGGGCCATGATCGCGGACGGCTTTCTGACGCGCTTTCCCAAGCCCGACGTCGGAATCGCGCTGCACGTCGGCAACGGGCTTCCCGCCGGGCAGGTCGGCATCGTTCCCGGAATCTACAACACCAACGCCGATTCGCTGCGTGTGACCATCTACGGCAAAGGCGGACACGGGGCCGCTCCGAATACCACGATTGATCCCATTGTGATTGCCGCCAGAACCATTGTCGCATTGCAGACCATCGATTCTCGCGAAGTGAAACCGGGCGAACTGGCGGTGATCACGGTCGGGTACATTCGCGCCGGCACAAAGAACAACATCATTCCCGATCAAGCTGAGATGGGATTAACAGTCCGCACCTTCAAGGCCGACGTGCGCAAGCAGGTTCTGGCCGCTATCGACCGCATTGTTAAGGCAGAAGCCCTGGCGGGCGGCGCCACGCGCGAGCCTCTGATTGAGCGCTACGAATGGACAGACGCGGTCTACAACGACCCGGCACTGGCCAACCGCTTGCGCGTACCGCTCGAGGTGGCCCTCGGCAAAGAAAACGTAATCACCGAGGAACCAATCACGCCATCGGAGGACTACTCCTATTTTGTTGAGTTGGGAATTCCCTCGCTCTACTTCAGCCTGGGAGGAGCCGACCCCGGCAAACTCGCCGAGGCCCATAAGGAGGGGACCACGCTGCCATCGAATCACTCCCCGTTTTTCACGCCCGACGTAGAACCGGCCCTGCGAACCGGCATCGCCGCCGAGGTTGCCGCATTGCGCTACCTGCTCCCCGCGAAGTGATCGGCTGCGAGATCGTGCGGCAGGTGACTTAAAAGCCTTGTCGCACCAGTTCCTCGACCGTCAGCGAAGATTGAGCGGGCTCGCCTTTCATCATCTTCTCCACGTATTTTGCAATCAGGTCGGCTTCCAGGTTTACGGGATCGCCGGGATTGAGTGAGCCGAGGTTCGTCATCTCCACCGTGTGCGGAATAATGGCAATCGTGCAGCGGTTCTTTTCCAGTTTCGCGACCGTAAGACTGATGCCTTCAATCGAGATTGATCCCTTGAACACCGTGTATTTCTCGATCTCGGCGGGAATCTCCACGTGCAGCCACCAGTTCTCGGAATCCTTGCCTTCGGAGTCTAAGATGCGCTCAAGTTCGATCAGCCGGCCGACGCCGTCTACGTGTCCCTGGACAATGTGGCCTCCAAAACGGCCGTCGGCCTTCATCGGCAATTCGAGGTTGACGAGCGCGCCCTGATGAATTCGCGAGAATGAAGTGCGCGTCCAGGTTTCGGGCGCGAGATCGGCGCAAAACGAATTTGGTTGAATGTCGAGCGCGGTGAGGCAAACGCCGCTGACTGCGACGCTGTGCCCGCTACCCAACTCCTTCGGTGCATTCTGCGCTGCGATCGTGATGCGGCGATTTTCTCCGCGCTGCGCGATCCTGGTTATCTTGCCTACTTCCTCAACTATTCCAGTAAACATGAAGCCTCCAATATGAATTATGCTGCCGTCCGGAGCCAACAAGTTTGTCGTACCGTGACCGCGAGAAGACTACCGCGGCGGCAAAACGTAGCGCCGGCACCTTGCCGGCGGTTCCGAGGGCGCCCCGCCTGGCGCCCCGCCCTCGGCCCCCTGGGCGCTCGTAACTAACTGCCTCACTCTTGATAAGGATCCTTCAAGTATCCTTCCACCGCAAAATCCTCGCCAAATTGGTGCAACCGGAGGTGGCGCGCGGCTAACACGACATGCGTGTGCCCTTTCTCTGCGTTCGCTACGAACGGCACCGAACCTTCGCCCAAAATCTTAGGTGCGTAGAACAGAAACAGCTTGTCGACGACACCCGACGACAGGGCGTTCCAGTTGACCGTCGCACCGCCTTCGATCAGCACGCTGGTGACGTCGTATTTCGCCAGGTGAAGCATCACTTCGTGGAGGTCGGGCCGTCCATCGGGATGTGCGGGAACCTTTTCCACTCGCAAGCCAAGCTGCTCAAGTTGCTCCTTCCGCTTTTCGTCCGCCTGCGAATAGAGCACGAGCACGTCGCCTCCTGCCGATTTCACCAGCCGCGATGCCTCCGGCAGCCGCAACCAGGAATCGAGAATCACACGCAGCAACGGCCTGCGGCGTGCGCGTCCGCTGCGATCGGTCAAGAGAGGATCATCCGCAATGACCGTGCCTACGCCCGCCAGAATTGCGTCATGTTCATGCCGCAGGACGTGCACGTGGCGGCGGGCGATCTCACCGGTTATCCAGCCGCCGGTCGAGCCTCCAGCCGCTATCTCCGCTGGAACCCGCGCGCTGGCAACTTGCGAAGCCGGAGGCGGCGGAGCGATCTTGCCATCGAGCGTCATCGCTGCCTTCAGCGTCACAAAGGGAACGCGATGCCGAATGTATTTCGCGAAGCTCTCGTTCAGCTTTCTCGCTTCCGCTTCGAACATTCCCACTTCCACGCGGATTCCGGCCTCCCGCAATTTTGCAAATCCGCGTCCCGCGACCTGGGGATTCGGATCCTGCATCGAGCAGACGACGCGCTGAATTCCGGCTGCAATCACCGCATCCGCGCAAGGGGCGGTGCGTCCCTGATGCGAGCAAGGTTCCAGATTCAGATAGAGAGTTCCGTCGCGAGCGCGTTCTCCGGCTTGTTCCAGAGCAAGCACTTCCGCGTGCTTGAGGCCTTCGTAGGTGTGCGTTCCGGTACCGGCCTCGTTTCCTGCCGCATCCACTACAACCGCGCCCACGGCCGGGTTCGGCGAAACCAGGCCAATACCGGCACGCGCCAGCGCCAGCGCGCGCTGCATGAATTGTTCGGCGGTTGTCATGGGAAAACAAGTCAGAAGTTAGAAGTCAGATTGCAGAAGTAAAACCTTTCTTCGCGTACTTCTGCAATGGGACTTCTTAAGTTCTGCATTTGACTTTCCACTTCTGCAATCTGACTTCTTACTTCTGACTTGGTTCTCACGCGAACAGTGAATCCACAAAATCCTTCGCGTCAAATGGCAGTAAATCTCCCGCCTTTTCGCCCACGCCGACAAAGCGCACCGGCAGTCCCAGTTCGCGCGAGATTGCAACTACCACGCCGCCCTTCGCGGTGCCGTCGAGTTTGGTCAGCACAATGCCGGTCACTCCCGCTGCTTGCGTAAACTGACGCGCCTGCTGCAACCCGTTTTGGCCGGTGGTCGCATCCATAACGAGCAACGTTTCGTGCGGAGCGCCGGGCACGATGCGTTGTGCCGTGCGCTTCATCTTCTCCAGTTCGTGCATCAGGTTCTGCTTGGTATGGAGACGGCCAGCGGTGTCGACAATTACGTAGTCGGTTTTGCGGGCGGTCGCCTTCTGCAGCGCGTCAAAGAGTACCGCCGAAGGATCGCCTCCGGCTTTCGTCTTGATCACTTCCGTGCCCGTGCGTTGACCCCAGATCTCAAGCTGCTCGATCGCTGCCGCGCGGAACGTATCGGCCGCGCACAGCAGCACGCTCTTTCCTTGCCCGCGGAATACTTGCGACAGTTTGCCGATGGTGGTCGTTTTGCCGGTACCGTTCACGCCCACAACCAGGATCACCTCGGGCGTACCGTCCACGCGGGCGACCGGTCGCGTTGGGGTCGAGGTCAGCATCGCCAGCAACTCCTCTTTCAGCAGGCGCTTCAGTTCATTCACATCTTTAATCTGCTTGCGATCGGCTTTTTCGCGTAGCTTCTCGAGCACTTCGTGGGTGGTGGTCGTGCCCAGGTCGGCGCCAATCAGCGTCCCTTCCAGGTCGGCGAGCGTGGAACGATCGATCTCCTTCCCAATCGAAACTACTTCGTCGATGCGCTCGGCCAGGTTCTCGCGCGTGCGCGAGACCGCCTCCTTCATGCGCTCAATAAAACTGGGCTTCTTTTCTTCGTCCAGGCTTCCAAAAAGGGTTTGAATCATTCGACAACGATTATAGGAGAATCGAGAGAGACGAATTGGTAATTTGTGATTTGTGGGTGATTGGTGATTTGTGGGTGATTGGTAATTTGCAATTTCAAACCCTTGGGCCAGATTGCTCAAGGGTTGCAATTACAAATTACAAATCTCTAAGTACGGGTGGTTTGGATGGTAAACGAATCAACGGGTATGATCGACGTCTCGATTTGCGCGGCAGGATCGATGGGAATCGTTTCGTTGCTTTGCTTGGGAAGGCGGATATCCCCGCGCTGAAATATCGTCAGCAGCGCGGTTACGGCGTTGGGATCCAGGCGTTGTCCCGACAGATTCTTAATGATGCGGATCGTTTCCGTCGTGTCAAACGCTTTTTGATAGGGCCGGTTCGTGGTCAGAGCGTCAAACGTGTCGGCCACGGCAATCACGCGGGCCAGTAACGGAATTTCGTCGCCTTTCAGGCCATAGGGATATCCGCGCCCGTTGAGCGCTTCGTGGTGCAGTTCGATTCCGGGGAGCATTTCGCGTAGCTGAGGCACCGGACGCAAAATATTCGCACCCTTGGTGGTGTGCGTTTTCATGATCTCGAATTCTTCCGGCGTCAGGGCGCCCGGCTTTTTCAAAATGCGGTCCTCGATGCCAATCTTTCCCACATCATGCAACTGCGCGGAAACTCGCAGGAGTTCCAGGAAGTCATCGTCCAGGCCCATCTCTTTCGCAATCATCAGCGAATAGCGAGTGACGCGATCGGAGTGGCCGCGGGTGTACGGATCCTTTTCGTCGACCGCACCCGCCAGCATCTGGATCGAGCCCATGAACAGCGCTTTGTTTTCGTCGGCGGCGCGTTTCAGATCTTCGACGAACTGCTCCAGTTCGTCTGACATGGTGTTGAAGGTCGTGGCCAACTCGCCGATCTCGGTGCGGGTTTTCAGATGGACCCGCTGCGAGAAATCGCCGCGCGCAATCGCCCGGCTGGATTGCGCCAAAACCTGCAACGGACTCGTAATCCGGCGCGCCGAAAGAATGCTCAGCCCTACGCTCACGAACACCGCCAGCAATGCCAGCAGACGGCCGGTGCGCTGCATCTCATAGATTCCGCGATAGGCTTCTTCGCGCGGCTTCTGGACCACTACCGCCCAATCGAGCGAGGTTACCGGGCTGTAGGTTCCCAGCATCTGGGTCGTCGTCTTGTCGCCGTGAATACTAAACTCCCGGGTCGCGGACAACTGGGTTTTCGAACCGGCATCCACAAAGCTGCGCACGATGTCGAAGTGCATCATGTCCTGCCCCGTAGCATATTGCCCAGTCGCGGCCGCCACCAGCCGTCCCTGACCATCGACAACGTACGGCATGAGGCCCGTCAGGCTGACTTGCTGCAATCGCCGGATCAGGTAATTGAGATCGACCACGGACGCGATCATTCCCAGAAAGCGGCCGCCAAACATGATTGGCGAACCGACCAGGATCACCGTCCTCGCGGATTTTCCGCCGCCCACCATCAGCGGCTGGCCACTGTAGGCGCGCCCCTGCCGTGCGGCCTGATAAGCCCGTTCCAGCTCGCGCTGCAGAAATGCGTCGGGCTCGATTCGCCCGGCTGAAACGCCCTTGCCATTCGCATTCAGCAAGGTGGCATTCGCAATATCGTTTGACGACGAAACAAAATTCTCCAGCAGTGCGCGAAGCTCCGGCGTCTGAATGTGCTGATCCCCAATGTCGTTGCCGCTCTCAACCTGCACCGACGACGAAAGATTGGCCAGCATCATGCGCAGAGTTTCCTGATGCTGGGAAATATCGTCCGCCAGCGAACGCGTGACGGTATTCTGCAGAAGCATTTCGTTGGTCTTCAGACGTTCCCGGTTCATCGTCTCGATCTGCGCCGAGTAAAAGTACATCGGGAGAACGCTGATCGTGAGCAGCACTCCGAGGATGACGTAGAGCAGCGGAATGCGCGCGGGAATCGGCAACGTGAATGGCAAAAGGCAATCCTGTCGGCCCAAGCGGGGGATGAGCGGGCCCCATCACCTCTCATTCTAAGTTGGGTGGAGCGGGCTCTCTCAGGTGCTTAAGGTACAGCTCACCGTTACCGAAGTACCCAGGGCTGTGTCACCACAGACTGGAGTATCTGAACCCCGAGCCGAGACCCCTAACGCGCCGCCGTTCACTTTGGTGATTCCCGACCGCTAAGCCAGTGCGTTCCATCACCAGGAAACTGCCTCGCTCGTGATAAAAACCTTGCATGGCGCCGAAGGCTGCCAAACCCGCCGGACCAACCATCACCGCCCAAGCCCCCTGCCGCGCCGATCTTGCCGGAGGCACAGTCGATCTCTGGCCCTTGTACCTGTTTCATCCCGGTGCGGTCACGCTCAACTTTGCACTCGAAATCCTGACGACTTGCCGCATCACTCCAATTGCGGGGACCCGCATCGAGTTGCGGTCCCTGGACACTCGCCTCCATGAGACCTTCGCCGATCTTGCAGAACTAAACAAATCGAAGAAGCCGCGTCACCTGCTAGCCGCTTGCGCAGTGCGCTACTTTGCCCCCGAACAAGGCCTGCGCCTGGAGACCGATTCCGAATCGCCAGCAGGAGCCGGCATTTCCGGCTCATCGGCGCTCATGATCGCGACTTGCGCCGCCCTCTCACGCTTCACCGGCCGCGAGATCGACCTCGAAAAATTGCGCGTGCTTGCGCAGAATATCGAGGCGCAGATTATCCGCGTCCCCACCGGCTGCCAGGATTACTATCCCGCGCTCTATGGCGGCGTCAGCGCCATTCATCTCGATCCCGACGGAATCCGCCGCGCCCCCGTGCCGGTTGCCCCGGAAGAAATCGAAATACGCTTCCTGCTGGTTTATACGGGCGCGCCCCGCCAGTCCGGCATCAACAATTGGGAGGTCTTCAAGGCGCACATCAATGGCGACCGCCACGTTTTCCGCAACTTCGACAAGATCGTTGCCCTGGCGCGGGACATGCACCAGGCCTTCCTGCGCCACGATTGGGAAGATGTGGCCCGCCTGCTTCGCGAAGAGTGGAAACTGCGCCGTACCAATGCTCCGGGAATCACCACTCCGCTGATCGACAAGCTGATCGCCGTTGCCAAGAACAACGGCGGTCGCGCGGCCAAGGTCTGTGGCGCGGGCGGCGGCGGCTGCATTCTCCTGATGGTCGAAGAGGGCGCCCAGCAAGCCGTAGCCGATGCCGTTACTCAAGCCGGGGGCCGCATGCTTCCGCTGCGCGTTGCCCGTGAAGGTCTGCGGCTCTCACAGCAACCCTGACCGGCTCTTTGCAACCCTGACCGGCACATTCCCGTCTACAGCCAGTCCCGTCTATAATGGTGGCGCGGGCCTTGGGGTGCGCCATGCAGTTCTTCCGTTTTCGCTGCGGTCGGTACCTCTCTTGTTTCCGGTTGTTGATCATTCTGCTGCTCGGCTCTTCGCTTGCCTTTTCCGAGCCCAGCCAGCCTCCGAGAATGTCCGCGCGAACGCGCGAGGAGATCCTCCACGCCTTCAACGCCGAACTGGTTTACATCCGCACCGATTTCCCCATGGGCAAAACCGGCCTAAAGCTCAAGAATGGATCTCTCACTCCCAGTGGCGAGGAACTCCATCAGTTGCTCGCTCTCTGGGGACCGGCCGCCAAACCCGGCGATCGGGCTCGCATCAGCGACATCGTCATCAAGAACGACCACATTCGCTTCGAAATCAATGGCGGTCCTATCAGGAAGCAGAAGTGGTACCAACACATTCAAATTGAAGGCTCGGCCACGATCACACCGGGTGGCGACCTTTCCGATAGCGCCAACGCGCATGGCTCTTTCGTGGACCTTTATTTCGACAAGTACGTTCCTGAGATGACCGGACCGGAGCTGAAGAAATACCTGCGCCCGGTGTTTGATTTCGATTCGAAATCGCCAGTCGAAGCCTATCTCGAAACCTGTCCTCCCAAGGTCAGGGATGCCATCAGCCATCATCAGGTCCTGGTGGGAATGAACCAGGAGATGGTGATTTACGCCAAGGGGCGTCCGCCGCGGCGAGTGCGCGAGCATGACGGCGAAACCGAGTACGAAGAGTGGATCTATGGCACGCCCCCGCAAGACGTGGATTTTGTGCGCTTCGTAGGCGAAGAGGTCGTGCGCGTCGAGACCATGAAGGTCGATGGAGAAAAAATGGTGCGCACCGAAAAGGAAGTCGATCTCGGCGAATCCACCGTCGCCAAGAAACAGCCGGGTGAGCGTCCGTCCAATGCGCCTACGCTCCGCCGTCCCGGCGAAGAGATGCCTGACGCCAATCCTCAGAGTCCTTCGAACCTGCCGCCCATGGGCGCGCCGCCACCGAACGGCCCGCCGGGCCCAGGCAACGATCCGGGGCCAAACTGGGTCCCGTCTGCCGAATGACAACGCCGTGTGAGGAGATCTCATTCATGCTTGGAAACACCCACGTTCTGTGGTAGGATTTTCCTACCGGCCATGTCAACCCAAAATCCGCCCCTCCAATACGTAACGACCACCAAGATCGGCGAAAAGGGCCAGCTCACGGTCCCAAAGCAATTCCGGGAAGACCTCGGGTTGGGGATTGGCGCGCCCTTTGCGGTTCTGCGTTTGGGCGACGGCCTCATTCTCCTGCCGGAGCAGCGACGCTTTAAACAGCTTTGCGACCGAGTAAGTTCAGGCCTTGTGGCTGCTGGTCTTACATCAGAGGACACTCTCACGACGCTCCCGGAGGCTCGCAAGCGGGTATACGCTCGTCGCTATGGCAAAAAAAATCCAGACAACGTTTCGCATCGCCGTTCTCGCGCGCGCGGTAAGTGACCAGCCAGCGCAGAATCCGGCTATTCCTCGACTCGAATGTCCTGACCGGAGGAATTGTCTCCCCTTGGGGTCTCGACAAAGCCACGCTGTCGCTCTGCGCCGCCAAGGTGTGCCAATTGGTGCTAGCTGAGGTGGTCCGCGATGAAGTGGAGGAAAACCTGCTTCTTCACGCAGAACCCATGCCATCGCTCGATGCCGAACAGTTGATCGACGACTATCGCCACCTCATCCAGTTGACCGATCCGCAGCTTGTTCCATATCCCGATAAGTATCTAGTGCGTTCGAGCCGGAGCTTGATCCGGCATGAGTCGGATGTACCGGTGCTGCTTTCTGCTATGGCGAGCAAACCCGACTGGTTGCTGACGCACAACACCAAACACTTCACGAAGGCCGTCGCCGAGCGGACCTCGCTGCGCATCGCAACCCCTGCGGAGTTCTTTCGTGCACTATCGACGTTGTTCCGTTAGGCTCGCTCCGTCTCGACCATTTCCAGCTCAACCTTCTACACTAGAAGCGTGAAGATTGCCCTCGGCCAGATCAACCCCACCGTCGGGGACTTCTCTGGCAACGCTGCCAAGATCATGCAGTTTGCCCAGCAGGCGCGCCGCGCCGGCGCTGGCCTCGTGCTGTTTCCTGAACTCTCGGTTTGCGGATACCCGCCGCGCGATCTGGTCGAGCGCCCTTCGTTTGTAGAACGTAATCACACGACGGCCGAGCGAATCGCTGCGGAGACCAAGGGCATCGCGGTGATTTGCGGGTTGGTGACTCCGGCTGATGCTGGCTCCGGCAAAACTGTAATGAACTCCGCTGCCCTGCTGCGCGATGGGCAGATCGAGTTCATCCAGTCGAAAATGTTGTTGCCTACCTACGACGTCTTTGATGAGATGCGCAACTTTGCTCCGGCGCGAAGCCAGCAGCTGTTCGACTTCTGCGGCAAGCGCATGGCGCTGACCATCTGCGAGGACGCCTGGAACGACAAGCATTTCTGGAACCGGCAGCTCTATACCGTCGACCCCGTGGAAGAGCTGGTACGGGCCGGCGGAAACTTCGTGCTCAACATTTCGGCCTCGCCATTTTGGCTCGGCAAGCGTGAATTTCGACGCGACATGCTGGCCGCGATCGCGAAAAATCGAAACGTGCCGGTCGCCATGGTCAACCAAGTGGGAGGCAATGACAGCCTGGTGTTTGACGGATCGAGCCTGGTGATCGCGCCCGATGGACGGGTGATCGCCCAGGGCAAATCGTTCAAAGAAGACCTCATTTTTTTCGACTCCTCCAATCTCACCGGAGACACGCACGAGCAAATTGCGGGCGAAGAAGCCAGCGCCTACGAAGCGCTCGCCCTCGGCACGCGCGATTACGTCCACAAATGCGGCTTCCGCCAGGCGATCATCGGGCTCAGCGGAGGCATTGATTCCGCGCTCACGGCTTCCATCGCGGTCGATGCGCTGGGTGCTGAGAACGTAATCGGCGTCGGAATGCCCGGGCCATATTCGTCTCCCGGTTCGATCAGCGATGCGCGTCAGTTGGCGGCGAACCTTGGCATCCGCTTTGAACTGCTCTCGATCAACGAAATCTACCAGGCCGCCTGCCAGACGCTCGCACCGGTGTTTGCGGGACTGCCGCCGGACACGACCGAAGAAAATATTCAATCGCGGGCGCGCGGGCTGCTGCTGATGTCGATGTCGAACAAGCTCGGAGCGCTTGTGCTCTCGACCGGCAACAAGAGCGAACTGGCGGTCGGCTACTGCACGCTCTACGGAGACATGGTCGGCGGACTCGCCGTGATCTCCGATGTGCCGAAAACTCTGGTCTATCGCCTCGCCACTTACGTGAACTCACGCGTGGCGAACTCACGCATGGTGAACTCGCACGTAGAGAACTCTCGCGTAGAGACGGGGCTTGCCCCGTCTCAAGCCGGCAAGATCGTCATCCCGCAGGCGACAATAGACAAGCCGCCGTCGGCGGAATTGCGTCCCGATCAAAAAGATTCCGATTCGCTTCCGCCCTACGACGTACTCGACACGATCCTCGAAGATTACGTCGAAGAGTCCCACTCTGCCGAGCAAATTGCGCAAGCCCACAATTTCGATCTCAATCTGGTGAAGCGCGTGATCAAAATGGTGGCGCGTAGCGAGTACAAACGCCAGCAGGCTGCCCCCGGAATCAAGATCACCCCCAAAGCCTTCGGATACGGCAGAAGGTTCCCCATCGCCGCAAAAGGGGAATGAGGGGCCGGCCCACCCTTTATCGCAAAACAGCAGGTTTCGTCGCGCCTTCAAAAATCGCGAAAGTAACTGCCTGATTCCCGATTTGGAGTAGCTACTTTTGTGGGATTGCGTGCGCCAATGGCGAGGGAAATACTGAACGGGCATAGGTTGCGTCTGGAGGACGTTGCCAGTGGGTACTGGACGCTGCCTTTCAAACAGTCGAGTGGCTAGGTCAGCCATTACGGTTCGAGTCCGTCGTCCTCCGCACGGCTTCTCGACTTGCATAGGCTTGCTATAATGGAGTTGTTTGAAAGGTAGCGTACCGACTGGCAATTTGCCGAGCCCCGTCTGACCAGCGGGGCTTTTGCTTTTCCGGGGGCTGCCATCTTTTTCACCATTCCCCCGCATCGTTTGGCCAAAGACTCACCGGATTGCGCAGCGTACCAATCGGTTTGTTCAAGGATGTCAGCAACAGCCGCATCGCTAAGGACAAGGCGCGGAGATTTCACCGCTGGCGCGTCCGCCCACGGAGCGCGGCGACCAGACCTTTGCGGCGAATTTCGGCTATGGGGATTTCAATTTTTCGTCCCTTGGCAGCAGCTACGAGTTCCTGCTCGAGATCGCCGAGGCGGCGGGCTTTATCCTGACGGATGAGTTCGCGGACGTATTCGCTGGGCGTTCCCCAGTCTCCGGAGGCGACCTGGCCTTCGACGTATTCCTTGAGCGCTTCGGGGAGCGAGATGTTCAGCGAGGTCATGGGCATGCCTTCATAATATGACAGTTTGTGACGGTAAACAAGGAAATGCCCACCCGAGCCAAAACCAAGCCTGAGTGGGCCACCGGCCAGATGCATGCAGTCGTGGAATCCCACACATCGCAAAGTGCGCGATGTGTGGGCCACCCTCATTGTCTCGGGCACCCGGCTATAATAGTTGACATGTCTTGGATCGATGATGATGCCGACGAATTAAAGCGACGAGAGCAATCTGCCGCTGAACTGGAGATGCGCAACCAGCAGATCAGAGAAAAGGCTGAGAAAATCTACAATGAACTGTGGGATGAGATTATCGTGCGCATCACTGAAGCGACAAATAAAGGCAGACATGAAGCCCAGCATCTGATGACAAATGGTGATCCGTATGAGAGGCACATCACTAGACCGGGTCATACGATCATCGTTCCGCAGCCAATAAAACCAGGCAACACTTCCTCGAACCCCGAGTATGTGAAAATCGCTCTAAGCACAGATCGCCTAATGATTGTTGTTTCAGGTCTTCGAAACGCCCCCTTACATTTTCCCCTTGATCTCTGCGATGACGGCGTAGTGCGACTAAAACACGAGGGAGAACATAAAGCTATTCAAGAGGCTGCAGCCCTTGTACTTCGTCCCATCCTTTTCCCCAGTCTTTACCCTCCAAAATAGAACGGTCGGACATTCTACCCTGTCACGGCGGTTCCTAGCTAGTCATGTACCTGTGATGGTGGTACCTTTTGTGTGTCGTTTTTTGCACCTTGGTCCGGGATCGGAGTTGACTAATGATTGGGAGCCGATTGGCCAGTTTCGTTGTTCTGTTTCTCTCTCCTATATGTGCACCCTTATTGAGTGGGTCGAATCGGCCCTCGTCAGTGCCCGAAGGGTATGTAATCACGCCGTTCGGCTACTTTCATCCATCATGTACGCGGCTTGTCGCGGAGGGAGAGACGGTGCTTCCAGATGGGCGTATCCAACACGTGGATGGAAGCGTCGAGGCGAATGCTCCCGTTTGCAGTTATCCGCATTACTCGCCCACCGGCTCCCTTATGTCAGACAGGCAAGAGATCGCCGGTATATGTGCAATTAGCAACACAAATTGGGTCGAGTCAATCAGCGCGACTACCAGCGCATCGTATGGCAAAATTTCAGCGACTTGGACGGTGCCTCCGAAGCCGAATACTAACGATGGACAAACGGTGTTTTTCTTTCCCGGCTTTGTCGATTGTGCAAATACACAAAGCATTTTGCAGCCAGTATTGCAATACGGGGTAAGCTTGCTGGCGGCGGGCCCAACTGGGCAATCGCGAGCTTCAACTACTGTTTACCCGGGATTGTGTGCTATACCACGACCGTGAGCGTTAACCCGGGCGACACCATCCTTGGGACTATAAGCCCCACTTGCAAGCCGGGAGGGAGTTCCTGTCCAACGTGGAACGTAGTAACCGAGGACAAGAACACGGGCGGAAAGGCGACACTGTCGAAGAGCCCCAGCCAAGGCCAGGTGTGGAATTGGGCGTTTGGCGGTGTGCTAGAGGCCTACAACGTCACACAGTGTAGCGATTATCCCGCGAACGGGAGCGTCGTATTCACTGTCCACCTGTATGACCAGAACGGGAAGGTGATCGCGAATCCTGGTTGGACAGGAACTCCCACGGGTGCGGGCACATCACCAAATTGCAACTATGGGTTTAACGTAACAGCGACGAAAGAAACGCTTGATTTTTCAGCAACCAATTCGAATTCGAACGGCTTTCAGTTGACCGTCGCAAAAACCTTTGTCACCCCTTATTACATTCCGGGGACGGGGACCATAACTTCTTCGCCTGGCGGCATCAATTGCACAAAGGCTTGTACGTCGCAATCAGCTACGTTCCCTGCAGGCACTTCGGGTCACAATCACAGCCACTCCGGCAGAAGGTTCCGTTGCGGCCGGTTTCGGCGGAATTGGTTCCCCACCTTGCGCAGGAGTTGGAGTTCAGTGGTCTGAGGGACCCATAGAGGCAACTGTCACTGTCGACGGCGATTCTGAATGTGATGCCGTGTTCTATAAAGGTTATGACTACATCATCGCCGGGACCACGAAGGATGCTTCGTTCGCGGCACAAGGGTATTTCCAAGTACTACTAAAAGGCCCTGACGGTCAAGTAGTATATTCGTCGGGACAGCAACAGGGGACTTAACAACATCCCTCCGATCAGCTTCCTTGCGAATCTTGGGGATACACTTGATATACAACTCTTTTCTCAATACCAAGGGAATTGCCTGTCTGTCACTCCAATCTCTTTGTACCGCGTTACGAACGGGAAATCCGAGCCACTTCTGCCGAGCGGTTACGATAATGGCTGTGACGGAACTCCTCTAGTACTACTGTGTTATAAAGTGGATACCCTGGACTGAGAAACCACCCGGGACTGCATGCTTTAATGTTAAGTTGCTGGTCATGAGCGCCCATTCTGTTGCGCCAGGCGCCCAGCAAAAACGCTTCGCGGCCTATCTGAATCGCCTGGCGCAAGCCGCGGGGCACCTGGATCGCGTGGTTCCTCTGAAGTCCTATTGCACCGGTTTGCTGCTTCCCGGGGAACGCAAGAGCGTGGAACCGATGGCGGCTCGTCTCTGCCCCGACAACGTGCGCCAAACCCATCAGTCGTTGCACCATGTCGTGGCCCATGCGCCCTGGAGGGATGAAGACATTCTGGAAGCGGTGCGTCGGTATGCGCTGCCCGCCATGCAGAAGCAAGGACCGATCGAAGCCTGGATCGTCGATGACACGGGATTGGTGAAGAAGGGGAGGCATTCGGTAGGAGTCACGCGACAGTACTGTGGACAAGTGGGCAAGCAAGAGAACTGCCGGGTGGCGGTGAGTTTGTCGATCAGCACTGCGGAGGTGAGTTTGCCGATTGCCTGGCGTCTCTACTTACCGGAAGTGTGGACCCAGGATAAGAAGCGGAGAAAGGCCACGGGCATACCGCCGGAAATCAGTTTTCAAACCAAGCCGGAAATTGCTTTGCAACAAATTCGCACCGCCCTGGACCGAGAGATCCCCACCGCTCCGGTACTGGCTGACGCCGCCTATGGCAACGACACCGGATTTCGCGATGGCATCACCGAATTAGGTTTGCTGTACGTAGTGGGTATCCAGTCGTCGGTGAGTGTGTGGAAACCAGGCCAGGCACCGCTACCCAAACGGAAGTGGAAAGGAATCGGACGTCCCACCAAGCTGTTACGCCGTGATGACAAGCATGCTCCGGTTGCGGTGCGCGAATTGGCGATGAGCTTGCCTTCCTCTGCCTGGAAGACGGTGCGCTGGCGGGAAGGAACTCGTAAACCCCTCCGTTCCCGTTTTGCGGCTGTGCGCGTGCGTGCGGCCCATCGCGATTACTGGAGCAGCGAGCCTCGGCCCGAGGAGTGGCTGCTGATCGAGTGGCCGAAGCAAGAAGCCGAACCCACCAAGTACTGGTTATCTACTTTGCCCGCCTCCACGAACCTTTCCGATCTGGTGCGTTTGGCTAAGCAGCGCTGGATCATCGAGCGTGATTACCAAGAACTGAAGCAAGAACTTGGACTGGGCCACTATGAAGGACGAGGCTGGCGCGGCTTTCACCATCACGCGACTCTCTGTATTGCGGCCTATGGGTTCCTGGTGGCCGAGCGGAGCCGTTTTTCCCCCTCCGCTCGCGCCGGTCAGGTGGACTTACCCGTCCCCGAAATGCCGCTCAAGTTCCGCCCTCGGGGTTCGCCCGGTACGCGTGGAGCGGCATAACCCCTGGTCCATTGCTACGCTTCGACAAACCATCGCACGGGTTCTGCTCCGACAACTCTCGGGTTGTCCTTTTTGTGGATCGCCATTTTTATAACACAGTAGTACTAGCAGGCTGCGGAAAAACTCGTTTTGCAGCGGGGGGAGTACCTAAAAACTGTCTTGTTTCCACAGCCCAACCTGATAAGAAGAAGGTATGCGAGGACAAGACGAGCAGCAGTTGGATGTGTTCAGCTACGTAAGCCCAGAGCAGCGAGTACCGCAAGACCACCCGCTGCGTCCTCTTCGTGTCATGACCGATGAGGCATTGCGGGATTTGCAACCACGATTCCACAAGCTTTACGCCAAAACGGGGCGGCCTTCGATTGCGCCGGAGAAGTTGTTGCGAGCGCTTCTGCTGCAAGCGTTGTACACGGTGCGCAGCGAACGACTGTTGATGGAACAGCTCGACTATAACCTTCTGTTCCGCTGGTTCGTGGGCTTGAACATGGACGATGCCATCTGGGATGTGACCGTGTTCACCAAGAACCGGGAGCGGCTGCTCGCTGGGGACATTGCCGAAGCCTTCTTCCAAGCCGTGCTGCAGCAGGCGCGTGAGCGGGGTTTGCTCTCGGAGGAACACTTCACGGTGGATGGAACGTTACTGGAAGCGTGGGCGAGTGTGAAGAGTTATCAACGCAGAGATGCGAAGAACGACGTTCCGCCGGACGATCCCGGCAATGCGACAGTGGACTTCCACGGGGAGAAGCGGTCGAACCAGACGCACGCATCGAAGACGGACCCGGATGCGAAGATGGCACGCAAAGGCAAGGGCAAGGAAGCCAAGCTGAGTTACAACGGGAATCTGCTGGTGGAGAACCGCCACGGGCTGATCGTCAACACCGAGGTGTTCGAGGCCAACGGAACGGCGGAGCGCGATGCGGCGCTGGTGATGCTGGAACAGATTCCGGGAACGAAACAAGTAACCGTGGGCGGCGACAAGGGATATGACACGGCGGATTTCGTGGCCGAGTGCAGAAACTTAAAGGTCACGCCGCACGTGGCGCAGAACCTGGAGCGTCCCGGTGGGAGCGCCATCGATGCTCGTACGACGCAGCACGCCGGATATGCCATCAGTCAGAGGAAGAGGAAACGCGTGGAAGAATGCTTCGGCTGGCTGAAGACGATCGCGCTGATGCGGAAGGTTCGGCATCGCGGGGTCTTGAAGGTCGGATGGGTCTTCACCTTTGCCGCAGCTGCCTATAATTTAGTCCGCCTACGGAATCTGGCTCTGCAAGCGACGTAACCCAACGCCAAGTTGGGCTGCCTGGGCCGGAAACGATCTTCAGGGCCAGCAGCGAACGCAGCCAAAGTCCTTCTCCCAGTCAAAAAATTACGCAACCGGCAAAGATTCTAACTCGCAACGTCCATTTTTCCGCAGCCTGCTAGGGCGTCACACCCGTCTTAATTATTACTCGTTGAGGTAGCGCGAACTGCACCTCCGTCTTATACTTCAGCGACGGGGAGTCAGCCAACTCGAATGAATAGGTAATTCGGATTCGAGTTCGTTGGTTACTCGCCTCAAAGTGCCACGTTTTAACGTTATTCACCGTAGCGTCTACGAGAACTTTCCTTTCTCTGCGCGGATCTACCCTTGCTTCTGCCACGGCTAATCTCATTATTCGCCCCGCTCGGTTGATAATACCGGTTACAGTCACCGATCCAGACACTTCTGCTTTTCCCTCCTGCCACGGATAAAGTATATGCCGAAAGGTCAACAAGCAACGATTAGTAACTTGAAGCGTGCACGCGGCGGCGCCGGAAAAAGGTAAATCGATCCTCGTGTTAAAAGGCGACTCGGGATCGTGAACGAAAGGGTCAGGCATTAATAGGAGGTATTCTTCATGTTTGCCGGCGTTGAAGTAATAGGAGGCATGCATCTGGGACTGATATTGCACGGCCTTGGGACCCAAGTCCAGTGTGCCTGGACTGTAGTTGACAGCAGCCTCGTGGCTTTCAAAAAAAAATGCGGTGATCAAATCTCGATGGGGATACTTATGTTTAAGATGCTGAGCGAGACAGATGAGCCGAGTCGGCGCGAAGCCAGAAGGCCCAACGCTGATCGTTATGAGCAATGTTGAGTCAGTGCTCTCGACAATCTTGCCCACTCGGTAGTGCGGTATGCTGCAATCGGCATAAACCACGGCCTTGAGGCCGACCACCAGGCATACCGCCAGCAAAAATGTTCTGATGACGAAGAGGCAATTGCTAGTTTGCAGCGCAGCCCTTCGTGACCAATTGTCGGTTGATATCATCTGTCGCCCCTGGCGTCGCCGGAATACCAACAAACCTTTTCAGGTCAGGATCATTAAGACCGGTTAGATTGTGGAGTGCTTCGTGGAGAATTGTGCTCTGCATAAGACGTTTGAGCATCTGCGGGTTGGTGTTGAAGTATGCGTCAGTACGAGGCGGCTGAACTTCTGCTTCCGCTACTGTAGCATTCGCGAACGTTCCAGTGAAATCATAGCATACTGGCGTCACTTTGAAGAGAGGCCACGTTGTTTCTTTAGTATCTTCGGCCGTCCAAAGTCCAGCGTCGTATTTGCTTAAAGTTGACCGAGTTCCGTCATAGGGTAATTGGTTAGTGACTGCGGAGATAAGCTGGTTAAAATAGGGCTTTCTGTTTGGGTCTGAATTAAAGAAGTTGGCGCAAGCCGACGAGTTCACAGGTCCAAGCAAGGCCTGCTTTACGCTGGCGTATTGCTGTAAGGCCGTGCCACTGAGTGGGACCTTCTCACTCCCGAGGACACATGTGGGACTTTTCCATAACAAACCCCAAACCGGAATGCCCTCTGATCCAGGAGCGACGCCAAGGTAGGTAGCGGTGCCGGAGGGATTTCCGCCAGTCAACACTGCGAAGCCAGCAGCCAAATCGACCGTAAAATTTAAAGATGCCACCCCAGATTGGGTGACCGCATAGGAATTATATGACCAATTCAAAGAAGAGCTGGATGTTAGAGCGTTTTGTCCAGTAGCCCGACCCTGGCTGTCGTAGGTGATGCCGGAGATTCCGACTACTCCGCCATCGGCAGTGGCCGGGTGCCCAAGACAATGCGGGTGCCGGGTGCCCAAGACAATGCGGGTGCCCCACTCATTCGCGACCTTTGCGAATGAGTGGGTGCTGCATGCTGAACTTTTGTAAGCGTACGCCGTACACCGTCTTGCTAAGTGTCCACGAATCGGTTAAGTGGACACTTCTGGCAGTGCGCGGAGTTGATGTTCCAGGGCAGCAGTTCCTCGATGCGGTTGATGGGATGGTCGGCGATGCGGGTCAGCACGTCGCGCAGATAGACTTCCGGATCCAGGCCGTTAAGTTTCGCCGAGCCGATCAGGCTGTAGATCGCCGCCGCGCGTTCGCCGCCCGCATCGGATCCGGCAAACAGGTAGTTCTTCCGGCCCAGGGCCACGCCGCGCAGGGCCCGTTCGGCGGCGTTGTTGTCGATCTCGATGCGGCCATCGTCGACATAGCGCGCCAGCGCGTCCCAACGCGAGAGCGCATAGCGAATCGCCGCCGTCGTATCCGACTTGCGCGAGAGTTTCGACAAGCGTCGTCTCGAACCACTGGCGCAGAGAGTCAAGCAGCGGTTTCGATTGCGCCTGGCGCACTGCGCGGCGTTCGTCCGGCGGCTTGCCGCGAATCTGTTCTTCGATCCCATACAAGGCCCCGATCCGCTCAGTGCTTCCGTGCGATCGGCGAAGCGTGGCTTGTTCCAGATCGTAGAAGTGGCGCCGCACATGCGCCCAGCACGCGCTTGCTCGATACGGCCATTTTCATAGAGCTGGTTGAATCCCGCGTAGGCATCCGCCTGCAGCGTACCGCGAAACTTCCTCAGGTGCTGCTCGGGATGCTCGCCTTTGCGATCCGGCGAGTAGGCAGAACCACACCGCCGGCGCAGCCCTGTCGCCCGCAGGACGATCATCGCGAACATACGTCCACAGCCGCCCGGTCTTGGTCTTGCCATTGCCCGGCGCCAAGCACCGGCACCGGCGTGTCGTCGGCGTGCAGCTTGCCGGCCGCCATCACGTAGCGACGCAGCGCTTCCACCAGCGGCTCCAGTAACTGGCTCGCTTCCGCCCACCCAATCCGCCAGCGTCGAGCGTTCCAACTCCACGCCTTGCGCGCGCATAGATCTCCGATTGCCGATACAGCGGCTAAGTGATCCGCAGTACTTCGAGACCAGCACATGCGCCAACAGTCCCGGCCCAGCCAACTCCGCGCTCGATCGGGCGGCTCGGCGCTTCCGCCTGCACGATGCAGTCGCACTTCGTGCAACTCAGCTTCGTCCGCACATGACGAATCACCACGGAAACTGGCCGGCACGTACTCCAGCATCTCCGCAACATCCTCGCCCAGCTTGCGCAACTCGCCCTGGCATTGCGGGCACACCGTTTCTTTCGGCGTCGTGCCTGCGGGTTTCGCGCGGCAGATGATCCGGCAAGGCGCGGCGTGCGGGTTTCGCTGCAGTGGGAGTCGAAGAGGCTGCGGAGCGAGCGTCGGTTCCGGCGCGTTGGACTCTTTCTCGCTGCGATTCGATTCCAGTTCTTCCAGCCGCAACTCCAACTGCTCGATCTGCCGCGCCAGCTTCTCCGACTTGCGCCCAAACTGCATGCGCTGCAGCTTGGCCAACAGCAGCTTCAGATGCTCGATCTCGCTTTCGCGCGAGAGTAACTGCTTGTCTTTGGCGATCAGTTCCTGATGCTGCGCCAGGATCAGCGCCCGCAACGCTTCGCAGGAAGAACATTCAGATCGGGAAGCGCAGTCACGGCCATGCGCGGAGTATCGCATGAACTCGCACGTTTTCATCCGCGCGTGCACGAAAAAAGTTGTGCGAAAGAATCTTGCGGGTTACACCGACAACTGCGGCTCCCAGGTGCGCTCCGGCGTCGCCAATCGATGCCTTCCAACAGCATCGATAACTGCGCTCGCGTCAGCGAAACCGTACCACTCGTGGCTTGCGGCCACACGAAGCGCCCGCGCTCCAGCCGCTTCGCGAACAAGCACAAACCATCGCCGTCGTACCAGAGCACTTTGATCAGATCACCGCGCCGTCCGCGAAACACAAACACGTGTCCGGAGAACGGACTCTGCTCCAACTTCGTCTGCACCAACGCACTCAGCCCGGTGAAGCCGCGCCGCAAGTCGGTCACTCCCGCCGCGATCCAGATCCGCGTGCTTGGCCGGCATCCGATCATCGCGCAGGCACTCCAGCACCACGCGCACCAAAGCTGGATCGGCTCCGCCTTCGATCCGCACCTGCGCTTGGCGCAGTTCGATGTGGATCGTGCCCGGACGGCTTTGGCTTCGCAACATCGAGCGAGCGTGAAGCGTCGACTACTGGCATGGTCGGCTGGCAGCAAACTTTCACTCACCCGCACCGGCAGCAACTTCATCGTCGGCTTCCGCTCCCCAAGTCTTCCGCCAGGTACAGCCGGCGCCAGCCAAACACCTGATTCGCGTTCATCCCGTGCGCTCGCGCGATCCGCGCCACCGACGCGCCCTCGGCCAACGTCTCTTCGACAATCCGCCGCTTCTCTGCAATGCTGCGCTGCTGCCGCTGGCGCTACGACCGATGGTTTCTCTCCCTTTGGGATGACTGCCACTTGTCGGGAAGTGTCCATCTCCGCTCCAAGTGGACACCTATCCGTAAGTGTCCACTTCGCGAGAATGGCTCTCATTTAGGCGCTTGTCGAGACGGCCATCGACCGTACGCTTACGAACTTTTCCACTGGACGACGTTTGATTTCCAGCGGGCACCCAGCCAGGGTGGATGCTAATCCAACGTTCTGGAGCAAGATTGCGTTCTACTTGGGACAAGGCTGGGTGACAGTCTCGCCGCAACTAGGGCATTCGCGACCTTGATTACTGCAAAATCCGCTTCCCATGGATCACCGCGACGATTAGCGCCTCTTCATTTTGCAATCTGTAGATAATCCGGTAGTTGTAAACGACAAGTTCGCGAATGTTCTCGTCGTCAAATTCAGGTACTTTGCGGCCCACTCGCGGAAAGTGCGCCAGAACCCTCGTCTGATTCACAATGTTCCTGAGAACGACGCCGGCGTAGGCCGGGGAATCGGCAGCTATGTAGTCGGTGATGGAATCGAGATCCTGGGCGGCGCGCCTTGACCAGACTATTCGGTCAGCCATTTGGTGAAACGACTCTCAACTTCTTCCTGCGAAAGAGTCCCATTGACGCGCGCATCTTCCAATCCTCGACGCACCTTGTCGAGAACGTAGAGATGGTACTGAATGTCTTCGACCGAGACGTTATCCGGCAGCCTGTTCAATAGTGACTCAACATCCTGTTTGACGTTGCTCATTACGCACCTTTCGTCGAGGATACCATGCCCGCGCGTGCCCCAGAGCCCGCCCTGAGCTTGTCGAAGGGTTCGCGCCCGTTCTTTGGCTGCTCACCTGGGTGGAAGGCACTTCTCGCGCCCTTTTCGAAGAGCGGAATTCCACACTGCCGAACCCCACCGAATTCCTCCCACTGCGTTCCTCCCAACTTTTTTCATCACATTTTTCTCGTACGCTTATCACCGACTTGCTCCCCGATTGGTGCCAAGATACCTCGACAGTGCACCATCGAGAACTGCGCCCGTCTCCAGAGACGACTGCCTTTCCGGCCGCAAACTTTTCACCGCTATTTGACAAAATATGGCCCCGGTCAGCACCCCGCAAGTGCACGCCAAACAGAAAAATTTAATGCTAAGTCCTATCTTTTGAATACTTTGCCTATAACTACCTTGCTATCATCAACTTAACTCATTTTGGGGGTAGGGGGGTACCCCCCCCCAAATTTCTGAATTCTTACCCGCCGTTTGCAAGATTACTTATAAAGGAAATCGCAGCGCCCGAGATCGAAACCGACCGACAAATTCAGTGCTTCTTCTTGGCCTGCTTCTTTCCTGCCTCTGAGTTCGTCTCGGCTTCCTCGTTCCAGAATCTGTGTCCGGTGCGATGGATGAAGACGTCTTCTAGAGTTGGTTTGCTTACGTTCAGCGACTGAATCTCTCCGGGGAAGGCTTCTACTACGTCGGGAACGAAGCGATGTCCATTCTCGATTTCGAGACGGACGTGCTGGTCCATGACGGTCGCATCGACGTGAAACTTGCCCCGAATTTGATCGGCCAGAGACTTTGGATCGCGCGCTTCCAGCAGAATTACATCGCCCCCAATCTCGCGGGTGAGCGACTGCGGCGTGCCAAGAGCGACCAGATTGCCTTCGTTCAGGATGGCCAGGCGATCGCAGCGTTCGGCCTCTTCCATCAGGTGGGTAGTGACGATGACGGAGACGCGCTCCTGGTCGCGAAGGGTCTGGAGATACTGCCAGAGATCGTGGCGCGCTCCCGGATCGAGGCCAGTTGTAGGCTCATCGAGGAGCAGAACCTGAGGATGATGGAGCAATCCCTTGGCGAGTTCGATGCGGCGCTGCATGCCTCCCGAAAACGTCTCTACGCGGTCGTTGGCGCGGTCGAGCAGGCCGACGCGGGTGAGAATCTCGTCGATGCGTTTGGTTAGTTCGGGACCGTGCAGTCCGTAGAGGTGTCCCTGGTGCCAAAGGTTCTCGTGAGCGGTCAGCTTGGGGTCAACGCTCTGGGCCTGAAAGACGACGCCGATGCGGCGCCGCAAGGACCCAGGTTGGCGAACGGCATCGAGGCCAGCGATGGTGGCGCTGCCCGAGGTTGGCACCATGAGCGTGGAAAGAATCCGGAAGAGCGTGGTCTTGCCGCTGCCATTGGGACCGAGCAGGCCGAACAGCTCGGCAGGGCGAACCTCGAAGGATACTCCATTGATCGCCGTGCGGTTGCCGTAGCGGTGAATCAGGTCGCGCACCTGAATGATGGCAGGCTCGGAAGGCTCGGTTAGCTTATCAATGGGAGAGCTGGCAATGGCAGTTGAGTCCACATAGCATATTCTACGACGCGGAGGGGTGGAATGACATCTCGGTCCACGGGTCAATGCTGATCGTAGGGATCCTTCGACTCCGCAACAACTTCACTTCGTGAAGTTGTCGCTCCGCTCAGGATGACTTCGTTCCAATGAGAACTGTTGCGCATGGGCCCTCAGGCGGCTACCGGCTTTCGCTCTCTTCCGCCGACAGGCTCGGCGAAGGCTACGGGGACGTGACGCCAGACCTGGATGGCCAGAACCACAGTCGTGGCGAGTAGAAGGGCTCCGACGGCCACGTGGACGACGGTTGCGACCACCATGGGAAGTTCGGGCTGGGCGGCATCTTTTCCCCACATCACGCGGGTGATGAACGCAAGGAAGCCAAGACAGAGCTGCCCGACCATCAGGCCAAGCATGAGGACCGCGGGACGCTTGACGGCCTCCACATCGGAATAGACGGAGATGGCGCGGACAGCCGTCCAGGCGAGAACGATGGCGACCACGCCCGCGTGAACAACGTGCGGCCACCAGCTCATACCGTGATGCCGGAACATGGCGCCGAGCAGCAATTGAACATAGAGCACGAATATGGAAAGCAAAGTAAGAGTGAAGAGCGTGGGACGGCGGGTATCGAATTCGGTGCGCGGTTGTTCCTGCATCCAGCGGCGTCCGGTGAAGACTGCGATGGCAACCGCGATGCAGAAGAAAGTTTGCGCGACTGCTGCGTGGGCGCTGGAGATGGGCGCAGGCAGGAAGAAGAGGACGGTAAGGCCTCCGAGAATTCCCTGCGTGATGACGGTGGCGAGCGCGCCGAGCGCCAGCATCCGCAGCCAGCGGCGCTTTTCGACGCGCCAGGTCCAGACCGCGAGAATGATGGTGAGCAGGCCCACGAACTCGGCGACCATGCGATGGCCGTGCTCGTATTTCACGCCGCCGACCATGTGCGGCATCTTGTAGAACGATCCAAAGGTGGTTGGCCAATCGGGAACGGAGAGACCCGCGTCATTGCTGGTTACAAGCGCGCCGGCGACGATCAGGAGCAGGGTCACACAAGCGGTGAAGACGGCAAAACGGTGCAGCCCCTGGTTGTATGGAAGCTCGATTCCCTTCAGCATGGCCCCTCTGAAAACGGCGTGGCCTTGGTGACCGGCGCGTTTCCGGAACGAATCAGTTTAGCAGACGCGAGACACGGCGAGTTGCGTTTCCGGGCGCTTTTAGAAACTCCGGTCAGAGCGCCGCGGGTAGGGGAGCAGCGTCCGGGCGCGGGGATTGAATCGCCTGGATGATGGCGTCGGCAAACTCAGACGTACCGGCATTGCCGCCTACGTCGCGCGTTAGCTTGCTGCGGTCGCGGTAGACGTCGTCGATGGCGTTGCGAATCTTCCACGCAGCCTCGACTTCTCCGAGGTGACGAAGCATGAGGAGTGCAGAGCGCAGGACCGCCGTCGGATTGGCGATATTCTTTCCGGCGATGTC
Organism: uncultured Acidobacteriaceae bacterium; assembly: GCA_963709055.1. Taxonomy (GTDB): domain Bacteria; phylum Acidobacteriota; class Terriglobia; order Terriglobales; family Acidobacteriaceae; genus Acidiflorens. The sequence continues at coordinate 263,023 of CAVPUZ010000007.1, forward strand.
AGGCGCGGAGCCGTGGACGGCCTCGAAAATGGCGCATTCATGGCCGAAATTGGCGCCGGGGACCAGGCCCAGTCCACCGACCAGTCCGGCGCAAAGATCGGAAACAATGTCGCCATAAAGATTTTCGAGCAGCAGCATGTCGTACTGGTACGGGTTCATGACCAGTTGCATGCAGGTGTTGTCGACGATGTGTTCCCCGTAGGTGATCTCGGGATACTCCTTCGAAACCGCACGCGAACATTTGAGGAAAAGGCCGTCGGACATCTTCATGATGTTGGCTTTGTGGATGCAATGAATCTTTTTGCGCCTGGTCTTGCGGGCGTGCTCGAAGGCAAAGCGCGAGATGCGCATGCAGGCTTTCTCGGTGATGATCTTCAGGCTTTCGACGACACCGGGGACAACCTCGTGCTCGATGCCGGAGTAAAGGCCCTCGGTATTTTCGCGGACGATGATGAGGTCGAGGTCGGGATAGCGCGTCGGAATGTGGGGAAGATTGCGGATCGGGCGGAAGTTGGCGAAAAGCTCGAAGCGCTTGCGCAGTTCGACGTTGATGCTCGAAAAGCCGCCACCGATGGGCGTGGTGACGGGACCTTTCAGGCCGACCCGAGTGCGTTCGAGGGATTCGGTCAGTTCCTTCGGAATGTATTCGTGATATTTTGCGTAGGCTTCGCTGCCGGCGGCGAAGGTCTCCCATTCGAATTTGACGCCGGTGGCTTCGAGCATGCGAACGGTGGCCTGGATGACTTCGGGGCCGATGCCGTCGCCCGGAATGAGGGTTACTTTATGAGTCATAAATGAAAGTCGTTTCGTCGTTTGCTGTTCGTCGTTCGCTAAATCGAAAGGGGGGAGATCACAGATTCCCTTGGAAATCTTGATGTTCCGCGGAACCTCACCCTATTACTTAGTTACACTCTTACCTTTCGGCTCGGCATCTTTGGTCTTTAGCAGATCCTTCAGTTCGGTCATGAATTCCTGGACGTCTTTGAAATCGAGATAGACTGAGGCAAATCTCACATAAGCAACTTTATCGTAGCGGCGGAGACGGTTCATGATGAGCTCGCCGATCTCGCTGGTCTTGCGCTCGCGTTCGGCGGATTCGATGACGAAGGTCTCCGCCTCATTCACGATCTGCTCGAGCTTGCTGATCGGGACAGGACGCTTTTCGCAGGCGCGCATCAGGCCGTTGAGGACTTTTTGGCGGTCGAAACGCTCGCGGCGGCCGTCTTTCTTGACGACCATGTACGGGATTTCGTCGATCCGCTCGTAGGTGGTGAAGCGCTTCTCGCACTTGAGACATTCGCGGCGGCGGCGAATGGAATCGGCTTCCTTGCTCTCGCGTGAGTCGACTACTTTATCGTTTTCAAAGCCGCAAAACGGGCACTTCATGATATTTGAATTGAGTACTCGTTATTGTAGCAGTTAGGCCGAAGGCGGATATTTTGCACTTGGGATGGCGCGGCTAGCTCCATGGTTTATTCTGGTGACGCGTTTCGACAAAGGAATCGTCGAAGCTCCTCATATGCGTGTACTTGATTCCAAACACGGTGATTTTGTAATCCGGAATTTTCGTTTTGCGAGCGGCGAAGTGCTGCCTGAGCTGCAGCTGCACTATGCCACGCTGGGTGTGCCCCGCCGCGATGACAGCGGAAAAATGACGAACGCGGTGCTGCTTCTGCATCACACCGGCGGCTCGAGTGCGAGATGTCTGGAGGAGGAGTTCGCCAAGACGCTGTACGGGCGGGGACAGCCGCTGGACGCTGCGCGCTGGTACACGATCCTGCCGGATAGCATCGGGCATGGGCAATCGTCAAAGCCCAGTGATGGGCTGCGCGGACGATTTCCCCACTACGACTACTCCGACATGGTCGAGGCGCAGTATCGGCTGGTCACGGAGGGGCTGGGCGTCAATCATCTGCGACTGGTCACCGGGATCTCGATGGGCGGGATGCACACGTGGCTTTGGGGCGTGAAGCATCCGGAGTTCATGGATGCGCTCATGCCGCTAGTCTCGCTGCCGGTTGAGATCGCGGGACGCAACCGCATGTGGAGACGCGTCGCCATGGACGCGATCCGCAACGATCCGGACTGGAATAATGGCGAATATAAGCGGCCTCCTGCGGGAGTCGCGCAGGCGGCGCGAGTTTTTGCGGTCGCTGTCAACGGTGCGGTGGACCTCCAGCGCCGCGCCCCGACACGCGACGCGGCGGATCGCCTGCTTGAGGAAATTGCGCGTCAGCGGGCCGCGAGCGACGCCAACGATTTTCTGTATGCGCTCGACAGTTCGCGAACCTACAACCCCAGCCTCATCTGCGAAAAATCAAGGCGCGGTTACTGGCAGTCAACGCCGCGGACGATTTCATTAATCCGACCGACCTGGGGATTTTGGAGCGGGAGATCAAGAAGGTCAGGAAGGGCCGGTATGTGCTGTTGAAGTCGATTGGAATGGGCCACCATTCGGCGCATCATCCGCAGGTGTGGAGGCAGTATCTGAAGGAGATGCTCTGGGAGAGTTGCGGGGCGACAGCGTGGTTCCCGTTCGCGGCCAGATTAGGGCGCTCGCATACAAAGGGCGCGAACAGCTATGACACGCTAGCCGGCCAAGAGGCGAACTTCAGGCCTGGTCGTAGTGGGTTCAGGTCGTCGTCTTGCCGCCTCGGCCTCTTCGGCTTCCTCGCTCTCCGCGGAAAGTTTGCGCAGCGATAAGCGTTCGCGATGGGCCAGCAAGAGTCCTGCGGGAACAACCGATGCGAAGGTCACGAGCCACAGGAGAATTCCGCAACTGGCGGCTAATTCCTGGGGAGCGTTGAAGACTCGCCGCAAGGTAAAGATGGTGGCCAGTTGTGTGCCGCCACCGACTCCTGGCAATGCCACCAGCGATCCCACCATGCTGGAGAGCATGAGCAGCGGCACCTGCAAAAGTGGGATGTCGAGCGGTCCCGCGCCGTAAGACTGCAAGACCTCGCGGTAAGCGAGACCGATCATGAACCACATGGAAACCGAGACGAGGACGGCATAAAGTAACGACCAGACATCCTGAATCGCGTTGAGACCGCTGCGGAACTCGCGGATGAGGAGTGCAATCCGCAAAGCGAAAGCTGACAGCTTCGGCGAAAGCTGGCGGGCTGCCAGGACAATGAGATGGTCACCCTTCCAGATCATCAAAAGGCCAAACGCCAGGGCGACAACAGCAAGAGCGATCGTGCCCAGGTTGCCAATCCGAAAGAGGCGAAGTAACGCCCGCGTCGCCGGGGCAGCGGCAATCGCCGAGGCCAGCAGCAGAGCAAACGCTCCCATGTCAAAAACCCGCTCCACCGCCCATACCGCCAGTTGAGAAGAGAAGCTGAGACTTTCTTTCCGTGCAATCAGGTAGGGGCGGATCATTTCTCCGGCGCGCCCCAGCAAGGCCAGCCCCGTGAATCCCACAATGGTCGGGGTCAGCAGGCCGATCGCCGAGGCGCGGCGCACCGGGCGCAGGAAGATGTTCCAGCGAATGGCTCGCATAACGTAGGCCAGATAAATCCAAGCGACACCCCAAAAAACATGGAGCTTGTTGACGTGGCTGGTTTGGCTGAAAAAGGCCGCCCAGTCGAAATTCCTCCAGGTGCGAAACTGGAGATAAACAAGCGCCACCAGCACCAGGAAAACGACCAGGTATGCAACGTATTTTTTGTTTTTCATCCGGCGCGAAATAGAGAGAGGCACACTTGGTGGTGTAGCACGGCCCCAGTTGAAGGTAAATGAGAGAGCAGGGACGGTCAATGCGCAGCGGGCGTGGCGGTGGCGGAGCTGGCGGCGAGCTGCGAAGCGGAGGGTAAGGCCTGTTGAGGAGCGCGCGCCGCGGCATGTTCACGGGCGCGGCAGAGCCAGTTTTGTTTTTACGGGAGTGAGAAGCCGACGCCTTCTTTGCATCCGCCTGTTCCAGTCTATGCACCTTCGCGGCTGCTTTTTCCTGCGCTATTTTCTTGCGGTTGTATTCGTGGACGATGCGGGCTACGTAGGCGCGAGTCTCGTAAAAAGGCGGCACTCCCCGGTACTGCTCGACGCGCTCCGGCCCGGCGTTGTAGGCAGCGAGCGCCTTGACGAGATCGAAATGGTAGCGCTCCAGCAGTTCGCGCAGATAGCGGCTTCCGCCGCCTACGTTGGCCTGGGGATCGAAGGCATCCTTTACTCCCAGTGCGCTGGCGGTCGAAGGCATAAGCTGCATCAAACCACGCGCGCCTTTGGGCGACACGGCATGGGGGTTGAATCCGCTTTCGGCATGAATAACGGTGTTCACCAGATCGGGGTCAAGATGATAGGCAGCGCTGGCAGAGTTAACAACCTGTTCAAGATCGGGAGCGGAATGGATGGGAATGGGCGCGGTCACCAACGGAGCTGGCGACGACACAGCCTGCGCAGGCACGGGCAATGGCAATGAGAGATCTTTTTCATACCCGGTGATCTCGGCCGTCGGAACATCGGTAAAGTTGGAGTCATCGCGGGAGATAAAAAGGCGCGTGGTATCCCCAATTACCGTGCGATGGTCGTGCAGAATGCTGAAGCCGTTGCGGAGTACGGCAAGTTCCGCAGCCGCGGCAGGGACGGGCAAGCAAAAGACTGGCGGCAACGCAAAGGCACGCCGCAAATTTGCCGAGCCGTCCCATGGCCATCTGATTCATTCGTTTCGCTTCGTGTCGTCTATTTTGCGTCGGCTATCTTGCGACCGAGGGTTCGAGTTCCTTGCCGTCGAGCACGAGTTCGATGGCAGCGGCCACGCCACTTTCAGAATTGGAGCGCGTCAGACGCCATCCGCGATCGCGCAGCTCTTGCGACGCATTACCCATGATAAAGGGTTGCCCGGCGAAAGCGAGCATTTCAATATCGTTGTAATTGTCACCAATGGCCATGACCTGTTCGCGCGTGATCCCGCGATAGTTCACCCAACGTTCGAGAGCGTGTCCCTTGGAACAGCCGGTGTTGAGCACGTCGACGATGGAAAGATCGCGGCCTGGGTACTCGGTGCGCAGAACGGTGATCGGCAAGCCGCAGCCCGCCAGAACCGCCTGGGCCCGCTGCATGTGCGCCACGGGGCCGCAGAACATGGCCTGCACGGGATCGGTGGTCAGCGAGTTTTCAATCGGAACCACGAACTGGATATACTCCCTGTTTTTGTCCAGCCAGCGCTGGATGCTGGCCTCGAGGTTGCCCAAGCGCTCGATCACAATGGTGCCCGATCCTTCGCTGTCGAAAGTGAGAACGGTCTGGCCGCGAAATTCTTGCATCAACTTTAACCAGGTCGCGGCAAGTGGTTTGAGGCAGCAGGTCGCGGTGAAAGGTCTCTCCGCCCAGCGAGCGAGTGATGGCCCCATTCGAACTGATCAGCCAGAGATCGAAGCCGAGTTGCTGGGCAATCGGCAGCGCGAAGGCGTGACGGCGGCCCGTGACGAGAATCACCTCGATGCCCTGGGAGTGAGCGCGGCGGAGAGCGGCCAGATCGACTTCGGAGATCTGAAATTGGGGATTGAGCAGAGTACCGTCGATATCGATAGCGATCAGGCGAAGGCAGTTGGCAATCACACTCAATTTTAACATTCAGGCTGGGCGCCTCCGATGCGCAATGCGGGCGCTTGCAACGCTATTCCATCGGCGTGAAAAGAACTGGCAATACCACGATCCCTTCGCTTACGTTTCCCGCTGTATCTTGTCTAAATAGCGGAGAGGGCGGGCGGTGAACGTAATTGAGGTTTTGCGGCAAACGATCAGCTCGATTGCGGCCCACAAACTGCGCAGCTTTCTGACGATGTTCGGGATCATCTGGGGAATCACGTCCGTCATTTTGCTGGTTGGGTTGGGCCGAGGATTCAGCCGCGACCAGAAGGAACATCTCAAGACGATTGGAGTCGACCTCGCAGTCATCTGGGGCGGGCGCACCAGCGAGCAGGCCGGAGGCTACGCGGCGGGGCGTCCAGTACGGCTGTCGATTCATGACGCGGAACTCATCAAACAAGAAGCGTTCCTGGTGAAGACCGTCAGCCCCGAACTCCGGCGCAGCGTGTCGGAGGTGAGCCGCTTCAATGCGGCGTCGCGTCCGGTACGCGGCGTCTGGCCGGAGTACCAGCGGTTTCGCTCGCTCGCCGTGCAGGAAGGGCGGCTGATGGATGATGGAGACGAGAAAGAAGCGCGGCGCGTCGTGGTGCTGGGCGTGGAATCCCGGGACCAATTATTTCCCGGCAGGCCTGCGATCGGTGAGATCTTGATGATGAATGACTCGCCGTACACGGTGATCGGCGTTCTCGAAAAGAAAAAACAAAATGGGAGCTACGGCAGCGGGCCGGACAATACGCAGTTGTTCGTTCCTTATGCGTCGATGGCGCGGGACTTTCCGCCGGCCGAGCGGCCGGGCATTTTCAAGGGCTGGATCAACAATCTGGTGGTGGAGGTAGCCGACCCGGATCATCACGAGGACGCGATCCAGCAGATCTACCAGATTCTGGGCCGGGAACATCACTTTGATGAGCACGATAAGGATGCGCTCATGATCTGGGATACGCTTGCCGGCTCGAAGCTGATGGAACGAATCTTCAATATCATGACGATTTTTTTTGGTGCGGTCGCTGTGATGACGCTTTCGCTGGGCGGGATCGGCGTGATGAACATCATGCTGGTGGCCGTGACCGAGCGCACCCGAGAGATTGGAGTGCGGAAATCGCTCGGGGCGACGGATCGCGATATCCGCAACCAGTTTTTCGCGGAGTCGGCGACCCTGATGATGATCAGCGGTGCGATCGGGTTGGGAATCGGACTGGGCATTTGTTTCGCATTCAACCACCTTCCGCTGCCCGATGTAATTCCGCATCCGGTGATCTCGCCGGCGGCGATCGTCGCATCGCTCGTGACGTTGGGACTGATTACAGTTGGAGCGGGAGTGTATCCCGCACAGCGCGCCGGGGCGCTGAGTCCGATTGAATGCTTGCGGCAGGAATAACGGAATAGATTGATGAAATATAGATTGGCGAAATGAAGATCAAGGAACTCATCCTGCAAAGCTGGCAGTCCTTGTCCGTGAACCGGATGCGGTCGGTGCTCACGATGATGGGAATCGTCTGGGGATTGACGACCGTCGTGCTGCTGCTGGGCTACGGACAGAGTGCGAGTTCCGAAATTCTCAATTCAATGCTCGGGATCGGAAATAGCGTCATTCTGGTCTGGGAGGGGCAGACCAGTTTGCAGGCAGGCGGGGAGCGCGCGGGCAAACGCATTCACTTCAAGTACGAGGATGTGCAGGCGATTCGCGAGGAAGCGCCGCTGGTGCGCCTGGTGAGCGCGGAGTGGGACGATGTTTTCCCCATTAAATACGGTGACCGCATCATCTCTGTTCAATCCAAAGCCGTGCAGTATCCTTACGGCGAAATGCGAAGACTGAAAGTGGCGGATGGCCGCTACTTTGAGGAAAGCGATTCGACCGAGCACCGGCACGTGCTGATTTTTGGCCCGCACGCCGCCGTCAAAGTTTTTGGAAATCGCGACCCGGTAGGCGAGCACGTAACGATTCAAGGTCAGAGCTGGGACGTGATCGGATTGCTCGAAACAAAGATTCAGGACTCCAGCAACAATGGCCCCGACAATGAGAACGCGTTCATGCCGTTTGAGAGCATGAGCGATCTCAATGACAAGCGCGATCCGGACGTGATTGTTTTCCAGCCGGTAACGCCTCTCCTGCACAAAGCAGCGCTGGCGCAACTGAGAGAAGTGTTGGCGCGCAAACACAATTTCAATCCTAAGGACGACAAGGCCGCGCCTGAGTGGGACACCGTCGACGATGCGGTCGAGATGCGGCAATTCGGGATGGCGCTGCAATTGATCCTCGGATTTATTGGCGTGCTGACGCTCGGAGTGGGCGGGGTCGGAGTGATGAACATCATGCTGGTGAGTGTGACTGAGCGCACCAAGGAAGTTGGTTTGCGGAAGGCGCTGGGGGCGCGCAGTTTCGATATAGCACTTCAGTTTCTAGTGGAAGCTCTCGTCTTGACTTTCGCGGCAGGAGCCGTTGGCATGCTGTTGTCGGTGATGCTGGCGCATGCCATTCCGCCCATGCCACTCTATTCGGAGATGTACAAGACGGCGAATCACGAAGGCGATATTTTTCTGCGAACCTCGGGTACGGTGATGCTAACGGCATTTATGATCCTTAGCTTTGTGGGCATCGCAGCAGGGCTATGGCCGGCGCTGAAGGCCGCGAACATGGAACCCATTGAGGCGTTGCGGTACGAGTGAACGGCACGACCAACCGGCTCGGAGCAGACTAAATCTGGTAGTCGACGTCTTCGATGATGCGCTGCATGGAGGCGGAAAGTGGTTCGTGCTTCGATTCCGCGCCTTCCAATTGTTCAACGCGATCGCGCAGTTTGGCAACTTCGTTGGCAACGGCGGAAAGAGCCTCGGAAAGCGGGTCGTTGATCTGCTTGGGGTCGGTGATGACGACGCGCTTCCCTTCCCGAAGAATGATGTGGCCGGGGACGCCGACCACCGTTGAATTATCTGGTACGCTGCGCAGCACGACCGAACCGGCGCCGATGCGGCAGTTGCTTCCGACCGTGATATTGCCGAGAATCTTTGCGCCCCCGCCCACGACGACGTTATCGAGGAGCGTGGGATGGCGCTTGCCGTGCTCCTTGCCGGTTCCGCCGAGCGTTACCCCTTGATAGAGCGTGACGTCGTCCCCAACGATGGCGGTCTCGCCGATCACTACTCCCATGCCATGATCGATAAACAGACGGCGGCCAATTTGAGCGCCAGGGTGAATTTCAATTCCTGTAAGCCAGCGCGCCACCTGGGAAAGCCAACGCGCGAGGAAAAAGAAATCATGATTCCAAAGCCAGTGCGTGACGCGCTGGAACCACACCGCATGCAATCCGGAGTAGCAGAGAAAAACTTCCAGGCGCGACCGGGCCGCCGGGTCGGACTGCATTACGGTGGCGATATCCTCGCGAATATGTGACAGCAAGTACGGCATGATCAGTCCGGAAGCTGGACAGTCGGAAGCTGTAGCGCCCGGTTCCGGAGCCCTTCGAAGAGAATACTACTCAGGTAGCGTTCGCCGAATGAGGGCAGAATCACAACAATCAATTTGCCCTTGTTTTCCGGACGGCGCGCGACCTTCAACGCGGCGACTACCGCTGCTCCCGAGGAAATCCCAACCAGAAGCCCTTCTTCGAGCGGCAGGCGGCGCGCCATCTCGATGGATTCGTCGTTGGTGACCGTGATGACCTCATCGATGTAATCGCGGCGCAGGATGCTGGGAATAAACCCGCCGCCGATTCCCTGAATTTTGTGCGACCCTGGCGGTCCGCCGGAAAGAACTGCGCTGTCCGAGGGTTCGACGGCAACCGCTCTAAAGGAAGGTTTTCGTGGCTTGATATATTCACTGACGCCGGTGATGGTGCCGCCGGTGCCGACTCCGGAAATAAGGAAATCGACGCGGCCCTCGGTGTCTTCCCAAATCTCGGGGCCGGTGGTTTCAAAGTGAATCTTGGGATTGGCTGGGTTGTCGAATTGCTGAAGCATGAAGGCATTGGGCGTCGAGGCGAGCAATTCATCCGCTTTGAGAATGGCTCCCTTCATCCCTCGCGCGCCGGGAGTGAGAACGATCTCGGCGCCAAGGGCGAGAAGCAGGACGCGCCGCTCGAGACTCATGGTATCGGGCATGGTCAGAATTAACTTGTAGCCTTTCACGGCTGCCACAAATGCTAAGGCGATGCCGGTGTTGCCGCTGGTTGGCTCGATGAGGACGGTTTTCCCGGGCTGAATCTTGCCGTCGCGCTCGGCTGCGTTGATCATGCTCACGCCGATGCGGTCTTTTACGCTGGCGAGCGGATTCTGGCTCTCGAGTTTGCCGACGACCTCGGCAACGCAACCTTCGGTGACGCGGTTCAGACGCACAAGCGGAGTGTGGCCGATCAGTTCCGTCACATTGTTCGCGATCTTCATAATCCCTTGACCTTCCCGGCGCCCCGCTGCCTGGGGGCGGCGGTGAATGCGGTTAACTCTACTAGTTTATTAAGCTATTTTGCTAATCCATCTTTATCGATCCATCGCAGGTGGCATCCATCCGACCGAATGTCGACGCTTGGCGAGGTGGATGCTGGTGTCATTCTGTCGATCGCGGGCGGGGCTTGCGCCGTCCCACCCGCGCCAGAATGCGACGAACTTTTTTCGGCGAAATCGACAGGCGCGTCGCCACGCGTGACACTTTGCGGCCCTCGCGCTCCCAAACCCGCGCGATGACAATTTCGGCGAACTCGTCGCTGATCTGGCGAAACGACTTGTCCCCGACCGCGCCCTGCGACCACGCCTTCAGAGCGGGGTCGACGCTGCCCTTGCGAAGAATTCTGGTGCGCAGGGTCTGCAGATCCTGCCAGATGTTGTCGGGCTGAGTGTCGCCGCAGGCGGCACGGGCCAGGTCGTACGACTCACGCGCGGCTTCCAGGTTGTCGAAAAACGAATTGCACTGCGTGAGGCCCTGCCAGAGATAGGCCGTGGCAAGCAGCAGGTGATGTTGCGTGTGTTTGGCCAGTTCGATGGCCTCCTGACTGAAGTCGAAGGCACGGCGGGCATGGTTGCCGGGATCGGCGCCGCCTCCAATTTCTTCTTCCACCTTGGCGTTTTCGATCATGCACTGCAGGATGCGGGCGCGCCCCATCAAAATGTAATCATGCTTTTGTTCGGCTAATTGGTAGGCCGATGACGATTCTTTTTCCGCTCGCTGAAAATCGCCACCATCAAGATGGATGTATGCGGCATTGAGGTAGACGGTGCCGGAGCCGTGGTGATTGGGACGCTCGCGGTAGATGGCCTGTGCGGCTTCGAGGTGTTCCAGCGCTTCGCGCCGCAACTGGGTGAGGCGCCTGCGATAATCCGCGCCGGACGAACTGCCTGCCGGATTGGCATGCGCGTTTCCAGTTCCAATTTGTTTGACAGCCGAGCCAGATGCCGACTTACGCCGGCGCTGCGCATCTATGTCGATTCTTCTTTGTAGTTGCAGAGCGATGCCGCGTTTCGCGAGCGCCATATTGGCAAGAGAGCGCGCCAGGTTCGGATGGTGCGGATCCCGTTTGCGGTAATGATCAATCGCAGCTGGCAAAAAGCTCGACGGCGGTTTCGAAGCGGGCTTCGCGGCGGGCCATGCGTCCGTAGAACGATTGAATGTTGCCGAGCGTCACATAGTCGTCGGTCTGGCGAAGCGCGCTTTCGGCTGCCTCCGAAACGCGCACGGCCTCTGTCCATTTGCCTTGCTGAAACAAAAGCCAGCCTTCGAGGACCTGCATGACGGCGGCCATGCGCGGATGACCGAGCGTAAGCGCCAGGTCTCTTCCCTTTCCGTTGTAGATCAGGGCCTCGTCATACTCGCCGCGGCGGCGCAGGCAACGCCCTTCCAGTAGTACGTGATTGCCAGGAGGAAAGGATGGTTGAGTTCCTCGGGCAAGCTGAGAACGAAATCAAAATGCGGGATCGCGGCCTCCATCGCCTCTTCCGCCATGGCGACCATTCCTTCTGTCATGCGCAGGCAGAGGTAGTCTGAGACGGGAAGGTTGGAGCGGGCGGCAAAGCGTTGCAGCAGTTCCTTAACCGATGGCGAACCGCTGAATCCGATATCGCTCCAGATGGCGAGAAGCACCAGCAGGCGAGCGGCATTCGGCTGGCCAGGATCGATCGCGGCAATTACATCCCGATGCGATCGCAGACAGGCGAGGCCGCGCTCGATCTCGCGCGCGGCCACATGCTCCTGCAATTGCGAGAGCAGGGCTTTGTCAATCTGCGCTGCGGCAGGGGACCCTCGGCGTGCGCCCATGCCTAGACGTTCTAGTCCAATAAATCGTAACTGGCAAGGGTAAGGAACTCCGGAAATTCCTTGCCGGTTATCAGCGTGTCGAGCAGTTGCCCGGCCTGCTGCAGTCGCCCATCCTGCGATGTTTTACTTCCCGACTCGCCAGCCTGTAATTCCGCAACGCGATCGTGAATGATTTGCTTCACCGTCGCTGCGGTTATGGTTCGGCCGTCATTCATGCGCGCGCCGTGCCGGACCCACTGCCATACCTGCGCGCGACAAATCTCGGCAGTCGCGGCGTCCTCCATCAGGTTGTAGATTGGCACGCAGCCCGACGAACGCAGCCAAGACCAGAGATATTGCAATCCCACGTCGATATTCCAGCGCAAGCCCTTTTCCGTGATCTCGCCCTTGGGAACCTCGAGCAGATCTTTCGCGCTGACGGGATGATCCTTGCGCGGTTTTGCTATCTGGTTCGGCTCGGGCATGTACTTATCGAAAATTTCTTTGGCAACCGGAACCAGACCGGGATGGGCGACCCAGGTTCCATCGTGTCCGGCTTTTACCTCGCGTACTTTATCGGCTCGGACCTTTTCGAGGGCCTGTTCATTGGCGGCGGAATCGTTGCGAATGGGGATCTGGGCTGCCATGCCGCCCATGGCATGAATGCCTCGCCGGTGGCAGATTTGAATCAGGAACTCAACGTAGGAACTCAGGAAAGGACATTCCATGGTGACGAGCGAGCGGTCGGGCAACATGAACTCCGGGTGCGCCTGGAATTTCTTGATGTAGCTGAAGATGTAGTCCCAGCGGCCGCAGTTGAGCCCGGAGGAATGCTCGCGCAACTCGTAGAGGATCTCATCCATTTCAAAGGCGGCGAGGATGGTTTCGATCAACACGGTAGCGCGAATGGTGCCGCGCGGAATGCCCAGTTCGTCCTGCGCGAAACAGAACACGTCGTTCCAGAGGCGCGCCTCGAGGTGATTTTCCAATTTCGGCAGGTAGAAATAGGGGCCCGTCCCTTTGGCGATTAAGGCTTTGGCATTGTGAAAGAAGAACAGACCGAAATCGAACAGCGATCCCGAGATGGGCTTCCCATCAATAAGGAAGTGCTTTTCATCGAGGTGCCAGCCGCGCGGCCGCACGAGCAGGGTGGCCAGATTCTCGCCAAGTCTGTAGCGCTTGCCTTCCGGACTCTCATAGGCGATGGTTCCGCGGATGGCGTCGCGCAGATTGTGCTGCCCCTCAACATTGTTATTCCAGGTAGGCGAATTCGAGTCCTCGAAATCGGCCATGAAAACACTGGCCCCGGAGTTGAGCGCGTTGATGATCATTTTGCGATCGACGGGGCCGGTGATTTCAACACGGCGATCGAGGAGGTCCTTGGGAATGGGTGCCACTTTCCAATCGCTTTTGCGGATGCTTTCGGTCTCGGGCAAGAAGTCGGGCAGCCAGCCGGCATCGAGTTTCTGCTGGACGGTTTGCCGGCGCGCCAGCAATTCCTGGCGGCGAGGTTCGAATTTTGCGGAGAGTTTCGACAAGAAGGCATGCGCTTCCGGAGTAAGAATGGCGGATTGCGTCGAGTTTTCCACTAGAGTGCCTGCGTTCGTCATGACAGTTTACCCCCGGACATTAAGATACTCCCCCCAACTCGCAATAGTCTCCCTCGCGGCTCAACTTTCCCTTTGCTAGGTCAAATTGTCCCAGTAGGACGCAACGGACAGGGCGATTTGTACTGAGCCTCGGAATCGGGGTCTACTGCATGAGGACGCAAAGTCTGTATGCAAATTTTTGAGTGGGGAATAAACAAATGACAACTTCGACTTACAACCGGTACGGCAGCAACATGGACGACTCAAATGCGGAAGCGGGACACAGCTACGCTATGACCGCCTCGGCGGCTCTGTACTATCCATCGCTGGCAGGTAATTGCTGGGACGACGAACTGCTGCCGTCGGGAGACTAAGAGCGCGGGCGCCACGGCAAATCCTAACTGACTATTGTTTATTTGATGGAGACGAAAATGTTGCCTAAAGTTGAAAGCCAGGAAAGCACGATGATGTTCGACCAACAAGTCTCGGCCGCGACGGAATGGTTCGCAAGCCCGCGGTTTGCCGGGACACTTCGTCTCTACTCCCCGCACCAGGTGGCCGAGCAGCAGGGTACGATTCGCGGCGACTACGCGATCGCGCGACGCGCAGCAGAGGACTTTTACCCGCGGCTGCGCGAGCTTTTCGAGCAACGCAAACAGATCACCACCTTCGGTCCTTATTCGCCGGGCCAGGCTGTCATGATGAAGCGGATGGGGATGGAGGGCATCTACCTGGGTGGTTGGGCGACGTCGGCGCGGGGCTCGGTGACAGAGGATCCGGGTCCGGATTTGGCCAGCTATCCTCTCAGCCAAGTGCCAGACGAAGCAGCCGGACTGGTTCGCGCACTTCTCGCGGCCGACAAGAATCAACATTTCGCGCGCGCGCGCATGACAGAGGAGCAGCGCAAATCGACTCCCACCATCGATTACCGGCCGTTCATCATCGCCGACGCGGACACGGGCCATGGCGGCGACGCGCACGTGCGCAATCTGATCCGCCGCTTTGTTGAGGTCGGCGTGCCCGGCTACCACATTGAAGACCAGAAGCCCGGCGCGAAGAAGTGCGGCCATCAGGGCGGCAAGGTTCTGGTTGCCCAGGATGAGCAGATCCGGCGCCTCAATGCCGCGCGCTTGCAGCTCGATATCATGCGGGTGCCGGGTCTCATTGTGAATCGGACCGATGCCGAATCGGCGACCTTCCTTGAGAATCTTAGCGACGAGCGAGACCAGCCTTTCGTCCTCGGCGCAACCAATACCGACCTGCCCAGCTACCGGGTCGGCTACCTGGCAATTCTGAAAAAACTATCTGAACTCGGGGCGACGGAGATTCGTGGACATCTGCTGTTTGCCGTATCGGACGCCGAGTACCAGGCCGCCTTTGCGTGGCTCCAGCGCGCTGGGCTGTTACCGATGATCCGGTCGACCGCGCAGATGCTCAGCAACGCCACGGCGCCCGAGTTTGAAGCGGCGATGGACAAGATTGAGACGCGCTACATGGAAGCATGGCAGCGGGAAGCGGATCTGAAGACCTACGGGCGAGCTGTTGGCGACGTGCTGGAAGCGCGCACAGCGGACGGCGAAAGCTTTGAAATGACGGTTGAAGATTGGCTGACCTTCTCGAAGAACGCGTCTTTCTATGACATCCGTGAGAGGGCAAAATCGCTGGGTATCCAGATCGTATGGGACTGCGAGCTGCCCAAGACCCCCGAAGGCTTCTATCAAATCCAGGGCGGAATCGATTACGCGGTCGCCAAGTCACTCGCGTCGGCGCCCTTTGCGGATCTGTTGTGGATGGAGACCAAGACCGCGCGCCTGGAAGACGCAGCCAAGTTCGCGCACGCGATCCACGCGCAGTATCCCGACAAAATGCTGGCATACAATCTGTCGCCGTCGTTCAACTGGGACACCACGGGCATGACTGATGAGGAAATGAAGCGCTTCCCCGAGGAGCTTGGAAAGCTGGGCTTCGTTTTCAACTTCATCACCTACGGCGGTCACCAGATCGATGGCTTGGCTGCCGAGGAATTCGCAACCGCCCTGAAGCAGGACGGCATGCTGGCGCTGGCGCGGCTGCAGCGGAAACTGAGACTGCTGGAGTCTCCATATCGGACGCCGCAGACGCTGGTTGGCGGACCTCGCCTGGATGGCGCATTGATGGCCTCTTCGGGACGCACAGCAGCAACCAAGGCCATGGGCAAGGGCTCAACTCAGTTCCAACACCTGGTACAGACCGAGGTGCCACCGCGGGTGCTGGAGGAGTGGCTCGCCACATGGAGCGAGCGCTGGGAGTTTCCTTCGAAGATTCGTGTACAGCTGCGTCCGCATACAGCCGGCTCGGAATTGTTGGAGCTGACCGTTTTCAATGAGTCCAATCAGGAGAAGATCTCCAATATTATTTTCGCGAGCCTGCAGGATCGCCGTGGCCGTAACATCCTGTCCGTACGCGATCAGAACACGCAGACGCCGTTCCGAAAAAAGCGGCTGATGACGCTGACCCAACTTTTCCTGATTCATCGCTACTCGGCGAGTGCGGTGCATTACGTCACTCCAACCGTGGACAATGAATTTCAAGCGGAAAAAATGAAGAGCCTCGGGATTTTCTCGGAGGTGTGCACTGAGATTGGGCAGATCATCGTGGCACAGGTCAGCAAGGAACGAGTTGCCGAGCTGGTCAGGCCTGACCGGGCGTTACTCGGGGAGTTGATCAGCCACGCGTTGCCGGGCCCACAAACCTCGGTTCCGGCACCCAGGGCAGAAGAGTCGGACGAACTGGTGCCATCGGGAGACTGACGAGATCAGAGCGGGCAGCAAGTGGCCAACCGGAGAAGGCTGTGATCGCTCTTTCGTGCCCGATCTGGATTGTGCAGGCGCCGGATTACAATTGGCGCCTGCTGACATGTTCGCCGCTTAAAAGCTGATCTTCCAGATGGTTCCTCCGGCGCCCACCAGCCAGCCCACAGTCGGAGAGGCGAATGCCACCGCCCACTCTCCGGTTACGCCGGGGAGCACGTTCCAGGTCGTGCCTTCATCCGGAGTCCAAGCTGCCCCTCCCGTATTGGCCGTGACGACGACATAGCGCGCAACGGCTTGGCATGTCTTCGTTTTGCAAGTTCCAATCTGACGCACATAACTGAGGCCAAAAATGGCTCCGGTCACCGGAGGCGCATTGGTGAGCGCCCAGGTGTGGCCGCCGTCGCTCGAACTTGCCGTCCGCGCATTATCGGGATCGCTCGGGTTCAGGTCGCCACCGCCCACCATTCCATTCAAGGAATCGCGGAAATCCACGGTGAATGCGCCGGCGCTCGGGGAGCTTACGATCGGAGTGTTATACGCATTCCACGTATTGCCGCCATCGGTCGTAGCTAGAATCCGCGCTGCGGACGAGCCGCCCGTCGCAATCCAGGCGTTCTCTTCGCCCTGCGTCGCCACGCAGGTATCGCTGGAAGAAAACGAAAATTCTCCCGGTAGCGCCGGAGGCATGTTGCCGGCAATGCTCTGCCAGGTTGTTCCGTCGTCGGTGCGAAGTTCCGGGAACACTCCATTCACCGAGTCACTGTGCGCGATTCCGCGCTTCGGCGTCCAGAAGGCAAAGCAATCGTAGAAGGCTCCTGTTAATTCGTTCGTGAACTGCTTCGTCCAGGTCGAGCCGCCGTCTTCAGTTTTATAAATGCGGAAGTTCGTGGGGGCATTTCCAATCGACAGCAAATATGCCGTGGTCGCGCTCACAGCCCGCACCCCGCGAAACTGCAGCCATTTCGCGTCTTTCACCTGGCCCGAGCGCCAGGTCTTTCCGCCGTCGGTCGTCACTAGAAACGTGCCATGAGTCCCAGCGGCCCAAACAACATTCGCATTTACGGGACTGACTGCAATCAGCAACTCTTTAGTCCCGCTGTTTTGCAAAGTCAATTTGGGGGAATAGGTTTGTGCAAGGCTGAGGGTTGCGAAGGCAAACAGGGCAGCCAGAAATACCAAGAGGGAACGTTTCAGCATGGGAGTCTCTCCGCGAGGTAAGTTCTTGTTGTGGTGCCGGAGTATAGGCCGGACCGCGGAGAGGTGTCAAATGGGCCGGGCTCTTGAGCCACTCTGGACGGGCGGTTTGGCGTGAAATTAGCTGCCGGAAGTTTGGCTGCCCCCCAGGGATTCGAACCCCGATAGCCTGCTCCAGAGGCAGGTGTCCTAGCCGTTGAACGAGGGGGCAGTAGCGATTGCAAGCCGGCTCTTACCGGCTCATTTTGATTCTATGGTTTGAGGCAAAGGGCGGTCAACATGAACGCACCGGTCGTTCGAGTACGGAAGTAAATAGCAAATCCGCCTTCGCCCCCACTTCGCGATAAAATCATCTTCTGTAGGCTTGCAAAAGGCTTCCACCCGGAGCAGGCTTTAGCCGGTTGCTTCCACGAGTTTACTTCGAAGGGACTGCCATGGCCACCAGCTTTGAGAACTTGACTGCACCCGCCGACTCCACCGAAATGGCGCGCCGCGCGCTTGAACCCGAACAATGCGCGCTGATCGTGGTCGATATCCAGGAAAAACTGCTGCCGCCGATCTGGGAGAAAGACCGGCTTATACGCAATGCGCAATTGCTCATTCGTCTGGCTGGAATCCTGAAGATTCCGGCGCTGGTGACGACGCAATACAACAAAGGCCTGGGCAACACGGTGCCGGAGGTTGCTTCCCTGCTGGCAGACACGCCGACGATCGACAAGCTGATGTTCTCCTGCTTCGGGAGCGACGCGTTCTGCAGTTTGCTGAAGCGCCTGCCGGGCCAGCGCACGACGGTGCTGCTGTGCGGTATGGAAACGCACATCTGCGTGATGCAGACCGCGCTGGGAGCGCTGCGCGAAGGCTACCTGGTGCATGTGGCGTCAGACGCGGTGAGCTCGCGCACCGAGTTGAATTGGCGCATCGGACTGGAGCGCATGCGCGCTGCCGGAGCCATTCTTTCCTCGACCGAAATGATGATTTACGAACTGCTGCGCTCGTCGGGCGCGCCCGCGTTCAAGGAATTGCTGCCATATCTAAAGGGATGAGCTGGGAGGAATGAGCTGCGAGTTTCGAGCCGCGAGCTTCGAGCAACCACCTGGGCGATGATTGCACGAAGCTCATATGTCGAAATGGCGTGGCTGCTTGCTCGTAGCTCGCGGCTCGTAGCTCGCGCCGCTCGGAGCTTCCTATCCCGCTGCGGCGTCTTTCTGCTTCACCCGCACCACCGTGATCTTCGAAAATCCCTCTTCAAACGTCGGCGGCTTCAACTTGCCTGCCATCTTGCGCATGATGTCTTCCGGAACTACCCGCCCACGGCGCTGATGCCGCTCCAGGCAGACCTCCAGCGGAACATCGAAGAACAGTCCCTGCACATCGTAGCCGTAATCCTTGGCCAGCTTGATCCAGCTGTGGCGATCATGCGGAGTCAGGTTGGTGGCGTCGACGTAGTTCATGGGACGGCGCGCAATCAGCCTCGCCTTCAGCATGGAGCGCAGGTTGGAAAACACCAGATCCTGGAAGCGCTGTTCCTGTGCGTCATCGAAAAGCAGCTCGCGCAACAAATCGCTCGAAAGCGGATGGATGTTGTGCCGCTTAAACCAGGAGCTCTTGCCCGAACCCGGCAGTCCGATGGCAAGTACCACCGTGCCTTTGCTGGGTCGAGCAGGTGCAGTGTGCAATGGGTGCGCAGGCGGTGCGGGCGCAGGCGTCAGCTTCGGCCACAGCGACAGGCGCGACATGGCGGCGGCTCGGCGGCGGCCGATTCCGGGGTAAGGGGTTCGGGCGGACTACTGACCTCTGCTGTGCTTACAGGTGCAGCCTCAGCGCGGGAGAACGGCGCGCTCCGCCGCGGCCTCCGCGCTTGCGACGGCGGCGGGCCGGACGAGTTCTGGCTTCCGCGGAGGGCGTGGCGGCTGCTGGTTCGGATTCACCGCCGGGAGTCTAATTCCCGATGATCCAACTTGAAGTCTGCTTGCGTCTCAGGTTCGGGTTCCGGGCGAGGCGCTTCGACGGCAGCCGCGTGCGGCTTTTCGCCGAGATCACTTTCGAAATACTTCGGCTGCAAGGGTTCGGGCGCGGCGGCCTTTTCTTTGGAGCCTCCCTCGCCACCCTTTTTGCGACGCTTGAGACGGTCGCTCATCCATTTGCGCATATAGCTGCTTGTAGCACACTGGCGTGTGCGGCGGCAATCGGAGCCCCATGGCGCGCGAGATACCCGGGCAAGAATCGGGTCATCGGGTGATCGGGTCATCGGTAGTCCATCTCAAGTCGAAGGCATTCGACTTTAGATCGCCCGATGACCAGATCAATGACCAGATCAATAACCGGATCACCCGATGGATTGATTACAATAGCCGACAGGGTAAATCCATGAATCCTGCTCATCACGTCGACGCCCCGGTGGAAGCCGGACAACTGCCTGCCGTACCGCTGACGCTGGAAGGCTATGCCACCCTGCACCAGATGATGCGCTTTCGCTGGAGCGCATGGCGCGCGCTCGCCGAAGGCCATCGCCGCGAGATTGCCGCCGAAGCTTCCGCTCTGCTGACCGAGATGGAGAACAAGACGGATGGCCAGTCGGCGCTGTTTTCGCTGCTGGGGCACAAAGGGGACTTGATGCTCGTCCACTTCCGCGAAACCTTCGATCAACTCAACCAGGCGGAACTCGACCTGGCGCGGCTTTCGCTCAGCGACTTTCTGGAGCCCGAAACGTCATATTTGTCGGTGATTGAGCTGGGGCTTTACGAGTCCAGCCTGAAGACCTATAAGGCACTTGCCGAGCAGGGCGTGGAACCACATTCCGAGGAATGGAAAAAGGCCATTCAGGAGACGATCGCGCGCCAGCAGGAGGCGATGAAGCCGCGGCTCTTCCCGGCCATGCCGCCCAACCGCTATATCTGCTTTTATCCCATGGACAGGCTTCGCGGCGAAGATAAGAACTGGTACACGCTCCCCATGGAAGAGCGCCAGCGCCAGATGAACGAACACGGAATGGTGGGACGCCGCTATGCCGGCGAAGTGAAACAGATCATCACCGGTTCGATCGGCTTCGACGATTGGGAGTGGGGCGTCGATCTTTTCGCCGACAATCCCCTGGTCTTCAAGAAGTTGATCTACGAGATGCGCTTCGACCATGTCAGCGCCGTGTATGCCTTGTTTGGGAATTTCTTCGTCGGTCTGCGTTGCCCGGCAACTCGTCTGCACGAACTGTTGGAAGGAAAACTGCCAGGGTAACCGTTACGAGCGACGAGCGGCGAGCAAGCTGAACGGTTCAGAATTCTGAAGATGTCACGGTATCTGGGCAGTGCAGAAGTCATGGCTCGCAACCCGAAGCTCGACGAGCTCGTGGCTCTGTAGACCGCTGTATTTAACTACCATTCCGCGCAAATTTAAACTCGTGCCGCTTCATATCCACGCGCGCTCCGCGAAATGTCACACCCTTCCATGCGCAGCCGGAATCTTTGTTCGGCTCCATTTTCTCCGGTCAGCTTGATTGCGCCGCCCGCGCCGACTACGCGGTGCCAGGGCAATCCCGCGACCTGGCGAAGGATGCGAACGACCTGGCGCGCAGCCCCCGGCCATCCTGCGGCCCTGGCTACGGCGCCATAACTGGAAACCTTGCCCTTGGGCAAGGCGCGGATCACGCGCACGACGCGGGCGCGCGGATCGGCGAATGCGCTTCTTTCCGTCTTTTTCCGCGAAGGCGTTTTTGCCGCTGTCGTTTTTCGAGGCATTTGATCTTAGACGCGCTTCAGAGCCGGCAAGATGAGAATCGCGGCTTAGGAACCCGCGTTCAAGCATCCCATGATAAAGCCGCCATGTTAACCTATTCGTTCCGTACAAAAATTTACACTAGCCAGCCTTGCGAGGCCTTAGCATAAGGCATCACAAAGGATTGAGTGCAATCAACGCTGCTGGTCAAAGCTCCTGTGGAGAGAACAAGAATGTTTCGTCTGTTCAAAGCGCTATTCCCTGCCCTGGCTATCGGAGCCTTAGGTGTTTTGACTATTTTCATGCCCGGCTGTGGCTCGAATGATACGCAGTACCGCATCTTCAATGCCATGTCCAATCCCAGCGCCACTTTCAACTTTGACGTTACTGTGAATGGAGGATTGGAGAGTCCCGCCGGCGGCTTGGAATTTGGCTCCGTTCAACCTGCCAGCAACTACGCGGGCATATCGCCGGGAGGGGCCATCAATTGGCGTTTATCAGGTCGGAACGGCGCTCACCTCAAGCGCTGACCCGCTGGTCATGAGCGCGCTAAGCCTGAGCGCCTCGACTCAATATACTGTGGTTTTGATGGGAAATTCGAAATCAGGCCTGACGCCGTGGGTCGCGCAGCCTTTCCCCGATAACAATACACCGCCGCCGAATGGCGATATTGAATTTCGTGTGATCAACGCGGCGCCCAGCCTGCCCGGTCCGGTGAACATTTACATTGTTCCCACTATGAGCATTGTAGGCGCCACCCCCACTTTTACCGGTGTTGCATACGGACAGCCCAGCCAGACACCGACCGAATACGCAACCCTTCCGGGCGGGCAATACTTTGTGTATGTAACGACATCGTCGGGCACTCCGATCTTTAGACCAGCGAGCTACAGCGAGACGAGTGGAATTTACACGCTGATCCTGACCGACGTGCAGGATGGCTTTACGTTCTACACTCAACCGTACCTGTTGACCGATGTGCAATGATCGGATGCGACCATCGGCCGGGGAATGATCAGACAAGGCAACGATCGAAAGTTTCGGCTCAATAATTCGAGGAATCGATCTCGGCCGCTTAGGCTGCGTCTTTCTTGAATGACTTCGCGGCTTTTTCTTCATCGTCGAACACTTCAAATACAGTGAGCAGTTTGGTGACCTGAAGCAGGTCGCTTATGCGCTGGCTCAGCCGCGCCAACTTGACCGCGCCACCGGCGTTGCGGGCTGTGGTGTAGAGCGATACCAGCGTCCCCAGCCCGCCGCTATCGATGTAATTCACTTCTTGAAGATTCAGCACGAGTTTCGGGTTCTGGACCACCAGCTTCTTGACGATGTCGCGCAGGCTGGCCGACTCCTCGCCAAATACCAGCCGTCCACTGCAATCCACCACCAGCGCGCCCTCCAAAGTTCGCGTGCTCATTCTGAGTTGCATGGCCGGTTGTCCTCCCATTTTCGTGATCAGGATGTCTCGCGGAAGCATGACCCGCGAAAACATAAACCAGAAGCGTACGCTGGCGCGGCGCAACGGCGCAAGCATCATAACCATCGTGAAAGCTGCCGCGTCGGAGCGAGCGACCGCTGACGGCATCCAATCATTCGATGACCCGGAGAGCAAGATTGTATAATCAGAAATTCCGATGAGCTACCAGGTCCTGGCCCGCAAGTACCGTCCCCAGAAATTCTCCGACGTCATCGGCCAGGAACATGTCACGCGCACCTTGCAAAATGCTATCGAGCAGGAGCGGATCGCCCACGGCTACATCTTCAGCGGGCATCGGGGCATCGGAAAGACGACAGTTGCGCGCATCCTGGCAATGGCGCTGAACTGCCGTTCGAGCGCGAAGCCGGTTGCCGAGCCGTGCGGAGTGTGCGATTCCTGCACCGAGATTCGCGCGGGGAATGCCGTCGATGTGATCGAGATCGACGCAGCCACCAATCGCGGGATCGACGAGATCCGCGAATTGCGGGACGCCGCGCGCTACCGTCCGGCGCGCGACCGCTTCAAGATCTACATTCTCGACGAAGCGCACCAGATCACGGATGCGGCCTTCAACGCGCTGCTTAAGACGCTGGAGGAACCTCCCAGCCACATCATCTTCATGATGGCAACGACGCAGCCCGAGGATATTCCGCAGACTATTCGCTCGCGCTGCCAGCATTTCAGCTTCCGGGCGGTAAAGTTCGAGGACATTCTGCAGCAACTCCGCGACATCACCGCGCAAGAGAAGATCGCGGCCGACGACGACGCGCTGGCCCTGCTCTCAGAAGCGGGAGACGGCTCGATGCGCGATGCACTCTCGATTCTCGACCAGGCCATCGCCTCCACCTCCGAGCATTTGACGCTCGACGCGGTTCGCAGCCTGATCGGCTCCGCCCCTGCAGGCGCGCTGGAAACGGTAATGCAGGCAGTCGCCGAAAGTGCCAGCGACAGGATTCTGGTGCTGGTCGACGAACTGCTGGGCGAAGGGCACAGTCCAACCCACTTTGCGCGCCAGTTGGTGCGCTTCCTGCGCAACGTGACGGTGGCAAAGATCGCGGGCCAGGATTCGCCGCTTACTGCAAATTTCATCCGACGAACGGGCACGCGTGGCGCGCATCGCGGAGTTGTTCAGCGAAGAAGAACTGGCGCGGCACTTGCAGATCATGCTGCGCACGCACGGAGAACTCGGATACCGCCAGGAGCAGCGCTTCCACCTGGAACTGGGGCTGTTGAAGATGGCGCATGCGCAGCGCCTTTTGCCGATCGAGCAGTTGCTCAGCGAGGCGGCGGGACCAGGCTCTGGACAAACGCGCACATCAGCGAAAGCGGTTCTGACGTCCCCCGATTCCCGGCGCGCCGCGCCCATCACACAGGTACGATCGAGTTCGGTTTCGCCGTTCGCCGCGGATTCCGCGCGCAAGGGCAATCCCCGGGCAGACGCGTCAGGCGGTGCGACGGCATTCGCGGGCGAGGGCACCCGCGCCACACAACCATCGTCTGGAAACAGCGCCAATGTGGTCATCATGGGATCGAC
This sequence comes from uncultured Acidobacteriaceae bacterium, assembly GCA_963709055.1. Taxonomy (GTDB): domain Bacteria; phylum Acidobacteriota; class Terriglobia; order Terriglobales; family Acidobacteriaceae; genus Acidiflorens. Next base: position 287,123 of record CAVPUZ010000007.1, read on the forward strand.
CGCTCCGGCAGTTGCAGAGTTCGTTGCGAGTCGTTGCAGAGATCGCACCCGAACCGCGTTCTGCGCCGGCGATCGTGGAATCAGCAAGGCCGGAGCGAACATCAGTAAAGGTGGAGGATGCTTCGCTTCCGGCCACCGCCGAGTCTCTTCGTGCGACTGTCCTGAGCGCGCTTGGCAATCAGCCGATGCTCGCTTCCCTGCTGGAAACCGCAGAGTGGACATTGGACGGAAACACGCTGATCGCGAAAGTGGCAGCGTCGACCACGATGATCGAGATGTCATTTACGGCCGACGCACGCCGCATCGCCATGGCGTCCGCAAGCGGCCATGCGGGCAGGCCAATCAAGGTCCAGGTCGTTACCGGAGGAGTTGCTCAGGAAGGAACATCGCGGCCTGGATCGCCCGCTCGTCGCCCAGCATCTTCCAATGGAGGTGAATCGAACGGAAGCGCCCGCGGGCGCGCCGAACAGGATCCGGTAGTGAGGCGAATGCAGGAAAAATTCGGAGCCGAAATCCGCACGGTAATTGATTACCGGGAGAAAGGGAGGAACTGATTTGTAATTGGTGATTTGTAATGTGTAATCTGCGATTGGGCGCAGTTTGTGGTGGTAATAAAGCTTGGGATTTTGATCCTTCAAATTAGATATCACAAATCACCAATTACCAATTTCTCTATGTCTGGTTTCAATTTGCAAGAGATGATGCAGCAGGCGAAGCAGCAAGCGGAAATGCTGCAAAAGAAGATGGAGCAGACCGTCGTCGAGGCCTCCGCCGGCGGTGGCACAGTCACGGTTAAAATGGACGGCCGCAAGCAGGTGCTTGCAATCGTCATCGATCCTGAGGCTGTCAAGGCGGGCGACGTCGAGATGCTGCAGGATCTGGTGATGGCTGCGCTCAACGAGGCGGTCCGCAAGGTCGATGATTCGATGAAATCAAGTCTCGGCGGAATGCTGGGCGGACTTGGAGGACTTTTGTAAATTTGTAATTTGTAATTGGTAATTCAAACTCACGAAGCCGCATCTTCAATTACAAATTACAAATTACCAATCACCAATTACAAATCCCAACATGTCCAAGTTTGCCGAGCCGATGACCCGGCTCATCGATCAACTCAAAAAGCTGCCGGGGGTCGGCAGCAAGAGCGCCCAACGTCTGGCGTTTCATATTCTGCGCTCAAGCGAAGACGACGCCGAAGCGCTCGCCGCCGCGGTTCGCGACGTCAAGGCCAATCTCCGTCTCTGCTCAATCTGCAACAACATCACCGATGTCGATCCCTGCGTCTATTGCTCCAGTCCAACCCGCAATCAGAAACTGGTCTGCGTGGTGGAGGAGCCGACCAACATCGCCGCCGTCGAAAAGACGCGGCACTTTAATGGCGTCTACCACGTGCTGCACGGATCGCTCTCACCTTTGCACGGGATTGGCCCGGAGCAGCTCCGCATCGGCAACCTGCTCCAGCGCGCTGCGAAAGGCGACATTGAAGAGGTGATCCTGGCGACCAATCCCACGGTCGAAGGCGAAGCTACCGCGACTTATCTGGCCCAGCAACTGAAGCGGCAGGGGTTGCGCATCACGCGGATCGCAATGGGCGTGCCGGTGGGCAGCGACATCGAATACACCGACGAAGTCACCATGCTTAAGGCGATGGAAGGCCGCCGCGACGTATAGGGCTTCCAGCAACGCTTGAAGCCATGCCCAGCTACTTTTCTGCTTAGCCTGCAACGAGTCGTTGTGCAATATTTTGAACCTTCGCTCCCCCAGAAAATCCGCCCAAGTTAATCGGTCAATCCATACATACATTATAACTAGCGTAGTATCTGTATATTACGTGGCATACTGAATCCATCACGCGAATCCAAGCACTGGCCCATCAGTTGCTCTACTTTTGCCGCGTTCTCGTCCTCGCTCCTTTGACGTTTGCTGGCGCGGGATGCAACGAGCGGACGCGATTTGCGACCGCGGAAACCCCAGAGCCAGCCGCGTTGCGTTGTGATGTAACCGCGTCACAACCGACGCTTTCGAGACCGGGCTAAACAGCCCGGTTTCATTTTTGGGGATCTACTTTCTGGCGATCGTCAGTTCCCGTTCACGGCCTGCAGAAACGTATTCTCTTCCCTCTCGGGCGAGATCAATCCCTCGGGAAGCGCGCCGCGATTGTATTCCGCCATGCGGTTCTTCCACTTCAGAAAGTCAGTGATGCTCTGCGGTTCAATGCGGACTTCTACCCGACGCAGGCTCGCAAGGAGCAGGTTCATCTCATATTCGAAGCCGGTAGCCGAGCGCAGGTTCTTTGCCGATCGTTTCAGCAGCTTGATCTCGCGCCCGGAGAGTTCCAGCAGGCCCCAGCCGCCGGGAAGTTCTTCGACCTTGATCAGGTCGCGTGGCGCCAGGTAATAGCGCTCCGAGCCGACTCCGATCCCGGGCTGCTGCCGGAAAGGCTTCGCGCGGTCTGCCAGAAAATCGGCGCGCGTCACCTTGCATTCGACCAGCACCGAATGGCAGGCCTTTTTCCATCCAATTGCGTCCGGCATCTCGCCGCTAACGCAGGCTTGTTCGGAGAGCACGACACCGCAGCGGTAGCGGCGCAGCCAAGCCACCGCCAGGGAAACCAGATTCGCGTGAGTCACGTACTCAAGTTTGGATCGAACAAAGCAGACTGAAAAGTAGCGGACGAGCTACCCGTCCCTTCATTGGTCGGCGTGTTCCCCACGAATTGCATGAATTAAGACATCCCATCGTAGGCTTCAGGGCTCCACGTTGACTACCACCGGCGCCGAGGCAATGCCGTTTGCTACTACCTCCAGTTTGCTGCGGCCGGTTTCCTGATTGGCCGGCACATCGAAGTGCGTCGAGGATACTGCGTTCGAGGCAACCGCCATCGAACTGTGATCGTGCGTTCGACTGTAGAACACGTGCTTGGTTTTCAGATTCGTGATGCGAACCAGGGGATAGTTGGTCGCGTTTTGACCTTCGTCTCCGAACATCGAAGCTTGCGACATGCCATTCAATCGAAGTCCAGTACAGAACGTATGATCCGCCCGGCTGAACGGTCGCGGGAGCTTGAGTTATCAATGGCTGCCAGGATGCGCTGTGCTTGGTGGTAGACGGCGTATAGATTTCGACATCTGTCGTGTAATCGGTCGCAAGCACTTGCCCGTTCGGCAGGGGCAATAAGCTGATCGACCCGGACACGTCATAAAAAGCATTCGGAATGGTGGGTTCGCCAATCAGCTTCTTCCCATTGAATTCAAAAAAGGCAACCGGCGGCCCTGAGTAGTTAGCGAGGGTGGCCCGCGCCTCCGCTGACGGCAAACAGCACGTTGCCATCAGGCAGCAGCGCGCCCGGTGCGTCCTGCGCGGTGTATTGGTAGCCTTGCGGGCTGATTGGCAATTTGGGACCCACCGACCATTTCTTCTCGATGGCGTTATAGATGGACGTATAACCTTCGCTGCCGACGTTAAAGACGGTGCCATCCGGCCGCAATACTGCTGGGCCCATTTCGGAGAGATATGGGTCCGTGAGCGTGTGAATCGTACTACCGGCGCTCGACCAACTATCGGTTCCCGGATTGTAAATCTCAGAGTTGGTGGGATTCGTCGGATAAGGGGGAGGAACCACTCCGAAATAGTAATCGGTGTAGCAATCAACCGTTAACACTTCGCCACTGGGCAACAGCGTCCAGCCTTCTTCATCATTCATGTCCGACTTAGTGCTGGTGCCGGTTTCGGTCCAGGTAAAGGTTGCGAGATCGAACAACGCCGCCTGGCGGCTCATCTTGTCTCCATCATGAAGGTTCCGTTGGGCAATACCACGTTGGCCGAGTCGCCAATGGGATTGGGCGCAAACGCGCGCGGGGCGGATACAGGTCGACAAAGAAAGGCGGCGGCGGCACTGAAGTCCAGACATCGGCTACCGGATCGTAGATAGCGCCTTGATTGGTGAGAGTGAAATATTCCTCATAGCCGCTGTACTCCCCGCCCTCAATGAGGACTTCTCCGTTCGGCAGCACAGCCTGCGAGGGCGGCCGCTTCAACATAGGGCATCGTCGCCAGTTGCGTCCAGGTTCCATTGACATAGCTCCCATTGATGTCAGGGGTCAGCTTGAAAATTTCTCCGTCGGCGGAGCCGTATGGGTTTTCGTTTTGGATGATCACGCTGCCATCAGTGAGCAGGATCGGGATTGGAAGCGCCGCCCGGGCCGAGATCAGTAGTTATATTGCGGATCAATGATTTCCGGCACAGGAGGCGGGTTCAACAGCGTCTGCCAGGTTTGAGCCGATGCCGTCAATTGCATGGCGAAGAGAATGGCCATGACGAGGAGTGTCAACGCCCGAATCGATAACAACCTGGCGTATATGGGGATAGCTGGAAATTGCATGGCCGCGACTCGGTTCTGTATGTTCATCTGACGTCTCCCTGTTCCAACTGAACTGTCGATGGGTGAGCGAGCATAGACGCTGCGCTCCTCGCCCCACGAGAAGGGGATAAGTATATACAGCATTCGCGTAACCGCACAGACTGAAAAGACTTGCAGTACAGGCGCGCAACTGTTTGCAGACCGTAGATCCGAGCGAAGGTGTTGGAACGGGAGAAAAAATCCTGCAAGTCAGTGATACGCGCGAACCTCGAGCGCGGAGGCCGTCGTGTTTCCCAATGATTTTTATGTCTGGTATCGTACAGACGGGTGTATGATAGAGAATCTTTCCACAACCCGCCGCCGCGCCTCGCTGGGTGCCGGTCTCTTGTGAACGGATGATCTTCGTTCGGGGGAGGCTAGCCCATGGAACCGGATCGTCATCCTTCCTTATCTCAAAACTGCCACGATTGGCGGCACGCTTACGAATTGGTTTTGCAAGAATCGGAAAATCAGGCGCTATTCAAACGCATCGAGGTTGCGGAAGCGGCGATCCTCCTTCGGCGTGACGCCGTGAAATCCTCCCCGCACGATCAAGCGGAATACAAAGCCCTGGCTGATGCCCTGGCGCACCTCCGTTTTCTGAAAAAAAGTCGTTTGGGCTTTGACGACATGGCCTGACTGGCTGCCCTTCTCAAGCCATTGAGGATAGGTGTGTCCGTTCCAGATCATTGAAATGTTCGCCAGCGTATCGACGGCTATATGTTCGCTGGCGTATCAAGTGGCTTAGAGTCCCTTGAATTTTCCAGAACCGCCACGCGTAGCTACGTGTGGGTCTTTGAAGGGACGGATTTCGTTTGGGGGATCCTTGCCCATGGAACCGGATCGCCGCACATCCTCATATCGCAACCACAAATGGCAGCACGCCTACGAACTGGTCTTGCAGGAGGGGGAAGATCGCGCTCTGTTCAAGCGCATTGAGGCTGCGGAAGCGGCTATCCTTGTCAGACGCGAGGCCGTGACATCCTTCGCGGAAGAAAAAGCCCTGGCGGATGCCTTGGCGCACATTCGATTCCTGAAGAGAAGTCGTTTGGGTTTTGACGACATGCGAGAAGACACGGACAACTCACGATTGGCGGTTGGCAACACGGGTCGAGAGGCTGGCGCGCAGCGGCTTCACAATCACGGGAAGCCGCAGGACGATTTCAAGCAGGTGGCGCGCGGCCGCAACATTTTCGGCTGAGCGATCCAGCGGCGAGTAGCCAGCCGACTGCACAAGCAGAACGCGGTTCTGCAAGCTGACCTCGAGTTTCGGCGCCCCGTTGGGTCCCGCCTTATTCCCTGCGGCCTGATTCCGAGGGGCTCCGTTCCCAGTGGGTCCATTCCAGACATCGAGAGCGTTGGCCAGGCGCAATATGCCCGCCAGTTGGAGCGCGATGCGGCGATCGGGCAACTCCAGCCGCTGCATGGTCTTTTTCCGCGGTTGCGGCAAGGCGCCGCGATGGTAGCGCGCCACGACGGCGGCGAGTTCCATCTCCCGCGCACTCCAACCCAGAGGGCGCTGCAACTTGCGAATCATGCGCAACGACTTCTTCTGATGATCCCGATGACCTTCGGCTCGGCCGACGTCATGCATGAAGAGCTGCCGCCTGCAATACATCCCGCGAATCGGGTTCGGAGTACTGAGCCAGGCCGGCTTTCGCCAGGCCGTCATAGAGATAAAGCGCGAGTTGGGTTACGCGCTGTGAATGTGCAAAATCGGGATCGAGATATCCGGCCCATGCCCGCAGACGGCTCATGGCAGCCGTGCGCAGTTGAGAACCCGCGGGCAAGGCTGCTCGCCAGACGCGCCATAGTGAGTGCTTGCCGATCATCATCTCGCGATAGCGGTCGATGCGCCGGTTGCGCTCGCGGTTGAGTTTCTCGCGCCAGCGGTTGCGGCTTTCCACATCCGGAAAAGCCTGGATCTGCTGACCGGTCGCCCAGAGGACGTCGAGATCATGCACCTCACCCAGTAGATCCTGAAGTTCTTTCAGGTCGTCTCCCCACTGCGCATGCTGCTCGGGAACAAAATTCTCCACGGTATAGCGGAAGCGCTTGATGCCGATACGCAGTTCGTGCAGTGCAATCTGCGAGCGTGTGCGCATAGCGCGCTTATGCAGCTCGTAGGCGGCGGTCCATTTTTCAAGCGCCAGGTGGAGATAGACGACGCTCCCAGGACGCACGCGCGTCGCGCGACGGGGGAGAGTCCGGCTCCACTGACTCCAGCGCTTGTGATCGAACTGATTGAGATCTTTCCAGGCCAGCTGCTTGCATTCCACTTCGCGCGCGTGCACGTGTTGGAGCAGATTGGCGGCCACCGGGTCGTCCGCAATTTCGTTCGAAGCTTTGTTTGAGCCTTCGCCTGAAACCGCGAGCTTTTCGATCCATTCCTGCATGACCTGCATGTCGCGCAGGTCGCCCAGGGCACGGAAGAGCTTCCTGCCGGCTTTCTTCATGTCCTTCCAGGAGGAATCGGAATCGAGCGCCATCAATCCATCGGCCAGGGAGCGGCAACGGCGCAGGGCGACGCGCAAGTCGTGAACAGGATCGGGCTCGAAGCCGGCGGCCGCACGATCACACTCTTTGAGCACTCGCTCCATCCAGGCGCGCAGCCCGAGCTTTGGCTTCGCGTGCGGCGGCTTTGTCTGCACAGGCCTCGGATTTTGTTCCAGAGTTGGACTGGCTCCCACTGGGATTCCTCTTGCTGACGGGAACCATTGTCGCCTCTTTTCGTGGAATGTTCCAGAAGGGGCTCGAAGTCCGCCCAAGCGAAGCTTGGAGGGGACCCCTCATGATAGGTGAGCCATAGACCCGCTAGGATGACAACCTAGATAGGGTTACTGAGAGCTGAGGGCTGACAGCTGAGAGCTGCCCTACGTGCTCAGCACTTTTTCGCGTTCTTCGGCGTCCTGGCGCTCTTCGCGCGGAGAAGATGGGAGGGCAAATTCGAGCACCTCGTCCACCGTCTTTACGTAATGCGTGGTCAGGCCCTGCAACTGCTCGGGGGTTAGATCTTCCTCGACATTGGTTTGGTTGTCGGCGGGGAGAATCACGTCGTGCACGCCAGCGCGTTTTGCCGCCAGCACCTTTTCCTTGATGCCGCCCACCGGAAGCACATTGCCGCTGAGCGTGATCTCACCGGTCATGGCCGTCAGCGGGCGAACCTGCTTGCCCGTCAGCAGCGACACCAGCGCGGTGACAATGGTGACGCCAGCCGAGGGGCCATCTTTCGGAATCGCGCCCGCTGGTACGTGAATGTGGATGTCGTGGTTGGCGAAGAACTCTTCGTCGACGCCCAGTTCCTTGGCGTTCGAACGCACCCAGCTTAGCCCGGCCTGCATCGACTCGCGCATCACATCCTGAATCTGGCCGGTGATGGTGAGCCCGCCCTTGCCCTTCATCTGATTGGCCTCGACAAAGAGTACGTCGCCGCCCGAAGGAGTCCAGGCAAGGCCGACGACGACGCCCGGGCGCTTGGTGCGCTCGGCAATTTCGCCTTCGCTGCGAATCTTGATGCCGCCCAGAAATTCCTGCACGACTTCTTTAGTGACGACAAGCTTCTCGTTCTTCCCTTCGGCGATGCGGCGCGCCTGCTTGCGGCAGATGGTGCCGAGAGTGCGTTCCAGGTTGCGCACACCCGCTTCCCGCGTATAGTGGCGGATCACATAGCTGACGGTCTCTTCGGGAAACTCGATTTGCTCCGTGGTGATTCCGTTCTCTTCGATCTGCCGCGGAATCAGATACTGAAATGCGATGTGAATCTTCTCTTCCTCGGTGTAGCCCTGTAGCTCGATGATCTCCATGCGGTCGCGCAGCGGCTCGGCGATGGGATCGAGCATGTTCGCGGTCGTAATGAACAACACCTTGGAGAGATCGAAGGTCACGTCGAGATAATTGTCGCGGAAGGTCGCATTCTGCTCGGGATCGAGCGCTTCCAGCAAGGCGGATGCGGGATCGCCACGGAAATCGCGACCAACTTTGTCGATTTCGTCGAGCATGAAGACCGGATCTTTGGTCTCCGCGCGTCGAATGCCCTGAATGATCTGCCCCGGCAACGCGCCGATATAAGTGCGCCGGTGGCCGCGAATCTCCGCTTCGTCGTGCACTCCACCAAGCGAGAGGCGCGTGAATTTGCGTCCCAAAGCGCGCGCAATGGACTTGCCCAACGATGTCTTGCCAACGCCCGGAGGCCCGACAAAACAAAGAATCGGGCCCTTCATGCTGGGTTTAAGGCGGCGTACGGAGAGGTAGTCGAGAATGCGGTCTTTTACTTTTTGCAGATCGTAGTGGTCGGCGTCGAGAATCTCTTTTGCCTTGGGAATCTCGATTTCGCCGCCCGAAGTCTTGTTCCACGGCAGCACCGCCAGCCACTCGATGTAATTGCGGGTGACGGAATAATCGGCCGCCATCGGCGACATGCGCGACAGGCGTCCCAGTTCCTTCAGGGCTTCTTTCTTGACTTCGTCGGGCATTCCCGCCTGTTCGATCTTGGTCTTCAGCTCTTCGGTGTCGCGGGCGCCTTCGTCCTGCTCACCCAGTTCCTTCTGGATGGCCTTCATCTGCTCGCGCAAATAGTATTCGCGCTGGGTCTGCTGCACACGATCCTGGACTTCGGACTGAATCTTGTTGCGCAGTTGCTGCACTTCCAGTTCTTTGGCGAGGTGTTGATTGATCTTCTCCAACCGCACGCGTACGTCGGTGGTTTCAAGCGCATCCTGCTTGTCGGCAGTCGTCAACTGCGGAAGCGAGGAGGCGATAAAATCCACCAGCCGGCCCGGCTCTTCGATGTTCATGGCCACCGTCGACAGCTCATCCGATAAAGTGGGCGAACCGGCGACGATTTGCTGGAACAGGGTCAGGACATTCCGTTGCAGAGCTTCAATCTCGGAATCCTTGGGCGGAATGGTCTCCGGAACCGTTACCACTTGCGCGCGCATGAACGGCGCAAGCTGGGCAAAATCGGTGAGCCGCACGCGTTCCAGGCCTTCGGCAAAAACGAACAGGCTCTGGTTGGGCATCTTTACAACTTTATGAACTACGGCCAGCGTGCCTACCGAATAAAGGTCGGTCGGCTGCGGAGTATCCACGCGCGCCTCGCGCTGTGCGACCACCACAATGGTCTTGTCGTCGCCCAGCGAGTTGATCAGCTGAACCGAACTCTCGCGCCCCACGGTAAGAGGAAGCACGGCGTGCGGAAACAGAACCGTATCGCGCACCGGCAATATCGGCAGCGAACGCCCGATCGTTTCATAGGAAAGAGGGGTATTAGTATCGCTCATGATTTTTCTCTTGAGTCACTTTCACTCAACCTTTGATGAATCGAACTGCTCAAAAGATGCAGCCAGCATGGTAGGTTGTTGAATTTTAGACCTTTTTTGGCGTTTTGCAATACGCGGAAGCACTGCGCCCCACGACGGTAACTGGGGTCTTCCACGAGACCCCTCTTGGCGGTTGGTGAACTAGTTATGGGTCCTCGGCAAAGTTAGCTGCTTAACTGAGATTGCCGGTCAAAATATAGGCAATGCCTTAGCCCTGGAATCTCACCGCACCGGGGTGCCTTGAGTCAGGACCTCACCGGCAAGAAGCCACTGCTAAGCTTACAGCGATCATCGCGGCGGTAGACGCCGACGGCAGCACTGCTGGCGGCGGTACACCGCTGCGACGCCCGGACTCATGCCATCAAAACCAGGGCGCCAGAATCCTGGCACATCTTCAGGGCAGCATGATGAGCGCAACACCGAGTTTCCCTGCGCCTTCCAAAAGGCTGCTTGGCCGTCTTTGCCTGAACGGACGGCCAAGTTCCCGATGAGTAGCGCCGATTGGCGTTTAAGTTAGAAAACGTGCTTAGCGCGATCACCTTTGAAAATCAGCTCGTGCAAAACGCGCTCATTGGAGGCATTGAGTTCGTAAATCTTCTGGTTGTCGCCTGCTTTCTCGGCCAGCGGAACCAGGGTGCATTTGGCACGAACTACAACGGGCTTCCTGACGCCAACCTGGCGGAACACCATAATGTGATTGTCGCCTTCCATGACGTGTCTGATCTCATAGTCCCCCGAAGGCAGCACGGTAGAAGCCACGATGACCTTCTCTGAGAAACTCACCCGATAAAGATCGGAGATTCCCATCGGGTTTTGCGCGGCAAGAGCAAAGACACCGAGCAGCAGAACAGAAATTGAAATGGCAAATACGGATTTAGCAAAACGCATGTCGAGCCTCCTCTTTCATTCTCAAGCTACGCCCCGCTTCGGCCCCTGCGCAGTGCATTGCCTCACAGGCGCTTGTGACGAATAACCACTACACCTTAGTAACCCCGGCGACATCGGAATGGTGATGGAACTGATCGCGCCCGGGCTGCGGAGAAAGGCGTTTCCGAACGAAGATTGTCCCGTTCAGGAACTGAATGCCGCTATTGAACAGCGTGGTTCATCCTGGTGCTGAAACGCTGCGCCCTCAAGAATCGAGGGGCGACATCGACTTGATCCTCAACTTCCGCGGCGTGTTACTATTTTGCTATCCATCTTCCCTATAACGACTCATGGCTAATACCCGTGGAAACCGGCGTCAGTCAGCGTCGCAGCCCCATGGTCCGGAGAAACGACATTTTGGCCTTAATTGCGGGTCGTCCAGGCGTCACTCAAAGAGTAATTAGTTCTTCCCTCGCTCATTCTTTCCTCGGTTGCTTTCTACCCGCTGTGTTGGTCGTTCTTTTGCTTACGAACCCACTTTCAGCAGTGGCAGCCACCACGACGCCTCCCACCACCGAAAACGCTTATTGCGGGAAGGGAGACGTCGCCAAGTTTGGAGAGAAAGATGGGCCGGCGCAACTTCCACAATCGTGCTACTACACGGGGCTCGATGGCACTCCTTCTCCGGGAAAACAGATCCGGGTAAAGGCGAATTCGGACTTGCAGGAGGCAGTGGAATCGGCAAAATGCGGAGACACGCTGCTGCTCGCGGCGGGCGCGTCGTTCGAGATCAAGGATCTGCCGGCGAAAAAATGTGATGACCAGCATTACATCACGATTCGAACCGACACCCCCGATTCGAAACTGCCTCCGGAAGGGACTCGCATTTCGCCCGCCTGGGTCGGTGTTTCCAACCTGCCCGGCAGGCCGCCGTACGCACAACCGGCTGGCGGAGCGGCGAAACAGCTATCTACGCTGATCGTCAAGAAGGCGCCGGCACTTGGAGACCACTATCGCTTCATTGGGCTGGAATGGGTCTCCGATCCGGACACCCATGTTGGCGTGATGGTTACGACCGAGGGCGCAGACCACATAATTTTCGATCGAAACTGGTTCCATCCCGCCGCGGGCTCGGAGGTTGGCAAAGGAATCCTGCTGTTCCACGGGACCCGATTCATTGCGATCATCAATTCGTATCTCAGCGGTTTCTATTGCGTGGCGCGCACCGGCGCCTGCACCGACGCCTCGGCGATCGGAGGCGGAAACGGGCAAGTCCCCATCAGCACCCTGAAGATTTACAACAATTTCCTTGAGGCCTCGGGCGAGGATATTCTCTTTGGCGGCGCGGGGTCCGAGGTTAATCCGACCGACATTGAAATCCGGCGCAATCATCTGTTCAAGCCGCATGATCTGGAAAGAAGGCGAACCGGGATATACGCCCGCGGGCGCAGGCAATCCGGTGATCGTCAAGAATAATTTTGAGCTGAAAAGCGGCGTCCGAGTGCTGTTTGAGGCCAATTTGCTGGAGAACAGCTGGGGTGGTTTCTCGCAACCGGGCTATTCAATTCTGCTCACGCCTAAGAGCCAAAGTAACCGCTGTCCGAAATGTATGGTCACGGATGTGACGATCCGTTACAACCGGATCCGAAATGTCGGAGGCGTATTCTCGATCGCCAATGCCTATTCCAAAGACGGCGGGTCGACCGCCGACGGAGGCCGGTACAGCATTCACGATCTGCTGGCCGATTCTATTCACGACCGCGACTGGAAGGGACAGGGCACATTCTCGATTCTCGCCTCGCGGGCTCCCACCTTGCACGATGTTGCTTTCGATCACGTCACGGCATTTGTTACCGGCCCAATCTTTTACGTTGGCGATCGTCTGGAGGAAGGCGATCATCCAGAAAAGATCACTAACTTCAGCGTGACCAACAGCATTTTTATGCCGGGAGACAGACGGCCGGCATTCGCATCCATCGGGGGCGGCCAGCGAACTGTGCGTACAACGCACAGCGGGCCGGGGCGGAGGCGGTGCTCGACGCGTGTTTCATCCACTACAGGTTCGAGAAGAACATGATCATCGGCGACAAAGGGGGATGGCCGAAAGGAACGATCGACGTTTCCTCCCCTAAGGCGGCAGGAATACGCGACCTGGAAAAGGGAGTCAGCAAGAACGCACGGCTCTGCCACGCCCACACAACCGGCTGCACGCAAGCTTCTCCTGGAGCCTCGGTAGCGACGGACGGCAAGGATATTGGGGCAGACGTGGACGCAATCGACGCGGCCATTGCGGGAGTGGAGTAGCGGACGCTGGATTCCAGACAGTGCAGTCATCGCGGCTGCCAAAGCGTCGCGACACCTATCGGGAGCACGGTAACTTTCGTAATCCGGTAACTTTTCTCGGCCAGTAACTCGGCCTGTGGCCGGGTGATAAACTTCGATTGTTGGCCAACGAGAATCCAAGCAACCGCAAGCATAGCCCTGTTTTTGTGATGGGATGCCACCGTTCGGGGACAAACCTCCTTTATGACATGCTGCTGTCCGCTGGCGGATTTGCGATATACCGCGGTTCCCTGCCCGTGTATGAGACGCTGATTCCGCGGTTTGGTTCTCTGGCGCGCCGCGATAACCGGGAAAAGCTACTGCGAACATGGGTGCGAAGCAAGGGTTTCCGCCGGACGGGTCTGGATGCAGATCGGTTGTCGTCGCGCATTCTGAACGAATGCAGGGATGGCGGAGATTTCATCCGGGTAGTCATGGATTCAGTTGCCGAAAGCCAGGGAGTTCCACGCTGGGCTGCTTACGATCCGGACAATGTTCTGCACGTGGAGAGGTTGAAGGCCAGCATCCCGAACGCGCTATTCCTGCATATCATCCGCGACGGGCGCGACATCGCGCTGTCGCTAAAGAAAATGGGCGGATTCCGACCTTTGCCCTGGGACCGGGGCGAGACCCGGAGCCTGGTGGCAACCGCGCTGTATTGGGAGTGGATGGTCCGTAACGGCCGCGAGCATGGGCAGCGGTTCCCTGCCGACTACCTGGAGGTTCACTACGAAGACCTGATTACAAACCCGCGCGAAGTGTTGCAGAAAGTGGGCGGCTTCCTCGACCATGATCTCGACTATGATCGGATCAAGAATGCCGGGCTCGGACGCGTCTCCGAAACGAACTCTTCGTTCCGCGAAGAAGGCGGAGTCGAAAAGCTCAAACCCTTAGGACGATGGAAGGAGCGACTTTCGCACCGCGATGTGGCCGCCATCGAAGCTGCCGTGGGAGAATGTTTAGAACAAACTGGCTACCCTTTGTCGCTTGCTGAAGAGGAGCGAACGCCGGGAGCGCGGGAGTGGGCGACGCGGGCGCTCTACCAAAGTTTTCTGAACACGAAGATGTGGCTAAAGCTGAATACTCCGACCGGCCGCATGGTCAATCTGTCAGTGCTCGAACTGGAAGACAGACCGGCTGCGATGGCGCGATCGGCGCGGTTGTGATCATGGCTTCGGCATCATGACTTCAACTCCGACATTGCCCGATCAGCCACAGCACGCCGCCCAGCGGGCTCGCAGCGCGCGCTCGAAGGCGCCGGTGTTCGTGCTTGGGTGTGGACGCTCGGGAACCAAGCTGTTGTACCACACGCTTCTTTCGGCCGGAGGATTCGCGGTCTACCATGCCGAGAGCAATGCCTTCAACCTGATTGGGCTTCGCTTTGGCAGCCTGGCCAAGCTCAAAAACCGGCGGGCGCTGCTGGATCACTGGCTGCGCAGCAAACTCTTCTATCGCTCGGGTTTGACGCGCGAAGAGATCGAACCCAGGATTCTGGAGGAGTGCCACAACGCCGGCGATTTCCTGCGGATCCTGATGGAGACCATCGCCCGGAAGCAGGGGGTGGAACGCTGGGCTGAATCGACGCCACTGCACTTGCAGTATCTTCCCTTGATTAAAAAACTCTTTCCCGACGCGCTGATTATTCACATCATCCGCGATGGCCGGGATGTGACCACTTCTCTCGATCGGATTGGCTGGATCAAACCGCTGCCCTGGGACAAACAGCGGCGCTTGCTGGCGCCGGCGCTTTTTTGGCGATGGATCGTCAGTAAAGGCCGCAGATACGGACGCCGCATGCCCGGAGATTACATGGAGATCCACTTCGAAGAGGTGGTGCAGCAACCGCGCGAGACCCTGCAGCGGCTGGGCGCGTTCATCGATCACGATCTCGACTATGACCGGATTCAGCAGAACGCCCAGGGAACGCTGCGCGATCCGAACTCTTCATTCCGGGGTGACGGCGCGGAAAAAGAGGCAAACCCGATTGAACGCTGGAAAGCGCTCCTGTCCGGCGCTGAAGTCGCGCAGGTCGAAAGCCTGATCGGAGAATTGTTGGCCGAAACAGGGTATGAACTCGCCAGCACGGATGCGCAGCGACACCGCAGTTTGCCGGTCAGTTTGATGAGCTTCCTGTATCCGATTTATTTCGATTTGAAACTCTGGCTGAAAACCTATACTCCGCTCGCCCGTAGGGGAGAGATCCAGCGAATGGGAATCTCCGATCCGCCCACAACCAACGCGAAATCCCAATAGGACGTGAACGGCGACTCCTCTCCAGTTTGGGCGAGACCGCTGTCGACAAATTCCGAGCCATCTCACGAGACCGCCCGCAAGGTGCCGGCGCTCCAGTCTTGGTAGGGATAGCTACCAGCAAATGCCTTGGTAGGTTTTCGCACCTTGCGGACGCTTCGCGCGGTCGAGGTGGATGAGGTCAATCACGATCTGTTCGGGCCGCAGATATTGTGCCAGCCGCTCTTTGCTCGCGGACTTGTTGCCCAGGATCACGACCTCAGCCGAACGCAGCACGCTTTCGAGATCGGCTGAGAGCACCGATCCGATGTGCGGAATCACCTCTTCGATGTACTGGCGATTGGCGCCCGCCAGGCGTCCGAGCGAAACGTCTTCGTCCCATACGCGTACTTCCAGGCCTTCACCCATCAGGCGTTTGATCAATTGCACCTGCGGGCTCTCGCGGAGATCGTCGGTTCCCGCCTTGAAGCTCAGGCCGAGCTGCGCAATCTTCTTTTTCCCTGTGCTCATTACCATGTCGACGGCGCGATCCACGTGCTCCGCATTGCTGGGCATGAGCGACTCGAGCACCGGGAGCTTCAGGTCGAGCTCTTTGGCCTTGTAGGTAATCGCCCGCAGATCTTTCGGCAGGCAAGAGCCGCCGAAGGCAAATCCTGGCGAGAGATAAGCGGGAGAAATATTGAGCTTCGAGTCCGAGGTGAAAATCTTTGTGACCGCCTGCGCGTCCACCCCGAGATGCTTGCACATGGTTCCCATCTCATTGGCGAAGCCGACCTTCAGCGCGTGGTAGCAGTTGGAGAAATACTTCACCATCTCGGCGACGGGAATCGTCGTTTCATAGAGCGTGGCCGGAACGTCTTTATAGAGTTCGCGCAGCGGCGCCAGGTGGTTGAGGTCGCTCGCCCCGAGGATCGTGTAGGGCGGGTTCAGGAAGTCGGCGACCGCGCTGCCTTCGCGCATGAACTCGGGGTTGTAGCAGACGGTGAAATCGCGTCCGCACTTCTTGCCGCTTTCTTTTTCAAGAATCGGGAGCGCGATGGTTTCTGTCGTACCCGGCAGCACCGTGCTGCGCAGAACAAACACATGCGCCGATGCCTTCTGCCGTATCGCGGCGCCAATTTCGCGCGCGACGTTTTCGATGTGGCTCAGATCGAGCTTTCCGTTCTTCAAGCTGGGCGTGCCGACGCAGACGAACGAAACGTCGGAATTCAGCACGGCGTCGGCCGCATCGGTAGTCGCACGCAAGCGGCCAGACTGCTTGGCCTCCGCAACCAATTCGCTCATGCGGGCTTCGATAATCGGAGTACGGCCGGAATCCAGCATCTCGACCTTGGCGGGGCTCAGGTCGACACCGATAACCTTGTGACCCATGGAGGCAAAGCAGGCAGCGGAGACGGATCCCACATATCCCAAGCCAAAAATGCTAACCGACAAACCCAAGGCGGTCTCCTGTAACCATCTCTTTTTTCAATACCTTACAGAATAGTGAGAATTGCGGTTGAAGTCCAGTTCGCAGTGTGGCGTCAACACTCCACGGTAATCGGCCGGGGAGCTCCAGTACGATAAAGCAATCATCTTCGCATGTAAGATAAAAGGACTTGTGGCTTCCGGATGGCAAAAGAAGGTGGCGCGCGTCTCGCGTTCGGCGCGGGACTGGGACGAACTCCGCACCCGTGTTGCGCAGGAATTCCACAAGCGAAGCGATCTTTTGCGGTATCGGCTGGGCATGAATTCCGCGGCGATTCAGCTTCGCGAGCCGACGGCGCCGCCGGGAAAATTCTTTTTCAGTGGCAGCCAGGCGGCCGATCGCGCCGAGTTATTACGTCAACACTTGCCCCAGCAGGCCGAGGAGATCGTGCGCGAGGCAGACGAAATCTGCCAGCACCGTTTTCGCCTGCTCGGATATGAAAATCTCGATTACAGCAGCGAGATCGATTGGCATCTGGATCGCGTGCACAACAAGCGCGCGCCGCTCCAGCCGTGGTCCAAGGTTTCATTTCTCGACTTCGCGGCGGTGGGCGACCACAAAGTAACGTGGGAGCTGAACCGCCATCAGCACCTGGTGACGCTGGCGAAGGCGTTGCTGCTTACGAGGGATGAAAAGTATGTTCACGAGCTGATGGCGCAGTGGCGCAGCTGGACCAAGGCAAATCCTTATCCGGTGGGCATCAACTGGGGCAGCAGCCTTGAAGTTGCGTTTCGCAGTCTGTCGTGGGTCTGGGTGGATCAACTGCTCAACACGAAGGCCACGGGTGAGCTGCCTGTGCTGTCTTGCCCTCAATACATGGAGTTTCGCGAAGAGCTCCTGCCGGCGCTGGCGTTTCACGGGCGTTATATCGAGCGCTATCTATCTACATATTTTTCTCCCAATACGCATCTGCTGGGTGAATTGCTGGCGCTGTTTTTTCTTGGAACGCTGTATCCGCAAATGCCAGACGCAGCCCGCTGGAAAGAGCGAGCATGGAAGGTTCTGCTTCACGAAGCAGAACGGCAGGTGCGGCCCGACGGAGTTTACTTCGAGCAGTCGCTCTACTATCACGTATACGCGCTCGACTTTTTTCTCTACGCGCGCCTGCTGGCGTCGGCAAACGGCGTTTCGATTCCCGCTGCCTATGACGAGATTCTCACTCGGATGCTGACCGTCATCCAAGCGCTCGCGCAGGCTGGACCGGCGGAAGGCTTTGGAGACGACGATGGAGGACGATTGTTTAATGCTCGCCGCAATCGCACCGAGCACATGACCGATCCTCTTGCGCTGGGAGCGATCATGTGTGAGCGTGACGATCTGAGCGCGGCTCAACTGACGGAAGAATCCATCTGGCTGTTCGGGGAGCGCGCCATCGCGCGATTGGCGTCGGCAAAGAAAAAAACCAGGGACCTGCCCTGTTCCGTCGGGTTCCCCGAGAGCGGGATCTACATTCTAGCCGGTGGCGGAACGGACAATTCAGGCAGCGCACTCGCCGACGCTTCGGCCGACTCGCGGCCATGCGCGCACGCCATGATGATTGATGCGGGCCCACAGGGCGAAGGCCGCTGCGGACATGGCCATGCCGATGCGCTCAGCCTGCGAGTTGACCATGAATGGAGAGCGCTGGCTGGTGGATTCTGGCAGCGGCGTCTACATTTCGAGCGATCCGGCGGATCGCAATGTGTTTCGCGGAACGCGGGCGCATAACACGATGCGCGTCGACGACGTGGACCAGGCGGTTGCGGGCGAACCATTTTCCTGGACGCAGATTCCCACCACACAGGTTGAGAATTGGGTCATCGGAAGGACTTTCACTTATTTCGCCGGGCGTCATAACGGCTACGCGCGGCTCGCGGACCCAGTCGCGCATCGGCGATGCGTTCTGCACCTGCATGACGGCCTCTGGCTGGTGCGGGACGTTGTCCTGGGCAAAGCGGAACACGATCTGGAACTGCGTTGGCATTTCGCCGCCGATATCTCTGTGCAGGAAGCCGGTGCGGGGCAGTTCGTTGCATCGCGGCCGCGGGCGCCGGAACCTTGCGCGTTGCACATGGTCATTCCCGAACAAAATTGCTGGAAAACCCAGATCACGCGCGGGCTCATTTCTCCCGCCTACGGAAGATATCAACCGGCCCCAGTGGTCTATTCTGAGGGACGATTACAACTGCCAGCGGAGATTGCAACCGCTCTCATCGCTCATGGCAGGCCCGCACAGAAGCAGGAAGAGGTAGGCATGATCCGCCGGCAGGATGCGAGCGTGCAGGGTTACGAACTCCATAACGGAAATCAGAGCCACGATTTTTTCTTTAACGGTGACGAGGCTCAAGATGGTCAGGATCTCGACAGGCTGCCGTGGACCTTCGGCCCGTGGTCCACGAACGCCGAGATGCTTTATTGCCGAACCGAAGAGGAGAAGCTCGTACAGCTGATTGTGGTTGGCGGTAACACGCTGGAATGCCACGGACGGCCAGTATTTGAGGCACGCCGCGGCTGCAAATTTTTCGAGTGGCGGAAGCACGATGGCATGACTCACGCCTCACCGGAGATGGTGTCGACGACTCCATGGTTTGACGAGCTGACAGGGGGATCGCCTTCTTCCTCTAGAGTAAGTACAACTTCGTCTTTCGCGGAGAAACGCTAATGTGCGGGATCGCTGGCATTCTTGAATTCGGCCGCGACGCGCGGGCAAGCGCGCCAGCGCTGCGTGAGATGTGTCGCGTGATGGCGCACCGCGGGCCCGACGATGACGGCTTTTACACCGACGGCGCCCTTGGAATCGGGATGCGCCGCCTGAGCATCGTCGATCTGGCGACCGGGCACCAGCCGATCTCGAACGAAGACGGCTCCCTGTACATCGTTTTCAATGGCGAGATCTACAACCACCGGGCGCTGCGCGAGCAACTGATCGCACGCGGCCACTCCTACGCCACGCACAGTGATACGGAAACTATCGTCCACTTGTTTGAGGAGTATGGCGCGGATTGCGTGCAGCACCTGCGCGGCATGTTCGCATTTGCCATCTGGAACCGGAACACGAAAACGCTGTTCATCGCGCGCGACCGGCTGGGCATCAAGCCGCTCTATTACAAGCTGACACCAGAACGGCTGCTGTTCGGGTCTGAGATAAAAGTTGTGCTGGCGCATGGCGGCATTCGTCCAGAATTCAACCGCGCAGCGTTGCCGGAGTTTCTCGCATTCGGTTACCTGTCGGGCGAGGAGACGTTTTACTCGGGGATCCGCAAGTTGCCGCCCGGATACACGATGACCATCGGCCTCGACGGGAAAGCGGAGATCCGTCAGTACTGGGATCTGGATGCGTCGAAGCCGCACGACTCGCGGGATGAGAATTATTACGTTCGCAGCTATCGCGAGATTGCTTGAAGGCGCGGTCGAGAGCCACCTGATGAGCGATGTGCCGCTCGGCGTGTTTCTAAGCGGTGGAGTGGATTCGAGCGCGGTTGCCGCGCTGATGACGAAGATTCGCCGCGAGCCGATCGAAACATTCTCAGTCGGCTACGGCGAGCAAAGCTATAGCGAACTGCCCTACGCCCGCACGGTCGCTGGACATATCAAATCGAAACACCATGAGGTTTGCGTCAGCGAGCAGGATTTTTTTGGCGCGTTGCCGCACTTGATCTGGCATGAGGATGAGCCGATCGTGTGGCCATCGAGCGTGTCGCTGTATTTTGTTGCCAAGCTGTCTCGCGAGCGCGTGACCGTGGTGCTTACCGGCGAGGGCGCGGACGAAACTTTAGCGGGCTACACGCGCTACGCGCTCACCATGAAGAATGCCGCAATGGATCGCGTGTATCGCAGCGTGATGCCGAGCGCGTTGCGGCGCGTGTTTGCGCAATTCGGTCGCGAACTCTTCCCTGCTGGGCGCAACGCTGCGGCGGAAACTGGAACATACATTTCTCGGCAAGGATGGCGCGGCCTGGGATTCGTTTTACTTCGACAACTTTTTCTCGGCTTTCAGCGGGGCGGAACAGAGCAGCTTGCTGAGCGGTGAATTCGCGGAGCAGTTTGCGCCCAGCTCGGCATACAGAAACGTGCTCGCGTATTGGGAGCGGTCGGCGACGCAGGGCGGGAATGAGATGCTGCAACGCTTGCTCTACACCGACATCAAGACATACCTTGTCGAACTGCTCATGAAGCAGGACAACATGAGTATGGCGGCATCGATCGAAAGCCGCGTGCCGTTTCTCGATCACGTGCTGGTCGAATTCGCGACGCAGCATTCCGCGCGAAGTGCAAATTCACGGGCTGGCGGGCAAACGAATTCTAAAGAAAGCGGTGGAGGATTTGCTGCCGCACGAGATTCTCTACCGGCAGAAGCTGGGATTCCCGACTCCGTGGAGCGGATGGCTCGCCGGATCGCGGCTGGAGACGATTCGCGAAATGCTGCTCGAGCCGCGCAGTCTGCAGCGTGGATACTTCCGACGAGAGGCGATCGAAAAGCTATTTGCTGAGCATCGCGCCAAACATCGTGACAATTACGATCGCATCTGGCGTCTGCTGAATCTGGAGCTGTGGCATCGCGTGTGTTTGGAAGGCGAACCACACTGCGAGGCGGGCGCGGCAGAGATGAAGGTCGCGACGACAAACTAAGTTGCGGTTCAAACGATTGCTAGTTGTCCGGCGGCGACTGCAACCCCCGATATACCCTGACCCACTGTTCTCGGACGGCGCCCCAAGTGTAGTTATGCGATTCCTCATGAGCATTCGAGGCGAGCGCCGCTGCCAATCCCGGTTCTCGCAACAGCCGGATTACGTTCGCCGCCAGCGCTTTTTCATCTCCGACCGGCGAGAGCAATCCCGTGCGCCCGTGTTTGACGAGATAGGGCATACTCTCGGGCGATGTCGTCACCACGGGAGTGCCGGATGCAAACGCCTCGATGATCGAGACCGGCATATTGTCGAGCCATGACGCATTGATGAAGATGTCGGCCCCGTCGTAATATTTGCCGATTTCCTGCCGCGATGCTATGCCGGTAAAATTCACGCCGCTCAATTTAAGGTCGGCAACCAGCTTGCGCACATCGTTTTCAAGCGGGCCGCCTCCAACCAGATCAAGCAGCGCGTCCGGATAGCTCTTCTTCACTTCCGCGAAAGCACGCACCACTACATCGACACTGTAATACGCGGAAAAACCGCGCGTGCAGACCAGGTGCGGGCGCAGTGGATTGCGCTGGCGGTATCGAAACTGCGAGAGATCCACAAGGTTAGGCACGACGACCGCGCTCAGCCCAAATTCGCGGAAGACGTCGACGAGATAGCCCGAGGGAACAACGATTTCATCCACATGCGACAACACGAAGCGTCCAGAGCGAAAGCGCCCCAGGTGATCGCGAGCTTCTCCGCTGCGGTAGTTGATGAGACTTTTCTTGCCTTGCAACCTCGCAAGAAGCCACGCGGGCGCGGGCGCAAGCAGAAACGACCAGTAGGAGGCGGAAAAGATGTGCGCCACGTCAACATCTTTGAGGCCACGCCAAAGATGCCAGAAGTAGATGGGTTCGCGGAGAATAGTGCGCACGACCGGGACGCGTTCCGCCCATGCGAGAAAAGGCGGCGGCGGAGGATCGACGGAGATGAGGCTGACTTCCACCTCGGGATCGTTCTGCCAGAGACGCATGAGCAGATCGGCCTGCACGGCTTGTCCGCCGACATAGCGCAGGCTGGGCGCGACGATGGCGACCTTCACAGGCTTGCGCAGCGAGAGTTGGCGCAACCTGGAGCCGTCCTGCGAAGACCTGCGCCCTTCAGGATCCGGCGCGTCGTTCATGCCAGGCGCATTCTCCGCCGCTTTTGATCGAGAAGACTGACATACAGATCCTCGTAGCGGCGGCGTACTCGATCGAGGCTGAAGTTTTCTTCGGCAAACCGCCGGGCGTTGCCGCCAAGTTGTGTGCGGAGACCAGCGTCCGACAAGAACCGGAGGACAGCCGCCGTAAACTCGCTTTCATTGCCCGCAGGAACCAGCGCTCCGCGCTCGTCGTTGACCGATCCAGTCTTGAGAAGTTCCACGTTGCCTCCCACGTCATATGCAACCACAGGCACGCCCGCTGCCATCGCCTCCAGGATTACATTCGAAAGGCCCTCGGAGTCGGAAGTGAGAACAGCGACGTCGATGGATGCGAGTAGGGCGGGAATGTCGCGGCGCTCGCCGAGGAACACGGCGCGTTCGCCCAACCCTAGGGCAGCGGCTTGCTGTTCGATCTCCGGGCGCAGCGGACCATCGCCGACGAGCAGAAAATCCGCCGTGGGCATGCGCTTGTGAATCTCGGCCGCGATGCGCAGGAACCCGGCGTGATTCTTGTAGTGCGCGTTCATGCGCGCCACCATGGCGACGCGAACCTTGCCGGCCGGGCGCGGCAGGGCAGGTGTGGCGGTTTCAAATGCCGCCGCTGGCAAGGCATTTCCGATGACGACAAGTTTCCCGCGCGCTACTCCGCCAGCCGCCAGGCAAGCGGCTCCGGCTCGCGAGTTACAGACGACCGCATCGCACCAGCGAAAGGCTGCGGCTTGGACACGGAATTGCGCGGCCGTCATCAAGTCTCCGAGCTGCCGATGACTGCCGATGATCACCGGCACCCCCGCAAAACGAGCGGCCGGGATGAGCGTCAGGTTGGTATAGAACTCGAAGGCGTGCGCAACCTGAACATTGCTGTGGCGAAGGTACCGGCTGAGATTAAGACGCGTGCGCAGCGACTGCCATCCATAGAGGCTGCCGCCCATCCGATATTCAGCGACCTCTCCCAGTTGGGCCGCAAGCGGGCCCTGGCGGCTCAGGCATCCCAGATCAAGCCGGAATTTGGATTGGTCGAGATTTTGTGCGAGCACAGCGAACTGGCGCTCCGAGCCGCCGGTTCCGAAAGTATCAATCATCAGAAACAAGCTGATGGACGATGCGGCGGGATTGTTTGCAGTTATGCTGGCAGCGTGTGTGGCGACCACCCGGTCACTCTCCCACCGGAGCCGGTGCTAACACGGGAGTGCGGTCGCACTTCTCGGCGCGCGTCCGCCACCACAGGTAGCGAGAACAGGCCCGCGGGTCTGACGTATTTCTCGAGGAAGTTCCGGTGCCAGAGCTCAAACATCAGCAGGCGCCAGAGGCGGCCGGTCATCGTCTTGCCGCGGAGAAGATGATCGTCCATCAGCTTGCGGACGCCGCTCGCCTGAAAGTATCCGCGTTCGAGCGTGCGGGGTTCGACCAGGATCATCAGCATGTCTTTGAGTTCGTTCCGCATCCAATGTACCAGTGGGAGCGAGAATCCCTGCTTCTGGCGGTAGAGCACTTCGCGCGGCACACCGACCCGCTCGGCGAGTTTGCGAAGAATATATTTCTGCTGGCGGCCGCGCAGTTTCCACTCGGGCGCAAGGCCGGTGACCCATTCGATGAAAACGTGGTCGAGAATCGGTACTCGGACCTCAAGCGAATTCAGCATGCTCATGCGATCGACCTTGGCGAGGATGTCCTCGACCATGTAGGTCTTGGTGTCGACGTAAAGGATCTCGCTGACAGGATCCTTTGCTGGCGCGGCGGCAAAGCAGCGGCGCAGAACGTTGCCGGGATCGTCGCTGCGGGCGAGCAGTGCGCGGAACTCGTCGGAGAGCAGCGGCGTATCTCGCTCGAAGGCTGGGAGAAATGAGAGGCCGTCGACGTAACGCTCCTGCCAGGGCAGCGAAATGTTGTAGCTGAGCTTGCGGCCCTGCATGCTGTTGGGCAAAAGCGGAAAAACCTGGTTGCGATAGAACTTGCGCGCCCACTCCGGTATGCGTTCGAAGATCTGGCGGCCGGCGTGAATCCGGTAGCGATCGTAGCCGGCAAAGATCTCGTCACCGCCGTCGCCCGAAAGCGCGACCGTCACGTGCTGGCGCGCCATCTGTGAAACATAGTAGGTGGGCAGCATGGAAGAATCGCCGAACGGCTCTTCCAGTGAACTGGTCAGGTGCTCGACGGTCTGGACGACGTCGGGCTCGAGGATCATCTCGTGATGCTCGGTGCCGAACTTCTGGGCGACGATTCGCGCGTAGTGGGCTTCGTTGAAATCGTCTTTCTTGAAGCCGATGGAAAAGGTCTTCACCGGCCCCGAACTGGCCCGCGCCATAAGCGCGACGACAGTGGAAGAGTCGGTTCCACCGCTTAGAAACGCGCCCAGGGGCACGTCGGAGATGAGGCGAATCCGCGTCGCCTCGAGCAGCCGGTGCCTCGAGTTCTTCCAGGCACTCCTCTTCGCTCTTTGGACTGTGCGTGTTGTACTGCGGCAAATCCCAATACTGGCGAATGGTGATCTTGCCATTTTCAAATTCGAGCAAGTGTCCCGGCGGCAGCTTCTGAATGCGGGTAAAGGCCGTGATGGGATCGGGCACGTAGCCGTAATAGAGGTATTCGAGCAGCGCCTGCGGAATTTACTTCGGCGAGTTCCGGCGCGACCGCCAGGATCGATTTGATCTCCGACGCGAAATACAGCTTGTCTTTCACCAGCGCGTAGTGCAGCGGCTTTTTGCCGAGCCGGTCGCGCGCCAGGATCAGCTTGCGCTTTGTCTGGTCGTAGATGGCGAGTCCAAACATGCCGCGCAGCTTCTGAACGCAATCGGCTCCCATTTCTTCGTAAAGGTGAATAATGACTTCGGTATCGGTCTTGGTGTAGAAACGATGGCCGCGCTTTTCGAGCTCGCGGACGAAGCTCGGGGAAATTGTAGATTTCGCCGTTATAGACGATCCATGCGCTGCGATCTTCGTTGAATACCGGCTGGTGGCCGCCCGAGAGGTCGATGATGCGAAAGCCGCCGCATCCCCAGGCCGGCTCCATCCTGAACCAGGATGCCCTCATCGTCCGGGCCGCGGTGAATGATGCGGTCGCACATCTCCCGTACCATCGCTTCGGTGATGTTACTCTCGCGGGTTGCGCTTACGACTCCGGCAATTCCACACATAGGGCGCGTCGCTTCTTTCGAAATCCTCTTTCAAAGGATCTCTTGTCTTCCCTTTCGTCTATCCTTTCACAGCGGCCGGAACGGAATCCGTTTTTTCGGCCGGAGCGGGCACATCCTTGAAACGCTTGAAGCGGTAGTCGCGATAATCGCCCGGATTGCCATCTTTGCCATCGCAAGCAGCCAACGCGATGTTCGCCATCTCCCGGGCGGTTACAAAATGCAAGGTTTCTTTTCGCTCGCCGGCGCCGCTCACCAATTCCTCCAGAAACTTCCGGAAGGAATCTCCGATGACGGCATCCTGCTGGTGCGGATCCATGCTGTGGCAATGCAGCTTGATGAACAGCCAATCGGGACGGCCCGCGACCCGGATTCTCGCCTGTTTCCACAGCGCAAGCCGGTGAAGACTCATCGGATTCGGTTGCGTGATTGCGCCGGTTTCGAGCGTGGGCGAAAGCGAGCCCCGGCTGCGGCGCAGATCGGCCAACAGCGGACCCTGCAGAATGAGCGGAAAGATCCGCGGGCGGCGGCCTGCCGCCAAGTCGATTCCACGGCGGTGCGGCGCGGCCTCATCGAGCGGCAAAGCGCACTCGTAAAGCGAATTGATCTTCGCGGTCTGCGCGGAATGCCAGGGCCCGGTGGGCAGCGTGAAATCGGCATAGCAGCCGGTTTCGGCCAGGATCTTCATCTCCGAATCCACGCCGCAGGTCTTTCCATCGCGCGAGTTCGCGAGCGCGAAATTTCCGTGGACAAAACAGTAGCGCGGCTGGCTTCCATCTTCCTCGACCGCCAGGCAGCGGTGGCGAAATGCCAGCCGGTCGCGGAATTCGGTCAGCATCTGCCGCGTGTTTTCTGCGGTATCGGGTTCCGGATAGCCATGATGCAGATGGATCTCGGTTTCTCCCCAGCCCGAATGACAATGCTGGGCCAAGATTTCGACCAAGCCCTCGTCGTACTGCTCGGCCGGATAAAAATAGCTATGCACAAAGGGGCGCCCATCATGGTCGCGCCAGCGGTCTACAGCCTTGGGATATTCGCGTACCCAGAACTCCAGGCGCCGTTCCTGCTCCGTACGGGAAACTCGCTGCCCCCACGCGTTCGGGGAGAACGGCCGGCTCGAAATGATCGGCGATCGCGATGATGCAAATGCACCGGGCCGCGCACAGGAGCGCTCAGAGCGCGCAGCGTCCCGCCTGGCAGCACTCTCCTGAGATACTTGAATTTCCTCTGGTAACTCATTGCCGACCATTAATCCTGACGAATCTCAACATCACGAAGACGCGTTACGCTCTCCGAAAAGGCTTGCGGCCCCGCACCGCGATTGAGGTCTCCCCGACTCGCATGTCTTCCATGCCCATCGCTTCATACCAGCGGAATACCTGTTCGTAGGTGTGCTTCGACTGATACTTCGGGGAATACCAGTCAAACGTGTCCAGCATGCGCAGCTTCCGGATCGGGCCGGCGGTTCACCGGAAAAACGTGGTGCATCACGCCCGCGACCGGAGGCCCGACGAGCGGCACTTTGCGCAGCACCATGCTCCGTGTTGTAGAGAACCGGCACGGCCACCTTCAGGATCGAGTGCAGCGTTTCGGGCTGCATCCTGCTGGTATAGCGCCGCCAGATGTCGCTGAAGCGGTACCACTTGTTGTATCCGCTGTAGAGCCACACGGCGAGCGTGCCGCCGGGTTTCAAATATTTGTCCGAGCGTTTTGACCGCCGCCTCGCAGTCGGGCGTGTGATGAAGCACACCCACGCTGTAGATCACGTCGAAGCTTTCCGGGAAAAACGGCAGCGCAAACACATCCGCCTGAAAGGCGACGAATTCCCGATCCTTCAAATTCTTCGCGGCCACTTCGGCGGCGGCGCTCAGGTCGATGCCTACAACGCGGGCCCCCCAACGGGTCGCAACTTCGGCAAACCGTCCCATGCCACAGCCCACATCGAGCACGAGCTTACCCTGCAACTCCTCCGGACGAAGCCCGGTCTTCCTGCGAAAGTCCGCGTCTTCAACCCGTCTGTCGTCATGATCGAGCTGCGTCTTCTGATAGCGATGCCATTGAAACCCGAAACTGGCCGCATACTGCTGCGCGTCCACAAAACGCGCAATGCCGTTCGCCTTGGGATAGGCGCGTTGGCAGGCCGGGCAGACGAAACCGCCGCGCTTGGTCGCTTTCGAGTTTTCCGCCGCAGCCCAGGCAACTCAGAATCGCCTGCAAATCAGCGGACAGGGCTGACTGCGTCTGTTCTTCCGTTATTGGCATAGACCTCCAGGAAATGTCGCGGCTTCCTCGGAGCCGGGACCGTCACCGTACCGGCTTCCCGCTCTCGTTCTTTTACCGTTTGCAACAAGCGTTGCGGTGAACGCGACCGCGAAATAGGGAAAGAACTGATAGGCTTCGGGCGCGAACAACGCTCCGATCGCAAAGCCGATCAACGAACTATGGAGCGCGCCGACGAACAGGACCGTGTGCTCGTCCAGATTCTTCGTCCTGCGCAATATTTTCAGGTTCTTGAAACCGTCCCAGAAAAACATCAGGAAGAGAACCATGGCCGGAATCCCGCCCTCGACGGCAATCTGCAGATAGGTCATGTGGACTTCGTGCCAGATCGTCGAATAGGTCACGAAGTTGTTCACGCCCACCCCGAAGATGGGATAGTGCTCGATGCCATCCAGCGCCCGCTCCATCAGGAACATGCGGTCCTGGTAAGACCCATAGGCGGATTCGTCGGTGGTGCTGTCGCCCGAAAGCGCCTCAAAACGGTCGTACAGTTTGCCACCCGCCACCGACATCAGCAGTACGCGAGGACAGGATGATGCCCACCAGCAGCCCAGGCCTTTTGCCGCGAATGCCAAAATACCAAAGCGTGACTGTGCCCGAGATCACCAGGTTGATAAATCCAGCTCGGGAAGCAGTGAGAACCAACGCCGCCAGCATAATCAGCATGCCCACGATCCACAGAAACTTCTTCAGGTGGCTTTTGCTGGTGACCATGAAGGCGAGCGCGAAGGGCAGTGTGAGCACGACCGCGAACGCCAGGTCGTTGGGATTCGAGTAAATCCCTCCAATCACGCCCTCCAGCCGGGGCTGGCTATGCCCTTTGATAATGGAGACGGCACAAATCACGGCCACCGAAGCCGACTGGATGAAGATGATGCGCCGCAAACGATCGAAGTCGGTGATCAGCAGGAAAGTGAGGATCCAGGCGATGAACACTTTAGCAAAGTCGATGGTGTGATTGACGGCGCCGCCTCTCCAGATGGGCGACAAAAAACCGCCGACGAACAGCAGGAAGATCATTCCAAGAAGCAGTTTGCCTTCCTGGGGCACATCCCGGAAGGTTCGCTTGGTCCGGCCGAGATTGTTGAACAGACCCCACATCGCGAGAATCGCGGTAATCTTGGCCAGCGGAACGAGCTTGAGGCCGGGAATCCAGTCCTCGGGCCGGGCGCAGTAAACGACGAAGAACGCGCTCAGCCAGAAGAACGCGGATTTGGTCGGATCGGCGAACTGAACGCGAACCCGCCTCCCCAGACTGTCCGCTGCCGCTCCGGTCACGCTATTGCCGTTGGCCACGCAATCCTCTTTCCTGTCTTTCCTGACTCAATCCTTCTTCGCGCAACGCCGCTCGCTGCCGAAATCGACTCCATTCAGCGAACCCAAAGCGTCTTTCTGGCCGTCACAAAATTGACAAAGGCCACCATGGCGGCGGAGTTCAGCACCACAAAGGTGCGCGCCGGGTCGGCCACGCGCGAAAGAGGCCCAATGTTCAATCCGGCTACTGCCGCCAAACTCAGCCCATAAAACACAATCTGGATCCACAATGCCGCGCGGTAAAAAGGCTGCGGCAAAAACAGAGACGCAATGAATACCGCCAGCAAGGCGAACGGCACCGCCAGGCGAAGCAATTTATGCCGGATGAACTCGGAGCGGATGGGGTTCGTCGAACCAAGCAGCCAGGGCGCAAGCTGCAGCAATTGATAATTGCCGCTCAGCGTCCGCACCTTGCGCGCAAACTCGCGCGTCTGCCCGAGGTCGGGCGCATCCCACGCGCGCGCTCGCGAGTCAAAAATCACCCGCCAGCCCTTGCGGACGATCTGCATCGGCAAAGCACGTCATCGAGAATGGTCCCGGCCGGCAGAGGATCGAGAAGTTCGCGGCGCGCGCAGTAAATCGCTCCCGTCGCACCCGCAACCGAACCGGAAGCGGACTCCAGTTCGCGAATTTTTTTCTCCATACGCCAGTACAAACCCATTCCCCTTCCGGTCTCTCCGTCCGACGGCTGACCGAGCATCAGTTCGCCGCTGGCACAGCCGACCTCAGGATCGGCGAAGTTTTCGAGCAGACAGCGCAGCGCGCCGGGCTCGATCTTCTGCCGCGCATCGGTAAAGAATACGATCTCCCCACTGGCCATTCTCATGGCATCATTCAATCCCGCCGCCTTGCCCTGCGACGAATCCTTCAGCAGGACGCGCACTCGCGGATGTTTCTGCAGGCCCTCGAGAATCCCCACCGTACCGTCCTCGGAACCGTCGGAAACCACTACAATCTCCAGTTTCTCCGCTGGATAATCGAGCGCGAACAGATTGTCCAGCTTGGCCGCAATTACCGATTCTTCATTCCTTACAATCATCGCCGCCGAAACCGTGGGCTCGACCAGGCCGCGCAGCACCGGCCGCGGCGACCACCAACTGCGGAACCACAGCCACACCGGATAGCCGACGTAGGCGTCGGCGATCAGGGCAGCCGCGATCCAGAATACCCACCTCATCATTACTGTGCGCCCCGGCTCAACAACACCGTTTTAATGGTCTGGAACATGATCAGCAGATCCAGTCCAATGGAGGCGTTCTTCATATAAAACAGGTCGTACTGCAATTTCTCGCGCGCGTCATCGACCGTGCTGCCGTATTTGTATTTCACCTGCGCCCAGCCGGTCAGTCCGGGGCGTACCATGTGGCGAACGCCGTAGTAGGGAATTTCGCGCGACAGCCACTCCACAAATTCCGGGCGTTCCGGGCGCGGTCCAACGAACGCCATATCGCCTTTCAGCACGCACCACAACTGCGGAATTTCATCCAGACGCGAGTAGCGCAGGAACTTCCCGACGCGCGTTACGCGGGGATCGTTGTTGCTGGCCCACTGCGCTCCGCTCAGAGCCTCGGCATCGTTCCGCATGGTGCGAAACTTCACCACATTGAAGAGCCGGCCGCCTTTGCCGACTCGTGTCTGGGTATAAAACACCGGCCCTTTTGAATCCAGCCGGATAGCCAGCATGATCAATGGGAGTAAAGGCAGGGCGAGGATCAGGCCGATCAGCGAGATGCCGATTGAGATCCCTCGTCGAACCAGCTGGAAGATCGTGCTCCGGCGGAATCCCTCGCCAAAAACCAGCCAGCTCGGATATAGATTCTCGACCTCGATCTTGCCGGAAATCCTTTCCAGCCAAGAGGCCGCTTCCTCGATCTTCACTCCTTGCATGCGCAGATCGAGCAGCTCCTGCATGGGGATCGTGCCCCGGCGATCGGGCATGGCCACGATGACGCGATGGACCTTCTGGCTGCGCACGATGTCCAGCAGGTGGACCGCGACCGAATCCCGCGTGACGGCGCCCTCGAGTTTGCCCGTCCAACTGACGATCTCGACTCCGATCTCAGGATTCTGGCGCAGTCCCTGCACCAACCGCAGGGCGCGTTCGCCGGTGCCCAGCACGTAGACACGCTCGACCAGAATCGGTAGCTGAATCAGCCACGTAAAGCCGATTCGCCATCCAAACAAGGCGACAGTGAGGATCAGCAGCCCCACCGCCGAAGATCCATTTCCCAGCAAAAAATCAGGCCGGATATAAGAGACGGCCGCCAGCACGAAAGCCAGAAGCCCGGGCACCATGAGCAACCGGAAATAGAGCTCCCCGCGGGTGTTGAGCCGCGCCGTGTCATACAGGTCAAACCAATGCGAGCAAAGCAGAACCAGGATCGTGACCACCAGGATTTTGTAGTAACCACCCTCGTAGTTGAGTACCAGATAACTGTCCTGCCGGAAGGCGTACACCGCGCCCAGCAGGAAGGAGGTCCAGACGATCAGCGCCTCCCCCACCAGCAGGACCAGCGTGCGGACCGGATAATAGACATTGAAGAGCCGGATCAACTTAGCCTCGATTAATCTCCGGAGTGGCCCGCCGCGGCCGCTCCATAGTAGTACTTCGAGTGCGCGTGTTTGTCGGGGGAGGCGCCATTGAGCACCACTCCCAGCAGAAGTTTTTCGGGAAATTCCTCGCGGGCGCGCCGCGCCAGATCGGCTGGCGTGACATTCGAGCGCACCACGATCAGAACGCCGTCGCAGCAATTGGCCACCAGGGTCGAGTCCGAAACCGGAACCACCGGCGCCGAGTCGAGAATGATCCAGTCAAACAGCGGCTCGACCCGCTGCAGCAACAGCTTCAGGCGGCCGTTGGCCAGCAGTTCGGGAGCGCTCGCGACCAGGCGGCCCGCCGGCAGAAAAAACAGATTCTCCATCGGCCCCCGTTGCAGCGCGGCGAACTCATCGCATTCGCCCATTAGATAATCGGAGACGCCCGGGCTCTGTTCGGTACCCAGATGGCGGTGCATCCCGGGGTTGCGCAGATCGGCATCGATCAGCAGAACCCGGCGCCCGTGTTGCCGCACCATCACCTGCCCCAGATTGGCGGCCACGAACGATTTGCCTTCCTTGGGCATGGCGCTGGTGATCAGCAACCGTTTCAGCGGCATCTTCTCCCGGATCTGGTAGAGCCGCGAACGGAGCGTGCGGAACTCTTCGGCCCCGGCGCGCCTTTCGTCATCGTCGAAAAAAAGCATGGTGACCGGATCCGGATGCCAGGTGGTCTGGGGGCAGCGCGCCAGCAACGTCTCATAGCTGAAATCGGACGGCAGCGGGGCTCCCGTTCTCCTGGCGCCCTGCAAGGGCGGCATTTCCGGGGACGGAATATCGGGCGGCTGCTCAAACGCGGACTCGACGTGCGTCCCCAGGGAACTTGCTCTCTCTTGCTCGGCGCGTTTTAATGCGTCATGGATACGGCTCATAGTTTCCTCTCCTTCGGGAGATCCTGTTCTTCGGACTCACGCAACCTCTCGGCCAGCGTCGAGAGCGTGCGCAAGGCTTCCACCAAATCAAACTTTTCCGACGGGGCGGGCGGCGGCGGTATCATGGCTCCCGCCATCCCATCCGCCAGATCGAAGTCCCGCGCCACCGAATCGACAATTTCCGCGTTGACCACTCGTTTCTGATCGACAAAGGCGCTGACCAGGCAGTGTTCGCACAGCAGATTGATCACCCGCGGAATGCCCAGCGAATACCGGAAAATCGCGGCCGAGGCGTCGCCCTCGAAAATCTGGTCGCCATTCGAGCCCGCGATCCGGAGCCGCTGGTTGATGTACGACCTGGTTTCTTCAAGATTGAATGCATGTGTTTTTGCCCGGAGCGTCAAACGCTGGCGTAACTGGCGCAGCTGCGGATGCTTCAGGCGCTGTTCCAGTTCGGGCTGTCCCACCAGAACGATCTGCAGCAGCTTCTCGGTGAAAGTTTCGAGATTGGTAAGCATCCGGATCTCTTCGAGTACTTCATCCGACAGGTTCTGCGCCTCGTCGATGACCAGGACGGCCGTTTCCCCGGCGCGATAACGATCCAGCAGCCAGTTATAGAGCCGCTGCAGGACCTGGCTCTTCGATTTCGTGTCGCAGGGAAGTACCGAAATCCGCCATCATGTAATCGAGCAATTGGGTCACATCCATGCGCGAATTGAAGACGAAGGCCGTCGCCACCTGCTGCAGCCGCAGCCATTCCATCAGCTTATTAATGAGCGTCGTCTTGCCGGTGCCTACTTCCCCGGTCAGCAGCACAAAGCCCTTGCGGCTCTGGATGCCATACGTCAGGCACGCCAGCGCCTCTTCGGTATGCCGCGTCAGGAACAGATAACGAGGATCCGGATTGACGTTGAACGGATTGGCCCGAAGACCGAAAAACTCTTTGTACATACGCTTGCCCTAGACCTCGACCTTCTCATGGTCCTTCGCGTCCCGGCCACCATGCCCCCGGGAGTGATGATGCCCGTCGCCATTCGAAGGCATTGCATCTTCCTCGCCCAGCCACGGGACGGAAATCAGCAGCGGCAGATCCATCACCGCCGCAGCATCTCTTTCCGTGCGGATGGATTTGTCGCTCAGCTCCAGCCAAATCGCAATGATCAAGCCCAATCCCAGGCCCGCGCCCAACCCGGCGCCGGCAAACAAAGGACGCACCGGAAAGCTGGGACTCTCCGGCAACCCGGCGTTTGCCAGTATCGTCATCTGCTCGCCCTCCTGCTGGCTTTCCATGTTCTGCCCCAAATCGGCCGAACTTTTTTTGGCCAGCAGATCGCGGTAGAAGGTCTGGGCGTTGTCATAATCGCGGGTCAGTTCCTTGTACTGCTCCTCGATCGTCGGGCTCATCGCCGTGCGGCTCTGGTAGAGATTGATGGAGGCTTGCAGCTTCTTTTCATCGGAGGTGGACTGGTCGATCACCGCCTGGTACTGATGAATCTGAAGACGGAACTGGCGGATTTCAGGAGGCTCGTTGGCACTCGCCTTCTCGCTCGCCGCAGCCGGACTGCTGGCCTGTTTGTTGAGCTCGTCCAGCCGGCTTTGCACCTTCGCGATGTCGGCCTTGGTCTTGATCACGTCCGGATAATCGTCGGTGTAGCGCGCCTGCAATTGCATCAATTGCCCCTGAAGCTGGGTCAGCTGCTGCTCCAGCGTCTGCGGACTGGTGCTCGACTGCGAACTTTTCCAGGCTGCGATCTGTTGCGCCAGCATGCTCTCGGTATAGCTCTTGTCCTGCTCGGCCCGGTTTAGATTCTGAGTGGTCGAGTCCAGTTGCGAGTTCAGCGACATCAGCATCCGCATATTATTTTCCATGTCGCCCGGAAGCTGGCCAAAGTACTGTTTCTTGAAGACTGCCAGCTTGGAATCCTGTTCGTCGAGCGCGTGTTTGGCGTCTTCCACCTGGCGGTCGAGAAACTTGGCCGTGTCCCCGGCAACTTCAGCGCGCGACTTCAGGTTTTCGTCCAGGATCAGCGACGTCATTGCGTTGCAGATGATTTGCGCGCGATCCGGCTTGCTGTCGCTGTAACTGACATTGAACCCGGGCAGCGGTTCGTCGGTCGCCGAGGGTTTTTTCTTGGCGAGCCCCGCTCCCCCGGCGCTCATCGACGTGATCACCGGAGTCACCTGCACATTGGCGCGCACCTGCTCCATCAGCTTCCCTTCGTCCCCGGACTTCACCAGGTTGAGACCCTCCAGCACCGGCCGCAGACGGCTGGCGCTCAAAACCTGCTGGCTCAGGGTCTGAACGCGCTGCGTGAAGTCGGCGGTGATTACCGGCTGGACATAAGTGGAGGGCACCTTCTGTCCTTCCACCAGAACCGTGGAGGTCGCGGTGTACTTCGGCGTAAAGCCGAAGGAAACCAGAAAGCCCGCCAAAGGCGCAATCAGCAGGGGGACCAGGACCACCTTCATCCGGCGGCGCACGATTGCCAGATAATCGTCCATCGTCAGTTCGCGTGTTTCACTCATGCTCTCCACCAATCTGGCCGCTCGCCGCGGCCCAGAAAATTATTCGATACGAATCGCTTTTGGATGCCATTCCAGCGCGACCGTACCCACCTGCCGCTGGTTAATCCGGCCGGTAGTGCCGCCCAGGGTGACCGGAACGTTAAACTCCACATCGGCGAAGCGATATGCGCCAATCACGTCAAAGGAACGTCCCAGGTGTTTCCGGAGGATCATTGCGATCGAACCCTCGTTATAGCTGGTCGCGCCCACGCCCGGAACGCCCACCGCCTGCAGTCGCTTGTTATGCGAGGCGGAGCCCTGAATGAACAGTTCGTAGGTGCGCCCGATCGGACGCGTCGCCGACATCTGCGCGACCTGGGTATCGGCTCCGGCAAAGAAACTCGATCCCTGCGAAGTGAACTTCTCGTAGCTGGCCATCAACGAGGTATGCCGCAACCGGTACTTCAAAACCGCTCGCCCGGCGGCCGACCAGCTCTTCGAGCTGGTTCCATACAGCAAATCCGTGTACTGCGGCCCCACTCCGCCGACGAAACTCATCCGGCCACTGATGGTGTGGCTCCAGCGGACGTTCACTACGTTGTTGTAAATCTCGCCCCCCGCGATATCCGGAAAACGAAATATCTGAAAGGCTTCGACCAGCGCCAGCTGATCATGCCGGTTCAGAAGATGGCTGTACCCGGTTTCAATGGTCGTCTCGTCGCCATTCAACAGGTTGTCGGTGTTATGAAAGAAGTGGGAGTTGCTGTAGGCTCCGACCACCGTGATGGCCGATCGCGGGCTGATGGCTTGCACGGCGTCGACAACGGCTTGGTTCGAGAGTCTCGGAACCGTTCCGATCGTCCCCTCCACGAGATGGTAGATGCCCGGCAACCCCAGCCCCAGCCCGGCCGTCGCGATGCCATACCCGGGAAGGCCGCCCGCCGAGAGAGCATAAAAAGAGCCGTCCGGCAGATAGCTGAACCCGTCGCGCAGCGTCATCTGGCCGGTGCGCCAGCGCAGGACTGATTCCATGACCCACGGCCTGCATCTGCCGCGAATAATAGGGATCGTCCCCGAAAGCGCCGCCTCCCAGGTACTCGACAAAAAGATCGCTGCGCGGCCAGAATTTCTGCAGGTCAAACGCCCCCAGTACATGCGAGAGCGCCTCGGCAGTCGAGCCACCCAGCTGGTTTGCCGTATTGCTGTCCCCCGACTGGCCGATCTGCAGGGCCGGAGAGATGAAGCTGCGGCTGGCCGTCTTCAACTCCAGGCTTGGTTCGTCCAGTCCGGAGAGCGGCGGATTGTCCGGGTTCAAGATCGGCGCGCTCTGTCCGAAAGCCGGAGCCGGAGGTTGTTCCGGAGCCGGTGATTGCGAAGCGTCCTGCGCCGCCGCACACAGGCTGATGCCCAACAGCAGCAGACCCCATCGAATTGTTCGCACTTTCGCCATCATCTCTTTCAAGGCCATCCCTTTAGGGGACGACAATCGTGTCTCCCGGTTTCAGCGGATAGTTGCGATCCATCTCCTCGCCTTTCAGCAGCTTCGAGTAGTTGACCGGCAATTTTTCCTGTTTCCCGTTCTCGGTTCGCAGGATGTAGATCTTCTTGGTGTTGGCAAACTGATTCATCCCGGCGCTCGCCAGCGCCTGCAGAACGGTCATATTGGGTAACATCGGCAGCGGTCCGGCGTGGGACACTTCTCCCACCAAATAAACCCGCTTGCTGTTGATCTGCGTCACCACCACCGTCACCCGCGGGTCGGAGATGAACTTCTTCAGCTTCTCGGTCACCGAGTCCGCCAACTGGATCGGCGTCAGGCCCGCCGCCTGCACATCGTTCAGCAACGGCAGCGAGATCTTTCCATCCGGCCGAACCGGCAGCGTTGCCGTGAGGTCGGCTTCTTTCCAGACCGCGACGTGGAGTACATCTTCCGGCCCGATGACGTACTCCGCTGCCCCCCAGGCTTTCGCGGCCGCACTCATGTTTTTTTCAGGCGCGTCGTTGGCAGCGGGCTGCGCCGGCGCGCCCTGCGCCAGCGCGATGCTCGCGGTCAACAGAACCGCCACCGACGCCGCTTTCCATTTCACGTTCATATCTTCTCTTCTCCTCGAACTTCTATTTGCCCGCTCCCCAGTCGGAGCGGCCTCGTTCAGGCCCCGTACTCTTCGTATCCGATCTGCTTCAGCTTGTAGAGCAGCGCTTTGTAGCTGATCTGCAACTCCTGCGCCGCCCGCCGCCGGTTCCAGCGCGTGCGTGTCAGCACCTGAAGAATCAGCTCCCGTTCGGCTTCCCGCGAGGCGGCGCGAGCCGCGTCTTTCAATGAAACTCTCTCTCCGTTGCCTTGATCCGCCCGCCGCAATAGCGAGCGTAATCCTCCCATCGCCAGCGCTTCGTCTCCGAGCGCCACAATCGCCCGCGTCGCTTCCTTCAGTTCACGCATATTCCCCGGCCAGTGATATTCCAGGAAGAAACTCTGCGTTCCGCTGCTGAGTTTGGGGACTTCCCTGCCCAGATCGTGAGCGGCGGCCGAGAGAAACCAGTCGCGAAGAATCGGAATGTCTTCCCGGCGCTGTCGCAAGGGGGGGAGCCGCAAACAAACCCCACTGATTCGGTAATACAGGTCTTCGCGCACCTTGCCGGCCCGAACCTCGGGCTCCAGATCGCAGGATGTTCCGCAGATATAACGAGGTACCCGGCCCCGCTCGGCATCGCCTAGGCCAATCTGGCGGACCAGTTCTTTCTGGGCCGCAGCCGTCAGATCGCCAACTTCCTGAAGATAAATTGTGCCGCCCTGACTCTCGCAGCCCGCCAACACGCTCTCACTCGAATCGCGACCCTGATAAGCCTGGAAGGGCTCCGCCGCGCGCATCGAAAGGCTATGAATTCGAGCCGCCGCCGCGGCTTTTCCGGCGCCGCGTTCAGCCACCACCAGGACAGGAACATCGTTCTGAGACAACTCCCGGAGTACCGCCTCCACCGTGCGCATGCCTGGACTCACGCTCTCGAGCCAAACCTTCGCTCCGCCGTTGGGCGCAGTTTCCACACCTGCCATGGTTTTTTCGCTGTGGAGATCCATGATCATCCGTTCCGAGGCGGGGGGAACGCTGCTCGGATAAAGGCTTGCATTCACTACAGCACACTCGTTGCCATCTCGGGCAAAATGTGCGCTCGTCATTTAGACTGCACGTGCCCATAAATCAATGGTTTGCAGTCGCAACCACGGGGCCGGTGCGATCTTTAAAGTACCACAATGCGGAGAAATGGGAAAACATTTGCCCACATCTTTGGTAATGTTGGGTAATCTTTAGGGCAATAGTTACCCAAGTCCTTTAGTTACGAGCCCCTCGGTAACTCCTTATTGTTTTGCGAAAACTCCTCCCTTTCGCATATTCTCAATGTTCAGCGCATGGGGAATTCAGTTGAAGTAGCCCCGCTAGCTCCAGCGGGAGAACGTCGGTCATCTTTGGGATTGCTCCGTCTTCAGGGCTGGGCGCTGCTCCTGCTGGTGGTCTGGCTTTACTACTCCATTTTTTATCACTTGGCCGTCCAATGGATCAGCGATCCCAACTTCTCCCACGGCATCTTTGTCCCGATATTTAGTCTGTATGTTCTCTGGCAGGACCGCGAAAAACTGAAGAACCTCGAATCGGAGCCGTCGTGGCTCGGCTTCCCATTGATCGTCCTCGCTCTGCTCATGCTGGTGTTGGGAGTTCTCGGCGTCGAACTTTTCACATCCCGCCTGTCATTGCTGGTCCTGCTTGGCGGGCCTAATCCTTCTGTTTCGCGGACGCGCCTTCTTTCGCGCCGTGCTCTTTCCGTGGGCATTTCTCATCCTCATGATTCCCCTGCCCAGCCTGATCCTGCAGAAATTTACCTTCCCTCTGCAGATGCTGGCTTCGAAGATGTCGACTTTTATGCTGCAACTGATCGGCGTTCCCGCCCTGCGCGAGGGGAATGTGATCCACCTGCCTTACATGTCGCTCGAGGTGGCGGAGGCATGCAGCGGCATCCGCTCGCTGCTTTCACTGCTGACGCTCGCCATCATCTACGGCTACCTGATGGAAAAGCGCGTTTGGGTGCGCGTCATGCTGGCTTGCTCGGCCGTGCCGATCGCGGTCGTTGCCAATGGCCTCCGAATCTTTGGCACCGGCATTGTGGGCGAGTATTGGGATCCGGACAAAGCGCAAGGTTTCTTTCACGAGTTCCAGGGATGGCTGATCTTCGTCGTCACCCTGATTTTGCTTTTCGCCCTGCACCGCTTGATCAATCTGATCTGGAAACCCATCCCCGACAGCAAAGGCGAACCCGCGTCTCGTCCAACCCGGCACGCGGACCTGGCGACGATGTGGCAGAAAGATCCGTCGCGCAGGTATCGGTGAGCATGCGGTCGCCGCGCTTTTTGATTCCCGCGCTGCTGATGTTCGCAACCGCGGTCGGTCTGCAGGCTCATTCACAGGACGAGGTCTTTCCGCCGCGCCAACCCCTCAGTGCCCTGCCCGCGCAGATTGACGGTTGGACGGGAACCGACGAAACTCTCGATCAGCCCACTCTCGACATACTCGGCCCCGGAGAATTTCTGGTGCGCGATTATGAAAACGCCAGCCAGCCGCAACCCTGGATCAGTCTGTTCATCGCCTATTTCCCGAGCCAGAAAATGGGCGACACGATCCATTCCCCAAACCACTGTCTGCCCGGCGCTGGATGGGTCCCGACTGTAAGGCAGATCGTCCAGCTTAAAGCTCCGGACGGAACGACATTCCCCGCCAATCGCTACGTGGTTTCAAAGGCGGGAGACCGCCAGATTGTGCTGTATTGGTTTCAAGCCCACGGCCGCGCGGAGGCGAGCGAATACTCGGCCAAGTATTACCTGGTTGCCGATTCCATTCGCATGCATCGC
This sequence comes from uncultured Acidobacteriaceae bacterium, assembly GCA_963709055.1. Classification (GTDB taxonomy): domain Bacteria; phylum Acidobacteriota; class Terriglobia; order Terriglobales; family Acidobacteriaceae; genus Acidiflorens. The sequence goes on from CAVPUZ010000007.1 coordinate 327,142, forward strand.
AGCGACGGAGCGCTGATTCGCTTCATGAGTCCGATGTATCCCGGCGAGTCACCCGACGCCGCCCAGTCCCGCGTCATGGGCCTCGGCAACCATTTCCTGCCCGTACTTAATGATTACATCCCGCGGTAGTTACATCCGCCGTTCAGCAGATTCGCGAGTCATCCTGAGCGTAGCAGCCGATTCGCAAAGCGAATCGGCCGCGGAGTCGAAGGACCCCTACCCGATTACTTGCTACGCGTGCATCCGAAATCCATCCCCCTCCGATTTCGCGGTCGCCGCCATAAAGCTGTCGGGAAGGAACCGCACCAAATCCGTCGCCACCAGCGAACTCTCGCCTAAAGCCTCGCTCGCCAGATCGCCCGCCTGCCCGTGAAGATAAACGGCCAGCGCGGTCGCTTCCAGCGCATGCTGTGGATGTTGCGCAACCAGGCCGGCGACCATTCCGGTAAGAACATCTCCCGTGCCTCCTGTCGCCATTCCCGGATTGCCGGTCGGATTCACCCAGACCGTGCCGTCGGGCGACGCAATCAGCGTGCGGTGTCCCTTGAGCACGACAATCAACTCATGCTCGCGCGCAAACTGTCGCGCAACTTCCAGGCGCTTCGCTTGAATCTGCGGCGATGGTCAGTCCCGTCAAGCGCGCCATCTCTCCGGGATGCGGCGTGATCACCAGAATCCGCCCGTGCCCGTTCAACCGATCAGCCATTCCTTCAAACGCATTCAGCGCATCGGCATCCGCAACAATGGCGACGTTGTTCGGCACGGCCCCGGGCTTCAACACGGCGCGTACGAATTCCGAAGTCTCCGGATTGCGCGAAATTCCCGGACCAATCGCGATCACGGTCTTTCGCTCCAACAGAGCACCCCAACCTGCCTCAAGCGCCCGCACGCCGATCGTCCCCGCCTCCGTTTCCGGCAGCGGCTCGGTCATCACTTCCGGGATGAAATCCAGCCACGGTGGCCAGCACCGACTTCGGCGTGGCGACCGTCGAGAGCCCCGCGCCCGCTCGCAGCGCGGAAAATCCCGCCATGGCCGCCGCACCGGCTTTGCCCAGCGATCCGCCAATTACCAGCACATGCCCATAGCTGCCCTTATTCGCTTCGACCGCCCGCGGAGCAAGCAGTGCCGCGAAATCCGCAGGAGTGCTGAGATGAAGTCCAAGCTCCGAGACAATTGCCTCCGGCAGGCGAACCGATCGGCGCAATTACGGTTGGTCCGCTCGTAAGAGCCGCAAAAACATGCGCTGGACGAGGCGCGGTAAACGTAACCACAGCGTCGGCGCGGGCAATAACGCCGAGGGTCAGTCCCCTGCCGAGCCTGCATTGCATCCGCGTCCGCTCCCGAAGGAATGTCGACTGCAACAATCGGAGCCGCGCTCGCGTTCATCTTCCGAATCGCCGCCGCGTAAAGATCGCTGACCGGAGGCCGAAATCCGGTGCCCAGCACCGCATCCACGATCACGTCCGAAGCAAAGATCTCGCCCGCTGCAGTCGAATCAAGCTCTGCGAGCGACGCGCACCACTGTAGGGTGCCCCGTCCAAGCTTTGCCTGGGCGGGGTTTTTCCTCCGTCATTCGCCCAAACATGGCCGCCGCATCCCCGCGCAGTTCCGCGGGATCGCAGAGCAGCAGAACCCGCACCGCGCGGCCCGCCTCGGCCAACTTGCGCGCGGCCACAAAACCATCGCCGCCATTATTGCCTTTTCCGCAGACCACGCCGATGCGCTCCGCACGCGGATAATCGCCGAGCACGAAGCGCGCGACGGCCGAGCCCGCGTTTTCCATGAGTGTGAGGGAAGGTACTCCAAAGCGCTCGGAGGTCGCGCGATCGATGGCGCGCATTTCCGCCGCGCTTACGATTTTCATGACTGCGATCCGGCCGTCAGTTCCAGTTCGCGAAGCTGTTGCGGTTCGCCCATGGCAATCAGAAAGTCTCCGGCCTCGATGCGATCGTCGGGCGCCGGATTGAAGTGCATCCCCGCCTCCCGCTTGATGGCGAGAATGATCACGCCGCGATCCTGCCGGATGCGCGAGCTCTCAATCGTGGTGCCGGCAAATGCGCTGCCTCTCGTGATCGGCACTTCGCCAATCTCCAGGTCCATCCCGAGGTGGGTCGTCGCCGTATCCAGAAAACTCACCACATGCGGACGCAGAAAGGAGTGCGCGATGCGCTGCCCCGCAAACACGTAGGGCGAAACCACCGAATCGGCGCCCGCGCTCAGCAAGTGCTTTTCGGCCATTTCCTCGCTCGCCCGCGCGATGATGCGCAACTTTGGATTCAGGCTGCGCGCGGTCAGCACAATATAAAGATTGGTCGCGTCGGTGGTGGTCGCGGCGACCAGTCCGCGGGCATGTTCGATCTGCGCCTCGCGCAGGATTTGTTCCTGGGTCGCGTCGCCGATCAGGATCAGCCACTTTTCGGCGGCGAACTTCTGCGCCTTGGCCTCATTGGTCTCGATAATCACAAACGGCGCCGGTCGCCGCGCCAGTTCGCGAGCGGCGCTGCGTCCCACCCGTCCCGCACCGCAGAGAATGTAGTGATCCGTCAAGCGGTCGATATCACGCGACATGCGGCGCCTTCCAAAGAAGCTTTGCAGCTCGAATTCTAGCAAAGCCTGGGTCGCCGACCCGATCGCCAGAAACACCAGCGAAACTCCGCCCAGAATAATAATCACATTGAAAACGCGTCCGGCATGCGAGAGCGGGTGTACTTCCTGGTAGCCGATGGTCGTGAGCGTGGTGATGACCATATAAAAGCCATCGAACCACGGCCATCCCTCGATGTAATGGAAGCCCGCCGTTCCCAGAGCAATCACGAACAGCAATGCGCCCGCCAGGAATCTAAGATTGCGAAGCGTCTTCATCCTTCAACCTTCACCGTGACAGGCGAGTATATCTCTGGCTGCGAGCGCATGACGCGGGTAGCGTTTCTTCACCACAGAGAAAACAGACAAAACAGACAGAACCAACTGCTAGGCCAACACCGTTCATTTCCGGTTTTTCGAGGTTTGAGGTTTTCTCCGTGTTCTCTGTGACCTCCGTGGTGAAAAATAATCTCTACCGTCCTCAACAAAATGTCCACAGCACCCCCGTGCCGCGAGTAACATTGTGCCCTCTGCTTGTACGTTGTTACGATTTCGAAAGAGGAAGCCGGAACCCAAACATGAAGCTCTCGGTCGTCATGCCTGTCTACAACGAGCGCGCCACCCTGCGCGAGGTGGTGGCCAGAGTTCTCTCCGTATCGCTGGAGATCGAACTGCTCTGCGTGGACGATGGATCGACCGACGGCTCGCGCGAGATCTTATCCGAACTGGAAAAGCAGCATTCGCAGATGCGCGTCTTCCTGCAACCTCACAACCTTGGCAAGGGCGCGGCTTTGCGCCGCGGGATCCAGCAGGCGACCGGCGACTTCGTCATTATTCAGGACGCCGATCTCGAATACGATCCTGCCGAATATCCGCAGGTGCTCGAACCGCTCGTGCAGGGCAAAGCGGATGTAGTTTTCGGCTCGCGCTTCATGGGCGGCGGTCCGCATCGCGTTCTCTATTTTTGGCATTCGGTCGGCAACTCGTTTCTCACGCTGCTTTCCAACTGCCTCACCAACATCAACCTCACCGACATGGAAACCTGCTACAAGGCCTTCCGCCGCGAGGTCATTCAGTCGATCCCGATCGAAGAGAATCGCTTCGGTTTTGAGCCCGAGATCACCGTAAAAGTCGCGCGCCGAAAGCTGCGCATTTTTGAGGTGGGCATCAGCTACAGCGGCCGAACCTATGAGGAAGGGAAAAAGATCGGCTGGAAGGATGGCGTACGCGCCCTGTATTGCCTGCTGAAATATTCGCTTAAAGAACCGAAGGCCGCAGTTGCCCTGGTCCATCCAACCCCAGCAACTCCGGCCCCCGATCGATCCGTGATTTCACGCTGACTCTTGCCGACGCGCTATTAGTTGTGATTACCTTGTCCTTTTTGCTTCAGCCGCCCTTTGTAGGGATTCGCCTGTTTGGTCATACCGATGCTTGCGCTGCCACTGCCTTTTCCAAAATTCATCGGCGGATTGCGGTCGTCCTTGCCCGCTTTAATCGCAACCGGTCGCGGCGCCTTTTTCGCAGGATGCGCCGTCCCAACCCCCTTCGCGGGTTTCCCGCTCCACGCTGCGCAGTTCTTTGGAAGTCGAAGACGATGCCGTGGCTCCGGGCGCTTTCATGGGCGCCACCGTGCTCTTTGGCGCAGCATCAACCTTCGAAGGCTTCACTTTGAATTCATTCGCTGGGCTTTGTGCAACACCGCTCACGCTCATGCCGACAAGTACCGCCATTACCATCAATACAAATCGCATTTCATTCCCCTGATCTGAAAACTCTCTGACATCTGGGATGGAGCACAGCCTCCCCAGGCTGCATTCCACCTGCTGCTATGTTAACCCGTCGCCCGAAGAAAGCACTCGAAATCGACAAACTTGAGGTTCGGACGCCGGCGAACATGCAAGCTGCTATCACGCTGTACATCGCGTTCTGAATTCTCTACCGTATGCACGCTTCGTTGAGAGTCACACCGACCATGCAACCGGCATTACGAATCACCCGTGGCCCATTGCAGAATTATTTATGCAACTTATGCAACCCGGCGTTGGGCAAGAATAGCATCGCGACGTTGTGAGGACTTCATTTTGCGATATTCCGCAAAAGACATTCTTGCATCACCCTCATGGACGCCACCTTTGGGCGGTGGTTCAGGTGAAGTCTTTACGACAAGAGCGAACATACCAATCAAGCCAAAAAACAACGCCAGAATTCCTAGTGCAGTGGGATACTCCATTTCAGCTCCTTCTTTCAGCCAAAATCCCAACGACAAGCATCGCAAAGCTAAGAGCTAAGGTTGCAAGCAACCATCTTGCCTCAATGGGTTTCTGTTGATTCAGAGACCTTGGGATGAGTAGATCCACGGGAACGAAGATCAGTACCAGGACTGCTGCGTCTCGCAAGTATTCTCCCAACATCTCCTGCATGCGCTTTTTAGGCTCGGGGGGAGTGAGCCTTTCTACCGCTGTTGTAAAGTCATGCACAGCCGGTCGCACAATGTTTTCGTCACAATACTGAGCAAAATCGGTCAAAACTTGAACTAGCTCTTCATCATCCATTACACGCGATTCCTCTGGTGGAATCCAATGTGCCTAAAGTATCTTGCACTTGTACACCAGAGTAACCTGTCAGAGCCAGAGGTTTGTCTGGAATTCGTAAAAGCACTTGTGAACTAGCCCCCTTTCTCGCTTGCAAGTATGATGCCACAACATCAGGCTTGGATGTAAAGTGTCGATGTTTGTTCGGAATTCGTAAAAGCGATGAGGCCTGTGGGGCCGTCCAAGCGGATTTTCAGGACAACGGACGGATAACAAACCGGTTCGCATTGCTCCATTATCCCACTAGGGCGTGTTAACACTAAATAGAATTTTGTGGTATTCTCCATTTATGGAGATTACCGAGGCGCAATACAGCCACATCGAGTCCAGTCTTCCGCGACAGCGCGGCAACGTGAGCCTGACCAACCTCGCCGTGTTAAACGCAATCCTGTACGTCGCCGAGCAAGGCTGCAAATGGCGGGGTCTTCCCAAGCGTTTCGGCAACTGGCACACCATTTACACCCGTATGAACCGTTGGTCCAAGAACGGCGTATTGGATCGCATCTTTGAGCAATTGCAGCGCGAGCAGATCGTGCGCATCACCATCACCGCCGTCAAACTGGACTCCACCACCGTCAAAGTGCATCCCGATGGCACCGGCGCGTTAAAAAAAACGGTCCCCAGGCCATCGGCAAGTCCCGCGGCGGATGGACCACCAAGATTCATCTGGTTGCCGCGAATGCTCGAACGGCCATAAGCTTCGCCTTGTCTCCCGGTCAAGCCTCCGATGCGAAGCAGGGCCGCTTGCTGCTGGGCGGCATCGGACCGCTGCCTGCGCCCCTGCATCTGATCATGGACCGCGCCTACGAAGACAACGAAACCCGGCAACTGGCACTGGATTTCGGCTTCATTCCCGTGGTTCCTCCCAAGTGCAATCGCTTGGAACCATGGCAGTACGACAAGGCCCTCTACCGCAAGCGCAACGAAGTGGAACGGCTGTTTCGCCGGCTCAAGGGCTTCCGGCGCATCTTCTCCCGCTTCGACAAACTCGACGTCCTCTTTCTCGGATTTCTCAACTTCGCCTTAATCGTCGAGGCCCTGCGTAGTGTTAACACGCCCTAGTACTCGTGCGATACGCTCCCCCCGCATGCCCGTCCCAAAGGGGAGGAATCGTCCCTTTCTTTTGTTTCCCGGCCATCACGAGGGCGAGTTCCGCGCGCAGTTTTTCCGGATCGCGGCCCACCAGAACGTTGGTTCCTCGTGAAACCGTTATCGGCCGCTCCGTATTTTCGCGGACTGTCAGGCATGGCACTCCCAGATAAGTAGTTTCCTCCTGGATGCCTCCGGAATCTGTAATCACGACCCGCGCGCGCGACTGCAAGGCCAGAAACTCCACATAAGGCAGCGGATCGAGAATGCGCAATTGATCCGTCTTTAATTGAAACTCCAGCCCGTACTCGGCTATGCGCTGGCGAGTGCGCGGGTGCGCGGGAAATACGACCGCGAGATCGCGGCTCACCTCGACCAGCGTTTGCAGAATGCTCTTCAGCGTGGCGTCATCGTCAACATTCGCCGGACGGTGCAGCGTAACCAGCGCGTAGCACTCGGGCAGTCCGTTACTGATCTGCGCCTGCGCGGCCGGCAGCAGTTTAACTAGCGAGTCGATCATCACATTGCCAACACGAAAAATCTTTTCCGCCGGAATTCCCTCGTTCTTAAGATTGATGTCTCCATCCTCGGAGGGCGTGAACAGCATGTCAGCGAGTTGGTCGGTCACCAGGCGATTGATTTCCTCCGGCATGGTGCGATCAAACGAGCGCAAGCCCGCCTCAACGTGCCCAACCCGCACTCCGATCTTCGCGCAGACGAGCGCGGCCGCCGCCGTGGAATTGACGTCGCCATACACCAGCACGATGTCGGGCTTCGCCTCCAGCACGACCGGCTCGAACCGCATCATGATCTCGGCGGTCTGCCGGGCGTGGGAACCGGAACCTACACCCAGATTCACATCGGGCGCAGGAAGGCCAAGCTGCTCAAAGAACACGTCGGACATATTGGCGTCGTAGTGCTGGCCGGTGTGCACGAGCGTCTGAACAACATGCTCGTGCGCATTCAGGGCTGCAAGCACGGGCGCGACTTTCATAAAATTCGGGCGGGCGCCGACGATGTGGAGGACCTTCACGAGTTTCCTGTCGAACTCGATTATCTATTATCGGCCAAATAGAGGCGTAGGCAGGGTGGTTGCGTTCATTTTCTGTCCGCATAACCCGCAAGCTAGGCATTGGATTGGAGGGGGCAACTTCCGTACGATCCGTTACCGGGACCAATCCGGGAACATTGTTTCCCCGAGAGAAAGGTGCCACCTCAGCGGCTGAAGTCGCATTCAAAACAATGCAGTTATTGTAGCGCTGGAGCCCTGCGCCGCCCAAAATCCCGGACCAACATCCACTTTTGCCATAGCCTTCCAGAATTTTCCTTCAAGAGAATTCCCCATCGAGAACCCAGAAAAACCTCCTTCTTAGCCTTCAACTTATTGGCTTTTTGAGGTACGCTTATGCCGTTTTCTAAGGAGGTCCTCTATGGCACAGAACAGTCCGGTCGAACTCGTGCGGCACGCTTCGACGGTTTCTATTTTGTGGGGTGTTTTGCTGATTGTCCTCGGTATGGTGGCAGTCGGTTCGCCATTTCTTGCCGCCGTGGCGGTGAACGCGATCATTGCCTGGCTAATTGTTTTGGCAGGCGTGGTCCACCTGATGCTCGCCTTTCGTGTCCATGGAGCCGGGAGCATGATATGGAAGCTCTTGGTCGGGATCGCATATCTGTGTTTCGGTGCCTACCTGATCATGCATCCGGTGCTGGCTGTAGCGTCGCTCACCTTGATCCTCGCATCGCTCTTCCTGATTGAAGGCATCCTCGACATCGTCCTGTTTGTGAAGATGCGTCCCATGCACGGATCGACCTGGGTGCTGGTGGACGGGATCGTTACCCTGCTGCTGGGGCTTTTGATCTACACGCAATGGCCGTCGAGTTCCGCCTGGGCGATTGGCACGCTGGTGGGCATCAGCCTGATCTTCAGCGGGGTTGCGCGGGTGATGATGTCGTTGGCCGTGCGCAAGGCAACGAACGTCATGTCGCCACCGTCATCGCTGGCGGCATAGCGCCCACTGCCTGGCATCTGCCTTGGCAAGCGGTCAACCAGACTCGGCGGTTCAGGAAAACTATGTCCTTTGAAGCCTGCGTATGCGGGCCAAATGGAAAGAGCGACGGGGACGCCAAAGCGAGGGTGAACGGTGGATGAAACCCAAGTGCTGTCCCAACGAATGGAGGACTGCTGAATGGGAGGACTGATCCCATTAGGGGACGCCTCCCGGCGCCCCACTCGAATTCCTGTCGTCACCATCCTCATCATTCTGGTGAATGCCTTTGTTTTTGTGCTCGAGCTGATGGGTGGCGATACGTTCGTGACTCAGTGGTCGGCGATTCCCGCGCAAATTTTTTCTGGCCATCGCTGGATCACGATTCTGACTGCAATGTTTATGCATGCCAGTTGGTCGCACATCATCGGCAACATGATCTTCTTTTGGGCCTTTGGCCCCGAGATCGAAGATGCGATGGGGCGAGGGCGGTATCTTGTTTTTTACCTGGTGGGCGGCGTCGTGGCTATACTGGCCCAGGTCACCGCGAGCTCGCATTCCACCGTGCCCAACCTGGGCGCGAGCGGCGCGATTGCCGCGGTGATGGGAGCGTTTATGGTGACCTATCCTCGCGACCGTATTCGCTCGATTCTGCTGATCTTTGTGTTTGTAAAGGTCACGTTCATCCCGGCCGCATTCCTGATCGGCTTTTGGTTTCTCACCCAGCTCTTCAGCGCCGGTGCGGTGGCGCAAGCGCAAACGGGCGGAGTGGCCTACCTGGCGCACATCGGCGGCTTCCTCTTCGGGGTTGTAACCGCGCGTCTGTTCGAAGACCCGCGTCGAATCGCATCGCAAAGGAGCGCCGATTGATTTCGATGGCCGCCCCCATCGGAAATCGCCAGATGCGGCGGCTTAGTAGCGGCTTCGCCGCCAGGTCAAAATCGTATTCACTCCGTAATTCCAAACCGAACTGATCGCCGTTCCCGAGATTCCCGCGATGTACCAGGGAATCGCCTGCCGGTGCAGAAATTCCGCGAAACTCACATTCATCAGCGCCCCCACCGAGCACGCCAGATAGAACGTCAGCAGCCCGGTCAAAATTCGCCATCCATGCAAGCGCCGGTCGCGGAACGTTACAACGTTATTCAATAGAAAATTAAACGTCATCGCTGCCACCGTCGCGGTCGCCTGCGCGAGCGCGAAATCTACCTTCGCCGTGAGGTAGAGAAAGCCAAGACAGCTCAGGTGAATGACCATGCCCAACGAACCGACCAGTACGAACACTACAAACCGTGTCGGCACAAAGTTGCCGACCATCTTATCGATCAGCAGGAACAGATATTCCAGTTCCACGTTGACGTCGAGCTTGCTCTCTCCCCGCTCGCGCTTTCGAAACCGGTAAGGAACCTCCGCCACCCGCACCGGGCGCGGGCTAGACGCTAGCAAGTCGACCAGGATCTTGAATCCCGATCCCGTCAAACGGTGAACAATTTCTTGAAAAAAAGATCGATCGACGACGAAGAATCCGCTCATCGCGTCCGAAATATCGCAATGGCACACCAGCCGGCTCACTCGATTCCCCAGATCGCTCAACCAGACGCGCCCCCGAGAAATCTCGCCCATGCTTCCAGCGCCAATATTGCGGCTGGCCACCACCAGGTCCAGATGTTCGTTTCGAATCCGCTCCAACATCTTCGGCAGGATGCTTTCATCGTGCTGCATATCCGCATCCATCACAGCGATGTAGGGCGCCGAAGTCGTCAGCATTCCTTCAATGCAGGCGGAGGAGAGACCACGGCGGCCAATGCGTTCGAGCAGCCGAATCCTGCGATTCGTCGAGGCCAGTCCCCGCACGTACTCCGCCGTACCATCGGGCGAGTCGTCGTCGACAAAGATCGCCTCCCACGCGATGCCATCGAGCGCGCGCTCCAGAGCGGCCAGAACAACCGGGACATTCTCCCGCTCGTTGTAGGTGGGCAGCACAACCGCCAACTCGATCGGCGATTCGACTGGCGGCACCGAAGGTGTCATGGTCGGGGAAACTATGTTCTCAGTTTTCAAAACTTGTTCCGGTGCCTCGTGTGGTGGCGGGGCTCTGCCCCGCGATGACGCGGCAAAGCCCCGTCACCACACCGGATAGCTGCCGGCGCCTCGCTCACAACTGCAACAAGTTCAGCTGCTGTTTCGTATATCCACGCATCTGCGCCCACAGATCCAGTGCCACCGATGCCATCTCATCCACCACCGGTTCGCCCAGGCCACTCTTCGTGAGATCCACGGTCTTGATGTAGGTTTTGCAACTGTCGCACGCTTCCACCCGCACGTGCTCTAACTCCTGCGCGGCGTAGATCGGCAGCTTCACCGGATCCTCTTCTCCGCATCCCGGGCAAACGATCCTCCGGAACTCCCATTCCGCCAGGCAGAACGAGCAGATCAGCGACCTCTGTCCTCCTTCTCCCAGAGGCCGCATCACCCCCAGCCCCGGTTTCCGTTTGCAGAACGGACAGATAAATGCCGTCGGTCCATGCCATTGCAAGTTCGCCCGAACCCGAATGCCTGCCGCATACGGCTGCAAAAACGCCCGCGCAAAAAAATCCTCCGCGCCCGGAGCCAGAGCCGTTCCGTCAGACTCCCAGAAAGCCGCGAGCAATTCGAAATGCGAATCCTGATCCCGCGCGCTCAACTCGCGCGCCGCCTCCTGCAACCTGTGCGGGCCACTCTGTTCAACCACCGACAGAAAAGCTCCAAAACTTCTCGCCAGTTCGCGCTCCAGGGGTAGCTCGAACGGATTCGGGTCCGCCGCGACTTCGCTTGCCGTTTGAGCAGCCTCGAACTCCCGGGAGAATTTCTCCTGAAACCGGGCAATCGCCGCGTAGAACCGCAGGATCTCCGCCGCTACCGGATACCGGGCAGCCAGTTCCTCCGCCCGCTCAATCCTTCGCTGCCATTCGCTATGGGCCACTGCGTGCTTCGACATGGTGCGATTATCGGCCCCCTTCTCCGGACACGCAATGCCTGAACCCATCGGACTGCGGCTCAAAATCGACTGCGGTTAACGGCACACCCGGGGTACATTGTCGACAGCCGCTTTCCTTGCCAGTTGACCAACTCCCATAAATATGGGACCATGGATTTCATGAAGACTACGCTCGAAATTCCCGATACCATCTTTCGCCGCGCCAAAGCGGTGGCCGCCGAGCGCGGAATCCCTTTTCGAGCGCTGGTCTCGGAGGCCCTGGCGGACAAACTGCGGGCCCAAGGGAATCGAAACAACAAGGCCTGGATGGCGACATTCGGCAAACTCCACCATCTGCACAACGAAACAGCGAGAATTAACCGGATCATTGAGGAAGAATTCGACCAGATCGAAATTGAGGATCGACAGTGATCCTGGATACCAACGGGCTATCGGCCGTCGCCGATGGCGATGCGGCGCTGGAGCCGGTCCTGCGGAAAGCAACTGAAATTGCCGTTCCTGTAATTGTGTTGGGTGAATATCGATACGGAATTCAACAATCCCGTGAGCGGCAGCGCTACGAACAATGGCTGGCAGAATCGATCCGCTATTATCGAATCCTCGACGTAGATGAAGACACAGCCATTCGCTACGCCGCCCTGCGGTCCGAGCTTAAAAAAGCCGGAACTCCAATCCCATCCAACGACCTCTGGATTGCCGCACTTTGCCGCCAGCATTCCCTCCGCCTTCTAAGCCGCGACCGCCATTTCGACCTGGTTCGCGGTATCGAGCGGATCGACTGGTAACCCCACAACAGTGCGACCAGTGAGCGTGCGATCCATCCCGAGTTGCCGTCACGGTTCCCTACCGTATTTCTCCAATTGACGAGGCAGATCAAACGGGGATATAGTGTCCTCCATCATTTAGGGTGGACGCGCGGGCGTCCGTAAAAGTTCACCTCAGGTTTTCCGAAAGCGCCGCACGGAGGCCGTATGGTGGAGTTCTCACGCAGGACTTTTATCAAGGGCACCGTCCTTGGGGGCGCAGGTTTATCTGCGCTCGGTTTCGATCTCACTCCGCTCCACGCCCAGACCCAGAGCCTTAAAATTTCCCGGGCCAGCGAAACCCGCAGCACCTGTCCTTATTGTGCGGTGAGCTGCGGCGTCATCATCTATACACTCGGCGACAAAGCCAAGAACGCCATCCCTCAGGTCGTTCACGTCGAGGGCGATCCCGATCACCCTATCAATCGCGGCACGCTCTGTCCCAAGGGGTCGTCGCTCGAGCAAGACATTCTGAACGAGCGTCGCATCCTCAAGCCGCAGGTTCGCCGTCCCGGAGCCACCGACTGGGAAGACATCTCGTGGGATCAGGCCTACACCGAAATCGCTCAGAAGGTGAAGAAGACCCGCGACGACACTTTCCTCGAAACCGACGCCAATGGAAAGACCGTCAACCGCTGCGAAGGCATCGCCTTTACCGGCGGCTGCACCGACACCAACGAATTCAATTATCTCGCCGTCAAAAGTATGCGCAGCCTGGGGGTCTGCTACCTGGAAAACCAGGCCCGCGTTTGACACGGCCCAACGGTCTCCAGTTTGGGGCCCACTTTCGGACGCGGCGCAATGACGAACGGCTGGATCGACATCAAGAATACCGACATGATGTTGATCATGGGCGGCAATCCAGCCGAAAACCATCCCTGTGGCTTCAAATGGGCGGTGGAAGCCAAGATTCACCGCAACGCCAAAACCATCGTCGTCGATCCTCGCCTCACCCGCACCGCCGCCAACGCCGACATGTACGTACAGATCCGTGCCGGCGCCGATATCGCATTCCTCGGCGGCGTGATTCGCTACGCGATCGAAAATAACCGTATCGCGAAAGACTATCTCGTCAATTACACCAACGCCGCCTTCATTATCAAAGACGGCTTCAAGCTTCCCGAAGATGGACTCTACTCCGGCTTCGACGCCGCCAAAGGAACCTATGACAAGTCGAGCTGGAATTATGAGGAAGGCGGCAACCTGGAGGGCAAGCCGGTTGCTGCGACGCCTCCGAGTCAGAATCCGCAAGCCCACGCCGCGCCCAGCGCCGGAAGCAGCGAAGGCCATGGCTATCAGGCAGCCAGTCCCATGGGAGCTAAGGCCGGTGGTGCCACCGCCGCGCCCGCCACTCTGCCTCCCAAAGTTGCCTACGATCTATCTCTCCAGCATCCGCGCTGCGTCTTTCAACTCCTGAAGCAGCAATATTCGCGCTATACGCCCGAGATCGTCGAGCGCATCACCGGCATTCCAAAAGATCAATTCCTCAAAGCCGCCGACCTCTATACGTCCGTCCGCAAAGACGGCGACATGAAGAAAGTCTCCACCATTATTTACGCCGTCGGCTGGACCCAGCACAGCTTTGGCACCCAGATCATCCGCACCGCCGCCATGCTGCAGTTGATCCTGGGCAATGTTGGCCGCGCCGGCGGTGGAGTCAACGCGCTGCGCGGCCACTCCAACATTCAGGGCGCAACCGACATGGCAGGCATCTTTGACATTTTGCCCGGCTACCTGAAGATGCCCAGCCCCAGCGACGCCGACCTGGCCACCTTCCTCAAACGCACGACCCCGACTTCCGCTAAGCCCGATCCGTGGGAATCGTTCAATTACTGGTCGAACACGCCGAAGTTCATGGTCTCGTTCCTGAAAGCGATGTACGGCGCGGCCGCCACTAAAGAGAACGATTTCGCCTTCCATTACCTGCCCAAGATCGACCGCAACTATTCCTGGGTTAACATCTGGAACAACATGTACGAGGGCACGGTCAAAGGCCTCTTCGCCTTCGGCATGAACGGCGTCATGATCGGCCCCGATTCCAACAAGAACATCGATGCCCTGAAAAAGGCCGACTGGCTAGTGGTTTGCGAAATCTATCCCGACGAAACCAGCGAATTCTGGCGCGCTCCCGGCATCACCGCCGACGAGCAGAAAAAAATCAACACCACGGTCTACCGCTTGCCCGGCGCAGGTTTCGCCGAAAAAGACGGCACATTCGTCAACTCCGCCCGCTGGCTGCAATGGAAGAACGTCGCGCTGCCACCGCCCGGACAAGCCCGTCTCGACCAGGAAATTCTGGCCACCATCTTCCTGAAAGTACGTGAGCTCTATAAGAAGGAAGGCGGCAAGTTCCCCGACCCGATTCTCAACGCTTCGTGGGCCTACACGACGCCCTACAACCCGTCGCTCGCTGAGGTCGCGAAGGAGATCAACGGCAAGGCGCTCGCGGACATCACCGATCCGAAGACCAATGTCACCATCAAAGCCGGCCAGCAACTGCCCGGCTTCGCATGGTTGAAAGACGATGGCACGACCCTGAGCGGCAACTGGCTCTATTGCGGCTCGTGGACCGAAGCCGGCGCCATGATGCAGCGGCGCGGCACCGAGGATCCTTCCGGTCTTGGCATCTATCCCAATTGGGGATGGTCATGGCCCGCCAATCGCCGCGTCCTCTATAACCGCGCCTCGTGCGATCTCGAAGGCAAGCCCTGGGATCCTTCGCGCCGCCAGGTATGGTGGGACGAGGCCAAGCAAACCTGGGTCGGCAACGACGTCCCCGACTTCAAGCCCGACTCCGCGCCCAAAGATCACATGGGTCCATTCATCATGAACCCGGAGGGCGTCGGGCGCATTTTCGTTCCCCTCGGCCCGATGAACGATGGACCGTTCCCCGAATTCTACGAGCCGATCGAAAGCCCGATCGCCAACATCCTGCATCCCAATCAGTCCCACAACCCGGTCGTCAAAAAATACAAGACGCCGCTGGACAAGTACGGAACAGTCGAGCAGGGCTACAACATCATCTGCACCACTTACCGGCTCACCGAGCACTATCACTACTGGACCAAGAACAATCCCATGAACGTAGAGCTTGTGCCCGAGCCGTTCGTCGAGGTTCCCTTCGAACTGGCCGAGAGAATGGGCATTAAAGGCGGCGAAAAAATAAAAGTGACGAGCGCGCGCGCCGACTATATCGCGAAGGCGATGGTCACGCGCCGCATTCGCCCCATGAAGATCGATGGCAAGGAGACCTTCCAGATCGGTATCCCGATTCACTGGGGATTCCGCGGCATCGCCGAGGATGAAGGCAAAACCGCCAAGACGCTCGCCAATCAGCTGACGCCGACCATTATCGATCCGAATGCTTTCACACCCGAGTTCAAAGGGTTTTTGGTGAAGCTCGAAAAAGTTTGAGTCGCCACTCGTCGTTCGCTATTAGTCGTTCGCTGTTTGCTCGTAACTCGAAGCTCGCGGCTCGAAGCCTTTAAACGGCGACAAACAGTTGTACCGTAAAACAAATATAGGACAAGAAACACATGGCAGACCGTAAGACACTCCAGGCTGACCAGATTTCGGGCCATAGCGGCCCCGCTCCGGGCCTTGGCATGCAGCGCGATCTCGAGGTCTGCAAGCTCATCGACACCACCACCTGCATCGGCTGCAAGGCGTGCGAAGTCGCGTGCATGGAGTGGAACGATTTGCCATTCCAGCCCACCACCTTCGACAACACCTACCAGACGATGCCGAAGACGAACTGGAATTTCTGGAACCTCATCAAGTTCAATGAGCACCAGAATCCCGATGGCACCATCCAGTGGCTGATGCGCAAGGATCAGTGCATGCACTGCTCCGATCCCGGCTGCCTCGCCGCCTGTCCCGCCGATGGCGCGATCGTCAAATACGCCAATGGCATCGTCGACTTCAACCAGGAAAATTGCATCGGCTGCGAATACTGCGTCTCGGGCTGTCCCTTCGACATTCCGCGCTTCAACCCGATGACGAAGAAAGTTTACAAGTGCACGCTCTGCTCCGATCGCGTCGGCCAGGGCCTGGAACCCGCGTGCATCAAGGCTTGTCCCACGGGCTGCCTCAAGTTCGGCAGCAAAGAAGACATGAGCTTCATCGCCAACCAGCGCGCCCAACAACTCAAGGACAATTTTGGCTGGCAGAACGCCGGCGTCTACGATCCCTCGTCCGTCGGCGGCACGCACGTCATCTACGTGCTGCACGACGCCACCGATCCCGAGCGCTACGGCGGCCTGCCGAAAAATCCGACGATTCCGTGGAGCTACACGGTCTGGAAGTGGCTCTTCAAGCCCGTGCTCGGAACCTTCGCCCTCTTCGGCTTCCTGGGCGTGCTCGCTCATTACGTAACCGCCGGCCCGCGTGTGGTCCAACCGGAACCGCCAGAAAAGCGAGTCGACCATGTCTAGCTCACCGACGCATAGCACGTGTGGCGCGGGCGCCCCCGCCCGCGAGCAGCGCCCGACAGAGCTGCGGCGCGGGCATTCCTGTCCGCGAAAACGGTGCACCTCGTACAGCGTCCGCAAGAAGGAGCCGCCCATGTCCACTAACGCAATCGACCGTTTCGATCACGAGGCTCGCCGTAAGGTCGAGTCGATGGGCCGCACCACCGTCTATCTCGGAGAACTCCTCCGCCATCCCGTCTACGACCGCATCCTCCACTGGTCAATAGCCCTCTTCTTCTTCCTCGCCCTCTTCACCGGGTTCGGCATTTATCTTCCCTGGCTCTTCCGCTGGTTCACACCGATTTTCGGCGGCGGACAACTCAGCCGCATCATGCATCCCTACTTCGGCGTAGCCTTCGTCGTCCTCTTCTCCCTGCAAGCGCTCAACTGGCTCCGGCTCATGCTTTGGGCCCCCGGCGACACGAACTGGATGCGCAACGTACACAAAATCGTCAGCAACGAGACAAAAATGGACCCGCCCGAAACCGGCTTCTTCAACGCCGGGCAGAAGGTTATGTTCTGGGAGATCGTCGCCGGCTGCGTCGTCTACCTGATCACCGGCATCATCATGTGGGCCGGCGCAGACATACTTCGGCGGAACCGCCGTCGCCGTCAGCTATGTCCTCCACGACATCTCCGCCCTCATCATGCTCGGCGGAATCTTCATCCACATCTACCAGAGCACCTTCGGCGAGCCGGGCACCTTCCAGGCAATGATCCGCGGCGCGGTCAGCGAAGCCTGGGCCTGGACCTTCCATCCCGCCTGGTACAAGCAAGTCACGGGACGCGACCCCGTCCAAGCCTGCGAAGAGGCGCGGCGCCAGATGGATACCAGGCGCTAGTTCCGTCCCAACAAACCGACATTTATAAGTCGCCGGTTTCCCCCGTGATCCTCTGTGCCCTCTGTGGTTAAATCCCTTGACCTCCTCGCCCGACACCTCGGGCCAAGCGCATCGAGGCGCACCATTTAACGATCACTATTTCCGGCCCGCTACACTCGCAGTGGTACCCCTCCCCATCCGATTTATTGGAATCATCGACGTCCGACAATCTGCTCCGCGTGCGCATCACACGCAGAAGATTCACTTCAGTGTTCATGCGGAGAATCAGCCGTACCGTCCGACCACTTGCCGACCGGAATCATAAATACCGTCAGCCGGTCCTCAGCATCCTCACTCGATAGAACCGGGGAGCCCTTCACATCTGCGCCCCAGGCTTGAGCGTCGGTTTGCGGAACAAAAAACATCAGGTGAGGATGCCAATGCCCGGCCTTATCGTCCAGGTACTGCTCCTTGGACAGCATGTAGCTCATCGCGCCCGGTTCCTGCGTCGGCAATTCCTTCCTGTCGAGAGCAGCTTTGATACTCTCGAACATCTGCGCCTTGGATTGTCCGGCTAATATCAACTCGGTCTTTTTAATGCTGAGTGGAAGGTAAGACCGTGCGGCGGGCGCGTTGAGGCAGATGGGACCACGCAGCTTGGGATTCCAAAAGTTAGGATTGTCGATGGGCGCGGCCCACGAGCGTTCAACCAGGCAGACGAAACCATTCTTGCCTTTGGCCGCGGTTTCGTAGCCATGCCGTCCCAGCACCAAAACCTCGGCGTCGTCCGAGAGGGATTTCGGAGCAGCGCTCCGCGCCAGCGCGATCTCGGCATCGCGATCCGCAATCAGGTATTGCTCCAGAGGGGCCATGTTGGGATACGGAGATTTGGCATCCTGCGTTTGTCCTGCTGCGCCCAGCATGATGACCAAGACGAAGCTCATGACCAAACCCAGGTTCATTACTGTGGTCGTCCTGAGAATCTTCCGTTTCATGGATTTCTCCTGCTCATCGATTTCCCCTGAGAAAGCTCTCGTTAAGACCGATCTCTGTGCCCCTCTGTGCTCCTCTGTGCCCTCTGTGTCCTCTGTGTCCTCTGTGGTTACGCTTTTCGTCGACACTTAGTCAGAGCTTCCCCAAAGTCATTCGCAAGATACGTTGATATCAATATAATCTACCTGTGTCAATGGCTCCGAATCCTCCTTTTGAAACTACGCTCCTGGTCCGCGACTCCTGCCTCTGTCTTCATATCCAGCGGGCGGCCAGGGCGCTGGCACGCCGCTTCGATGACGCGCTCCGCCCACTCGGCCTCACCAATGGCCAATTCTCGCTGCTAATGTCCCTGAACCGCCCCGAGCCCCCAGGCATGACGGCCGTGGCGTCGCTGCTCGCCATGGATCGAACCACCCTCACAGCCATTCTCAAGCCATTGCAGCGCCGCCGTCTGATCAAGGTCACAACCGACCCGAGAGACCGCCGCAGCCGCTTGCTGATCCTGACCGCAAAAGGCCGAAGCCTGCTTGTCCGCGCAGTTCCAGTCTGGCAGAGCACGCAAGCGGAAGTTGAAGCTCTGCTTCACGATGACGATCCGAATCGCCTCCGGAAAACTTTGCGCGCCCTCTCTTAATCGCCGGAAGGTGCCCCATTCAAGCCATCTTTTGGCTTGAGTGGGGATGTCCACACATCACAGGCCGAGGGTGGGTGGTTCACCTTTAGAAAAGTTCCGGTTTCAACTGCATCATCCAACCGAGGGTGCCCCATTCTAAATTTCGCGCCCTTTGCGAAATTTAGAGTGGGGATGTTGGGCGGTGCCAATGGCAGAAACTCGTGATAAAGTGCAGATCATGCGCCCCATGATGGGCTACCCCATCTCCAGTAAGAGACGCTATTCGCGGCACATCTCGGAGTTCATCCGGAATCGGCGGGCTAGCGGAGAAAGAATGAGCCTACGAGGATTTGTCCTCAGAGTCAGTGTCGTTGCAATTCTCATTTGTCCGACTATTGAGTACTCCCAGGTTACACAGTCGGCCGACGATGCCGGGCGCCGACTGATGAAGCACGTTGTAGAAGTCTTTGGAGGCGAGGAGAATCTCTCCACCGTGAAGTCTGTGCGGGAACGACTTTCAGAACAATATTATCTATCTCAGTCCGGTCAACTCGTTATCAGCGCAGACACGGTGCGTAATATCCAGTTCCCAGGCAACGTGAAATTTGAACTGATAAACGTCGGCGTGACCAAGACACTAGGTCCGACCGGAGCCTTCGGAGTCACTCACGGCAAGGTATTCGATCTTTCCTCGGCAAGAAGCGGAATGTTGGACGACCTGAAGCGAGACATTATTAACATCGCCCAGCATGTGGATGATCCCAAGTATGTATTCAAACTGGTTGGCAAAGGAAAGATCGGAACAATCGAAGCAACCATCGTCCAAATCGATGCAGATGGAGCAAAGACGAATTGGGGCATCGACGCCGAATCGGGAAAGCTCTTAGCAACCAGCGAGGAGTTCAATGACAACCTTTTGGGTGCTGGCACGATTCATCAATGGATGCGTATGTGGCGACTATAAACAATTCGGAAGCCTGAATCTACCCGCGAAATCGGCGGTGCACGAACAATTGCCCCATGAGTTTTCCGATGCGTTGGACCGTCGCCTTGGCCATCTGGGTGGCAATGCCGGATCAATCTTTTACGGCATCGCGGAGTTGACGATTGAAAAGATCAACCCGAACATTCCAAAGGATGCTTTCGACAGGCCAACTAAATAATGCCGCCCAAATTAGTGGCTCTCGGCTCTAGCGGGAAACCTGTGATGACAACTGCAAGACTCCAACTGTTACTTTTCTTTTCCCTGATTGCCACCGCCACAGCCTTCGCCCAGCCCCGCCGCAAAGTCATCATCAATCAGGATTGCTCCGGCCCCGGCGGCAGCAACATGCAAACGCTTTTGACTTTGATCCAGTCTCCTCAGGTGGAAGTCCTCGGCATCACCGTCGTCAGCGGAAACCAGTGGCGCGACGAAGAGGTCGCGCACACTCTACGCCTCCTCGAACTGATTGGACGCACCGATATCCCGGTCGTTCCCGGAGCCGTATTTCCCCTAGTCCATCGCCGCAACGAAGCGCTATTGTGGCAGGCGAGATATGGCAAGGTCGCTTTCGCCGGCGCCTGGGATGATCGCTGGTGGCACGAACATGACGTAATTCCGAAGCTCACTGAGGGACAACCCACCACCAAGCCCGCCGACGAGGACGCCGCCCACTTTCTGATCCGCATGGTGCACAAGTACCCCCATGAAGTGACCATCTACGAGGGCGGCCCGATGACGAACCTCGCGCTCGCCAACGCCATCGATCCCCATTTTGCCGAACTCGCCGAGGGCTTGGTCTTTATGGGCGGAAGCCTGAGCCCGCAGACCGACGATCCGGAGTTCACCAGCAGTCCGCGCCATGAATTTAATTTCTGGTTCGACCCGGAGGCCGCCAAAAGCGTGCTCGAAGCGCCCTGGAAGAAAATCGTCTGCACCCCGGTCGATATCTCCGTCAAAACCAGAATCACTCACGAAATGATTGCCGAAATCGGAGAGAGTAAAAGTCCCGCCGCCCAATACGTGGTGAAGTATTTTATGGCCGACCAGGGAGGCTCCTACATGTGGGATGAACTTGCAGCCGCCGCCTGGATCGATCCGACCCTGATCACCAGAAAAGAGACGCGCTACATGAGCGTGGACATCGACCACGGCGCAGCCTACGGAAACACGCTGACGTGGACCGACAAAGACAACCCAAACCTGAACGCGCGCAAGGTCGAAATTCAGATGGATTTAGACCTGGCAAGATTCAACAAGATGTTCGTGGAATTAATGAAATCAGCGACGCCGCAGGGCCATTGAATCGGGCAAAATCCCATGATAGAATTCCTCTAAAGTATTTATTCTTCAATAACATACCTAGAAAAACGAGGTCAAAATGATCCTAAAATTCCGCCGGAACATCGGTAAGTACATGATTATACAGACTTTACTAGTAAGTCCTTATTCCTCAAAGACTAAGGAAGAATTGCGTACTAACCCCTTTGTTTTCAAAGACTGCTTCAGGGGGGAGGGATAACAAAGTAGTAAACTTCACCGCCCAAACTGAATGACGTTCGCCTTCTCCCATCCGCGAATTAAGGTCCGTCCATTTTGCTGCCCCTGTCACAAGCGTGAGCAACCGTTTAGACTCGAAAAGCCCAAAAAATTACCCCGCAATGAACGTCACTTCCCTCTACGTTTTATCCATCATCTTCATCGCCACGCTCATTCGATCCGCCTTTGGATTTGGCGAAGCTCTGGTCGCCGTTCCGCTGCTCGCCTTCTGTATTCCGCTCGCCGTCGCAGCGCCGCTCGCGGTCCTTGTTTCGATCACAGTCGCCGCCATCGTGGTAGCGCAGGACTGGAAGAAGATTCACATCCAGAGCGCGGGCTGGCTGTTGCTGGCGAGCCTGTTTGGGATTCCGCTCGGACTGCTGCTGCTGACAAGCAGTCACCAGCGCGCCGTCAAAGCGACGCTCGCGGTGATCATTCTGCTGTTCGCCCTCTACTCATTATTCGGCCACAAGGCCACCGGACGTGCGCCGCTGGAGTTGCAACAGGATCACCGCGGATGGCTATTTGTCTCCGGGTTCTTCGCCGGAGTGCTGGGTGGAGCCTACGGAATGAATGGCCCGCCGCTGGTTATCTATGGAGCAATGCGGAGATGGTCAGCACCGCACTTCCGCGCCACCCTGCAAGGATATTTTCTGCCCGCCAGCATCATCGGCATGGCTGGTTATTGGGTCGCCGGACTCTGGACTCACGCCGTAACCCACTATTACCTGTTGTCGCTACCGGTCGCGCTGGTTGGCATATTCCTGGGCAGGGCGATCAACCATCGCCTTCACGGAAATGCTTTTTACAAATACCTTTACTTCGGCCTCGCCCTAATCGGAGTCCTGCTCTTACTGCAAGCGACAGGCTTACTATGAACACGATCAATGCGCGCGGGTTGCTGACATCTCGGTGCCTGCGCGAGTGAAAGCAAAAAGCAGTATCCAGTCGCGCCGGTTTCCACCGGCCGCGGGGGCGAACTTCCAGCGCCTGGCCGCTTCCAGCGCGGCGCGCGCGAAATACCTGCTCGAACCTGCTTGTTTCAGTCGCGCGTCGGTCACGTTGCCAGCAGCATCGACCTGCACCCTCACCCGCACCTTGATCTTGCCATGGATGGTCCTCTGCGCACCCGGAGACACCTGCGGCATTGCCCGCTCGACAATCTCGTCAGTCGCAGCATTCTTCTGCTCGCCACGCGGCTCCGCCGATGACCCGCCCATTTGAACTGGGCTGTTTCGTCTCTTCCCGTGCCGGAGGCGTCGCTCTGCGGCGCCAGTTTGTGCCGCTGGCTGCTGCGCGCCACTCGCGGGCGGCTGAGCCGTTGATTGCTCGGCGGGAGTAGTCTGGCCTGTCGGCAGCGATGAAGTTGTTTGCGGCGGAGGTGACGAAGTCTGACCCTCGGATGGCGCACTCGATGGCCGCGGCCGCACAATCAGAAAAATGGCCACCACGATGGCCGCCACCAGCACCAGCAAATACGGTCCCTTCGCCGTTTTCTTTCGAGCCGCCTCGATTGGCCGAACTGGCAGCGCTGCTTCCGGCGCGGGCTTTCCTGCGGGCTGGCCTTCCAGTCGATTGGCAATCTCCCGCACTCCGCAGCGCTTCGCCAGATCTACTTGCAGACAGCACTGCGCAATGCCGCGAAATGGCTCGGGGACGTCTTCGGCCACAGCCGGCCCGATCATGCGCGCTGGATCCCACACCGGCACGCGTTGCGTGAGCACCTCGAGCAGCGTGATTCCCAGCGACCACACGTCGCTCGCTGGCGAAAGTCCCGCCGTCAGGATTTTCGGCGCATCGTACAGCGGACTCACACTTTGCGGAATTTCGCCAGCCTTCCGCAAACTGTCGCTCGACAATTTCACCTGATCCCCAGCCGCCAGAATATTCGACGGCCGGATTCGCCCATGCACAAAGCCCTTGCCGTGCACGAACTCGAGCGCCGCCAGCACAGGGCCGAGCATTCCGCGTACTTCGTCGGGCGTGAATGCCCGCTCTGGAAGAATCTGCGCCAGGTTCTCTTCCGCAAGTTCCTCGACCGCGTACACCAGCTCCCGAGGGCCGTTCCGGTCATCCCCCGCAGCACGCCCCACCGCGAAAATACGTATCAGATTCGGATGCCTCAGTTCACTCGCGGCTTTCCACTGGCGCAGTTGGTTCTCAGCGTCCGCGACGTCCGCCAGTTTGATCGCCAAGTCAGTGGGTTCTTCCTCGATTCGAAGCCGGTGATCACCACCACGGCCCTCGACGACGCTCGCTCGAAATACGGCAGCTTTATCGGAGCCGCCCAGATAATTCCCTAACAGAAATCTCCCGTCGATGGTGCGACCTTCCCATTGCTGCCAGCGATTCTCCTTCTCCATGTCCCCCACCGCTTGATCAAGCGTAATTGTAAGACACCGTGCGCGCCATTTCGACCAACCGCTTCACATTTTCGGCTGAGATATTTCGCGTCCTGTCTGCATTGATTGGTTGGAAATCGCGGGAACCCCGCGCGTGCCTCGATACGACCCGCATAGTGCGCGGGAAAATAAAATCTGTCGGTGAATCTTGTCACACTCACTGTGCGGGGTGATTAAAATAAGGAGGATGCCGATCCCAGCCGAGATACACGGACAGCGCTACCTCTCGCTCGCCACCTTCCGCAAAACCGGAGTCGCCGTTTATACGCCCATCTGGTTTGCTGAAGAGGGCGACAAGCTGTACTTCATGACCAACAGCAAGTTGGGCAAGGTCAAGCGCCTGCGCAATAACGCGCAGGTTAAAATCGCTCCCTGCACGATTCGCGGAAAGATTACCGGACCAGAATTTTCCGCCACGGCGCGAATCTTGCCGCTCGAAGATGCGGCGCGCGTCCGCCGCGCCATCAAAGCAAAATATTGGCTGGCCCGCATACCGTTCTTGTGGCGGAACACCGATACCTATGTGGAGATCACGCCTGCGTCTTCATGATCTAAACGCAAGTTGCGGCGCGGCTGAAGCGTTTGCTGAAAAACTCTGGAATTCGGCACCAACGGGAAGGGCACGAGTTCCACTCGTGCCGTGAATGGCGCCCAATCAACAGCGGCTTCCAGCCGCTGGGGGAATCTTGACCGGAGAAAACACTTTTTCAGGAAACTGTGAACCCGCTCTCGCAAAACGAATTCAGTCTGAGTCCTTCGTTCCCGCCCTCTCATTTACGCATTCTGCTCCGCTTTGTTACCATCAAAGGTTGTCCTTAGGCCCCTGTTTTCTTCTGACTCGGCATTCAAACTTTATTCCTACGGAGGCTCCATGGCTGTGAAAGTTGGCATTAATGGTTTCGGACGCATCGGACGCAATGTTCTTCGCACGGCGCTCGCCGACAAGAACCTCGAATTCGTCGCCGTCAACGACCTCACCGATCCCAAAACACTTGCTCATCTTCTTAAGTACGATTCCATTCTCGGCAACTTGCCCAACACGATTACGGCCGGCGCCGACAGCATTTCAATCGACGGAAAGACGATCAAGGTTTTCAAAGAGAAAGATCCTGCTGCCCTGCCATGGGAGTCCGTGGGTGCGCAGGTCGTCATCGAATCCACCGGCCGTTTTACGGACGCCAACGACGCGAAGAAGCATCTTCGCGGCAGCGTGAAGAAGGTCATCATCTCCGCGCCCGCCAAAAATGAGGATTTCACGGTCGTCCTCGGCGTGAACGAAGACAAATATGATCCTGCCAAGCATCACATTGTCTCGAACGCTTCCTGCACCACCAATTGCCTGGCTCCGGTGGCCAAGGTGATTCAGGATCATTTCAAGATCATCAGCGGCACGATGACGACCATCCACTCCTACACCAACGACCAGGTCATTCTGGACTTTCCGCACAAAGATCTGCGCCGCGCCCGCGCCGCCGCGCTCAACATGATTCCGACCACGACCGGCGCCGCCAAGGCTCTTAAGCTGGTGATGCCCGAACTCGCCGGCAAAATCGACGGCTTCTCCATGCGCGTGCCCACGCCGAACGTCTCGGTCGTCGACCTGGTTGCCCTGGTGGAAAAGAAGACCAGCAAGGAAGAGGTCAACGCCGCCCTCAAGCAGGCTTCCGAGTCTGGCCCGTTGAAGGGTTATCTGGGATATGAGGAAGAGGAACTGGTCTCCTGTGACTTCAAAGGCGATGCGCGCTCCTCGATTGTTGACGCGAAGATGACGCTGGTGGTCGGCGGCAACCTGGTCAAGGTAATCTCCTGGTACGACAACGAATGGGGATACTCCTGCCGCGTGCGCGATCTGATCAGGTACATGGCCGGGAAAGGGTTGTGAGTGTGGGGCGGGCGCCCTCGCCCGCCGCTCGTCGTTCGCTGTTCGTCGTTCGCAAATCCACTGGACAACACAGGCTGGTGGCGAACGACTAACGACGAACAACGAACGACGGGTTCCCGCGATCTTCCAATAGCGCGCAGTGACATAAGGATGCATTCATGCCAAAACTTTCTATTCGCGATCTGCCCCTCAACGATCACCGCATCTTCATGCGGGTCGACTTCAACGTCCCGCTCGACAACGGCCGCGTCATGGACGACACGCGCATCCGCGAGACGCTGCCTTCGATCGAGTACGCTCTGCGCCATGGCGCGCGCCTCATCCTCGCTTCGCATCTCGGACGCCCCAAGGGCAAACCCAATCCAAAGATGAGCCTGAAGCCGGTGGCCGAGCGCCTGCGCATGCTGCTGGATCGCGAACTCTCGCGCGGTGAAAATGTCGGATTCTGCCCCGAGTGTGTTGGCCCGGAAGCCGAGGAAGTCGCTCTCAAACTGGAAAAGGGACAAGCGCTGCTGCTCGAGAACCTGCGCTTCCACGCGGAAGAAGAGGCGAATGACGAAGGTTTCTCCAAACAGCTTGCCAAGCTCGCCGAGTACTACGTCAATGACGCATTCGGCACGGCGCACCGCGCCCATGCTTCCACGGTGGGCATCACCAAACATCTTCAGAAATCGGCTGCCGGGCTTCTCATGGAGAAGGAGTTGCAATATCTCGGGCGCGCCCTGCAGAATCCCGAGCGGCCGTTTGTTGCCATTCTGGGCGGCGCCAAAGTCAGCGACAAAATCGGAGTCATCCAGAACCTGCTCAACAAAGTCGACGTGCTCATTATTGGCGGCGGCATGGCCTACACCTTCCTGAAGGCGCAGGGACAAGCGGTCGGCAAATCGCTCGTGGAAGAGGACAAACTTGTCCTGGCCAAAGATCTTCTGCAGCAGGCCAAGGCGCACAAAGTCAAATTTCTGCTGCCGTCGGACCATGTGATCGCCGACCGCGTCGATGCCAGCGCGCTGACAAAAATCGTTGGGCCCAGCCAGCCGATTCCCGACAACATGATGGCTCTTGACATCGGCCCGGAGACCATCGAAACCTTCTCGGACGAGATTGCGCGGGCGCGCACCATCGTCTGGAACGGTCCGATGGGAGTTTTCGAAATGCCGCCGTTTGCGAAGGGCACGAACAAGATCGCGAACGCCGTCGCCGACAATGCCGGAGCAACGACGATCGTAGGAGGAGGAGATTCGGTGGCCGCCGTCAAAGCCGCCGGCGTGGCCGACAAAATTACTCACATCTCGACGGGCGGCGGAGCGTCGCTGGAATTTTTGGAAGGCAAAAAACTTCCGGGTGTGGAAGCGTTGACGGATAAAAAATAGGCTTTGGGCTTGAGCTTCACGCTCTCGGTTCCAGGATTGAATTTTAGAGTGTAGGGCCTAGGCTCGCGCCACGAGCGCCATTCGGATTCTGGAGGTGCCAAAATGAACTGGAGGACGAGTTTCCTAACGGTTCTGCTGCTCGCGTTCTCGGCGGCGCATGCCCAACAACCTCGATCCAACCAATGGAAAGATTTCGATTTTCTCCTTGGTCAGTGGACATGGTCCGGAGGAGGCCAGCCCGGTCAAGCCAAGGGATCCTCCAGCTTCGAACCCGAGATGAACGGTACGGTACTGCTTCGCAAAGTCCATCTTGATTATGCGGCAAGCAAGGACCGGGCCGCTTTCTCGCATGACGATCTCCTGTATGTGTATCACGATCCTGCGGACAGCTCCCCGCGTGCCATCTTCTTTGACAACGAAAACCATGTCATCCGGTATGCCGTTGCGGTTGCCCCGGGCGGTGACTCAATTCAGTTCTTGAGCGATGCGGCGCCCTCCGGCACTCGGGCACGTATGACCACACCAAAGTTGGGGCGGGTTCGGTGACCGAAAAGTTCGAGATCGCGCCGCCGGGAAAACCGGAGCAGTTCGTAACCTATGTGGAATTCACCGCCAAGAAAATCGACAAATAGTTAAGCCGCCGCTGGCGGATTGTAGGGCCAGCGGCTGTCGCGGCGGGTGTCGCGCGCGCCGGAGATACATGGCAGCCAGATCCACTCTTAGCCCCTATGTCTGAATTCGCAGCAAAGCTAATATTCACCACCGGCAAAACCCTCGAACTTGCCGGTCCCGCCGACATCACCAAGGAAGCCACCGAAGCCATCGCCAACGCGGCCAACTCGTCGCTCCTAGGCGGAGGCGGCGTCGATGGCGCGATTCATCGCGCGGGAGGACCATCCATCCTCGAAGAGTGCCGGCGCATCGTAGGCAAGATCGGCTCGCTGCCAGCCGGCAAGGCAGTCATCACCACAGGAGGCCGTCTGCCCGCCAAATACGTCGTCCACACCGTCGGCCCAATCTATCGCGGAGGCAAGCAACGCGAGGCCGAGACGCTTGCCAGTTGCTATCGCGAGTCGATCCGCATCGCCGACGATCACGGCATCCGCTCGCTGGCTTTCCCTTCCATTTCCACTGGAGCCTACGGCTATCCCATTCAGGAGGCAGCCGAAGTTGCTGTGCGAGCGGTCATCGAACATCTCCCGCTCGCGACCCATCTTAAGAGTGTCCGCTTCGTGCTCTTCAGCGCACCCGACTGCAAGGTTTACGTCCACGCCGCCGAAAAGATTTCTCGCGATCTACCCGCAAATTCCGCTATCTTCGATAGTCTTGATTGATAGTTTGATTCGTCATTGTGAGAAAGGTCTTCATGAGAAAAAAGCTGATTGCTGCCAATTGGAAGATGTACAAAACTCCCGATCAGGCTCGCGACTTCTTCCGCGATTTCCTGCCGCTGGTTAAAGACCACGACCGCGACGGAATCGTTGTCTGCCCCACCTATCTCGCGATCGACGTTGCCGTCCATGAAACGCGCGGCTCAAACGTCGCCGTCGGCGCGCAAAACATGAACTGGCAAAGCGAAGGCGCTTTCACGGGAGAAATCTGCGCCAGCATGCTGGTCGCCGTCGGAGTCACCCACGTCATCATCGGACACTCCGAGCGCCGACAATACTTCGGCGAGACTGATGACACGGTCAATCTCAAGCTCAAGTCCGCCCTCGAGGCCGGACTCGTCCCTATCGTCTGTGTGGGCGAAGTCCTCGAAGAGCGCGAAGCCGGCCTCACCGACGATGTTCTCCGCCGCCAATGCCTGCGCGCCTTCAACAAGGTTTCCGCCAAGAAAGCCGCGACGCTCGTCGTCGCCTACGAGCCCGTCTGGGCGATTGGTACCGGCAAGACCGCAACGCCTGAGATCGCCGCCGATGCCCATGACATCATCCGCAGCGAAGCCGCGCAATCGTTCGGCGAGGAGTTCGCTGACAAGCTCCGCATCCTCTACGGCGGCTCGGTCAAGCCCGACAACGCCCACGCCCTGATGACCACCGAGGGTATCGATGGAGCGTTGGTCGGCGGAGCTTCACTTGATCCGAAATCCTTCAACGCGATCGTGCAGTATTAGCATGGAGTGGCGGATATGCCCGCCCAGGTTTTCTCAGCTCTCGGGTTTTCTAAGTGTCGGCAAAAGGCGCAAACCACAGAGGACACGGAGGTATACGGAGCCCACGATGAAGGCCATCCGTGAAATCATCCCCTCCTTTTGAAGACTCCCACTACGTTCCGGGAGCGCGGCTGATAGGATTTTGCTGCCTCGCCCCAGCGGTACTCGGTGTGGTCGCCGACCCGATCCGCGACTCCGACCAATTGATAGTGGCTTCCCAAGTAATTGTCGGCCCAGGCAGTGAAGGCCAAGGCCTGCGGTGAGCCCTCCTGCGCCAACCACGAAACACGCGTATTGACAGCTACCACGAATTGCGGGCGTGACGACTCGATCTCGTCAACCATCTGCCTCTGCATCTCGAAGGCATATTTCTGTTCCTCCATTAGGCCGTAAACGTAGATGAATCCAGTCGCGGAGTGCCGCTTCGCATAGAAGTAAATTTCCGGCTCCGATCCGAATACCGCGATTCGATCGCTGGCGGAGCTATGGTCGTCAATATAGCGGGCGATCTCAACCGCTTCCGGAAAAGGGTTGGGTCCGTAGAGCTTCTGCGTAGCCAGGACTGGATCGCGTTCGAAGAGGAAAGCTCTCTGCTGAAACACTGAGAAGCCAACAATAGCCGCAAACAGGAGAACAGGAATTGCACGCAAGATGATTCCGCGTCCGACGCGGGCCAGCGCTTGCGTCACCGACTCAACAGCGATGCCGGCCAGGAGTGCGACGGCTGGCAGCATAAGAATGAAGTAGTGTTCGCGGAAGAAAAATCCGGGGCAGACCGCTAGGAACGAAAAAAACAAAAAGCCGCACACAAAGCCGGCATGAGCGCGGAGTTCGCGGTCCCACAGCAATGCAGCCAGGCCTAGCACGGCGATGATCCACACTCCGATGGCGGGAGCAATGATCGCCGGGAAAATTTCCGCGAACCTCCGGGCTCCCAAGGAAAAACTGGTCTCGGATCCATACGCTCGCGCATAGGTAAAAACCCAGAACCAGAAAGTCTTGAATACGCCCGCATACAGAAGGATGAGGCAAGTCAGGCCGAACGGTAGAATCACGCCCGCGACATACCAGCCAGCTCTCGACATCAGGCTTCTCCAGCGGATCGGCGGCAGCCACTCGCTCCGGAGAAGATACAGCCCGCCGAAAACGGCAAAGACAAGGCCCGGCTGCTTCATGAGGAAGGCGAGTCCCAGCAAGAATCCGCTGGCAAACAATTGCAAGTTTCGCCGGGTTTCAATGGCTTTCAGCAGGACGAGGATCCCGGCCAGCGCGAAGAACACGACAAAGTGCGTCGCATGGGCGGCCAGGCCCAGCACCGAAAAGCTGGTGGAGAGAAGAGCGTAAGAAGCCGCCGCCACCAGGCCAGCTAGCCTCCCAGCCAGATGCTTTACCAGGATGTAAACGAGCAAGCTTGTAGCTGCGTTCATGAGAAGCAAGCCGATATGAATTCCAGCGGCAGTCTGCCCAAAAAGAGCGAGGATGATCGCATACTCAGCGGTAGTACCGGGAAGCTTCATCGTGTAGGCGAGTTTGTAGGGGGGGATGCCTTGCAGCATGAGCTGACCCATATAGGCATACTCCCCTTCATCGCGCTCCAGAGGCATGTTGCGCAATCGAAACCGGATCACCCCAAAAACAGCGATGACGACGAACAGCAATGCGTAAGAGAGATACCTGAGAGTAGCGGCGTTTGTGCGCATCCGGTTGTTCCGCCACTGCATGGCCACACGGCGGATTATCTGGGATCGTACTTAGAAACGCGTCGGCGGAAAAGTGCTAGAGGAGACTCCTGATCTGCAGTTTGCGTTTTCCCGACGCGGTGAACGTCGGAGCGCACCCCGCCCAATCGTCACTCAATTTCCGTCGTCGATTCGAGGATTGAGGCTCCGGGTTCTACGCGGCTTTCGATTCGTCGCAGAGCCGCTGATAGTAATCGCGTCCGCGTTGATAACCTCGCGTGTAGGCTTCTTCAAGTTGTACGCCGGGATATTGTTTTTGCAACTCCTCCAGATCGCTCGCCATCTCGGCTGACACCTGGTCGAATTCCTTGCAGCGCGAGCGGGCATGCAGGGCGGCTTCGAAGCCCAGGCGATAGAATCTTTCGTCCTCTCCGAAGTCCTTGCCGTAATCTTCATAGTGCTCGCGTTCGGCGCTTCGCAAACCAATCCACCATTGGTGACGGGCGGCATCGACGGATTCCGCTCCCTCCGCTTTCAGTAACTCTCGCAGCGGCTCGGCGGCTGCGTCATCTTCGACGAGCGCGATCACCACGCTCCGCCCCTGGCGAAGCGCGTCTTCGTACACAAATATTTCGTCCTCGGGCAATCCCTCGGTGGTGGCATTCTCGAGTTTACCGCCCAGAGCCGCGCCCGCCCCGGCCGCGGCCAGCACGGTCGCGCCCAGAACTCCGGCGGCTGCAACCCATCCGACACCTGGTAACACGGCAGCCAGCAGGCCGCCAGCCATGACTCCGCCGGCACCTCCCAGCGCGGCGCCCACCACCTTTCCCATCCCCGGTTGTTCCGCTGCTTGCATTGACTCCAATGAGACCTGGCTTTTGCCCGGAGTGAGCATCGTGATTTTGTCGTCCGGAACGCCCTTCGACCGCAAAGCTTCAACCGCGCGGCGGGCATCTGCCTGCAATGGGAATACTCCAGTCACAGCTTGCATCTTGCACCTGCCTCTCTATCGCGAGATGAGGAATTCGTTAATCTCGTGGCCGGACCTATTGTGAGGTTCCCCACAGGCATGCACCATACAGTGAATACCCGATGTATCGTTACTCGCTATTGAGGCACTTCATTTAGAGAAAGGGAAACCGGGCCTTTTGCGAGCGTCACTGACGTCCAGATGTTGACGGTATTCCGTGGTGGTTATCTTCTAAGGAAGTTCTGATCGAGTTTCCGGGATCCTCCGTGCACCCATGTGAACTCGGTGGTTTAGCTTCTTGCCGACACTTAACCAGAGCTTCCCTAAGCCTGCTTCGGAGTCGTCGCGGGCTTCCCAAAGGCTGGCTTGAAGATCATTCCTTCGCGCGCCTTGCCGTTCATGACCACCAGCAGAGGCTCATCAAAACGCAGGTGGCGCACGCATCCCGACTCTTCCGCGGCGGGCTGCGCGGTCAGCCATGCCCAATCAACCGAACCTTCGCCCGCGTCAGGATTTACTGTAAAATAGCCCACCTGAAACGCCATCAGATTCTGGAAAAAGTGGCTGCCTTGCGACGGAATCACGCGGAAGTCCCGAAATCCCGCCTCGACGATCACCCGCGCTCCTGAGATCTCGTCCCACTCCACCGGAATCCCGAGCCATGGATCGTTCGAACCCAATCGCCCAACTCCGACCAGCAGATAAGGACGGTTTTCCAAAGACAGTTTGGTGTTGAAATGTGCGACCGACTCGGCGACCTCCTGGCTGCGTCCGCGTTCAAAGCGTTGGAAATCGACGACCACCACGTCATACAGATTCTGGATGCGCCCGTTCCCCAGCACCATCGCGCTGCGGCAGACCAGATCGGCCGGGTCGACATCGCCCATGCGGAGTTCCTCGCCCTCGCGCGACAGCACGAGCGGGCGAATTTGCAGAAAGCCGAATTCCGCCAGATCGCCTTCCTGTCGCGGCATGCTGACGGCAAACTCGATCTCGACCGGCTGCCCGAGGGCATCTTCTCCGACTTTCGCCAGTTGCTCCAGAATCGGCGCAAGGGGGAAAACCTCGTGCTTCAGCACCGGGGCGAAGCTCACGATGCGCGTGCCCGGGCGGCTCATGCCGTCATACACGGCGTCATTGTCGCGGTTATAAGTGGAGGCGACGGCTTGCAATGTGCCATCGGCCTCGGCGGCCTGCAGGGCATAACGCGCCTCGCGCAACTCGGTCCGCGGGTTTCGGGCTGCCTCGTTTTGGAGATCATGGTTTTCATGATTACGCTTCTCTGGATCATGATTTTCCGCAACGTGGCCTTGCTGGTGATTCATCTCCAGCGCCCAAAACTCCGATTGCGAGTTTGAAAGAATGTCCCTCACGGACGAAAACTGCACCAGGTTCTGCGGATAGCGCGGACAAAACGTCAGACATTTTCCGCCCTCGACCACTTCGCGGCCCATGCCCAGCGCCACCGCCGCAACTCCATCCTCGGGCGCCATCGGCGGCACTGGATAAAAATTGCGCGAGCGCACGACTCCCGAAAAATCCGGATAGAAGCGGGCGCTGGTCATCCCTCCCTGATTCATCTGGCCATTGTTCACGCCAGCATGGTTTACCCCGCTTTGCTTCATCTCACCATGCATCCGGCCTACCACTTGCTGCACGATCACCGCCATCTTCTCTTCTTCCGTGCGATACGGAGTCGCGCGCACATAGGCTTTCGCATGTTGGCTGAAGGTCGACGCGTAGGTGAGTTGGATCGCTTCCGTCAATCGCTGCAAGCGCACCTGAATGTCCGATTGCTGGTTACCGAGCATGAAGGTTTCATAGACGCCGGTGAAGGGCTGGTACTGCGAATCCTCCAGCAGACTCGAAGAGCGGACTGCCAGCGGACACGTCACCTCGGTCAGGAACGCCAGCAAGTCGCTTCTCAGCGAGGCCGGCAACGGCGACGCCAAAAATCGGCGTTGGATTTCATCGTCATCGTTGCAGTGAATCGCGAACTCCAGCAGGTTGTTCTCGGCCACGAAACGATCGAACACATCCGTGCTCAGCACCAGCGCGGGAGGCACGCTGACTTTCACACCTGCGAATCGCCGCGAAAACCGCCGCTTGTAAAGCAGATGGCGCACGAAGGCCAGGCCGCGCGCCTTGCCTCCCAGCGATCCGGCGCCAATCCGCAGAAAGAAAGCGTCACCCGCCTTGAACGTGGCCGCATTGAAATCCCCGATCAGAAACTCGCTTTGTTCCCGCCGGTAATCGTTGATAGAGCTGATGAGATCCTGGCGCAGCGCCTCCAGATCGGCAAAGTCGGAAACCTTGCGCGGCCGCAGTTTCTGCGCCAAAGCGAACTCGGTTCGTGCCGTCAGCCAGCGCGAGAAGTGATTCCTCTGGCTGTGATAGCCGACGCTCTCGGCCGGCACCGAGTGCAATTGCGCCTCCAGTGCGCTCATGTCACTGGCCCGCGCCACCTCGGAGCCGTCGGGCATGCGAAAAATAAAATCTCCAAACGCGCATTGCTGGGTCAGCAGGCGCCGAAACTCACGCAAAAATGTCGGCGAGCGTTTCTGCAGGAAAGCGAACCCTTCCGCATAGGCGCGCGTCCGGTATTCGGTATGGCTGGAGTGCAGCACAATCGGCACATCGGGCACCGATTTCCGAATCATGTGCGCCAGTTCAAATCCCGCATTCTGATCGGGTGCGCCTTCTCGCGGGAAATTGCACGTCGGAGACCACCGCGAGCAGACTGTTGCGATAATCGATCGCCTGCCGGGCGGCGTCTTCGTAGTCGGAGCAGAGCAGAATTTTCGGCCGAGCCCGCTGCCGCACCAGTTTGTGCGCAAAATTGATTCCCTCCCGGATTACGCGCCGCGACTGGCTGATCAGCTCGGTATAAATCACCGGCAGAATCGACGAGTAATACCGGATGTTGTCCTCCACCACCAGCAGCACCGGCACGCCCAGCACCTTCGCGTCATGGCGAACGTTGTGCTTGTCCTCGATATACTTGACGATCGCGATCAGGATGCGCGCATTTCCCTGCCAGAGAAAAATGCGGTCGATCTCGGTTACGGGATTCCGCGCAATGAAACTCTTGACCTCGCGATAGTCATAGGCCAGCACGACCACCGGGATATCACGCCCGAGTCTCTTGACCTCCTGCGCCAGTTGCGCCGCATTCATCTCACCAACGGCAAGGTTCGTAACGATCAGGTTGAAGCGCGGCTGCGAGCGCGCCAATTCAAGCGCCTGCGAACAACTGGAAACGTGCGTGATCCCGGGGATCTGCTGCAGGTTAAGCTCGCGCGACTCGCCGATCAGGAGTTCGTTGAGCCGGCCGTCTTCGCGCAGAATGAAAGAATCGTAGAGATTGGAGACCAGCAGGATGTCCTGCACGCGGAACGGCATCAGCCGGTCGAAACCCTCAAATGCGTCCTCGGCGTCGAAACCCGGCTCGATCTCTTCGAACGCGCTCATAGATTACGCCGATTGTAGCAAGCCAAAGCGGGTCTGATCGGTGATGGGATCGGTGACGGAATGTGCGACATCATCAAAGTTTGGCGGTTCGTCCCGGAAATTCGTCCCGGAAATCCACATCCTATCCCATCTCGAGAACGCCCAGTTCCGGATCCGTTCGGAGTCGCGTATAGTAGGCAGGCCTTCGAGAGGGGATCTTCGATGAAGTCTATTGTCTGCGCTTTTTGTCTGGTGGCAATGCTTGGGGCCGGAACCAATCTGCGTGCCCAGATTAATCCTTATAAAGATGGCACGCCCGGCGTGACTGGCTACCGCTCTGAAGTATTGGCTGAGGTCATCATTCAGGAGGACAAGTTTCTGCGTCTGGCCGAGGCCATCCCAGCAGACAAATATACGTGGCGTCCTGCGCCCGATGTGCGCTCCTTCGCGGAGGTATTCCTGCACGTGTCGGCTGCGAACTACAGCCTCTACAAGCTCGTCGGAACGCCTCCCCCGGAGGGCCTGAACCTGAGAGAACTCGAGAAATCCACCACCGACAAGACGAAGGTCATCGCCACGCTCAAAGACTCGTTCGCTCACGCGCGCAAGGCCATCACCGACATGCCGGACGCGAACCTCGACAAGAGCCTGGATTGGTTTGGCGGGAAAAATACCCAGCGCGGGATTCTCCTATTCACCACTCGCCACACTGCCGAACATCTCGGACAGTCGATCGCTTATGCGCGTTTTATCGGGGTCGTGCCCCCGTGGACCGAAGACGCTCAAAAAGAAGCCAAAAAAAAACAGGCGAAGCAGAAAGAGGAGTCCGCACCTAAACCCAAGCAGTAATGAATCGCTCAGTCGCGCTGTCTTCCTTGTAAAGAAAACAGACGGACCTAATCTGAGCCGCGCTCTTCCTATGCAACTGTAACCGCCGCGACCACTGCAGCCGTCACTTGCTTGAACGCCTCCGAAGCGGGATCAATCAGGTCAAAGTGCCCGGCCTGCGGAATCTCCACCAGTTCTACATTCTCGCATTTTGCCGAGGGCGCGGTTTTCGCGGAGGTCTTCGACCGCACATATTCGCGGCTGAATTCCGGAGGCACCACATCATCATCCTTCCCACACAGAATCCACTGCCGCGCCTGCGGAATGCTCAATTCCATCGGGTCCGCCTCCCGGTAATGCTCGGGCACTGCTTCCGGCTTGCCACCCAGAAACTCCACCACGGCGTCGTTGCTCAAGTGCAGAGCAAATGCTTTTTTCAAATCGAGAACACCGGCCAGCGAAATAACGCGGCGAAGCGAACTTTCGTGGGCCGCCAGACACAGGGCCAGTTGTCCGCCGGCAGAATGTCCCATGACAACGAACCGACCCGTGTCGAGCTGAAATCTCGCCGCCTCCTGTTGAACAAACCGGTAAGCTGAGCGGATGTCGGCAAACGTTCCCGGCCAGCCGCCGCCCGCGTTGCCCACGCGCCGGTATTCCACGTTGAAGGTTGCCAGGCCCGCCGCGCGCAGCGCTTCACAAAGATGCCCGGCATGAGTCAGGTCGTACTTCGCCCGCCAATAACCGCCATGAATGTTGACGAGGACCGGGTGCGGTCCTTTCGCGTGGGGCAGGCGCACCTCGACAAACTGATTTGCGTCGGCCCCGTATGGCGCTCGCAAATCCGGAGGAGGCTGCGGCTTATCGAGAATATCCATGCCCGGCACAGGTCACCCGCGCCGCTTCAGGCGCTGCCGAGTTATGCTTCTGCCGCGGCGGCCTGCCCCTCTTTCAGCTTGAGCTTGGATTTATTTTCCTCGATGAACGCCTTCAGTTCGGGCGCGGCGTTCAGCAGACGTGTCCACTGCTCGTAGTAGAGTGTCACCGGAAAGCGCCCCAACCCATACACGCTGACGCCACCCTTCTCGCTGACCCGGAACTCCATGGCGCCGCTTCGCTTCTTGGTCTCTACCTGTTTTTCCAGTTGCTGCAGCTTCGCTTTCAACTCCTCATAAGTCGGTTCTGTCACTAATGCACCTCGTAGGATTTTTTTCAATCATAAGTGGAGGGCGGCCCTTTCGTCGAGGCGAACACGCCCGAGTACCGTGACCGCGAAAAGATTACCGAAGTCGGCAGAGCGTAGCGCCGGCACCTTGCCGGCGGTTCCGAGGGCGCCCCGCCTGGCGCCCCGCCCTCGGCCCCCAGCGCTCGTAGAAAAGATCATGCAGCCACAACACAGCAAATCCACCCGCTCCCATTCGGATTGCCCGTCCAGCGTAGTCAACATGCCGTAACACTTTGGTAACTTACGCATTTTTTCCCTCACGGAAGGAAATGCTAAACTAAGGCAGAACAAGCATTCTGCGTCGGGACGTAAAAAGGGGAAACCAGTGAAAAACAAATCGCTGATTGAGAGTCTGCCCGTGCTGCTGTTGCTGGGGTTGCTGGCTGGAGCGATCGGAGGCCTGGGAATCGGGCTGATTCAGATGAAATCCGCATCGTCCTCGACCACAGTCGTAGGCAAGTAAAGATTGGGAAAGTGACGTGAGCCTCGCCCTGGGGCTCGAGTAGATAGTGTTAGCCTGACATTTCTCTCAAGAACAGTGGACGCCCCGAAGGAGCGTCCACTGTCAGTTCGTGCCCAAGCGTTACTTCGGAAGGACGCTCGTTCCCTCAGCGCGAACGGCGCTAAGGGCCGAAGGATTGAGGCCCAAGCTTTGGAGGATGGTGGGCGCCACCTGGGCGGTGCCCACTTCGGCGCGAACGGTCGTGGCTTTGTACGACGGATTGGACAGCAGCAAAACGACATTCGTATCGTCATGCGCGAACCCGCCGTGCTCGGCCAGTTTCTTGGTGCTGCCGGTGTAAGTCACGCCGACGTTCGGAGCCACGATGATGTCCGGCGTGCGCGCGTCGAAGAGCGGGTTGTTGAAGTTAATTAAGCGAAGGCCCGTAGAATATCTGCCCGAGCGCGATGCCGGTGGTGGCGGAGGCATTCTGTTCAAGCATATTGACGGCGGCCAGAGTGTCGGAGGAGTTCGTCAGCCAGATCAGCGAGACGTCATCTTCCGTCGGTCCAATGCCAGTCGGGTTGTTGGTCGATTCCGAGTACGGAAGATAACCGGCGTTGGAGAGCAGGGTGGCGGGTGAAGTGCCACTGGCGGTCTGTGGCACGTAGCGGGTGGGATCGATGGGCGATTGGCCGTGCTTGGCCGTGATCACGATCAGGGTCGAATCTAGCAGACCCTTTGCATTCAGCTCGCTGACAAATGCCCCAATCGAGGCGTCGACGAACTTGAATTCGTCCAGCAGCGCCGCCCCCGGAGTGCCAGTGGCATCGAGGTATCCGCCCGTCACGCCGTTGCTCTTCTCCACCAGTTTCTGACCCACACTGAGGGTCTGGAAGTTCATGCCGAAGATGGTAGGGACCTTGCGTCTGCGCCGTGCCGAGGTGGTTCTTCCCGTCAATCCAGTTGAGAACCGCGTTGACCTTCAAAGTGTCATAGCACTGAATGTTCTGGAAGCTGTTGGTCCAGGCGGTAAGGTCCGAGCCTGGATCGCGGATTGGATCGCAGGAAATGCCCGTGGGCGTGGTAATGCCTTTGAGGGCGATGACATTGGAGTTGATTTCCGGCGCGTAGAAATCGTCGAGCGCAATCGGGCCGATCCCAGAGGCTACCGAGGCGTACGCTGGATGCTTGTCGGACCATGCGGCGTATCCGCCAGCCTGGTGAATGACGCTGAAGATGCTGTTGGCGCGGACAAAATTCCAGGGATACACGGGACTGCAGCCATTGTTGGGGTCGCGGATCAGTCGCTTCGAGTCGATGGAGGCGATGCCACCGTCGATCAGTGCCGCGCCCGGCGCTCCGCCGTTCAGCTTGCTCTGGTCGATGTCGATGCCTTCTTCGTACTCGGTTCTGGTCCCGGTTGGCGTCGCATAGGGAGTGCAAGTGCCGGCCGCCACGCCGTTGCCCGTGGTCTTCGCGGGCGGATCATAATTCCGGGAATACGAGACGTCGTAATAGACGCCGGTCAGGGCCGGGCTTCCGCCAGTGACGATCGCGGTCAGGCCCGGGAAGGAGTCCGAAGGTTTCGAGGTGTTGGCGGAAACGTAATTGATGCCGTTCTTGCCCAAAGCAGCAATGGCTGGGCAAAAGGGAGCGCCATTGTTAACCGTACTGACGCCGTGGGCGCAATTCTGAAAATCAACCGCGTGCATACCGTCGACGCTGATCAGCAGAACGCGTTTGATGTGGCCTTGCAGAAAGCCATTGTTCTGGGCGATCGCGGTACCCATGAAGCAGGCAACCGCGAGGGAAAGTAAAGCGAGTTTTTTCATTGTCATCCTCCAGCGACAAGGTAACAACCTCCGGTTGCCGGAAGGTTAAGGTGAGTTTAATTTTTGTGGTCGAACTGCGGCCCCGAAAAGCCTTTACCAGGCTGCGTTACGCCGGTGAAGGTCCAAACTGACCCCTTGCGCATCCACTGGCAAGAACAGGAAGAATCGCTTAAGATGTCCGCTCCCTAGCTTCCCGTCGTTGTCTGGCACGGCATCCCTTAGGTACGAGGTTCGCGATGATGACGAATGCAAGCCCAACGCAAAATGTCGCCAGCCCGCCGCCCGCGGCAAATGGGTTGGCAATAGTTCGGTTGACGGTCGGTGCGATGTTCGTGTGGGTATTCTTCGAAAATCTGGGAAAGGGTCTCTACACGCCCGCAGGCTACGCCGGCCTGATCAACTATTACATAAAGGCGAGTCACTCGCCGGCCGCCTGGAAGGCAGTCATGGGCTTGGCGGCGAGTCATGCCGCGATGGCTGCTCCTATGCAGGCGATCACCGAGATCAGTCTCGGGATCTTGCTGGTCGTCGGCCTGCTGACGCGTCCCGCCGCCTTTGTAGCGTTTCTATACCTGGGCAGCCTTTGGGTTTCTGAGTGGGGCACGGCGTGGATTTGGGAGTTGCTGGTTCCGGTGTTAGCATCGCTTGCGCTCGCGGTGGGGCGCGCCGGTCGAGCGTGGGGCATCGACGCCTGGCTAGCGCGGCGCTCGCCGTCCTGCCCGTGGTGGTGACTTGGGCTTGGTAACTTGAGCGTAGAAGGTTAGAAGTTTACTTGAATAAAGATCAAGTGCGAGTGTCGGTCGTTATCCCTACCCACAATGAAGCGCAATCGATCGGCCTCGTCTTAGCCGATCTTCAATCTGAATCCGCGGCCGATATTGTCACCGAGGTCTTGGTCGTGGATAGCAATTCAACCGACGGAACTCCCGAGATCGCTTCCAGGATGGGCGCCCGCGTCCTCCACGAACCTCGCCGCGGATACGGTCGCGCCTGTTTGACCGGGCTCACGAATGCGAGCACCCCGGATGTGGTCGTCTTCCTCGACGGCGATTACAGCGATCGACCGGCGGAGCTGCCGCTTCTTTTGGCTCCCATCATTGAGGGCCGAGCCGATATAACGCTGGGCTCGCGCCTCGGCAAGCAGAGTATCTCCGGGGCGCTGCCCTGGCATCAGACGTTGGGTAACCGCCTGGCAGCCTTCCTGATCAGATTCTTGTATGGTCTGAAGATAAGCGACCTCGGACCGTTCCGCGCCGCGCGAGCAGATGTCCTTCGCCAGCTTGAGCTCGAAGAGACGACGTATGGCTGGGCCGTTGAAATGATTCTGAAAGGTACGCTCGCGAGGATTCCGCATCGTCGAGGTGCCGGTGAGCTATTATCCGCGGATTGGGAAATCGAAGATCAGCGGTACGCTGAAGGGCACGGTCGGAGCGGCGTGGTTCATTCTCTCCTTGATAGTGCGCTATTATTTTCGGCGGCGCAGGGCCGGGACGCCACGGCCGGCGTGAATCTTGCCCAGCAATCTTCTATGGAATCCTTCAGCGAAAATCCAGCACATTCACCTAACATGAGCCGAACCCTGGTTGTAATGGCAAAAGCACCCCGGCCAGGCATGGTGAAGACCCGTTTAGCGCAGAGCCTACCTGTCGAAGCGGTCACAGATCTTTATCGTTGCCTTTTGGAAGACACAATGACGCTGGCGCGGTCTTTGGGGACTTCGTCGGGCGCGTCGTTTGGCACCGTGGACGTTGCCATTATGTGCCCTGCCTCGGATGTCGAAGAACTAAAGCGATTGGCGCAAGTCGAAGATGTGGCCCGCGTCGTAGCGCAGAAAGGTGAAGGCCTTGCTGCTGGCCTGACCTCGGTATTTGCACAATTCGCCGCGCCAGGCCGCGAAGGCGTCGTTGCCTTCAACAGCGACAGCCCGCATCTGCCAGCTTCGGTTCTTGAGAGCGCGTTCGAGACACTCACCCGCACGACCTGGTTGTTGGACCGACAGAGGACGGCGGCTACTATCTCGTAGGCGCCAAGGTTGCCCATCCAGCGCTCTTCGATGGCGACGGCATGGGCACGAAGAGCGCGCTTGAATGCTCTGCTGGAACGCGCCCGCAAATTGCAGCTTTCCGTTGGCTTCACGGATCCCTTCTACGACATCGACGTGGAAGGTGACTTGACTCGGCTTGCCGCGGAACTGCGGCTCGCTCCGGCCAGAGCGCCACGCACTGCGCTTTGGCTTAAAAACTTTTGGCTGAAATAGCGGGAGCAGTCGGTGGCACAAGTTGCAAACGGGCACGGGAGAGCTTGTACTAGTGACGTTCACGCCATCCCGCAGGCTCTACTTCTTCGGCGTCGTCATGCTCGTGGCGCTGACGATCTGCTCACGCAACTTTGGCGATAGAGGTGGGCCGTACTTCATCGCCTCTTTGGCCGTTGCCGGCGTCGCCTACCTCTTCGCGATTCGTGAGTTCTTCTCGACTCCGAGATTCCCCCGCCACGTCATCTTCGTCGGGCTCGCGTTGGCTGCTCTGTGGCATCTTCCATTTCTACTCACGCCGCCCGGTCCAGACGATGACATTCATCGCTACCTTTGGGATGGCCGCGTGCAGCGGCTCGGCTATAACCCTTATGTTGTCGTTCCCAGCGATCCCGCCCTGGCCGCCTTGCACACGCCGGAGACCCGCACGCTAAACAACCCGGATCTACCGAGCCCATATCCGGCGGGCGCTGAGCTTTTCTTCCGAGCCGTAACTGCGATTCATGAGTCTGTCTTAACGCT
The DNA here is from genome assembly GCA_963709055.1 of uncultured Acidobacteriaceae bacterium. Taxonomy (GTDB): domain Bacteria; phylum Acidobacteriota; class Terriglobia; order Terriglobales; family Acidobacteriaceae; genus Acidiflorens. The sequence goes on from CAVPUZ010000007.1 coordinate 369,602, forward strand.
GAAAGTAGCATTTATTTTTTGCGATCTTGTCATCGTCTTCGTTTTGCTCGATATCTTGCGTAGCAGCCGGCAAGGAGCGCATTGGGTTCTGGCCTATGCCTGGAACCCGCTGCTGGCAATAGAAGTGGCAGGCAGCGGTCATATCGATATCGTCGGCGTGCTGCTGCTGTTGGTGTCTTTTGCCGCGCTAGGGAGACGCTGGCGCGCGGTTGCAGCCGTGGCATTCGGGTTGGCGGTTGCCGTGAAATTTCTCCCGATTGTACTTTTGCCTCTCTACTGGAAGCGTGTTCGTATACGCGACGGCGCTCTGGCGGTAATCGTGGTCGGACTTCTATATCTTCCATTTCTCAGCCACGGGCGGATTCCGATCGGTTCGCTCGGCACTTTTGTGCGGACTTTCCGCTTTAACGATCCATTTTTTGCATCCCTCGAGCGAGTGACCGCTCCTCTATTTGCAGCCGCCCTGGCAGTGCTCGCAGGCTTTGTTACCGCAATCTGGATCAGACTCAAGACCCCGGCGTCGTCTGCCGATGCGTTTGCGTGGCCGATAGCAGCATCGTTGTTTTTTGCGCCCGGTCGTATATCCCTGGTACCTGCTTTGGCTGCTGCCGTTCGTGCGGTCGGACTCGACCGTTCCGATCATCATCTGGACCGTCAGCATCATCCCAACTTACTACGTGTGGCATTTGCGCACGCTTGGTCGTCCGTGGCAGGTTCCTGGCTGGATCATGCTGCTGGAATACGGATCGGTCGCAATTGCCGGCGCAATCGTCGCGTTTCGCCGGCTCAAACGGGCGGGCGGTAACCCGGAACTTCACGACTAGGCGAGGGCACTGACCCCATACGCAATTCTGCATCCCGAAGCCTTTGCCCGACATCCTAGATTGCATCCGTTCACTTCACCGAGGAGCAAACTCCATGACAAATTCGAGCCGTGTAATAACGATTATCCGCGCTGTGGCTTCCGGGGTCCTGGTCCTTGTCCTTGCTGCAACCTCGTGGGCGCAGAGTCGCCCGCCCATTCTCGAGCAGATCGCCAAAACTTATGGTCTGGATTCGTTCGGGCAAATCGATGCCATCCGCTACACCTGGAACGGGGAAATTCCCGGACTGTTCAAACTTTCTCACGCGTGGGAGTGGGAGCCCAAAACTGGCAAGGTTTCCTACGAGGGAAAGGATAAAGACGGCAAGCCAGTGAAGGTTACCTACATGCGCTCTGAACTCAACAGCCAACCCGACGCCGTGAAAAATCAAATCGAACCGGCTTTCGTCAACGATAACTATTGGCTTCTGTTTCCCCTCCATGCGTACTGGGACAGCAGCGCCACCGTGACCGATGAGGGCATGAAAAAACTCCCGACCGGCGCCGGTTCGGCCGAGCTAGTCGTAGTGAAGTATCCCGCAGAAGCGGGCGGTTTCACGCCCGGCGACACCTGGGAACTCTACGTCGGCAAGGATCAACCGCGTCGAGTACCTTGTCTTCCGCCACGGCGGGGGCTGCGAAGCCGAGCGTCGTCAAGGCGACGTGGACGGGCTACAAAAAGGCAGGTCCTCTGCTGATCTCGACTGAGCATCGCGGCACTGCCGATGGCAAGCCGCTGCACATCTCCATTTCTGAACGTGGCCGTCAAGCTGACCGGGTCAGACACCTGGGTGGACGCAAAATAAGACGATCGCGCGAATAGACAGGCGAGTTTAGCATCATTTCGGAAGTTGATGTCGCTCCGCGCGCGTGACTGTGGAATGCGAAGGGTGACGCCCAAGAGTTCAAAAGGAGAAAGACTATGACACGGATCGCTTTCTTGCTGGTTGCAGTTGCAGCGGTGGCCGGCGTTGTCGCATTTTCGGCCTCCGCATCTGGACATGCCGATGCAAACGCTGCTCCACTCTTCGGAATCACAATTCCCCCTGGATACCGCGACTGGAAGTTAATCTCTGTGGCCCACGAAGAAGGCAGCCTCAACGATCTTCGCGCCGTTCTCGGCAACAATGTTGCGATCAAAGCCTACCGGGAGGGGAAGCTACCGTTCCCGGACGGCACAGTCATTGCCCGGCTGGCTTGGACTTACGTTCCGTCTGAGGAAAACGACAAAGTCTTTGGCCGTGCCCAATCTTTCGTGGCCGGAGCCGCCACGAACGTTCAGTTCATGGTCAAGGATTCAAGAAAATACGCCGCGACGGGAGGCTGGGGGTTTGCTCAATTTAAAGACGGCAAACCTGACGCCACGGCGAAGCTCGAAACCTGCTTCCCTTGCCACGAGCCTGTTAAAGCTCGCGACTTTGTGTTCACCCGCTACGCACCTTAATACTGGGAACCAAGTCATTAATTAATGACGCGGTCAGTGGAAGAACCTGTTCCCGCGTCAAACACCGGGAGCTTTTGGGAACCCTACCTGCCAATCACAACGGTAGTGCAGGAACTGCTCAGTTTGGGCAGGTCGCGGGCGGCAGCCATGCGGATTGGCAGGCTCGGCCGTTCCCCGCGAACGATCGGACAGTAGTAGTCCGGATCGAGCAGCGCGCCCTGGAGGCGTCGACGTCCAGCACAGCCCCCATGGCACGAGTCCCGGAACTCGCAGGGCTGGCACGCGGCGGGAAGCGTGCGGGCTTGGCTGAAGGGCGCAGATTCTAAAATGTCGAGCCCCATCGTGATTAGATCCGACAGCGGCTCCCCCGCTCCTGGCCAATAAACGCAGGGCTGCGTGGTGGCGCGCGGTGTAACCCTCACGGTGCTTACTCCGCATCCTCCGCAAAGCGGTGGGAGACCCGCCATCGCACGAACCAGCGGCTCGCCAATTGCGATGACATCCGTTTCCGCAAACAGACGGCGGAACCCCTCCCAGTACTCTTCGTAGGACAGTGCATAGATGTCCGATCGCACGGCCTGATAGACATTCACTCGCAGTGGAGCGCCAAACTGTTTGGCGACGCTTGCGACCTCCGCCAGTCGCAAGTAGTTCGCCTTCATCATGACCGCGATGATGGTCACGGGAACGCCGAGCTTTACGCAACGCTCCGCTTGCTGGTGGATCAGCGCCCAATTGCCGTTTCCGCGCTGTGCATCCTGTTCCATTTGTGTCGGGTAATCGAGAGAAAACTCTATGTCATGAAAGGCGCGCAACTCATCGTCTTGCAAGACAGCAACGCTATGTCCGTTGGAAGTGATGGTGAGTTTGACGGGTTGTGTTCGCAGGTGCGCCAGAATCGCCTTAAAGTCCGGATGCATGCCGTTCTCACCGGTACCCAGATTCACCGAGCGAACGGGCAACCGTTCCATGACGGACTTCACCTGCTCCAGAGAAAGGCGATCGGTGCGGGTCGGATCCCGGTAACAGAAGGCGCAGGCGAGGTTGCACTCGTTGGTGAGCCCGAGCCCAAGCGAAATCGCAGTATCAGGCGCCCACGTGGCGGATGGGATGGATGAAGACTTGCCGGCAACATCATTCATTGGTCCATTCCCATCAATCATTCTCATCAATATTCCATCAACCACCCAGCAAACGTGCGAAGCATTGCGTGTAGCGGGCGACCGCGGCATATTCCGGCCGGCCGCCCAGTTTGCGTTCTAGCGCAAAAATCCCTCATACTCGGCGCTGCGGGAAATCCGCGCCGGCAAATAATCCGCAACGACGCGTACGCCCCGCTCGGCGATCACCGCCAGCGACGCCGCTTTCAGCATGGCCTGCAGGCTATCGGATGTAAATAGTCGTACTCGACCTCCGTACAAAGACTCTTGTCCCCACTCAGCCGTGAGGTTATTTTCCGCAATCGCCAAATCGCCCGCCTGGATAGCGGCCTTGAATACTTCGCCAGCCCGGTTTCGCACAAGGATTGATAGTATCGCTGATGAATCCCGCAAGGCGTGAGCCGCGCCGCGCAACATAGCCATCGGGTCGTCGAGATATTCCAGTACGTTGTGGCACAGAATTACATCGAAAGATGCAGCGTGAAACAAGATTCATCAGCCGCGCAGCGTCGCCGATTTGCAATACCACGTTGTCCATGACTCCTGCTTCTAGTGCCGTGCGCTTCGCGATATCGAGCATCGCCGGAGACGAATCCAGCAGCGTAACGCTCATGCCAAGGCGTGCCAGGCGAACGGCCGTCGCTCCTGTGCCGCACCCGACGTCCAACGCACATAATGATTTCTCGGGCTGCGACCGGGGAAGAAAATCCTGCAGGTTGGCAAAGGCCAGGTCGGAGCGGAGGCGGCCTTCGGTTGTTTCGAGGTAGGCGGCGTACTGGTTTGCGCCGCTCTGGAAGCGTTCACTGTCGGCCTTAACAGTCATCTTCTCAACGATATCGCGAGTGCATCTGGTTCTGAATTATTTTTTCGGGTGAAAAATTCACATCGCCGGAGGGTGCGGGCGGCCTTGCTTATACTGGCGAAACCCTTGCCCAGCGCGGTGTTTCGCCGGGCAGGCATATTATTGGGATTTATTGGCGGCGCTCCGCCTGTTTTTTCGGGGCATCGAGCAGAAGGCTTGCCCAGGGCTGGGTTTCGCGGGATTCTCAAAATGCGAAAAACTTGACAAGGCATGATATATAAACTTTCGTCTTGTCTGGCGACTGCGAAGCGGCTATTATTTTGCGCACGTTTGGTTCTGCGATCCCCGGACCAAGGTTTTCTGACGCGTCGCTTCGCACCGGCAAGCCCCTCTCTGGATCGCACCCAATCCTCTCTTCCTGATTAAGTGGGGTTCCGTTATGCGCCTGAGATCGTTCTGCGTCGCTACCCGGTTTTTGTTCCTACTCGTTTTGCTGATTGCCGTTTTCGGCACTTCCTCGGCTCATGCCGCCGGCGCCGTCAGCGTCTGCGATCAAGCGCACCTGCAGGCCGCGCTGAATGGCGGAGGATTGGTCACCTTCTCCTGTAGCGGCGATATCGCGCTCACCTCGACGATTACCATCTCGGTCAATACCTCAATCGACGGCACCGGCCAGTCCGTGACGCTCGATGGCAAAAACACCGTTGAAGTGCTGACCGTCAACCCGGGAGTCACGCTGGTACTCAACAACTGACAGTGGCTAACGGTAACTCCGGGGGCTCTGCGGGAGGCATCACGAACAGCGGCACGTTGCTCATCACCAACAGCACATTCTCTGACAACACGGATACCGCCTCCGCCGGCGGCGCCGCCGGCGCAATTTTCAACAGCGGCACGCTCTTCATCACCAACAGCACATTTTCCGGCAATAGCGACAATGTATTGGGCTCCGCTGGCGCCATCTGGAACAACGGTCAGGTGATCCTGACCAGCGACACATTTTCCGCCAACAGCGACAACCCGCAAAGCGGCGCGGCCTTTTTCAATTATTCCGGTACCGCGACTATCACCAACAGCACATTTTCAGGAAATACCGGTGGCGCCATCGAAAACGGGAAGACGCTGACGGTGATTAATTCAACATTTTCCGGCAATACGCTCGAAAACTCTAAGGGCAGCTATTTGGGCGCCGCGATCTACACATTTGGCGGCACCGCCACGCTCGAAAATACGATCCTCGTGGACAGCAACGCCACCAACTGCGAATCGAACGGGGGCACCATCGTCGATGGCGGCTACAACCTCGACGATGACGGCACCTGCGGCTTAAGCTCCGCGAACCATTCCTTAAGCCATGACCCGGATGCCGACCTCGACCCGCTTGCCTCCAACGGTGGACTGACCCAAACTTTTGCGCTCGAATCCGACAGCGATGCCATCGCCAAGATTCCTCCTGGAGTTAACGGCTGCGCCACCACCGTTCCCAACGATCAGCGGGGCGTCTCCCGTCCGCAAAGCGCGGATGGCTACTGCAGCATGGGCGCTTATGAGGCCTACAACACCATCACTGCGATCATCACCGATTGCAGCGATGACACTCAGCTTCAGGCCGCCGTTTCCAGCGGCGGACGCATCGTCTTTGACTGCGGAGGCACCATCACGCTCACAAAGATACTCACCACCTCAGGCCCCACCCTAATCGACGGCAACGGCCAGAACGTGACCCTCAGCGGTGGCGGCAGCATCCCAGTGATCTACAGCGGCTATACATTGATCCTCCACGGCCTCAGCATCGAGAACGGGCATGGCTTCGGTGGCGCCCAAAATCTTGGCACAATGGTCGTCACCGATAGCACCTTTGCCAACAACTTCGGTGATTCCGGCGCCATACTCAATAAAGGCCCTCTTCTGATCGTGACCAACAGCACATTTTCTGGCAATTCCAGTACAAATGGATCCGCGATCGATTCCGATCCAGGGTTAACAACCAATCTGGTAATCGCGACCGGTAGCACGTTCTCCGGCAATTCCGTTATCGGATTCAGCGAGAATTCGGTCGTCTTCGCGCAGTCAGGGACGGTGACCTTCCAAAATAGTCTGATCGCAGGCAACACCTTGAACGGCGGCAGCGAATGCGAAGTCTCGCACGGCGTCTTTACCGATCTCGGCTACAACCTCGATGACGATGGATCTTGCGGCTTCAGTTCCGCCAATCACTCGCTCAGTAATAATCAAAACTCGAATCCGGGCGCGCTCTCGAGCAACGGCGGCCCAACGCAAACTGTTCCTCTGACCTATCCCAGCACTGCCATTGATGCCATCCCGATCACCGCCAGCGCCTGCGGGGTATCGCCCGACCAGCGCGGCGTCCTCCGTCCGCAAGGCCTCGCCTGCGATATGGGCGCATTTGAGGCGAACGAGATCCCTGTCCCCTTCGCTACCAACCCGGCGAATCTTTCCTATGAAGTGGGTACAACCGCCTACGCCACCGCGCAGGTCCCGTTCCTGGTCGTCGGCGGCGAATACCCGTTATCGACCACCTCGCCGCAATCCGGCGGCACAGGCACGCAGTATGTCTGGGAGAACTGGTCCGATAACGGGGGCATTGAGCACACCATCACCATCCCCTCGACCCCGGTCAGTTACACTGCCAACTTCGGGATGCAGTACTACCTCACCATGGCCGTCAATCCACCCGATGGCGGTAACGTGAGCCCCGGCTCAAGCTGGCAGGACGCCACCGCGGTCGTCGATATCAGCGCGTCCGCAAATCCGGGTTTCCAATTTTCGAACTGGACCGGCAGCACCGTCGCCAACTCCAATACTTCTTCCACCACCATCACCATGAGCGGTCCCGAATCGGTGACGGCGAATTTCCTCGAGCCTCCGTCGATCACGAGCGCGAGCAGCACGACCTTCACAGTAGGCACGGCGGGCACATTTACGGTGACCACGACCGGCTATCCCACCGTCACCACAATTAGCGACGGAAGCGCCACCCTGCCGAACAACCTCACCTTCACCAACAACGGCAACGGGACCGCCACGCTCAGCGGAACTCCTGCCGCAGGCACGGGCGGAGTCTACAAATTCACCATCACCGCGAGCAACGGAGTTTCGCCGAACGCGAGCCAGAGCTTCACGCTGTATGTGGACCAGGCGCCGGCGATCACGAGCGCGAGCAGCACGACCTTCACGGTCGGCGTGGCTGGATCATTCACTGTGACCACGACCGGCTACCCACCGCCGAGCATCATGGAAAGTGGCGGGCTGCCGGGCGGGGTGGGCTTCGTCGATAATCACGATGGCACGGGAACGCTGAGCGGAACACCGACATCTGGCGGCGTCTTCAGCATCAGCTTCACGGCGTCGAATGGCGTGGGCTCAAATGCGGTGCAGGCGTTTACGTTGACTGTCGATCAGGCGCCGAGTCTTTACCAGCGCGAACAGCGCCGTCTTTACCATTGGCGTGGCTGGCTCGTTTACGGTAACAACAGTGGGCTACCCAACTCCCAGCCTAATCGCGACGGGCCATCTGCCGACTGGCCTCACGTTCCACGACAACGGAAACGGGACGGCGACGCTGGCTGGAACTCCGCTGATATTCGATGGGCGGCGACTTCCCGATCACCATCACGGCGAAAAATGGGATTGGGTGCGCCGGTGACGGAGAACTTCGTCATTATTGTCCAGCAACCGCCATTCCTTCACGAGCGCGAATAATGCGGTGTTCGTGTATGGCGTGCCAAACTCGTTTACGGTGACAACTTCGGCGTTCCCGGCGGCGAGCATCCACGAGGCGGGGACTCTGCCTCCGTGGCTTACGTTTGTCGATAACGGGAATGGCACGGCCACGCTTTCCGGGACGCCGAGCTACGTCTCCGGGACGTTTGCGCTGGTGCTCACCGCTGCCAATGTGGTGGCGACGGCTACACAGAACTTCACGCTCGACGTGTCGGGATTGAATCTGTCACCATCGAATCTGGTTTCGGGACGGTGTATCTGAACAGCTCGCACACGTTGCCGGTAACGGTCACGAACGTGGGTTCGACGAGCGTCAGCATCAGCGGCGTGAGCATTACGCCGGGCACGGCCAATGCCGCGGCCTACACGGCGGTCAACCATTGCACGACTCCGCTGAAGGCGGGCAAGAGTTGCCTTATCGACGTGACTTTCAAGGCTGACGCCGAGGGTACACTGACGGCAACGCTAAACCTTATGGATAATGCGGTCGGCATGCCGCAACATGTGGGGCTGACCGGCAACGTGATCGATCCGGTGGCGCAATTCAGTCCGACCAAGCTGGCCTTTGGGACAGTGACCGTGCACAGCAGTACGACCTTGCCGGTGCAACTGACGAACAGCGGTCAAACGCCGCTCGACATCAGCGGGATTTCAATCGGCGGGGCGGATGCGGGAGACTTCTCGCAGACGAATGACTGTCCGGCGATTTTGGCGGCTGGGGGGAGTTGTACGATCTTGGTGACGTTTGATCCGGCGGTGAAGGGAGCACGCACTGGGACTTTGATCGTTACCGACAATGTGGCGAGCGGGCAAAGTACAGTTGCGCTGACGGGGACGGGCCACTAAGAGCGGCCATAGGGAAGTGAAGGTGCCCGGAGATGGTGCTGAACTGCGCTCACATCGCACTGTACAGGCTCTCTTCCCCTCACAGCACATAGACCCGTAGCATCCACCACACAAGGAATATCGCGACAATTGCGCCCGCAAGATGAACGAGCCAGTCGCCGGTTGTCTTAGGTCTACCGAAATTGAACACGGTGGCATCCTAGCATGGGGGCGGCTCTCCCGGTCGGTTCGGGCCACACATTAGTCGTGCTTTAGTGGTGGTGCCCGGAGACGGAATCGAACCGTCACGTCCTGTTAGGGACCCGGGATTTTAAGTCCCGTGCGTCTGCCAGTTTCGCCATCCGGGCGTGGGATTACCTACCGCATCATACAAGACCTCGCCGTGAACAACCGCGCGCCAGTGCGCCCGCATCCTAGGTTCACCCTAGGGAGAGGCCTTGCATGGCGCGAAGAGGACTACTCGTCAGAATAAGTTGCGTGATCGCGGCCTTGTCATTGTCCTGTGCTTTTTGCGGTTCTTGCGGCGGCGGCTCGGCTGGTTCCGTTTCGCCACCTATCCCGCCGAAGGCCGGCGTTCCGCACATCGGGCACGTCTTTCTGCTGCTGGAGGAGAATCATAGCTACTCCAGCGTGATTGGCAATTCCGCCATGCCCTACCTGAACAGTCTGGCGACGGCGCACGGTCTCGCGACAAACTATTTTGCTGACACGCATCCTTCCATCGGCAATTATTTCATGCTCACCACGGGACAGATCATCACGAATGACGATAGTTCGACGGCTACGGTCAGCGACGACAATCTGGTGCGGGAATTGCTGGCCGCGGGGAAAACCTGGAAGTCTTATGCCGAGAGCCTGCCTTCGATTGGGTACGCGGGCGGCGATGTTTATCCCTACTTTGAACACCACAATCCGCTTTCCTATTTTTCGGACGTTCGCAACAGCTCAGGCCAGCTTCAAAGTCTTGTCCCATTCACGCAGCTTGCAACCGACCTGGCAAATAACCAACTGCCGAATTTTGGATTCATTGCTCCGAACGCCGAGCATGATGCCCACGACTGTCCGGATGGCACGCAGACCTGCGCCGACAGCGTGAAACTTTCCGCTGCCGACTCGTGGCTGAAATCGAATATCGGGCCGCTGCTCGGCAATGCGACTTTTCAGCAGGATGGCATGCTGGTGATCGTGTTTGACGAGTCAGTCGATAGCGACACGGCACACGGCGGCGGCCAGGTGGCGATGGTTGTGGTCAGCCCAAAAGCCAAGAGTTCCTACCAATCGAACACTCTTTACCAGCACGAAAGCACATTGCGTATGCTGGTCGAATCTACGGGAGCAGCGGGACTTCCTGGGGCATCCGCTACGGCCGCTGATATGAGCGGCTTCTTCCCGTAGATTCTGGCACGATTGCAATTTCTGTTCTTCTCGACTCCGCCGCGAGCGGAGCTTTCCGCAAGGGTCCAGACAGCACGACGCGAACTGCCACTACGGCAAGCTGTCATAGCAGGCCATGGAGTTGTCGGTCGGCGGGTTTGCCGGGGGCGTGGTCCAGGGGGGATTGGTGTAATCGAAGAAGTCGCTCATATCGCTGGTGTTGGCCCAGCCATCGCGGGCATTCAATGGTTGCAGGTTGAATCGTTTTTCGACGAACTTGAGCCATGCCGTGTAATCGGTTGTTACGTGAGAAACGTATCCCTTCTTAGTAAATGGCGAGATCACTACCAGCGGGACGCGATAGCCGTAGCGAGTGAAGTCGCCCGGAGCATCGTAGGGCGGAGAAGTGTGGGTGAGGGCGGCGTATGTGCATCCCGGATCAGTGGCGCTGGTGCAGATGTCAACGGGCTTAATGCCGTCGGGACTGGGAACATTCGTCGGAGGCGCTACGTGGTCGTACAGTCCGCCACCTTCGTCGAAGGTGAAGATGATCACGGAATCCTTCCATGATGGGCCGTACATCACGGCATCGATCAGTTGGCGCGTCTCGGTCACGCCCGTCTTGGATGTTATAGCCAACACCGTCCGGTTTCTCGTCCGCGTCCGGCTTCTCGAGGAAGGTGACTGCGGGCAGGTTGCCGCTTTGAGCATCGGCCATAAATTGCGAGAAGGTGGGATCGGAAACGATGTTTCCCGTGCTCCCAAATCGGCTCATGAAGCCGGCGAACGCGGAGGCATAGGTGTATCCGCTGGGGAGTTGGGTGTAGATCTTCCAGGAAATGCCGGCCGCCTGGAGGGAGTCAAAAATCGTCTTGGACTGAATCAGCGGCTCGGGCGGAGTGAGCACATAAGCATACCCGCCCGATGTCGCCCCCATCATGTAATAACGATTGGACTGAGTTCTTGTCGGCGCCGGATTAAACCAGGCATCGGAGGTGGCGAATTCGGTCGCAAGCCAATAGTGATAAGGCAAATCCGCACCTGTGTAGTACCCCATCGCGCGAATGCCTTGGACGTCATTTTCGCCATTGGCAAGGGCAGCGCTGGCGGCGCTGACGACGAAACCATCGGGCGCATTCGTAGGAGTACCCAGGGTGCCCGGCGTGTTGGAACTGGGGTTCTCCACATTGAAATCCCAGTGGGCGGCGATCCAGTCGGGACTGAGGCCTTCAATGCAGCCATCGATCAGATGGAAGGCATAGACCGGAGTCGTTGGCACTCCGCCCGCATTGGGAGACAAATTCATGGCGCTGCAGGCAGTAGTCCATGGAGTCGATCCGCCGGTCGTAGGGCTGCAATCATCGGGCAGGCCATTCACTTCGCGAGGCAGGTTAAATGGAGCGGCGCTCCGGTAGTCGTTCAGCTTACCGAAATAATGATCGAAGCTGCGATTCTCCTCCGCCAGGAAGATGATGTGGTTGACCGGGTCCGCGCGGCGGGAGGCGGAGTTGAAACCTTGCCTGGGTCGCTCGTCCCGCCACAACCAATCGACGCGGCGAGAATTACCGACGCAAACAAGAGAGCCAAGAGACGAAGCAAGGCGCGCGAATTCATATTAGGAACCTCCGGACGTAGTTTCGTATTCATGCACGGCATATACTTGCGTTCCTGATATCCGGCAGCGCTCACCTGCCGCTGCTGGCTACGGCTGCGACCTGCGCGTCGCGGTAGCGAACAAGATGCGGAATCATGGGCGTGACTTCGAACGCCATCTTGTCGCGGGCTGACTCCAGTGGGACGGGTTTGTTTTTCTTCAGCTGAACGCTGTCGTCCCAGGGATCGAGTTTGATTCGGCTCCCCAGAGGCAAGGCGGCGATCTGCGCGACATCGTCGCTCTTCAGTGCGGGCGCGGATTGCATCAGCGCACTCATGCGCAGCACGCTGTCGCCCTTTGCCATGCGGGCGCCAAACTCGGGCGTGATCAGCGCTGGCAATTGCTTCGAGCGAGCCTCCAAGGCGCGCAGGAACAGGCCCGCGGTCTGCAGCTTGTCCTTATAAGGTGAGTTTTGTAAAAACTCGACTGCCTTCTTATCGGCGTCTTCTTCTTCCTGCGGAGTGTGCGCCAGTTGAATGCGGCGGAATGTTTCTTCGTCGGGAAACACCATGCGGTCGCCAAAGGCGTATTTGGTGTCAAGACGATGGCCAAGCGCGATATGCCCAAGTTCATGGGCCAGCACCATGGCCAGCGAGGCCTCATCCGGCAGCACATCCAGCAGTCCGCGGCTGACGACGATTGTGTGCCCCACGGTAAACGACTCCAGCGGAGTGGTCAGCAGGACGCGGGCGCGCACTTCCGGTTCAATCTGGAGCTTGTTGGTGATCTCGAGGTTATTGACGACTGTCTCCAGGACCTTGGACACTTCGCCATCCGGCGCCAGCACGCCTGCCCGTTGCAAGCGATCAAGAACGTCGTCTTCGGCCTCCCGCTCCCACTTATGTTCACTTTCAATCGGGACGATGTCGTTGTCGACTTCGGTTTGATCGGAGACATCCGATGCCGAATCGACCTGCACCGAGGTGAGCTCATCGGTGTCCACTGGCAACTTCAGGTTGTATCCCCAAAGCCGTGTCTGGCTGCGCATGGCCAACTTGCGGAACAATGCATACTTGGCGTCGGATTCCTCGGTGTAGATAAATGCCGGCAACCAGACCCCGGGCCGCATGTTGACGCGCCAGCTATCGAAGTGGAAGTAGTAATTCATAAGGCGCTCTGGAAGGTAAGTCCCGTTGAAACGGACGATGGTGTAGTCCTGGTCCTCGACCCAGATGCGCCCCGTAAAGTGCGCCCCCTTCACTTTGGGCTTCGGTGACACCTCAAACATGAGCGTGCGGATATCGCCCAGAAATTCCTGATGGACATATTTGAGGTCATAGTTATGTTGATCGAAGCCGTAAATGTAGATCATCTGCATGAAGCCGAGCGGCACGTAGTTCATCTTGTAAAAACCGTTCAGTTTTCCCAGGATGAGGCTGGGCAGCGACTTCTTGTTGTTTTGCTGGAACGACACATCCTCAATGCCTTTTTTCATGATGAGTCGGCCAATAAAATATTTGTCGCCCGTGGGCACTTGCCCGAGCGCATCGTCGTTCTTGTAATTTTGGATATAGGTTTCGACCATCGGAGTGTAGGGTTTCATGTCCTGAACGAACTTCGCCTCGCGATAGAAGATTCGGTCGGTGATCTCCTTCGCTTTGGCGGATGCCTGGCCATCCTGGCTCACCGGGGAGGCAAGCGGCGCATCCTCTGCAGCCTGCAGCACGGCGGCAGACAGGAGCAGGAGTGTCAAAAGGATCGCTGGCATGCGGTATTTGCCCATGGGAAAAATTCCTCCAATCAAATCCGTGATTCACTCCGCCATTTCGAAAACCATGTGAACGAGAGCAGCGCAATCGTAGGGCTGGCCATCCCGTCGCGCGGGCCGGAAGCGTATGCGCTGCGCAGCAGCGAGGGCGGTATCGTCCAAGCCATATCCCAACCCTTTCACGACGCGGTTGACGCGCAACGAGCCGGAGGCGGTAAAAACAACATCGAGCAGCACTTCGCCCTCGATGCGCAACCGGCGCGCTTCCGGTGTGTATGCCGGACGCGGCTTGAAGACGATTTCGACCGGCTGCAGATCAGCCTTCTTTTGCACGCGTTGCGCATCCGAGGCGCTGGCCTGGGCAACCATGCTGCCGAACCCGCTAGGCTCCAGGGTGCGAGTACTTTGTCCACGAGCGGACGACGAAGCTGCTCCATTGCTGAATCCCGCACTGCGGATGGTGCCGCTTACACCGTGAGATCCGCCTGTGCCGTTACCTTTGCCTGTTCCGGAGGGCAACTCGAAGGAACCGACTTTGGCGATCATGACTGTGTCGCGCTTCGCATCGCCCTGCCCAGGTACGCCGTGGGGATCGCCGAAGCCCCCGGTCTGCACTTCCCGGGGCGGCTTATGAACCGTTGCCACTTCTGATCCCGCGGCACCGAAGACATTCGTTTTGATTTCTGCCGGAGGCGCTGGCTTGGGTGCGATGGCGGGTGGCGCGGCGGCAACAAGCTTGGGAAGCACGGGTTTTGGCGGCAGAATTGTCGCCGGTTGAATCTTCGCGGTTTCGACGGGTGGTTTCTCTATATGCCTGGCTGGCGGCATCTTCGGCGTTTCGAGTTTGGCCACCGGCGGCGAAACCGGCACAGGAGCTGGATTGAAATGGATTGCCGGTGCGGTAATGGGAGCGACGAGCGTGATGTAATGTGTGTCTGTGACGAGCTGCGGCGGCGCCACACTGATGAGGCGCGGGACCTGACAAGGATGACGAACAGAATGCCGGCAGCGTTAATGGCCAGCCCGGCGGCGAACGTGTTCCAACTGGTTCTGCGGGAGACTTCGTAGGTGATATTGCCCGAGATCACTGAGTTTCTCCGTATGCGCTAGGCCGCGCCCGAAAGATGCGCCATGTGTTTTACGAGCGCTTCGAAACGCATCAGTTCTGCCCGCGTCAGTTCGGCATAGCTGCGCGCCTGAACGCTGAGCGTGGAGTCGCTTCCGAGAAGATCGAGCAGACTCATCATCGCCAGCAACGCCGGCTTCAATTGCGCGACCTCGCTGGCCACACGCACCGACGCATTTACGCGCTCGCCTACACGGCGCGCATCCTCCAGCCAGCGCCGGTTGGTGATGTCCTGCAGCACATCGAGGACGCCAACCGTTTTGCCTTCTTCGTCGCACAACGGCGCTGCATTGCTTAGCACCGTCACGCGGCTGCCATCCGGCCGCTCGATCGTCAGCTCTTTACTAAGGTGCGCCAGGCCAGACCGGAGCAGGAACGAAGTGACGGTGGCCTCCGGCCCAACAAGATTGCCTCGCACATCCAGAACTTTAAGCGCGCCCGTGAACCGATCGGCCGCCTGTGGCGCGCGTCCCCACAATTCGACCGCGCGGCGGTTGTAGGCGGTAATGGCGCCGGCGCGGTCGCATGCGTAACACGCCACCGGCAGGCATTCGAAAAATTGTGACGGATGAGTACCCTCTCGACGAACACCCTCTTCGAGTGCGCGAGTGACCCCGAATTCGGAGAGATTATTCACGGTGCGTTATTGATGAACAAAACCAGATGCCGGGTTGCCGCCCGACTCTCGAAACGCACGATCACCAGCCGGTCTACTGCAAATTACTTAGAAGCCAACCGCAACCGATTGCCGCGACTCTAAGTTGTGCCTGCTGGAGTGTGCATGAAGAAACGCATTGGAATTGTTTTCGGTACTCGTCCCGACGCAATCAAGATGGCTCCCGTCGTTTTCGAACTGCGTAAACATCCCGACGAATTCCAGCCGGTGGTGATCTCAACTGGCCAGCACCGCCAGATGCTGGACCAGGTGCTGCAAGTATTTGACGTCAGCGCTGACATCGAACTCGATCTCATGCGCCACAACCAGACGCTGAATGGCTTGACGCGCCGAATCCTCGAAGGCATGGACGCTCTGCTCGCGGAAAATCCGCTGGATTGTCTACTGGTGCAAGGGGACACGACGACTGCGTTCGCCGCCGCGCTGGCCGCCTTTTATAGAAAAGTGCCAGTCGCTCACGTCGAGGCCGGCTTGCGCAGCCGCGACATTTTCCAGCCGTGGCCGGAGGAAGTGAACCGGCGCCTGGCCGCGGTGGTTACGCAACTGCACTTTGCACCCACGCCGCTGTCGCGCGACAACCTTCTCGCGGAGGCGATTCCCGCCACCGACATTGTGGTGACGGGGAACACTATTGTCGATTCCGTCTGCCATCTGCTCGAAATGCAGACCATCGACTATCCGCTTCCCGAGAGCGTTCCGGACGATGGCTCTCCGCTGGTGCTGATGACCTCTCACCGCCGCGAATCATGGGGCGTGGAACTGGAGAATATTTGCGATGCGATCCTCGACCTTGTCGAATGCTTCCCTGAGATTCGCGTCATCTATCCGGTCCATATGAATCCGAACGTGGTTGGTACGGTGGAGGCGCGGCTGGGCAATCGCGATCGCGTCCACCTGATCCCGCCCGTTGATTACTTCCAGTTCCTCTCGCTCTTACGCCGGTGCTATCTGGTGCTGACCGATTCAGGAGGGGTGCAGGAGGAGGCGCCAATCTTTCATAAACCGGTACTCGTACTGCGAAAAGTGACGGAGCGGCCCGAAGCCTCGCTGATGGGGATGGCAAAGGTGGTCGGAACCTCGCGCGAAGTAATCGTGCGGGAAGCATCGCGACTGCTGAGTAACAAGTTCGCGTATCAGAGCATGGCCGCAGGAGAGTGCCCATATGGCGACGGTCAGGCCGCAGCCAGAATCGCCACCGCATTGTCGCGCTGGCTAAAAGGAGAGCAGCCGGTTCTGCATGAATCTGAACAGTTCCAGGGAGCGGGCAGTAAAGAAGAAGCGGTTGCAGCTTAAGTTAGGTTGTTAGTTAGAGACGCGCATTCGGGGAACATAACGGCATATGTTACTGCACTTATTTCAGGCGACCCTGCTTCTTATCTGCATCTATACCGCTCGCCATTATTACTTCACGTTCAACCGTCTTTTCGGCCGTCAACGTCATCCCTATGTGGATCTCGAGTGCGCCGATTGGCCGGCGATCACGGTTCTGGTCGCTGCCCACAACGAGGAGGCTGTGGTCGCCGACATCCTGAAGGCGCTTCTGGAAGTCGACTACCCGGCAGACCGGCTCAACATTATCCCTGTCAATGACCGCTCGACCGACCGGACGCGGGAGATCATCGACGGATTCGCAGAACAGCATCGTCACATCGAGCCCTTTCATCGCGTCGGTGGGAAGCCGGGCAAAGCCGCTGCCTTGAAGGATGCCATGGCTCTCGTCAACACCGAAGTCGTGCTCATTTTCGACGCCGATTACATCCCCGGCAAGGCGCTGCTCCGGCAATTGGTGGCTCCCTTCTTCGACCCCGAGGTTGGAGCAGTCATGGGTCGGGTTGTGCCCTTGAATGTCGGCAAGAAAAGCTTGACGCGCTTGCTGGACCTGGAGCGTTCTGGCGGCTACCAGGTCGATCAGCAGGCGCGCATGAATCTACACCTGGTGCCCCAGTACGGAGGGACCGTGGCGGGTGTCCGTAAGAGCGCGCTCGATGAAATTGGCGGCTGGAATGAGAACGCTCTCGCCGAGGATACCGACCTTACCTACCGCCTGCTGTTGGCAGGATGGAAGACGGTGTACGAAAACCGCGCCGAGTGCTACGAAGAAGTGCCGGAGCGCTGGCCGGTCCGCGTGCGCCAAATCATGCGCTGGGCCAAAGGGCACAATCAGGCGATGAGTCATTACCTGGCGCGCACGACGCTGTGCTCTCATCTCAGGTGGCTGGAACGCATTGACGGCGTGCTGCTGCTCGGGGTGTATCTCATGGGGCCGGTGCTGTTGTTGGGATGGGTGTTGGCCGTCGTTCTGTTTTACACCGGTGTGCACATCGGCGGAGGCTTGACCGTACTGGCGCTGGGCGCCTTTACGACTCTGGGGAACTTTGCGGCCTTCTTTGAGATCGCGGTGGCCGCGCGTCTGGACGGTTCGCGGCAACGCATCCGCTTATTGCCGCTGACCCTTTTCGGATTCACCGTCAGTCTGATCAGCGTCTCGCTAGCCGCGTGGCAACAGGCACAGGAGAGTCTTTTCGGAAGCGCCGAACTGGTGTGGCACAAAACCGAGCGCTCCCGTACCGCGCCGGTACTGGACGATTCCCTGCCCGCGCTTAAGGAGTCCGCGTAATGGCGGTCTGGGCTCCCCTCGCGCTGATCACAGTTACCGCCGCTCTATTGGCCGTGCCAGTCACGCCCGCGTTATACGAATTACGGAAGCGCCGCGATGCCGCTCCCTTGCCTACCTCTCGCCACGACGGGCATATCGCAAATTTTGCGGAAGTGCTCCGTTCTCGGATAGAACCTCTCCGCTCACAACTGGAACAGTGCCGCACCAGCCACGAACCATCCCGCGTCAGCATTGAGGGGATGGAAGTGTTGCTCGTCGGTGCCGACGGTTTCGATTTTCATCCAGCGCTGACGCAAGGCGTAACTACCGTGATGTGTAGCGATGCCGCATCGATTCCAGCCGGGTGGGTGGTCGATGCCGACATATATGCAGACGGCACTTTGGAACTAGGCGAAGACGCGGCACTTCGCGCTGCGCTGGGTAGACGGCGACATCGTTCTGGGAAAAAATAGTGCAGTCCTCCGCTGGTTGCACGCCGACGGCAGCGTTTATCTGCGCCACGGGAGTACGGCCTACGGACGGCTGTCGGCTGGAGAGTCGATCCGGTTGGAGCGAGGATGCGGCTTCCAGCACATGCAGGCTCCGCTGATCATCACTGGAAATCTTGACGACGAAGGCTCTGCTTCAGGACCTGCCGCGACTCACATCTGCCAAACAAATGCCAGCGAGATCAATCATGAAGATGCAGAGAGGAGGACGCCGCTGATGTAGATGGAATGTTTGCACCTTCGCTTCCGCGCATTCGCATTAAGGGCGATTTCGTTCTTCCCGCCGGCGAAATCCTGAACGCAAACGTCATCGCCACGGGCAAGCTGCGCCTGGCGCGCGGCGCGTGCCTGTTCGGTAGCGCCAAGGGTTACAAGGACATCGTGCTTGAAGAAGACGCCTGTGTGCACGGCAGTATCGTCTGCGGGGAAACCGTCCGCCTCGGACCGCGCTGCTTTGCCGCAGGCCCTGTCATGGCCGAGGGTGACGTGATCATCGCGCGCGGAAGCCGCGTCGGCGCACTCGATGCACTCACTACGATCTCGTCTTGCGGCATCCAGATCGAGGCCGGATGCCAACTGCACGGGACCGTTTGGGCGCGCGTGCGCGGAAGCGTCGAGGGCTGATGCGCGTCCCACACACAGGCCCGGGGATGGCGAGCATTGTACTGCTCAACGACGTACTGCTCAGCACCGTACTGCTCAGCACCGTACTGCTCAGCACCATGCTGTTCTGCGGACCAGTGCCCGCCGGCGCGGCTGCGTTTGATCCCCAGACCTTCCAGTCGCCCGATGGCGCGCTCGTTCTAAATCCCGGCGGCAACTACGTAGAACCGTACTTCGCAACCAAAGCACTGATCGTCGCAGAAGATGGGGGACTGGACATCCACGAGGCCGCAGAAGCCTGGATCGGATGGGCTTTACCGCGGCAGCAAGCCAACGGCCTCTTCCGGCGCTTCTGTCGCGCAAATGGAAACAACAATAATGACGACTGGCGCGATTGTGCTCCCGCCGATGCCGACGACTCCATGCTCGCGCTCTGGATGCAACTGCTCTACCGCATGGCGCCAGCCACCGGGATGTCCCCGGAGTGGCAGCGCAGCGTCTCGCTGTCGGCGAGGCAACTGGCGAAATTGCGAAACCGGCGTCTGGGTGTTTACCACATCTCCCGACGCAACCACGTCGCACTGCTGATGGACAACGTTGAGGTCTACGCAGCACTCAAAGACGTTGCCCGTGCGCAATCGCGTTTGGGCGATGCAGCCGCCGCTGAAACTGACGCGAAAGCCGGGCATCTCGCGGCCGCCATCCAACGTATCTTCTGGAATCGGCGTGCCCAATGTTTTCGTCCTTCGATGCAGAAGACCCGTCCCGCCTTTTATCCCGATCGGCTGGCCCAGGTGTATCCATGGCTGGCAGATTTGAGTGGCCCCGGCCAGGATCCGCGCGAGTCGTGGGAAAGGTGGAAGGGGGCGTACGGTGCGGACTGGATCGAGCGGCGCTACGACATTCACCCGTGGGGCCTGGTTGCACTGGCCGCCGAAAAACTCGGCGATGCGGGATCGGCTGCTTGCTGGATTTCGCAATCCGACTCTCTGCGCGGCAGCAAGTCGTGGAACGTGCTCGAAGAAGCGGCATGGCAGTCGCTTCGGTCGCGATTCACACAGCCGGAGCTGCTGGATCCCCAGGTCTGTACGGCACTCTGGGCCGAGCGGTGAAGACGTAGCGATGAAGGCGTAGCGATGAGAATACTGAACGCCGTAAAACATTGATTTTGGTGGTGGGCCTCGTACCCTCTGCACGCGGCGAAGCCGCATCAAAACGCAGGAATATAAGACGGCAACTCATGAAAAAAGGGACCAAGTACGCGTGCGTTGCAGTGCTGGTGCCGTTGTTACTTTTCGCCGCGGATTACCTGCATCGCCAGGACGAAACGAACTCGGGCGCGGGCGCAGACACTCTGCTTCTGCTGCTTCCCGATGCGATCGATTCCAGTTCCCCGGAGGTGCAGGAATGGCTGGACGCCGCCAGCGAAGAAGGCCTCCACCTGCGCCCGATTCATGATTCCGAGTTTCTCAACCCATTGACGTCTATCCATGCCGCCGGAATAATCCTGCCCGACCAACTCCATCGATCTGCCAACGACGTGCTGATCGGCGAACTGTATCGCTACGTGCGCGGCGGTGGGAATCTGATGGTGGTCTACGACGCCTGCACCTTTGACCTGAATGGCCGCTTCCCGCCGGGTGACTCCCGTCTCTCGGAGTTGGTGGGCGTGCGCTACGCTCTCTACGACCTCTACACCGGATCGACGATGGAACCCGCGCGCGTCACCGGGACAGCCGAGGCCATGCAGGAGATCGACATCCCGCCCGGCAGCTACGTTCCCCTTCATGCCAACCGGGAACAACGGGTGTATACGCCCGCCGGAGCCGAACGCGACGACACAATCAGACAGTTCGCTTTCGCGGCCTATGAGTATGGCAATATCGATTACCCCGTCTTCCGTACGCTCGGCGACTTCGACGGCACGGTGCTGTTGAGATCCAGGCACGCGCTGGTCCGCCGGCTACCGGCAGGAGGGACTTGGGCGCGTGCTGTTCGTAAATCTTCCTCTCGGATACCTGGCGTCGCGCACCGACGGCCTGCTCCTGCACTCGTTCCTTCATTTCTTTGGCATCCGAATGCTGGGTCTCCCATCTCTGCTTTCGGTTCCGGACGGAATAGGCGGAGTGGTCTTCAACTGGCACATCGACGCGCGCTCGTCGTTGGCGCCACTCAAGATCCTGGCGGATGAAGGCATCTTTCGACCGCGGCAAGTTCTCCATCCACATCACGGCTGGCCCCGACGTCGATGCGTTTGGCGACCATAAGGGCCTTGATGTCGCCCACGATCCCGAAATTCAAAAGTGGATCCACTACTGGCTCGCCCACGGAGACGAAATTGGCAGCCATGGAGGCTGGATCCACAACTATTTCGGCTTTCACGTCAACGATTCCGATGAAAGCGGCTTCGAGAAATACCTGACGCTGAACAAGGATGCTCTGGAACGCATTTCCGGTACCCACATCACCGAGTACTCCGCGCCGGTTGGCAACCAGCCTGAGTGGGTAACGCACTGGCTCGAGCGCAACGGGATCGTGGCCTACTACTTCGCCGGCGACGCTGGCCTGGGACCGACGCGCGTCTATCGTAACGCCAAGCGTGATGGACCCAACATCTGGGCCTTCCCGATTCTTCACCTCGGCAAGGATGCCAGCCTGGAAGAGATGGGATTCGACGATGTGCCCATCGACGCCGTGCGCAACTGGCTGCTTGCGGTGACGGACTTTACGGTGCATCAGCATGCGGCCCGCCTGGTCTATACGCACCCTTACGGAGCGGAGCGCTTCTTCGGAACGCTTGGGAGCTGGCTGGACAACGCAAACGCGCTGCTAAAGCAAGGCCGCTTCCGCTGGTACACCATGACTGAGCTGGCGAGGTTTCTCAATGAACGCGAAGCCGTCCGCTGGACTCTGGTTCGCAGCCCGGGCAAAGTCACACTGCGCGCCACCCATCCGAAGACTCTCGCTCATGAAACCTGGGCATTCCCTCAGGAGTATTACGGCGACGCACGAGTGGTGGAGGGCAAGGCAACGGTCCGAGTTGAGGACGGCATGCTGCTGGTCACCGCCGGCGATGGCCGTCGTCTCAGCGTTGAGTTCACTCCTCGGCGCGATCCCGGGCACTCGACGGCGGAAGCCACCGAGGCCAAGCGATGAGGAGAACTGTCATTCAGAAACAAATGATCAAGGGAAAAATGATCCGGAACATACTGACGCTCTTGTTCGCATGTTTGCTATCGTGCGCCCTGGCGTGCGCACAATCCACTCCGACGGCCGCGCCCGGATCGAGTCTGCCCGGATTGGGCGGCCTTCCGCTGAATCTCGAAGGCCCCGGATATATCGAAGTCGGCGGCGGACATAGCGCACTCACCGGCGGCTATCCGGATTGGAATGACTTCTACATGCGGGGTATGGTCTCTGGCGGCAAGAATGCCTTTACGGGAGAGATCACTCGCGAAGCCCGCTTCGGAGACAGCGGCTGGTTCGGCGATCTGGGTCTGACTCGTACGCTGTCAGAAAACTGGTACGCGCAGATTTCGGCGGGCGCCAGCGTCGGCGGCTTTTTTCTGCCCAGATTTCGTACCGACGCGGCGATCAACCGCAAATTGCTTCGCCGAAAACAACTGGTGGTGACTGCGAGCGGTGGATTTGATCAAAGCAAAACGGTCGACAACGACTGGCGCGCACAAATCGAAGGATCCTACTACTTCGCATTTCCCGTCGTGCTCCAGGGTGGCTTGCTGTGGACTTATGCCAACCCTGGCGACATTCTGGCGCGCACGCAATACATCGCCGCTACCCAGGGTCACGACAAGGAACGATTTATTTCCCTCCGCTACGAGTGGGGCCGGGAAGGATACGAGGTCATTGGCCTACCTACCAGCACCGCCCCGGCGTTCAGTGTGGCTTCGGATTTTCCCCAGCACACCGTCACCGGAACCTGGCGGCAATGGATCGGCCCCAACTGGGGCCTGAACTTCAACCTCGAACAACACCAGGAGCCCGCATACCACCGCATGGGAGGCACCGTCGGTGTATTCCTCAATTTCTAGTCCGAGCGGAGAACCTAAACCGCTACCGCCGGCGCTCGAAACTCTGCGCCGCCGCGGCTGGCGTGGAGGCCTGATCACTCCGCACCGCGCCTTTGTGCGCCTGCGCCTAGGCCCCCGCCGCATTGCCGAAAGTGTGGCTCTTGCTTCCCTGGGAACTGCACTGTGGATTGCGGCGCTGCCCGCCGTGGGCCGGCTCTGGGGCCACATTCTGGCATTCTGGGGAAAGCATCTCGGCCTGAAGAGCGAGGTGATTCTTGTGCCGCAGGGATGGGGACCTCATATCCACTTCTCTCTCCCCTGCTTCGGCCTGGCGGCCGGACCCGCAAGCGGAATGGTCTGGTGGATCACCACCGGCGTCACCGTTCTGGCCTTCGGCGCCAGCTTCTTTCTATCGGAGGAAGCGCTGCCTTGGATCTATCTGATACGGGGTTTTTGTCTGCTTCAGGCGACTGCATTGGGATACTTCGCGATTGCCTCGGCCCGCTTTCCTCATGACCTGCCCGGATACACCGTCAGCATGTTGGTATTCAGCTGCGTCCTGATCGGGCTCGTCCCGGTCCTCTATGGATTCACTTTCTATCTGCTGAATTTCAGCCGGGCACAAAAGGTCTTTTTGACTCTCGTGACCGTAGCTCACCTGGTGCTCTTTGTTCCCCAGCAATACATGTTGCACGTGTATCTGCTCCACCAGTCCGTCCTCTTTATGCCGGTGCTCTATTTTGTGTTCGGCCCTTTCCTCGACATCCTTGTCTTTATCGGCTTCTACTCATGGGGAATGAGTTGGCAATCGTCGGAGCCATTGGATATTTAGTTACTGGTCTAATAAATGGTTCTGAAAGGGCACGGTTTCCGGTTTTACAGCCTGCGGAAAAAATGCTGCGTAGAGACGGGGCTTGCCCCGTCTCCGGGGTGCCGATGAACTATGGTCCGGCAGAACGGCATCACCACAAGCGCCGGGAGTGTAGCGCCGGCACCTTGCCGGCGGTTCCGAGAGCCTGCCCTGGGCTTGTCGAAGGGGCGCCTCGCCCTCGGCGCGGTCAGCCGGCAAAGGACAAATGATGGAGTAACTCGGTAGTGGACCCTACAGATAAACGCCCTGACAACGTTTCTCTAACAACTTACTTCGGTAGTGAACCCTACAAATGAATTACCTATTCTGCATTTTCACTGGCTAATGTTGTGTCCAAACCGCGGAAACCGAATAGAATCGGGCGTTCGTTAGCCAGTAAGTCCGTAGTATTTCCGTTTTGACCTCACTCCCCGCACTTCCGTAATCCCGAATGAACTTCCTATTGTGCGTCAATACAGGAATTGCTGTATTTTCGCTGGTAACAATCCAGTAGAAATTCCGCGTGCGCCCGACGTACCAGTTCTCTCTGGATTCATTCCTGAAACGCAATGGAGGTTCGTTTTGCAAGTCGGTTCGCGTGTGTTCCCCAGTTTTTCTGCCAAGTCCTCGAAATCCTCTTTGATCCCAGCTGCCGGCAAGAATTCATTTATCTTCAAATATCTGATTCGTTACACTGCGGTTGCGACGATCCTGGCAACCGTCGCTCTCGCGCAGAGCGTTACTGTGAGTGCGCCTGCCAACGGCGCTACCGTGGGCTCGGAGTTTGATTTTGCTGCCAGCGCCAATGGCGGCAGCCATCCTGTGAGAGCGATCTGGGTCTATGTGGACAACAAGCCTGTCTTCAAAACCAAGTCAGCTTCGGTGAATACGTACCTCACTCTGCCTGCCGGGTCGCACCACGTGGTGACCAATGCGTGGAACAGCATCGGGCAGGTAGCGACTGACTCGCTCAACATCAGCGTGAACCCAAACGTTGGCGTCAGTGTCGCGGCTCCTTCGGGCGGTGCGAGCGCGGCCTCCCCGGTGCAGTTCGTAGCCTCGGCCAGCGCGCCCAGCGGACGAACCATCACTGCCATGCGCATTTATGTTGACGGCACGAGCGCCTACACCGTCGATGCTCCCAGCCTCAACACCTCTCTGTCCATGGCAGCGGGAGCTCATAACATCAATATGCAGGCGTGGGACAATACGGGCGCAGTCTACGTCAAGACCATGAGCATCACGGTCGGCTCATCGAGTTCCTTCCAGAACAACTTCACCGCCACCTCGAACTGGGTGTCGCAATTCTCCCAGTCGAACGGAGCGCTACTCTATACGCCGCAGCAGATCGACCCATATTTCTCGAACATTGCCGCCATCGGCATGACGAAGGATCCCAATCGCATGCCGGAGGTCGTGGCCTGGATGAACTGGTACATCAATCACCTTAATTGGCCCGACAAGTGGGGACTCTACGGCACAACCTACAATTACACCGTCAACAACGGGGTTGAGACATCCACCGAAGATGCTGACTCTACCGACTCGTATGCCGCCACCTTCCTCACCCTGGCCTGGAATGCCTGGGAGAGCGGCGACACGAACGCGCGCTCTTACATCAAGAGCATCGCCTACCAACTCGACGTGATTGGCGGAGTGCTCATTCAAACGCAGCAAAGCGATGGCCTCACCTGGGCCAAACCGGATTATCTGATCAAGTACCTGATGGACAATTGCGAAGCCTACCGTGGCCTGCGCGACCTCGCCTCCCTGGAACAAAACGCTTTGGGGGATTCCGCCAAGGCGGCCTACTACACCACTGCCGCGAACGCGATGCAAAAGGGCATTCTCACCATGTGGATGAACGGCAAGTGGGCCGTTTACAAGGATTGGTATGGCAACAACATCGCGCCCAACATGGCCACCTGGTATGCGGACGCCACCGCTCAACTCTTTCCGGTGCTGATGGGCGTGGTGACCTCATCCGACAGCCGCGCGCAGCAGTCTTACGCCGCTTTCAACGCGGCATGGCCAGGCTGGCCCACGCTTTCATTCAACTCCCAGGACCCATTCCCCTGGTGCCTGGTAGTGGATGGCGCTGCCGCCATGGGAGATCAGGCTCGCGTTGCCACCTATATCAGTACCATGCAAAACAAGTATGTAAAAACCGGCTTCCCATGGCCGTTCTATAGCGCCGAGGCAGGCTGGTTCATGCGCGCAAATAATTACATGATGGGCAAGGGCCTGTGAGCGGGCCGACGCGGCAAGTTGCCGGCGCTACGCTCTGCTGAGTGCGGTAATCTTCATGCGGACACAGCGCTAGTGTGGCTGATCGACGCGAAGCCGGCGGATCGGTCTGCAGATCGAGGTATTGGCCTTCCTTAAAATACCCAGCATGCAACTTTTCGCAACCTCTCGGGTTCCATATACTGGAGAATCAAATTGTCGGGAGGAAATCTTGGACGAATCTCGTTTTCCCTGCAAATCAGCTCGGCACCGTTTTGCCGGTAAAGCTGTTGTCTTATTCCTGGTGCTTTTCACCTGGGTCGCGTCGGCCTGTGCCCAGAGGGGCGCAATGTCTCCGAACCAGGGCGAGTCCGATGGCGTGGGCGCCGGCGGTAACTGGCTCGAGTTCCACTCTACTGATCCGATGACGGGCGACAAGAAAGTACGGTTCGAACTCCAGTCGAACAACTATTTCCGCGAGGACCCCAACTACAAGCCTCGAGTGAATCTCTATTGCGACAATGGCAAGCTCAAGCTGGCAGACTTCAATCCTGGAGTCAGGCTGCCTCCGCCCAATCGTCCCGGATTCTGGGGACAACCGCAACTGGAAGTAGAGGTCCGGGTCGACGATGTCCACTATCACAAGGGTTGGAACTGGCTGCGTGGCCATTACCTCTCCATGGACAAGGGCACGGCGCGCGGGATGCTCTCGGCGCAGATTTTTAATATTGCCTTGCCTACGCGCAGCGGGCGGCAGATTGCGGAATTTTCTCCGGAGGGATTGGATTTCGGCCGGGTGAAAGAAGCTTGCGACCTGACCCCGAAGAAGCCCAGCAACGACTGATCCTCCACGCTGGAATCGCACGTTCGGGGAGGTGAATAGCCCTCCCCGAAGCTCTCCTGCAAAAACCAGCGCCCTGTTAAATTGGTGCCCTTCGCGAAGCAGATGTAGATCGACAATTCAGATTCGATTTGCGAAAATGGCGGCGGGCGAGACGCCCGCCGAACCGCCGGCGGAGCGCGGGCGCTACCCTCGGACTCGCTCGCAGAATCTGGTAACAAAAAAACTGCGGCGAGCGCCCATTCAGCGTCGCATGTTCGCTCGCCTATCTGTCAGCCAGATTCGAATGAACCAAAATATTCTTCGTGACTCCTTCGGAATTGCTGATGAAACCCGATATTCTGAAGTATCTAGAGGAGCATGATGTGCACCACGAGCGTCACCAGTTGAAGATAAAGTCTCCGTCGAAAGGAATTTATGACCGTGCACGACGACACTCTTCGCACTCATGATTTTGTCGAACTCGAAAATCTCTATGGCGCCCATAATTACAATCCTCTGGATGTAGTCATCGAGCGTGCCGATGGTGTCTGGGTCTACGACGTGGACGGCCGGCGCTACCTCGACTGTCTGGCCGCATATTCCGCCGTCAATCAGGGACACTGCCATCCCAAAATTCTGAACACACTCATGGAGCAGGCGCAAAAGGTGACTCTCACGTCGCGCGCATTTCGCAATGAGCAACTCCCGCTGCTCTATCAGGATCTCCACCAGTTGACCGGGTTCGACATGGCCCTGCCGATGAATTCCGGAGCCGAAGCTGTAGAAACCGCGCTGAAGACCGCGCGCAAGTGGGGATACCAAGTTAAGGGCATTCCTCACGAACAAGCCGAGATCATCGTATGCGCTAACAATTTCCATGGCCGAACCATCTCTATTGTCGGCTTTTCAACCGATGAGCAATATCGCGACGGCTTCGGCCCATTCACGCCTGGCTTCAAGGTGATCCCATTCGGCGACGCGGCCGCGCTCCGCGAAGCGATTACGCCCAACACCTGTGCATTTCTGGTCGAGCCAATTCAAGGCGAAGCTGGCATCGTGATTCCGCCCGCGGGTTTCTTGAAAGACGTCGCGGAAATCTGCGCGCAGAATCGCGTCCTGCTGATGCTCGACGAAATCCAATCCGGGCTCGGGCGCACCGGCAAACTCTTTGCCTACATGCACGAAGGCATCACACCCGATGTGCTCATCATCGGCAAAGCACTGGCGGGAGGCTTCTATCCCGTCTCAGCCGTCCTCGCGTCGAAAGAAATCCTGGGCGTCTACCAACCCGGCGACCACGGCAGCACCTTCGGCGGCAATCCCCTGGGATGCGCCCTGGCCCGCACCGCACTCCGAGTGCTCGTCGAAGAAAAGCTGGTCGAACGCTCGGCTGAGTTAGGGGCTTACTTCCTGGGCCTGCTGCAGACCCTGTCCTCCCCGAACCTGAAAGAGGTTCGCGGAAAGGGCCTCTGGATCGGCATCGAACTACAAGGCCCGGCGCGCCCCTATTGCGAGGCGCTGAAGGAAGAAGGCATCCTCTGCAAAGAAACCCATGATCATGTGATTCGCATCGCGCCGCCGCTCGTCATCACGCGCGAAGAGATCGACTGGGCCTTCCCGCGCATCGAGCACGCGATTGGCAGCACGTCGCAATCTCGCTAGCTTGTGGACGATGGGTTTTCCTGGCCCGAATTCGTCCCGGCTTCCGGTGTTACATTTCCCGTGGGCTTGAAGTACAGCCAGCGCAAAAGCACATACCCAAGTAGCAGAAGAGCTGAAGACCTGCCCAATTCGAGAAGTGAATCCCGAAGTAAAAAGCCCGGCGAGGTCTTGACGGCTGCAAACGCAAAGTATTCCTGGCGGCTGATCCAACCTGCAAAAGGCGCGGTGAAGACATACGCGAAGTGCAAAAGACCTTGAGCAAACAACCATCCGAGAGCAACGGCTCCGACGAAACTTTCCACCAACGCCTCTTTCAGCCGCTCAAACATGGTTCCTCCTGACGAATCTCGCACCGCACATGCGTAGACTATTGAGCGGTCCTGTCCCGTATACCCAGCGGGATAGAAGCCAAGCGGCGAAAAGGTTGATGAGGGCTCCGGAAAGATATAAGAGAGAAGTCATCAAAATGAGGCGATCTGCGCGGCTGAAGTAGGGGATGTCCAGGATTGCTGCGGCCGTGACCAAAAAGCCGACAACACGAGAAAGCGGATCCCACAGCGCTTGGAATATTCCATCGATCGACCAAAGGAGCAGCACCGCGATAGTGACGGCGGCCACGTGTGAGTCAGCAAGGACTTGGCGAACAGACGGTTTCACGGTTTGCCTCTCGATAGGCATTCTCGCAGGTTTTTAAATGAATTAAACTCCATTTGACTTCCCTCCCCTGCATCCCCGACCATTCTCGCGAATCCAATCATGAGCCTCGGGAGTGTGCATGAAGGTCGGCATTACCTGTTATCCAACCTACGGCGGTAGTGGAATCGTCGCCACCGAACTCGGCCTGGAACTCGCCCGCCGCGGCCACGAGATTCATTTCATCTCCTATTCGCAGCCGATTCGACTGACCGGACCCGAGCCCAACATCCACTATCACGAGGTCGAGGTCACGCGCTATCCCCTGTTTGAGTTTCCTCCCTATGACCTCGCCCTGGCCACGAGAATGGCCGAGGTCTCGCAGCTTTACGAACTCGACCTGTTGCACGTGCACTACGCGATCCCGCACTCCGTGAGCGCCATGCTCGCCAAGCAGATGCTGGCGGCGACTCCTCCGCGCCGTGATTTGCCCTTCGTAACCACGCTCCATGGAACCGATATCACGCTGGTTGGACTCGATCGTTCCTATCTGCCGATCACACGTTTTTCCATCGAGCAGAGCGACGGAGTCACGGCCGTCTCGCAATACCTGCGCAATCGCACTCTTAATATGTTCGATATCAAGAACAACATCGTCGTCATTCCCAACTTCGTCAACTGCGATGAATACCTGCGCAAGCCGGAATGGCTGGCAAAGCGTAGCGAATACGCTTCCGACGACGAACGCCTGCTCGTGCATCTCTCCAACTTCCGGCCCGTGAAGCGCGTTCTGGATGTGATCGAAATCTTCGACCGCGTGCGCAAGAAAATGCCCGCCAAGCTGCTTCTGATTGGCGATGGCCCCGACCGCTCGCAGGCCGAGTGGCTGGCCGTGCAAAAAGGCATTCATGAGCACGTGTGTTTTCTCGGCAAACAGGATCAGATTCGGGAGAAACTTGCCATGTGCGACATCCTGCTGATGCCCAGCGAACTGGAATCTTTCGGACTCGCGGCCCTCGAAGGAATGGCGTGCGAAGTAGTGCCGATCGCAACCCGCTCGGGCGGCGTCCCCGAAGTCATCGAGCACGGCGTTACCGGATTCATGGCCGACGTCGGCGACGTGGAAACCATGGCGCGCTATGCGGTCGACCTGCTCAGCGACGAGTCGGCGCTGCGGGCGATGGGAAAGCGGGCGCGCGCCGTTTGCCGCGAGAAATTCTGCACGACGAAGATTATTCCGCTTTACGAAGAGTTTTACCGGAAGGTGCTGGCGCAAGGGCCGCAGCCGTCATCAGTTCTTCTGGATTCGGCAAGATAGGCAGGCGCAACCGGATCAGCGTTCCGCCGCCTTCGCGCCCATCGATCATCATCTTCGCGGCATCGCCGTAGAGTACTTTCAGGCGCTCGGCAACGTTGGCCATGCCGATCCCCGCCCCTGCAGTCGTCATCTGCGCGACCAGTGGCGCCGAACCCATGCCCACTCCATCGTCTTCCACCTCGATCACCAGCCGCGACTTGATCAACCGGCTGCGCAGCGTAATGCTGCCGCCTTCCACCTTGGGAGCAAGCCCGTGTTTGATCGAATTTTCCACCAGCGGCTGCAGGATCATGCTCGGAACCATGGCTTCGAGCGACGCGGGATCGAGTTCTTTAATTACTTTCAGCTTGTCGCGTCCGAAGCGAACGACCTCAATATCAAGGTAGTTATCGATGAAGGCCACTTCCTCGTGCAGGGGAACAAACGAATCGGTACTGTTCAACAGGCGCCGGAGAATCGTCGCCAGCTTCAGGATCATTTCGCGCGCCGTATCCGGATCGAAGCGCACCAGCGATGAAATCGAGTTCAGCGTATTGAACAGAAAGTGGGGGTTGATCTGGTTCTGCAATGCCGCCATGCGCGCCTGCAACAGCAGTCGTTCCTGCTCTTCCAGCTTCAACTCGATGCGCACATTGTTGAAGATCTTCAACTCCGTGCCCACGGCCACGATCACTGTGAGGTAAATCGCGCTCTCCACCCAAAGGTTTTCGCTTTCCAGGCTGAAAATGGAGTGGGGCAAATAGGTCCAGATTTCGGTCTGCAAAAAGCGCAGCCCCACGATCGTCACGAAGAAGGTAACTTGCCAGTCGAAGACGCGCGGTCGAGGCAGGTTGCGCCGGATCCACCGGTAGATGCTCAAATCGATAAAAGGTGAAAACGACCAGATGTCTTCCTGCTCGGGCGCGAAGCGGCGCAATTGTCCCGCGATGATGCCCGCAAATACGTCCAGCGGCATGCTGGCCCACTCGCCGTGGAGCACCGCCGGCACGGCTACCAGTGCGCCCCCAACACCTCCCGACAGGCGTCCGCCGATCACGCCCAGCAGCAGTGCGGTTTCCAGCGACAAATCACCCGACAGGAAGCTCTTGACGCTGTACCGGATCCACACGCCAAGAGCAATCGGAAGCGCCATCCACAACGCCAGGTAAATTTTCTGTTTGGTCTCTCGTGGTTCCTGGAAGAGAAGCTTCTTGAATTCTTTTGACCGCCCGAGCACGGTCGACACCGTGGCGGCAACGCCCAGCTTGATCAGAAGATGGATGAGTATCAGCCGCGGTTCCAGCATGGAATCACCCGATTGTAGCCGCCGCCTCGCGCAAAAGCTGTTCAACGTTGATATTGCCGCCCGCTGGAATTCCGCCCTGCGCAAAATCGCGGCTGCCGCCGCCGCGGCCTCCCACGGACGACAATACTTGCTTGAGCAGCGCGCCCATGTCGGCGGTCCCGCCCGGCGTTTGGGCGAACACCAGTCCCGGCGGATCCATGGTGCTCGCCACCAGCGCGATCGCCGGCACGCCCATTCGCGTAGCCTTCTGCGCGAACAGTTTGGCGAAGTTCATGTCGCGATCGGAAAACGATTTCGTAATTACGGCCCGGCCGCCACTTTCTTTCGTGCATCCGTTAGCGCAGCCGCTGCCATCGCCCCGGCCAGTTGTTCGAGCGCCTCGTCCCGTTCCCGGCGCAACATCTTTTCGCCTTCGAAACTCTTCCGAATCATTACCGGCACATCGCTGAGCTGCGACGAGAAAAGAGCCGCCGCTTCCGTCAATGTCGCGTAGTCGCGCCGCGCCACCCGTACCGCCCGCCCGCCGCAGACAAACTCCACTCGTATGCCCTGCCGCGTTTTCTCGGTCTTGCGCAGCAGAATCGATCCGATCTGTCCGGTGGAATTCACATGCGTTCCGCCGCACGCCGACAAATCGAAATCGGCAACTTCGATCAGCCGCAGCTCGTCGCGCTCCGCGGGCGGCAACTTTCGCAATCCCAGGGTCTCCGCTTCGGCGCGCGAAACGTAGCGAATCCGCACCGGCCGGTTCTCAAAGATAATTTCATTGGCACGTTTCTCAGCCCCAACAACCTGCGCCGGACTGATGGCACCGGTTGCCAGGTCAATCGAACAGTAGTCGTCGCCCATGTGGAAGGAGACGGTCGGCATCTCGTAGAGTTCGATAAACGCCGCCGAGAGCACATGCTGCCCCGTATGTTGCTGCATGTGGTCCCGCCGCCGCTCGGGATCGATGCTGCCATGCACGCGAACGCCGGCGGAGACTGCGGGCTTCAGGGGCGCTTCCAGATAATGAACGACTCTCCCGTCCTCCGTGTCTGCGACCTCTGTGACGCGCAACCGGTCTTTTTCGCCGAGCGTGATCCATCCCGTATCGTGAACTTGCCCGCCGCTGGTCGGGTAAAAAGCCGTTTCGCGAAAGATCACCGCGGGGCGCGACCCCTCGGCTGAAGAAGCGGTAGCCTCTTCGACCACGGAATCAAATTCAAGCAAGTCCGGCTGATCGTAGTAAAGACGTTTGGTCATGATTAAAGAACCGAGGTTGATGACTTGGAAGATGCGTGCCCCAGGTTCGGCCCGTTCTTTGGGCGTCAACCTGCGCGATGATAACGTCAAGGCCGAAAATAAAAAAGCCAGGCACCGGCGACCACTGCACACGAAAGAGCCCGTTACCGTTGCTTCCTTCCGGACCTGGCGGGGTTGGCGGGAAAACGTCGCGCGGAACCGATGCCTGACCCTACATCTTATCAAGAGATCAGGTTGGTGGCCCATTCAGTCTTTCTTTTGACTTGAGTGGGTTCCCTTCGGCGGATACTCGACGTTTCGTGCCCTGTCGGGTTTATGGTTTCCCGATCTGATACTTTGTTTTCGACGGTGCCCCATTCAAGCCCTCTTTTGGCTTGAGTGGGGCCTTCCCGAACGCTAATCTCGCCTCATGCCATGGGGACTGCAGCGATTTCAGCAAACCGGCCACAGCCATTTCGTCACATTTTCCTGTTATCACCGGCAACAGTTGTTCACTACCGACTCCGCAAAACGAATCTTCGAGCGAGCGCTGGAGCGTGTGCGCCGCAGTTTCGGACTCCAGGTTTACGCCTATGTGGTCATGCCGGAGCATATTCACCTACTGGTCAGCGAACCCGAGCGCGGTCTGCTCGCCGATGCTCTCAAGTCGCTGAAGCAAGGCGTGTCGCGGCGCTTAGTCGGCGGTGCCCCATTTAAGGCGGGTGCCCCATTCAAGCCATCTTTTGGCTTGAGTGGGAACTCTAGTGGGGACTTCTCCCCAGCATTTCTGGCAAAAACGTTACTACGATTTCAACGTCCGCAACTATCGCCAGTTTGTCGAGAAACTCCGTTACATCCATCGAAATCCGGTCAAGCGCGGGTTATGCGAACATCCGGAAGATTGGGAATGGAGCAGCTTTCGTCAGTACGCGACCGGCTGCGAAGGACGAGTGGAGATTGAGTGCGGGTGGACGGCAAGAAGGCGCGAGCGAGCGGCAGGCACACTTTGTCCGGCTGTCGAACTGCCCCACTCAAGCCAAAAGATGGCTTGAATGGGCCACCAGCCGGTAAACGGAACAGTTTGGGACTTTTCCTGAGGACAGAGGGCTAAGACCTAAGAGTCGAGAGCTAGCTGTTACCGCACCACCAGCACTTCGCGAATATTATCCCGGGCCAGAAAGAATTTGATCGAAGCAAAATCGCGGAAGAGATTTTCAATGTGCCGGTTGTTGAATACCCGCTGCAGGCGCGGAGATTGTTTTTCGTGGGAATGTCCGGGCAGTGCGAATTTGACCTCCTGCATCTCCAGTGTGTCGGCGCCGGTGATGTGATAGCGATAGCAGGTTGAATCAGGGCCGGCATCGCGCGTGTGAAAAAAAGCCAGCAGCAAGCTGCCCGGCTTCATCACCGACCATAGCCGGTCAATCGTCGGCTTCACCAGGCTCTCTTCCATGTAGTCGGGCAGATTCCAGCAGAGCACAATGTCAAACTGGCCGTTCGTATACAACAGGTTTTCGTCCAGAAATTTCTTGCTGTCAACCCGCGAGTTGCCCAACTCATCCTGAATCCGCAGGGCGGGATCGAGCGACGAACGCAGCAGGTCTTCACTGTAGTTCTTGTGCCCTTTGCCGGTGAAGAACCGGATGTTGGTGGCCGAGGTCGCGCCCACGTCGAGCACGCACAAGCCCTCCTGCGAATTCAATACCCGCGAGATCTCCCCGACACCGCTCGACCGGCGGCTCAATTTCTGCGGAGGTTCGGACGCCGCAGTCTGATTCGAAGAGCTGCGAAAGAATTTCATCAAGTTGTCTGCAACAGAAGCCATGAAAAATGCAAACTGCAACCGGTCCCGTGATCGGACCGTCACTTCCTAGGAAGACGTGGTTCCCTTTCCCGATTCTTTCTGAATATCGACTCTGCCTTTCAAAAAGGCGCCTTCTTCAATTGCGATCCGCTGTGTGGTCACGTCGCCCGTCACGATCGCCGACTTGCGCAGATCCAGCCGGTCGGATGCGGTCATGCTTCCGTCCACCTTGCCCTGGACCACGATGCACTTGGCATTGACGCTGGCCTTCACTTTTCCATTGGGTCCGACAGTCAGACTGTGGTTTCGCAAGTCAATGCTGCCCTCGACTTCACCATCCACGTACAGGTCCTCGGACCCGGATACTTCTCCCTTGATTACGACCGACTTGCCAATGTTGGCAAGTTCCTTCGTCTCCGGAGAATCCATCGATTGCCCTCATTTCCTCGCGCCTGCCGCATCGCGAATCCAATGATTGTAAATCATCGCGCTGCTTCAAAGCGGGTCCGGCCATGGGATCTCGTCTGTACGGGTGAAGTTACGAGAGTGCCACGAGCCGTTCGAAAGCAACGTTTGATTTGCTACCATCGTCTAATCGCAGTGAATTTGCCCAATCTCATCCCGTCAATTGCTCGGATCCAATGGCGTGCGATCTTCCTTTTTGTCCTGTTAAGCGCAGTCGGTTTCGCTCAGCCGCCATCGCCTTCGTCTCAATCCGGCTCCTCTCACGCTTGATCCGGTCGCACTGGTACGCAAAGCCGCTCAGAACGAGCTCGATGCGGCTTCCGCCGAGCACTTCATGTTTCGTGGGGTCAAGACCACTCCCAAGGGATCCACAACGAGAATCTATGTCGAAACGAAGGACGCAACTGCCGGCCTGGTGATCGCGAACGATGGCAAACCTCTGACGCCCGAACAACGCCAGGCCGAACAGGCGCGGCTGGAACGGTTCGTCAAGAACCCCGACGAATTGCGCAAAAAACGCGCCCAGGAGCATGAAGACGCGGAACGAACAACCCGCATCATGCGTGCGCTTCCGGATGCTTTCCTGTATACCTACGCGGGCGAGGAAACAGGATCGCCGGGCATCGGGAAAGTTGGCGATCCTCTCGTCAAACTAAAGTTCCGGCCGAATCCCGATTATCATCCGCCCTCGCATGTCGAAGAGGTGCTCACGGGCATGCAAGGCGACATTCTTGTGGACGCGGTGCGCTACCGCATCGCCAGCATCGATGGCACGCTCTTCAAGTCAGTTGGGTTTGGCTGGGGAATTCTCGGGCACCTGAACGCGGGAGGTCACTTCATCGTTCATCAGGAGGATGTCGCGGAAAATTCCTGGGAAATCTCAAGCATGACCGTGAACTTCACGGGAAAGATCCTGCTGGTGAAAAATCTCTCCATCCAGTCCACGGAGGTATATAGCTGCTTCAAGCGGGTCTCGTCCGACTTGACCTTTGCCCAGGCGATCGAACTTCTGAAGAAAGAAGAATCGGTTATGGCCGAAAACCTTCCCGACGGTGCCCTTGCCCGAAAGCCCTGAACCGGTTAAGCCTTTCCGGCGCGTAACGTTTCTTCGCGTACGGTGAATTTCTGGACTAGGTCCTCACGTATCTGGTAGCCGGTTCCTGGAGCATTGCTGATGGCAATCATGCCGTCGGGCTGAACTTCAACTTCGGGTTCAATGATGTCCTGCTTCCAGTATCGCTTCGAGGCCGAAACGTCTCCCGGCAAACGGAAACCATCGAGCGTCGATAACGCGATGTTGTGCGCGCGGCCCACGCCCGATTCGAGCATCCCGCCACACCACACCGGCACAGCCGTGCCGCTGCGCAACATCATGGACTTTCTTTGCTTCCGTAAAACCGCCAACGCGCCCAACCTTTACGTTGACGATGCGGCATGCACCGATCTCAAGCGCAAAGTCGGCGTTGCGCGCCGTGGCGAATCGATTCGTCGAGACAAATTGCGGTCTCGATCGCCTGTTGCAGGCGCGCATGCAAATAGATTTCATCGTCCCAAAGAGGCTGCTCGATCATGAGCAACTTGAAGGCGTCGAACTTGCGCAGGTGCTCAACCTGGTCCAGCGTGTAAGCGGAATTCGCGTCCACACTAAGCAGAATATCGGCCCAGCGCGCGCGAATCTTTTCCAGAACATTCAGGTCCCATCCCGGCTTGACCTTGATCTTGATTCGCCGGTAGCCAGCCGCCAATTCGGTCTCGATCTTCTGCAGAAGTTGTTCGGTTGAGTCCTGAATGCCAATCGAAACTCCACACGCAATTTCCTGCCGCGAACCCACCGAGTAACTTCCAGAGCGGCTCCTGTTTCAGCCGGGCCTCCGCATCCCAAACGGCATTCTCGAGGCCACCTTTTGCCATCCGATGACCGCGCACTCTGGCAAAGAGCGCTGGACAATCGCGCCCGGAACGTACTTCTGCCTGCAACAGCGCCGGAGCCAGGTAGTGCGTGATGGTCGGCCATGCCGTCTCGATCCATTCCGAACTGTAGAACGGATCTTCGCCGGCCACGCATTCCCCCCACCCGCGGACGCCCTCCGACTCGACACTTATCAGCAGAATGCGCCGGCTATAAACGCGGCCAAAGCTCGTTTCAAAAAAATGCACGAGCGGCATATGAAGTTCACGCAGAGTTACCGAATCGATTTTCATGATTTACTTGTCACTTGCCTCATCCCATGACCCGAGCAGAAAGCGGCCGTCTCCGCGCTCATTGCGTTCGTATCCAAGTACCGACAATCCGTTCGCGAATGCCCGCGTAAATTGCTCGCGATTCTTCTCTTGCACTGCCAGCGCTTGCTCGCGGGTCGCCGCCGCAGCTTTCCAGTTGTAGATCTCTGCCGGGACATCGATGCGGGCTTGAGCTTCGAAGTCTGGCCTATGACCGTTCCCCAGCACCATTTCCACGCGCCGCGATTTCATCCACCATTCAGCGATCAGGCGATCCGACGGCAGGCCGCCCTGCAAGGGGGAGGAAGTCAGTCCGTACTGGTTCACGCTGTACCGCCGCACAATGGCGCCCAGCTTCTCGATATTCAGATATGCGTTCTTGATTTCCAGCGGATCGAACGTCCACTCCATCAGCTCGATTCCTCGCGCCAGAGCATCTTCACGCTGATAGAGCTTCAGCCGGCGCCCAAGGCCGGCATTGCGATAACCATGGCGAACCGCCAGCATCTGCGAGTGCAGGTAGGAATGGCCTTCGCGGATTCCCGGAATCGCGAGCGCAAAAGCGATCAGGTTATTTCCATCGAACGCCCCAATCACCTGTCCGCCAATCTTCGACGCCACCACAAACATGCGGACCGGAACCAGGTCCGCGTCTGTAAAGTTCCATACTTCTTTCTGGAGTGCGAAGGCCGCCCGCATCTCCTCCAGCGACTCGCATTTGCGAATGGACAAATTTCGGGCGCCGGTCTCGTCCAACGTCGTCTGGTCAACGATCGTCCTATCAACGATCGTCTCGGGACCTCTGCTTTCGGTCACGCGCGTTTTTCCTGTTGCTTGGACTGTTGCCACAGATCTTCGAGTTCATCCATCGAGGCCTGTTCCGGCCCGCGTTCGCTGGCGCGCAGCCGCTCTTCCATCCATTGAAAGCGGCGCTTGAACTTGCGATTCGTTTTGCGCAATGCCGACTCGGGATCGAGCGACAGATAGCGCGCAATGTTGACCAGAACAAAAAACAGATCGCCAACCTCGTCCTCCAAACGCTCATGCAGTTCGGGTTGGAACTTGCGGCTTGCCCGACCCGGCAATTCCGGTCCCGGGCGGGCCACTGCCAATTCCGGTGCTGGGTGCGGCTTTCAGCGCTTCCCGCAACTCTGCTGTCTCTTCGGCGAGTTTTTCAAACAGTCCTTCAATCTCGGGCCAGTCAAAACCAACGCGGGCAGCACGCGAGCTGAGTTTATGCGCTTCTAACAAAGCCGGCATTCGCGAGGAAATCCCCGCCAGCACGGACGACGCGCCATCGAGTGCGCCGGGCTTCCCTTCACCGTTCGCGCCTTCATCGTTCGCGCTTTTCCCTGGTCGCTTCCAGCCGTCTTTTTTTTTCTTTTTCTTGCGCCTTTAGCGCTTCCCAGTTTCGCAATACGGCGGCGGAAGTATCGGCCTTCACATCGCCGAACACGTGTGGATGGCGGTCAACGAGCTTGGTGGAAAGCCGGTCGAGCACATCGTCGATTGAAAAATGACCTGCCTCCCGCGCCATCTCGGAATAAAACAGCACTTGCAGCAGCAGGTCTCCGAGTTCGCCCGTCAATTCGGGCCAGTCGCGATTATCGATCGCTTCCAAAACCTCGTAGGCTTCTTCCAGGGTGTAGGGCTTGATGGAATCAAACGTCTGCTCGCGGTCCCAGGGGCATCCGTCCGGAGCCCGCAGCCGCGCCATGATTTGAACCGCCCGCTCAAAACGCTCGCCAGTGGTGGGCATGAGTGTTCAATGTAAATGAGAGCGACCCAGCGGAGCAACGGCGGAGGTCTACCACAGTGAACGTGCCAGCAATTCAGTATCGTCCGAGATGATCGCGTCCACGCCCCACTCATTCATCCGCTGCATTTCGTCCGCATGGTTCACAGTCCACACCATGACCTTCTGTCCGGCAGCATGAGCCTGCTCGACCAGTTTCCGATCCACCAAGTCAACTCGCGGGATCAGCCACGCGATCGGCAGACCATTGGGTGGGAGCTTATTTTCTTCGTCCCACAGAAATCCCAATGGAACGGTCGAGTCGACAGCGTGAACCGTGCTCAACACTTCCGAGAGAAACGACGAGACAACGTACCTCTTCCGCGGCGGATATTCGACGAGGGCCGCAACCAGATGGCGCTCCAAACCCGCAACTTTCAGTTCGATGTCAAGAAATGCCCGGCTTGAAAATTGTTCCAGGACTTGTTCCAGCGTAGGCAGAGCCAGAACTTTTGCGGATGTATTAACTATTTCCAATCCGCCCGTGACGGGATCATGGCAGATCACCGCGCCATCATCCGCCGAGCGGCGCACGTCGAACTCAAAGCCGTCGCAACCGTGCTGCAGGCTCAGTTCGAACGATGCCAGCGTATTTTCCGGGATGTCACGGGAGGCGCGCGCGCCCCGGTGGCCAAGCAGAAGAGGTCGAGTCATTCAGTTCAGGGTAATACGTTTTGCCTGGGGGTGACAGGGCTGCGGGGCACAGCCCCGCCACCACATGGTTACGGAAAAGGTGAAACAAGAATTTGCTCTTCTCGGCGCACTCGGCGTCCCGGCGGTGAGCACGCAGCCAGGTCAATCCAAGTCGAAATCGCGAATCGGCTTCCCCGTGTCCGGCGTCTCTTTCGCTTTCTTCACCGCCTCCTGGAATTTTTTCTCGAGCAGCTCCGAAGCATGTTTCTGCGCCTCCACCGACTGGCGAAAGATGGAGTCCCGCCGGCCATCCTGCTCCTTCATGGCGCGCGCCGCTTCTTCCATGTCCTGGAACGTTCTGGGTTTTACCGGCGCGGTATGCGCGATCACAGACTGGGTCGCGGTGTCGATCTTCATCACCGCCCCGCAGCAGGGGCAGGTCACATCGAAATTGGATTCCCGTTTCGCCACACGCGCATCATACCGCAATCCGCGTCAGCGCGGCTTAAGCTGAATGGGCAAAATGTGGAAGACGTAGAGCATCTCCCAGCCGAGCAGGATGATCGCCACAACCACGATC
This sequence comes from uncultured Acidobacteriaceae bacterium, assembly GCA_963709055.1. Lineage (GTDB taxonomy): Bacteria > Acidobacteriota > Terriglobia > Terriglobales > Acidobacteriaceae > Acidiflorens. The sequence continues at coordinate 410,255 of CAVPUZ010000007.1, forward strand.
AGAATCGCCAGCACCTCGCCAAAGTTCAGGCCGGTCTTGTGAGCGTCGAAGCGGCGCGCTCCCAGGCTGAGAATGTTGAGCGTGGCAAATCCGAAAACCAAGACCCAGAGAATGTTGTAGATTTCTTCGCGCGTGGTGACCAGCAAGAATGCCGCCGGCAGCACCCCGACAAACGCGTGGAAGGCGCGTCCTGCGCCGGCGGACGCGTGAGCTTGCCCAAGACCAACTAAGATGGATGGACAACTTCGAGGTCTAGCACCGAATAGGCGCGAAAGATTCATGCGGAAATTCGATACTACCGTTTTTGCATCCAGCCGTCAGCGGCGATCTGCGCGGATGTGCCTTTGTGATTATTCTTTCGGCATTACAATGGCATCGCATGAAGCGCGCACAATGGCCTGTCCTCCTGATTGTTCTTCGCCTCTTCGTTCCACCATCCCTTTTCTGCCAACCGAGCCCGAATCCCGATCTCGGCCCCGCCGCACAAAAGACGCTGGCAGTCGTCTCGGGCCATTTGCACCTCAAGGGCCTTCAGGCCAATGTTGATGTGCTGCGCGATCGCTGGGGAGTTGCTCACATTTACGCCAGCAACCAGCACGACTTGTTTTTCGCCCAGGGAGCAGTCGCGGCCCAGGACCGGCTTTTTCAAATGGAGCTCTGGAAGCGGGCGGGCCAGGGACGCCTCGCCGAAATCCTCGGGCCTTCCGCTCTGCCCCGCGATGTGAACGCGCGCGCCTTGCGTTATCGGGGCGACATGAAGGCCGAATATGAGAGCTACTCTCCCGACACGCTCGCGATCCTGACGGCGTTTACCGACGGCATCAACGCCTACATCGCCAGCCTGACCGCGCCCGGCGGACCCGGATTACCCATCGAATTTCAACTCGCTGGATTTGCGCCTGACGATTGGCGTCCTGAGGATTGCCTGAATCGTATGGCGGCATTTTCCATGACGGGCAATGCCTTCAGCGAACTGGAGCATGCGCAGGCGCTCACCGACTTCGGCGTCAAGAAGGCCGCCAAGCTCTTTGATTTTGATCCCGCTGTTGATCTCGATCCCGCACCCGGCCTCGATTTGGCAGGCTTGACACCTGCATTGTTGAAGAATCTCGTAGGCAGCGATCACCGCATCGAATTTCCAGCGCGCGCACTTGAAGGAAGCAACAACTGGACCATCTCCGGATCACTAACTGCCAGCGGCAAGCCTCTTCTGGCGAACGATCCCCATCGCGTCATCGGCCTGCCTTCGCTGCGCTACATGGTTCACCTGGTCGCTCCCGAATGGAACGTGATCGGAGCGGGCGAGCCGGGATTGCCGGGGGTTGCGCTCGGGCACAATGAACACATTGCCTGGGGCTTCACAATCTTCGGACTCGATCAGCAGGATCTCTATGTCGAGGAACTCAACCCCGCCAATCCGCTTCAATACAAAACTGAGACCGGTTGGAGAGACATGGAGAAGCGGCACGAGGTTTTTCGCGTGAAAGGCGCGCCCGATGCGGAAATCGATTTGAAGTTTACCCGCCACGGCCCGGTGCTTTGGGAGGATGGAAAGCGCGCCCTCGCCTTGCGTTGGGTTGGCGATGAACCAGGTACGGCCGGCTATCTTGCGTCACTTGCGATCGATCGAGCCGAAAACTGGGAGCAATTTGAAGCCGCAATCCCGCGCTGGAAGGTTCCGTCGGAAAATCTCGTCTACGCCGACACCGAAGGCAACATCGGCGAGCACTCTGCCGGACTGGCTCCAATTCGCCAATGGACGGGGCTCTTGCCGGTTCCCGGCTCATCGGCTCAACGTTCATCCGGCGAAGGTTCAGCCCGATACGAGTGGAGCGGATTCGTCCCCGCCTCCGAGTTGCCGCATTTTTTCAACCCGAAAGATGGCTTCGTCGCCACCGCCAACCATAAGATGATTCCCGAACACTATCCTTACAACGTCGGCTTCGAGTGGACGCCCCCGTATCGCATCACGCGCATTCGCTCCGTGCTCGAAAGCTGCAGAGAAGGCACATCACAAGCTCGCTATCGCCGATATGGAAGCGCTGCAAAACGATGTAACTTCGCTTCCCGCGCTGGATTTCCAGAAGCTCGTCTCGACGACCTCGCTGAAAGATGATCCCGCGTTGCGCAGTTTCCTGAACTGGGATGGCAGGCTGACGCGCGAATCGTCGGACGCTGCTCTTTATGAAATCTGGCTTCAGCAGATTTCCCTGGGCGTATCCCAACTCTTTTCGAAGGGGCGCGATGTCCATTTGCCCAAGCTGAGCGGACGGTACCAGGATCTGACGCCCGACGTTGTTCTTCGCATACTCACGAATCCAGATAACGATCTATTCGGCAATAACCCGTCCGCAAGCCGCGACCGGCTTTTGGCTGAGACATTGAAGTCTGCCCATCGCGAACTCGAAAAGCTTTTGGGCCCGGACGCTTCGACTTGGTCGTGGGGAAAGCTCCACACCATTCGCTTTCGTCACGCACTCGACCGGCAACCGGGAGCGCAGGCTTTGCTTGATCTTGGCCCGCTTGCACGTCCGGGCGATGAGTACACGGTGAATGCCACGGGCACCGATGCTGATTCCTGGGATCAGGTCGAAGGAGCCAGCTATCGAGAGATTCTCGACACCGCCGATTGGGATCGATCAGTCGCGGTCAACACGCCGGGGCAGAGCGGCCAACCCGGCAGCCCTCACTATTCCGATCTCATGGGCTTGTGGAACACCGGTCAGTATTTTCCGCTTGCTATATTCCCGGGCGGCAGTAGAGAATCAAATCACGGACCGGCTGGTGCTAGAACCGTAATGTCGTTTGGTAGAGAACGCGGCTTGCCGCGTCTCTTTCGCGGTGGGAGACAGGGCAAGCCCCGTCTCTACGGCAAGGATTGTCTGGCTCTGCGAAGTTTCATGAACTCTAAAGTCAAAACGATCTTCTTCGATGTGGGCAACACTCTGTTGTTCCCGAACCGTGAGCGCATCCATGCGCCGCTGGCGGAAGGCGGAGTCGCGCTCGACCCGGCACATCTGCGCGATCTCGAGCGCCGCATCAAGAATCAATTCGACTCCTTGATGATCAGCGATGGCAACCACGATCACGGATTCTGGCGGATGTACTACACACAACTATTCGCGGAAATCGGCCTCAAAATGATCCTCTCCGCGATCAGCTTGTCAGCAAAATTCGCGACTCCGCCAACTGGGATCAGATTCGTCCCGGCACGCGTGACGAGTTGCAGCAGATTGCGAGCCGGTATCGCATCGGCGTCATCTCCAATGCTGATGGCCGAATTGAAGATGTGTTGCGCCGCTGCGGGATTGCCGATTGCTTTCTCAGCATCACCGACTCAGGCCTGGTGGGCTATGAAAAGCCGCATCCCGAAATCTTTCGCCGAGCGCTCGAAACTCTCAATGCTAAGCCAGAAGAGAGTCTCTACGTTGGCGATGTGTATTCGGTGGACTACCTGGGCGCGACGCAAGCCGGCATGCAAGCCGTGCTGATGGATGTCCCCGGCGCTTACACTGACAAAGGAGTGGAGCGCGTCGAATCGCTGCCCGAGTTGCGCGCCAAGTTGGCGGATGCGAGAGGCAGCAACTAGCGCGCAGGGCGCTTCGGTCTGCCAGCAGCGGGCTATAATCTGCAAATCACATAATGGCCCAACCATGATCACCTAGCCATGATCGACTCTGCTCACTTCCTTATCTTTCTCGGCGCCGCAATTCTGCTGGCGATTGCGCCCGGGCCCGGAATGCTCTACGTCCTCGCGCGCTCTCTTGCCGGTGGCCGCCGGGAAGGCTTTCTCTCCGCGCTCGGCACATTCTTCGGAGGCATGGTGCATGTGTGCGCCGCGGCTGCCGGCATCTCCATCATCCTGGCCAAGTCCGCTGTAGCCTTTGCCACGGTGAAGTATCTGGGCGCAGCCTACCTGTGCTTTCTCGGCATTCGAATGATGCTCGACGCCAGAAAAGATCAGCCCATCTCGCTCGCCGAACTGCAACGCAGGAAAAGCCCTTTCTGGCAAGGCATCATGACCGAGGTGCTGAATCCGAAAACGGCTCTGTTTTTTCTTTCGTTTATTCCGCAATTCGTCAACCGCGGAAACGGCCACGTCTTTGTCCAATTCATCATGCTCGGCACGATTTCAGTGGCGCTCAACACGACCGCCGACATCATCGTGACCGTGCTTGCCGGACCGCTGGGCGAACGCATTCGAGCTTCTGCCCGTTTCCGCAGGCGTCAGCGGACTCTGACCGGCGCCGTCATGATTGGCCTCGGAACCTATCTGGCTGTCGCCGAAACGAAATAGAGAAAGGGAAATTCACCACGGAGTCACAGAGACACGGAGAAAACGGCTGCTTGGCAACCTTCCGATCTTAAGTACTAAGAACGGAAGGGTTTTCGCCAAGTCTCTGTGACTCCGTGGTGAAAAAGATGTCGGAATCAGAGATCTGAAATAGAGACGAAGAACACTACTGCACCGTGATCACCTGATGATCATGACAATCGGCGTGCATCACGTCATACAGATTCTCGAGAAGCCCCAGTCCATAACGGGCCACGAAGCTCACGCCCGCGATTTCGCGCTCCTGGAGTTGCTTGTGCGGAAATAGCGCATTGGACAGCGCATCGGCGTGCCGGGTAATCACCTCGTTCCGAAGCAGTTCAGCCCTCGCGGCGCGGCGTTGAAGCCGGTTCACCTGATACCACATGCTCGTTCTGGCGCGATCGGCCGCTGCAATCAGCGTGGAATCCAGTTTGCCAATCGCGTCGCGAAGCGCAGTCATCGAGCGCTCCACACTGGTATGCGCCGCTGAAAACTGCGTTTGCAAGTCCGGCGGCAGCGATCGCGCAGCAATCATCTCACGCACTTCTTCCGGGCCGCGCAACACATCAGGCAGGCTCAGGTGGTAGCGATTCAGAATGCGTTCCGCCTTCGGCTCGACCAACGTCGCCGAGAAGCGGGGCAACACCGGCGTGACTCGTCCCAGCAATTTTTCATAGACAACCGCGACCTGCGCGAAGTACGCAACCTCCGCCGCTCCTCCCGTATAAGCGAGCGTCGGCAGCAGAAAGTCCTGCACCACGGGACGAAAAAGCACATTGGGATTGAAATTCTCCGGCGCTTCGTCAATGCGTTCAAGCAACTGCTGCAGGGACATTCGGTCGCCGTGCTTGCCCTCGCCGTCCTTGCCTCCCAGAAACTCAGTGCCGGCTCCATTCACTTTGCGCCGCACCACCGTGCGCGCACCATTCTTGACTTCAAAAAGCAAGGTGGTCGCCGAGGTTACCTTCACCTGCTGGTGATACCCCGCGGCCTCCAGGGCCTTGCCGCGCGCCAGCAGCGCCTCATCGAGTTCTGAAGACTTTTCGATCGCCGCGCGAAACAAAGGTTTCGCGACCTCATGAAATTCCTTGTCGGCCGGATCGAGCAAGATGACGCCCCACTCCGCGAACAGACGCGCAAATAGCCGCGCAAACCCGCTGCCCAGCGTCTCTCCCTGCCGGTACGATTCCCGCAGCCATGTTGTGACTTCAGACTCTCCCAGAAGAGACGCCGCACGCTCAACCACGGCATCAATCTCCGGCCCAAACCTGATCGTGCCGACCGGAGCGTCCGGCACGCCGTGGCTCTCTACCGCGATTTGTTCAGGGAGACCCTGTGCCCCGAGCAGCGAGACATGATTGACCTCCGCCAGATCGTGATCCTCGGTCGCCAGCCAGAAGATCGGAACGCAATCCACTCCCGCGGCCGTGGCCTGCTCCGCCATCTTAACGGCGGTCAGCGCCTTGAAGATCGAAAACACCGGCCCGCCAAATAAGCCAACTTGCTGTCCGGTAACGGTCGCCAGCGCTCCGCGCCGCAACCGATCAACATTGGCCATCGTTTCCGCAGAGGCTCCCCACGCCCGATTTTGCCGTTCCAGAATTTCGCTGACTTTAGCGCGGCGAGCAGGGTCGTACTGCACACGCCGCGCTTCATCCTTAAGCCAATCGGAGAACATCGGCGACCGCGGGTAGAAGCGTTGGACTGAAGGAGTGTAGGAAAGGTAGTCAAGAAAAAGAGGGGTAGTATGCGGGATCTGATGGAAGGGCAGACAGTGTGCATTCACCGGCGAGTCCTCGCGACATTGGCGTGCAGTCCCAATCCGCATATATTCCCTATTTTCTCCGGATTCAAAACTCGTCGAGCCGCTACGCCGCCCTGCAACAAATGAGCCCAGGCGGGGCCATTCCAACTACATCTGATGACGCCAAACCGTGCGGGTTGCAGGGAATCTAGCAATCGGCAATTTCAGTTTTCAGTTCCCTGGCCCGGTCCGATCCCCTGTCAGCGACTGCTTCTCAAACACCACAGCAACCTTGTCTTGATATGTCAACCGCCATTCCTGCGGAAGCTCGGGCAGCAGGTTAGCCAGCGTCGATCCGGCCGGCAGCAAAACGGTACGAATCCGCCATTTTTCGAGCACCTGCCGCCATCCGGCCTCCCCTTGCAGCAGAACCAGGCTTTCGCGAATCCTGTCTGAGCCATAAAGGTCATGACGGTCGTCCAGCACCACCAGCCGTCGCGGATAAAGGCGGTAGATGAGATAGCCTCCCCAGGAATCGATCGAAAATACCGGCTCTGTGCTCGCCTCCTCTCACCAGAAAATCGACCGCCGCGGCCGGCACTCTCGCTGGATCGAACCGCGCTTGAATTACTTGCCGCGAGCCAATCCACCCGCCTTGCAGGCAGATCGCCAGCGCCCCGGCCGCGCACACAATCGCCCAGATGTGTCCCCGCAGCCTTAATTCCTGCGCGCCCATGCGATCCGAAAAAGCCACAATTCGTCCCCCACGACGACGCATCCATCCCCAGGCGCCGGGCTTGGCCGTGAGCGAAGCGAACTGTTCCCAGAGCATCGGCCCAATGACGAGTACCAGCAACATCGAGGAGACAGGAAGATTGCGTGACGATAACAGGCCCGCGTACACGGAGAGGAGGATAACCAGAAGATGGCTAAGCCGCAGCCTTCGGCGGTTACTCGCCAGCGCCACCAGCGTAAGCAATAGAGATCAGCCCGAAGCAGCGTTGCGCCCACCCATGAAAATCAGGCGAGCGGAATTCGGCAATCCGGTTCATGAGGTATCGATCGCCTAGGTAGCGATAGATGTGCAAATGCAGCCGCCAGCCATACGGATTCACAAGGGTCGCGACGCGCCGAGAATATCCAAGCCCATGCCATGGCCCGAGCGCGATGCGCCGCGCGAATCGCGACGAACGCATCTTGTTCGCGCATGCCCTCGACGAGTGCAGCCAGGGCGTAGATTGCCAGGAGCACGAATCCGAAAACCCAAGCCCCGTGCAAGTTGACCCAGAGCAAGGTCGAGACTGGAAAGAACCACGGCAACCATCGCGGCGGGCTTTTCTTACCACTTTTCTTACCACTTTCCTTAGCACTTTCCTCAGCACTTCCCTGCACGCTTCCCTTCCCACCCCGCTCCCATTTCTCTAATGCGACAAACCAGAGAAGCACAAAAAGCCAGCTCACAAGATGCGGACGCGCAAACAAATGAATCGTCGCCGCCGCTACGGCGAGCAGCATTAGCGCGACCGCGAGGGGAAGACCTGTTCCACGCTTAAGAAGTTGCGAAAGCAGGATCGTGAAAGTAGTAGCGGCCAGAAGCGCGCACAGCCAAACCACCCCGTTCAGTCCGCAAGCGCGGTAAAGAATCCCAAGCACAAGATCGTACAGCCATTCCCAGGCAAACCAGCGCTGGCCCTGCATGGTGGACGAATAAGGATCGGTGCGGGGAAGAGTGTGTGTCGCCAGAATCTGCTCGCCGGTTCGGATATGCCATCCGATATCAAGATCGGCAAGCGGGCGGTTGGAAAAACTCCCCGCCAGCACCGCCCAGAAAACAAGAATAAAAATAAGGTCCCGGACGGAAGGCAGAAGAAAATATGCCGCCGATTCGCGAAAGGCTGCTCGGAATCCGGCCGGGGGAAGGGTCATCACTCTGCAAAAGTGTATGCGTGTGAAAGTGTATGCGGATGAGCAAAATGATGCCAGCAGAATGATGCTTCCGCCCTTCGTCGGGGTCAGCAAAAGTTTCCATCTGAATCTTCAGTACCTGAATCTAAATAGCCGATGGCGACCAAGCCGAAATTGCGCGTGGTCATCGTGGGAGCGGGTTTTGGGGGACTAACCGCCGCGCAGCGGATCGCCCGCCTCCCGGTCCAGGTCACGGTCATCGACCGGAGAAACCACCACACCTTTCAACCATTGCTCTATCAGGTTGCCACTGCCGGCCTTTCTCCCGGAGAAATCGCCGCTCCCATCCGCTCCATACTCAAAGCTCACTCCAATGTTGAAGTTTTGCTTGAAGAAGCAGTCGATTTCAAGCTGGATCAAAAGAAAGCTCATCACCACTTACCAGGAACTCGATTACGACTACCTGATCATCGCCTCTGGGGCGACTCACGCTTATTTTGGCCATGAGGAATGGGAGCCTCTCGCGCCCGGCCTGAAGATGATCGAAGACGCACTCGAGATCCGCCGGCGCGTGCTGTTGGCCTTCGAACTGGCCGAGCGGCAAGGTCAGGATAGAACGCCGCTACAGTTCGTCGTGGTCGGAGGCGGTCCCACCGGTGTAGAACTCGCTGGAACGCTGGCCGAAATTGCGCGTCACGCCATGACCCACGAGTTCCGCAATATCAAGCCAGAACAAAGCCGCATTCTTCTGCTCGAAGGCGGTCTGCGCGTACTGCCGACTTACTCCGAAGAGTTGTCGCACAAGGCCGAGCAGCAGTTGAACCGCCTGGGAGTTGAAGTTCGCACCTCAAACATGGTCACGCGCATTGAGCCTGGGGCAGTGTGGGTCAACGACGAGAGGATTCCTGCGGCCGTCGTCTTATGGGCTGCTGGCGTTGCCGCCTCGCCGCTCGGCCGAAAGTTGGGTGTGCCTGTTGACCGGGCCGGACGCGTCCTCGTGCAGCCCGATCTCAGCATTCCGGGGCATCCCGAGGTGCTTGTTATCGGCGACCTGGCCGCGCTCGCCGACGAGCATGGCAAGATGTTGCCGGGAGTCGCACAGGTTGCCATCCAGCAAGGTAAGTGGGTGGCAGATACCATTGCGCGCGATCTTCGGAACCAGCTTCGAGGCAACTTTCACTATCACGATAAGGGCAGCCTGGCGACCATCGGACGCGCCGCCGCCGTAGCCCAATTCCCCAGGTTTGCGCTGTCAGGCTACTTCGCCTGGCTGGCCTGGCTATTCATTCACATTCTCTTCCTGATCGGATTCCGCAATCGTCTGATCGTGATGATCAATTGGGCATGGGCATATCTCACGTATGAGCGCGGCGCCCGCCTGATTACCGGCAGTGACGACCTGCCGGGCTGGAACCAATCGCAGAACGGCTCGTCGCGGAATGAGGCGGCGCAAGATGCCACGGCACAAAACAAGAACGAAACGACCGGGCCTCCTTCGTCCTTTCATCGGCGGAGCGCGTGATCTGGCTTGTTCCCTGCCGATATAATCGAATTGTCGTGAAACGCGTCGCTTGCCTATTGCTGTTTTCGCTTGTCCTCGGCGTTGCCCTTCACGCCGACGCGGCGGCGCAAGAAAAAGAGACGCCAGCGTCGGGCCGCACGCTGGCCGTCATTCCCTTCGAGAATACTTCCCCGACTCCCGGACTTGAATGGCTGGGCGAAGCTTTTTCGGCGGCTTTTCGCTGGCAACTTGATTCTCCGGTTCTCTACGTTGTCACTCGTGAGGAACGGCTGCGCGCCTACGATCGCCAGGGCATCCCCGCGGGAGTCCATCCCTCGCGCGCCACCGCCTATCGCCTCGCAGAACAGATGGATGTGGATTATGCCGTGCTCGGCTCGTACCGCTACGACGGCGTCAACCTGACAGCAACCGCCCAGTTGCTAGACATGCGAAATCAAAAGCTGTTGCCCGCCGCAACCGAGTCCGCGCGCCTGAGTGATCTGGCAAATTTGCAATCCGCGCTCGCCTGGGACGTGCTTAGGCTCGTCCGGCCTAACTTCTCGGTCCCCCAGGATCGCTACATCGCGAGCGTCCCGCCCATGCGTCTGGACGCGCTCGAGAATTTTATCCTCGGAATGCAAGCCACCACTGCCGACGAGAAAATTCTGCATTATCGTGAAGCTGTACGTCTCAACCCCTCGTTCTCTGAAGCCTGGCTGGACCTTGGCAAAACCCTATTCGGTCAACGCTCGTACGAGCCAGCTATCGCTGCCTTCGAAAAGATTCCGCCCACTTCGAAGGTCGCTCGCGAAGCCAATTTCTATCTTGGCTTGAGCAGCTACGCTCATGGAGACTTCGACCAGGCGGAAACCGCCTTTGAGTTCGTCGCTGCCCGTCTGCCGCTGGCCGAGGTCTACAACAACCTGGGAGTGGTCGCCGCCCGACGTGGCCAGAAGAAAGCTGCTGACGATTTCGAACGTGCGATCCAGAACGATCCGAGCGATCCCGACTATCACTTCAACCTGGGAGTGACGCTTGTGCGGGCTGGCGATAAGGCAAAAGCCGCTCGCGAACTCCGCCTCGCGCTCGACCGTCGGCCCAACGACACCGAGGCCAAGACGCTGCTCGATTCCCTGACCGCGCCGGCGGCGATGCCCGCATCGGCTCCGGCAAAGCTACCCTCCGAGCGCCTGAACCGCAACTACCAGGAAAATGCTTTCCGTCAGATGACCACGCAAATGCAGAGCTGGGCCGAGCAGCAATTTGCACGCTCTGACCCACACTCGCACGCGCGTTATCACGTCGAACTGGGAAAAGAACTCCTGGCCCATGGATTCACGAGCGAAGCGGAAGCCGAATTTCGTCATGCTGCCACGGTCGATCCGTCAAGCACGGCGCCCATTACCGCCCTTGCCGATGTCTATGCAGCCCGCGGCGATACCACCGCCGCGCGTGCCCAGGCCGAGGCCTCGCTCCGTATGCGCGAGTCCGCCGATGCTTATCTGGTTCTTACGCGGCTCGATCTGCAACAGAATCGAATGGAAGCGGCCACTACGAACATTACCCGGGCTTTGCAACTGGACCCGGCAAATCCCGCCGCCCATGATTTGAAGCGCACCTTAGCAGCCAAGCTCGCGGAGAAAGCGCAGCCGCTGCCACAGCCATGAAATCAGCTCCCAGCTCTCAGCTCTCAGCTCTCAGCGCCATAAATCCAATTCCGTTTTTCGCTTCGAGAGCCAGTGTGGGCACAGCTCATGTGGGGACGGGCGCCCTCGCCCGTCCAGGCCGAGCGCAGCTCGGCAGGCCACCGCAACTCTGGATTCGCCATGTGGCCTGCTGGCTCGCAGTGCTCTTTCTACTCGTCACCGGTTCGTCCGCCGAGGTTTTGAAGATCGTTGTCGACGATGCCATCCAGCCGGTGACCGCCGAATATATTGCCCGAGGGCTCGCTGCCGCTGCCGCGAATCACGATGAAGCCGTGCTCATCGAACTCAACACGCCTGGTGGCCTCGTCGATTCCACCCGCGAGATTATTGAAAAGATTATCGCTTCTCCCGTTCCCGTGATCATCTATGTAACGCCCAGCGGAAGCCGGGCTGCATCGGCAGGCTTTTTTATTCTCGAATCGGCCGATGTCGCCGCTATGGCTCCGGGAACCAATACCGGCGCAGCTCATCCCGTCATCATGGGCGGCGAAAAAATGGATGACGTGATGAAGATGAAAATGGAGAACGATGCCGCAGCGCTTATGCGCTCAGTCGTCGCCAAGCGCGGCCGCAATGTCGAACTCGCCGAGAGTGCGGTGCGCGAGTCCAAATCGTTCACCGAACAGGAAGCGCTCGACAAAGAGCTGATTGAATACGTCGCTCCCAACGAGCAGGATCTTCTCCGCCAGATCAGCGGGAAGAGCTTCAAGCGCTTCAATGGCACGACGGTCACGCTCGACCTCGCCAGTCAACCCATCGTTGACTACCACATGACGCTGAAGCAGCGCATCCTGAACTACATCATGGACCCGAACGTGGCGTTCATCCTGCTCGCCATTGGCGCGCTTGCGCTCTATGCGGAATTCAACCATCCCGGAGCTGTCATTCCCGGCACGGTTGGCGTTGTCTTCATCCTGCTGGCTGCCTTCGCTCTGAATCTTCTACCCGTCCGCTTTGCCGCGCTGGGCCTGATCGTCGGTTCGTTCTTGCTCTTTGCGCTGGAAGCCAAGTTTGCTACCCACGGCGTGCTGACCATCGGCGGCATCTCGCTGCTCGTCATCGGAGGACTCTTGCTGGTCGATGGCCCGATCCCCGAGATGCGCGTCCGCCTCGTGACCGCGCTTGCTGTCGCCATTCCGCTCGGGATCATTACTGCGTTCCTGATGCGCATCGCCGTGCGCGCTCGCCGCAACAAGGTGGTGACAGGTCAACAAGGATTAGTAGGAGAGATCGGCATCGCCGAAACGGCCTTGTCGCCCAACGGCAAAGTCTTCGTCCATGGAGAACTCTGGGATGCGGTTTCGACTCTGAACATTCCCGCCGGAGAACGCGTTATCGTTCGTCAGGTCGATGGGCTCACGCTTCGAGTCGATCCGGTCGCAGCCGCGAGACCGGTGATGGCGTAGAGAAGATCCGTCCACACTTGTCATCCTGAGCTGAGTCGAAAGGGCAGAAATTGGGGGGGTGCCCCCCCTGCCCCAAAATGAGTTAAGTCGATGATAGCACGGTAGTTATAGGCAAAGTATTCAAAAGATAGGACTTAGCATTGAATTTTGCTATTTGGCGTGCACTTGCTGGGGTGCTGACCGGGGCCATATGTTGTCAAATAGCGGTGAAAAGTTTGCGGCCGGAAATGCGTTCGTCTCTGGAGACGGGCGCAGTTCTCGATGGTGCACTGTCGAGGTATCTTCGCACCGATTGGGGAGCGAGTCTGTGATGGCTCGTACGTCGCGTTTGTGATGAAAAAGGGTAGGGGTCAGAAGAGACTAGCTCTTAATCTCGTTCCTGAGCGCCGTGATAAATCCGCAAGACTTCGATGCTCTGCCCCTTCACGCGATAGACGGCGATATAGGGCAGGGGAGGAAACAGCAGCTCTCGGGTTCCTTCCTCGCGTCCGGCGCGGCCACGATGCGGCCACTCTTTAAGGGACTGGATCGCAGCATACACTTTGCGCATGGTCGGCTGCCGGTAATGGGGATGGTGGTCTTTGAGGTAGTCGCTGAGGTTCTGCAGGTCGGCTGCGGCGGCGGGCGTCCAGCGGATACGCATTCTTATGAGCGCAACATCTGCTCCAGGCGGGCGTCCATCTCTTCTTCTTCAATGAACTCGCCCCGGTCGGCCTGGGCAATACCCTCCCGCACGGCGGCACGAAAGCGGGCATCTTCCTCAAGCAGACGCAAGGCGGCGTCCTTCACCAACCGTTCGGCGTCGGTGCCTTCCTTGGTGGCAATCTGCGCAAGCTGCGCTTCCTGCTCGGGGGTGAAATGTACTTCCATCGGATTCAGGGTAGCGGAAGAGCATCGCCTCAGGCAAGCTCCAAGTTGGGCCTTGGTGGACGGACACAGCTCGGTCTTGCCACAGGTCGACTCCATTGTCGGCGACGGGCGGTTGGGGGTCTGTGGTGGCTCGTACATCGCGTTTGTGATTAAGAAGGTTGGAGTTCAGCTTGCGGCGATCCGCGAAAGATCGCAGGCAGTGGGCGCAGAATATCACCCTTAAGAAACGAAGGGTGGGGTACCCGGCGTGGCTGGGGTAATGGTTTGCATCGCTTCCTTTTGATTAACCGATAGAACTTGGATGCTCGTCTCGGCTAGGAGACCGCTGGGGAGCGTCAACCGGCACGTTAGGTTCCCCGGGCTCCGCACGGGTATTCCCTGCAGGTTCAGGACACTCGCGCCAACGCGTTCTCCGTGAAGTTAATCGGAACGTCGGTCGCGCCCACTAGAACGTCATTCGAAAGGATCTGAAAGAATCCCTTCACCGTGCCTTCCGCGTCCTTAGCACCTTCAATCGAACAGATAAAACACATATTGGGAATGAGGAGCGGGAAACTAGAAACCGGGAGAACATCCATGACATTAACGATGGTCAGACGATTCGTAGTTCGATCTATCGTCGCCGTTTGGGCACACAAAGCGAACTGTATCCTCATGGTCTTAGCGGGGAGTCGAACGTGAAGTCCATCGTTGTTGTTGGAACAGCGTCGGCTAGAACAAGGCTGCGAATTGTTTCAGCCCATTCTAAGTGGGACAAATCAAGTGAGCGAAGCTCGTTCCCACATTTCCTGCTTGCTGGGGTCTATGCTTGAAAGAGCCACGAGATAGACGTAAAGTGGTACTAATGCGACTGGATCGCTTGGAGGGTTTGCCAAACCCTCTCTGAGCGCAGCCAAAATTTCGTCTGGCTTCATGTTATCAAGGACAAATTGAACAGCAATATCCTTCCGCAGTCGATCCAGCAAGAACGACGGCGTGTTCGCTACAAGCACCGCTTCCTTTGCGGAAGGCGTAGCTATAGTGTAAGGACCGACTGTTGCTCGGCCTGGGATGCTATTGGTGTCCATCGCTTTAATCTGTAGAACCTCGCATAATTTCCATCTTCTTCCAAATAGGGGCACTCTCCAACTGCGTGGACCATCTCATAGCCCTTCCCCCATTTACTCCAGACGATTGGGATACGTGTCGTAGTTCCCGCAACTAGTGATACTGGCTTCCTCTCTACGACAAATCCCGAGTGGATAACTTCGCCGCGTGCGTTGCAGTAGACTACGATGTCGCCCACTTGCGCATCTTTTTCGGATGGCAAAATTTCGAATCCGTCGTCATTCAAAATCGGGTACACAGCCGGTGTTACCTGCGTCCGACGACTGCCGAAGGTGAGACCATGGCAGTTGTAAACTGGGCAGGCGTGGCCAACGCGCTCGGCATTTTCAAATCGGGTCAACTGTCCGGCCAAGAGATTCCATTCAAATTTCGAATGCTCCCACACCTGAACATTATCGATTGGGTTACCCGCACGAGTTCGCAACTCGATTGATGTGTTTGGATAATGCCCAGCTGAATCGAGAATAGGTGTCACACCGTTGCCCCCTTGGGGAAGCGAGACATCTTGTCAGTTTGCTAAACAGTTGTCAACGCGCAACCGGCTGATGCTCTGTATAGTCACCCATTTGTATGGGAAGCACAAGTAGGATGCTGCATTACGACTGTCCGTTGTACCTCACGGTACGTCCAGATCTTGCCGATGCTGCTCTTGAGCAAGCTGCGCCGACTGGTGAAGTTCATTTCGTTGGTAAGTCGGCTTGTTTGGTGAGCGTCCCGTTTAATTGGAGCGGCGTCCCCGGGATCTTGGCCGTAACGCTGATGATGTTTCCCTTCAATACTCCGTTTAACTCAAGATCAAACTCGTCGCGACCCATAACGTTCGGCATGCCGGCGGCGTGGCGTTTCACGTGGACATGCCCAGTCATTGTGGTTCCCTGAGCATTGTATGTCCCCACATAAAGGAAGCTTGTATCGCCGCCAAACACCCTTCCACCAATGAGTGTAATGACGCCAGCTCCCCACCCTTGCACACCCGAAAACTGCACCGTCCAAAAACCTTCCATGAGAGCGACCTCCATCTCAATTTTACCCCGGGCGAGCCCGGAGGGACGAGTCGGCCATTCAAGTACGGTCTTGGCTTGAGTGCGGATGTTCACACATCGCAGATTTGGGCCCGCCCCATTCGACTGCTTCGCTTCGCGAAGCGGCTACTCCGCTCGGGATGACATTTTATGTAGGGCGCCGCGTTTTCTGATGCAGGGCACGCGCATCTTCATCAACAACTTCGCGGCCACGTCGGCACGCCGATTCCTGCTCGCTTGCGCTACAATCCGCTCATACTCTTAACAGGACGCTTTCTGGAGGCACTTATGCCGGATCTCGGGTTTCCCGTCGTTGCCATCGCCGTTGTCATCCTGATCATCTACGTGCTCAGCTCGATCAAGATTCTTGCCGAGTATGAGCGCGGCGTGATCTTCCGCCTGGGGCGCCTGATGGGGACTGCCAAGGGTCCGGGCGTGATCCTGGTTTTTGCGCCGATCGACCGCATTGTGCGCGTCTCGCTGCGGCAGGAAGCGCTGGAAGTTCCTCCGCAGGACATCATCACGCGCGACAACGTCACCCTGAAAGTAAATGCCGTTATATTTCTGCGCGTGATCGATCCCAATAAAGCGGTGGTTGAAGTCTCCAACTACGTCTACCAGACCTCGCAATTTGCGCAGACTACGCTGCGGTCGGTGCTCGGCGAACAGGAACTCGACGAATTGCTCGCGCACCGCGACAAAATTAACCTGCGTTTGCAAAGCATCCTCGACACGCATACCGCGCCCTGGGGCGTGAAAGTCGCCAACGTTGAAGTCAAGCAAGTCGATATGCCGGAATCAATGCTGCGCGCCATGGCCAAGCAAGCCGAGGCGGAACGCGAGAAGCGATCGAAGATCATTCACGCCGAAGGCGAATTCTCCGCCGCCCAGCGGCTGGTGGATGCCGCACACCTGTTGTCGACCGAACCGGCCAGCATTCAGTTGCGCTATCTGCAGACGTTGACCGAAATCGGCGTCGAGAAAAATACCACCGTCGTGTTCCCCGTGCCGATCGATTTCTTCTCCGGCATGCAGAAGTTGCTTGGAAATCCGCCCGCGCCGGCTGCGGGAAGCTAAACGTCGAAGCGATTGCCTATGCCCGCCGCTCAAAAAGACACGGAGATCACTCTCGGCATCGGCCGAATGCTGGTTCTGTTCTTCACGTTCGTGCTGGTCTGCGCAGTGTTTTTTTCGATCGGATTCTCGCTCGGCAGGAAAAGCACCATGCTTGGGGCAAATAGCCCGGTGAACGCGTCGACGGGAGCTCCATCTGCCATCGTGCGGCCCTCCGCCGCCAAGCAGAATGCTGCTCAGCCAACGCCCCAAACCACCGATTTCAGCTTTTACAAGTCGGTGGGCGCGAAGAGCACGGACACCAACCTTTCGCCTCCAGAGTCAGCCGCGCAGGCGCCGAGCACAACTGCCGAGCCGGCGAATACGGTTATGCCTGTCGCCAGTACCGCCAATGTGGCTGGCGGCTATTTCGTGCAGGTAGCCGCGGTCAGCCGTCAGGAAGACGCTGCGTCGCTGGTGGAGGCGTTGAAGAAAAAACAATATCCGGCGTTTACGGCCAACAACTCGTCCGCCGACAAGTTCTATCACGTGCAGGTCGGACCCTATGCGGACTTGAAAGAGGCCGAGGGCATGCGGGCGCGATTGATCGCCGACGGTTATAACCCGATCGTGAAAAAATAAGCCGCGAGCCGCGAGTCACGAGTTACGACAAAACGGTTTGCTCGCCGCTCGCTACTCGCGGCTCGAAGCTTGGTTATGGCTCACTCCTCGCCCAATCTGGATAGCTTTCTGCACGCGATTGCTGACCCGGCGCGCCGGCGCATTCTGCGCGCGCTGAAAGAAAAGGGCGGATGCTCGATCGGGAAGGAAACCGGGCTCTGCGCATCTGACATTGAAGAGCGGGTGAAGCTCGCGCAGCCTACTGTTTCCCATCACATGCGGATCCTCCAGAAGGCCGGCCTGGTGGAAGCCAAGCGCGAGGGACATTGGCGTTGGTATCAGCGGAACGAGAAGCTGATTGCGGAGATGACGAAAGGGCTTAAAGGACAACTTTAAGTAAACGGAGTCCCAACAGCGGCGCAACCAGCACATCAGAACACATCGCGCGGCTCAGCCAGAAACGCCTGAATGGCTTGGTGTGAATGTCAAAATCCGCCAGAGCAACGGCTTGCGTGTCCAATTGGTTACTTTCGGAATGTATGATCCGGACCTAGAATGTCCGATAAACTCTCATCAGGGCCATGCCATACGACCGCATACTCGTAGTCGATGACGAAGAGACAATCCGCGAGATTGTTTCATCCATGTTGAAGGGCGCCAATTTTCACTCGCGCCAGGCTGCCAGCGGAATCGAAGCTCTTTCGATTCTCGAGTCGGGAGACGAATTCGATCTGGTGCTCTCAGACCTGATGATGGCGGAGATGGATGGGATTGCTCTATTGGAGCACTCCAAGGAACGGTTCCCCGATATGCCGTTCGTCATGGTCACGGCCATGAATGACATTTCGGTTGCGCTGCAGGCCTTGCGCAATGGCGCCTATGACTACCTGCTGAAACCCTTCGAGCGCGAACAATTGCTGGCCACGGTCCGCCGCGCGCTCGAACATCGACGCCTGAAGCGCGAAAACGATGCCTACCGCACCAACCTGGAAGCTTTGGTGAGTGCGCGGACGCAGCAATGGAAGACAGCGCTCGCCAACCTGGAAAAATCCTACGATATTACGCTCGAAGCGCTGGGCGATGCGCTCGACCTTAAGGATGCCGAGACGGAAGGGCATTCCCGGCGAGTCACGGCCTACACGATTGCGATCGCGCGCAAGATGGGGCTGCCCAAGGAAGAAATCAGCGTGATCGCGCGGGGAGCGTTCCTGCACGATATCGGCAAAATGGCCATTCGAGACGATATTTTGCTCAAGCCCGGCAAGCTGACCGCAGAGGAAATGGCGGTCATGCGCGAACATGCCTATTCCGGCTACAAGGTGCTGAGCAAAATTCCCTTCCTGACCGAGGCGGCAGAGATCGTGTACTCGCATCAGGAATGCTATGACGGCAGCGGCTATCCGCGCTCGCTCAAAGGCGACCAGATCCCGCTCGGAGCGCGCATATTTTCGATTGCGGACACGCTCGACGCGATGACGTCGGATCGTCCCTACCGTCCCGCCCAAACCTATGCGGCCGCGCGCAAGGAAATTCTGCGCTGTTCGGGAACCCAGTTCGATCCGGAGATTGTCAAAGTATTTCTCGAAATGCCTGACAACATCTGGGAAGATCTGCGGAAGGACATCAGCGGATCCCCCAAACCGTTCGCCGCGAAAGTGTAATTCCTGTTCGGCGTTCTGCCGGACAATCTGTCAGCTTTCGATTTCTTTTGCAACTCGGCCACTCTCCGTGCGTTCTAACAACAGGTGTATAAGGGATGCTTGGCGTTCAGGAGAGATCCGATGAAAACCGGCTTGGTTGCTTTGTGCAGCGTACTTGTTTTGAGTGCTTCGTTGCTGGCGCAGGCTCCTTCCGTCGCCGCTCTCCCCAACACCGTTTACGTTGGAGCCGATGGAAAATTTGAGACCGCGCCTGATACCGCGCTCATCCAGTTCAACATCTCAGCGCAAGCCGACACCGCCAAGGACGCCTACGAGCAGGCCGCCAAACAGGCCGAGGCGACGCGCCAGGTTTTGCGCGCGAACGGCATCGATCCCAAAGCTGCCCAGATTGGATTCTTTTCCGTCAATCCGCAATACGACTGGAAAAGTCAAAAACACAAAATCATTGGCTACCAGGTCACGACCAGCGTCAGCTTAAAACTCAAGGATTTCTCCAAGATCGGCCCCATTACGCAGCAACTCGCGGATGCGAGCGTCGGCGAAAGCCAGTCGCTCAGCTATATTCTGGATTCCACGGAAGAAGCCAAAGGGAAAGCGGTCGCGGACGCCTACCGCCGCGCCCGTTCATCCGCGCAATCCCTGGCGAGCGCCAGCGGACGCACGCTCGGCGAACTCTCGTATGCATCGGTCGATACGTCCGAAAACATACGCATCTTCGCGCCCGTGATGCGGCGTGGGATGATGGCCATGGCCGCGCCAACTCCTGCCCCGACTGAAGAATTCAGTCCGCAGAACGTGACCATCACCGCGCATGTGAATGCCTTGTTTGCTTTGAAGTAGATGGGCCGCTCAGGACAGGGGGTTGGCGGGCCTTTACCCTGCATGGAACGGGGCCGAGCCCCGTCACCACACAACCAGACTCGCCCAGACATTCTTACCTGATGCGGCTTGCGTCCACTGTCACGTCCCGTTGAATTTCCATCTCAATGGACGTTCCCGGCTCCATCCTCACATCGGCGCCTCGTGAGAGCATGGCGATGGCTATCCCCGCGAGGCCACCCACTCCGGCGCCAATGCCCGCTCCCTTGCCGCCTCCTGTAATTGCGCCGATCACCGCGCCCGTAGTCGCAGCGCCTGCGGCTTCTTTCGCTTTTCTACCTGCGTCACTGTCCTGGCGAATCGTGCCCTCGGAGTCTTTCATCGACGTCTTCTCGGCGCCCGGAGTGTTCTCAACCGAACCTCCCAGCATTATGGTGTAGCCAGTCGGGTAGATCATCGAAGTGAAGTGGATGAGCAGTTCGGCACGGCCTTTGACGTGTCCACCGCGCTGCACGTGCATGATTTTTCCCTGGATGTAGGTGCCCGCGGGGATCACAACGTGCTCATTGAGGACAAAGGGAAAGGCGGTCTCCGCATACACTGGATCCCCTTCTTTCGCCGTCTTCGTTGAAATTGCCTGCTTCAACGACAGCGGAACCTTTGTTCCACCAGGGATCGTCAGGACCGCCTTGGAGGCTTCAGTCGCAGCGGGAGGGGGCGCCGCGACGGTCTGCGCCATGGCGACCCCGGAGATTAGTAACCACCAGATCATCCTCATGAACGGCCTACCTTTTCAGGATTCGTCAGCGAAACAAGCTTGCAATTTCAGATGCGGCCACCCGAACACTAGTTAGCTGAGAACCGCAGTCAATACGAATAGCGATTCGAGCGCAACCCGAAAAGCAGGCTGCGAAGCTCCCCCGGCGTGCCTTCAGCTGCCGCTCCGATGCGTGCGATTCGCCAGCAGGTTCCCCATAAACTGCGATTGCAGTTTCTGCGCGCATCCTTCTCCGCACACATGAAGCGCACCTTCCTGCACCGCCAGCTTTTCGTCCCACGGCGCCAGATGCATGACGGGAAGCTCGTAATCGCCAAATGAGCTCCACATGATCCACCAGCGGTCGCTGTCGCCTTTCAGCACGCCGCAATTCGGGCCAGCACAGCGGTAAAAGGCGGTCGGAATACGCAGAACTTTCTCGGACATGGCAAGTTGCCTATCGAATAAATTGTAGCTCAGCGATCGGCGGGAGGACAAAAAACCAGACAGACCTGAGGAAAAGTCAGCCGAAACAGCTTCTACCTGTACAACAAATATTTTTCTCGCATCACATTGAATTTCTTCAGCCGCTCTTGCCACTCCTCAACGATTCGCCGCGGATCTTCTCCCGCGCCCATCGCATGAAGCACCTCCTGGTTCACAAGGAGGTCCGACATGCGCTCCAGTTTGAAGTCTGCCGGATAGAGCGTGTGCAGCGCCGACGCCAGTTCAATCCCCAACTCGGTGGCGTCGAACAGATTCCGGTCGAGAACGATGATGTTCACTCCCTGGCAATGTTTTCCGGCGAAGTTGCTGGCGGACGGTGTGAAGTTCACCGGGATAAAGCGCACGCTCTGAATTTCGCGTCCGTTCAAGTAAGCGGCGAGTTCGCGGCCGTTGATCCAGGGCGCGCCCACAATCTCGAACGGCGTGTCGGTCCCGCGGCCGACGGAGATATTGGCGCCTTCGATCATTCCGACTCCCGGGTAGAGTGTCGCTTCGACCATGTCGCGCAAATTTGGGGACGGATTGACCCAGGCCACGCCGGTGGAATCGAACCAGTCGCCGCGCTGCCAACCCTGCATGGGAACAACTTCGAGCCGCGCCCCGATGTGACGCTCGGCATTGAACATTCTTGCCAACTCACCCAACGTCATTCCCTGCCGCACCGGCTCCGGCAAATAATTTGTGAAGTTCTCGCGCCCTTCATCGGAGACAGGACCCTCCACGATCGATCCTGTAATCGGATCAGGGCGATCGAGGATGATCACGTCCACATCGGCTTTTGCCGCTGCTTCCAGAAAATACCCGACGGTCGTTTCATAGGTATAGAAGCGCACACCCGCGTCGGCAAGGTCGATCACGACTGCATCCAGCCGCTTCAGCACGTCGAGCGCGGGATGGCGCGCCGATTCTTTTCCGCCGTACACGCTGTAGACGGTGACACCGGTAGCAGCATCCGTTGCATTTTTCACGTCCGTGGTATCGAGTGTTCCGGCCACTCCATGTTCGGGGCTGAAGATGGCATCGAGCGAAATTCCCGGCACATTGGCGAGCACATCGATAGTGCGGCGGCCTTCCGAATCCACTCCAGTTTGGTTGGTCAGCAATCCAATGCTGCGCGGATTGCCGCCTTTCACGGGATGCAGGCCTGCGAAGTGATTTTCCTCGAGCACATCGATTCCCGTCTTCACCGTTCCATTCCGCACCGCGAGCTTGCGTGCCGCGCTCTGCATTTCGTTGTAGCCGGTGAGCGCTGCCATCCGCATCTTCTCGGCATCGGAGGGATTCAGCGCGAGCGCCGCCGCCACCGCGGTCGCAACTTTGGTTCGCAGCGAGACCGTCCGCCGATTCTCATTGCCCTGAATCACATTCATATGCACCGCATTGGTCAGCAGCACAATGTAGGTCTGGGTCGTAGGATCGATCCACAGCGACGTTCCCGTGAACCCGGTATGACCGAAACCGCCGACCGGCAATAGTTCTCCTCGGTTGGTTGAAAAAGGAGAATCAATATCCCAGCCGAATCCGCGCAGCGCGGTGCCATTCACCGGCTGCTGCGGAGCGGTCATCTTCGCAATGGTGGCCGAAGTCAGCACGCCGCGCCCGCCATCGAGCAGAGCCTGCGCAAACGTTGCCAGATCATCGGCCGTGGAGAACATTCCCGCGTGGCCTGCGACTCCACCCATTCGCCTCGCCGTCGGATCATGCACCACGCCATGCAGCAGGTGATGATTCTCGTCCTCTTCGGTCGGCGCGATACGCGGCAGCCATGAGGCCGGAGGCAGGAAGCGCGTTTCTTTCATGCCGAGAGGCGCAAAAACATGCTTCGCCGCGTATTCATCCAGCGACTCGCCTGAGAGCCGCTCTACCAGCGCGCCCAGAACGATAAAGTTAATGTCGCTGTATTCAAACGCCGACCCCGGAGGCCGCTCCGGCGCGATCTCGTACGCCATGCGATACGCCGTGTCCTTGCCTTCCCACTTTCTGGCCAGGTCAAGGTCTTCCGGCAATCCCGAATAATGGATGAGCAACTGGCGGATGGTGATGTCTTGCTTGCCGTTTCGCGCAAAGTCCGGGAGATATTTTGCAACCGGATCCGCCATGCGAAACTTTCCCTGCTCCCACAACTGCATCAGCGCAGTTGTGGTCGCCACGGGTTTGGTGAGCGATGCGCAGTCGAAGATCGTATCGAGCGTCATGGCCTCGCGCCGAGGCGCCAGCGCGCGATTTCCGTACGCCTTGCGATACACGATCTGTCCATTGTGCCCGACGATCAAAACCGCACCCGGAATCTGCTGCTGGGTGATGGCCTCGTCGATGATGGGATCGAGGACGGAGAGGCGGGAATCAAGCGTCGCTTGGCCGAGAGCAAAAGAGCAAAGAACGACAACCAGGGCTGCGGCTGTAAATTTCACGATTGCTGTGACTCTACACGACCGGCGCGAGCCCTCTCAAGCGGGATGAGCGCGAAGGCACCTCTTGGTAACTCTGTGCGGAAGCGCACCTAGGAATGCACGGCGCATCTCGGAATGCAATACTGGGTCCACGGTGATCGCTCCGCGACAGGAATGTGCGCGCTACACTGGGAGCTATCCTTGGCCTCGACCTCAAACTCGCAACCGGGATTCTCCTTCCTGGCACGCCACGACGCTGCGCAGGACGAGCGCTTCAGCAAAGGTCTCGGCATTCTTGCTCAGGCGATCGCCGCCCGTGCCTTCCCAGGGTGCTCCGTCGCCATCAGCTTTCGCGGCGACCTCGTCGCTCATAAGGCTATGGGGCGTTTCACTTACGATTCCTCTTCGCCCGAAGTTACTGGCTCCAGCATCTTCGACATCGCGTCTGTGACCAAGGTTGTCGCCACGACCGCGATGGCAATGATCCTCTATGAACGCGGGGTGCTTGACCTGGATGCGCCGCTCACCGCCATCGTCCCCGAATTCGCTTCTGAATTTGTCTCGGACGCAGCCCACCGCGGCCAAGTAACCCTCCGCAGGCTACTGGCACATAGCTCCGGACTGCCCGCCTACGAAAAGCTTTTCCTGCGCGCCAAGACTCGCGAAGAACTTTTGCGTGCGGCCTTCGCCACTGAACTTGTTGCCATGCCCGGCACACATGCGGAATACAGCGACATCGGCTTCATCATTCTAGGCGTGGCTCTCGAACGACTGGCCGACGAACCGCTCGACGCATTCTGCCAGCGGGAAATCTTTGGACCACTCGCCATGGCGCACACGACGTTCAATCCGGCGAAAGCGTTGCGAGAGAGTATTCCGCCGACCGCCGACGACCGCACGCTTTCGCCATCGCATCATTCAGGGCGAGGTGCAGGATGAAAACGCCAGCGTGCTCGGCGGCGTCGCCGGTCATGCGGGGCTGTTCTCGACTGCGGAGCGACTTGGCGCGCTTCGCTCACGCCATGTTGAACGGTGGGCGTCCCATTTTGCGTCCGGAAAGCACCGTCGACCTTTTTACACGCCGGAATCCGCGCCCAGCGGTACATCTCGGGCTCTCGGTTGGGATACGCCGTCTGCGCCATCGCAGTCTGGTAAGTATCTTTCTGTGCGCTCTTTTGGACATCTCGGCTATACCGGTACGTCGCTGTGGATTGATGCCGAGCGCCAGCTTTCGATCACGCTGCTGACTAATCGCACTTGGCCCGACTGCCAAAATCAGGCCATCAAGCAAGTGCGGCCCGCTTTCCACGATGCGGTCGTAGAGGCGCTGGAAAAGGCGGGGAGGCGCGGGTGAACCCAAATCGGAGGTCAAGACAAGAACGGATCAAACTCCGCACGCCTAGAAACCGAACTGGCGAACGCGGCGTCGGCGGAATCTCGATTGCAAGTCGTCGCTTGAGATTGCCCGCATTATCAATGCCGAGGACGCCAAGGTTGCGGCCGTCGTCGCACGCTCGTTGCCGCAGATCGCGCGCGTCATCGACTGGATCGCGGCCGGACTTTCGAAAGGCGGACGGCTGATTTATGTGGGCACCGGCACCAGCGGGCGGATCGCCGCGCTCGATGCGGCCGAGTGTCCGCCGACGTTCAACACCGATCCGAAGATGGTTCAGTTCATCATCGCCGGTGGGTCGAAGGCCCTGGCCGAAGCGACTGAAGCCAGCGAAGATTCCCGCAAGTTCGGCCGCCAAGCGATGGCGAAGAAGAAACCGCGCCGCAACGATGTCGTCGTGGGCGTCGCCGCCAGCGGGCGCACTCCGTTCACGATTGCCGCAATTGAATATGCGCGCGCGCAGGGAGCCAAGACAGTGGCTGTCGCCTGTAACCGCAACTCGCAGCTTGAGAAGGCTGCCCACATTGCGATCGTGGCCGAAGTGGGGCCCGAAGTGGTCGCCGGCTCGACCCGCATGAAGGCGGGCACGGCGCAGAAGATGATTCTGAATATGTTGACCACCGGCGCCATGACGCGCCTCGGATACGTCTATGGCAATCTGATGGTCAATCTCCATTTGAAAAACCAGAAGCTGGCCGAGCGCGGAATTGGCATTCTGGAAAAGGCTGCGGAACTAAGCCGCGCAGACGCGCGCAAGTTTCTGAGGGATGCGCACAATAGCGTGCCGGTGGCATTGGTGATGGCCAAGGCGGGAGTGGGCCGTGACCAGGCCGCGGCTGCTTTGAAGAACTCCGCCGGCCACGTGCGCAGGGCGATCACGCTGGCGAAATCTTCGTAACAGGATGCTAGGCGAGTTGTCCCCGTGTTCCTCCGTGTCCTCTGTAGTTCAAGGTTGATGTCGCAGATACAAACGGAAATCCTCGCAGCTCGAT
This sequence comes from uncultured Acidobacteriaceae bacterium, assembly GCA_963709055.1. GTDB lineage: Bacteria > Acidobacteriota > Terriglobia > Terriglobales > Acidobacteriaceae > Acidiflorens. The sequence continues at coordinate 436,024 of CAVPUZ010000007.1, forward strand.
GCTTTGCGTAGTCCTCCCGTGTTCCTCTGTGTTCTCTGTGGTTCGAGGTTTTTGTCGCAGTTACAAACGGAACTCGTCGTCTCGATTCGAGCGTCGCGCAATTGACGTTCCCCGCTAGAATGAGACGAGCGTTTCATCAGGACTTCATCGTTTTATGGACAAACTCGTAATTCGCGGCGGCAATCCTCTGCTCGGCACGGTCCGCATCAGCGGCGCGAAAAACGCTGCCCTTCCCTGCATGGCCGCGGCCCTGCTTACCGAGGAACCCGTCATCCTCGAAAACATCCCGCAGGTGCGCGACATCGAAACCACGCGCAAGCTGCTCGCCGCCATGGGAGCCGAAGTCGAACTCGGCTACGGACGCGCTCACCATCGCACCACCATCTGCGCGAAGAATCTGGCCAGCCCCGAGGCGTCGTACGAATTGGTTAAAACCATGCGCGCCTCCACGCTTGTGCTCGGGCCCGCTGGTCGCCCGTTGCGGACGCGCCCGCGTTTCACTTCCCGGCGGATGCGCCATCGGTGCGCGCCCGATTGATCTGCACATCAAAGGACTGGAACGGCTCGGCGCGAAGATCACGCAGGAACACGGCTACGTCGAAGCCACAACTGATCGCCTTCAGGGTGCGGAAATTGCCTTCGACAAAATCACCGTCACCGGCACGGAAGATCTGCTGATGGCAGCCACGCTCGCGGAGGGCGAAACGGTAATGCAGAACTGTGCCCGCGAGCCCGAAGTCGCCGATCTGGCTGCGCTGCTCAATGCCATGGGCGCAAAAATTGAGGGTGCCGGAACTTCTACCATTCGGATCAAGGGCGTCAACAAACTTCACGGCGCGCGGCATCGCATTATTCCAGACCGCATCGAAGCGGGAACGTTCATCATTGCCGGCGCTCTGACGGGCGGCGATCTCAATGTCACCGGATGCGATCCGCAGCACCTCACTGTGATCCTGCAGAAGATTCAAGAGACGGGCGTGAAAACGGCATTGAAATCCGATTCTGTGCGCGTCATGGGCGACCACCCGCTCCAAGCTGCCGACATGAACACCGAAGAATATCCTGGCTTCCCAACCGATATGCAGGCGCAGTACATGGCGCTGGCGACGCAGGCCGAAGGCACCTCGATTGTGGTGGAGAATATTTTTGAAAACCGCTTCATGCACGCGCAGGAATTAGTCCGCATGGGCGCGAACATTAAAATCGAAGGCCGCCGCGCCGTCGTTCGCGGCAAGACTCCGCTCAGTGCCGCTGCCGTGCTCGCTTCCGACCTGCGCGCGTCCGCATCACTGGTACTCGCCGCTCTGGTTGCGGATGGCGAGACCATTATCGATCGCGTCTACCACATCGATCGGGGCTACGAAAACATCGAAGAAAAGCTGAAAGGCGTGGGAGCCGAGATCCGCCGGGTGGGCGACATCTTTCCCAAACGCCGCGCGCAGGGAATTTAGCCCTTGCTCTTGTGGTGACGGGGCTCCGCCCCGTTTGCGGGGCAAAGCCCCGCCACCACACGAGCCACCACCACAAGCCGTTATGCGGTGACTCCAGGTAACGATCGTAACCTTCAGAATACGGACTCCATCAGACTATGATCGCAACTGCTAGTGCTTAAGACGCGCCTCCGCGTCGGTGCGTTCAGGCGATCCCTCGTGCGTTTGCGATCATGAGCACGGTCTCCCAATCCGCGATGAACCCTGCGATGCTCATCCGCTATCTGGCGGTGGGTGCTCTGCAATACCGTTTTTGGCTATGGCTGTTTTGCCTTGTTCACGATGTTGCTAACCCCGCTCATCGCCTACGGATACGTTCTGGCGAGTCTACTCGCCAATCTGTTCGCCATCACGTTCGCTTTTCTGGGATACAAGTGGTTTGTTTTCAAGACCCACGGCCATTACCTGAAAGAATGGATGCGCTGCCTCGGCGTCTACACTGCCAGCATGTTGCTCTCTGCCGCCGCACTTCCTGTGCTGGTGCCAATCATTCAGCATCGAACTGGAAACGCTCATAGCGCCCCCTACATCGCTGGAGCGATCGTCCTGGTAGCTTCTCTCGCGTTCAGCTTCTTCGGCCATCGCCATATCTCCTTTGGCGGATCGAAACCGTCTCCGCAATCCGCGCGTTAACTACTAAGGCGCAGCGTCCTTCCTGGAAGGGTCTGGTGGTGACTTCCGTAATCCTGCCTTCGGCGCATCCCTGTGGGATAACTGAAATGCGGGTCGCGTCCAGAACGTGCGCCCACAAGAACCCAAGAAACAAAAAGCGTCGATTCGTCGAACTTCGTAGCCCGTTGTTCGGACTCTGACCGATGCTTTCAGGACCCGGATATGAAAGTAGTCGTACTGTGCGGTGGATTAGGTACCCGTCTTCGGGAGGAGACGGAATTCCGTCCCAAGCCGATGGTTGAGATCGGCGGCCGGCCCATCCTGTGGCACATCATGAAAATGTATGCCCACTACGGGATGCGCGAGTTCATTCTTTGCCTCGGCTACCGCGGCAACATGATCAAGGATTACTTCCTGAATTACGAAGCCATGAACAATGACTTCCGCATTTCCCTGGGCTGCAAATCGCATATCGAATTCATGGGGGCGCACCAGGAGCAGGACTTCACCGTCACGCTCGCTGATACCGGCCTTGAAACCATGACGGGCGGCCGCTTGCAGCGCGTCGCTCGCTACCTGGCGGACGACGACACGTTTCTACTCACCTACGGTGACGGGCTCAGCGACGTCAACATTCGCGATCTGGTCGCATTCCACAAGAGTCATGGCAAGGCTGCGACGGTCACGTCCGTTCCGCCGATCTCCCGCTTCGGCGTACTGGAGGCCGATGCCCATGGAAAAGTTGAGCGCTTCGCCGAGAAGCCGCGAGCCAACGGTCTGATTAGTGCGGGCTTTTTCGTTTTTAACCGCCGCATCTTCGACTACCTCACCGGTCCCGACTGCATCCTCGAGCGCGAACCGCTGGAACGCCTGTCACGGGAAGGCCAGCTCATGGCCTATCGCCATGACGGGTTTTTCTTCGCCATGGACACTTATCGCGAATACCAGCACTTGAACGAACTTTGGGCGAGTGAGAAAACCCCCTGGAAGGTTTGGGCAGATGAAGGCGCCCGCACTCAAGGGAGCATGGCCGCGGCGAAGAAAGCGGGGGCCTAATGAACTCATTCTGGAGAGATCGCTCGGTTCTGGTGACCGGCGCCACCGGCCTGCTCGGATCATGCTTGGTGCCCAAGCTCAGCGATGCCGGCGCGAATGTCGTTTGCCTGGTGCGCGACTGGGTCCCGCAAAGCGAACTGGTGCGCACCCGCCGGATCGAGCAAGTCAATACGGTTCGCGGCGACGTCAACGATCGTGACCTGATCGAGCGTGCGCTCGGCGAATATGAAGTGGAAGTCGTATTTCATCTTGCGGCACAGACGATCGTCGGCATCGCGAATCGCAATCCTGTCTCGACCTTCTCCACCAACATTGGCGGCACCTGGAACATTCTGGAAGCTTGCCGCCGCTCGCCCAGGGTCACGTCGATTGTCGTGGCGTCCTCCGACAAGGCCTATGGCGAACAGGAACATCTTCCCTACGACGAGAGCATGCCGCTGCAGGGCCGCCATCCCTACGATGTGAGCAAGTCCTGCGCCGACCTGATCGCGCAGACCTACGCCGCAAGCTACGATCTGCCTGTCGCGATTACGCGCTGCGGAAATTTCTACGGCGGTGGCGACCTGAACTGGAATCGCGTTGTCCCGGGCACAATTCGCTCCATCCTTCGCGGAGAGCGGCCGGTCGTGCGTTCCGACGGCAAGTTTGTCCGCGACTATTTCTACATTGAAGACGGCGCGGCCGCGTACATGCTGCTGGCCGAGCGCCTTGCTTCCTATTCGGCGCTGCGCGGTCAGGCCTTCAACTTCTCGAACGAGAGCCAGGTCAGCGTCCTGGAAATAGTCGACCTGATCCTCAAGAAGATGAACTCCTCCTTGCGTCCCGAAATTCTGAATCAGGCCAGCAACGAGATCCGCCATCAGTTCCTGAGCGCCGAACGCGCGCGGACGATGCTCAACTGGCATCCCCAGTTCACGCTCGATACCGGACTTGACCGCACGCTTGCCTGGTATCGCGAGTTTCTCGGGACGCCCGCTGCCAGTGCGCAGGCAGCCAAAGGATAGCCACTATGTTGAAAACTTCCGGCCAGCTTCGCGATGAAATTCGCGATCTCGTCAAGCAGTACTACGATGTCGCCTTGGCTCCGCAGCCCTTCATGCCGGGCGAGAGTCAGGTGCCGGTGTCGGGCAAAGTGTTCGATTCTTCCGAGCTGGAGCACCTGGTGGAGGCATCGCTCGATGGCTGGCTCACCACCGGCAGGTTTGCCGCCGAGTTCGAACGCGATTTTGCGGCCTTCATGGGCGTGCGCTGCGCGTCGCTGGTAAATTCGGGATCGTCCGCCAATCTGATTGCGCTCTCGTGCCTCACTTCTCCGTCGCTTGGCGACTGCAGATTGCAGGCCGGCGACGAAGTCATCACCGTTGCCGCCGGATTTCCGACAACCGTCAATCCGATTATTCAGAACGGCCTGGTGCCGGTGTTTGTCGACGTTCAGCTTCCCACCTACGACGTCGATGTAACGCAACTTGAGGCCGCCTTCTCCGAGCGCACCAGAGCGATCGTTCTCGCGCACACTTTGGGCAATCCCTTTGATCTCGATGCGGTCATGGCATTTGCCGACAAGCATGATCTCTGGGTGATCGAAGACTGCTGCGACGCGGTCGGGTCCACCTACCGGGGCCGCTCGGTTGGCACCTTCGGACATCTGGCCACAACCAGCTTCTATCCTGCGCACCACATCACGATGGGCGAAGGCGGATGCGTGCTGACCCAGTCACCCGCGCTGAAGAAATTGGTCGAGTCGTTTCGCGACTGGGGACGGGATTGCTGGTGCGACCCCGGCAAGTCGAACACCTGTGGCCGCCGCTTCGGATGGAAGCTCGGCGATCTGCCCGCTGGATACGATCACAAATACATGTACAGCCACATCGGCTACAACCTCAAGGCGACCGATATGCAGGCGGCCGTCGGCGTGGCGCAACTCAAGAAGCTGCCCGCATTCATGGCGGCGCGGCGCGAAAACTTCGCCAAGCTGTACACGGCTCTCAAAGATCTCGACGACATTTTCCTTTTGCCGGAAGCCACGCCGTTTTCCAATCCAAGCTGGTTCGGCTTCCCGCTGGCCGTGCGCCCGGATGCGCCCGTTACCCGCAATCAGGTGGTCCAGTTTCTGGAGTCGCGCAAGATCGCAACCCGCCTTCTGTTCGGAGGCAATCTGCTGCGCCAGCCGGCATACCGCGATATTCGCCGGCGCGTGATCGGCGATTTGCCCAATACCGACTTCGTGATGAACAACGTTTTCTGGGTCGGCCTGTACCCCGGCATTACTGAGCCGATGATCGATTACATGGCGGAGACTTTCCATCAAATCCGCAAAGCGGCTGCGCACGGAGCATAGCCGAAAAACTGGCCTGAGAGATGATGACAAACCGACTTGCTGACGATCTCGACAACATCCTCGCCCGCACTGAGCCGCTGTGGAGCGATCTGCGCGGCCAGCGCATCCTCATTACCGGCGCGACGGGGTTCTTTGGGTGCTGGTTGCTGGAAAGTTTTGCCTGGGCAAATTGCCGCCTGAATCTTGGCGCACACGCCGTTGCGCTGTCGCGAAATCCCGAGGCACTCGCGCAAAAAGCGCCTCATTTGGCCGCCGATTCTTCCATCAGCTTTCATGCCGCCGATGTTCGGCACGGCGAGTTTCCCGCAAGGCCAGTTTTCTCACGTGATTCACGCGGCGACCGAGGCCAGCGCAAAACTGAATGGCGACGCCCCGCTCGTCATGTTCGATACGATCGTTGACGGTACGCGGCGCGTACTTCAGTTTTCACTCTCGCACTCCGTCGGACGATTTCTCTTCGTCAGCTCCGGTGCAGTCTACGGAAACCAGCCCTCGCACCTGACGCACATCAGCGAGTCGTTCGCGGGCGGACCCGATCCTCTGGACCGCGCCTCCGCCTATGCGGAAGGCAAGCGTGCCGCCGAGCTGCTCTGCGCGGTTACTGCATCCCCAAGCCTCGAAACCACCGTCGCGCGCTGCTTCGCCTTTGTCGGCCCCTACATGCAGCTCGACGCGCATTTCGCCATCGGCAACTTTATTGCGGATGCGCTCGGCGGCGGGCCGGTCCACGTCAAGGGAGACGGCTCTCCATTTCGCTCGTACCTCTACGCGTCTGACCTCGCCGTCTGGCTTTGGACCATGCTTTTCAAAGGACGTTCCGGCCGCGCTTACAACGTGGGCTCTGAAGACGCCTTGAGCATTGCCGCGCGTGGCCCACGAAGTTGCCGCCACCGTGCCACAAAAGATGGCGGTCAAGATTGCCGGCACTCCATCACCCGGTGCAGCGGCCCACCGCTATGTGCCTTCCACCGCGCGCGCCCGGACCGAGCTGGGCCTGCACGCAGAAGTGCCCTTGCGAGACGCCATTCGCCGCACCTATGAATGGTTTTCAGCCGAAGCAGCCTGCAAACAGCGATTCGCACAACCAGCGCCCGCGCGGGGACAACATGCATAGCGCGGCCAATCGCTCCAGGCGCATCGATCGTCATCCCGGCCAGGCCGGCAGCTTCGCCCAAAGAGGTTCGGCGGATATGAAGCTCTCCGACTACATCGTCGAGCGGCTCGCGGAGTGGAACGTCGGCCACATCTTCCTCGTGACGGGCGGCGGCGCCATGCACCTCAACGACTCGATCGGCAAAGAAACCCGCATTCACTACGTCTGCAATCATCACGAACAGGCCTCGGCGATGGCCGCGGAAGCCTATGCCCGCGTCAGCGGCCGGCCCGGCGTGGTCAATGTCACCACCGGTCCCGGCGGTATCAACGCACTGAACGGCGTCTTTGGCGCATGGACAGACTCCGTTCCGATGCTCGTCATCTCCGGCCAGGTAAAGCGCGAAACCTGCATGCGCTCTCGCGGCCTTACGGGATTGCGCCAACTCGGCGACCAGGAAGCCGACATCATCGCCATGGTAGGCGGCATCACCAAATACGCGGCCTTCATCGATGATCCCCAGTCCATCCGCTATCATCTCGAACGCGCGTGGCACCTGGCGCAAAGTGGCCGTCCGGGGCCGTGTTGGCTCGACGTTCCCGTGGACGTGCAGGCCGCGTCCATCGATCCTGAAAGTCTTCGCGCGTACGATCCGGCCGAAGACGGCGCCCAGAACGATCGTCTCACCCGGCTGCTCCCAGCTTCCTTCCCAGTGCCGTGAGATTCTCGAGCGCATTCGCAGCGCCAAGCGTCCCGTAATTCTTGCTGGCACCGGCGTTCGCGCCGCTCATGCAGTCGAAGAATTTGACTCTCTTATCCACCGCCTCGGCGTGCCCGTAAGCACCGCATGGACCCACGACCTCATCGCCTCCGATGATCCGCTCTTCTGTGGACGCCAGGGGACGATCGGCGATCGGGCAGGCAATTTCACGGTACAAAATGCCGACCTCTTACTGATCTTGGGATCGCGGCTCAATATCCGCCAGACCAGTTATAACTGGCAATCCTTTGCGCCTCGCGCCTTCAAGATCCAGGTTGACATCGATCCTGCCGAGTTCAATAAGCCGACCGTGCAACCGGATATGCCAGTTCTTTGCGACCTGAAGCCATTCTTGCAGGAAATGCTTCGCGAGTGCGACCGTCTCCAATATCGTCCCGGACGCCACGATCCCTGGCTTGCCTGGTGCCGCGAGCGTATGCGCCGCTATCCGGTAGTCCAGGAACATCATCGCCAATCGGGTCCGCCACTGAACCCTTACTACTTCATCGAGCAACTTTCGGCGCGGCTCGCCGAGGACGACATCATCATTTGCGGCAATGCGACGGCCTGCATCGTGCCGTTCCAGACGATGCGCCTGCAAAAAGGCCAACGCCTGATCTCCAATTCCGGCTCTGCCTCAATGGGTTACGACCTTCCCGCCGCCATTGGAGCCGCCTTCGCCCGGCCCGGCAAGCGCGTCATCTGCATCGCCGGAGACGGCAGCATCCAGATGAACATTCAGGAATTACAAACCATCGTTCATCACCACTTACCGGTCAAGATCTTTGTGTTGAATAACTCTGGCTATCTCTCTATGCGCATGACGCAATCCGGCTTTTTCGGGCGGCTTACCGGGGAAGGTCCGAATACCGGCACGTCCTTTCCCAACATGGTCAAGGTTGGATGCGCCTACGGCATTCCATCGCTGCGGATCGACCGGGAATCACAGCTCCCGCAGATTGACCAGGCGCTCGCCGCGGAAGGGCCATCGCTGATCGATGTGGTTCTCGATCCGAATCAGGAGTTCGAACCACGATCGAAGGCGAGGCAGTTACCTGACGGTCGCATCGTCTCACCCAAACTAGAGGACATGTACCCATTCCTGGATGAGACTGAACTAATGGACAATGTCGTTAAGGAATAAGGACATTATCATTTCGATTAACAGCTCTTTTATCCGTGAAAGGCACGCGACTTAGGCAACCATCACTATGACAGGCAACGATATCTTTGACGAGCTATTCGTCCTCGAATTGGCCAACAACCACCTGGGCGACCTGCAACGCGGGTTGAAGATCATCAGCAATTATGCGCAGGTCGTGCGCTTCAATAACGTCCGGGCCGCAATCAAGTTGCAGTTTCGCGATGTCGACTGATTCATTCACAAGGATTTTCGCCAGCGCGACGACATCCGCTACATCAAGAAAACGCTCGATACCCGCCTTCGCCCTGAGGATTTCGCCACCATGGTGCAGGCCATCCGCGAAGCCAGCTGCATTCCTATGGCGACTCCGTTCGACGAGAGCTCCGTCGATTTCTGCTGCAAGCTTGGCATTCCCATCCTCAAGATTGCCAGCTCCGACTGCAACGACTGGATCCTGATCGAGAAGATAGCCAAGACTAAAAAGCCGGTCATTGTCTCTACCGGAGGCTCTTCCCTCAAGGATATCGACGACTTAGTAACATTCTTTGACAACCGCCATATCCCGCTTGCCATTAACCACTGCGTGTCGCTGTATCCGTCTGAAGAAGGCGAGATCGAGTTGAACCAGATTGACTTTCTCCGTAACCGCTATCCCGGCCACACCATTGGTTTCTCCACCCACGAGTATCGCGACTGGACGTCGTCGATGCTGATAGCCTATGCCAAAGGCGCGCGCACCTTTGAGCGCCACGTCGATATTCAGACCGAGGGCATGACCGTGTCGCCGTATTGCTCGGTTCCCGAGCAGGTGGATACGTGGTTCAAGGCATTCCAGCGCGCCAAGCGCATGTGCGGCGCGCCCGGAACCCAGAAGCGTCTGCCTCCGCAAAAAGAGATTTCGTATCTCGACTCGCTCGTGCGCGGCGTCTATGCGCGGCACGATCTTCCGCTCGGGCATGTTCTGCAGGAAGCCGACGTCTACCTTGCCGTCCCGCTTCAGCAGGGACAGATTTCCTGCCGCGAATTGATGCGCGGCGAAGTGGTCCGAAAGGCGGTCCCGAAAGATCAGCCTATCATGATCGACGCCATTGACAGTCCTTATGCCAGCATCCCATCGCTCACCGACCTTATCTATCATCGGGGCCTGCCGGCGCAACCCGCCGCTCTATCGGCAAAAGCGGGCGGCAAATGACAGAACAGATGGCGGCGAGAACCATCAGCATTGTTACACCCTGTTACAACGAAGAAGGCAACGTCCGCGAAGTCTACGAGCGCGTACGCGCCCTGATGTTGAAGATCGGACGCTACCGCTACGAGCACATCTTTATTGACAATGCGTCCCGCGACAACACTTTCGCCATTCTCCGGGAAATCGCATCGGCCGACGCCAACGTCAAACTGATCCGCAATGCGCGCAACTTCGGGCACATCCGCTCCCCCATGCACGCCATGTTTCAGGCGCGGGGCGACGCCATCATTGAACTTATGGCCGATCTCCAGGATCCGCCAGAGGTCCTGGCCCAGTTGATCGAGCAATGGGAAGGCGGCGTGCCCATCGTGATTGCAGTAAAGCGGCAAAGCCGCGAGGCGGCGCCCATGTTTCTGGCGCGCACCCTGTTCTATCGTCTTGTAAATCGTCTTGCCGACGATATCGAAACCTACGAGAATTTCACTGGCTTCGGTCTCTACGATCGCCAGGTCATCGATCTCGTTCGCCAGTTTGGCGATCCCTACCCTTATTTCCGCGGCATGATCGCGGAAATCGGCCTGCCCCACGCCGAAGTGGAGTACGTGCAGGAGCGGCGCAAGCACGGCAAAACCAAGAACAATTTTTACACGCTCTACGACATTGCCATGTTAGGCATCACCAAGCTGTCAAAAGTCCCGCTTCGCCTGGTGACCTTTGCCGGGTTTGCCGGGTCGTTGTGTTCCATGTTGGGTGGCATCGCCTATTTCGCTTACAAGCTGTTTTTCTGGCATCAGTTTTCGCTTGGCATTGCGCCGATTGCGATCGGGATGTTTTTTCTAGGATCGCTTCAGCTTCTTTTCATGGGGATCATCGGTGAATACGTCGGAAACATCCACACCCAGGTGCACAACCGCCCGCTGGTGGTCGAGCGGGAGAGATTGAATTTTGAGTGGGAAGCTGGCGCTCCACGCGCGGGCGCCAATCTCGGGTCCGGCGCCACGGCAGGACGATAGAACTGTTGCGGTCGCTCTCATACGTACAATCCGGCCGAACCGCCGAATTGCTGCCAATCCTTGTTGCTGGGCACCTCTACCTTCGGTGGCGACCACGTTTATTTACTGAGCAATTTACGTCGATTTTTCTTGCAAGGTCCCGTTGGTTTGTCCGAGCAGGACACTCTACTTCTTAATCAAAACTGCATGGCCGTTTAAGTTGTATAGGAAGGTCAAGTCGTCGCGGACCCGCCACTCATTCACAAATCGCTGCACCCCTTCGGTTCCCCGCATCCCATAATCGTCGAACACGACCAACCCGCCCGATACAAGCCTCGGCCACAACCACTCACAGGCCTCTTTGGACGATTTATATACGTCAACGTCGATGTGGCAGAACCGGAAGCGGCGATCTTTGATTCGATCTGCCGTCTGCTCTGGAAAAATGCCCTGCAGCACAACGACATTGGTGAGTCCGAGTTGGCTCAACAAACGAGTGACAGTTTCAATAGAAGTGTCGGCGTGCATCCCATCCTTGTAAATGGTGTCTTGTGCTCCCGTTTTCACTACACCGCTGAAGGTGTCGCACAGAAACACCTGGGCGGACGAAAGCGGTGCGCTCTGCGCCGCGATCAGCGCGCCTGTACCGCCCCGCCACACTCCAACCTCTAACAAGTCTCCCTGCTGGAGTTTGGCTGCCTCCCCGACCAGGGACCAGATTTCGTAGCAGCGGTAGATGTCGACCAGCGTATGCGTGCGACATTGATCGTAAATCTTGGCAAACGCCGTATCGAGATTCCATGGGGCATAGGACGCTAAGGGAAGAATCGTCTGATGTTCGCCTTTGGTCGCCGCTGGTACCTTGAAGATCTCGTATCCAAAGCTGTGAATCAGGCTTAGTATCCAACGTTTGAGCATGGCCGGGATTTCCTTCTTCACCCAATCACTGTCTGCAGCATACATGGAAAACTTCGATGAGTACCGCGGAAAGCTCTTCGTGGACTTAAGTTCGCATCGCGCCGCCGAGAAAAATGACGCTTCCTTAATTGTTACGATCACGTCATTCGCCCACAGAACGCCCGAGAGAACACGCATGAACTGTGCCGATGCGTTCCACTAAAACGCAAAGTGCGCCGAGAACAAATCCGGCTAGATCAAAGGATCGAGCCCGATTCCCCTCGGCGCACCCTGCGTCTCGGCAGTGAAACCTCTTGGCATCCATCACCTGATCGCGCAGCGACCAGATGATCCGAACGATTTATTCTTCCTTCCCGAACTGCTTGAGGTCCTCCGGCCCATCCGTGACAGCAACCGGTTCTTTCCCTTGCACCAGTTCCCGGACCTTTTCGACTACGTCCGGATTGGCCAAGGTTGTGATATCGCCGGTTGTCATCCGGTTCGAGATGGAGGCGAGAATACGCCGCATCAGTTTGCCGGAGCGCGTCTTCGGCATATCCGGCACGATATGGACGTGCTTCGGCCGTGCGATCTTTCCGATGATGGTTTCGATCGCCTTGTTGACCTTGTCTACGATCTCCTGGCTCGACTGGATTCCAGGCTGCAAGGCAATATAGACTTCCGGCACGCGCCCTTTCACGTCATCCACCACCGGAACCACCGCCGCTTCGGCAACCTCGGGAACCGTCAGGCATGCAGACTCGATTTCCTTCGTGCCAAGGCGATGGCCGGCCACGTTGATAACGTCATCCACGCGTCCGAGGATGCGGAAGTAGCCATCCACGGCGACCACCGATCCATCCGCCGCAAAGTACGGCCAATCCTGCCATCTCTTGCTCTTCGCATCCTTGCAATACTTCCGGTAGTACTGATTGACGAATCGGTCTTTGTCTCCCCAGATCGTCTGCATGATTCCCGGCCAGGGATTGCGGATAATAATGTTTCCCGCCTTCCCCGATCCCGGCGGAACCACCTCTCCCATTTCATCCAGGATTTCCGGATAGATTCCCGGCATACCAGGACCGGCGCTGCCCGGCTTCATGGGATCGATGGCCGGCTTCGTGCTGCACAGGAAACCGCCGGTTTCGGTCTGCCACCAGGTATCGACGATAACCGCTTCGCGCTTGCCGACGGTCTCGTAGTACCAGCGCCAGACTTCCGGCTCGATCGGTTCGCCCACCGTGGTCATGTGTTTGAAGTGATAGTTGTACTTGGCCGGTTCATCGTGGCCCGACTTCCGCAACATGCGAATTGCCGTGGGCGATGTGTGGAAGATATTTACGTCCAGCCGCTCGGCAATCCGCCACACTCTCCCGGCATCCGGATAGGTGGGAACGCCTTCATATAAAACGCTGGTCGCCGCCAGGGCCAATGGCCCATACACGATATACGAGTGGCCGGTGATCCACCCGATATCCGCCATGCACCAGTAAACGTCTGTCGGATGGATGTCCTGAATGTACTTCGACGTCCCGGTCACATAGGCCATGTATCCGCCCGTGCGATGTTGACAGCCTTTCGGCTTGCCGGTGCTGCCGCTGGTGTACATGAGAAACAGCGGATGCTCCGCATCCACCGACACGGGAGCTACGATTTCGCCGGAGTAATTCGGCAGAACTTCGTCCACCCAGAAATCGCGCCCTTTCACGAAGGCCGTAGCCGTAGCGCTCTTGCCCTGCTGACGTCGCCACACCAGGACCTTATCGATCTTGTGACCTTCCTTGGCGGCAACCTCGACGGCAATTTCGGCAGATGCTTTGTGGTCGAGCATCTTGCCGTTGCGGTAATAGCCGTCCATCGTGATCAGGACATGGCTCTGGAGTCGGCAGCGCGTGTGCCGCACGCCTCGCCGCTGAAGCCGCCAAATACGACGGAGTGAATCACGCCCAGCCGGGCGCAAGCCAGCATCGTGATCGGCAACTCCGGCACCATGGGCATGTGAATGGTGACGCGATCGCCCGACTTCAATCCGCAGAAATCGCGCAACAGCGCAGCAAATTCGTTTACCCGAACGTAGAGTTCGCGATACGTAACCGACACCGTCGCATCGCCTTCGGGCTCCGGAACGAAGATCAGCGCCGCCTTGTTCTTGCACTTTCCAGATGCCGGTCTACGCAGTTGTACGACGCATTCAGCTTGCCGCCAACAAACCATTTCCAGAATGGCGGATCATTGGTGTCAAGCGTGGTGTCCCAGTACTTGTCCCAGCTCAACAGATCGGCGTACTCCCGGAAACATTCCGGAAATTTATCTTCGCTGAACCGGTTCAGGACGTCGGGATCGGACAGATTGGCCTGGCCGATGAACTTCGAAGAGGGATAGTAGTATTCCTCTTCCCGCCAATGCACGGCGATTTGAGCCTCGGTAGTCTCGATCACTTGCTGTTTCCGAATATCAGCCATATTCTTTACCCCTTACGTTGATGAATTTGTGCTGCCTTGCAGGCACTTCTCCGCGAATCGCGTCACTCGATCACGGAGTCAAATCAGAATCTTGCCGCTCCCGCGTTTTCGTTGCCAGCCACGCCCTCATTTAATGCGCCTTCACCTAATGCGCCTTCACCCCGACGTTTCATCGAGAAACTGTCGAGTGTGGCCACCATCATCACCGCCCTTGCTCACTCAGATCACCGTTCCAGAAGGGACGCTCGCGGCTAAAATCTCGGGACTAAAAAGAGCGCCCCAACCCATTCCATACAGGCATAATGAACCACACATCGCACGACTGTAAACGCCTCCCGGAAACTTTAAGCTCCGAAACGTTAAGCCGCCGACGGCGCTTGCCTTGCCGCCAGTGTCGCTTCCGGGACGGCCAGCCTTTTACAGATGATTCTGCGGCTCTAGGAAAGGGGCAGAACCTTCCTCTTGTAAACCGTGTTTGCCAACGTCGCCATCGCGATATACCAGGCGACTAACCCGGTCAGGAAAATCTCCCAGCCAGCCACCGGCGCGGGACATTTCCCGAGGACCACGAAGTCGAGCAGGATGAAGGCCAGCAGAAGCAGCCAGAACAGGACCGCCAGGAATTTTCCGACGCCATGGACGGCAACGCAAAAAGCAAACGTGAACAGCGTCCACATCAGGAAGAAGCCCAGTTCCTCGGGATGGCCCGCCGGGATGCCCGTCTTCGGCTGCACGTATAGCAGCACGAAGAGCGACCACCAAAACGCCCCGTAAGACATAAAAGCAGACCCGCCAAAGATGCTTCCCTTTCGAAGGTCCACGATTCCTGCAACGAATTGCGCCGTGCCCCCGAAGCAGATTGCCAGTGCCAGCGTCGGCCCAGCGCTCCAGAATCCCACGTTGTGCAAGCCGGTCGCCATGGTCGTCAAACCGAAACCCATCAGACCCACCACAGCCGGATTAGCCCACCACTCCTTCAACATACCGCTGTCCGTTAACTCTGCCATATCATTGTTCTCCTTTTGGGTCGTGTCTCCGGCCACGGCTCATCGTCGGTGCCGGCGGTGCACTTGCCGACTGATCAAACAAATCCAAGGTTTGTAACAGCACTCCCGCCTACGATTACGTCTTTTGCAAACCAGCTATCACATTCACGACTGCATCCGCCGCTACCTCAAGGTCTCGCTTCCACCGCGAGAGCCCGGCATCGACAGATTGACCATCTAAAGCCGGAAGCCGGTTTTTACTCCGCAAACGCTCCAACTCCCGCCTACGCGTGCTGAATTCTCGAACAGACTACAGTTCAAACTGGACTGGCGATTGCAGAGCGCCTGTCTTATATCACGAAACATCCCAATCGAACGAACTTTTCCTTTCGCTGATTGTTCGATATCCGATTTTTCGCGCGATCGTTTTGTCGGCAATCCCCGCGCTCTTTCGACGCTGCGTGGACCGTCAGATTTGCTCTGAACGACACCGGGGGAGCTTCCGAGATGGAAGCTCCGCCGGAGCCGTGGGTCAGCTTTCGGTTCTAAAACGTGAAGATTGGCCCGAACTCGTTGCGCCAGTTGTGGGCTTGAAAAGCATGCCTACCCTCGAACAGCGGAGCCGAAGACAGGGCGTGCTGTGCAGTGAAAGTGGCGATGTAACTGGTCTCCTGCGTAAACGTCACCCACTTGTTGAGGCGATAAGTGAGCGAAACGGTGTCGAGATCAGTTCGTCCCAGGTTGATTCCCGTGCCGGGCATCGGAATACTTCGCCCGGTCGGTGCCGTATTGCATATGCAGAACCCATCCGGAATTGGGACCTTCCGGATTCGCATGGAAAACGCGCGAGAGCGGGATGCTCAGTTCGGTGAATCCGCCCCCTCCGGCCACAGGCGCCAGGGTCGGCGGATGTGACGGGAGTGCCCGGGCAGTCGATGGTTTCGGGTAACACCGGATCTTTAACGCCTCCGGAGCAGCCGAACCCGATCGCCCGACCGCTTTCCGAAATGCCACTCCCCACGCTGACCAAGCTGCCCAGATTACTCCAGACATCGTTCAGTTGGCCCGCGAAGAAGAATCTCATGTCACTTCCGCGGTAGTACTTGGCGACCCAGGTGAACCAGGGAGTCGGTACCTGAATCTCGGCAGTCCACAGGTTCTGCGCGTTTCCGACCTGCGCGCCCCTGCCAAAGATCTGCTCCAGATTGCATGTTCCTGACGCCTCGGCGCAATTGCTGGCTCCCACGATCGAGGTCTGAGTGGTGAACCCGATATTGGGAGTGTTGGCGGCGGTGAAGATGGTGGGAACTGGGACGGTGATGGTACAAGGGGTTACGCTGCAAGTGAACGTGAACGGGGTCGCAATCGTCTGCGCCGCGTGCGGAATGATTTCATTCACCCGGGAATGGTGTCCGCTGAAAATAATCTGAGCTGGCGCCACCTTCTTCCATTCCTTGTTCAGCGGGAATTCGAAGACAACGCGAGACTCAAGTCCGGGCTGGTTCGATTCCGCCCCGGCCCGATCGCCGAAGCGCTCGCGCTGATCCGTTGTGAGTGCGGCGGAACCAGCGATCGGCATCACGATCGCGAACTCGGGTTGAATCTTCAAGTCTCCAGCTTTGAATTGTATGCCGGTCCGGAACATGGGATCGCGCTCATAGGTCGAGCCCATCGCCACGCCCAAGCCGGTCGTTTCAAACAAGTTGGGCAGCGTAGACGAAACCAGGTTCCAATCCTGGCCGAACTCCGCGAACCAGGGAAGGTTGCCAACTTTGTGGTCTACGCGCATCCAAGCCAGACGCAGACAGAACTGGTTGGAACGATCGGAACTGATGTTGCGGTTGTTGACATCGGTGTAGTCGCCTTCAAAATCCGCTTCCACTTTCCCGGTAATCGTCCAGCCGGAATTCTTCGGAACCCATTCCGTCTGCGCGCCAATGCGGAAAGAACGGGCCTTGAGGTGGAATTGGGGATCGGAGGTAGGGCCGGTATCGCCCAGCAGCAGCGGGAGGGGCCAGTCCTGGCTCCCAAAAGTGGGTCCGCCACTGGTGGCTGTGTCGGAAACGGCGCTGGATTTATAGAATCCATAGACCTTCATATTGGCGCCGCTGCCCAGTCTGAGATCGGGAATCATCCCGCCTTGCTTGGGCAGATCAATCGGCAAAACCCGGGTGGGCGTCACCGCTGGTATCACTTCTGGTTCCGCAGGTTTCTTTTCTCCCATCATCTGCGACGAGGACTGCGAGATGCCCATCGGAAGAATGGGTGACGTTGAAGCCACCAGGTTCGAATCCACTTGCGCCGATGCCGATGGCGTTGCCAGTGCCTCATAGTCGGTCGCGCTCAGAATTCCCTTCTGCCGCAAAAGCTCCAATAACTTCGCTCTTTGTTCCGCGGGAGTGCCCACCAGAGACTTTGCTTCGTCGCCGTTGATCACTCCTTTGCTTACCAGTAACTGCAACAGCGGATCGGCCGCTGCCGCCGTGTTGGTTGTTCCTCCCGCGGCGGGCGCGGGTGCGGCGAATGCCGCGGTGGAAATCAACAGACTCAAGATCATCAAACTGCCGAGAATTGTGCTCCGTACTCGCATCCGTTCCTCCTGTGATGCCGTTCTTTATTGCGTCTCCCGGCTTACAACGGGGGCTCCGAAAATATGACCGGGCGATGCGCGCAGATTCTGTCCGGTTCCATAATTCCTGACAGTGACCGCCGTCACATATCTTCGTGATAACCCCACCCATCTTTCTGGCACCTAGAAGAAAAACCCTCTCCCGCCGCCGATCTTTTCCTGTGATATGGGTCACAACTCCCTGTGACCCACGTCGCCCACCTGCCTCGCTTTTATCGGTCATAGTGGAGGGCGACGGCGGGTTTGCTCCGCCGCTCCTGGGTTTCGGTAAAACGATTTCGATAAAGCGATTTCGATAAAATGGCTCTCTGGAGAGTGCTTCTGGCAATTTCGACGAACGTGGGGTTGCTTTTCAAACCGTGCTGCCAATTCGGCAGCCGCTGTCCCGCATAACGCTGTCCCGTATAAAGAGGAGATTCATGAAGCGCAAATTCAAGACCATGGACGGCAACGAGGCCGTTGCCAGCGTCGCTTATCGCGTCAACGAAGTCATCGCCATCTATCCCATTACGCCCTCTTCCAACATGGGAGAGTGGGCCGATCAGTGGGCCTCCGAAGGCCGCCTCAACATCTGGGGCACCGTCCCGCAGGTCACCGAAATGCAAAGCGAAGGCGGAGCCGCCGGCGCGATCCATGGCGCGCTCCAGACCGGAGCCCTGGCCACCACCTTCACCGCCTCCCAGGGCTTACTGCTCATGATCCCCAACATGAATAAGATCGCCGGCGAACTGACGCCCACCGCCTTTCACGTCTCGGCCCGCACCATCGCCACCCACGCCCTTTCGATCTTCGGCGACCACAGCGACGTCATGTTCTGCCGCACCACGGGCTACGCCTTGCTGTCTTCAAATTCGGTGCAGGAAGCGATGGACCTCGCCCTCATCGCGCACTCCGCCAGCCTCGAAACCCGCATCCCGTTCCTGCATTTCTTCGACGGCTTCCGCACCTCGCACGAGGTCAACAAAATCGAGATCCTCAACGACGACGACTTGCGCGCCATGATCAACATGGATCGCGTCTTCGAGCATCGCCAGCGCGCGCTCTCGCCCGAGCATCCCGTCCTGCGCGGCACCGCCCAGAATCCCGACGTCTTTTTCCAGATGCGCGAGACCATCAATCCCATCTACGATGCCGCCCCCGAAAAAGTCCAGGCCACGATGGACAAGTTCGCCCAGATCGTCGGCCGCTCCTATCATCTTTTCGACTACGTCGGCGCCCCCGATGCCGAGCGCGTAATAGTAATGATGGGTTCCGGCGCCGAAGCCGCCCACGAAACCGTCGATGCCCTCACCGCTCGCGGAGAAAAAGTCGGCCTCCTCAAAGTCCGCCTCTATCGCCCGTTCTCGGTCAAGCATTTCGCTGCCGCTCTGCCCGCCACAGTAAAGAAGATCGCTGTCCTCGACCGCTGCAAAGAGGCCGGAGCCGCCGGCGAGCCTCTCTACCTCGACGTAGTCAACGCCTTGCACGAGTCGCAAGCGCCAGACCATCGAAGTAATCGGCGGCCGCTACGGCCTCTCGCTCCAAAGAATTCACGCCCGCCATGGTCAAAGCGGTCTACGACAATCTCAAAGCAGCGGCGCCCAAAGCCGCATTTCACCGTCGGCATCAACGACGACCTCGGCCACACCAGCCTCGACTACGATCCGACCTTCTCCACCGAGCCCGACAGCGTGATTCGCGCGCTGTTCTACGGACTCGGCGCCGACGGCACCGTGGGCGCCAACAAGAATTCCATCAAGATCATCGGCGAGAACACGCCCAATTACGGTCAGGGATACTTCGTCTACGATTCCAAAAAATCTGGCGCGGTCACCACCTCGCACCTCCGCTTCGGACCGAGCCCCATTCGCTCGACATATCTTGTTTCCAAGGCCAACTTCGTAGCCTGCCATCAGTGGATCTTCCTCGAGCGCTACGACATGCTCAGCGCCCTGGTCGAAGGCGGCACGTTCCTGCTCAACAGCCCCTTCCCGATCGACGAAACCTGGGACAAACTTCCCCGGACCGTTCAGCAGCAGCTCATCGCCAAGAAAGCCCGCCTCTTCGTCATCGACGCCTACAGCGTCGCGCGCGATACCGGCATGGGCAGCCGCATGAATACGATCCTGCAGGTATGCTTTTTCGCCATCTCCAAAGTTCTGCCCGGCGACGAAGCGATCGAAGCAATTCGCAAATCCATTCGCGACACCTACGGCCGCAAGGGCGAAGACATCGTCCAGAAAAATATGAAGGCCGTGGATGAAACCCTCGCCCACCTGCACGAAGTCAAAATTCCCGCCCAGGTCACGAGCACGCTCGAGATTGCCGAGCCCTTCTCAACCGAAGCGCCCGCCTTCGAGAGAAATGTTCTCGGAACCATCTACGAAAATCGTGGAGACGAGCTTCCCGTCAGCGCCTTCCCCATCGACGGCACCTTCCCCACCGGAACCGCCAAATGGGAAAAACGAAATCTCGCGCTCGAAATTCCTGTCTGGGATACCAACATCTGCATCCAGTGCGGCAAGTGCGCCATGGTCTGCCCGCACTCCGTGATCCGCATCAAGGTGTACGACTCCAAAGAACTCGAAGGCGCTCCCGCCACCTTCAAGTCCACCGCGGCTCGCGATAAAGAGTGGGCGGGTCTGAAGCTCTCAATCCAGGTCGCTCCCGAAGACTGCACCGGCTGCGCCATCTGCGTCGATGTCTGCCCCGTCAAGAACAAGCAGGAGACGCGCCTCAAGGCGCTCAACATGGCGCCGCAACCGCCGCTGCGCGTTCCCGAACGAGACAACTGGGACTTCTTCCTCAAGATTCCCGAACTCGATCGCCGCACCATCAAGATTTCAACCATCCGCCAGCAGCAGGTTCAGGAGCCTCTGTTCGAGTTCTCCGGCGCCTGCTCCGGCTGCGGCGAAACCCCGTACCTCAAGCTTCTCTCGCAACTCTTCGGAGATCGCGCCCTCATCGCCAACGCCACCGGTTGCTCCTCCATTTATGGAGGCAACCTGCCAACCACGCCCTGGGCGAAAAATGCCGACGGCCGCGGGCCCGCCTGGTCAAACTCGCTGTTTGAAGACAACGCCGAATTCGGTCTCGGCTTCCGTCTCTCCATCGACAAGCAAACCGAATTCGCCCGCGAACTCGTCAAGCGCAGCAACGGACAGATCGGCGATGAACTGATCAACGGCCTGCTGAACTCTCCTCAGAAAGATGAATCCGACATTTACGACCAGCGCCTCCGCGTCGCCGAATTGAAAGAAAAACTGAAAAACGTCGATACACCCGACGCCAAACAGATCGTTCAACTGGCCGACATGCTGGTCAAGAAGAGCGTATGGATCGTCGGCGGCGATGGTTGGGCCTATGACATCGGCTACGGCGGCCTGGATCACGTAATCGCCAGCGGCAAGAACGTCAACATCCTGGTTCTCGACACCGAGGTCTACTCCAACACCGGCGGCCAGCAATCCAAAGCCACGCCGCGCGCCGCCGTCGCCAAGTTTGCCGCCGGCGGCAAACCGGGCGGCAAGAAAGATCTCGGCATGATCGCCATGAGCTACGGCAACGTTTATGTCGCCAGTGTCGCCATGGGCGCCAAGGACGAGCACACGCTCAAGTCGTTCCTCGAAGCCGAAGCCTACGACGGCCCGAGCATCATCATTGCCTACTCCCACTGCATCGCGCACGGCATCGACATGACGACCGGCATGCAGGACCAGAAAGCCGCGGTTGACTCCGGCCAGTGGCTGCTCTACCGCTTCAATCCCGATCGCATTCTCGCGGGAGAGAATCCGTTAGTGTTAGACTCGCGCTCACCCACGCGCAAAGTGCAGGACTTCATGCAAATGGAAACGCGTTTCAAGATGCTGACCAAGAGCAAGCCCGAAGACGCCAAGCGCCTGTGGGCCGAAGCCCAGCACGACGCCGAGACGCGCTACAAGTTCTACGAGTACCTGGCATCGAGAAAGCCGGCGGCACCGCCAGAGTTGGTAGTGAAGTAAGCTCGAGCCGCGAGTTTCGAGCCAGGAGCAACAGCCCATCCGGCGACAAGTGACGAACGCGTTCAGCAAGGGCACTGCAGCATAGCTTATGAGCCTGCTCGCTACTCGAGGCTCGTAAATCGCGAGTCCCGCCGCGCACGGATTCGCCGAATGCAACTTTTCGCATTCTGAGGAGAAAGACAAAATGCTCGACCTCACCACCCGCTATCTCGGCCTCAACCTTCGCACCCCGCTCGTCGCCTCCGCCTCGCCCCTCTCCCAGGAGATCGCGAGCATCCGCCGCCTCGAAGATGCCGGCGCCTCCGCTGTCGTTCTCTACTCGCTCTTCGAGGAGCAACTCCGCCATGAGAGCCTCGAACTCGACTACTATCTCAGCGCCGGCACCGAGAGCTTTGCCGAAAGCCTCAGCTACTTTCCCGAACCTGCCGAATTCAATCTCGGGCCTGACGAGTATCTCGAACATATCCGCAAGGCCAAAGCAGCCGTCAACGTTCCCATCATCGCCAGTCTCAACGGCAGTTCCGTCGGCGGCTGGATTCAATACGCCACTCAGATCGAAGACGCCGGAGCCGACGCCCTCGAGTGCAACGTCTACTGGATCGTCACCGACCCCAATACCACCTCAGCCGAAGTCGAGCAGCACTACATCGATATCCTCGAAGCCGTCAAAACCGCCGTCCATATCCCCGTCGCCATCAAGCTCAGTCCCTTCTTCAGCAACTTCGCCAACATGGCCAAGCGCCTCGACGCCGCAGGCGCCGACGGCCTGGTCCTGTTCAACCGCTTCTATCAGCCCGATATCGACCTCGAAACGCTCGAACTCACTCCCCACGTCCTGCTGAGCACGCCCCAAGCCATGCGCCTGCCCCTCACCTGGATCGGCATCCTCAGCGGCCGAGTCAAAGCGAACCTCGCCGCCACCAGCGGCATTCACGGAGCCGAAGACGTAATCAAGCTGCTCATGGTCGGAGCCGACGTCACCATGCTCTGTTCCAGCCTGCTGCGCAATGGCATCGATCATCTCCGTTCCGTCGAACAAGGCGTTCGCCAATGGATGGAATCCCACGAATACGAGTCGGTCCGGCAGATGAAGGGCAGCATGAGCCAGATCCGCTGCTCCGATCCGTCAGCCTTCGAGCGCGCCCAGTATATGCGCGCGGTAAAAGGCATCCAGCACGTCGTTCAGGCGCGCTAGCTCGATGCCCGATTAACCTGGGTGCAATAGTCTATGGCGACCTCAACTCGGCGTATGAGACGCGGACTTGCCGCGTCTCGCTGAGCTCAGAAAGCCACCTAGCGCTCAGCGACCTTCGCGCTCGTACAACCAATGCCTTGCAAAACCCGTCGGAATTTCCCGGGCGGCTGCAATGAACCCGCTCGCCTCTGCTACGTACATTAGCACATCGCGACAACAATGTTCCACGTGGAACAGCTGCGCCGTTTTTTCACGCGCCAATAAACTCCGCCACCGTCCCGCGCCGCAAAAGATACGCTCCCGGCCCTTGCTGCCCCCGCACCGACCGGCAAAACTCCTCCACAAAAAACCCCGCCTTCAGGCTTTCGCGGAACGCCCAGCGCGTAGCCTCGCGCCACTCCCGCGCCAGCCCCATATCCGCCCGCTCCACGGCCAGAATATCTCCGGGAATTTCAATACTCACGCGCTCCCGCCCCAGCGCTTCTCCCAACTCCGCCCGCACCGGCTTCCCCTTTCCGTCAAACCGCACCAGCGGAGCCAGCAATCGCAACGCATCCATCGTTTCCACGCGACTACCCTTCCCTGCAATCCGGTCTCGCACTCGCCGCGATTCCAGCAGCCAGCGCACCCACAGCCGGTCCGTACCATTTCGATGCAGCATACTCGAAGTTTCCGGCCCGTAAAAATCCACCTTGTAGGTTTCGGAGACCACGCCCAGTTTCGCAAAGTTGAAATGCGCATTCCGGCTTTGCAGCGGGTCGAATGTCCACGTCATCTCATGGACCCCCATCGCCAGCGCCCGCTCCCGTTGTGCGTGCTTCAGCCGCGCCCCCAGATCCAGGTGCCGGTACGCATCGAGCACCGCCAGCATGTGCGAGTGGATGATCGTCTGCCCGTGCTCGCGCCCCAGAAATCCGAACGCAAAACCAACCATCTTTTCTTTTTCTGATTTTTCCTGGTCGCGTTTTTGGCGGTCAAGTTTCTCCTTCTCGAAAGCGCCTACGAGGATGTTGCCCGCCGCCTTCAACGCAATCGCCAACGTCAGCGGGATGGCATCGTCATCGGCCATCCCCCACACTTCTTTCTCCACAACCTTGAGCTGGTTGAGTTCGTCAATCGTGCGGAGGTCGCGAATCGTAATCTGTGGGGCAGGCGAAGTCATAGCGGGCTTTCTTACAGTACCAGTTGCATCTTTGTCAACAAGGAGAAGACGAGCGCACCAGGCAACACGTCGCGCCGTCTCGGCGTCGAGAGTAGGCTTTTACAATGTGGATTCCTCCGTGCCTCGGTGCCTCCGTGGTGACAACGTTCCCGCAACTACATTTCTTTGCTCACCGGCTACTTCCCCGCTGGATAATTCACCCGCAGCCCCACCCGAAATAGAATCGGCGGCCCAAGGTTGACAATGGGCGTGCGCGCAACCTGATAGCGCTGGTCGAAGAGATTCTCGGCGGCCGCAAAAACTTCCAGATGCTTAGTCAGCGACCGTCCCAGCTGAAGGTCCATCGTATAGAACCCATTGAGCGGATATTGATTCTGATCGTCGTCGAATTGCCGGCTCACATAACGCCCATCCACACTCAACAGAAGACGCGAAGGATTCCAGTAGCGTGCCTCCCACGTGAAAACATTGCGCGGCACCTGCGGTACGTCCAGTCCCGCCAGATCAATTCCCCCCGGATTGCCCGGATAGCTCACCACCATCGCCGCCGTGTACGCGTACCCCGCCGTGATCTGGATGTCGCGGCTCACATGGGCCACCCCATCGAGTTCCACACCTCGCGAACGCGTGCGCCCCAGATTTTCTTTTTTGTCCGTGATCAGCGTCGGAGTCGTCGTGATCGTCACGTTCTCGACCGGGTCCACGATGTCGCTCCAGAAAAAAGTTCCCCGCAGATCTACTTTGCGATCCCAGCCCGTTACGTTTACTCCCGCCTCCGCTCCCGTGAGGCGCTCGGCATTGAGTATCGGATTGTTGAACGTCTTGGTGTTCCCTACGCGAAACGTACGGTACAACTCGTTCAGGGTCGGCGCCCGAAAAGCCCGATAGACCGATCCCGTCACTGACACGTGTTCGTTCACGGAACGCAACACCGAAAGCCGCGGGCTGAATGCCAGGTCGCCACGGCTCCCATAAAAGGTCGCGGTCGGAGTTCCGGCAACTGGGACCAGAATCACGCGCCCATCAAAGTTGCTCCAGTCATCCACACGCGCCGCGAAGATGACTGTCCATTTCGACCGATGAAAAATATCTTCGCCGAACCATCCCAACGTGCGTTGCCGTCCCGCGCCCGTCTGGCCCTTGTTCGGTCCGGACAGCAGAACGTCCTCGCTCGCTCCGATCACCTCGCTTAAGTCCATTCCGCCGATCAGAGTCTGACTGCTGGTCTGGCTTTTGCCAACCACGTGCGTCCACTGCGCTCCCCCGCCCAGAGCCTGTTCCGGAACATGCTGAATGTCGGTCAGCGTTTCGCTGTTCCGGCCGCTCGCCACGGCCGAGTATTTCTGGTCGTAACTTTCCACCTGTCCATACATACGCACCGACAAGGAGTCACCGCCGAATTGTTTGTCTAAGCCGCCCGCGCCCTCGGCAAGTTTGGTATCGTTGGTTTGAATCGGCGTCCCATTGTGCCGAAAGTCGGTGAAGTAGTTTCCGCGGCCGAAGATTTTCCCGTTCCCACCCAGGTCGTGCCCGATGCGCGCATACACCGTCGTGTCCTCGGAATTCGCGGGCGTGTCCACAGTGCCGCGCAATGAATCGGGCACCAGAATGAACCCATCGGTGCGAAACATCTCTGTAGCCACCGAATAGTCCCACCGGCCTACACGGCTTCCAGTCCACAAGGAGAGGTCGGGAGTGCGTTCATTTCCGTAAGAAGTTTCCAGCGTGAACGCCGGAGTCTCCGGCTGGCGCATCAGGAACTGCACCACGCCGCCCATCGCGTCGCTGCCATAGAGATTCGAAGCGCCGCCGCGAACGACCTCCACCGTCGAAATTGCAGATCGGGGCAGGCGATCCCAATCGACCCATCCCCCAAACGGATCGACCAACGAAATTCCATCCACCAGCACCAGCGCGCGACTCGCCGCCGACCCTCCCAGGCCGCGCAATGAAACACCCTGCGACGATGGGTTGGCAGTGCGGCTTCCCGAACGTCGAAACAGCGAAAAGCCGGGTACCTCGCGCAGCACGTCGTCAACCCTTAGGGACGGAGCCGCCGTCACATCGGTCGTCGAAAGCAAAATCGTGCTTCCCGGCGTGTCCGACAGCCGAACCTCCGTGCGCGCCGCCGACACGACTACCTGCTCATTCACCGAAGCAGGCTCAAGCACGATCTCCAGATGAAGCGCCCGATTCTCGTGATCCCAGCTCTTGCGCACCGCGATGAATCCCTCGGCTGTAACGATGGCTGTCCCGCTTCCCTGCGGAACATCGGCAAACGAGAATCGCCCCTGGTCATCAGTTTGGATCGTCGCTCGATATGCCCCACTTTCCAATTTGACGACAGCGCCTCGAATCACTGCCCCGGATGAATCGTGTACCACGCCATCCACAATGATGGTCGAGCCACTGAGGGTTTGAGCCAGGCAATGCGGCGTCGCAAAATAGGGCCCCGCAGCAGCAAGCAACGCCGCCAGCAGCCACGCAACCGGCCATCCAGCAAAGCCAATTCTGTATCGAGGTCCAGTCATCCGTTCTGAAGAACCGCCATTTTCGGGCAGTCCTTTCCGGGTACAGCTCGAAACATAGCAGAGTTGGCCCGCGTCTCTCAGTGAACGGCCGATGACTTTGGTCATGACGCGGGCCGCGGCACTCACACTGTGGCATACTGTGCCGGACACTGTTTCCTGGCAGGGTCCTCTGTCAGAATCCTATTCACGAAAGTCAGTCTATGACCGTAGACGATTTCCGCCGCATTGCCCTCAGCTTCGAAGGCGCCGAAGAAAGTTCGCACATGGGAGCGCCCGACTTCCGCGTCGGCGGCCGCATCTTCGCCACGCTGGCTTCAGCCAAGCTCGGCTATGGAAATCTGATGATCACTCCAGAGCAGCAAGCAGCGTTCGTCGAGGACATGCCCGAGGTCTTCCTTCCCGTCCACGGGGGATGGGGCCGGGCGGGCGCGACTCATGTCCGTCTCGCGGCGGCGACTGAAGACGTTTTGACTGGAGCACTACACACCGCATGGAAGCTGCGCGTCGAGAAGAACGCGAAATCACGCCCCAAAAGTCGCCCAAATAAACCCGCGCTGCCTCGGGGAGCGAATCAAAGCCGCCAAGCCTCGTCGCAAGACGTCAGCCAAGCCCCGCCGCAGGAAGTCATGAGTCGCTCTAGATTCTCTTGAACGCCCGCTGAATTTCCGTCATCGTGTAGCGCAACACGACCGGCCTGCCATGCGGACACGACATGGGATGCTGGGTCTTGGCGAGTTCCGCCAGCAGCCACTCCATTTTGTTTTGTTCGAGCGGCATGTTGACCTTGATGGCGGCGTGGCATGCGATCGATGCGGCGATGCGCGTGCGCACCGCTTCCAGATTGATAGCCTGATCTTCGCGCGTGAGCTGCTCGAGAACCTCATTCAGCATGTGCTCGATCTGCGCCGCATCCACGCCGGCGGGCGCAACTTTCACCGCGATGCTGCGCGATCCGAATGGCTCCGCCTCAAAACCATTATGAGCCAGCTCCGTCGCAATCTCGCTGAAAGCCGCCTGCTGCGCCGGGGTCAACTCGATCACCAGAGGCATCAGCAGCCGCTGGCTCTCCACCTGTTGCGCCGCCCGTTGCCGCAGTATGCGCTCAAACAGCACGCGCTCGTGCGCCACATGCTGATCGATGATCCACAGCCCATCTTCATTGACCGCCAAAATAAATGAATTCCGAATCTGACCCAGCGCCTTCAGCGTTCGCAACGATTCCAAAGTAGGAGGAGTCTGTGCAGCCTCCTCAATCGGCGGAGCGCATCCGTGATCCGGGACGGTCACCTCCGGCGCACGCGCCAACGAAACAGCCGCATTCGCCTCGACCGCAATTCCGCCGTCAAACTCCAGCCGCGCGGTTGCCGCGGGAATCGTTGGCGCCTGCAAAGTAAATCCCGCAGCCGCGGGCGCATATAGATCGCGCCAGGGCGCACTTTGCCCGCCTTCGCCACCATCGCTACCGCGCGTGCCGGGCGTGAGCCCCGCGCTCGCCGATGGTTGCGCGTTGATTTCCGACAAAAACTGAGGCACTGGACGCGCCTTCATCAGCGCCTCACGCACCGCGTCGCGCACAAAATCGTGCATCACCGTCTGTTGCCGGAACCGCACTTCTGTCTTCGAAGGATGCACATTCACATCCACCTCGGCCGCCGGCATCTCAATAAAAAGCAGCACGACCGGAAAGACCGTCGGCGGCAGAATATTCCGGTACGCCTCGGTCAGCGCGTGCTGAACGAGCCGGTCGCGAATCAGCCTTCCATTCACAAAAATGAAAATCGAATTGCGGTTGAGTTTCTGGATCTCCGGCTTCGAAACAAACCCATGCAGCCGCATCTCGCCCGGCTCCCGCTTCTCCAACTCCTCTTCGGGATCGCGCCGCCACGGAGGAGGCTGCGGCAACCCGACCCGCTCCAACGCCTGCACCGCCGCCAGCGGAATCAGCTGATCCAGCGTCTCTTTCCCAAAAACCTGGTACACGCGCTCGCGATAGCCCGCCACCGGAGGCGCCACCAGCAGAGCATTGGTCGCGGCGTGCAGCTCAAAATGTTTCTCCGGATGCGCCAGCGCATAGTGCGTCACGAGCGATGCGATGTGCGACAACTCGGTCGACTCCGAGCGCAGAAATTTCTTTCGCGCCGGCGTGTTGAAAAAAAGATCGCGAATCGTGATCGAAGTGCCGAGCGGCAGCCCCGCCTCGTCCACCCGCATCATCTTTCCGCCGTTGATCTCGATCACCGTGCCGGCTGCACCCTCTTCCGCGCAGGTCTCCAGGTGCAGGCGGGCTACCGATGCGATTGACGGGAGTGCCTCGCCGCGAAAACCCAGCGTGGCAATGTTGAGCAGGTCGTCCGTGTCCTTGATTTTTGACGTCGCGTGCCGCTCGAAGGCCAGCATGGCGTCGTCGCGCACCATGCCGCAGCCGTTGTCGGTGATCTGGATCAGCTTCTTTCCGCCCGCCTCGACGTTGATGCGGATGCGCGTGGCGCCCGCATCGAGCGCGTTTTCCAGCAACTCCTTGACCACCGATGCCGGACGCTCCACCACCTCGCCCGCGGCAATCTGGTTCGCAACGCGTTCCGGCAGGACGTGAATTTTCCCCATGAGATCGTTCTTCAGTGCGCCAAGCTCAGTACGAAGTTCAGTGTGCCGAAGTTTAGTGTGACAGACAGCCGTGGTCAGTGGCTAGTGCAGCACCGCAACCGCCGGACTCACGGCTGAAGGTAGGTATGATGACCTCGCGTACGATGTCGAACAGACAAGCACCTGAAGCGTCCACCTATACTCTCCTCACTACTTCACTCTGCTTTGCTCACATCGGGCACGCAGAAATAAACAAAGGTGAAAATCTGAAAAACCACGAGAAGTGGATGGAACTCTGCGCACAAGCCGCGGTCGAGCAAGATGCCGACCGGCTGCTCATTCTGGTTCACGAAATCAACCGGCTGTTGGAAGAAAAGGAACGCCGTCTCAAACAGCGTGGAAATCAGCCAGAGCCGGCCGATGATCCGACCCAACACGACCCGCCCGATCGAACTTAGGCGACTTCTTTATTTAAAGCAGCCCCGGTGTCTGCGGCAGCCGCGGGAGATTTCCCAACCGGCATAGCGGCCTGTACGGTGGTGCCGTGTTCATTGGACTGAATGTCCAAACTGCCTCCCAGCTGCTTGATGCGCTCGCGCATGCCGCGGAAGCCCACACCCGATTGCTGCGATGAACTGAGAGACAGTTGTTTTTCGAGCGGAATACCCTTGCCGGCATCCCTGATCTCCACCTGCACCTGCCCTGCTTCGTGAACGATCCGTACGCCCGCCGTGCTGCTGTTCGAATGGCGATGCACGTTGGTCAGGCATTCCTGCACCATCCTGAAGATGGCGATTTCCATATCATTCGGGAGACGGCCAAAATCACCCGCGATCTCCAGCTCCACAGCGATCTTGCTGCGCGTCGAAAATCCGTCGATATACCAGCGCAGGGCCGAGGCCAGTCCCACCTCGTCGAGCAAGGGAGGATGCAGCAGATGCGACATGGTGCGAATCTCGGTGCTGATTTGCTCGACCAGCCTGGCATTCTCTTCCTCAGCAGCCGCTGCGTCTGGAGTCAACGGGGTCGACCGCACCGTGCTGATGTTCATGCCGATCGCGGCCAGCAACTGTCCCACGCTATCGTGCAATTCCCGCGCCAGCCGCCGGCGTTCATCGTCCTGCGCCTGCAGCAAGCGCGCGGAAAGCTGGCGAAGTCCCTCGACTGCAATGTTCAGATCCGCCGTTTTTTCTTCCACCCGGTCGGCCAGCGCGGTGTGCAGCGCTTCCAGCTCTTTCTCTCTGGCTCTCAGGCGTTTTTCGGTGTACGTTCGCTCGCGAAGCTCAAGCTCGGATCTATGTTTGGAGCGGCGGTTGGCCTCGCCCAGCGCAATGATGAAGGCCGATAAAATCAGGAATCCGGCGATGCCAGTAAACTGGGCTTTCGGATCTGCCAACGCGAAGGTATGGCCGGGCGGCAGAAACCAGTACCACACACCCAGTAAAGTCATCAGCGTGGTGACAATGGCCGGGCCGACTCCGCAATACCAGGCCGTGAACACAACCGCTGCCCAGGCCGTGTGATAAGAGTCGTGTGTTCCCAGCAAAGGGGCAAACAGGCCGCGCAACAACAGGGCAAGGATCGCCGTCAGGATCGCGACCCCATAGCGGCCCATTCCGTCTTTAGGGGACGCGACCGCCTGATTCTCCATCCCATCCCAGTCTTGCTGATGTGAGGCCTGTATCTCCATGCCTACCCCACGCGCACGTCGATCCTTACTTGAATTGGCCAAATTACTGGAAATTCCCCACGAAACAGCCTTACCTACTTACCTATATTGTACCTATATCGGAGTCCTTCGGCGCGGCTTTTCTGCCGGGCAGCCGCGGCCCGAAGTTCAGCCAGCTTTTTGGGGTCGGTCACAACTCGAGCGTGGCGGAGCACGGTCGAGGCCTCTTCCCAATTCCGCCAAGACGATGATAGATCGCGGCACATTCGCTTCATAAAGCTCCTTCTTGGCCGGTGTTCTGACTGTTGGTGTTCTGACTGCTCAAACCCGCAGGTCTCGCCGAATGGCCGGTTCCGGCCGCGGCACGCAACTCATATTTCTCGATTGCGCTGAGGTTATTCCGGGCATCGGCGATGGCCTGCCATTCAACGCTCGATCTAGAGTCACGAGCAAACAACTCCCGGATGCGCTCTTGCAGTTCGGCAACAGCAATCTTCAGCTTCCCCGGCAGTTCCGCCGGATTCAATTCGAGCATGGCATCCTGGTAGGAACGCTGCCATGGAAAAGTCTGCGTCATGGACTCACCCTCACATTGCTCATTGCTCCGAGCATACCCCTGCCACTAAAAAAAGGTGGAAATATTGGGTTCGTGTAACGTAGCCATTCCAGCGCAGAACATTAGCCAGCCGCCAGGAATCACTATCGTATCGCATTAGTATCATAGTTGTACCGCATTTGTACACAAGATTACAATAATGCTAGTACACTATTCGTATAATAGACTTGACAAAAGACAACATTTTTCGTAGGCTTGAATATCGTTGGAGGTGAGCTCCATGGCAAAAGAAGACAAAACCAGATTGCAACGGCCGGTCAGCAAGTATCGTCGCGTGGAAGTTTCTGCCCTCGATCGGGGACGCCGCGGAAAACATCACGAAATTGTGCAGGGGATTCTGAAAGAACTGGAAACAGCCGAAGCGAATTCGGCCCTCGAAATCCCTCTCGACGATGTCGGCGGGATCGGGCTGGCCAACTTGCGTTCCGCCGTCCACCGCGGAGCCAGTTCGGCAGGCATCCCGATCGAGACCCTCGCCGATGATAAGAACTTCTACGTGTGGAGAGCCCCTAAGACGGAGAGCGCCTAAGAAGGAAGATCAGGTCAATTCGAAAAAGAGGCCTGAGGGATCTCCGAACAAGTATCTGCAGTCCTCCGTGCACCTCTGTGAACTCTGTGGTTATGCTTCTTGCCGACGCTTAATCAGAGCATCCTGACTTTCGCGACTACTCCGGCGCTCCAAGTGTCAGTCGCATTTCCTTCGTGTGCTTCTCGAAGTTGATGGAGAGGATTTTCTCGCCGCCTTTATCAAACGCTCCCGCAATCGCTTTTGACTCATCGTATTGTTCCGAAGCCGCTCGCACCTGGACACGCAACGCGTGCTGGCCCGACATCAGCGGAATCGTCACCTTTTCCTTGACTCCTCCGCCCAGCAGGATCAGGCGCTTCTTGTGGCCATCGCGGAGCGCATGCTCATAGGCTAATTTGTCGTCGATCCAGATTGCCAACGTTGCATCGGCAAAGTGATTGTCGATGCGTATCTCCAAATCCGAATCGGGTGGCCCCGGATTAGAAGGAGGGGGGCTTGCACCGCCGCACGATCGGCATTCGTCACAGACTTGTTCGCGACCTGGCCAACACCCGCCTTGGCTACACTCTTGGGAACAGCTGCGTCTACTTTAGAAATCGCAGGTGCGACATTTGTTGCTCCCGCGGAAGTGGCAACCTTTGGAGTCGCCTGAATCGGCTTCGAACGCACCCGCGGAGCGCCTTTCCGAAGAGATGTCACCGAAGCAACGGCCTCATTGTCGCTCTTGGAGTCAGTCCCGGCTTTAATCTCAGTTTCCGGTAGCCCCACACTTCCCTTTTCCTGCGTGCTGTCGGTTGCCTTCGGTGGATTCGCATTTTCGACCACGCTTGCAGGCCTGGGCGCCGACATCCGCAGTTGCCGCCACGAAAAATAATTCAGGATAAGCGCAGCCAGAAAGATCGAGACCGCCGCTCCCACCTGGATCCGGGGCGAGGAGAACCTCGCCAACAAATTTCGGGACTTCTGCGGCGAGGGCGGTGGCGTGTGCCCGGATGCGGGCTTCACTGCGGATGCAAGCTTTGCGGCAGACGCAGGTGCCGCGGCTGGCACGGGTGTCGCGGCCGGTACGGGTTTTGCAGCCAGCGCCGGTTTTGCACTCATCGCTGTAATTTTTATCGTGCCGTCCAGGAATCTTTTGCGGCCTTCGGATGCCGAAAACCAGAGTTTGCCCTTGCCAGCAGCCGACGGCAGCATCGCGCAGTTTCCGGACATCCTGGGCAAATTCCAGCCCGCGCTGGTAGCGTGCCGCGGGATCTTTGGCCAAGGCACGAGCGATCACGGTATCCAGTTCAGCGGGCAACTCGGGATCGAGCGCAGTCGCTTCGAGCGGATCACGATTAGCAACCTGGAAGCACACCGCGGTCGCATTGTTTCCCTGAAACGGGCTGAAACCGGTGACGGCGGAATACAGGATGGCGCCGAGAGAAAATAAGTCCGATCGCCCGTCGACCTGCCGTCCCTCCAATTGTTCCGGAGACATATAAGCCGGAGTACCAATAACGCGGCCTGGAACGGTCATGTGCGTCAGATCCAGTTGCGCGATTCCGAAGTCCCCGATCTTCGCTTGTCCCTCTTTCGTAATCAGAATATTTGCGGGCTTGATGTCGCGATGCACCACCCCTTGCGCATGCGCATAATCGAGCGCCTCGGCAATTTCCAGCGTGATTCGCAGCGCGTCATTCAGCGGTAGCTTTTTGCCGTTCTCGGAGAGTAAGTCCTGCAAGGTTTGACCTTCGATGTATTCCATCACGATGTAGGGATCGGAGGTCTCCGGGTCTTCGCCGACATCGAACACCGCGACAATACCGGGATGGAGCAGCCGGCCCGCGGCCTGCGCCTCCACGAAAAACCGGGCGCGAAACTCGCGCTGTTCCTCAGCCTCGATTTGATGAAGCAGGATGGTTTTGATGGCGACAAAGCGGTCAATTTTGGGGTCGCGGGCTTTATAGACGGCGCCCATTGCGCCGCGACCTTGTTCGGCGACAATCTCGTATCTTCCCAGAATTTTTCCGACAGGAGCTTCCATCAGGTCAAGGTCCTAAAGACGAGGGGTTCCCGAGATAAAGGGTACCTTGATGGAATGCCTGCCAAAGGAGATATTCGCCTCAACCTAATTACGGCAGTAACTGGCCCATAGTGTCATGGGAACGTATTACGGGAAAGTTTTACGGGAATCTGGATTCATTTCCGATTATGGGAATCGCAGATTTCGGCACTTAGTGGACTTATCGGGATTCCATGGGCAGGCCATGCCGGGACAATGGCGCCAACAAGAAACGCATGACAAGGAGACTCTGATTAAGGCCCGGCAAGGAGCTTAAACCACAGAGTTCACAGAGGGGCACGGAGGAACGCTCACGCCCGCGACTGCGTGCTCCGATTTGCGCCGGTCTTCGCAGCCGCGCGCGCGGCCGTGCCGCCCTCGATGACCTCGAGGTTGGGCAAACCTTCCCACTCGCCCTGGTCTCCGGGAGCCGAACGCACCACGATATACAGCCGGCATTGTGCGTCGCGTCTTGCTTGGTTCCAGAGCCGCCGCCGTTGCACAATGTTTGGATTACGCCAGATGATTGCCGGTGTTGCCGCCATAAAATCTCCTTGCTACTGGTGAGCAGTATTGCCGGAAAAGATTTTTCTGCCCGTAGGCGAAATCACATCGCGACGTGACGCCAATCACACGAGGCCGCAGCGCAAACAGCCGCGCCATCCAGACGTTGCTTTGCCGGCGTCGAATCTAGCGAAAAGCCGCGGCGAGGATCGGTCGCTGGGCCTGTCTCTGCTGTATGACTTTCGTAATCCCCAGGCTCCATTTCACTGCGGGGCAGGCCTCAGCCGGGGACGTAAACTGAAATGTGGGCCAAACGTATCACGCTCGCGCGCGGAATCGATCGCCGATCTTCGTTCTTCTGGCGATCCTCGTGACCGTCTTCCCGCTCGCGCCCGCTCAGGAATCAGCCGCCTCCCAACACCCGCGTACCGTGGTACGGCGGGCCGCCCCCGTTTATCCCGAGATTGCCCGGCGGCTGCACGTCACTGGTGCCGTGAAAATTCTCGCCACGGTCACTCCCAATGGGTCGGTGAAGTCAGTTGAAACCCGGGGCGGGCACCCGATTCTGGCGCAAGCGGCGGAAGAGGCCGTGATGAAATGGAAATATGCTACCGGACCCGCCGAGACCAAGGAGTTCGTCGAACTGCAATTTACTTCCCAATAATTTACTTCCCTCTAATCCGCCTCCCGGTTTTCTTCCTCTCAATCAGATCTGGCAATCAGACCTCTGCCCTCCGACCTCCCTCTCGTGTTATTTTGACTATTCACCGCCATGATCCGCTCTCACAAAGGTTTCACTCCGCAAGTCCCTGACACCAGCTACGTCGACGAGTCGGCCCAGATTATCGGAGACGTCATCCTCGGCGAGCACTCAAGCATCTGGATGAACGCCGTGTTGCGCGGCGACGTGCATGAGATCCGCGTCGGCCACTATTCCAACATTCAGGACGGCAGCGTCCTGCACGGCATGAAGGAGCAATTTGGCGTCTACGTCGGCGATTACGTCACCGTCGGCCACAACGTCATACTTCACGGGTGCAGGATCGAACCCCGCTGCCTGATTGGCATGGGCTCGATCATCCTGAACGGAGCCGTCATCGGCTCAGGCTGCATCATTGCCGCGGGCACATTGATTCCCGAAGGAACGGTGGTCGAGCCCAATTCTCTCTGGATGGGCTCGCCCGGAAAATTTCGCCGCCATCTCGAAAAGAAAGACGAAGATTCAATTCTGCGCTACGTGGAAAACTACATTGGATACAAGAAGCAGTATTTGATGGAGAGGAAGGGATAGCTTCGAGCGCCGAGCGCGAGCCGCGAGTATCGAGATTAAGCGCCCCTAGTACAATGGTCATCCTGAGCGGAGCGGCATCTTCGCGCAAAGCGCAATGATGCTGCGGAGTCGAAGGACCCCTATTCCATCTGAACTCCAGGGAAGCGGCAAGGCATTCGCCCCTTTAACTTGAGGTCGCTCGCGACTCGCAGCTCGAAACTCGTAGCTCAAACATGATCAAGTCTCCCCGAGGAACGCGCGACCTTCTTCCACCCGACACGGCTCTGTGGAATTTCGTCGAAGCCACCGTTCGCGACGTTTTCCGCGCCTACAACTTCCACGAGATCCGCACACCTATATTCGAATCGACCGAACTGTTCGCCCGCGGCGTCGGCGAAGAAACCGACATCGTCGCCAAGGAGATGTTACGTGGGAAGACCGCGGTCGCGCCGAAAGTGACAAGGGCCAGTCCCTCACCCTGCGCCCCGAAAACACCGCCGGCATCGTGCGCGCCTACATCGAGCACAAACTCTGGGAACGTGGCCTGAACAAGTTTTTCTCGATCGGCCCTATGTTTCGCCGCGAGCGCCCGCAAAAAGGACGCTACCGCCAGTTCTACCAGATCGACGCCGAGGTCATCGGCCCGTCCAGCGCCGGCAGCGAGTCTCCCGCCCGCGACGCGGAAATTCTCGAACTGCTGGCCACGCTCCTCGATCGCGTCGGCATACCGGCTGGAGTCTCGAACTCAACTCCGTAGGCTGTCCCAACGACCGCGCAAAATTCAACGAGGCGCTGCGCACCGCCCTCGAGCCGGTCGCCGCGAAAATGTGCGCCGACTGCCAGCGCCGCGCCATCACCAACCCGCTGCGCGTCTTCGACTGCAAGGTTCCCGAGGATCAGCCCATCATCGAAACTCTTCCCCGCATCAGCCAGTTTCTGGACGAGCCTGCCGCACGCAATTCGAACAGGTGCAAGCGATCCTTAAATCGACGCGGTGTCGAGTTTCATACTAAACGACCGTCTCGGTGCGCGGTCTCGACTACTACACGCGCACCGCGTTTGAGTTCACGCATGGGGGTTTGGGCGCGCAGAACGCGATTCTTGGCGGGGGACGCTACGACGGCCTGCCGAAGCGCTGGGAAGCCCGCAGCCGGCGCCGGGAATCGGTTTTGCCATCGGAGAAGATCGCCTGGTGCTTTCGCTTTGCAGGAGCTTTCAGCGGACTCGGTGCTTCGCAGGCCGGATGTCTACATTGCGCCCCTCGGCGCAGGGCATGAATCGTGAGGCGGCGCGACTGGCCCGCGAACTTCGCCGGCACGATCTGGTGGTAGAGCTAGGGCGACGAAACTTTCAAGACTCAAGAAATCATTTGAGGCCGCCGACAAGATCGGCTCGCGCTACATTCTGATCGTCGGCGAAAACGAAATCAAGGCGGACGCGTTTGCCCTCAAGCACCTCGCTTCGGGAGAGCAAGTGACTGTGCCGCGCGCGGAACTGGCGCAACGAATTGCGCAGCCGTAAGAGACCTGACCCTTTCCGCAACCTGCTTTTCCCTGGGCTACTAGGGTGCCAGCGACGCGGACATACCCCTTCCACTCAATCGTTCATGGGGAAATCGGGTAGTGTTACGTGCCCTAAAATCAGGGATTCCCGTGCCAGACAACACCTGTGAAACCGCGTGAATCACACGCTCGGCAGCCTGACGACGAGACATGACGCGGTACCGCAGCACCATCATCAGCCTGCCGGCCCTTCCGATGGCAAAGGGTCATTGAATTGCACATGTTTGTAAGGGGGACCCGATGCGCGGTCTGGCTTTATCGAATCCACAATCATTTCCGCGCTCGTTCTCAGGCATGGCGGCGCTTCCGTTTGCAGCCATGCTGCTGGTTTTTGCGCCTTTATTGTCGGCGCAGGTCCGATCGCCAAGACATTTTGCTCCCGTCCAGCGCGTGGCCGCGTCCTCGCCCCTTGGCGAAAGCGTCGCGAAACCTCAAGCGCTACCGTCTCTCGCCTACCTGGCGGCGCTGAGCCTCGGGCGTGAAAGTTCCAGCGTGTCCCGTGTCAGTTTTTACACTCCGCCGGCGAGATCCTATCGTGTGC
This sequence comes from uncultured Acidobacteriaceae bacterium, assembly GCA_963709055.1. GTDB lineage: Bacteria > Acidobacteriota > Terriglobia > Terriglobales > Acidobacteriaceae > Acidiflorens. The sequence goes on from CAVPUZ010000007.1 coordinate 473,858, forward strand.
CAGCGAACCTCGACCTTTTACTTCCTCACCCGCTAATAACGGTTCAAGTGGCAGCAAAGGGAGATTTCGGCCTGGAACAGAATCTCATCCTTGACGCTTCCAACACCCGGCCGATGTTCGCTCCCACCTACGGCGCGGACTTTACTGCGAACCATGCTGAGGCGGTCAGCCACGCCGGCGACCCGGAATACTACGCGCGCCACATTCCCCTGGTTGGCGGTTTCGCACAGCGTGTTTTTCAAAAATCGAAAGCGCATCCGCGCCTCGCGCATGTATTCGAGCTGATTCAGCCCGAATTCTGATTCGGCACCCCAAGCTGTTCTTCACCACGGAGGCACAGAGACACGAGAGAAAACCAACCGCTTGGCAAAACCTTGAGATTCCAGCTTTTTGAAGATTTATGGTTTTCTCTGTGTCTCTGTGGTGAATTAAGAGATTGAAACACACCCCGCCATCGAGCGCTCTCCGCCGCTCCCGCCATTTATAATCTTTTGTTCAGCAAGCGTGGTTCGGCAAAGCATGTTCCGGCATTCTGCCGCATTCCTACTAGACAAGGCGAAATCGTGCTCGACTTCTTAGGCGACTTAAAACGAACTCATATGTGCGGGGCTCTGCGCCTCGCCGACGCAGGCAAGAAAGCCGTCCTCATGGGATGGGTCAACCGGCGGCGCGACCTCGGCCAGATCATCTTCGTCGATCTTCGCGACCGTACGGGCGTGGCGCAAGTCGTGTTCAACTTTGAATTGAATGCCGCGGTGCACGAGAAGGCGGAAGAACTGCGCAACGAGTACGTGATCGCCGCCATCGGCACCGTGAAAAAACGCGACGCCGACACCATCAATCCCAACATTCCCACCGGCGAAGTCGAACTCGTGGTCGAAGAGCTGCGCATTCTGAACGTCTCCAAGCAGCTTCCCTTTCTGCCGTCGGACACCGTTCTCGCCAACGAGGAGATGCGCCTGAAGTATCGTTATATCGATCTGCGGCGCGACGTGATGCAGTTCAACATCGAGTTGCGCCACAAGGTCGCGATCGCGATCCGCGACTATCTCTCATCGCAGGGCTTCTTCGAAATTGAAACACCCTTCATGACGCGCTCCACGCCGGAAGGCGCGCGCGACTATCTCGTCCCCAGCCGCGTGCAGCCCGGGATGTTCTACGCGTTGCCGCAATCGCCGCAACTGTTCAAACAGATTCTCATGATCTCCGGCTTCGACCGCTATTTCCAGATCGTGCGCTGCTTCCGCGACGAGGACCTGCGCGCCGACCGCCAGCCCGAATTCACGCAGATCGATCTGGAAATGTCCTACCCGCAGCCCGAGCGCGTGTGGGAGGTGGTCGAAGGATTCCTGACCGCGGCGTTCAAGGCCGCTGGCCACGACATCAAAACCAGCTTCCCGCGCATGGATTACGACGATGCCATGCGCCAGTACGGCATCGACAAGCCCGACCTCCGCCTGCCCGCACTGACCGACGTGCGCGACTGCTTTACGCCCGAAGAGCTTCAAGCGTTAGCCATAAACAGAGAGCTGCCGGTGCTGGCGATTCGCACTCCCAAGGTCGGGGAGCTGTCGAGAAAAGAACGCGACGACATCAAGCCGCTCTTCGTCTCGAAAGGCGGAGCCCGCGTCTTCGAAGACTTCAAGCGCATCGAGAACAAGTTTCCGGAGGCGGCGAAAAAAGTTCGCGAGAAGTCGGCCGCCGCGACCGACGATCTGATCGTGATGGTGGTTGGCGCGGCGCAATCGGCGAAGTCGGACGCCGACGCGCATCCCGCGAGCAAACGCAAAGTCACGCCCGCAGAGATGGCCATCTACGCCTCTGCCGGGCTGCTGCGCGTGGCGCTGGCGCAGAAGTATGCCGACCGCCACGGCATCTTCAAGAAGACCGGTGACCCGGCGAAAGACTACCGTTTCCTGTGGGTGACCAACTTTCCCATGTTCGAGTACGACGAGACCGACCGGCGCTGGATGGCCGCGCATCATCCCTTCACCTCGCCCCACGAAGAAGACATGGACAAGCTCGAAAGCGACCCGGCGATGGTGCGTGCGTTAGCCTACGACGTAGTGCTGAACGGCACCGAGTTGGGTTCGGGCTCAATCCGTATCCACAGACAGGATATTCAGAGCCGAATCTTCCACGCCCTGGGCATGACCGAAGAAGAAGCAAAAAGCCGCTTCGGATTTTTCCTGGAAGCGTTGGAATACGGCACGCCTCCGCATGGGGGGATCGCGCTGGGATTGGACCGCATCGTGATGATCCTCGCCGGAGCCGACAGCCTGCGCGAAGTAATTCCCGTTCCCCAAAACCGCAGCAGCGAAAGACTTGATGATGGAAGCGCCAACGCCGGTGGCGGAGGGGCAATTGCGGGAGTTGGGGATTGGGGTGGTGGCAAAGAAATAAGTGGTGAAAAAGTAACTGGTCCTCCTGTCATCCTGAGCGCAGTAGCCGCTTCGCGAATGCGAAGCAGCTACGGAGTCGAAGGACCCCTAATCCCGATACCGATTCTGACTTCTACCCACATCCTCATCATTGAATACGCCGCGCTCGATTTGTGGCACGATCAGAGTCTCGGAGGGCGGTTAACCTGCGGGCCCCGCCCCACTAATGCACGCCCCCTGCCCGTGCACGATGCAACTGTCGCCTGCATCGTGGGCGTCCTGCCGCACCGACTTCATTTTGAACAATGCTCCCGTCGTCATGGCTTTGGTCAGAAGCGGCTCCAGTTGCGGGTCGCGCGCGCTGGTGCAGGAATAGATCGCGACGAAACTTACCATCTGCGCGGAGAGGCCGGCGCTTTGGCGAATAATCTTCGTCATCACTCCCTTCCCGATCCGAGGCCCCATGGGAATCGTCAGCGGCAGGATCATGCGGCCGCCTTCGCGCAGGCGCTCCAACCATAGCGGGTGAGGATGCGTAACTCCGGCATTAATAAAGATCGCATCGCACATGCCGGGGTCGAGCGCCACACCATCGGCGCCGTGCACCTCGACATTCGAATATTCCACCAGGTTTTGTCGCGCACGGGCCGCCAACGCCGAATCGACCTCGCTGGCAATGACGGATCCGGTAAGGCCCACAACTTCCGCCATGATGGCGGTGAAATAGCCCACGCCGCAGCCCAGGTGGAAAACGCGATTGCCCGGCTGCAGGTCGAGCGCGCTCATCCAGGCAGCCAGCGAACTTGGCTGGCCATTGCACAGGTTGCGCGCGGGATCAAGCGCGATGGTGACGTTGTGATAAACGTGGCGAGCATCGGCAGAAGGTGTGGTCAGGTACTCAACCTTACCGGTCGCCACGTCTGGCACTCCAATCTGCCAGGGGCCCGCGCCCAGAAAGTTCTCGCGCGGCACGCGGGCGAAGGCCTCGATCAATGCGGCAGAGTGCAGGTTGGCAGCATACTGAATCTCATCCGCATAAAAACGGCGGCACTGGTCGAGGGTCATGGGCTCGATTGGAGCCGCATTGCGGAGCCATGTGGGAGAGTTACAAGGGGAGGTCATATCCGGAAAGCCTTCTGAGTCGAGTATCCCACCGTTCGGACCCGGTCGACAACATGAACGGTTCTCTGCTGAAAGCCGACGCTTCCTGTGTTCTAATCGACACAATGACTGAACAGGAGCTCCAGCAGGCTCGAGCATCGAAGTGGCGTCTGGATGGACACGCGGTGCGCACGCTGGAAGATGCACGGACATTTTTCGAGTCGGTGGGATTTTCTTTGATGTATCCGACGCGGCCAAGCGTGCTGGTACCGACGTTTATGGGAGCGTGGGTGGGCGAGGACGACCGCCTGCCGTTGCAGCAGCACGCCTTCGCCGATCCGCGCGCGAAGGAAGCGACCGACTTAATGGTGCGGGCGCTGCGGGCAAAAGCGGCGTATGAGGCGCCGCTGATCGATGAGAACAACGCGTTCCTGGTATCGCCCGCGGCATTCCCATACTTTTATGCGTTGGTCGGCGAGCGGAATCCGAACCTCGCGCCCAAGGCGGGGTCGCGTTCGGGATATTCACAACTGGCCTGCGACGCGTTTGCCATCATCCGGCAGAAAGGACCGATTTCAAAACGAAAGCTGGGCGAGTTGCTGGGCGGAGGACTTTCGACGGCGGGTTCGGACCGGGCGCTGGCCGAGTTGTGGGCGAAGCTGCGGATCACGCGCGTGGATTACTCTGAGGATGAGGGTTCAGTGTGGGATGAGCTGTCGCGCTGGGCGCCTGACAAAGTGTGGGAGGGAGTAGGCGTTTCGATCGGCGAAGCGCTCTCGGCGTTGCTGTCAAAATATATGGAATGCGTGATCGCCGCCGAACAGGAAGAGGTGGAAAACTTCTTCTCCAATTTTGTTCCACGTTCGAAGGTCAGAGAGGCGATCAAGGCGCTGCTCGCGGCCCGGGAGCTGAGTTTTGTGCGCTCGGGAAGCAAGTCGCTGCTGCAGGTAGCACCCGCAAGAGAGGTATTTGTGCTGCGGCCGCGCGGTGCAAGAGCGCAGTAGAGGCAACTCGCGCAAGCTGCCGCAAAGCTGGCGGATAGCGGAGTGCCCCCTCCAGTTGGAGCGCCACAGTGGGATTGTCATAGCGTAAGGCTTTGCCGGGCGTGTAAAATCCACCTTCGCATGGGATGTTCCCAATATGATGTTCGCACCATGACCTTCCCAGAATGACCGATCCTCCCACACGCAAACTCATCATTGCCATCGACGGGCCGGCTGGCGCGGGCAAGAGCACCATCGCCTCCCGCCTGGCGCGAAAACTCGGGTACATCAACCTGGAGAGCGGCGCCATGTACCGGGCGCTGGCGCTTAAAGCGATTGAGTGGGACGCGTCGTTTGAGGACGAGCCCACGCTCGTAAAGATGGCGCGGGACTCGCGGATTGTGCTCGAGCCGACGTTAGGCGGCAACCGCGTACTGCTCGATGGCCGCGATGTTTCGGCGCGCATTCGCGAACGCGACGTGACTGAGGCAGCTTCGAAAGTGTCGGTGCATCCGCGGGTGCGCGAGTGGATGGTCGCGCGCCAGCGCGAGATGGGATTGGGCGGCGGCGTGGTGATGGAGGGCCGCGACATTGGGACGAAAGTCTTTCCGGATGCCGATCTCAAGATTTTTCTCGACGCCGATCCGGTGATTCGCGAGCAGCGGCGGCTCGACCAGCAGAAAGTGAAAGGGCCTTCAGCGGAGTCGATGGCGGCGGAATTGAGGGAGCGCGATCGGCGCGACCGGACGCGGGCCGCGTCTCCGCTGGTGGCAGCCGAGCATGCAGTCATGCTCGATTCGACCCACTTGACCGAGAATGAGGTCGTCGCGCGGGTTGAGCAACTGGTGGAAGAAAAGCTGGCGACGAGGCAGCAGTAGGCCGCTCTCGTGTAGCTTTCCGAACCGCTACAACCGGCTATTCTGGCCCCTTAACCGGTCAAGCCATTCTCAGAATCTCCCGCACAGCGCGATGGGCCTCGTCGATAGCCGCATCGGTTTCGGCCTCAGCCGCGGCGTCCGAATTGGCGATCGTGATTCGGCCGAAAGGCTGGCGTCCTATCACCCAGGGTTTCTCTTCTTCTTTCCACTCCGGATCAAAAAGCGAGTTCGGACTGAAAGCGTAGCCGTGCGCCCAGCGGTTGACGGTAATGCCCTGGATGTCGCGGGCGGGATCGAATCCGGCCGGTCCCAACATGGCTCCCAGTTGCTCGCGGATATTGCGCTCGAACGTGGCGAATGTCGTGGTCATGAGTTCCATTCGTCCGGCGCGATTCTGATCGCGTGCCGGCAATCCCGGTTGGCAAGGAGTGCGCAGCATGAACAGGACCATCGGCTCTTCGGGGTTGCTGGGAAAGCGATAGTCGCCGAGGCTGACCGGAAAATCCAGCGCCGTAAAAGAATGATAGCTGCCGGGAGACACGATCTGGTGAATTCCCAGCTTGTGGAAGCTCGTCCAGTTGGAAATGGCGACGTGAGTGTAAACCAGCGGCGCTTTCACCAGGTAGGAGAGCGCCTCCTTTTGTTTGGCGGGAAGTTCGGGGCAGAGGTACGGAATCATCGTGTTGTAGCAGGCAAGAACGCAGTGTTGCGCGCGTACCGTTTGCAGCTTGCCGCCGCGCATGTAAGCGATCTCAACCTCTTTCGCCGCATGCGGCGCGCCAACATGGTTGACATGGACGACCGTACTGTTAAGACGAACGCGCACGGGCGAGCCAGACTGATCAAGACGACCCATAGTCGACGCGGGCGGTCACGACGTCATCCATGGTGTGACCAGGCATGGAGCCGGGCACCAGCGTGCGCACCAGCAAGCGTGCGATCGAGGCGTTGCCATCCGGAAAATGAAAGATGTAGGGCTCTTCCTGGCGCGCGCTTTTTTCGGACGAGCCTCCCAGGCCCAGGCCGTCGAACCCGGGATAGCTGATCGCCCCATAGTCGTCGCCGGTCACATAGCAATCAATGGCTGGGACCGCGTCGATGCCCACCGCAAAAAGGTCGTTGGTGTAGGACTGGAAAAACGGAAGCGCAGTCCGGAGTGACCTTGCAGATCTTTGTCAGGAAGTCAGCGTAGCTGGTCTTGCGCAGGCGCTCGATCTTCTGTTTGCGGCTCAGGCGCGGCAGATAGTCTTTCTTCTCGGTGTAGACGCGCGCGATGTCGCGCCGCACGGTTTCAGACAGTGGAGACTTCGCCAGGAATTCCTGCCATGGCGTCTTGCCCATCCCGGCGACCAGTCGATCGTCGCCGAATGTCGCGCGGTCGTAGAACATGGCGGTGCCAAGATGGCTGTAAAGCTTCCGGTCAAAGGCCTTGTAGAAGCGCTGAACGTCGATGCCGAGCTCGGTGAGCAGGCCCATCGCAACCTTGCTGTACTCTGCGGGCCGCTCGATCGACATCGTGCCGCCATGGGCCAGCAGCGTGCGATCGCCCACGCGAAACTCGTTGCGCTTGGCATGGCCTCCGAAGTCGTCGTGATTGTCGAGAATGAGGATGCGTGCTTTTATTGCCAGCAGTCCTTTTTCCGGCGGTCGCCTTTCCGTGAAGCGTTCCTCCCGCAAGCTTGCGATAAAAATAGGCGGCGGCCAGACCGCTGATGCCCGCTCCCACAATGACCAGGTCGTAGCTTTCGCCTGTCGGTTCCGGCTTACCGGCTGAGTCCCAGGATTCACCGTCGCGCAACTGGTGAGCGTAGGTGAACGTACCATCATGGTTCCCGCGCATGCCCATGAGCGCGGGAGGATAATAACCGGGCGCAGTCTCGGGAGCGTAGGGCGCGTCGTCGAACGCCAGCGCAGAGGGAGGAATCAGAGCACTGCCAACCGTCAGCGCAACTCCATTGAGAAAATCGCGGCGGGAGATGGATCGATTCATTCCCAGCTTCTTGTCAGTGTCGTCACTCATAAGAACCCAATGCGCCGTTGATTATATCGGCATAAACCAAGACCAGGACCACGCTCACGCGCCGTTGCACCAGCCAATCATTCCTGGGTCTTCGGAGCGGGACTCGAATTTCCCATATCCACTACTACCTTCCACGAGCCGTCTCTCTGCTTCTTCCAGATCGACGTGTATTTGCCGTAGTCGGTAATCAGTTTGCCGGCCTTGTCTTTGTGCTTGAAGACGTAGTTGCCGTAGGTGTAGCCGAGGTCGCCGGACGCGGCCATGTCGGCTTTGACAGGAGTCCAGGTCAAAGACGTTCCTTCGGCCCATGCCCCCTGCTTGCGCATTCCCTCTTTGCTCACGATTCCCCCTCCGTCGTCAAGTTCCACTCCATCGTCGGCGAACCAGGTGAGGAAGGCGTCGTGGCCGTGCAGCGCCGCATCCTTGGCAAAATCGGCCTCGAGTTGAAACAGGAGGTCGGCGCCTTTGGCGGATTTTTGTTTGCCAGCAACGGCAGGCATTGCCAGCAGCGCAAAGACAAGCACAATCAGGATCGTTGATCGTTTCATGACATTTCCTGCGCAAAGAACTTTTCAGCAACTTTTTCTGCGAATCCTTTTTCTGCGAGTCTAAGGAAGCTCTGAATAAGTACCTTAGGACCTCTGTGCACCCCTGTGCCCTCTGTGGTTTACGCCTTTCGTCCGCACTTAATCAGAGTTCCCCTAAGGTAGCACCTAAGGTAGCACGCAGAGCGGCGACCGTTACGTCGAGGAGGCCTTTTCGGATGACGTCTTCTGGCTTTCACGCAGCAACTGTTCTTTGATTTTCGCGGAGAGCCGGGACGTGTTCAGGATTTCGCAAAGTTGCGCGGGGTGCAATTCCGCTTGCGAACGCGAGGGCACGCGCCAGCGAAAGATATTCGGTCTGCAGCAACGCAATCTGCACATCGCGGCGATACGACCACTTGGCATGCCGCGAAACGGCCTGAACCAACGCAACACTCGCCGACGGGATTAAGAACCGCTTGCACGACGAGCGACTCGGTCAACCGCGAGTTCCCCAGCGCCGCGCGCATGATTCGTTGTTCCGGATCGAGCAGAAGCGCGCCCGCAATTCTCCCCGAGCCCCGGCGCGCCAACGTCAAACGTTCGCCCAGCGTAATTGTTTTCAGCCGCGAGGTCAGCGTTTCATCGGCGGTAAGCTTTACATCCGCGGGGACAAGCGGCGAGAGCGCCACCTTCATCAAGTCGAAGGTGTAGAACTGCCGGATCAGCGGCACGGAAACATGGCGCGGGGTATGCGGATGGCACGCCAGCGCGATCTTCACTTTACGCAGCTTGAGCGCGCCGCGATTCTTGGCGAGTTGCTCCAGTACTTCGCCGGGCAGGTCGGCTCGTTTGAGCAAGGCGAGCGCCAGATCCCCCGTGAGAGCAGGATCGGCAGCGGCGGACAGCAGATCATCGCGCTCGGCGCTGTGGATCGCGTCCGCGAGCGAGAGAGGTGAGTCGATTATTATTGCGCCGGCGCCAGACTCTGGCTGTTCATCTTGCGCTGTCAGCGATTTATCCAACATTAGATTGATCCAACATTACGCCTGTGCGATGACAACGGAGACGCGGCAAGCCGCGTCTCTACTCTGCTCTTTTCGCGCGCGCCGAGTGCGAGCGCTCCCATGACCGGATCGACGAAATCCTCGCGCAGCTCGATCCCGGGAAAACTGGCTTCGAGATGATTGTAGAAAACCCGGCGTACCTCCGCCGACTGACGAAAGACGCTGCCCGTCATGGCCACAGGGACATAGTGGCGGAGCAGGAGCGACGCGCCGGAGGACGATGCCGGCGAGCGCGGCCAATTCGGCGCCGGCGCGGGCCAGAAGTTCGCGCGCGATCACATCGCCTCCCTCCGCCGCACGGATCACGATCGGAAACAAGCGCGGAAATTCAGGAGGCGGTGTCGCGTTGGCGTGCTGGATGAGCGCGTCGATATTTTTCAGCTTCCAGGTTTCGAGAATCAGCGCGGTGAGCGCGGTTTCTTGCCCCTGATCACGGGCGCGCAGCAGCGCGGAAATAGCGTGGCGTCCGATCCAATGGCCCGAGCCTTCGTCGGAGATCGCAAACCCCCAGCCTCCGGCACGCGCGGTGCATCCCGTGGCATCGCGTCCATAGACGACTGAGCCGGTGCCGGCAATCGCAATGACTCCGGGGCCGGAGCCAAAAGCGGCTTGCAGGGCGATGACAGTGTCACCGAAGACTTTGATGTCCAGTTTCGGATTCAACTCGGCAAGCAGGGCGTGAAGTTTCGCGGCGATTTCTGGCCGGGCCGCACCCGCGGCGCCGATACATATAGTTTGAAGCCGGTCTGGAGAGATTTTGGCAGCCGCACAGGCTTGGCGGATGGCAGTGTGAAGCGATTCGCGAGCCCTGCTCTCCCGGGCGTCGATCTCGCCGTAGCGAACGATATTGCAACCACCAGAGACGGTCGTCGCCAGCACCGTAGTTTCATTGCCCAGGACGCAGCGGGTCTTGGTGCCGCCGCCGTCGATTCCAACATAGAAAGCCATCGCGCTAGTTCTAACACAGGTTCTCGCATCGGCTGCGGGCGCGGAACATGCTTGTACAATGCTCGAAAACTTTCTTCAGTATACAGCGAGACTCGGCGAACTGCGTCTCTATATAGAGCAATGGAAGGGTGCGCGGTTGGGATTGAATCGGATCGACCTGCTGATTATCGCGCTGTACCTGGCGGGAATCACGCTGTTTGGCTTGCGCTTCCGCAAGCGTCAGCGGACGATGCGCGACTACTTTCTGGCCGACCGCGACATTCCCTGGTGGGCAATTTCGCTTTCCATCGTGGCGGCCGAGACGAGCACGCTGACCATCATCAGCATTCCTGGGCTCGCTTACGATTCGAATCTGACTTTTCTGCAAGTGGTGATGGGCTACGTGGTGGGGCGCGTCATCATTAGCTTCGTGTTACTGCCCCAGTATTTTCGCGGCGACCTGTACACGGCCTACCAACTGATTGAACGTCGCTTCGGTCCCGAGCTACGGACGGTGACTGCGGGACTGTTTCTCCTGACCAGAGCCGCAGCGGAGGGCGTGCGCGTATACGCCGTGTCGATCGTGGTGTCGATCGCGCTCGGAACCGGGGAGATCACCTCGATTGCCATCATCACGCTGCTGACTTTGATCTACACCTTTGAAGGCGGACTGGCGGCGGTAATCTGGACCGACGTTGTACAGACGTTCATCTACATCGGCGGCACGCTGGTAGGGCTGGTCGTGATTCTCCATTTGATTCCTGGCGGCTGGAATTCGGCGCACGCGATTGCCGCCAGTCTCGACAAGTTCCGCGTGTTCGATCTTTCTTCGTTGATCATGCTTTCGCTAATCATGCGGGCACAATGCACTGGCCCTACCTGAATCTCGCCAACCCATACACGCTATGGGCAGGAATTATAGGCGGCGCTTTTTTGACCACCGCGAGCCATGGGACCGACCAGCTAATCGTGCAGAGGCTGCTGGCGGCGCGCAACCAGCGCCAATCGGTGCTGGCTCTGCTCTCAAGCGGCATCGCAATTCTTTTTCAATTCGGGTTGTTTCTTTTCGTCGGCGTGATGCTGTTCGCTTACTACCGGGTTCCGTCAGCAACGTTCGGGCGGGCGGACCGGATCTATCCAACATTTATCGTGAGCCGCATGCCGCACGGAATTTCCGGCTTGCTGATTGCGGCGATTCTGGCGGCGGCAATGTCAAATCTGAGCGCAGCACTCAATTCCCTCTCGTCAAGTTCGATGATGGACTTTTATTTTCGCTTTCAACCGGAGTTGAGCGAAGTAAAGCGTCTGCGGCTGGCACGCTTAGCGACCGTGGTGTGGGCTCTGGTCTTGTTTTTGCTGGCAATGCTGGCGTTGCATAGCGTAGGACGCGTTATCGAAGTCGGATTGCAGATTGCCTCGGTCGCCTACGGTGCGTTATTGGGCGTGTTTCTGCTCGGCGTGCTCACCAGCCGGGCAAACCAGAACGGCGCGATCGTGGGCATGATTTGCGGACTGGCAGTTGAGTTGTATCTATGGGGCTGGTCGCATGTTGCGTTTACCTGGTGGGTAGCGATTGGTACGTGCGTGACGTATGCCGTCGGATACGCGGCCAGCGTTTTGAAAAAGAATGGGGACGGTCATGGCCATCGACATCAGTCGTGAAGTGATTGGCGCGGCACTTACGATTCACCGTAAGCTTGGGCCCGGCCCACCGGAATCGGCGTACGAAGCTTGCCTGGCCTATGAATTGGAAAAGTCAGGTTTTCGCGTTGAAAGGCAAAAGCCCGTGCCGCTGATTTATGAGGCCGTTAAGCTCGACTGCGGGTTTCGGGCCGATCTGGTGGTTGAGGGCAAGCTTATTCTGGAACTCAAGTGTAAGGAAGCGTTGCATCCCGTCGATGAAGCCCAACTTCTCTCGTACTTACGACTCTTGAATATTCCGATTGGGCTGCTCATCAATTTCCACGTGGCGCTGCTGAAAGACGGAATCAAGCGCATGGTCAATAATTATCGGGAGGAGTAGGAGCCTCTCTTAACCGCAAAGGACGCTATGAACCGCCAAGCACGCAAAGAAAGGTGTTCCTTTGCGAATCCTTCTGCGAATCCTTTGCGACCTTTGCGGTTAGAATTTCTCGTTCTTAGCGCATACCTATGTTTCAGCAAAGACCAGAACTCGCGCGCGACCTGAAGCTCTCCCATGCCGGAGCGATCGTGGTCGGCACGATCATCGGCAGCGGAATTTTTCTCGTTCCGAAGGAGATGATGCAGGCGGTTGGCTCGGCCCGCATTGTCTATCTCGCGTGGCTGGTGGGCGGAGTCCTCTCGTTCTTCGGCGCGCTCACGTATGCCGAATTGGGTGCGATGAAGCCGCAGGCGGGCGGAGAGTATGTCTATGTGCGCGACGCCTACGGACCGCTCGCAGGATTTCTGTACGGCTGGACCTGGTTTCTGATTGCCAAACCGGCATCGATTGCGACCATCACAATCGGGCTGGTGCGCACCCTGGGGACCTTCCCGGTTTTCTCGTTTTTTCTGCGGCCCTGCTTTGCAACGCCATGGAGCCAGCATCCATTCGCTGTGACCTACGGGCAACTGGTGGCCATCGCGGCCGCCATCCTGATCACCTGGCTGAATTACATCGGCGTGCGCAAAGCGGGAGAGTTTCAGTTCCTCTTCACGCTGCTTAAAGTCGCGATCATCCTCGGAATCGTCGCCGTGGGATTCAGTTATAAAGGTGGAACATGGGGAAATTTCGCGACCGAGTTTGCCGGTGCAAAGGGTGGCATGGCAGGCTTCTTCGCGGCGCTGGTGGCCGCGCTCTGGGCCTATGACGGCTGGAATGATTTGAACATGGTGGCGGGCGAAATTCGAAACCCGCAGCGCAACATTCCACTTTCCCTGATCTGGGGAGTGGCAACGGTCGGACTGCTTTACGTTCTGGTCAACGCGGCAGTTCAGTATGTAATGCCGGCGGCGGTGGTGGCGGCTTCCGATCGTCCGGCGGCCGACGCGGTGGCTATGGTGCTGGGACAGGCCGGCGCGAGCCTGGTCTCGATAGGCATTGCAATATCAATGCTGGTGACTCTGAATGGCACCATCATGAGCGGCGCCCGCGTTCCTTACGCCATGTCACGCGACGGATATTTTTTCAAGGCCATTGCCGAAGTGCATCCGCGCTTCCATACTCCCTCGGTATCGCTGGTGGTGCAGTGTGGGCTGTCGATTGTCCTGCTATTGCTCGGAGGCAGCTTCCGCCAGCTATTCTCGCTGGCGATCTTTGCGGAGTGGCTCTTCTACATGATCGCCGGCAGTACGGTGTTTGTCTTCCGCCGCCGCGAGCCGCAGGCGGATCGCCCCTACCGCGTGCTCGGATATCCGGTCGTGCCCGCGATCTTCATCCTCGCTTCGGCGGCGCTTCTTTATTACACCTTCACCGATAATCTGGCCAACTCGGCGGGAGGATGTCTGGTCATTCTCGCCGGGGTTCCCGTGTTTTATTTCTTCGCGCGGCGGCGCGCTCCCACTCCAAAGTAATCGGGAAATACCATTTCGAATTCCGATTCCCAGATACTTTCGGTAATCCGTCCAACGAACGAAAACGGTTACCAAAGGACAGGCGCAGCCGACACGTTTACCCCCCTCTGAAACTCCCCTAAGGTAAAGACTCCAACTCTGAGCAATCCCCCCGTGCTCGGTCCCCATATTGGAGTCAATGGATGCCTACGTACAACCGCGAATTTAAACTCGGCCTATTGCCCGAAAAAAGGTGGGATTGGCGGACTTTCGCCGCCAGCTATGGGCTGGTCACGGCATTCATCCTGTTGCTCGCGTTCTTTGGAGTTCTCGTCCCGGGGACGCTGATCATTGCCTCGAACTACCACGTCACCGAACTGATCCCACTGCCCTCGATGAGGCCCGAGCGGGCGCCAAAACCGAAGCCGCTGCCGGTGAGGGCAAAGCTGTTGCCGCGCGATCCGGTGTTCCAGGCGCCGAAGCTGATCGTGCCGCGTGAAGTCCGCGCCCGCAAGCAGGAGCCGCGGGAAATCGAACCGCCGAAAGTGGCCCTCAATAACTTCGCGCCTGCTGTCTTAAGACAGACTGCGGGAGGCGCGCGTCCGGTGCTGATCCATACCGGCGAGTTCCAGGGAAGTTCAGTAACACCAACCGTAAATGCTGCCATAGAAAGAGTGCAGACCGGCGGCTTCGGCGATCCGAATGGATTGAAGCCCAGTGCGAACAGCAAGCCAAACGGCAGGCTGATCGCCTCCGCAGCAGGGTCATTTGACATGCCAGTGGGCCCCGGCCAGGGGAACGGCTCGGGTGGAGCAAAAGGAATCAAGGGAACGGTGGCGAGCGCAGATTTCGGCACCGGCATAGCAACGCCGGGACGCGGCGACGGACGAAGCAGTGGGCGAGGCAATGCGGGCGTACAGACCTCCGGATTCGGAAATCAGGAAATCGCTCAAAACGTTCCCCACACGCAGCGCATGGATAGCGGCCCGGCCACCACGGCCGTCGAGATCACCGACAAGCTGAAGCCGGTCTATACGCAGGAAGCAAGAGATCTGAAACTCGAGGGCGAAGTCCTGCTCGAAGTCGAGTTCGGAGCAAATGGCCGGTTGCGGGTAAATCGAGTGGTGCGCGGTTTGGGCCATGGACTGGATGAGGCTGCCATAGCGGCCGCCAACAAAATGCGTTTTAAACCGGCGTTGCGGAACGGGCAGGCCGTGGATTCGACTGCAATTGTGCACGTGGTATTTCAACTGGCGTATTGAAACTTGGAGATGAATGTTATGCGCACTACGAACTGGATGGTCCTGGCTCTGCTGGCAGTAACAGTAACGATGACCGCAGTGGCCCAACAATCAACATCAGCCGTGCAGAATATGCCGGCGGGACAAACGGCCCAAACCGCGCCGGCGCAGGGCCAGACAACTTTGTCTCAGCCGGCCACCATGGACCAGGTAGTGGACCGCGTGATCCTGCGCGAGAAGAACCTAGTCACCTTTCTGTCGCCGCGCACGCCGATCGTAGAGACCTATTTGCAGAACCTCACGCAGGATGCGCAACTGGGGCCGATTCCACAGGACGATCACTATTTTCTCGGCCGCATGGATCTGAGCGATTCGATTGACCGCTCCGATTTTCTTCACGAAAAGACCGACAAGGGCCTCAAAGGCAAAGAAGAGGGCCTGGAGAGGCATTTGCTCGGCGGGTTGGTGAAGAGCTTCAAGTTTCAGTACCAGCCGCTCGGCTTTTCCTGGATGATCTACGCCGACCGGGACGATTTCGACCGGCAGCACTATGACTTTCACTACGCGCGCCGCGAGTTTATGGGCGACGTGCGCTGCCTCGTTTTCGACGTCACGCCCAAAAAGGACGCCGGCCGTGGCCGGTTCCTGGGCCGCATCTGGGTCGAAGATCAGGATTTCAACATTGTCCGACTGAATGGAACCTATTCGCGCCCATCGCACAACACATACTACTTCCACATGGATAGCTGGCGCCTCAACCTGATTCCCGGCTACTGGCTGCCTACTTACATCTACAGTGAGGAAGGCGACTTCACAGCGGGAGCGAAGAACAAGATCGCATTCAAGGCACAGACCCGCATCTGGGGCTACAACCTGAAGACCGGAACACCGAGTGACGAATTAACCCAGATCCGCGTAGATAGCGTGAAAGATGAGACGCCCACCACGCAAGACGCTTCCCCGTTGGCCGCCGAGCGCCAGTGGCAGCAGCAGGCGGAAGACAACGTAATCGATCGCCTGGAGCGCGCCGGTTTGCTGGCGCCTGCCGGCGACGTAGATAAAGTTCTGCAAACCGTCGTGGACAATCTGGAGATCACCAACAACATAGAGTTGCCACGGCCGGTGCGCACGCGCGTGTTGACCACGTCTCCGCTGGAAACCTTTAGCGTTGGCAATACGATCATCGTGAGCCGCGGGTTGATCGACGTCCTTCCCGACGAAGCGAGCCTCGCCATGGTGCTCTCGCACGAACTGGCGCACATCGTGCTGGGACACAACCTGGGCAGCCAGTATGCCTTCAACGACCGCATGCTGTTCTCCGACGAAGGAACTTACCAGAACCTCGGCTTCAAACACATCCCGGAAGAAGAAACGGCCGCCGACAAGAAGGCAATCGAGATGCTGAAGGCTTCTCCCTATGCGCAGAAGCTGGACTCGGCTGGGCTTTTCCTGAAGGCATTGCAAACTCGCGCTCCGCATTTGAACGCTCTGCTGCAGGCCCACCTGGGCAACAGCATGACCGACAACGGCACGGTCACCCGGATGGCGCAGCTGGAAACTCCGGCTCCGGCACTCGACTGGAACAAGCTCGACCAGATTGCGGCGTTGCCCCTGGGCGGACGCGTCAAGCTCAACCCGTGGGATGACAAGGTCGAGATGGTCAAGGCACAGCCGGTAGCGATCACCTCCGCCCGCGACAAAATGCCGTTCGAGGTGACGCCGTTCTTCCCGCGGCTTGCCCGTTATAACTCGACTCCGACGACCAATCCAACACCCGCCACGACCGCTGCCAATACCGCGGCCAGCACGACAAACTAGAGCGGTCCACAAGTTGAACGAAGCACAGGCTGGAACCGGAAGACATTCCGGGCTTCCAGCCTGTGTCTATTTAGGTGCACTGCCGATCTTTGCGCGTTCATCCTGGAACAGTAGATACAAGGCATATTTGTCGCTAGTAACTGCGATACAGTAACAGCGAGAACTCAACTAACTCAACCTGGTACCGTAACCGCGAGAAGATTACCGCAGTCAGCAGAGCGTAGCGCCGGCACCTTGCCGGCAGTTCCGAGAGCCTGCCCTGAGCTTGTCGAAGGGGCGCCCCGCCCTCGGGCCCCGCGCCCCGCGTAGCAACAGCCGCCCTCGGCTGCCCAAGAAAGCTGATGGAGAGTTAGACAAAGATCATGCAGCCACGACGCTAGAAGTGCTTTCTAAGGTCCGCGAACCGGTCGACAACTAATAGTCTCTGAGAAAACGGAGCGCTTGCTAGTTCCTCGTGCTCGAGAATCCAGGTGTTACCGTGAGGCACAAACACGGCATGCAATCCGGCGGCGAGTGCCGGATTAATATCGGACTTGGGACTGTTCCCGACCATCCAGGTAACGTCGGTTGCTAGCGCGTACTTCGAGATAGCCGAGCGATAAGTCGGTGCGTCCTTCTCGGCTACGATCTCAATGGCGGAGAAATAATCTTTCAAGCCGGACCGCTCAACCTTGCCCGCCTGCTCCGCGGGATGTCCCTTGGTCATCAGGATGAGGTGATGCCTCTCGCGAAGATACTCAAGCGTCTCGGGCACGCCCGAAATGACCTCGATGGCATGGTCGGCGATCTGGTGGGCGAAACTGTGAATCCGTTCGTGCATCCCCGGTGTGACCGCATCGACCGAAAGCTTTTCGAACGTTTCCACCAGCGAATGGGCAAAGCTGTGCAGGCCATACCCGTGCTTGAGAATGGACTCGCGCTCCACATCGTTCAGCACCAGCCGAACCTGTTCGGGCGAATACTCGCGATGGTCAAGAAATGAAATGAACTTTGCGATCGCGCGTTCGAAATAAATGTTGTTCTCCCAAAGCGTGTCATCGGCATCGATGAGCAAAGTCTGGGCGCCGTTTTGTTCCCACATGAAATCATGATAACGGCTTCACAGGCTGCGAAAAAGTCGGCTTCGTATCAGGGCATCGCTTTAGCGATGCCGCAAACTGCTTGCTATCAATCGCCCCTTGAGGGGCTGGGGTCGGCATCTGGACTTTTCCGCAGCCTCTCCAGCCGCGTCCAGGTTTGATAGGAACGAAGTTTGATAAGATGGAATTTTGATAAGATCGAAGTCGCATGAAAGCGCATGGGCTCCTGTTGTTCGTCGTTCCACTGCTTTTGATTTCTGCTTCCTCCCAGACCAGGAAAACTCATTTCATGGTGGGCTCGGCATCGAAGATTGGCATCCCGGCAAACCTGCATGTTGTGCCCGATTTGGCCGAGCGGGTAGCGAAGTTCCGGCGCGTCGAAATGCCTTTTCGCACGGCAGGTTTGAGCGCTCGCGAAATACAACTTGTCCACAAACTAGTGGAGGCCTGCGGTTATCTCGAAAGCATCTACTGGCGGCAGAGCGATCCCGAAGCCCTGATGCTCTACCAGTCGTTGGCGGCTAGCAAGAATCCACGGGATGTCGAACTGCGGCGCTATTTGCGGATTAACGCCTCGCGCTTCGATCTCATCGACAATAACAAGCCATTCGTCGGTACCGACCCCATGCCACCTGGTCGCGGCTTCTATCCGGCCAACCTGACGCGGGCGCAAGTCGAGCAGTATGTCAAGGAACATCCTGACGAGAAGACTGCGATCTACAATCAGTTCACGATCGTCCGCTGGCACGACGGGAACTTGGAAGCGGTTCCCTACCACATCGCCTATCGCACGTTCCTCGATCCGGCATCTCGCGCATTGCGGGCGGCAGCCGACCTGAGCAGCGACCCGGCATTCGCGAAATACCTTCGCCTGCGCGCCGATGCGCTTCTCACCGACGATTATTTTCCCAGCGACCTCGCCTGGCTCGAGTTGCAGAACCCAAAAGTCGACATCATTTTTGCGCCCTACGAAACTTATATGGACGATCTGCTCGGCGTAAAAGCTTCCTACGGTGCGGCCGTGATGGTGCGCAACGAAAGTGAAAGTAAAAAACTCGAACTCTTCGCAAAATATGTGCCCGAGATTCAGGATGCGCTGCCGCTGGCGGCGGAGGACCGCCCATCCAAACACGGTCTGGAAACACCCATGGAAGTGGTCGATACTCCATTTCGCGCAGGCGACTTGACTCACGGATACCAGGCGGTCGCCGACAATCTTCCGAACGATCCGCGCGTGCACGAACTGAAGGGCAGCAAGAAAATGTTCTTCAAGAATTTCATGGATGCCCGCGTGAACTACATAATCGTCCCGGTAGCACGCAAGTTGATGGAGCCCGAGCAGGCTGTGAAAGTCACTAGCGAAGGGTATTTGGTGGGAACGATCATGCACGAGATTTGTCACGGGCTCGGTCCCGCGTTCGCGCGCACAGCCGCAGGCAAAGTCGACATTCGAGAGGCGATCGGCCCCATATACAGTCCCCTGGAAGAAGCGAAGGCCGACGTGACCGGGATGTTTGCCTTGCAGTGGCTGGTCGATCACAACGCGCTTCCCAGGGAAAAGCTCGAAGAATATTACGCGTCGTATGTAGGCGGTCTGTTCCGCACGGTGCGCTTCGGCATCGCCGAGGCTCACGGGCAAGCCGAGATGATGGAGTTCAACTACCTGCTGGAGCGTGGCGCGGTAATCCATGATCGGCGCGGCCGTTACGTGATTAATTATCAGATGATTCCGGGTGCGATGTCCGACCTCGCCAAAGAACTGCTTGAGATCGAGGCTACCGGAGACCGCCAGCGCGCAGAAAACTGGTTCAAAAAATACAATCAGATGCCGGAGGAGTTAAAGTCTGCGCTCAAAGCAACCGAGAACATTCCCGTGGACATTGATCCGGTATATGCATTTCCGGAGAGGGTAAAGTAAGAAAGCGATGAGTCACGAGTTTCGAGTTGCAGGCTAGTACCGTCACCGCGAGAAGATTACCGCAGCCGGCAGAGCGTAGCGCCGGCACCTTGCCGGCGATTCCGAGGGCGCGCCCCGCCCTCGGGCCCCGGCGCTCATGGAAAAGATCATGCGGTCACGACATTAGGAGCAAGCAAGAAGCGAATTCGGTGGGCACAGCACTTGTCTGAATAGGATGCACTCCAACCGCTTGCTCGTGGCTCGTAGCTCGAAGCTCGCGGCTCCCCTACACCCACTCCACTCTCGACTCCTGAGGAATAATCCCGGCCTTGTGTCCCATATCCAGCAACCGGCGCACCGCTTCCCTGCCATCATCGCCATAGTCGAGCGTGCGTTCATTGACGTACATGCCTACAAATTTATCGGCAAGTTGCGGGTCGAGATCGCGGGCAAACTGCATGGCGTAGGCGAGCGCCTCTTCGCGATGGTCGATGGCATACTGAATGCTCTCGCGCAGCGCCTGCGTAACTCCCGCCATCGTTTCCGGCCCAAGCGAGCGGCGAATGGCGTTCCCGCCCAGAGGCAGCGGAAGACCGGTAACTTTGTGCCACCATTTGCCGAGATCGACAATGCGGTGCAATCCGGACTTGTCATAGGTAAGCTGGCCCTCGTGAATGATCAGGCCGGCTTCATATTTTCCTTCGAGAATCTGCGGGATGATCTGGTCAAAGGGAACGACATCAACTTCAATGCCGGGCGCAAACAGTTGGAGCGCGAGATAAGCAGTGGTCAGCTTGCCCGGCACGGCGATTTTCTTGCTCTTGATCTCGGTCGTCGTAAAGGAACGCGTCGAAACCACCATGGGACCATAGCCGTCGCCAACGCTGCCGCCGCACGACATGAGTGCATAGTTCTGCTGAATGTACGGATACGCGTGGAACGAAATCGCCGTAACGTCGTAAACGCCTTGTTGGGCGTCGCGATTCAGCTTTTCAATATCGCACAGCGTGTGCGAAAAACGCAGCCCAGGCACGCGAACCTTGTTGGTGGCCAGGCCGTAAAACATAAACGCGTCATCGGAGTCGGGGCTATGTGCCACCGTGATTTCACGAACCGGGGAAGAAACAGTACTCATAATTTGGACTTTGGGCTTTCGGCCATGGACTCTCTGCTTCGGGCTCTGCCTGGCTTTTCTTTGGATTAAGACCCTAAGGAATCTCCGATCAAGTAACTGCGGTCCTCCGTGCACCTCTGTGATCTCTGTGGTTCATGCTTTGCCGACGCGTAATTAGAGATATCTCCTAGGCTTGCGATCGCCGCTTGCTCCAACCGTCGGCCACCGCGGCAGCCATGAGCACCTTGATCACCTCAGCAAAAATAAACCAGTAGAATCCCAGCCTGATCGCCATTGCGACGGAGTGGGTCTCGAGAGCGAGCCAGCCGATTCCACCGGTGAACAGCACCAACTCCGCGACTGCCGAAGCAAGAGCGGCCCAGGCGAAACGTCGTGAGCTTCGTGCTGAGGCCTTTTCGTAAATCCAGCCCGCAACGAATGCCACCACCGGATACGCCATAAGGAAACCGCCCGTCGGGCCGATGATCTGCGCGATTCCGCCCAATCCGGCCGGATTGAACACGGGCAATCCCGCAGCCCCTTCGGCAAGGTAGAGCGCCAGCGCCGCAAATCCGCGCCGGGAGCCGAGCATCAATCCCACCGCCAGCACTCCGAAGTTTTGCATCGTGAGTGGGACCGGCGTAAAGGGCAATGGCACTGTGACACGCGCACACAGCGCGACGAAAAGGCTTGCCCCAATTACGATGCCCGCTTGTTTCGCCCATTCCAGCGAGCGGGACTGTTGTGACAAAGTTTGAGGCAAAGTTTGAGGCAAAGTTTCCGTTGTTAGAATCCGCGTCGTTGCTTTCGACATGTAGTTTCCTTCGTGGCGGCGAATCAGGTTTCCGGCGGCGGGGAATGTTCGTCAAGTCTGTCTGATTCCGCCTCCGAGGCCGCGGAGCGCTTCATCTGCCGCCGCACCCGCATGAAAAGCGAAACCACAACCGACACGACCAGTACTAAACTGACTCCCAGGATCAGAAACCACCAGAGCATCCGCACAACGCATTAGGATAGCAGAAGCGCAGCGCAGCTACAGGCAAAGGTGACGAGAAAAAGCCTCGGGAATCGCCGGAGCGGTCCTTCTAAATAGGAAATGTAGAGAGCACGGGACTCAAAAGCTGCGGCCCGCAATAAATTGGTGTTTATTTCTTCGCCTTTGCGAGCGCTGCACGGCGGGCATCGACCATGGCGGAGACGCGTTGGAGGCGCTTGCGGCCCAGCTTTGATCCAGTAGCCACTTTCTCGATGTTCGCCCAGGCCTCGGGATTGTTCATCTTCTGACGCAGCTCTTTCAGGAACGGATGGATCTTCGCGAAGAGGAAAAACATTTCGCCGCTGCAGCCCGGCTGAAGAAAAAGTTCTTCGTGCAGCGCGCCCTGCAGAACCAGCGAAGCGGCCATATCCCAATAGCCCCCGACCTGGCGAAGCCAGTTATTTTCCTGGCTGGGAAAGGCGTTCGCGACCTTCAGAAAGTCGTCGGCATTCAGCGGCCAGAACTCGACCAGGAACCAGTTTCTCGCCTTGCGCATCTCGGCTTCACGTCGGAGGTCGTAAAGCTGCAACATCAACTGTCCATCATGTACTGTTGCTTTTTTTGCCATTTTTCTCGCCTCAGTAAGTGATCTTCATTAGCTCCCGCTGCTCGTCTGCGGGAATCTCTCAGCTCGGCTTTGCGCTCTCCGGATTCCCTCCCGGAAGCTCTCGTTCATAATCGCATTCCTTGTTCGGACACGCGATCACAGTTCCATCTTTCCGCATGCGCTCCACCAGGTACTCATGACCGCAGTCGGGACATTTTTCCGCGATCGGTTTTGCCGCAGACGTAAATTTGCACTTCGGGTACTTCGAACATCCGTAAAACGTGTTGCCTTTGCGCGCGCGCTTTTCGACCAGTTCGCCTTCCCCGCAGAGCGGGCACTTTACGCCGATAAAGTTCTGCTTCACATACTTGCAATCCGGATATCCGCTGCACGAGGTGAACTCGCCGTAGCGGCCGTGGCGAATGATCAGGTTGCGCCCGCAGTCCGGACACTTCTCGTCGAGCGGAATGTCGGGCACGCGCTTGCCCTGATCCAGTCGCCGCGTGGTCTTGCAATCCGGATAGCCCGTGCAAGCCATGAACTGGCCAAAACGCCCGCGCTTCAGCACCATGACCCGGCCGCAGTTCTCGCAGTACTCTTCCTGCGCCGTCTCCTGCATGTCCGCCGAATCGAGATCCGGCAGATTGATGGGA
Organism: uncultured Acidobacteriaceae bacterium; assembly: GCA_963709055.1. Classification (GTDB taxonomy): domain Bacteria; phylum Acidobacteriota; class Terriglobia; order Terriglobales; family Acidobacteriaceae; genus Acidiflorens. The sequence continues at coordinate 496,637 of CAVPUZ010000007.1, forward strand.
TTTTCCTTCGTGAAGGTGCAGGAGTTCGGATCCTCTTTGTCGTAGGTGCTGCAAGCATAGAACGAGCCGTGCTTGCCCCATTTGATGACGAGCGGCGCGCCGCAGCGTTCGCATTTCTCGTCCGTTGGCTTCTCCATACGCTTGATGTTTTCCATGTGCTTCTCAGCGTATTTGAGATCCTTGGCGAACTTTTTGTAGAACTCGCCGAGCGCGTCGGTCCACTTCTCCTTGCCTTCTTCGATCTCGTCCAGTTCTTCTTCCAGGCGCGCCGTGTACTGGAAGTCGAAAATGTCCTTGAAGTTTTCGACCAGCAAGTCGGTAACCACTAAGCCGATTTCCGTGGGAGTGAATTTGCCCCCGACTTTTTGAGCGTACTGGCGTTCCTGGATCGTGCTCAGGATGGTCGCGTACGTAGACGGCCGGCCAATGCCGCGCTCTTCCAGCTCTTTCACAAGCGAAGCTTCGTTGAAGCGCGGAGGCGGCTCGGTGAAATGCTGCTCAGGCAAGAAGCGATTTCAAAGTGAGTTTCTGACCCGCTTCGAGCGGCGGCAGCTTGTGCTTCAGCTCTTCGTCTTCTTCGTCCTTGTTGTCCTTGGATTCCTCGTACACTTTGAGGAAGCCATCAAACTTCATGACGGAGCCCGTGACGCGGAACCAGAAAATTTCATTCGCCGACTTCGCATCGATGTCGACCGTCGTCTGGTCAAAGATCGCCGGGTTCATCTGCGAGGCGACAAAACGCTGCCAGATGAGCTTGTAGACCTTGAATTCGTCTTCCTGCAGATACTGTTTGACCTTGTCAGGATGGCGCATCGCCGAAGTCGGACGAATCGCTTCGTGCGCCGCCTGCGCTTCTTTCTTCTCTTTATATGTATTCGGCGATTCGGGCATGTACTGCGCGCCGTATTCGCTGGTGATGTATTCGCGCACCTCGGCGAGGGCCTCGGGGGCCACGCGAGTCGAATCGGTGCGCATGTAAGTAATCAGACCGACTAGACCCTCCTCGCCGCCCAGTTCAATGCCTTCATAAAGACGCTGCGCAATCATCATGGTGCGCTTCACGCTGAAACGCAGTTTGCGCGAGGAATCCTGCTGCAGCTTGCTGGTGGTGAATGGCGGAGTCGCATTGCGCCGCCGCTCTTTCTTTTCCGCTGAACGAACAACCCAGGCAGCATTTTCCAGGGCGAGCCGAATTTTCTCCGCATCCTCGCCGTTCGTGATTTCAACTTTTTCTTCGCCCTTGCCCACAAATCGCGCGTCGAACGCGGGAGGCTTTCCCGCGGCAAGATTCGCGTCAATCGTCCAATATTCTTTTTTCTCGAAAGCCTTGATCTCGCGTTCGCGTTCGACAATCAACCGCAACGCGACCGTCTGCACCCGCCCCGCGGATAGACCACGGCGAACTTTATCCCACAATAAGGGAGAAACCTGGTATCCCACCAGGCGATCGAGCACTCGCCGGGCCTGCTGTGCGTCGACCAGGTTGCGGTCGATGTCGCGAGGATGCTCGAATGCAGCCTTCACCGCACGCTGCGTGATTTCGTTGAAGGTCACGCGCCGGATGCGCTCGCCATCCGGATGCTCTTTGCTGGCTTTGGTCTTTTTCTTTTTCTTTCCGTTGTTGTCCCCAAGTTCATCGGCAAGATGCGCGGCGATAGCCTCGCCTTCGCGGTCCGGGTCAGGCGCAAGGTAGATCATATCCGCCGCGAGCGCCAGCTTTTTCAGCTTCGCCAGAACCTTCTCTTTACCGGGGATAACTACATATTCCGTCGAGAACTCGTCTTCCACATCGACGCCCAGGCTGCTTTTGGGCAGGTCTTTCACGTGGCCGAAAGAGGCGTCCACGGTGAATCCCTTGCCCAGATATTTCTGAATCGTTTTCGCCTTGGCCGGCGATTCGACAATGACTAGACCTTTAGACAATGTTTCCTCAGAGAATAGTTATGTACTCGAAACTAGCATGATTTGGCAAATTTCGCGAAATGGTCGAACTGGCTACGAGCCACGAGTCTCGGGCCGCGAGCAAGCAAAACCCGCCTACCTATACCGCTTGCACCGACTTCTTAACGGGTTGAACCTGTTGAATAAATGCAGTTAACATACGTTGAATTTCGTCCGCTCTTTTCACGAACTCATTGCACTTGGACGTTCCCAAATAGTCCAAGTCCCGTGCAAGCAGCACATGATTCTCCAGTTCAACGGCAGAACCGCGAGCTATATGCAGAAACCGGGTTAAATCACCGTCCGATCTGCGGCCGCAACCTTCGGCAATGTTGGCTCCAATGGAAGAAGCTGCCCGACGCAATTGGGAAGTCCATCCGAACAACTCTTCTCTCGGAAATTCTCGAGTCGTTCGATAAATGCCGATAGTCAATTCGTGCGCCTTCGCCCAGACTTTTAGGTTTCTAAAATCGTGCACGACTCCTCCTGCCCTGCTCGGCACTCGCGGCTCGCAACTCGCGGCTCGCTACGCACTCAGAACGCCTTCACAAAATTCTTCCCCGGCAACTGCCGCACCTTCCCATTCAACTCCAACTCAAAGAGCGCCGCGAAAATTTCCGACGAAGACATTTCCCCCTCCAGCATTTCAACGAGCTCATCGATGTGGGTCGATTGATCCGGCTTCAGCAGCTTGAGTAGCTTCTTTTCGTGCGGCGAATGAACGTCATCCGGAAATAAAGATGCGCTTGCCGCCTCCGGGGATTCATTCGGCGTCGACTTGAGCGCGGCCTGCACGTCGGTCGGCAACTCCTCCCAAACGTCTTCCCAGGTGGCCACCAGCTTGGCGCCCTGCTTGATTAAGGTGTTCGGTCCCCACGAATTTTTGTTGGTCACATTGCCTGGCACCGCGTACACATCGCGATTTTGTTCGAGCGCACAGCGCGAGGTGATGCGCGTGCCACTGTACTCCGCCGCCTCCACCACCAGCACACCGGCCGACATGCCGCTGATAATCCGGTTGCGGATGGGAAAGTTCTGCGGAACCGGCGCCGTTCCAACCGGAAACTCGGAAATCAGCGAGCCGCCGAGCGCGAGGATCTGCTCGGCCAGTCGGGTATTTTCCCTCGGGTACGGAACATCGATTCCAGTGCCAAAGACAGCGATCGTCTTTCCTTTCGCGGCAATCGCTCCCCGGTGCGACGACGTATCGATCCCCCGCGCCATGCCGCTAATGATCACCAGCCCACGCGCCGCCAGATCGGTCGCCAGGCGTTCGGCCATCCCACTCCCATAGGGCGTCGGATGCCGCGTCCCCACCATCGCAATACCGGGCTTCGAAAGCAACTCAACGCTTCCCTTCACGAACAGAATCACAGGTGGATCGTAGATTTCTTTCAGGCGCGGCGGGTATTCGGGATCACTCAGCGCAATGATTCTCGCGCCCGCTTGCAGTGTTTTCGCCAATTCGTCCTGCGCGAGCCCCAGCGATTTTCCGGTGGCGAGCGATTGCGCAGAAACGGCTCGCATACCGCTGGCTTCCAGTTCCGTCAAGCTGGCGTGCAAGACGCGCTCCGCCGTTCCAAAGTGCTCGATGAGCTTTCGGATGCGCGACGGCCCCAATCCCTGGGTCAGCGCCAGCGCCAGCCAGCACATGGTCTCGTGAGAAACACTGTCATGTGAAGCGTTCTCGTGAGAAACGCTGTCGTGAGAAGCGTTCTCGTGAGAGACGCTCTCGTTGGAAGCGCGGCTTGCAGCGTCAGGGATTCCCAGATCAATCTCCGGCGAGCCTCCGTGCATCTCTGCGATCTCTGTGATCTCTGTGTCCTCTGTGGTTTGCGCTTTTTGCGGACCCCTGATCAGGGCCGCCTTGGAAGCCATCGACGTACTCGCGGACGGGCCAATTGGTGGAGGGGACGACGACATAAGGCACGACGCTAGCCGCGCATCAAGGGGATGTCAATGACGCTACTCACAACGCTTTTGGTAGAATCCGTAAACTGATGAGCCGGTTAAGAATTTCGGCAATTTCCTATCTCAATACCGCCCCTCTCATGTGGGATTTTGAGCATGAGCATGGAGAGGCAGCCCCCGATTTCGATATCTCCTACACCATTCCTTCGGCCTGCGCGCGTGCGGTGGCCGAGGGAACAGCGGATATCGGCATCATTCCCGCGGCAGCGTATACCACAACCCCTGATCTCGTCATCATTCCCGATATAGCGATTGCCGCCCAACGCGCGGTGCGCTCAATCCTGCTCGTCAGCAAAATGCCGATTGACCAAGCCCGAACGGTGGCGCTCGATACTTCCTCCATGACCTCGGTGGCGCTCACCAAAATCCTGTTCGCCAAATGGCTGGGCGGAGCCCGTGATTACTTGCCCATGGCTCCGAATCTCGACACAATGCTCGCCGCTTGCGACGCAGCGCTGCTGATCGGTGACCCGGCACTCCAGGTCGACCGCACGCGCTACGCAACCTTGGACCTCGCCGAAGAATGGATCGCGCGCACCGGAAAACATTTTGTCTTCGCTTTCTGGGCCATCCGACGGCAGTCGCTGGCCGGGCGCGACGCGGCCGCCATCCGGGATGCTTTCAAGCGATCGCGAGACCACGGTCTTCAGCCCGAGCATCTCGAAGCGATCGCGCAAGAGTGGGCTCCCCGGCTCGGCCTGACCCTCGAAGTTGTTCGCACCTACCTCGTGCAAAACATCCACTACTTTCTCGATCCTCCGGGCCTCGAAGGCCTGAAGCTCTTTTATAGCCTGGGCGCGGAAATCGGAGCGCTTCCGCCAGCCCCAGAGCTGCGTTTTTCAGTAGCATCCGCTTCCACCGCTGGCCGCCGAATGTAAAGCCGCCGCTTTCAATTGCATCTGCTAGCCTGAATCGAGCTTCTAATTAATGATGCACCTCCAAGCCATCGCCTTACTTGTCACCCAGAAGAGCGCCCTACGATGGCTGATCCATCTGGGAGGACCCGGCCTCATTCTGCTCGGCGTTCTGGATAACTCCGTAATCCCCCTCCCCGGCAGCATGGACATCATCACCATCCTGTTGGCGGCACACCGTCGCCAACCATGGGTCTACTACGCAATCATGGCTACCGCCGGCTCAATCCTTGGCGGTTACCTCACCTACCGCATGGCGCGCAAAGGCGGTAAAGAAACGCTGGAGAAGCGCTTCACGAAGAAGAAGGCTACCAAAATTTACGCGCTTTTTGATCGCTTCGGCTTCGCAGCGGTTGCGATTCCCGCGCTCCTGCCGCCGCCGTTTCCAATCGTGCCCATGCTGCTGGCAGCCGGCGCCATGCAATATCCAACCCGTAAATTCCTGGCCGCTCTGGCCGTGGGGCGCGGCATCCGCTATTCCATCCTCGCCTTTCTTGGAGCCTATTACGGACGCAGCATCGTCAATTTTTTTGCGCAGTATTATATGCCGACACTCATACTTCTGATCGCTTTCTCCGTGATCGGCGCCCTCTATGGAGTGTATGAGTACAAACGCCGGCAAACGGCTGAGCATCCACCAAACGCCAGCGCAAAGACGCGAGTCCGCCATCGAGAAGCCTGAAAAGCTCGCATTCAATGCCTGTACCGCCAGAGCAATTCTCCAGTTCCTGTAGAGTACGAATCGTGTTTGGGAAGGGCACGAGTTTAGCCGTGCCCTAAAATGCCGCAAAAATGAATGCGGCTTCACAGTTTGCTGAAAAATTCCAAAATGTTTCGCCCAACCCAAAATGTTCGCCCAACCGTGGAAGAGCGGCCCTTCAGTGTGTGCGTGAGAACTCGAATTTCCAACTTGCGGTGGAACAATCTCTGCGATTATCAGCCGCGAAGCGGCGTAAGAATGCAGCCCACGGCGCGAGCCGTGGGTGCAGGTGGGAAATCATCAAGCCCCGGAGGGCGCAAGACAGTTCTCACGCACACACTTCTCAGCCGCGTAAGTCGTCTTGAATGAGCCGGGCTTCAGCCCTGGCGGCCGTTTTTTCACGAAACGACACTTTTTTCCTCAAACTGTTCAGCCGCTGGGGGACTGCATCTTGCAAACTCACACTACCCAGGCCGGCTGCCTTGCCGCCCTCTATCCCCGTTGTTAGCATAGATGGTTAGCATAGAGACTGTACTTTTCCAGGAGGCTTCCATGGCAACCGATACCCTGACCAAGCCGGCAATCGATGGCGGCAACACCAAAACCAGAGTATTCAAAAATTTCATCGACGGCGAATGGGTCGAGTCCGTCAGCGGCCAGACCTTCGAAGACCGCAACCCCGCCGATACCCGCGAAGTGGTCGCCATTTTTCAGCGCTCCAACAAAGCCGACGTCGATGCCGCCGTCGACGCCGCCAAGCGCGCCTACGCCAAGTGGCGCCTGGTTCCAGCGCCCCGCCGTGCCGAAATCGTCTTCCGCGCCGCCGAGATCCTGATGGAGCGTAAAGAAGAATATGCCCGCGACATGACGCGCGAAATGGGCAAAGTCCTGAAGGAAACCCGCGGCGACGTGCAGGAGGCGATTGACGCCGCCTATTACAACGCCGGCGAAGGTCGCCGCCTGTTCGGTCCGACCGTTCCCTCCGAGCTTCCCAACAAATTCGCCATGGCAGTCCGTCAGCCGATCGGCGTCTGCGGCATGATCACGCCCTGGAATTTCCCCATGGCCATCTCGTCCTGGAAGCTGCTGCCCGCCGTAGTCTGCGGCAACGCCTGCGTCATCAAGCCCGCGCAGGATACCCCGCTCTCGACCTTCAACCTCGTGCAGGCGCTCACCGACGCCGGCGTACCCAAGGGCGTCATCAACATCGTCACTGGATTCGGTTCCGAGGTCGGCACTCCGCTCACCGAAAATGCGACGGTCCGCGCTATTTCGCTGACCGGATCATCCGCAGTCGGCAGGATCGTGGGCGCAACCGCAGCCAAGACCTTCAAGCATTGCTCGCTCGAACTAGGCGGCAAGAATCCGATGATCGTGCTCGACGATGCCAACATCGAACTCGCTATTGAAGGCGGCCTGTGGGGCGCATTCGGCACCACCGGACAACGCTGCACCGCGACCAGCCGCATCATCGTCCAGAAAGGCGTCTATCACGAATTCGTCGAGCACTTCGTCGCCCGCGCGAAAAAGATCAAAGTCGGCAACGGCCTCGACGAAACGGTAGAGATGGGTCCCGCCGTAAACGAGAATCAGATGAATACCGACCTCAACTACATCGAGATCGGAAAGAATGAAGGCGCGAAATTAGTAACCGGAGGCAATCGCCTCGACCAGGGCGAGTATCAGCACGGATGGTTCGTCGAGCCGACGGTCTTCATCGACGTCGATCCCAAGATGCGCATCGCGCAGGAAGAAATCTTCGGCCCGGTGGTTTCGATCATCCCGTGCGAAGGCCTCGAAGATGCCATCGCCATCGCCAACAACATCGAGTACGGCCTGTCATCGTCGCTCTACACCAAAGACGTAAACAAGGCGTTCTCCGCGATTCGCGACCTCGAAGCCGGCATCACCTACATCAACGCTCCAACGATTGGAGCCGAAGTCCATCTCCCCTTCGGCGGCACCAAAGCCACCGGCAACGGCCATCGCGAAGGAGGCATCGGCGCCATCGACTTCTACTCGGAATGGAAGGCGGTCTACATCGATTATTCCGACAAGCTGCAAAAAGCGCAGATCGATCGGGTCGATTAGGTCAATTAGTTGGATTAGGCGGAGTCGCCGGCGATCTCATCACTCTGTCATCCTGAGCGGAGCGCGGTGAGCGAAGCGAGCCGCGCGGAGTCGAAGGACCCCTACTCCCGCGAACACCGTCTGCCCGAACGGCCCTTTCGCTCAATAAATCACAACCTCTGTGCCCCAGGTTCGCGCGCGTTCTCTGCGCGCTAACCTGGGCTACTCGGGTCATCCTGAGCGGAGCGCGGTGAGCGAAGCGAGCCGCGCGGAGTCGCAGGACCCCTACTCCAAAGAGTGTACGACTTTCTGTGCCCCAGGTTCGCGCGCGTTCTCTGTGCGCTAACCTGGGCTACTCGGGTCATCCTGAGCGGAGCGCGGTGAGCGAAGCGAGCCGCGCGGAGTCGAAGGACCCCTACTCCCGCGAACACCGTCTGCCCGAACGGCCCTTTCGCTCAATAAATCACAACCTCTGAGCGACGCGGACACTGGCGGAAAAGTTCTTCCCGGCGTTCTTTCCGCTGCCATCGTATCCGTCGACGGCACTAAGCGTGCATGGAGGGAAGCGAAAAGACGGCGCATGCTTGTGCTAACGCCGATTACAACAATTAGCCTCAAGCAACCTTGTTGACGTTTTGGGAAACCTCCAGTCCGTCATTGCCGGAAACTAGTGGTGGACTATCCCAAGCGGCGCCGCCAACTCTATAATTTGGAGCTATGCGGCGCCTGGCTCTCTCGCTCCTTTTCACAGCGTCCCTGTTTTGCGCCGGACCAGCCGTCGCTGCGGAACGCCTGACTGCTGTTGGAAAGGTTATCGATGCCGATGGCAAGGCCGTCGAACATGTAGTAGTTCTGGTCTACTCGGCAGGCGTGAAGAAGGGCTTTAATCGTTATTGCCCGACTTGCTACGTCGACTGCGGCAAGCACACGTTCACCGGCACCGACGGGACTTACAGAATTGCCGGCCTGAACCCAGACCTCATGTTCAATTTCCTGATTGTTCGTGAAGGCTACAACGCCGTCTTCGTGAACAAGGTAGATCCGGAGAAAGGCCCCGCCGAGACAGCCGTGCTCCAGAAGCGCACGTCTCCAGAAAATGCCGCGCAAATTGTTCGAGGCAGAGTTGTGGATGGAAAGGGAACACCCGTCCGCGACGCCTTAGTGGAGCAGCAAGGCGCGATTTTCGAGCAGGGACGGCAATTCGGCGCGATGGGGTGGATCGACCTTATCGCCGTCACGAACAGCCAAGGAGAGTTCGAGATCGCTTACAGCAAACCTCTGAAGGCCGCAATAGTGCAGGTATCCCCACGCGGGATGGCACCCAAGCTGGCGACTCTATCCACTGGGCCCGACCGCAAGACGATCACCGTTACAGAGGGCGCTACTATTCGGGGCCGTCTCTTGCAGAACGGTAAGCCGGTTGGGCAAGCCGAGATGGGTCTCTCGACGTATAGTCGCCTGAGTGGGGAAGCTTTTCCGGAGGTACGCATCGGGACCGATGAACACGGAAAGTTCACGATCACCAACATCCCGCCCGGCAGGATCTGGTATCTCTACGGCAAAATGGACGCACTCGCGCCGCGTGGTCTATCGGCGGAGATTGTCGAGTGTGCCACTAAGGGCGACGGCCAGGACGTCGGCGTCGGCGACATTCCGGTAAGACCCGCATACACACTTCGTGGCCAGATAGTCCTAAGCGATGGAAAGCCGATCCCGCCCAACATGCGTGTCAATCTATTCTCTGCTCGAGTGCCAGACAGCCAGACTCATACGCTTGCTCCGGACGGGCATTTCGAATTTAAGGGTCTCGGCCGAGGCGTGTACAGACTTTCCCCATCCGTGAAGGGCTATGAAGTGCAAGACACTCAGTCAATTGAGCTGTTGGTCGAAGGGGATGTCAGCAACCTCGAAGTGTTGTTGCAGCCAGCAACTCCTATGAAGCGGTGAAGCCAACACCCGAAGGGCTACAGTGCCCTTGCTTCTGAAGATTGTTGGCATAACATCGCCATTGCACTAACTACGGGTCCATCTACGCAGGAGGGACCTTCACACGCGACTCGCGGCTTTGATTCCGCTCATCATTTTTTCATCACATTTTTCCCGTGCCGCCATCACAGACCTTCACCAAAATCAGTGCGAAGATTACGCGACATTGCTCCATATCGCAGCACGATATCGCAGCACGATGGAGAACTGCGCCCGTCTCCAGAGGCGGCGCGTCTCACACCATCATCTCGGCTCTTTGAAAAACCGAACCAGAACACTACCCAAAAGCAGTGGTCAGCGCGTCTTTCACTTCTGCAATCTGACTTCTGACTTTTGGCTTCCAGCTAAGTCCAATCTTTTGAATACTTTACGTGTAACACATTTATTATCATCAACTTAACTGTTTTTGGTAGGGGGGGGTACCCCCCACATTTTTCCAATTCTTGCTTCGCCTAAAGCCAATCATCTGTTTCTAATTCATAGTCTTAGGAGCAATCATAATCGCCTCTTCTTTCCCTAAATATTCCGGCAAAATTTGTGCTCAGCGCCAAGCCAATGGCGATTCCTGGCACCGAATCACAGATTGGTAAGAAGTTGCATTTCTCGGCGCACTCGGCGTCTCGGCGGTAAACTTCGGATGCCAATCTCCCGCTCTTCGCGGCGAAAGCTTTAGCCACCATCACCAGCTAGGTTCTGCGGGTGTTTTTCATACCAGGCCTTCTTTGTGGATTGTTGGCTTCTATCCCGTTAGCGCTCATTGCCCCGAATCGGAAGGTTCTAGCACCGAATCACAGATTGGGAAGAAGTTGCATTTCTCGGCGCACTCGGCGTCTCGGCGGTAAACTTAGGACTGCATGCCTACAACTCAACTCCGCGAAATCCTCCCCGCTGCCCGCCTGGAGAACGTCCGCTACGCCATCCGCGATCTGGCCTGCATCGCCGACGAGGTCGTCCACCAGGGACACAAGATCCTCCCGCTCAACATCGGCGATCCGCTGAACTTCGACTTCCAGACGCCCGCCCACATGATCGAAGCCGTCTACAAGGCCATGCGCGACGGCAAGAACGGATACTCGCCATCCTCAGGCATCAAGCCCGCGCTCGACGCCATTCGCGGCGAGGCGGCGCGCAAAGGCATCGCCACCATTCAGGATGTCTTCATCACCTCCGGCGTAAGCGAGACGGTCGACGTTTGTCTCGCCGCTCTCCTCAATCCCGGCGACAACCTGCTGACGCCCTGCCCTGACTATCCGCTCTATTCGGCCGTTCTAGCCAAGCTCGACGTCAGTCTCAATGCCTATTACCTGAACGAAGAAAACGGCTGGCAGCCCGATCTCGACGACATCAAGCGCAAGATCACCCCCCGCACGCGCGGCATCGTGCTCATCAATCCAAACAATCCCACCGGTTCGGTGTGCACGCGCAAGATGCTCGAAGAAATTGCCGAACTGGCCCGCCAGCACAATCTCATCATTTTCGCCGACGAAATTTACGACAAACTAATCATCGACGAGGATCCCCAGGTCGCAATCGCTGCCGTCGCGCCCGACGTGCCGGTAATCACCTTCGGCGGACTTTCAAAGAATTACCTCGCGCCCGGATGGCGCATCGGCTGGGGCATTGCCAGCGGTGACGCCTCGGCAATCAAGCCATACCTCGAAGGGGTAAACAAGTTGTTGCGCGCCCGCCTCTGCGCCAATCATCCCGAGCAGTACGCCATCAAGGCCGCGCTCGAAGGCCCGCAGGATCATCTGCCGGAAGTAAAGCGCAAGCTGCGCAGCCGCCGCGATCTGACCATGAAATGGTGTGCCGATACTGAGCGCGTAAGTTGTGTAGCCCCGCGCGGCGCATTCTATGCGTATCCGCGCATCGATATTCCCGAAGGCGATGACGTCTTCGTCGCCGAGTTAATCCGCCAGAAACACGTTATGGTCGTGCACGGTTCAGGCTTCGGCCAGCGTCCCCGCACAAAGCATTTCCGCATCGTATTCCTGCCCGACGAAAAAACCCTCACCGCTGCGTACTCCGCTATCGGTAGCTTCATGCGCGAGCGCTACCGCTAGCCAATGCGCGCCCGCCCCTTCATGAATTTTGCAAGTCATCCTGATATGTTTCGAGGTCATCCTGAGCGTAGTAGCTGCTACGCGAAGCGGAGCAGCCACGCAGTCGAAGGACCCCTACCCCACCGCGAAATCAAGCCTCAGCCCACCTGAACCTGACGACCAGGCCGCCGGAAGCTCATGAGATTTCCCTAGTACACACCCGGAATCAGAGCCGGAACTTTGCGCGCGTATTCTTCGAAGCGGCTTCCGAATGCTTCCCGCAATAAACGCTCTTCAATCCGAATGCGGATATAGGTTCCAATCGCGAAAAGAACACTCGCACATAAGAGCGGGATCCAACGGCTCACCGCCAGCCCGGTCGCGATCAGCAATCCAAACATTCCAGCATAGATGGGGTTCCTCACAAAACGATATGGCCCGTCTTGTATGAGCGTGTGGTTATCAACCACTCGCGCTGCCAGCCCCCACTGCTTTCCCAGACGTCGCGCCGCGGAATTCACCAGCCATGCCGAGCCCGCGGCGAGCGCAACGGTGAGCGTCGCCATGGCCCAACCGACCCAGCCTCTTCCGGCTGCGATGAACGAAACCTCATGGCTTCGCAAGGGCAAATACCAGACAATGAAGTAGCCCGCAGCCTGCAGCGCCAGTCCGAGGTAGGAAGTCAGGTCGCGTTTGGCCTCAGGCGCACGCGGCGGGTGCTTCCGGAGCCAGAAGGCAGCCGCAAACCACCACCAGCAGATGATCACCGCATAAAACGCGGCCTTCGCAGCCGTCGCCGTGCCAGACAACCCGTTATCCTCCCGATTGTTCTTTTGGTACGTTTGATGCCTGATGTCCCGACCATGCTGGCTTCTTGAACCGTGCGCCTTCATGCGCTATTGTCATGATCGGTGAAACCGTAGGCGGCGCAGGCGCTCTTGCTTGCCTTGGAACTTTCGCGGCGTAGTGAACATCATGTCGAAGGGATGGACAACGATGAAGAGCAGCAAGTTCTGGTGCCTGCCGCTGCTCCTTCTCCTCGCCATACTCCCGGTTTCACTAAATGGTCAAACCAACTCGAATCCCGCCAATCTTCCCCAGCGTGATGGTTCTCACGACTTCGACTTCCTGATCGGCAACTGGAAAGCTCACGTCCGCCGTCTCCCGGACCGCCTTAACAACTCCAATATCTGGAACGAATACGATGGTATCTCGAACCACAAGAAACTACTCGACAGCAATGCGAACTTCGAAGAGTTCGATGTTACCAGCACCGACAAGAAACTTCACATTAAGGCGCAGACGCTCCGCCTTTACAATCCCACATCGCATCAGTGGAGTATCTATCTGATCGACCTGGATAATGGGACTCTCGACTCGCCCCCTGTGGTTGGCCAGTTTACGGGTAATCGCGGCGAATTTTTCCATCGGGAAGACTTCAAAGGGCGAACCATCCTCGTGCGCTACGTCTGGCTCAACATCTCCCCCAACTCGTCGCGCATGGAGCAGTCGTTCTCGCCGGATGGCGGAAAGACGTGGGAAGTAAATTGGATTTGCGAGCTTTCGCGTTAGCAAACGGGTTCCGCAGCGTCGTCGGAACAACGCGATTACATTAAGGGATCCCTTGCACTTCGTGAAGCAAATGAACTGGAAATCTTTTGGCACAGCGCTCCGACGTGTTGGGCCGATCTCGCTGTTATTGGCAAGTCTGTGCCTGCCCGCGCCGCTTCCCGCACAGTCCGGTTCCGCAGCGGCGGATCAACGCAAGACCAGCACCCCTTACGCCGGCGATCTCACCATTTTCGATGCCCCGGGCCGCGATGAGCGCCTGCAGATCAACCGCGTCATGGATATGCTTGGCGTTGCGCCCGGCAAAAACGTTGCCGACATCGGCGCCGGGTCGGGCTGGTTCACGGTTCGCGCCGCCCGCCGCGTCACCCGCTCAGGCACAGTTTATGCGGTGGACATCAATCCCGAGGCAATTCAATACATTGATCGGCGTGCGAAGAAAGAGCACATCCAGAACATAAAAACGATCGTCAGCAATCCCGACGATCCAAAGCTTCCACCCAACAGCATCGACGCCGTGTTAATGCTCAAGACCTACCATGAGGTAGCTCATCCCGTCTTGCTACTCAGGAACCTCCGCGCATCGCTCAAACCGGGAGCGAGATTGGCATCATCGATCGCAATGGCAACGGAGAAAATCATGGCGTGAGTAAAGACGTGATCGTTCGCGAAGCCGCCCAAGCCGGATACGAACTCCGCGACTCACAGGATTTCGTAAAAGCCGACGGCATGGATTATTTTCTGATCTTCACTCCGAAGCCCAACTAGGTTCGCCGTTGCCCGTGCCTTCTTTTGCGGGGTTTTACATAGATCAACATATCTGAGGTCGGCAGTGTGGGGCGCCTGGTCCCGAAATCATTTCAGATAAGAGCAGAAAACATAAGCCGCGCCCACGAAGACCGCGAGAACTACAAACAGTCCGAATATCGCTACTGCGGAGGGATAAACTGCTCTGGTCGACGTCGTGATAGACCTCCAAAGCCCCATGCCCCAGACGCCGAGCTTTATGCTTGGCGTCTGGAACATCGGCGCGCTCGCCTCCAAGAGACCAAAGACTAGAAGTCGTGGTCTTCCGGTGTGCAGGTGCAAGGCAATCCGCTCAACAGGGAGTCGTAGTAGCAGAGGTTCTCCAACAGCTTTTCCTCCGCTGCGCCCAGGTTCGCGTCAGCGAAACCTGTTTCGGTGACGGCGTACGTGTTGGCTTTGACAGCCTGGATGTGCGTTGCAAATCCACGAAGTCCGGCCGTCGGCACAACGTTGGTCGGGTCCAGGGACGAAGACGAAATGACCTTGATCACGCCACGGGTCGGCACTTTGCCCGTGATCGGGTTCGCGGTCAAGTTGGTCTTTACATCTTCCGAGAGCAAGCCGTCAGGCGTGATCTCGCAAGCGCAGCATTCCGTCAGTTCCTGACTGTCATCGAATACATAGAAGGCTGCCCAGAGGTTGCCCGCTGTGTCGCCATCGTTGATGAAACGAACCGTCGCATCGGGAGCAGCGGCCACGTTGTTAGAGAAATAGGAGACAAAGTAGATGCTATTGTCGCCCGTTGATGTTACGGCCTGAGCTGAAGCAGACGCAGCGACGCCCAGCAACAGAGCGATCGCCAGCATCAATAGACTTGCTTTTTTCATAGTTTGATCCTCCTCTTGGATACGCCGAAGGCTGGGGGGAGGGCAGCTCTGGCGATTGCATGGACTATCGCTCACGGGCAGTCACCTTACAAGCGCCCATGCGGCCTAGCCAATCCATCTACGCCACTAGAGGTAGTACGTTAGGGTTATGATGGAAGCAGAACACCGAGATCATCTGTACGATGCCGTCACGACGATTGGTAAAACTCAGGGAAGCTCTGATTAAGGCCCTGGGATCTCTCCGTGCACCTCTGTGCCCTCTCTGGTCGACGCTTTTTGTCGGCACTTAATCGGAGTTCCCTTAGTGTTGACTTGCGATCACTCTGCAGCTGCGCAGACGGATCGAGGAAAAAGAGCTGTTTCAGCGAAAGCGTCATCGAAGAGTGACTTTCGTTCGTTTGCACACCTCTCTTCCCAGCCTAAGATGTCATATGAGGTGGCAAGTTTGCGAAGCAAAGGAAGTTCACATTTTGGCAAAACTGGGGGAGACCTCCCCATCACGCCGTCTTCGTTTGAGCAGATGGTGCGGCAATTGAAACTATCCGAGAAGGAATATCGGGGTTCGACTGCCTTGAAACAATGGGCCCAAAAGCATAAAGACAGCAAGTATGTCCCCCAGGATTTGCTGGAAGCATGGGGAATCGAGGCCAAGCTCTGAGCCGGGCGGTTTTGCCTCGAACCGTGGCGGCAACCTGCTTGCCGTTCTTGGATATGCTACGGCGTCTCTAAACTCATCTTCGATGACCTCACTGTGATGATGACCTCACTATGATTCTGTCTGATAGCTGCCGATTCCCCGCATAGGATCCAGCGATGCGCAGCGCGAGATCGTGCTGCGTTTTTCTACCGACGTTTCCGCTCAACGTCACCGCCTGATCGTTAGTCGTAACTATGAGGTGATCTTTTGCAAGCTCCGGCTCCGAACTGATTTTGTCTTGAATCAGTTGTTCAACCTCCGGAGTGGTCAGCGCTTCCGACGATTCCGCCGCGGTCCGGATCCCTTGCAGAACAAGCGTTTCGGCAGGCACGAAGACGGTCGAAGGATGTGTCGAGGAACCAGACGATCTTGATTGGGCCGACTGCTCCGCAGCCGCCAATCCGGCAAGCATAAAGACAAAGATAAAAATAAAGATAAATACTGGCGAGAGTGGTGTGCGCCTCACAAAGCACCTCCTGCACACCCCGAGCGTATTCGAAGCCTAAAAAACTGGAAATCGAATGCACGCTGTAATGCTGTTTGTTATTTCCCCTAGTGTAGTGCGTCAAACAGATCGACATTTATGAGTCGCCGGTTCCCTCTGCGATCCTCCGCGCCCTCTGTGGTTAAAGCTTTTGAACTCCTCACCGAGCACCACGGATCACGCGAATCAGGGCACAATAATTAGCGCTCAGTATTTCCGACGCGCTACACCAGATAAACTTAGCAATCGGCTTATGCCGCTGAGAGTGGTTCTGCCGCGGAGCGGGTGGCTTTCCGCAAAAACCTTTCGAGCAGAGATTTGAACTCTGTACTCAAGTGCAGCTCATCGCTTTCCTGCTCCAGCATCCCGTGGGGATCGCTCGCCGTCTTCAGCGCATACCGCAAATAAGACAGCCGCATGAGCCAGAGGGCATGGCCGACGTCTCCTTCACTGTGCACATGAAATGTGACCCAGCCCGAGTTGGGAACCCAGTGGTGCTGCTCGGCAAGACCCGCCGCTAATAACGCATTTCGAACGGCACGGGGAAAAGGGATATCGACAATGCCACCCTCATGCATGTGCCCGACTTCCGCGCTTCCAAAGAGAAATTCCTTCCCTCCGAAGCGGTGCGGGTGAACCGAAATCTGCGGCCACGCCGAAACTTCGCCTTCAAGCATCTTCAGAACGTTCATCATCCATGGCTCCAATCCACGAGTTTTTCGATGCCCGGCAACAACCGCTCGATTCAGCGACCGATCTTGCTGTCCGCTCATTCAAGTGAAGCAAACGGAGATGTCGAAGGCGAAACCATGACTCGCAAAGCCAGATCGATATTCGGGATCATCCTCATTCCGGTGTTGGCGAATCGGTAAGAGGTCCTTTCCCCCGCCCTATCAATCACTTACGGGGAGGTGTTCCTGCACTTTCGTAACTCTACACGGGATGGTCGGTTTCCTATACTTGGGGTGGATGTCCGTTATGCGTCCCAGGCTTGTTATCCAGATTCGCGTCCCGATTCGCGCCCTGACTGCCGTCGTGATTGTCGTCGTAATGATGACGATAATGACGATGACGGCCGCGCTTGCCACGGCGCAAAGCGGCTCTCCCGACGCCCTCTACGAGCGCGGCATGGATGCCGTCACCGGCATCGGAACCTCGCGCAACGATCTCGCCGGCATCGATTATTTCAAGCGCTCCGCCGATCTCGGCTATGGACCCGCGCAAATCGCGCTCGCCTACTACTACGAAATGGGAACCGTTATCCCCGGCAACCAGGGCCAGCCCTCTTTGGATCTTTATAAGAAAGCGGCCCAGCAAGGCGATCCTCTGGCCGCATGGCTCCTCGGACGAAGATACTTCCTCGGCAATGGCGTGCCCCGCGACCTTGACGCAGCCCGAAAATGGCTCAAGCTCGCCGCCGACCAGAACAACGCTTTCGGAGCCTACTACCTTGGCCGTCTCATGGCCGATCGCGACTACACCAAGGCTCCCGCGCTCTACAAGCTCGCGGCCGACCAGGGACTGCCGCAGGCACAGTATTTTTACGGCAAGGCGCTGAACGATGGACGCGGCATCGCCCAGGACCGCTTTACCGCCTACGTTTGGCTCACCATCGCGGTCGACGCCGGCTATACGGCGGCTGCCCCGGACCTGAATGAGCTCCACAGCAGCGGCTTGCTTAGCCTGGACGAGATTGGCCAGGCTAGCGCCAAAGCTCGCGAACTGGAACAAGTCGTCATTCGCGCCGTCACCGCCCGCGGCTGCTCCGGCTGGGACGGCGAGTTCGCCGAATTTCCCACCCCGCCTCCGCCCAGCCTGCAGCGCTTCTGCCACTAACCAGTGTAGTACGTCAAACAGATCGACATTTATGAGTCGCCGGTTTCCTCTGTGATCCTCTGTGGTTAAGGCCTTTGACCTCCCTCGCCGAACACCACAGATCACGCGGATCGAAGCGCACTACTTTAACGCTAGCGATTTCCGACGCACTACACTAGAGGGCGCGATCCCGCCAGTCCGGGAAGTGGGCTTGCGCACTACGATGCGCCGATATAGTCGCTTATCGAGTGGCTTTCACACACGCTGGAGAATCACGCGGCTGCGACGGCCTTAAACATTTCGCGTACAACTTCATCAGGATTCGTCGTACACTTCGCATGTCTCCAGCCATGGCCGCTGGCATCGAAACGCGTGGCGGAAAGAGCGGCGTGAATAGACTCACTGCATTCGGACTCTTTGCAGTCACGGCAATGCTGATCATGTATGCGCTCGAAAAGCGGCACCACGGTTACATCCTTGGCTTCGCTTTTGCCTGTCTGCTCGGTTCTGTTTATGGTTTTCTGCAAGGTGCGTGGCCCTTTGGGCTAGTCGAAGGTGTTTGGTCAGTCGTCGCATTCCGAAAGTGGTGGATCGCTCGGAGAATTTCAAAGTAGCCCACTACCCCAGTCCGGCGCAGAGCGGAGCGAAGGCATAACATGCCGCGAAGCGGCGTAAGAATGCAGCCCACGGCGCAAGCCGTGGGTAGGAAGTGGATGTGACGCAGCCCCGAAGGGGCGAAAGAACAGCTATGGCCCGGATATGTTCAACTTTTGCTGATCTCCAAATATAGAGTATACTTAGTCCATGTTTGGAGACATCTCCGCCCAATCATCGGAACCCGGCCAACTCCCCGGCATTCGCTGGGATCGCCCCGCCGACCTCTCCAACCGCGAAATTCAGGAGAAACTGAGCCCCGCGGCCGCCCGCGCCTTCTTCAGCCTCGCCTCCCACTGGAAGCTCCGCGACGAAGATGCCAGGGCGCTCCTCGGCGGCATGTCCAACGGTTCGTTTTATCAGCTCAAGCGCGCTCCCCGAACCCTCGATCAGGACAAGCTCACCCGCATCTCGCTGCTGGTCGGCATCTTTAAAGCGCTGAACATTCTCTACAGCGCCAAGCTCGCCGACGCCTGGGCGCAACTGCCCAACACGAATCCGCTCTTCGGCGGAGATTCGCCGCTCGCCCGCATGTTGAAAGGCGGAGTGCCCGCCATGTTGCACGTACGCCAGTTACTCGACGCACGCCGCGGCGGTCTGTAGTGTCCGCGAAACAACCAAAAACGGCGCCGCTTTCGCGCAATAACGTTTCGCGCAACAACACTATCCGTCTCATCCCCACCCGCTATGCCGACGATGCCGAAGGCGTGCTGGCACGTCTCAATGTCCCGCAGTCCCAGTTCGATAACCTCCTGCAACTCGATGGTGCCACCAACGACCGCGTCAGTGGCGAATCGAATCTTCTCCCCGGCATCACCGTGCACGAACTCGTCTTCGGAGTTCCCCACTACCACATCATCAATGCCGCCTTCACCTACGCGCGTCCCGGCGGCACCCGCTTCAGCAGCCCCTACCGGGGAGCCTGGTATGCCGCCTTCGCCCGCAAGACCGCGCAGGCCGAGGTTGCCTACCACTATGCCCAGGGATTGCGCGAGATCGACTGGCGCGAAAAAGAAGTCGTCTCCTACCGCGAATATCTAGCCGACTTCCATGCCGACTTTCACGACCTAAGGAATGATCTGCAGAAGAAGGACCGGGACCAGGATTCCCCGTTCGCCGATTGCCTCGATCCCGATAGCTACCAGGCCTCGCAACGGCTGGCCGCCAGCCTGCTAAACAAAGGATCCGCCGGCATCGTCTACCCCAGCGTTCGCCATAAAGGCGGCACCTGCATAGCCTGCTTCCGTCCCGCGTTGGTGGGAAATGTGCGTCAGGGCGAGAAGATCATCTTCACGTTCCCCGATGCGTATCACCCGCCGAAAGTACGCGTGAGTCTCTAAACTCTTCGCCGACGGCTCACAAATGAGAGGTTGAACCGCAAGGGCAAACCGCGGTACTGATGGCTGGCGGCCCGGGTTACCTGATGGCTAACGGCTGATAGCTGACGGCTACCTTCCCGCACACCCCCCTGTGCCCCCTGTCACTGACCCAGCACTCTCCGCGAGCGTAGTCAATAGGCAGACATGAACAACGTTTTCATTCCATCCGCGGAGGGATTCATGGCCACTCTGACCCACGACAAACAAGCTGATGCCAAGCAAGCCGATCTGGCAGGCCCCGGCATTGGCAATTACGCCGAACTCGAACAGGTATTGCCCAACGGCTATCGATCCCTGCTCGGCCGGCGCGACACGCAAAAAGCTATCTTCCAGGTCAAACGTTACATCGAAGACAATCTATGCAAAGCCCTTAACCTCATGATGGTCGAGGTGCCTCTCATCGTCGATATCGAAAGCGGCGTCAATGACATGCTCGATCGCGACGGCTCGCGCACTCCCGTGTCGTTCCACATTTCGAACGACCGCGGCGTGCATCCCATCGACTCCCAGGTTGTGCAGGCCGCCACCAAGTGGAAACGTGTCGCCCTCAAGCAATTCGATTGCAAGCCCGGCGAGGGCATCTGCACCGACATGCGCGCCATCCGCAAAGATTATTTTCTGGATCACGATCACTCCGCCTACGTCGACCAGTGGGACTGGGAGCGCTCCATCCATCCCGAAGATCGCAGAGTGGCCTTCCTGAAAGAGATTGTGCAGAAGATTTGGAAGGTACTGGTAGGAGCCGAGAAATTTGCCCAGGATCTGTTCCCTGTCCTGCGCGATCCGCGCTTCCCCAACCTGCCCGAGGAACTCACATTTCTCCACGCCGAAGAGATTCTCGACATGTATCCGAATCTTCCGCGCAAGCAGCGCGAGACCCAGATTCTCCAGAAATATCCGGCGGTCTTCATCATCGGCATCGGCTGGCCGCTAAAAGACGGCTATCCGCACGAGAATCGCGCCGCCGATTACGACGATTGGATCACCGATACCCACAAAGAAACCCACAAGGAAACCCACGGCCTGAACGGCGATATCCTCGTCTGGAATCCTGTCACCAAGCGCCGCCACGAACTCAGCTCCATGGGCATTCGCGTGAATGCCGAAACCTTGCGCCGGCAACTCGAGATGTCGAACCTGCTCGGCAATCTCCAGTTCCCCTACCACCAGGCCATCATCAACAACGAACTCCCGCTCTCCATCGGCGGAGGAATCGGCCAATCCCGCACCCTGATGCTGTTGCTGCGAAAAGCGCACCTCGGAGAAGTCAGCGTAACGGTCTGGCCAAAGATCCTGAAAGAGATCTGCGCCAGGAAGAATATCTTCGTCCTGGAGTAGCGTCTGTGTGGCGGGGGCGCCCTCGCCCGCGGCCGTTGGTGTTGCAGTTGCTTTTGGTGTGGCAGTCGCCGTTGCTTTTGGTGTTGCAGTTGCTTTTGGTTGGCGGTTGCCGTTGGTGTTGAAGTTGCTTTTGGTGTTGCAGTTGCTTTTCGTTGGCGGTTGCCGTTGGTGTTGAAGTTGCTTTTGGTGTTGAGGTTGCTCTGTCGAGGGGACGGGCCACAGTCCGTCCCTTGATTCTCAAGTGAAGGACGGGCGCCTCGCCCGTCCATTTTTGCCCATCTTCTTAAGCCGGAAAGAGACTGTTGTTGGGTTGCTCGAGACTCGAGACTCGAGGCTCGAAGCGCGAGGCTCGCACCTCCTACACCATCTCCGTCCCCCACAAATCATGCAAGTGCACAATGCCGAGCACGCGCCGTTCCCCATCCACCACGACCAGCGACGTAATTTTCATCTCCTCCATGCGCGCCAGCGCAGTCGCAGCAAATTCCTGCGGCCCAATCGTCTTGGGAGTCCGCGTCATGCACTCCTCCGCCGTCAGGTCAAGCGTGTCCTTGCCGCGCTGCTCGAGCAGCCGCCGCAAATCGCCATCGCTGATCACGCCCAGCAAACGATCGCCCTCAACCACCGCCGTCATCCCCAGCTTCTTGCGTGACATCTCGTAAATCACGTCCGGCATTTTCGTTTGCGCCGTAACTCGCGGCACCGCATCCCCGGAGTGCATCAGCGACTCGACCCGCGCCAGCCGTTTCCCCAATTTTCCGCCCGGATGCAGATTGGCAAAGTCTTCTTCCTTGAACCCGCGCTTCTCCGAAAGCGCAACTGCCAGCGCGTCGCCCAGAGCAAGCATGGTGGTGGTCGAAGCAGTAGGAGCCAGCCCCAACGAACAAGCCTCCTGAGAGATCGAGCAGTCCAGCGCCACCTCAGCCGCCGCCGCCAGAGTCGACACTGTCGCTTCTTCTTCGAGTTGTCATCCCGAGCGCTCTTCTTCAAATTGTCATCCTGAGCGCCGCCCGAGCCGCGAAGCGGTGAGGGCAAGTCGAAGGACCCCTGCATCCCATCGCACGTCATCGTGATCAGCGGCACCTGCAGCCGCTTGATCGTCGCCAGCAGCTGCAAAATCTCCTCAGTCTCGCCGCTCGCCGAGAGCGCCAGCACCACGTCGCCGCGCACAATCACTCCCAGATCGCCATGCAACGCTTCCACCGGATGCAGATAAAGCGCCGGCGACCCGGTCGAACTCAAAGTCGCCGCGATCTTCCGCGCAATCAGCCCGCTCTTTCCCATGCCGGAAACGACGATCCGTCCCTGGCAATGAAACATCAAATCCAGCGCGCGCTCGAAATCCGCCGCCATCGGCCCAGCCAGCCGGTCGGCCAGCGCCCGCAAGGCTTCGGCCTCAATGCGCACGACATTTTCGCCCGTATGTTTCATGGGAACCCTCATGAGAACCGAAGATGTTAGCAGACAGGACGTAAGGCTAAGGCAAAAGATCGTCACGAGCACGAGTCACGCAGCGACCGCTGAGCCGATCCTGGCTCGCTCATGACTCGCGGCTCGCAACTCGAGGCTCGAAGCTCACCTAGAAGTGATCGTCCACCGGCCGCCCCGGATGCTGCAGCGCCTGCGCCTGGATCACGCTGTCCCACGGACTGCCTTGCCAGTTATCCTTCTTGCATTCGCCGCGGATCCACGGCGGCAGCGCAAAATGCAGGCGTCCGCCCGATCGCATGCACATACGGCTCATAGAGTCCGCGCAACTCCGCCAACCGCTCCGACGCATCCGCGCCATCGTAAAGAGTCACTCCGTGGCGCGCAAGTTCGGTCTCGCAAGCGGTTCCAATTCTTCCGCGGTCAGCCGTTCCGGCGCTTGCGGATCGTATTGCGCGTTCACGACCTGGGCCAGATCGACCGCCGCATGCCGCGCCATGGCAAACGTCAGCTTCGCCTGCTCCGGATGAATGCCATCCACTCCCGTCATGACCAGCGACGTGACATCCAGCATCAGCGTGAGCGCGCCCAGCCACGATTGATTGCTGTGCTGCGAGCGGAAGAAGACCAGCGCCGGATAGGAAATATGGCTCGACAGCAGATCGGCGCACCAGCGCTCCCAGTCGCGAAAAATGCCATCCAGCACGGTTTGCTCCGGGCAGCATCCCAGGCGGCCCGAGAAACTCGCCTGCATTGGGCGGCGATCCGGCGCGCGCATCGAGCAGCGAGATTTCAACCTCGCGCGCCGCAAACGAGTTGTAAATCACCGGCAGATATCCGACGACAACGCCCAGAAACGCAAAGCCCATGCCCGCTTCCAGCACCGCCAGCGCGCGCGCCATGGCATTGGTGGGCACGATGTCGCCGTAGCCCAGCGTGAAGAACGTTTCCCCGCTGTGATAGAGCAGCTTGCCGAACGTGATCTTCGTTCGTCGCTCAGCTGAAGATGTTCGCCCAGTCCGTACTGCACGCAGGCAAAACCAAAAATCAGTCCGAGGGCCCAGAAGCCCAGGAGCTGGATCAGCGAGAGCGGGCCATAGTAGGCGAGAAACCCTTCCCGCCGGCTCGTCGACTTGATATGGCGCGCGATGCCGGTCCAGCGCGGCCATGTGACCCTGTAAAACCAGGCGGTGATCCGGAAGTGCCGCTGAATGCGTCGCGGCAGCACGACCGTTTCAAACGCATCCAGCAGGATGATGAAGATCAGAACAACGCCGGCAATCGAAGCCCACAAGGTGCATACGCGATGAGATTCAGATGTGGCGGGAATGGTATCAGATTCAGGGGAGGTAAGAGGTTAGAGGTCAGATTGCAGAGGTAGAGGCCCATGGGTTTAAGCGTAGGCGTAAACCTATCGGCCTTTACCTCTGCAATCTGACCTCTGACCTCTGCAATCGCTTACGGTGTCGCGTGCGCCTCATCCAGCGCCCGGTGTACCGCCTGCAATTCCTTCAGGACGCCGCGCAGGTTGCGCGTATCCAGCGCATTGGCCCCGTCGCTCTTCGCTTCTTTGGGATTGTCGTGGACTTCCATGAACACTCCGTCCACGCCCGCCGCCACCGCCGCACGCGAGAGCACGGGAATAAATTCAGGCTGGCCTCCGCTCACCGCCGGACTATCTTCGTCTCCATGCGAGGCCGATGGCAGTTGCACGGAATGCGTCGCGTCGAACACCACGGGAGCGATCTTGCGCATAATCGCCAGCGACCGCATATCCACCACCAGATTGTTATACCCAAACGAAGACCCGCGCTCCGTCACAAACACCTGGCTGTTGCCCGCGTCGCGGCACTTCTCAACCACATATTTCATATCCCAGGGCGAGACAAACTGCCCCTTCTTGATATTCACCGGACGCCCGCTAAGCGCGGCCGCCACGATCAAATCCGTCTGGCGGCACAGGAATGCCGGGATCTGCAGCACATCCACCACCTCAGCTACATCCGCCACATCCGCCACCTGATGCACATCCGTCAGCACCGGAATGTGCACCTCGTCCTTCACCTTCTTCAGAATCCGCAAGCCCTCCTTCATTCCCGGTCCGCGAAAGCTGCGGATCGACGTGCGATTCGCCTTGTCATACGACGCTTTGAAGATGAAAGGAAAATTAAGCGACCGCGTTACGCCCTTGATGATCTCCGCCATGCGGAGCGCATGCTCTTCGCTCTCTATGACGCAGGGGCCGGCAATGAGAAAAAGATCTCCCGACCCGACCCGCACATTATCGATTTGAAAAGATAAAGTCAAAGCCTTCACCGCCGAGACGCCGAGACGAGTATTTCACCACGGAGACACGGAGGCACGGGGGAGATCAAGAAAGGGTTTCTCCGTGTCTCTGTGTCTCCGTGGTGAACTGGCTATCTGCCCGCGATCTTTTCCGGCCGCAAAAACATCTCCACTTCCGCCGCTTCCTTCTGTCCCTTGCGCCTCTGCCCGTGCTCATACGAAGCACCCACAAACGACTTGAAAATCGGATGCGGCTCCAGCGGCTTCGATTTAAACTCCGGATGGAACTGGCACGCAATAAAAAATGGATGCCCCGGAATCTCCACGATCTCCACGTAAGTTCCGTCCGGCGTCGAGCCAGAAATCTTCAGCCCGCTCGCCGTCATGGGCTCTTCATACTCGCGATTGAACTCATACCGGTGCCGGTGGCGCTCGCTGATCTCGCTCTGGCCATATATCTTGTGCGCCAGCGTTCCCGGCTCCAGCTTGCAAGGCCACGCGCCCAGCCGCATCGTGCCGCCGAGTTCCTCCACTCCCCGCAGTTCGCGCAATTTATAAATCACGCGATGCGGCGTCGCCGGATCGAACTCGCTCGAATTCGCATCCTCCAGCCCACACACGTTGCGCGCAAACTCGATGCAAGCTGTCTGCATCCCCAGGCAAATCCCGAAATACGGCACCTGCTTTTCGCGCGCATACTGGATCGCCCGCAACATGCCCTCAATCCCGCGCTTGCCGAATCCGCCCGGTACCAGCAGCCCGTCGTAGCCCTCAAGCTGCGACTCATAACTCTTGTCGTTCGCGTCCGAAGCCTCCAGCCCCTCCGCTTCAATCCAGTTCACTTCCAGTTTCAGATTGTGCGCGAGCGCGCCATGCACCAGCGCCTCTTTCAGCGACTTATACGAATCCTCATACTCCACATACTTCCCGACGATGCCGATTTTCACCACATCCTTCGGGTTATAGACCCGGTGCACCAGATCCTTCCACTTCGAAAGATCGCGCTCCTTCGCCTCCAGGTGCAGATAGCGCATCGCCAGCGTATCGACCTCTTCATGCGCGAACACGATCGGCACTTCATAAATCGACGCCACGTCTTTGGCGGTGATGACGGCCTCTTCCTCCACGTTGCAGAACAATGCAATCTTTCCCTTGATATCTTTTGAGAGAAACCGGTCCGTGCGGCAAAGCAAAATGTCCGGCTGAATTCCGACGCTAAGCAGTTCCTTCACCGAGTGCTGCGTAGGCTTGGTTTTCAATTCCTGTGCCGCCGCAATAAACGGAACCAGTGTCACATGCACAAACAAAGTATTCTCGCGCCCGGATTCCTGCCGCATCTGGCGGATTGCTTCGATAAACGGCAGCGACTCGATGTCGCCCACCGTCCCGCCAATTTCGACGATCAGCACGTCCACATCCTGCGCGCACTTCTTCGCCGCCGCCTTGATTTCGTTGGTGACGTGCGGAATCACCTGCACGGTTTTACCGAGATAATCTCCGCGCCGTTCCTTGGCGATGATCTGCTCGTAAAGCCGCCCGGTAGTCCAGTTGTTGTCGCGAGAAAGTTTGGCGTGCGTGAAGCGCTCGTAGTGCCCGAGATCGAGATCGGTCTCCGCTCCATCGTCGGTCACGAAAACTTCCCCATGCTGAAACGGAGACATCGTTCCCGGATCGACGTTGAGATACGGATCAAACTTCATCAGGTTGACCTTGAGCCCGCGGCTTTCAAGCAGGCACCCAATCGAAGCCGCCGCCAGTCCCTTACCCAGAGAAGACACAACTCCGCCCGTCACAAAGATGTACTTTGCCGACATCCGTTCCTCGCTTTATTTTTGATTGAAAGTTTGTGCAGGTTGGGGTGCACAATCAATTATGCCAGAACTCTTTCACGATGGGAATGTGGAAAAAGAGGCCGCTTTCAGACGTCAGCTTTCAGCCCTCAGTTCGAACCGAGGGTGCCCCACGGCCTGCCCTGAGCTTGTCGAAGGGTTTCGCGCTTTTCGAAACGTGGGATTCCACTACCGCCGAACGAATGGGATTCTTTACCCTCAACAGGCAGTAAGAACCTCGAGCCGCTTGGGTCGCCCCTGATCGTAGTGTCGCTCGAGTTCTGACGCATACCGCGTACCGACACTTTCCGCATTGTCCCGAAGCCAGTCCCGTAGGCTTGCCGTGCCCGTTGGGGCCTCATTGGACACAAGCAGGTTCGCCATCAGCCCGCTCACTTCATCTCTCGTCAATACCACATCGTGAACCAGCCAGCCCAAAAGGCGTGCCGCCATCCACACAAGCGAGGGCGAAAGGTGAAAGACCCGGCTGCGGCCCCGGACTGTGGTGCGGATCAGTTGCACCAAATCAGCATACGTGTAAGTTTCCGGACCTACGGCATCCATCACAACATTCTCTTCGCTATGCCCGGCGGCCACTGCGAGTTCCGCCAGATCCTCCACGAAAATGGGCTGCAACTCGTAGTCCCCCGCGCCCGGAATGGCAAACACCGGGAACTTCCGCAGCAACCATGCAATGTTATTGATCAGGATATCTTCTCTCCCAAACACAACCGCCGGCCGCAGAATTGAATAGGATAACGAAGAGGATCGGATCGCGTCCTCGACCTCCGCCTTCCCCTTGAAATATGGTGACGGCGAATCGGAAGAAGGATTCGTAATACTGACGTGAACAATTCTCTTCACGCCGGCTTCCTCAGCAGCGCGAATCAGCCTTCGCGTGTTTTCGACAGCCTTCGCGTGATCGGTGTTCCCGTAAGCGAAGCGGACCCAATAAGTGTTATAGAGAACGGTCGCTCCCGCCATGCTCCGTGCTAGTCCCCGCGGATCCTGAAAATCCAGAGCAGATTGCTCAAACGCCGCGTTCTTACGAGCATGGTTTGTCAGCGTGCGTACGCTCTCGCCGAGGGCCAGCAATCTACGTGCGATATAGCTACCCGTAAAACCGAATGCCCCGGTTACAACATTCACCTCTCTGTTTGGGTGCTCCATGGCCGCCTCCTGTGCACGTTGTTCGGAATCACGCCGCCTCTGACTGATGGGTGCCTCGCACGACCTGCCGCCGAATGAATCTGCTAAGCACCCAACCGAGAAACACTACTGCGCTCAGTAAACCTGCCAATGCCCATTTCAACTGAGCCGCGACCTCAAAAACCAAACTAGTCCCTGGCCTCACCTCGGGGGTGTATTGCATCGCGAAGATCAAGGGAACAAGGGCCAGGGTCACGTTGGAAAACGCGACCCAGAACGCAGCCCGTTCCCTGGTTCCACAGAGTTCGACCAGAATGCTGAAAAGGGGGCCTCGCAAATAGGCCACGATCGCGAGAGCGATGATCATAGTTACCGCGAGCCCAGCTAAAAAAATGATTGTCGACATGTCCTTCCTCTAAATGCAAGATTCCAATCAAAGATCGCTATCGGCCGGTTTTCATGGAGAGCAGCTTTCGAACCGTCCCTCGCGCCTTCACCAGAGCTTTCAATGTGGTGACCGGAAACCGGTAAATGTCCCTATAGAGCAAATCCACGTCGCTGAAAAATTCATAGATCTCCTGGAGCCTCTGCCTCGTGTAAGCGTCCTCCGCGTTTCCACCGTGAAGTTCGGAAATACAAAGGCGAAGCAGGTCAATCGTGGGATCGATTTCCCGTTTTTTCCGCTGATCCACGATGATCCGGAACATCTCCCAAACGTCTTTGACCGACTCGAAATGCTGTCGCCGGTCGCCGAGTTCGTGCACCGTCCGGACCAACCCCCACCCTTCTAGCTCGCGGATACTTGTACTGACATTCGAACGGGCCACATCCAATAACGAGGCAATCTCCTCCGCCGTTAAAGGAGCAGCCGTGATGTGTAGGAGGGCATGGGTCTGTGCAACCGTCCGGTTGATTCCCCAACGAGCGCCCATTTCGCCCCAGTGCAGGATGAATCGTTTCTTTACTTCGGTCAATTGCGTCATATCAGTCATTTCTGTTATATCAGACATTACAGAATTGTCAAGCCCAAAACTCTCCGGCAGCAACTTGGCTCTTGAAACTCTTTACCGCAGTCGTTGATCAAAGCTTTGAGATGGGGGCCAAAAGCCCGATAATGTTGTTAAGCATGAAATCTGCGACTGGCAAGACTGGCTCACTCTTGATGGCAGTAGTCGCAGTCGCGTCCATTTGTTTCACCGCTCGCCCCCTCTCCGCCCAGACCCTCGCCAGCCGCCTCATCCTCAAAGACGGCTCCTACCAGTCCGTAACGAAGTATGAAATTCACGGAGACCGCGTCCGCTACTTCAGCGCCGAACGCGGCGAGTGGGAAGAAGTTCCGAAATCAATGGTCGACTGGGATGCCACGAAGAAATATGAAGAAGGCCGGGTCACGGGCGCTCCCATTCCCGAGGCCGTCGAACTCGACAAGGAACTCGAAGCCGAGCGCCAGGCCGCAGAAGCCCGCTCGCCCCAGGTCGCTCCAGGTTTGCGGCTCTCCGATGAGGGCGGCGTATTTCTCCTCGATACCTACCAGAACCAGCCGCAGCTGGCTGAGATCCAGCAGTCCGGCAGCGATCTGAATCGCAGCCTGAAGTCGAATATCCTGCGGTCCGCAATCAATCCCCTGGCCGGCGCGAAACAGACCATCGAACTGCCCGATGCCCACGCCAAAGTCCAGTCGCACACCGCCGTTCCATCGCTCTACATCAACTTCGATACCGGACCGGGCGCACCCGCCACGGCCTCGGCTCCGGGCGAGCCGCCGCCCCTCCCACCCACCGAAGAATTCAAAATCATTCGCGTCGAGTCGAAAGGCAACAAACGCCAGGCTGGAGCCGTAAAGACCAGCGTCACCGGCAAGTCCAAAACCGACGAGCGCTTCGTGCCCACCACCGCGACTCCCATGACCGGAGGCTGGATCAAGCTCACGCCCATCGATCCTTTGCCCAATGGGGAATACGCCGTTGCCGAAATGCTGGGGAAAGACTCGATCAATATGTACGTGTGGGATTTCGGCGTAAATCCAAATGCCCCCGCCAATTCCTTTGCCATTAAGCCGGAGGCGCCGGAACCCCCGAAAGCTGACGCGCCTAAAGACCTGCAGAAGCGTGAGAAACAATAAAGAAACTCATGCGGTTTGCCTAATAGTCAACTAGTTGGTAAACTAGTTTGCAGGAAAACGGCCATGACAACTGTTGGCGCCTTTGAAGCCAAAACACATCTCAACCAGCTTCTGACCAGAGCCTCAAAAGGAGAGGTGATTCAGATCACTCGGCGGGGCATCCCGGTCGCCAAGCTCGTGCCTGCAACCGTCTCCGAGGAGCGCCCCGATCTCAACAAGATCGTGCGTAGCATTCGAGAGACGCGCAAAGGTGCGAGGCTTGGAAAAATCTCGATCAGGTCATTGATTAATGAAGGGCGTCGCTAGAACGTTTGTGCTGGATGCGTCGATAGCAGTGGCTTGGTGTTTCGAAGACGAGTCCAGCGATTTTTCGGACGGCATTCTGGACTTGCTCAGGACAGGCTCCGAGGCAATCGCGCCCCCAATCTGGCCTCTCGAAGTGGCCAACGCTCTCGTGGTTGCCGAATGGCGCAAGCGTATTTCTGAGGCGAAAGTGATGTCGCACTTGAGTGACATTCGGCGTCTTCCTATCCTCGTCGAGCCTGCGGATTTGGCCCGCGCATTCGATCAAATCCCGGCGGTCGCCCGCCAGAGACATCTCACCGAATATGACGCCGCCTACCTGGAACTGGCGTTGCGCCGAGCACTTCCGCTCGCCACTTTGGACAACCACTTACGGCGTGCTGCCCGGACGGCCGGCGTCCCGCTGGTCTCGATCTGACGGAAGGCCCCCACAAGTAGCGGCTAGCGGCCTGTCGCAAGGACAGCGTTACCGCACGCGATGTAGGAGCGGACGCATTCGTCCGCCCCGCCGAGCGCAGCGAGGCGTACCCTTCGCTAACGCTTTCACCGCGACAGTCCACGGCAAACCTGTTTCGAGCAACCACGGTTGTCTGAGAGCTGAAAACTGACAGCTGACAGCTACGCTACGTCTCCACCATGCCCCGCGACGCCACTCCAATATTGTCTCGCGTTGTGTTCTTCACCACGTACATCATCTCGTCGGCTTGCCGGATGATGTCGTGCGGCGTCTGCGCATCGTGTGGAAAGGTCGCCAGTCCCATGCTGGCGCGCACATTCAGGTTCAATCCCTGCTCGGTGCAGAAATTTCCCGTGCGCATTGAGTCCTGCAAACGGCGCGCCACCACCACCGCCTGATCCTTGCTGGTTTGCGGCAGCAGCACCACAAATTCGTCTCCGCCATAGCGGAAGGCAAAATCGATCAGCCGCAGTTGCGCTTTAATAAGATATCCAATTTCGGCCAGCAATCGGCTTCCCACCAGGTGGCCATGAGTATCGTTGACCGCTTTGAAGTGGTCGAGATCGATGAAGATCACGCTGAACTGGTAGCCAAAGCGCGCCGACCGGTAGACCTCCGTCTCGAGCGTCTTATAAAGATGCCGCGCATTGAACAAACCCGTGCAATCGTCGGTGATCGTCAGTTCCTGAATCTTCTCGACCGACCGCGCATTTTCAATCGAGATCGCGGCATAGTCGCACAAGGCCTGCAGAAAAAACATCTCCTGCTCGCTCAGCCCGACGTTCGCATTGATCAGTTGGATCACGCCCAGCACGCGGTGCTTCGACCGCAGCGGCACACAGATCACCGAGCGCGTCTGTAACTGCGTCATCTCATCCAGCCGCGATGAGAAACGGGTATCCGCCTTCACATCCGGCACAATGAGCGGCTGTCCATGCTTGGCCACCCACCCCGCAATTCCCTCCCCCAGTTTGAGCCTGGCCTTCGCCAGCACCTCGGCGGCCGCGCCCACTGCGATGGCAAAATACAGCTCATCTTTTTCTTCGTCCACCATCAGTAGAGACCACGTGTCCGGGCGAAAATACTCCGCCATCTTTTCCATGATGGTCTGCAGGATGGAATCCAGATTGAGTGACGAGGTCAACGCCTTGGCGACGTCGTG
This sequence comes from uncultured Acidobacteriaceae bacterium, assembly GCA_963709055.1. Lineage (GTDB taxonomy): Bacteria > Acidobacteriota > Terriglobia > Terriglobales > Acidobacteriaceae > Acidiflorens. Next base: position 528,567 of record CAVPUZ010000007.1, read on the forward strand.
AAAGATCGTCAGCTCTTGCGACAGGCGAATTGGGGACGTGCCCGCAGCCTCTGGCATCAACTCCTCGTAACCGATGGGAATATAAAATTATAGGTTTTGCCGCGCTGGACGGGCAACGAACGATGGTAACAGGTACCAGCGGTGCCAACCGGGGACGACATCCAGGCGATATGTCGTAGAGCCGGCCCTCGGCCTCGGCGCCTCCGGTATGGTGCCCTGCAGTTAAGCGGTCGATGTTGAGCGGTCAATGTTGGGAGGTCAATGTTGAGCGGTCTTCGAAGGCGCAATTTGGACGTGAATTACTTCCCCGCTGTCACCTCTTAGCCGTGACTGGGAGCTGGCGTCGTCATGCTAATTGGTGGGCAACTTTTCGGGGGCGATACCGGCTTTTTTTTAAAGGGACTTACAGTCAACAGGGAAACACCATGTAACGATCACGCTCAGTGAGTCTATTCCCGGATCAACCATCTATTACTTGGCCTCGGGAACTGTCAACACGAATGGCTTCGTGCCCTACACGTCCCCCATCCCCCTTACCGACAGCGGAGTCACAACGATTCTGGCCTACGCTACGGAGACCGGATATCAGCAAAGCTACTATGCGCCTGAAACCTATACCATCAATCTCACACCGACGACCACGGTCACCCTCTCTCCATCCTCGGAGAGTTTCGGCAATGAGGCCGTGAACAACACCAGTGTAGCCAGGACGGTGATGCTAAAGAACATCGGCACTGCGACACTGAGCATTGGCAGCATCGCCGTTATGCTAGGCACCCACTTCACAATTTCAGGCAACACGTGTGCAGTTACTCTGGCCGTCGGCAAGACGTGCAAGGTCAGTATGACGTTCAAGCCTTCACAACTCGGCGCTGTAACCGACACTCTTAGCTTCACCGACAATGCCGACGGCAGCCCGCAGGCGGTGGCGCTTGCAGGCACGGGCATCGCGGATGCCACGTTGGCCCCAGTCAGCGCAACCTATGCCGCTCAAGCCGTGGGCACGGCCAGCGCGGCGAAAACGTTCACTTTGGCCAATAATCAACCCGTCGCGTTAACCGGCATCTCAATTTCGACGACCGGAGACTTTGCGGTGTCGGCAACCACTTGTGGGCCGAGCCTGGGAGCCAAAGGCAAGTGCAGCATCAGCGTAACGTTCACGCCGGCTGCAATCGGAACGCGAACTGGACAGCTAAGCGTGAGCGCCAGCGCTGGTATAACTCCGCAAACGGTATCACTGTCGGGCACGGCGATTGTGAATACGGCGTTGACTCCGGCCAGCACCACGTATGCGGCGCAGCGGGCGGGTACGACGAGCGCGGCGAAGACGTTCACCTTAACCAATAATCAACCCGTCGCGTTAACCGGCATCTCAATTTCGACGACCGGAGACTTTGCGGTGTCGGCAACCACTTGTGGGACGAGCCTGGCGGCCAGGAGTAAGTGCACAGTCGGCGTCAGGTTCACGCCAACCGCGATCGGGACGAGGACGGGCCAGTTGAGCGTCAGCGATAGTGTGAGCAACAGCCCACAAACATCATATCTCACTGGCACGGGCAAGTAAGATCAGGTCTATGGCGAAGAAACCAGCCCCGGATTTCTGCGGGGCTGCTTGTGATGTGGGAGATAGATGGCCGTCTCCAAGCAGGAAGTGCGCAAAAGGGTCGAACCGTCCACGCGATAACGATAACTGTGACCCAAAAAGAAAAGTATAAGAAGTTCCGTTGAGCGTCGTTCCCTGAGTGCAACCGCCGCACTCAGGGTAGAAAACTCTGGGGAGAAACCAGAAAAATCAGCAACGATTCCAGCCCGACGGTTGACCTTGAAATTAGCGGAGGCGTTCCAACCGTTGACGTGATTTGGCGAAACCAGGCTGAAGTCGGGGTTTAGATCGTTTGCGCAGCAAGGTGGACCATGATGCTTAACGGCCGCTAATCCACACGATTCGCAGAGTCGGCTACGTGCTTAAGTTGCCTAAGAATCTATGTGAGATCCAGGACCTCGACCGCTAACTTCGGCTCGCCGGAGCGCATATGGTCTTGGCCTATGTCTCGATTGATCCTGCTCACCATCCTCTGTTCGAACAGCAGCATCCAAGACCTGTAGCGAACGGAGAGAACGCAATGACATCAGGGGAATTGGGATGAGTAAAATCTCACTAACAGTTAACGGTCTTCGGCACGCAGTCGATGTCGATCCGTCAACCCCGCTGCTGTTCGTTCTGGCCGACGAGCTTGGCTTACACGGTCCGAAGTTCGGCTGTGGAATGGCCCAGTGTGGAGCGTGCACGGTCATCCTGCGCCGCCAGGCCGTGCGCTCTTGCGTGATGCCCGTGAGCGCGGTTGGTCAAGATGAGGTCACGACTCTTGAAGGTCTCGGTACGCCAGAGAAACCCCACCCGATCCAGCAAGCTTTTATTGAGGAAGGCGCTGCGCAGTGCGGCTTCTGTCTGAGCGGGGTGATTCTGACGGCAAAGGTTGTCCTCGACAATAAACCGGATGCCGGCGATGAGGAGATGCGGGAAGCTCTCGGAGGCGTAATGTGCCGGTGCTTCACTCACATCCGCATGTTGCGAGCGATCCGCAAGTATGCGCAAACGAGGAAAGCATGAACGTCTCGCGTCGTGAGTTCGTGAAAGCTTCCGGCGTGCTGGTGGTCAGTTTCAGTATGGCTCCGCTCGCATCGCGCTATAGCGCCGCGCAGGGGCCATTCGACGCCCACCCGTCGCATATCGATCCTTCGAAACTCGACTCCTGGATTGCGGTCGGCGCCGATGGGACGGTCACGGCATATGCGGGCAAGTGTGATTTCGGACAAGGCATGTTCACGGCACAAACGCAACTGGTGGCGGAGGAGCTGGCGGTCCCGCTCGGCCGCGTGCGGCTGATCCAGTGTGACACTTCCGTTTGTCCGGACGAAGGCACGACCTCGGGCAGCCAGTCCACGCCTACCAATTTCAATCATGCCAATCTTGCCCAGGCCGCAGCCAGCGCGCGAGAAGCTCTCGTCGGAATGGCGGCCCAGCGCTTCGGCAAGAGTACTGGCGAACTTACGGTAAAAGATGGCGTCATCACCGACAAAGCAGGGCGCCGCGTTAGTTATGAAGAATTGATCGGCAACCGACGATTCAATATGCCGCTGAACGCGGCGGCCAAGCGCAGAACTCCGGCAGAGTGGACCGTCCTCGGCAAGCCCGTTCCATCGCTCGACAGAGTGGCGCTCGTGACCGGGCAGTTCGAGTTTGTGCACAACGTGCGCCTGCCGGGAATGTTGCATGGACGGGTGGTGCGCCCGCCGGAGGTGGGCGCCACGGTCGCCAAGGTGGATGAAAGTTCTGCCCGTCATATTGCGGGCGTGGTCGCAGTCGTGGTGCGCAACAATTTCATCGGGGTGGTCGCCGAGAAACAAGCGCAAGCCGTCCAGGCTGCGCGCGAGTTGAAGGTGACGTGGAAACAAGGTCCAGGACTACCGCCGCAGAAGATGTTCTACGAAAATATGAGAAAACAGCCGTCGCGCGATGTTCTGATCGTCGATTCAAAAGATGTCGAGCAGCAACTGCGAGGGGCAGGAGCGGTGGTGAAAGCGAGTTATGCGTATCCGTATCAAATGCACGGATCGCTAGGGACCTCGTGTGCGGTAGCAGATGTGAAGAAGGACCGGGCAACGATATGGTCGCCGACGCAATCGGTTTATCCCACCCGGAGCGTGGTCGCGAAAATACTGGGACTGCCGCTCGATAGCGTTCGCGTCATATTCGTGCGGGGATCGGGATGTTACGGGTTGAACGGAGCTGATACGGCCACCTTCGATGCGGCACTGATGTCTCAGTCGGTCGGGAAACCGGTACGCGTCCAGCTCTCGCGTGAAGATGAAATGGCGTGGGAGAATTTCGGCTCCGCAGCCGTGGTCGATCAGCGTGCCGCGCTGGACGGCGGCAAGATCATTGCCTGGAGCTGCGAAAGCTGGATGCCGTCGAAAGGCGGCAGGCCCGGATACGATCGTCCCGGCAACGTCATTACCGGTGAATTATTGGGGTATGCGCCGGAACCGTTGACTCCGCGGGCAGCTTCGGAACCTGCGGGTGAACTGCGCAACCGCAGCAATCTGGCCCCATCCTATGTGCGTGGTTGCGTTGGCGAGAAGTGTGGCGGAGCTGGGACGGTGAAAAGCGAACGGGTTCTCTCGCACACCGTAGCCTCGCCGTTCTTCACCGGACCATTGCGGTCGCCGGCGCGAGTGCAGAACACGTTCGCGCACGAGTGCTTTATGGACGAACTTGCGGCGCGCGCGCATGCCGATCCGGTTAATTTCCGGCTGCGGCATCTGCGAGACGAGCGTCTGATCGCGGTGCTCAGATCGGCGGCGGCAGACGCGAAATGGGAGAGTCGCACCTCACCCAACCCCTCTGCCGGCAAATCAGGCATTTCGAACGGCCGCGGAGTGGCTTGCGTGGTCTACGAAGGCGATAATGGCTGGGTCGCGCTGGTCGCTGACGTTACTGTGAACCGAGAGAGTGGCTTGGTCGAGCCGCGTAGATTCGTGGCGGCGGTAGATTGCGGACCGATCTCCAATCCCGATGGGCTCCGCAATCAAAGCGAAGGCGGCATACTGCAGGGCATGAGCCGCGCCTTGGTCGAGGAAGTCACCTGGGACGACAGGCGAGTTACCTCAACTGATTGGGAGAGTTACACCAGTTTATATCTCGGGATGAATGTGCCCAAGATTGAAATTGTTTTGCTTAACCCGACAGGTGTGCCCGCGACGGGAGCGGGCGAGGCGGCAATCACGGTGGTTGCGGCGGCCATCGGCAATGCAATTTTCGATGCCACCGGGGCGCGCCTCCGGCAAGCGCCATTTACTCCCGCGCGCGTGAAAGCTGCGTTGGCTGCGGCGAAGACCGGTGGTGGGGAATGAGTCGGCGGAGTTCTCTCACGCTGGCTGCCTTCGCGGTCTATTCGTCTCCAGCACTTCAATCGGTGTCGCTTATCAAAACTTTCTTTCGCACGCCGATTCCAAAGCTCAGTGCATTTGCAAAAGCGCCTGCAGAGCGTCCATCGCAAGAATGCCTGCGTGACTGGAGGCCTCCGGCAGCCCACCGACCTTCCGCAACAGGTCTTCCCTTTTGATCTCACGCGCGGCCTCTATGCCTAAGCCCTTTGCCAGCTCGGTGATAGCCGACCCGCACGCCATCGACGGGACGCAGCCCTTCGCCCGAAATCGGATGTCGGCGATGCGATTCCCTTCCAACTTCAGAGTGAGTTCCAGAACGTCGCCGCACGCCGGATTCTCCAGGCGCGCGGTCGCGTCGGGCGTTTCAATCTCGCCGGCATTTCGCGGATTCTGAAAATGGTCCAAGAGTTCCGGAGAGTACACAGCAATTGTAACGGGAGCCATCTCGTCCAATGGGCTAGCCCCGGCGCGTTGTATCTGCGACTCGATTGCTGACGCCACATCCGCATCGGGTGTAGCCCGAGGCAGCTCCGCTACTGACTTCTCCTCTACAATATGGAAATGTCCGACTCACACGCGCCCCAACGGATAGCCTGCCTGCAGCCGAGCGCCACCGTCATCCTGGCCAGTGTGGGAGCATTGGACCGCGTGGTCGCGTGCACGAAATACTGTGCTGACGTCGTGCCGCAAGCTCGATGTCAGCAGCCGGCTGGTCATTGCCGACTCGTGGAGCGCCAAGGCCAGCGAGATCCTCGCGGCCAAGCCTGACTTGGTGATCGCGGCCGTTCCCTACCAGCAAGCCGCGGTGGCGGAAATACTCAAGGCGGGCGTTCGATTTCTGGGCTGGCTCCGCGCACGCTCGATGACATCTACACCGATATCGCAACGATCGCTGCCTGTGCCGGCGCCGGCTGAGCGCGGCGATCAAGTCATTCGTCCGAAATGCAGGCGGAAATCGAGATCGGTGCGCCGCAAGACCGCGAGCCTGCCCAGAAAGCGCGTCTTCTGCGAGGAGTGGGGCAAGCCGATCATCGCATCGCAAGCCGTGGGTGGCGGAGATTGTGCAGGCGGCGGGCGGTGAGTTCCTGGGCAAGCCCGGCGCGCAGTGTTCTGCCGAAGAGGTCGCTCGGCAGGATCCGGAAGTCATCATCGCCGCGTGGTGCGGAGCGGGAGATCGCGTGCCGCTGGAGAAAATCGTCCGCGAGCGAGGATGGTCGGGCACGACCGCGGCGCAGGAACTCGCAGGTGTATTGCATTTCCGACGAACTTCTGAACACTCCCGCGCCTACGCTGGTCGCAGGCTTACATGCGCTGGCGGCGGCAATTCATCCCGAGGTGTTCCGCCACGACGGGCACGCACCCCGGGGACTGCGGCCGATTACGGAAGTTTTGCCGTCAGCATCACCGGTTAACATCACAGCATCAAGAGCCGATTGGTTTAGGATTGATCATCATGACCACCGACCTCGAAATCCGAGAAGCACGCTCGAAGCGCGCAAGGCGGTGGACCGCTTGCAGGCTGAAGCGCGCTCGGCAGATCAACTGATGAAGGACATCACCGTCCTGCTGAACGAACAGATGCTGAAATACAACTGGGTGGGCTTCTACATGCTGGAGCCCGGCGCCAACCCGCCGGTGCTGGTGCTGGGCCACTACCAGGGAGCGATGACGCCGCACACGCGCATTCCGCTGCATCAGGGAATCTGTGGCGCGGCGGCCTCGTCGGGCAAGACCGTCGTGGTCGATGATGTGGCGAAAGATCCCCGTTACCTGGCTTGCTCGCTCGAAACCAAATCGGAGATCGTCGTGCCCGTTTTCGTGCACGGCAAGGTTGCCGGCGAACTCGATATCGACAGCCACTTTCCCGCGGCTTTCGGCAGCGAAGATCGCGAACTCGTCGAATATTGCGCTCGAACTCGTCGGCAAGCGACTGGAAGCGCGAACCGGTCAACGAACTCAGCTGATCCTGTAATCCTGGAACATCCATGAAGCGCGTCGTCGCTGCTCTGATCGTGAAAGATGACCGGATCCTCGCGTGCCAGCGGACGCGCCACCAGGCCATGCCGCTGAAATGGGAGTTTCCCGGCGGCAAGATCGAAGAGGGCGAGCAGCCTCGCGATGCTTTGCGCCGCGAGTTGGAAGAAGAACTCGGAATCCAAGCGACCATCGGCGACGAGGTGGCCCGCATTCACCACGAGTATCCGAGCGGCGGCTCGGTCGAACTGCGTTCTTCGTGGTGCGCGAGTACCAGGGCGAGATTGAGAACCGGATCTTTCGCGAAATCCGGTGGGTAACGCGGGCAGAACTGCTCGAACTTCGACTTCCTCGAAGCCGACCGACGCTGGTCAGAGGATCTGGCCGCGGGAAAAATGCATCTAAGACTCGCTGAAATCCGATTCGCGCAGTCCCTAGCCCGCTCACGCGCTCCGTGCAGGGTCCCACACACCAGCAATACAGTCAAAACGATCATGATCACGGTCGTCGTCCAGGCGACGATGTTGAACAGTCGGCGTGTTCACATACTCGCCCATCAACTCTTTCTTGTTCATCAGCAGCAGCATGAAGATCAGCACGAAGGGCAGCACCACTCCGTTCACCACCTGGGACAGAACGAGATCTTCACCAGCGGCAGGTCGGGAATCAGAATCACGCGCCGCGCCGGCCACGATCAGCACGGTGTACAGCCAGTAGAACACCGGCGCTTCGCGAACTTCTTCCCCACGCCGGACTCGAACCCCAGTCCTTCGCAAACGGTATAGGCGGTCGAAAGCGGCAGGATGGAAGCGGCGAACAGCGAAGCGTTGAACAAGTCCCAGCGCAAACAGGATGTAGGCGTAATCTCCCGCCAGGGGACGCAGGGCCTGGGCGGCGTCGGCGGCGTCGCGAATGTCGTGGTAGCCATGAACGTAAAGCGTGGCGGCGCAGGCCACGATGATGAACCAGGCCACAACGTCGGTGAAGATGCAGCCCGCGATCACGTCCAATCTGCGAAGCCTTGTATTGCCGCGTGGTGACGCCTTTCTCCACGATCGAGGATTGCAGGTAGAACTGCATCCAGGGCGCGATCGTGGTGCCGACCACGCCGATCACCATGTAGAGATAGCCGGTCCTGCATGAAGGCTGCGCGCGGCGGCGGCTTTACGGTGGCCATCAGCGCCTCAATCCACGCCGGCTTGGCAAAAAAGCCGGCGAAAATGTAGGTCACGTAGAAGAACGAAGCCGCCAGAAAGACCTTCTCCACGCTCTTGTACTGGCCCTTGACCACGATCAGCCACACGATCACCGCGCAGATCGGCACGGTGATGTATTTCGAGAGGCCGAACAGTTCCAGGCTGCCGGCGATGCCGGCAAATTCGCCGACCACGTTGCCGAAGTTGGTGATCAGAATGCCGATCATCATGAAGAACGTGATGCGCAAGCCGAATTCTTCGCGGATCAGATCGCTCAGGCCCTTGCCGGTAACCGCGCCCATGCGGGCGCACATTTCCTGCACCACGATCAGCGCCAGCGTGATGGGAATCATGGTCCACAGCAGCAGGTGGCCGAACTGCGCGCCGGCAGCCGAGTAGGTGTAGATGCCGTTGGCATCGTTGTCGACGTTCGCGGTAATGAACCCGGGTCCGACGACGGCGAAGAACAGCAGGATCCGGGTTTTCCAGCGTCTCAGAAATTTCATGCGCACAGTTCGCCGGCATAGTCGAAATTGCGCAAACGATGGATCAGAATAAATGGAGCCGCAGCGGAATCTGAACAGGAAAAGTTGAGAAGGTACTGCGCTGCCAGCCGCAATAACCAGGAAGGTCAGACGTTACAGCTTCGCCGCAGCAGGCTGATGATGTCGTCGGAAGTAATCACGCCCGTGAGTTGTTGTGGTCGTCGACCACCGGCAGGGTCAGCAGGTTGTATTTGTCGAAAGCTCGGCGACTTCTTTTTCCTTGGCGCCGGCGTGGCAGGAGATCAGCGGTTCCTGGGTCAGGGCGAGCAAGGGGTTGGGCGGGCCAGCACGATCTTGGCCAGGGGCACGGCGCCGGCCAGCGTTCCGTGCGAATCGATCAGATAGATGGTGCTCACGGTCTCGATGCCACCTTCGAAAGTTGCGCAGGGCCTCGATCGCATCGTGTGGTGGTCGACGCCACCGGCAGCGCGAGGTATTCGGTGTTCATGCGGCCGGCGGCGGTGTTTTCCCTGAACTCGAGCAGGTCGGATGACTTCCTTGCGCTCTTGCGGGCTGCCATCTCCAGCAGGATTTCCTCGGTGCGATCTTCGGACAGGTCGGCCAGCAGGTCGGCAGCGGCGTCGGGATCCATCTCCTCGACGATGTCGGCCGCGCGGTCGTGAATCGAGCGACTCGACAATGGACTTTTGCACCTTGGGATCGACTTCTTCCAGGGCCTCGGCGGCGACGTCCTCGTCGAGGGTTTCAAATACGGCTTCGCGTTCGTCGGGAGCCAGGTCTTCGACGATGTCGGCGATGTCGGCGGGATGCAGCCTGGCCAGCCGCTCGTGCGAGATTTTCAGCTTCACCCGCCGCGCAGGATCAGTTTCAATAACGTCCACGAAGTCCCAGGGGATGATCGCGCGTCGGGACTGCGCTGCAGCAGAGCGCGCAGCGCGGCCGCATCGGAACCACGCCCTTGAGCAGCCGCCGAACCGCGCCGCGTGCGCCGACGTCGACGCCGCCAACTTTGAGCAAGGGATGGCTGTTGCGCCGTCTCCTGATGAAAGTCCACGTCGTTGACGCGAACAACTTTGCGGCCGTGAACGTCGATGATTTGCTGATCGAGCAGGTCGCGGCACAGCAGCAGCAGGCCTTCGGCTCCGTCGGCCAGTACCCAGCTCCAGCCGAGGTGGCGGCCCAAACACCTCCATTGATGGCGAAAACCGCAGCTAACGGCAGCGCGATTGCCGGATTGGAAGACTTACGAGAGCAGGGCGATCTGCCGCGGTCTTCCTGCGGGAGCGAGCGCCACCTCGCGCACTCGGCCCCGGCCGCGCCCGACGAGTCGTACACTGTCGAGCCCAACAATTCGCTCAGAGCAAGATTGCTCATGGTCATGAGAATACAAAACTGTTCCAGCGGAAGCCAGATGAATGCGAAGTTTATCGGCAAAATTGTCGAATCCAGATGTCGTACTGACGCCGCACCGAAGGCCGAAGCATGGTTCCCGGATGGGCTTGGCACCCTCACGTTGACTTTTCCTTACGCTACAGGCACACTTCTGAATTCGCCCGTCGATCACTGCCGGACTAGCGCGCTGGCCGCGGTGTCAATATCATTAAGCGTGGCGAATGCCGACTCAGGGAACCGTTCGCTCTATGTCCGAAGACCGAGTCTCCTATACGCTCGATTCGACGCTGGAGACAGTGAATAACGCCGAAGAAACCGCCGGCCGGATGGCGGCCGAGGCGGGTTTTGACGACGAGGAGGTCATGAAGATCTCCATGGCGGTGCGAGAGGCTGCCGTAAACGCAGTTTTGCATGGCAATGCCTACGACCCGAATAAGAAAGTGACGCTCGCATTTGAGCGGACACGCCAGCGACCTTGTCATCGTCATTCGCGATCAGGGTAAGGGGCTGGATGCGGGGAAGATTCCGGATCCGTTAGCTCCGGAAAACCTGATGAAGACCTCGGGCCGGGGCATTTTCCTGATTCGCTCGTTCATGGATGTGGTGGAAATCCACCCCTCCCAAACGGGCACCGAACTTAAAATGATTAAGCACGTCCACGGCAACCGTGGATTCCAAGGAGGCTCCCCAGTGACCATGAAGTCCAGTACTCGTCAGGTGGATGGCGTCACCATTGTCGACCTCAGCGGCCGAATCACGCTCGGCGAAGGCAGCGTTGTTCTGCGGGATACGGTGCGCGATCTGCTTTCCAAGGGGCAGAAAAAGATCCTGTTGAACCTCGGCGACGTCAACTATATCGACAGCTCCGGCATCGGCGAACTCGTCAGCGCCTACACGACCGCCAAGAACCAGGGCGGCGAACTCAAACTGCTCAACCTCACCAAGAAGGTGCACGACCTGCTCCAGATCACCAAACTCTACACCGTCTTCGACGTGAAGGACGATGAAGCAGGCGCCGTGAAATCCTTCAACAAGTAGTCCCGACGCGCGTCGTGCAGTCATCGGAAATTCGGCAGGGTCAGAGGTCGACCTCTGGCTCTGCCGTTCCCTTTTCGGGAAGGCGTTCGCCAAAATTTCCGCCTCCGTGCACCGCAGAACTGCTCCTGCTCACCCTACAATCAAGCTGGGTTTCGCGCTGGTTCGCGGCTCGGCTTTATGCGTCTTCCTGCCCAGTTTCTTCTCGCTGGAAGTTTGCTTGCCGCAAGTGCGGTTTGCTGGTGCGGGCAATCGCCCATCGAAGAACTCCTGGCCAGGCAACTCCTCAGAAAACAATTCTTCAGGGGACGATTCCTCGCCCCAGAACTGCCTAACGATTGCAGAAGCGGCAAGCACGTGGGGAAGACGAACTGCGTCAGCGGGACCGTGCTGCAGCGTGGAAGAGGGCAACAACGGCGTTACCTTCCTCGACTTCTGCGCCGATTACCGGTCGTGTCCCTTCACGGTGATCGTCTTTGCGGGCGATCTCAAGAAAGTTGGCGACGTCCGGCAACTCCAGGGACGAGTGGTTGCCATCAAGGGAAGGATCGAAGAATACGACGAGCGCGCAGAGATCATCCTGAGCCGCCCACAGCAGCTGGGCGGCAAAGGCGCCGCTATGCTGACTGCCACTGCCGAGGACTACGACGTGGAGCGCCAGGGCCACTACAGCGCCGGCTCGCCCAGGCTTCCCAAAGCCAAAAAGGCAAAGCACACCAGGCAAAGCCGGCCGATTCCGCTGGAAGATCCAGAAGAACCGTAAACTCGCCGTTTTTACCCATTGTTGACACATAATACGTGTGCACGTATACTGTGCCTATGAATCTGACTCTGTCCGTCGACGAGCAACTTGTCGCCAAGGCGCGCAAAAAGGCCAACGCCGTCGGCAAGAGCCTCAATCAACTAATTCGCGATTATCTGCAAAACCTGGCTGGCGGAGATGATCCCGAGCGCAGCATCGAAGAATTCCAGCGTCTCTCGGGCCGTGGGGACTCACGCGGCTGGCGCTTCAATCGCGATGAGATTCATAGCCGGCAAGATTGATGAGCGCTCGTAGCTTTCTCGACACCAATGTTCTCATCTACACCGACGACAAGTCGGTGCCTGCCAAACAGCAAATCGTCCTCGGCCTGGTAGCCGCGCACCGCCTGGCGCGCACCGGCGTTGTCTCTCTTCAAGTCCTTCAAGAGTATTTTGTTACGATCACCCGGAAGCTGCACGTTGATCCGCAGATTGCGCGCCGGAAGGTTGAGCTACTCGCCGAGTTCGACGTTGCCGCTCCCGATGTCGGAGACATTCTCGCCGCCATTGACCTTCATCGTCTTCACGGCTTCTCTTTCTGGGATGGGCTGGTGCTTCGCTCAGCCAAGCAGGCGGGCTGCACCGTGCTCCTGTCGGAAGATATGCAGGATACAAGAGAGATCGATGGCGTGCGGATCGTAAACCCGTTTCGCTGACAGCCTTCACACCATTCCCCGCCGCAATTCTTCCAGCGGATACTTCGTCCCCCGCCAGACAATGCCGCCCTGGCGAATCGTCAGCACCATGGAGCGCACCAGCGTATACATGAACAGCGTCGTGCTCACGGGGTGCAGGAGGAAATAATAAGGCGCCACGTCCGACAGGCGAGCCATTCCCCAATAGATCCCAAAGAGCGACACGAGCGCGACGGCATAAGGCAACCGCGCCCACCCATGCGCCAGCCAGACGCCGAGAAACGGCCCCAGATTAAGGAATGCCAGACCGAGAACTGAGGCTACCGTCCGCGGCCACTGAAAAGAGAGCACCGCAAAAAAGTTCTTTGTGAGATTGTTGACAATGCCGAACGCGCCTTTCGCCCAGCGCAGCGAAATCAGGTCTTCGCCGAACACATTGCGCTGCGCGTACCCGGCATTCTTTACAACCTTGCCGAGTTTCATGTCGTCCAGCACTTCCATGCGCAACGCCCGATATGTGCCGACCGACTCATACACCATGCGCCGAATCATATTGAATGCGCCCACTCCCATGTGGTCCTGCGCGCCCGGATCGGCAACCTTCCACGGACGGTGGCCAAAGACAAACAGCGCCTGAAAGAATGCGATCATCATGCGCTCACCGGGACGTTTCATAATCATGCGCGGAAAGAGCACAACGTGATCGGCCTTTTCCGCTTCGGCATAGGCCATCACACGGCGCACCGAATCAGCCTTGAAGAGCACATCGGCATCGGTAAAAAGCAGCCAATCGCCAGTCGCCTGAGCGGCGGCCGTCCACATTGCGTGCGTTTTGCCCATCCAGCCGGGCGGCAGTTCTGCAACATGCACCACGTGCAGCAAACCATGGGCAGCCGAACTAGCGGCCACTTCTTCCATGAGCGCGCCGGTTTCATCCGTGGATCGGTCATCGACCGCGATGATCTCGTAATTGGAGTAGTCGAGCGCAAGCAGCGCGCTGAGCGTCGCGCCAATATCCTGCTCCTCATTGCGCGCCGGCACGATGATGCTGACCCGAGGCTGAGTCGCGGGCCTCCGGTCCCATTCCGGCCGGGCAACATCGGCGATCCGAGGCATTCCGATGGCAGCCTCGACAACTCGCGAAGCCCATGCCAGAGCCAGAATGCTGCCTGCAATCCAGTGAAAAATCTGCCAGCTCATCTCAGGGAAGATGCCCCCTCTGGCTCTGGCGATGCGCCCCCCTCACCCGCGATGCGCAATGCGGGCGCAAAGCGCATTCCGTAAAAAAGGATTCCGGAAGAAATGACCATCGCGATTACCGGCAGAATAAATGCGGCCTGGAGCGATCGTTTGTCGGCGACCCATCCCATCATGGTCGGTGAAGGCACGTCTCCGAGAATGTGAATGACGAAAATATTCACCGCAATTGCCGTCGCGCGAATATGAGCGCCGACCGAATTGAGCAGTGCAGCATTCAGCGGCGAGGTATTCAGCAGCAGAAGGAACGCAGCGACCGCAATCGCGGGCACCATCATCCTGCCTCGCGCAAACAGCGCCACAATCATCACGGGAACTCCCAGTCCCATGCTCGCCGCCGAGACCAGATAATAGGAACTCTTCATGCGCGGCAACAGATAGTCTCCCAGCCAACCGCCTGCGAGCGAGGCCAGAATTCCATCCACCACGATGATGATGCCAAATATCAGATTGGCTGCCTCTAGAGAGTAGTGGCGCTCGCTGTAGAGAAACTGGGGCATCCACACCTGGATGCCGCCCAGCGAAAATGTCATGGCGGCCATCCCGAGCGTCGCCGTCAGGAACGCCGGATTGCGCGCCAGGCCCAGAACTGTGCCGCGTTCCGGAGTCTCCTTCAGCGAGTCGAACTGGCCGCGCTCCGGTTCCCTCAGAAACGACACCGCCAGTGCCAACAAAAACCCTGGCGCGGCCGCGATATAAAAGGGGAAACGCCAACCATAATGCGGCGAAAGATATCCCCCTAACAGATAGCCTGCGGCCGAGCCTACGGGAAGCGCCAGATAAAAGATTCCCAAAATCCGCCCGCGTTTGTCTTCCGCGAAAAGATCGGCGACGAAGGTTGGCGCGATCGTGACGAACGTGGCCTCCCCGATGCCGACCAGCGTATGGCGAATCAGCAACTCGGTGTAGGTGTGTGTGACCGCAGTCAGCAATGTAAGGCCGCTCCAGAAAATCGCGCCCAGCACGATGATGAGCTTGCGGGAATAGCGGTCAGCAAGCGGGCCCACGAAGGGCGCGGCCACCATGTAGAAGCCTAGAAACGCGCTGGTGAGATAGCCGATCTGGGTCTTGGTCACGTGAAACTCATCCTGCACCAGCGGCTGAACCGCGAACAGCACGTTGCGATCCACGTAGTTAAGCAGGTTCAGCGCGGTCAACACGATCAGCGCGGTGCGAGGATGAAGTTTGGAAGGCACGGATCGAGCGAATATAGCATGGGGTGACCGGCATTTGATTCATAATAACGGTTGACATTATTAACGGCGTCCGTTACTATGGAGCGGTGATCAAGACTTTCGCCAACAGGAATACGGCGGAAATCTGGAGAACCGGCGAAACGAAGGGCACGCTCCCGGCAGGCTCAACCCGGCGGAAACTCGCGATGTTGGACGCTGCGCTTGAACTTGATGACCTGCGACTCCCTCCCGGCAACCGCCTGGAAAAACTGCGTGGGGATCGTCGCGGGCAGCACAGCATCCGAATCAACGACCAGTACAGGATTTGTTTCGTCTGGCATCAGCACGATGCCTACGACGTTGAGATCACAGACTATCATTAGGAGATATTACCGTTGAGCACCGTTAGAAAAGGAATCCCGAACTGGAGAGTCCATCCCGGCGAAATCCTGCGCGAGGAGTTTCTGAAACCAATCGGCATGTCCGTTTACGAGTTGGCCAAGCAGCTGCACGTGCCAGCTCCTCGCGTGAACGACATCGCTCTTGAGCGGCGCGGCATCAGCGCCGATACAGCCCTCCGTCTATCCCGCTTCTTTGGAACGACCGAACATTTCTGGCTGAACTTGCAGAGCGCGTACGAACTAAGCCGCGTGAAATCTGAAAATGCCGCCGAGATCGAACGAATCAAGCCACGAGCGGCGGGCCCGATAAATGCAGGAGTCAGAGGACAGATTGCAGAACTAAAAACCGTTTTCACCTCTGCAATCCGACCTCTCACTTCTGCCGTCGCTTTTCTCTCGGCCACTTTGCCACCACCACCGTCGAAATCCCCCCGCGCGGCCGGAAGTCGCCTTTCACCTCAGCCCACACCGGCTTCGCCCATCGCACCACATCCTCCAGCACCTGGTTCACGATGTTCTCCTGGAAGATGCCCAGGTTGCGATACGCCTGCAAATACTCTTTCAGCGATTTCAACTCAAGACACCGGCGATCAGGCTGGTAGCGGATGGTGATTGTGCCAAAATCGGGCAGGCCGGTCTTCGGGCACACCGAAGTAAACTCTGGGTCATCAACCATGATTTCGTAGCCAGGAAACTGGTTGGGCCAGGTTTCGATTTCCGGAAAGTGGTGATCAAGCCCCGCACTCGCATGCTCATCGGTATAGCGGCGCGGTTTCGGCATGAGTCATTGTATCGGAGCCCTCAGGTCTCAGGTGTCAGGTCTCAGGTCTCAGGTGTCAGGTCTCAGGACCTTCAAGCCATGGGCTTTTCCTGAAACCTGACACCTGAGAGCCGACACCCTGCCTCTTCTTCGTTATCCAAAACTGACGCAAATTCCTGCCCCGGCGCATCTAACCAGATAAGCCCACAATGATGCTTTTACGCGGCTTCCAGCGGCGCGCGGATGATACATTGAAGCTTGCGCTTTCCTCTGCATGCCATTGAATGGAAACAGTTCGGAACGCCCATTTCGGCGTTGGTGGACGACGGCGCTCATTGTCCTCGCCGGGGTCGTTATCCTGGCTGCATTTGTCTCCCGCCGCGACGATTCCGTTCCGATCCGCACCGCCGAGGTCGAACGAGGCAAAATTCGCAGTGTGATCTCCACCAACGGAAAGATAGAGCCGGTCAACAATTTCGAGGCGCATGCCCCGCTCTCCACCAGCGTGCAGCGTGTTCTTATCAAAGAAGGCGCCTCTGTCAAAAAGGGCCAACTGCTGGTTGTTCTCGATGACGCCGATGCCGTTGCGAAGGCCGCTCGCGCCCAGACGCAACTAAAAACCGCCCAGGCCGATCTCGCTGCCATCGAACGGGGAGGCAATCAGGAAGAGGTGCTGAACCTCGACGTTCAACTCGTTAAAGCCAGCACCGACCGCGATTCGGCCCAGCGCAATCTGGACGCCCTGAAGAAACTCAAGCAGGAGGGCGCAGCCTCCGATGGAGAAGTCAGGGATGCGGAAAACACTTTGGCGCGCGCCGATGCCCAACTCGACTTCTTGAAGCAAAAACAGACGAAGCGCTATTCCAACGCGGAAGTGGCTCGCGTTCAAGCCCAACGCAGTGAGGCGCAGGCGGCCTTCGACGCTGCGCAGGATACTCTGGCGAAATCGAACGTGCGGGCACCTTTTGATGGCATCGTGTACTCGCTTCCCGTCAAGCAAGGAGGCTTCGTCACAAGCGGCGACCTTCTGCTGCA